>NZ_JBYAZJ010000005.1:0-343302 GCF_057444735.1 Enterobacter sp. B79-1
TCATTTATTGTCCGAAGACATTAAGAATCCATGTCACTTTGAGTGCCCACACAGATTGTCTGATAAATTGTTAAAGAGCAGTGCCGCTTCGCTTTTCGCAGCGGCGCGGGGTGTGCATATTACGCCTTCCCGCTTCAGAGTCAAGCGTTTATTTTCGCTTTTCTCTGCTGACCCGGCGGCGTGTGTGCCGTTGTTCCGTGTCAGTGGAGGCGCATTATAGGGAGTAATTACGAAGCTGCAAGGATAAAGTGAAAATTATTTACTGACTGCTCACTTTCCAGGCAAAGCACCTCCCAGACCTCAATTTTTGCCTGGTTTTTAAACAAAAACGAGCCGCAAGCGGCTCGTTTTTGAGTTTTGTGATTTACTGCACTGCCACAATGCGATCGTCGTTGGCTTCGAGACGGATAACTTTGCCAGGAATCAGCTCCCCGGAAAGGATTTGCTGCGCCAGCGGGTTTTCGATCTGCTGCTGGATAGCTCGTTTCAATGGACGAGCCCCGTACACCGGGTCGTAACCATTCTCGCTCAGCAGCTTCAGCGCCTCGTCCGAGATGTGGATTTCATATCCACGCTCTTCCAGACGTTTATAAAGACGCTGCAGCTGAATCTGCGCAATCGACGCGATGTGTTTCTCACCCAGAGGATGGAAGACCACGACTTCATCAATACGGTTGATGAACTCCGGACGGAAGCTATGGCTGACCACACCGAGTACCAGATCCTTCATATGGCCGTAATCCAGTTCACCGAAGCGTTCCTGAATCAAATCGGAACCCAGGTTCGACGTCATAATCACTACTGTATTACGGAAATCGACCGTTCTCCCCTGCCCGTCGGTCAGTCGACCATCATCCAGCACCTGCAGCAGAATGTTGAACACATCCGGGTGTGCTTTTTCCACTTCATCCAGCAGGATGACGGAGTAAGGACGGCGGCGAACCGCTTCTGTCAGGTAGCCCCCTTCTTCATAACCGACATATCCCGGAGGCGCACCAACCAGACGCGAGACGGAGTGTTTCTCCATAAACTCGGACATATCGATACGCACCATCGCGTCGTCGCTGTCGAACATAAAGTTAGCCAGCGCTTTACACAGCTCGGTTTTACCGACACCGGTTGGCCCCAGGAACAGGAACGAACCGATTGGACGATTAGGATCGGAAAGCCCTGCACGGCTACGACGAATAGCGTTGGAAACAGCCTCAACCGCCTCGTTTTGCCCAATCACGCGATTGTGGAGATCCTGCTCCATGCGCAGCAGTTTCTCACGCTCGCCTTCCAGCATGCGTGCCACTGGAATACCGGTCCAGCGCGCCAGCACTTCAGCAATTTCTGCATCCGTCACTTTATTACGTAACAAGCGCATCGTTTTGCCTTCGGACTGCGTCGCAATCTCAAGCTGTTTCTCCAGCTCAGGAATTTTGCCGTACTGTAGTTCAGACATACGCGCCAGGTCACCGACGCGACGCGCCTGCTCAATGGCAATTTTTGCCTGTTCCAGCTCTGCTTTGATCGTCTGGGTACCAGAAAGGGACGCTTTCTCCGCTTTCCACTCTTCTTCTAACTCAGAGTACTGACGTTCTTTATCGTCCAGCTCTTCGTTCAGCATATCCAGGCGTTTCTTACTGGCTTCATCAGACTCTTTCTTCAACGCCTGCTGTTCCAGCTTGAGCTGAATAATACGGCGGTCAAGACGGTCCAGCTCTTCCGGTTTCGAGTCAATCTGCATACGAATGCTAGATGCCGCTTCGTCGATCAGGTCAATCGCTTTGTCCGGCAACTGACGGTCAGCAATATAACGATGTGAAAGCGTCGCTGCGGCCACGATTGCCGGGTCCGTAATCTGCACATGGTGGTGCAGCTCATAGCGCTCTTTCAGGCCACGCAGGATGGCGATGGTATCTTCAACGCTTGGCTCAGCAACAAACACTTTCTGGAAACGACGTTCCAGCGCAGCATCTTTCTCAATGTACTGACGGTACTCATCCAGAGTAGTTGCACCAACGCAGTGAAGTTCACCACGCGCCAGCGCAGGTTTCAGCATGTTCCCGGCATCCATTGCGCCGTCGGCTTTACCTGCACCTACCATGGTGTGCAACTCGTCGATAAACAGAATAACGTTGCCTTCCTGTTTCGCCAGGTCGTTAAGCACGCCTTTGAGACGCTCTTCGAACTCGCCACGGTATTTCGCACCGGCCACCAGCGCGCCCATATCCAGCGCCAGCACGCGGCGGCCTTTCAGGCCCTCCGGCACTTCGCCGTTGACAATACGCTGCGCCAGCCCTTCAACAATGGCGGTCTTACCAACACCCGGTTCACCAATCAGCACCGGGTTGTTCTTGGTACGACGTTGCAGTACCTGGATAGTACGGCGAATTTCTTCGTCACGGCCGATCACCGGGTCAAGTTTGCCCTGTTCAGCACGCTCGGTCAGATCGACCGTAAATTTCTTCAAAGCCTGACGTTGGTCTTCGGCTCCCTGATCGTTCACGCTTTCACCTCCGCGCATTTTCTCAATCGCCTGAGTCACATTGGCGGTGGTTGCACCGGCAGATTTCAGCAGGTCGGTTAAGGTACCGCGTGATTCAAGCGCCGCCAGAACAAAAAGCTCTGACGATATAAAGTTGTCACCACGTTTTTGCGCCAGCTTGTCGCAAAGGTTCAGCACGCGCACCAGATCCTGAGACGGTTGAACATCACCACCGGTACCTTCTACCTGCGGTAAACGGCTCAGCGCCTGATCGATGGCGGTGCGTAACTGGCCAGCATTAATGCCAGCGGACGTTAATAAAGGACGTACCGATCCCCCTTCCTGATTCAGCAAGGCGCTCATTAAATGAAGAGGTTCGATAAATTGGTTGTCGTGCCCCAGTGCGAGAGACTGGGCATCGGCGAGAGCAAGCTGGAATTTATTAGTAAGACGATCCAGACGCATAACTCCTCCCATTACAGGTCAAATTTGCTACTGGAGATTAAATGAGGTCATCCCTCAATTATTCAAGGTTAATGACCTGAATTATGTGAAAAGAAAACGGCACGTGCCGGATCGTCTTGATTCTTTAGGTTATATCAGCCAAATGAAACTTGCCATACGACCCGTCGTCTTGTCGCGGCGATAAGAGAAAAAATCACCCTTTTCGGTGAAGGTACAGCGATCGCCGCCGAAGATCTGCGTTACGCCCACGTTATTCAGGCGCTGACGAGCGAGCGTGTAGATATCGGCCAGATATTTACCCCCTGAAGGCAGGAAGGCTTCCACTGCTTGCGGATCTTTTTCCATAAAGGCTTCGCGGACCTCTGGGCCCACTTCAAATGCGCGAGGACCAATGGCCGGGCCGAGCCAGGCGATGATATTGTCTGGCTCATCGTTAAAGCAGGCGACAGTCTCTTCCAGCACACCTTCACACAGACCACGCCAGCCCGCATGAGCTGCCGCGACTTCAGTGCCCGCACGGTTACAGAACAGAACCGGCAGGCAGTCAGCGGTCATCACGGCGCACACCGTTCCTGGCGTGTTGCTGTAGGAGGCATCGGCACGCTTAGATGCATAGGGTTCCCCCGACAGCATCAACACATCCTTGCCGTGAACCTGCTCAAGCCAGACTGGTTTAGACGGTAACTTGCCCGCAGCAAACAGACGTTTACGGTTTTCTTCAACGTGTTCCAGGTTGTCACCACAGTGAGCGCCGAGGTTCAACGACTCCCACGCACCCTGGCTCACACCGCCGATTCGGGTCGAACTGCAGGCAGCCACGCCTTCAGGCAGCGGCCACTCCGGAACAATCAGTTTGGTCATAACCAGTCCACTTGATCCTTATGTTCTTCGAAATCTGCACGCATGGCGTCAATAAGGTCCACCATATCCTGAGGGATAGGCGCGTGCCACTCCATCTGAATACCGGTGATAGGGTGATAAAGACGCAGCATGGTCGCGTGCAGCGCCTGACGATCGAATTTGCGCAATACGCTGATGAACTCATCCGACGCGCCTTTAGGCGGACGCGGACGACCGCCGTAGACCTGATCCCCCACCAGCGGATGGGTAATGTGGGCCATATGCACGCGGATCTGGTGAGTACGCCCGGTTTCCAGACGCAGACGCAGGCGCGTATGAATACGGAAGTGTTCCATAATGCGATAGTGTGTCACCGCCGGTTTACCCATCGGATGCACCGACATATGGGTACGTTTGGTTGGGTGACGGCTGATTGGCTCTTCCACCGTTCCGCCAGAGGTCATATGCCCAATGGCTACCGCTTCATACTCGCGGGTGATTTCGCGCAGCTGCAGCGATTCCACCAGACGGGTCTGAGCAGGAACGGTCTTCGCCACCACCATCAAACCGGTAGTGTCTTTATCCAGACGGTGCACGATGCCCGCGCGCGGGACATCCACGATCGGCGGATAGTAATGGAGAAGTGCGTTAAGTACCGTACCGTCAGGATTTCCTGCGCCCGGATGAACAACCAGGTCGCGCGGCTTGTTGATCACCAGAATGTCATCATCTTCATAGACGATGTCCAGTGGGATATCCTGCGGCTCGAAGCGGATTTCCTCTTCGATTTCAGCATTGATGGCGACAGCTTCCCCACCTAACACTTTCTCTTTTGGTTTGTCCCAGATCTTGCCGTTTACCATCACGCGCTGGTCAAGGATCCATTCTTTTATGCGTGAACGCGAATAATCAGGGAACAATTCGGCCAAAGCCTGATCTAAGCGTTGACCGAGCTGATTTTCGGAGACTGTTGCGGTGAGTTCTACTCGTTGTGCCATAAACTGCTTCTTCGTTTAACGTTGGGTTTTACGGCTTTGCCGTTTAATATAGTGTGCTATTGTAGCTGGTCTTAATCGGGAGCAGGAACAGAGTTTCTCCCGGACAAACATTTGAGGAAAGTCAAAACGTCATGACGCGCATGAAATATCTGGTGGCAGCGGCCACGTTGAGCCTGGCTTTGGTGGGCTGCTCCGGTTCAAATGAACAGGTCCCTGACAATCCGCCGAATGAAATCTATGCGACTGCACAACAAAAGTTGCAGGACGGTAACTGGAAACAGGCGATAACGCAACTGGAAGCGTTGGATAATCGCTATCCATTTGGTCCCTATTCACAGCAGGTACAGTTAGATCTTATCTACGCGTACTACAAAAATGCCGATCTTCCGCTGGCTCAGGCCACCATCGATCGCTTCATGCGTCTGAACCCAACTCATCCTAACATCGATTATGTCATGTATATGCGCGGACTGACCAACATGGCGTTGGATGACAGTGCGCTGCAGGGCTTCTTCGGCGTGGATCGTTCTGACCGTGACCCGCAGCACGCACGTGATGCCTTCAATGACTTCTCCAAGCTGGTGCGCGGCTACCCGAACAGTCAGTACATTACCGATGCCACCAAGCGTCTGGTGTTCCTGAAAGATCGTCTGGCGAAATATGAATACTCCGTAGCTGAGTACTACACCCGCCGTGGCGCTTGGGTTGCCGTGGTTAACCGTGTTGAAGGTATGCTGCGTGACTACCCGGACACTCAGGCAACGCGCGATGGCCTGAAGCTGATGGAAAATGCCTATCGTCAGATGCAGATGACTTCGCAGGCTGAAAAGGTCGCGAAAATCATCGCCGCGAACAGCAGCATCACCTGACAGAAGCATCAATGCAAATCGGCAGCCTCAGGGCTGCCGATTTTTTATTCATTTCTGTCACCCGCTGAAGCGCTTTAGCCTCAACACATCCCGTCAACTATGGCCCCAATTTTTGTCTTCGACAAGGTAAATCTCACCTCTTCCTGCCCTGCCTCACAAAAAAGATTCCCTGACAAAAAGCGACAAAATAACGTGATATAAATCACACATTTTGACATTAGGTCGGGTATGCTGGAATCACCAAGACGGAAAGACAAGAGGTAAAATTTATGACAATGAACATTACCAGTAAACAAATGGAAATTACTCCGGCAATCCGCCAGCACGTCGCAGACCGTCTCGCCAAACTGGATAAATGGCAAACTCATTTGATTAATCCACATATCATCCTGTCCAAGGAGCCGCAGGGTTTCATCGCTGACGCAACTATCAATACTCCAAACGGCCATCTGGTCGCCAGCGCAAAACACGAGGATATGTACACCGCTATTAACGATTTGATCAACAAGCTGGAACGGCAGCTCAATAAAGTGCAACACAAAGGTGAAGCCCGTCGCGCCGCAACATCGGTGAAAGACGCCAGCTTCGCGGAAGAAGTTGAAGAAGAGTAATCCTTTAAATTGAGTGTACCGCCAACGCGCCTTCGGGCGCGTTTTTTGTTTTTTATTGACAGGGTGAAAACAGTACGGGTACTTTAACGGTATCAATTTCAGGATGACTTTATGAAACTTACGCCGTTCTTCTTCGCATTCTTTTTTACCTTCCCCTGACTGGGAGGCGTTTCGTCGTGTGATAAAGAATGCGAAGACGAACAACAAGGCCTCCCACAGCGGGAGGCCTTTTTTATTGATAACGATAAAACGAGACAGGCAACACTATGACACCGGAAAACCCGTTACTGGATCTGCGCGTAAAAATCAGCGCGCTGGACGAGAAATTACTGGCGCTGTTGGCCGAACGCCGCGCCCTCGCCGTCGAGGTGGGTAAAGCCAAGCTGGACTCTCACCGCCCCGTGCGCGATATCGACCGCGAGCGCGATTTACTGGAACGGTTGATTCAGCTCGGCAAAGCGCATCATCTTGATGCCCACTACATCACCCGTCTGTTCCAGCTCATCATCGAAGATTCCGTTCTGACCCAGCAAGCGTTGCTCCAGCAGCATCTGAACAAAACCAACCCGCACTCTGCACGCGTCGCGTTCCTCGGTCCAAAAGGCTCCTACTCCCACCTGGCTGCGCGCCAGTACGCAGCCCGCCATTTCGAAGAGTTCATTGAGAGCGGCTGTGCGAAGTTTGCTGATATTTTCAATCAGGTAGAAACCGGCCAGGCGGATTACGCCGTGGTGCCTATTGAGAACACCAGTTCCGGCGCCATTAATGATGTCTACGATCTGCTCCAGCACACCAGCCTGTCGCTGGTTGGCGAGCTGACAATCCCAATCGACCACTGCGTGCTGGTCTCCGGCTCAACCGACCTGAGCAAGATCGAAACGGTTTACAGCCATCCTCAACCGTTCCAACAGTGCAGCCAGTTCCTGAACCGCTATCCGAACTGGAAAATTGAGTACACCGAAAGCACCTCGGCGGCGATGGAAAAAGTGGCGCAGGCTAACTCTCCAACCGTCGCCGCGCTCGGCAGCGAAGCGGGTGGCGCGCTGTATGGCCTGCAGGTGCTTGAACGCAATCTGGCAAACCAGACGCAAAACATCACCCGTTTCGTGGTGCTGGCGCGTAAAGCTATTGATGTCTCGGATCAGGTTCCGGCAAAAACGACCCTGCTTATGGCTACCGGCCAGCAGGCAGGCGCACTGGTTGAAGCGCTGTTGGTACTGCGTAATCACAATCTGATCATGACAAAGCTGGAATCACGTCCGATCCACGGTAATCCGTGGGAAGAGATGTTCTACCTCGATATCCAGGCCAACCTGGAATCTGCATCCATGCAGAAAGCCCTGCGCGAACTCGGCGAGATCACGCGCTCCATGAAAGTGCTGGGCTGCTATCCGAGCGAGAACGTGGTCCCGGTTGACCCGGCTTAATGTTCAATAAATCGACTTTTCTTCATCCCTGCCACGCTGGCGGGCAGGGTGAAGATGGCACCGGAGAGGGGGTACTTCGCCACCTCTTCCGCATCCATATTTTCCCGCGTGGTGGTAATAAACAGCGTTTTCATGTCATCACCGCCAAAACAGACCATCGTCGGGCAACGTACCGGCATGCGGTATTCTTCAAGTTGCTCCCCTTGCGGTGAAAAACGGGCAATACGCCAGCCGTCAAACAGCGCGCTCCAGTAGCAGCCTTCTTCATCCATAGCCGCACCGTCGGGTATGCCTTCCCCCTCGTTAAACCGGCGAAACGCCTCGCGCTTGCCGGGTTCGCCCTGCTCATCAAGCGGCGTACGGTAGATCACGCCGTTTGGCGTGTCTGAGGTAAACATCCACTGCTTGTCCGGACTAAACGCTAAGCCGTTATGCCCGTGAATATCACACTGGATCACTTTCGGCGTCAGGTCGTTATCGATACGCATCAGCATGGCACCGTTATAATCTCCCGGGCCCCAGAAGGTGCCTGCATAGAACCGTCCCAGATGGTCGGTACCCCCGTCGTTAAAACGAGCAAGCTGCGGGTTGGACGGGTTATCGCACACCTTGCGCCGGAGCAGACCATGTTTATCGGTCAGCCAGATCCCCGTACGCATCGCCACAATAAACCCGCCACGCTCGCGCAGCGCGAAACAGCCCACCTCTTCGTGAAAAGAGAGCACAGTGTGTTCTGCCGTGGGCAGATGATAACGATGGATCTCCCCTTCCAGAATATCCGCCCAGTAGAGTGCATTCTCTTCCGCACTCCACGTCGGGCACTCTGGCAAATGTCCGGTGTAATTCAACAGCAGCTGCGGTTCAGCCATGACAGATCCCCAAAATGAAAAAAGCCAGCAATGCTGGCTTTCAGTATATACATCATCGCATTACTGGCGACTGTCATTTGCCTGACGCAACAGCGTGCGGCTTTCACTCTGGAAACGCGTGGCGTAATCGCCGAACCAGTGCTCTACCTTACGGAAGCTGTCGATAAACGCCTGCTTGTCTCCGTGCTCCAGCAGCGTAATAGCTTCGCCAAAGCGCTGATAGTAGCGCTTGATCAGCGCCAGGTTGTTTTCGGAGGACATAATAATGTCCGCGTAAAGCTGTGGATCCTGAGCAAACAGGCGCCCGACCATCGCCAGTTCCAGACGATAGATAGGTGAAGAGAGCGCCAGCAGTTGTTCAAGCTGCACGTTCTCTTCCGCCAGATGCAGACCATAGGCAAAGGTTGCAAAGTGGCGCAGCGCCTGAATGAAGGCCATGTTCTGGTCGTGCTCAACCGCGCTAATGCGGTGCAGTCGCGCGCCCCACACCTGAATTTGTTCCAGGAACCACTGGTATGCTTCCGGCTGACGCCCATCACAGTAGACGACTACCTGCTTCGCCAGGCTGCCACTGTCCGGGCCAAACATCGGGTGCAGACCCAGTACCGGGCCCGTATGCGCAGCCAGCATTGCCTGCAGCGGACCATTTTTGACGGAAGCCAGATCCACCAGAATGCAATCATCCGGTAAAGGAGGAAGCTTCCCGATGATCTGCTCCGTCACGTGGATCGGGACGCTGACAATAACCATTCCGGCATCTTTCATGAGTTCCGGGGCATGCTCCCAGTCCTCTTTTTCCAGAATGCGTACCTGGTAGCCAGAAAGCGTCAGCATTTTTTCAAACAGACGGCCCATCTGACCGCCGCCGCCGACAATCACTACCGGGCGCAGCGAAGGACAAAGGGTTTTGAAGCCTTTGTCATTTTCACTGGAGTAAGATTCGCGCATCACGCGGCGCAGGACATCTTCAATTAAATCCGGAGAAACGCCCAGCGCCTGAGCCTCTTTACGGCGGGAGGCGAGCATAGAGGCTTCGCGTTCCGGGACGTAAATCGGCAGGCCGTATTTGCTTTTGACCTCACCGACTTCAGCAACCAGCGCCATGCGGCGCGCCAGCAGGTCCAGCAGCGCCTTATCCACTTCATCAATTTGATCGCGTAATGCGGTCAATTCAGCAACCATAACTACCCTCTTAAGCCAGACGCGTCGCCAGCTGGCCGTTCAAATCTTTGTGGATCTCACGCAGCAGCGCATCGGTGGTTTCCCAGCTGATGCAGGCATCCGTAACGGAGACGCCATGCTTCATTGCGCTACGCGGTTGTTCCGATGACTGATTGCCTTCATGAATGTTGCTCTCAATCATCAGACCGATAATGGAACGGTTGCCATCTTTAATCTGTGCGATCACCGATTCCGCAACCGCAGGCTGGCGACGGTAATCTTTATTCGAATTACCATGACTGCAATCTACCATCAGCGCCGGGCGCAGTCCTGCCTGTTCCATCTCTTTTTCACACTGCGCGACATCAGCCGGACTGTAGTTTGGCGCTTTACCGCCGCGCAGGATCACATGGCCATCGGGGTTGCCCTGGGTTTGCAGCAGGCACACCTGGCCCGCCTGGTTGATACCGACAAAACGGTGCGGCATTGCGGCAGCACGCATCGCGTTAATCGCCGTCGCCAGACTGCCATCAGTACCGTTTTTAAAACCGACCGGCATCGACAGGCCAGACGCCATCTCGCGGTGGGTTTGTGATTCCGTGGTACGCGCACCAATCGCAGACCAGCTGAACAGATCGCCCAGGTACTGCGGGCTGTTCGGATCCAGCGCTTCGGTAGCCAGCGGCAGCCCCATGCTCACCAGTTCCACCAGCAGGCGACGCGCAATTTTCAGTCCTGCTTCCACATCAAACGAGCCATCCATGTGCGGATCGTTAATCAACCCTTTCCAGCCCACGGTAGTACGTGGCTTCTCAAAATAGACGCGCATCACGAGATAGAGGCTATCGCTGACCTCCTCCGCTAATGCTTTAAATCGACGAGCGTACTCAATGGCGGTTTCAGGATCGTGAATGGAGCAAGGACCGCAAACCACCAGCAGGCGCGGATCGCGGCCAGCGATGATGTCAGAAATGGTCTGGCGCGAGTGCTCGATTTGAGCCTCCTGCGCAATGCTCAGCGGAAATTCCGCTTTAAGCTGATCCGGAGTGATTAATACCTGTTCGTCAGTGATATGTACGTTATTCAGCGCGTCTTTTTGCATGATGGCGATCCTGTCAAGCTCGTTTGCGATAGTTGGTTTTCCTCTAAGAGGTGAAACCACCATACCATAAAAAGTAAACATTTCAATCCAAAATACGTACACATTAGTTTACACAAGCCAATTTATTGCAAAAATCAGCCGATAAAAACGTAAACTTTAAATTACAGACAGATTTTCATTAGCCAGGCTATGCTGAAGAAAAAGGAGAATGGCTATGCGTTCAATTGCTCTTACGCTGTTGTCACTGTTCTTATCAGGTTGCCAGATCAATCCTTACACCTTCCAGCCTGACTGGACCAGCCCGAGTTGGTTTGATGCAGGTAAAGAAGACGCCATGAATGGCCTGCCGGTTAAAGATAATCAAACCCTGGCCGATAGTTTTAACGACCCCCATGTCGATCGGAGTGAATATCTCCGGGGTTATACTGACGGTCAGAAGAAAGTGTGTGAAGAGGGTTTTATTCACGCATGGGGATTAGCAGGTAAATCTTTTCCTGCCAGTTGTGATACTGCCGAAAATGCAGCAAAGCTGCATGAGTCATGGCAAAAAGGGATGGATGAAAGTATGAGTACCAGCAGACTTAATTGAGTCTGGCTTTTAATGTCCAAATATAAGCAATTGTAGGATTTAGCTTAAGTCTGGCCTGCGATTTTTCTGACATAATGACGGCGTTGATAAACAATGGTATTCTGCCAACAACTCTTAAGGACAACTATTTCCAGAGCAGTGTGGCGGAATCTGGTGAGAAATTTATTCTTGATCTCTTTGTTCCGATTCACTCTGGTGATAATGCTGTTCTTTACGGCAGGTTCAGCGACGGCAGCTCCGTTCACAGATACCGATAAATCGGTACGTTCGATTGTTTCCGGTATTGTGAGCTATACCCGATGGCCTTCACTCTCAGGGCAGCCTAAGCTCTGTATTTATGCTTCATCTCACTATACGCAAGTACTCAGCAGTGAAGATGCGCAAAGCCAGTTACCTTATACTCCTGTCATTGTACGTAACGATCGGGAAGCACTCTCCGCGACGTGCGATGCTATTTATTTCGGGGCTGAATCGCCTGCAAAACAACTTGAATTAATTAGTCAATATCAGGGCCGAGCGTTGCTATTAATCTCAGAGCAAAATCCTGAATGTGTTATTGGCAGTGCATTTTGCCTGATAACAGAACAGAACCAGGTCAGATTTTCCGTCAATCTGGATGCATTGACGCGCAGTGGCGTGCGCGTCAATCCAGATGTATTAATGCTTGCACGGAATAAAAAGCATGAATAAGGATTTCGCCTCTACACCGCGTCCGACGTTTAAAAGAACGTTGCGCCGGATCAGCATGATAAGCGTCATCATTACAATGACATTTATATGGTTGTTGCTGTGTTTCGCTTCGGTGGTGACATTAAAGCAATACGCGCAAAAGAATCTCGAACTCACCGGCTCAACCATGAGTCACAGCCTTGAAGCCTCATTGGTTTTCAATGATTCACTCGCGGCCAATGAAACACTTGCTGCCCTTGGAAAACAGGGGCAATTTGCCGTGGCGGAAGTTCTCAATGCCCACCAAAAACGTTTCGCTTACTGGTCATGGGATCCGGAAGATAACACCGACACCCTGGGTGCGCTGGTCAGCCGCTGGCTGTTTCCTGTCCCTGTAGCACAACCGATCGTGCATAACGGCACGGTGATTGGCGAAATTCGCCTTACCGCACGAGACAGCCTTATCAGCCACTTTATCTGGCTGTCGTTTGCTGTCCTGACCGGCTGCATTCTGTTTGCATCTGCCGTTGCGCTCACCATTACACGTTCCCTGCATCACGGTATGGTGACGGAGATGCAGAATATTACCGACGTCGTCCATGACGTGCGCGCCAACCGTAATTTCTCCCGTCGGGTGACGGAAGGCCGTATTGAAGAATTCCATCAGTTTGGCGAAGACTTCAACAGCCTGCTGGATGAGATGGAAGAGTGGCAGCTAAAGCTTCAGGCCAAGAATGCCCAGTTACTACGTACTGCCATGCACGACCCCTTAACCGGGCTGGCTAACCGCGCCGCGTTTCGTAATAGCATTGCGGCACTGATGAACGATTCATCGGCAAAGGCAAACTCTGCCCTGCTTTTCCTCGATGGGGATAACTTCAAGTTTATCAACGATACCTGGGGACATGCGGCAGGTGACGGCGTGCTGATTGAAGTCGCCAGCAGGATGGTTGAGTTTGGTGATAAACGTCATCAGTCATACCGCCTCGGCGGCGACGAGTTCGCTATGGTGCTGTACGGCGTCCATTCTGAGCGTGAAGTTCAACATATTTGCGCTGCGCTTTCGCAGCAGTTTATCCGTCCGTTTGATCTGCATAACGGGCAAACTGCATCATTGTCACTCAGCATTGGCTTCGCTCTGGCGTGGGAAAATGCCTCCGTGGAAGCATTACTGGAGCAAGCCGACCGCAATATGTACCTGGTCAAGAATCAGCGTACAAAAACAATAACTTAGAAAGGAATGTACTATGTTAAAGCGATATATCGCGCCCTTGTTACTCGGATCGCTGGCCCTGGCAGGCTGCCAGACACCGCCAGGTAAATTTACACCAGAACAAGTTGCGGCGATGAAGTCTTACGGCTTTAACGAACTGAATGGCGACTGGTCCCTGGGGCTGTCGGATAAAATCCTATTTGATAAAAATGATGCAAGACTGCGCCCGGAGAGCGAAACACAGATCCAGACCATGGCCTCGCGTCTGGCGGCAACCGGCCTGAACCACGCACGGATGGACGGTCACACGGATAATTATGGTGAGGATAGCTATAACGAAGCGCTCTCGTTAAAACGCGCCAATGCCGTTGCAGACACCTGGGCAAAGGGTGCGAATATCCCACGCAGTAACCTCACTACGCGGGGATTAGGCAAAAAATATCCCGTTGCCAGCAACAGCACCTCGCAAGGGCGCGCTGAAAACCGCCGGGTCGCGGTAGTCATCAGCACGCCATAAGGTTATTTAACGGAGGATCCGGCGAGCGACACGCCTGACGCCGCTCGCCAGCGTAGCCAGTCGACAAATATAAACAAGGCCAGACTAACGCCCATCACCGGCAACGCCAGTCCCAGCAGAGCACTAACTACTATCGTGACCACCCTCCCCCAGAATGACAGCGCCAGCCAGCTCTGACAAAGCGTCCGCACCGGGTTCGCAGCTGACCTCGCCGGACGACGCATCCACCACATTCGGTATCCCCAGATAATGAGCACGCAAAGGGCAAGTCCGAACGCAACGAGCAGCAGCTGATTCACCAGCCCGAATAAGATCCCCATATGGAAATCCACGCCCCAGCGGGTCAGTTTTGCCATTAACGGGAAATCTTCAAAGCGGGTTCTGTCCATGACCTGCATCGTATTGGGATCAACCGCAACGGCATCAACCTGCGTTGGCCAGCCGCGATCGATTTCCGTTACCGTCCAGGCTCGATCGGACGTACTGGCGGGGCGGATCTCAAGCTTGTTAGCATCAATTCCTGCCTTTCGCGCAGCACTCAGCACGCCATCAAACTGCGTCAGATCCATCGCCATCTCCGGCACGATCATTCCCCCATGATGGCCGCGATGTTCGGCGTGTTCGTCCATGACCATGGGCGTACCGGAGAGCATTGTATTGACCTGCGGCGTCAGCCAGTTCATCTCAGTACGCAGCTTATCAACGTTCCCCCCCGCCCACTGGGACCAGGTCAGCCCGGTTGCTGAGAATAACAACATTCCGCCCAGCAGCGTCCAGCCTAACGCCACATGCACTCGACGCCGGTTCTGAAAGGAGTTGTTAATGCGCCGTTTGGGTCGGGTATAAAACCACAGCGCAATGCCGCCGAGCGCAGCGACCCACATCCACGAGGCCGCCAGCTCGCTGTAGAGCCGCCCAACATCGCCCAGCATCAGCGACGTATGCAGATAATCAATGGTCTGACGCAGCGGTAAAATTCCGCTGGTGCCGTATACCGTCATATCCCCCAGCACCGCCAGGCTTATCGGATCGACAAAGATAGCCCGATGTTCCGACGGACCAAGCGACGGGTCAGCAAACATCACGCGGGTGGTTTCACCTTCAGCCAGCCCCGGACGAAAGGCGTGCAAACGCAGATCTGATCCAACGGTTTTTTCCGCCACGGCAATTTGTTCCGCCAGCGGCTGCAACTCGCCCACGGAATTCGTGTGGAGCGCGTGCCGGTAGAGCGCATTCTCCAGCTGCGGGGTTGCCACATACAGCGTACCGGTCAGCGCGGCGAAGAAGATAAACGGGCCGACAAACAGCCCGACGTAGAAATGAAGGCGACGCAGCAGGTTTCCCCATGCCGCGCGCGGCGTGCAGGTAGTCATACTTTTCCTTTTTAAGGCAGTAAGTTATCGGTTTAGTTTTAAAGGGAAAAAGCAGACTGCCGCGGCGGCGCGCGGGTATCAGGGTAAAGCCAGGGGAAAAAGTGCCAGTGGCTGACCGCCTGGCGCGGCGGCTTAACGCGCAGCCTTTGCAGCACCGCGCTGAGCAGGACGATCAGCGCCAGCATCACGCCAGGAACATGCGCTAACAGCACGCAGTAGCCGCAGGCCTCCGCATGGTCAACAGGCATGGAATGCTGCATACCGCCGTGATGGTCATCCATCGACATCATGCTCATATCATGATGCATGCCCGGCATGGAGCTCATGGGATCTTTTTGCAGCGAGACAGAGATAAGCGGCGCGACCACGATCAGCAGGATCGCAAACAGCGCGGTCAATGCCGCTGCACGTTTCCCATTATGCTGATGCAGTACGTTACCCACTTACCCTCCGGTGAAGAGGCAAGCATTGTAAATGATTTATGTCGAAAGAGTTAATGCGTGAGATGCGATTACAAAAAAAAGGGCCAGCCTTTCGGCCAGCCCTTTCTAACAGGATGTCGCTTAAGCGAATCTTAGTTCAGACGCTCTTTAATACGAGCAGACTTACCAGTACGCTCACGCAGGTAGTACAGTTT
The DNA here is from genome assembly GCF_057444735.1 of Enterobacter sp. B79-1. NCBI lineage: Bacteria > Pseudomonadati > Pseudomonadota > Gammaproteobacteria > Enterobacterales > Enterobacteriaceae > Enterobacter > Enterobacter sp. B79-1. The sequence continues at coordinate 15,814 of NZ_JBYAZJ010000005.1, forward strand.
AGCTTTACGTACAGCACCACGACGTTTAACAGCAATGCTGTCAACTACCGGAGAGTGAGTCTGGAAGACACGCTCAACGCCTTCGCCGTTGGAAATTTTACGAACAGTGAATGCAGAGTGCAGACCGCGGTTACGAATAGCGATAACCACGCCCTCGAATGCCTGCAGACGTTTTTTGGAACCTTCAACAACCCATACTTTCACTTCCACGGTGTCACCTGGACGGAAGGAAGGTACGTCCTGCTTCATCTGCTCTTGTTCAAGTTGCTTAATAATGTTGCTCATAATTTAATCTCTTATCCTGGGTAAACTGATATTCGGGAGCGTATTACGCATTCCCATCATGTTCATGCTGCTGGTGCGCGTGTTCAGTTTTGAACTCGGCTAGCAGCTTTGCTTGCTCTTCAGTCAGAGCCAGGTTTTCCAGAAGTTCAGGTCTTCTAAGCCAGGTTCGGCCCAGCGACTGCTTCAAACGCCAGCGACGTATCTCGGCATGGTTTCCAGACAGTAACACTGCCGGGACGTCCATCCCTTCTAACACTTCAGGACGAGTATAGTGTGGACAGTCCAGCAATCCATCGGCAAAGGAATCTTCCGTTGCCGAAGCTTCATGGCCCAGTACCCCCGGAATAAACCGGGCGACGGAGTCAATCAGCGTCATTGCGGGTAACTCACCACCGCTGAGAACGTAATCGCCGATAGACCATTCTTCGTCAATCTCGGTTTGAATTACGCGCTCATCTATCCCTTCGTAGCGACCACAGACCAGAATCAGCTTTTGATTCGTCGCCAGTTCGCTCACGCCCGCTTGATCAAGCTTGCGTCCCTGAGGTGACAGATAAATCACCTTTGCGCCTTCACCTGCCGCGGCTTTTGCTGTGTGAATGGCGTCCCGTAAGGGTTGCACCATCATTAACATCCCCGGTCCGCCGCCGTAAGGACGATCGTCCACGGTACGGTGCCGGTCATGAGTGAAGTCACGAGGACTCCAGCTCTGGATGCTCAGCAGGCCATTCTTTACTGCCCGGCCAGTTACCCCGTAATCAGTAATCGCGCGGAACATTTCAGGAAACAGGCTAATTATGCCAATCCACATAGCGCCGTCTTTTACCGTTTATCCGGAGAATTTAAAAACCAGGATCCCAATCTACTTCAATGGTTTGAGTAGTGAGATCGACTTTCTTGATAACCTGTCCATCGAGGAACGGAACCAACCGCTCCTTGATGCCAAATGCATCTTTCAGGTTTGCCTTAATGACGAGAACGTCATTTGACCCGGTTTCCATCATATCGATGACTTTCCCCAGGCTGTAGCCTTCGGTAGTGACTACCTGGCAACCCATAAGGTCTTTCCAGTAGTAGTCGCCCTCTTCCAGCTGTGGCAACTGCGACGAATCCACGACAATTTCACAATTAGTCAGGGCATTCGCGGCATCACGATCGTCAACGCCTTTCAGCTTGATGATGATGTCCTGATTGTGGTGACGCCAGCTTTCCAGCTCGACCTCTTCCCACTTACCGCCTTTCTGGATAAACCAGGGCTGGTAATTAAAAATGCTATCAGCGTCTTCAGTGGAGGAAAACACTCTGAGCCAACCACGGATACCGTAGCAAGAACCCATTTTTCCCAATACGATCGGTTCAACAGGTGCTTTATTGCTCATCATGACCACCGTGACAGATTAAGCTGCTTTGTTTGCTGCTTTGATCAGCGTAGCAACGCGATCGGAAACAGTAGCGCCCTGGCCAACCCAGTGAGCGATACGATCCAGATCCAGACGAGTTTCTTCTTCTGCGCCAGCGGCCAGTGGGTTGAAGAAACCAACGCGCTCGATGAAGCGACCGTTGCGTGCATTACGGCTGTCAGTCACAACAACCTGGTAGAACGGACGCTTTTTAGCGCCGTGACGAGCTAAACGAATAGTAACCATAACATCCTCTTGTGTGAATAAAACAACCGGGCCCCATCGAGGAACGGAGCCCGGGTGTCATATTAAAAGCCCGAAAATTTTACTCATTTTCGGGCAAAAAGCAATCTCAAAAGCGATTAACGCCCTGGAAAACCGGGTGGCATCATGCCTTTCATGCCGCGCATCATCTTCGCCATGCCGCCTTTCTTCATTTTCTTCATCATGCGCTGCATGTCGTCGAACTGTTTCAGAAGGCGGTTTACGTCCTGCACCTGCATGCCGCAACCGGCCGCGATACGGCGTTTACGGGAACCTTTGATGATTTCTGGCTTCGCACGCTCTTTCAGCGTCATCGAGTTAATGATCGCCTCCATACGCACCAGCACTTTGTCATCCATCTGGGATTTTACGTTGTCAGGGATCTGACCCATGCCCGGCAGTTTGCCCATCAGGCTGGCCATGCCGCCCATGTTTTTCATCTGACGCAGCTGCTCAAGGAAGTCGGTGAGATCGAAACCGTCACCTTTTTTCAGCTTGCTGGCCAGCTTCTCGGCCTGCGCGCGGTCAACCTTGCTCTCGATATCTTCGATCAGCGACAGCACGTCGCCCATGCCGAGAATTCGGGAAGCAATGCGGTCCGGATGGAACGGCTCCAGCGCTTCGGTTTTCTCACCGACGCCGAGGAACTTGATTGGCTTACCGGTGATATGACGAATGGAGAGCGCCGCACCGCCGCGGGCGTCGCCGTCCACTTTGGTCAGCACCACGCCGGTTAACGGCAGCGCTTCGTTAAACGCTTTCGCGGTATTCGCCGCATCCTGACCGGTCATGGCGTCAACAACAAACAGGGTCTCTACCGGGTTGATAGAGGCATGCACCTGCTTGATCTCGTCCATCATCGCTTCGTCGACGTGCAGACGACCGGCGGTATCCACCAGCAGCACGTCGTAGAATTTCAGCTTCGCTTCTTTCAGCGCCGCGTTAACGATGTCGACAGGCTTCTGCGCCACGTCCGACGGGAAGAAATCCACGCCAACCTGCTCTGCCAGCGTTTCCAGCTGTTTGATCGCCGCCGGGCGATAGACGTCCGCAGACACCACCAGCACTTTTTTCTTGTGCTTTTCGCGCAGGAATTTACCCAGCTTACCAACGCTGGTCGTTTTACCCGCACCCTGCAGGCCCGCCATCAGCACCACGGCCGGAGGCTGAGCGGCCAGGTTAAGCACCTGGTTCTCTTCGCCCATCGCCGAAACCAGCTCGTTACGTACGATTTTGACGAATTCCTGACCCGGAGTCAGGCTCTTGTTAACTTCATGTCCAACCGCTTTTTCTTTTACGCGGTTGATAAAATCACGCACGACCGGTAACGCAACGTCTGCTTCGAGCAGCGCCATGCGCACTTCGCGCAGCGTTTCCTTGATATTCTCTTCGGTGAGGCGTCCGCGGCCGCTGATGTTGCGCAGCGTGCGCGACAAACGATCGGTTAAATTATCAAACATTGTCTCTCGCCTGGGGTAGAAACGTTGGGTCGCGTAAGCGACACATACACAGAATTTTGCCGGAGTATAACATGAAGGCAGCTTTGTTGTTATGCAACGGTTGGAGCACGCGTCACGTAACGTTATACTGCTTATCTTTCTTATTAAGACAACTGTCGACGCCTATATGCCTGTTTTCGCACTGATCGCCCTTGTTGCCTACTCTGTCAGCCTCGCGCTGATCATTCCCGGCCTGCTGCAAAAAAACAGCGGCTGGCGGCGCATGGCTGTTCTTTCGGCGGTAATAGCACTGATAAGCCATGCTTTTGCACTGGAATCTCGCATTATTCCTGGCGACGGCAGCGTGCAAAACCTGAGCGTATTGAATGTCGGCTCACTGGTCAGCCTGATGATTTGTACGGTGATGACCATTGTTGCGTCCAAAAACCGCGGCTGGCTTCTGCTGCCGATTGTTTATGCCTTCGCGCTGATCAATCTGGCGTTAGCCACGTTTATGCCCAATGAGTTCATTACCCATCTGGAAGCGACGCCGGGGATGCTGGTGCATATCGGCCTGTCGCTGTTTGCCTACGCGACGCTGATTATTGCGGCGCTTTACGCCATGCAACTTGCCTGGATTGATTACCAGTTGAAGAACAAAAAGCTGGCCTTCAATCACGAAATGCCGCCCCTGATGGTCATTGAGCGTAAGATGTTCCATATCACCCAGGTCGGCGTGGTGCTGCTGACACTCACGCTCTGCACCGGTCTGTTTTACATGAAAAACCTGTTCAGCGTAGAGAATATCGATAAAGCGGTGCTCTCTATCATCGCGTGGTTTGTCTATATTGTCCTGTTATGGGGCCATTATCACGAAGGCTGGCGCGGTCGTCGCGTAGTCTGGTTCAACGTCGCGGGCGCGGGCATTCTTACCCTTGCCTATTTTGGAAGTCGCTTCATACAGCAATTTGCTGGCTAAGTAACAAAGGAGTTCCCCCTGGAACACATCTCCACCACCACGCTGATCGTCACCCTGATCATCATGGTGGTCATCTCCGCCTATTTCTCAGGCTCGGAAACCGGCATGATGACGCTCAACCGCTATCGGTTACGCCATCGCGCCAAACAGGGTAACCGTGCCGCCCGCCGTGTCGAAAAGCTGCTGCGTAAACCGGATCGCCTGATTAGCCTTGTGCTTATCGGTAATAACCTCGTCAACATTCTCGCCTCGGCACTGGGCACCATCGTCGGGATGCGCCTGTATGGCAACGCTGGCGTCGCGATTGCCACCGGGGTACTGACGTTTGTCGTGCTGGTGTTTGCTGAAGTACTGCCCAAAACCATTGCCGCGCTTTACCCGGAGAAGGTTGCCTACCCGAGCAGCTTCCTGCTGGCACCGCTGTTGATCCTGATGATGCCGCTGGTCTGGCTGCTGAATATGGTGACTCGCCTGCTGATGCGCATGGTCGGCATCAAAGCGGACGTCACCATCAGCAGCGCGCTCAGCAAAGACGAGTTGCGCACCATCGTGAACGAATCCCGCTCGCAGATCTCCCGGCGCAATCAGGACATGCTGTTGTCGGTACTGGATCTGGAAAAAGTCAGCGTGGACGACATCATGGTGCCGCGTAACGAGATCGTTGGGATTGATATCAACGACGACTGGAAAGCCATCGTCCGACAGCTGACGCACTCCCCACACGGGCGCATCGTGCTGTATCGCGATTCTCTGGATGATGCCATCAGCATGCTGCGCGTGCGTGAGGCGTATCGTCTGATGACCGAGAAAAAAGAGTTCACTAAAGAGGTGATGCTGCGCGCCGCAGATGAAATTTACTACGTGCCAGAAGGGACACCGCTCAGCATACAGCTGGTGAAGTTCCAGCGTAACAAGAAGAAAGTCGGTCTGGTAGTTGATGAGTACGGCGATATTCAGGGATTAGTGACGGTCGAAGATATTCTGGAAGAGATTGTCGGCGACTTTACCACATCCATGTCGCCTTCCCTTGCCGAAGAAGTCACCCCGCAAAATGACGGCTCGGTGCTGATCGACGGCAGTGCCAACATCCGTGAACTCAATAAAGCTTTCAACTGGCATTTACCGGAAGATGAAGCGCGCACCGTAAATGGAATGATTCTGGAAGCGCTGGAAGAGATCCCGGCAGCAGGAACGCGTGTGCGTATTGAACAGTATGATATTGATATCCTGGACGTGCAGGACAATATGATTAAGCAGGTGAAAGTCCTGCCCGTTAAGCCTCTACGCGAAAGTATTGCCGAATAAATGTAGGCCGGGTAAGGCGAACGCCGCCACCCGGCACTACAGGCAGCACGTTACGCTTTCGCTTTCGCCACGGTCACCATTGCCGCGCGAATGGTACGGCCATTCAGGGTATAACCTTTCTGCATCACACCCAACACCTTACCGGCTTCAATCTCTTCAGATTCCACCATGGCGATCGCCTGGTGTACGTTCGGATCCAGCGGTACATTGGTATCGGCAATCACTTCCACGCCAAACTTACGCACCACGTCCAGCATCGACTTCAACGTCAGCTCGATACCTTCGATCATTGCCGCGTTATCCGGATTCGCTTTGTCTGCCACTTCCAGCGCACGATCCAGGCTATCGATGACCGGCAGCAGTTCATTGACGAATTTTTCCAGCGCAAATTTGTGCGCTTTCTCAACGTCCAGCTCGGTACGACGACGCAGGTTTTCCATTTCCGCTTTGATACGCAGCACGCCATCGCGTTCGCGATTTTGCGCTTCTACCAGCTGGGCTTCCAGGTTGGCAATTTTTTCATCGCGCGGGTCCACCTGCTCAGCAGACGCTTCTGGCTCTACAGCCTCAACTTCATCGTGCTGTTCCGTGATAATTTCTTCAGGGGCTTGCCCCTCAGGCGTTTTCTGTTCTTTACTACTCATGAATTTCTCCGCGTTTTTCTGCATTCATCTCGCTAACTTCGCTTATTATGGGGATCAGTTTCCGGGATTCAAGGGAACAAGACAGATTGTCATCATTCATCAGGCACAAGGACCTCCAGAAAATGAATAATCATTTCAGGTGTATTGGGATCGTCGGGCATCCGCGTCACCCTACCGCATTAACGACACATGAAATGTTGTATCGCTGGCTGTGTGGCAAAGGCTATGAAGTGATGGTCGAACAGCAGATTGCTCAGGAGCTGCAGCTGAAGGGCGTTAAAACCGGCACGCTGGCAGAAATTGGTCAGCAGGCGGATCTCGCCGTGGTGGTGGGCGGCGACGGCAACATGCTTGGCGCAGCCCGCACGCTGGCACGTTATGATATTAAGGTCATCGGCATCAACCGTGGCAATCTCGGTTTTTTAACCGATCTCGACCCGGATAACGCCCAGCAACAGCTGGCTGACGTGCTGGAAGGGCACTACATCAGCGAAAAACGCTTTTTACTGGAAGCGCAGGTGTGCCAGCAGGACTGCCAGAAGCGCATCAGCACCGCGATCAACGAGGTGGTTCTCCATCCCGGTAAAGTGGCGCACATGATTGAGTTCGAAGTGTATATCGACGAAATCTTTGCCTTTTCGCAGCGCTCTGACGGGCTGATTATCTCAACGCCGACGGGCTCTACCGCCTACTCGCTTTCCGCTGGTGGCCCAATCCTGACGCCATCACTGGATGCCATCACCCTGGTGCCGATGTTCCCGCACACGCTCTCCGCCCGCCCGCTGGTTATCAACGGCGACAGCACGATTCGTCTGCGCTTCTCACACCGCCGTAATGACCTGGAGATCAGCTGTGACAGCCAGATAGCGCTACCGATCCAGGAAGGTGAAGATGTCCTCATTCGTCGATGTGATTACCATCTGAATCTGATTCATCCGAAAGATTACAGCTATTTCAACACATTAAGCTCGAAGCTCGGCTGGTCAAAAAAATTGTTCTGATTTTGCACCCAGCACTTTACTGTATAAAAAACCAGTTTATACTGTATGAAAACACAGTCATGGTTTTTCATACAGGAAAACAATTATGCTGGCACAACTGACCATCAGCAACTTTGCCATTGTTCGTGAGCTTGAGATCGACTTCCACAGCGGCATGACGGCAATCACCGGTGAAACCGGTGCGGGTAAATCTATTGCCATTGATGCCCTCGGCTTGTGCCTTGGCGGCCGCGCAGAGGGCGATATGGTGCGCCGGGGCGCAACCCGTGCCGACCTGTGCGCCCGTTTTTCCCTGAAAGACACCCCTGCAGCCCTGCGCTGGCTGGAAGCGAACCAGCTCGAAGACGGACGTGAGTGTTTACTCCGCCGCGTCATCAGCAGCGACGGTCGTTCCCGCGGTTTTATCAACGGTACAGCGGTCCCCCTCTCCCAGCTTCGCGAGCTTGGCCAGTTGCTTATCCAAATCCACGGTCAGCACGCGCATCAACAGTTGATTAAACCCGAGCAGCAGAAGGCCCTTCTTGATGGCTATGCAGGTGAGTACGCGCTTACTCAGCTTATGGCGGAACACTATCGCCAGTGGCATCAGAGCTGCCGTGAACTCGCTCAACATCAGCAGCAAAGTCAGGAGCGAGCAGCCCGTGCGGAACTGCTGGCGTATCAGCTTAAAGAGCTGAACGAATTCAACCCGCAGGCGGGAGAGTTTGAGCAAATCGACGAAGAGTACAAACGTCTGGCTAACAGCGGTCATTTACTTTCAACCAGCCAAAATGCACTCAACATGCTGGCAGATGGCGAAGACGTAAATCTACAGAGCCAGTTGTATAACGTCCGTCAACTGGTTACCGAACTGGTCGGGATGGACAGTAAACTCTCTGGCGTCCTGGATATGCTGGAAGAAGCGGCCATTCAGATCTCCGAAGCGGGTGACGAACTGCGCCACTACTGTGAACGTCTGGATCTCGACCCGAACCGTTTGTTTGAGCTTGAGCAGCGTATATCCCGTCAGATCTCACTGGCGCGTAAGCACCACGTCACGCCGGAGGAGTTGCCAGCCTTTTATCAGTCTCTCCTTGATGAACAACACCAGCTCGACGATCAGGCTGATTCACTGGAAACGCTGTCTCTGGCGGTAAACCTGCACCATCAGCAGGCGCTGGCAACAGCGAAACAGCTGCACGATATCCGTCAGCACTATGCGCAGGAGTTAAGCCAGCACATCACCGACAGCATGCACACCCTGGCGATGCCGCACGGCGTGTTCAGTATTGATGTTCGCTTCGAAGAGAGCCACCTGACTGCGGAAGGCGCGGATCGCATCGAATTCCGCGTCACCACGAACCCAGGTCAGCCTTTGCAGGCCATCTCTAAGGTCGCCTCCGGCGGCGAACTGTCGCGTATTGCACTGGCGATTCAGGTGATTACCGCGCGTAAAATGGAAACCCCGGCGCTGATTTTCGATGAAGTGGATGTAGGGATCAGTGGTCCGACAGCGGCCGTTGTAGGCAAACTGTTGCGCCAGTTGGGCGAATCGACTCAGGTGATGTGTGTCACCCACCTTCCACAGGTGGCTGGCTGTGGTCATCATCACTTTATCGTCAGCAAAGAGACGGATGGTGAAATGACCGAAACGCACATGAAACCGCTGGATAAACGCGCGCGTCTGCAGGAGCTGGCGCGCCTGCTCGGTGGTAGCGAAGTCACCCGCAATACGCTCGCGAATGCGAAAGAACTGCTGGCGGCATAAACTTTTTCGGGATCTCAGAGTCATAGAGAACAACAAAAACGCCGCCAGACCGGTTTCAAAGTGGGGCAAGGTCTATTATCATCGGCATATTACATATGAGCCGCGTTCTGCTCGGGCCCGAAAAGGAATCAAATCACTATGCGTTGTAAAATGCTGACCGCTGCCGCAGCGGTTCTTCTGATGTTGACCGCAGGCTGTTCCACTCTGGAGAAAGTGGTTTACCGTCCTGACATCAACCAGGGGAACTACCTTACCCCTAACGATGTGTCCAAAATCCGCGTGGGAATGACACAACAGCAGGTCGCTTATGCACTGGGAACCCCGATGATGTCCGATCCGTTCGGTACAAATACATGGTTCTATGTATTCCGTCAGCAGCCAGGCCACGAAGACGTGACCCAGCAGACCCTGACGTTGACCTTCAGCAGCGCCGGTGTCTTAACCAACATCGACAACAAGCCTGCCCTGACCAAGTAATCAGGTGTCAGAAATGCAAAAAGGTGCTCAATGAGCACCTTTTTTGTATCTGAGTTCTTACGAAGTATCGTAGCCCCGGTAAGCGCAGCGCCACCGGGGAAGAAAGCGCTACTTACTGGCCTTCTCCGCACGCTGACGACGCAGTTCTTTCGGGTCAGCAATCAGCGGGCGATAAATCTCAACCCGGTCGCCCTCTTTCAAGACGTCGCCAAGTTTCACCGGACGGCTGTAAATCCCGACCTTATTCTTCGCCAGGTCGATATCGCTGCGAAGCTCAAGGATGCCGGACGCGCGAATAGCCGCCTCGACGGTGGCCCCCTCTTCCAGCGTCACGCGCTGCAGATACTGCTTTTCCGGCAGCGCATACACCACTTCCACCGCAATCTTATGCGACACTGTAAACCTCTTTGGCGCGGGTCGTGAACGCCTGAACCATGTTAGACGCCAGCTCTTTGAAGATGCGGCCAAACGCCAGCTCAATAAGCTTGTTGGTAAACTCGAAATCCAGCTGGAATTCGATACGACAGGCATCTGCGCTCAGCGGCGTAAACTTCCAGCCGCCCATCAGGGTCTTAAACGGACCATCCACCAGATGCATCAAAATACTCTGATTATCGGTCAGCGTATTGCGGGTGGTGAACGTCTTGCTGATCCCCGCTTTGGAGACATCCACCGCCGCCGTCATCTGCGTTGGGCCGGACTCCAGAACACGACTCCCGGTGCACCCGGGGATGAATTCAGGATAAGACTGAACGTCGTTCACTAACTGATACATTTGTTCCGCGCTGTAAGGCACGAGCGCAGTACGGCTAATCTGAGGCATAGCATTTTCCATGGTCACACAACGGACAAATAATAACATTTATCACCTGTTAAAAAAACGCTAAGCCTCATCTCGTGCTAATATAGCGCGTTAGACCTCACGGGACGCAATGAGGTGACTTTTTGAAATCAGATTACCGACGGCTTTACGACACTTATGACGAAGAAAAAAGCACATAAACCAGGATCGGCGACCATTGCGCAAAACAAGCGTGCTCGCCACGAGTATTTCATTGAAGAAGAATTCGAAGCAGGTCTTGCGCTGCAGGGCTGGGAAGTAAAATCGCTGCGCGCGGGTAAAGCAAACATTGGCGACAGTTACGTGATCCTGAAAGACGGCGAAGCTTTCCTGTTCGGTGCGAACTTTACACCGCTGACCGTCGCCTCTTCACACTACGTATGCGACCCAACGCGCACGCGTAAACTACTGCTGAACAAGCGTGAGCTTGAATCTCTTTACGGGCGCATCAACCGTGAAGGCTTTACCGTTGTTGCGCTCTCTATGTACTGGAAAAATGCCTGGTGCAAAGTGAAAATTGGCGTGGCGAAAGGTAAAAAACAGCACGACAAACGTACTGACCTGAAAGAGCGCGAATGGCAGTTGGATAAAGCGCGCATCATGAAAAACGCAGGACGTTGATTCTGCACACTTATTGTACTATTCAATAAGTTAGCGTTTCGGGCTGGTATCCAGGAAGTGAAATCTGGTATACTCAGTTCAACACTATTGGGGCTGATTCTGGATTCGACGGGATTTGCGAAACCCAAGGTGCATGCCGAGGGGCGGTTTGCCTCGTAAAAAGCCGCAAAAAAATAGTCGCAAACGACGAAAACTACGCTTTAGCAGCTTAATAACCTGCTAAGAGCCCTCTCTCCCTAGCTTCCGCTCTTAAGACGGGGATCAAAGAGAGGTCAAACCCAAAAGAGATCGCGTGGAAGCCCTGCCTGGGGTTGAAGCGTTAAAACTAATCAGGCTAGTTCGTTAGTGGCGTGTCTGTCCGCAGCTGGCGTGCGAATGTAAAGACAAACTAAGCATGTAGTACCGAGGATGTAGAAATTTCGGACGCGGGTTCAACTCCCGCCAGCTCCACCAAAATTCTCCATCGGTGATTACCAGAGTCATCCGATGAAGTCCTGAGAGCCCGCACGGCGCAAGCCCTGCGGGCTTTTTTGTGTCTGTCGTTGTCCGAGGCTATCCGCCTGAATCCAGTAAAAATTGGTACACGTTTAGGTACACGCTATACTTTGCTCCATTAAACGTGTACCAATTATGGAAGGGATCCAGACATGGCGCGCATCACACGCCCCCTCACTAACAACGAAATTCTGAAAGCTAAACCTCGCGAAAAAGACTTTACCCTTCATGATGGTGACGGTCTTTTCTTACTCGTAAAAACCTCTGGTAAAAAACTTTGGCGCTTCCGTTACCAACGACCGGGAAGCAGCAGCCGCACAAATTTGAGTCTCGGCTCATACCCTGCCCTTACACTCGCAGCAGCTCGTCAGATACGCGACCAGCACTTAACCACGCTCGCGCATAGCATGGATCCACAGCAGCAACAGGAACAAGCGTCAGAACAACGTAAAATTGAGTTAGACAGCATTTTTTCAACAGTGGCTGCTACTGGTTTCAGATAAAAATCAGAAGTGTCACAGAGGATTATGCAAAGGATATTTGGCGTTCTTTGGATAAAGACGTGTTCCCGGCAATCGGTGCGATACCCGTACAGGAGATAAAGGCCAGAACGATTGTTGAAGCACTTGAGCCAATCAAAGCACGAGGGGCACTGGAGACAGTTCGCCGCTTGGTACAGCGTATTAACGAAATAATGATTTATGCGGTTAACACGGGTCTGATTGATGCAAACCCAGCATCAGGTATAGGTATGGCCTTTGAGAAACCCAAGAAGCAAAATATGCCGACACTGCGGCCAGAAGAATTGCCGAAGCTAATGCGCTCTTTGATGATGTCGAATCTCTCTGTTTCGACTCGCTGCCTGATTGAATGGCAACTCCTGACACTCGTTCGCCCTTCGGAGGCTTCTGGCACTCTATGGACAGAGATTGACTTAGGTTCAAAGCTCTGGACGATTCCTGCCGAACGAATGAAGGCTAAACGTGAGCACATTGTTCCTTTGTCTCCTCAGGCATTGGATATTCTTGAAGTGATGAAACCCATTAGTGGTCACCGAGAACATGTTTTCCCGAGTAGGAACGATCCAAAAAAACCGATGAATAGCCAGACTGCTAATGCCGCTTTAAAGCGTATAGGATATGGTGGTAAGTTAGTTGCACACGGTCTGCGTTCTATCGCCAGTACCACTTTAAACGAAGAAGGATTTAATGGAGATGTTATAGAATCAGCTCTAGCGCACACAGACAAAAATGAGGTACGCAAGGCTTATAATAGAAGTACATACCTGAATCAAAGGCGAGATCTTATGGCATGGTGGGGCATTAAGATTAAAAACAGTTATGGAGAATGGTAATGTCATTTATTTTACACACAGAGTCACCTTCTACTGAAGACATTATTGATGGTAACAGTCACAATAATATCTCGTTAAAAATTGCTAATACTCTTATGCGAGATGACGTAAATATCGTTGGGATAAACGGGCCATTAGGTTCAGGGAAATCCACAGTTATAAAACTTCTTGAGAAAAATCTTCCCAATGGTAATTTTCATTTTATTAATTTCGATGCAGAGTTATACCAGCAAGGTTCAACAAAAAAAGCTCTAATAACAAAAATATACGATGGTTTAGAACCCAATATACCTAATTCACTTAAGCCAAACCTAAGAGAGTTTAAAGATAATGCTCTTGGGAACAATGTTACCTATAAGAAGACTCAAGATAGTGAAATAAGCACTTGGGCTATACTTTTTTTATTCTCTCTTTTTATATGTACACAGTCAATTCGGCCACTTCAGACTGAGTGGGGTAAACCATCAGAAAGCATGAGTTATTGGCTCATGGGTTTGTTTATTTTATTCCTCACATCACCATTGCTTCTGTCTGCAATTTTTTTCATTCGTTCATTTTGGGATAGATCTTTAAAATTCGGGAATATTATTAAAAAAAATTCTGTAGATATAATCTCAGAGAAAATGCTTGTTTCAAAGGATGTAGGTAGTATTGAGTTGCATAATGCCATTAGTGGATTTAAGGAGTGTATACCACCTGGATTAAAATTCCTCTTAATTGTTGACAATCTAGATAGAATTCCATCTGAAAAAGTTAAAGAGCTATGGAGCGACATTGAATTAATCAGTAATTCATCTGAAAAAAGACTAAAGCTATTAATACCCTATTCATCAGAACATGTAGCAAAATCATTATCACAAGATATTTATGAGGGAAGAGAGTTTATTTCCAAGAGAATACCTATTAGTTTCCAAATCCCACCAATATTATCAGCTGGATGGCGGAATGTTTTTTCTCATTTTTGGCAGCAAAGTTTTCCAAGTGAATCCGAAAATTTGCACCATGACACATCAGAACTGATTGAAATCTGGCTTCCAAAGGCTTATCAACCAATAACCCCAAGATATTTAAAAAAACTTATCAATGACATACAGATAACTTCGCTATCAACCCCTTATGACGTAAGAAACATAACATGTGCATATTATATTTTAACTACGAAGCATAATGACCTTCCTTTCGAATACCTTTTAATTGATAATTTTGAAAGCAGCGATCTGGATGAAAAGACAAGGGATAAGTATAAAAAGAGCATTAGAAAGCTTCAACGAATTTATAATAATGACCGTAAGAAATGGATTGATGAATTGCTATGCATAAATTTCCAAACTAACGCTCAACTCGCTGAAGGAGAGTTAATTGATGAACCTCTTAAACTCGCACTAACTCAGTATAACTCAGAGGAGCTAGCGCGAATTTCAAATATGTTTGGTTTTGTATCAGCATGGAGAAGAGTTATTGACACAACAGATCCAACTGATTGGTTCATAACGCTTTCAAAAATGACTTCTGAAAAGAACGAAATTATTAAAGAAATACTGCCTGAGGTTATAAAAGCATTAGATACCATGGACATATCAGGTGCGTCAACTTTGGATAATGAAAATTTCTTGCCTTCATTAAACTCTTTGAAAAAAGATGGATTTAATGTTCATGGTTTATATCTAAGCAATATCCAAAAAACAATAGTACAAGATATCGCTAAGTATATTACTTGTGATGATGATAAGTTGATCGAGCTTGGTCAAAACAATACGGAAATACAACAAGCATTACATCATGGAGAATTGCTTTCACAATTAATCGGATACAATGTATTAAATAATCTATCAAGTGCCCCCAAAACTGTTTTCTACATACTTAACCTCAAAGATAAACCCCTATCATTTGAGAGTTTGGAGATTGAACAGATTAAATTAGAATCAAAAGATTTCATTGGTGGCCTACAATCACTCTTCGCAGGTGGAGTTGACTTTAACCTTACTGAAAAAAATGTAAGTAAGCATATTGAATTTGAAAGTGACGGAATCAAGTTGGTTTTGAAAGAAGGATTGCAGGCTGGATTGGAGTCAATCTTTAACAGTTTTACAAGTGTCAGCATACCTCAAAATATTTTATTATTTGAGATGATGGTGCTGACTCCACAATGGCATTCTGCAAATCTCAACCCTCATTACGCGCGAATTATAAATTATAATATTGATTGGAAGAGCAATTGTCTTGCACATTGGATGTCACACATGATTGCAAGTAAAAATATTGCATCAATAGATAGCTACAAGCAGTATATCTCTGTCGAAGACGATTTAACTTACTTCTTCAGTTGCTACCTAAAGTATATATCTAATTTCACGCACATATTTGAAGCGTTAACCAATGAGACCTTGAATGAATACTTGGTTCCTTCTTTGGAATTATTAGCAAATAATAAAATGCTAAAAATTAGCGATGTAAATCCTATTGTGGCTGACTTCTTCTCAGTTATGACACAGTATCTCTCAGATAATTTCATTGAATGCTTCATACAAAATAATCATAGTGCTTTATGCGATGCAATTGAGAATACCTACATTACAGACATTGATGATTCCCTAATCGATTACGTTGTTAATAACCCAGAAACGAATGAATTAACAAGATCGCTGATTCAAAGTTTCAAAGGTGAGGTAGATACACAAGATAAATTCGATAAAATCGCTAATGAAAACCACCCTTCCTACTCGAAGATTCTAGAGTTCTCGAAGAAAAATTCTGAGCATTTCGATTTTGCTAAAGATTTCATTTTTAATTTCTATGAAACATATAAAATTGACGCTATAGACAGACCGCTCCCTCGCCTCATTTTTGATACCTTATCAGATAACACCAAAGAAATAGCATTAAGAGATCTAAGTGATTTGATATACATGAGAGACCTTGATGTTAAAAGACCACTCGCTTTATTAAAGTATTTTTCAGACGTCTTGAATTATTCAGATGATGAATCAACATCAGGTTCAAGAGCAATTGCTCGTCTATTTAATCAAGTCGGCACTAATCCAGACATAGCTTCATGGCTAGACCGGCAAAATATAAACTTTTCAAAATGGAATATCAGTGATAAACAGTCTGTAGTAACTATCATCGCGAGTAACGCTGAGTTATTCCCTCGCCTTAAGGAAAAGGGCCCCGTTAAAAGCAAAATTCAGGAATTGAGCTTAGAGAACGACTAAAAGGCATAGCCCCCTCAATCTTAGATATTGAGGGGGGATTAAAAATTAATTATTTCTATCCATGCGCGCAATGCTCTCCCCGCCACGCCTGCCCGCTTAAGGGGGCGCTTTTAATGCAGGTGCATGACCGGCCTCAGGGTGCGCCAGTGCTGGTGCTGGCAAGGGATCCAGTGTTTGTAAAACGCATGCAAAACCATGCACCTTATGAATGCATGGCTTTTATACGTAAAAATGGCGGGATTTTCGGGGATTTTTAAGCGGACTACTGCACGACCAGTTCTGCACGACGGCGGATGTAATTCAGGTTCTGTGCAGGCGTGAATTTTTCACGACTATCCTCGCGCGAAGCCGTGCCAGGCCTGAATCCGATGGCCGTTAAAATGTCATTATCCTGCGCCGAATAATTAATTTTTTCACCGGCGACCAGCCAGAGCTGTAGCACCTCGCGCAGACAGTCGAGTGAGTGCTGCATGACGCAGCGCTGAATGGCGGCATGCTGCCCGGAATAATTCATCAGCTCGGGGACAAGGACGGCGGCCAACTCCGCGCCCTGCGCCTGCATAAAGTCATTCAGACGGTTAGGATGCTGATGCGCTGCAACTCTTCATGCGAATGAAGCAAGCTTTTCGCGGTATGCCTTTTCGACCTACGTTAGTTTATCCCTGAGTTGCAGCCGGGTGGAAATGCTTGCCTGACTCCTCATACCTTTGAGTAGCGTCAGTATGATCGCTTTAGTCACTTCGGATGGCTGTTCATACTGGTGCGCCAGCACATTAAACGGCTACCGCCCATTTAGACATAGAAGCACTATTATTGCCAAAAGATAGTGAGAATCAGCATCGAGTACTATTTCAGAAAGTCTCTATTCCGACATCAGTTAATAATACGCTGTCAGAGACATACAGTTCTCTATTACTTGTATTACTAATTGGATACAATTCGGCTGGGGAGTTACAGCATGTCATAAAGGTAGCAAAGAGGGCTTTCCTGGATTAGGAAAATTGCTTCTGCATAGCTTCTTTCATGGCAAGAATATGTACAAACGAATACAGATTGTTATATGCTCTTGGCCGGTACTACCGTAAATCGTACATGAGGGTAATAATGGATATTTCGCTTCTTACAGGACAACGGACTAACGCATGGTCAGCGACCATGATTAATCTTGAAGCTCGAAAACTCATTAATACAGCAAACATGGTAGCGGCTAGCCACCTCAAAGATGGGCTCACCAGAATTCATTTCATGGAAGACATTAAGTCTTTCATCACTGAGCAATTTTCTCTTGCCCGCAAAGCGAAGTCTGAGGAAGAAGGGATTTCCTACATAAAAAATCTAAGGGCTGAGAACGAAAATCTTCTTGAACAGGATCGTTTACTCAGGACAAAGGCTGCACAGATTTATGCCAAAGTTGAATTCATCAAGGAAAACAACAAAATCGTTGGTTATGTGATTTCCGCTGTGCAGGTTGTTTTTGCAGGTTTACAAGCCGCGGGTGGATTGATCCTTGCTAGTTCAATGACACCTGTCGGAGTCTTGTTAGGTGCCACATTAGTGATTGATGCGGCAAATACCGTATCCAGAGAAGTAAATAATCAATTACTGAAAAAATCTGGGTCCCAAGGGTTTGTCGCTGACACAGCGATGTCAGTAGCGGAGTTTATGGGATTTCGCAGTGAAACAGGTCTGGCAGCCTATAAAACGGTAAGTCTTGCTGCAAATGCGTACAGCGTATTCGGTTTACTTCGAAAACCAGGCTCCTGGCGCCTGTTTTATTTTATGCGCTCAGATTTTTACAGAAAAATGGACTCAATGAGTCGACCGAAACTAACTATGAAAATAATCGGATATGGCATAAACGCAAAAATCGTTTTCGACTTACTGACTATTGATAATCCTTCTTAAACCGCCAGGCTTTATACGTTAACTTGAGGGGAGTCATCCAGCAGAAGATACTAAAGATAAACAGTACAGCTACACCTGATGAGATGATATTTTCTGGGGACGCGAAGCACACTGCCAGGATGAACAGAACGATAAGTATGGCTGATAGAATGACAATCCCTTTAAATCGATTTGAAAGAGCAGGAAGCAAAATATCCAATGTAGTACTTTGCGTATCCACATAGCGTTTAAGCTTTCGAAGCTCTTCATTTGTAAAACCAGATTTAAGTAACACTTCTTCCGATATCGCCACGTCATTCCCCTTCCCTCTACGCGAAGCCAGTATACCGAGATCTCAGAAAAAAAAAACTGGCCAACTGACATGAACTTTATGCAGCCCCCTGATAAGCCTAGTTCTTGCTAAATTGTTCGGACAAGTTATTAAGCTGATGCAAGAGCTGTAATAGCTTAATTGGATACAGTACGNGCTCTTCATTTGTAAAACCAGATTTAAGTAACACTTCTTCCGATATCGCCACGTCATTCCCCTTCCCTCTACGCGAAGCCAGTATACCGAGATCTCAGAAAAAAAAAACTGGCCAACTGACATGAAGTTTATGCAGCCCCCTGATAAGCCTAGTTCTTGCTAAATTGTTCGGACAAGTTATTAAGCTGATGCAAGAGCTGTAATAGCTTAATTGGATACAGTACGGGGCCCTGCCATCGCGAGTGGTCATGCTCCAAAACATGAACGACAACACCCGAATGCGGCTCTCCATTGATAAATTCAGTAACATGAACAGCTCTACAACCAGGCAAATTTGTTTGCCAGTAAACCATCAAAAGCTTATGTTTTCTTCTTAGCGAACCCACAGCCACAAAACGCTTCCAGTCCAGACATGGAAACATACCCGGAATTAATGATGCAGCAGGTTCAATCACTATCTCTGATATTAACCCGCGAAGCTAGCGAGTTAACCCAGGCTCAGTGTGACGTCGTACTTAATGGCGAAAGCATGGGTATTCTCGTTCCCGGGCTCGTACTGGAAGCAGCTGTTCAGGTTAATGACCAGCGTTACATCCTGTTTCTGACAGACGATGTCATTTTCGAGGAATCGTTGACCATTGCCCTTATCGACGTGCATGACGGGCTTAAAGAAGTTGTTCGTTTAGATAATGAATACTCGACAGGAAGTTTTGCTGACCTCCAGATCACTGACGATAGCGTGAATTTCAGGTTTATTGGGGATTATATCTGGGCAGTGGAAGTATCAGATTCACCTCGCTTGCGTCTCCCTTTTGTTTCCGACCCGAAAGGTGTTAAACGGGAGCCAAGCCTGAAAAAACACATAGCGATTTCTGCCACTTCCACTCCGGAGAACATAAGTTGAAGCCATTATTAAACAGGATGTTCTCCTTAAATGATGTAGAGCTGATCGCCCGCGTCACCGTCTGGCACGCCTTATCAGAACTCTTTACCGGCCGCGAACTCCAGGAGTATGACTATCAATGGATGGCAGAGGTGCTGAAAAAATCCAGATTAAACCGGGAAGAGATCTTCAGAATTGTGGATGAGGAAGTCACCCCTGCTCTACAGGCTAATCTGCTTTACAACCCAACGCCGGTGATGGACGGTTGGTCAGAGGAAGACATCAAACGGCTTGTCACAGCGTATTTGAAAAGAATGCCGACAATTATCGAACGCATCATTTCTGCCCGGCTACTGTTAAAACAACGGCGTAAACACATCAGCAAGGAACTTAACGGGCTATCCGCTGAGCTGGATAAAGGTGTAATAAGTTAGAAAGCGAGATGATAACTAAAGGATGTTAATAGCACAGGTCTTCTCGCACAGACAAAAAACCGCACACCTCAGGCATGCGGTTTTTATATACCCGTCAGGTCAAGCTTACTCGGCGACCACAAACCCCGGCAGCTCGGCATCGAAATAGTTGTGATACATATTCATCACCTCAGGGTTGCGGAAGCTGTAGGTTTTTAGCAGCCAGCGTTTTTCCGCGGAGTAAGGATCTCGCACCTGGATGATTTCCCGGTTATGCAAAGAGTCCTGATTGGCGAAGGAGAACAGGTCGCCTTTGTTAATCGCGACGCGGCCTTTTGCCGCTTTGGTGATCGACACCTTAAGGTCAATCAATGCTTTGATCGCCTCTGCTGGCGCGTCCGGAGAATAAGTCGTTCGTGTGTCGTAGTAGCGAAAAGTATGAATATTTTCCAGGATCGGATGCAGTTCAGAATCAATCTGGCTGGCGTTCGAATCGCGAGAGTATTCATCAAAAGGGGTAAGAAAAAGCGGCTTTCGTAACCACTCCTGGGATTCAGCTTTCAGGTTATCCAGAATCGCTTTACCGTCCAGGTAGCCGGTAAAAATCAGGTTTTCTTCGCTGCAACGCATGCCTAATAAGCTGAGAAAATCAGCGCGCACGGGGTGAGCGGTACGATCGTTGTGGTAGTAAAGTTCGCCGTCCGTTTTTTGCGTTTGTGTGTTGCTGTATTTTTTGTCGGCATAAACATCATGGAAAAAATCACCGTTGTTGCGCGTGCGGTAGGCCAGTAACGGGGAGTCGGTGAGCTGAGCGAACAGTTCCAGCAGCGCCTCTCCAACAAAGGTCAGCTTTTTGGCGTACTTATCGTTAACGGGATTGGTCTGATCAAATTCAGGAATGATGGTGTCGAGTGGAACGTTTTTTAATAAATGCGCGTTAATCCCCTGATCCTTGCGTTCTTGCCTGACGCGCTCGCAGGCCTGTACAAAAAAAGTAGGCACCAGACCATGTTCAATGAGTTCGGTGATGGACTGCTTGAAAAGTTTGTAGTCCGTATAAGGGCTGATGGTGACGCGGCTGATAAGTTTTGATAGCTCATCTTTTTGAAGATCGTTAAACTCTAGCTGGGTGATCATAGTTTGATTGCCTTATGTACGCTCAAAACAGACGCTGCACCCTGAGAAAGTAAGGCGTCTTGTTTTGAGTCTTATGGTTGTAATGGATTAAATCTTTCCTGTTTGCCTTGCGTAAGCGAACAAGCCACCCGCGGCGACAATGTTCGCAAGTTCCCCTACCGGAGCGGTTTTCAGAATCCCATCAGCAGTAGCGATCTGATGAGCGTCTAAATCGATTTCAATGGTATCCCCCGTTTTCAGCGCACGGATATCGCAGCCTTCATTCAGCGTGACGGGCATGATTTGCCCCGTGGATACACAGTTGCGGAAAAAAATACGGGCGAACGACTGCGCGACAACGGCCTTCACGCCGGATGCTCCCAGTGCCACTACCGCATGCTCGCGCGAAGAGCCACAGCCAAAATTTTTCCCGGCCACAATAAAGTCATAACCGGCACGCTGCGTCTGCGGATTGATAAACGGCAGCGCCCCTTCCGGCAGTCCGCACATGGCAAGCGTTGCCAGCTCTTCACGCCCCTCCGCAGAGGCCGGGTTAATTTTCAAATATTCCGCCGTTAATATCTGGTCGGTATCGATATTGTCGCCTAACACATAAACCGTACCGCGCATTACGTTATTAATAGTCATTAGTTAAGTACCGTTCTGGATTAGTAATAAAACCGGACACTGCTGCGGCAGCCACGGCATACGGTGAGGCCAGATAAATCATCGCGCCCTTATTTCCCATTCGTCCCACAAAATTACGGTTGGTGGTTGAAATCACGCTTATCGGATCCCTGACTCTGCCAAAGGTATCCGCGGGTCCGCCGCAGCAGGCCGCGCAGCCGGGTTCAGACGATAATTTGACGCCAGCACGGGTCAGAATTTCGTATACGGAACGGCCCTTCACCTGCGTGGTGATCAGATTATGTAATACCTCTTTGGTCGCAGGGACGGCATAGGTTGGAATGGTCACCTTGCGCTGCCAGAGTATTTCTGCAGCAGCAATAAAATCATCCGTTTTACCGCCCGTGCAGGAGCCAATATAGGCTTGTGAAATAGCAATGTTTTCCAGCTGCGCTACCGCCACCACATTATCCGGCGAGTGTGGCCGTGCAATAACGCTGGTTAATCCCGAGACGTCAATATCAATCGTGCGAACGTATTGAGCATCTTCATCAGGCGTCATCACGGTATACGGGATGCGGGTTCGGGTCGCCAGATAATCCAGCGTGGCCTGATTCGGCACCATAATGCCGTTTTTAGCCCCGCACTCCACGACCATATTGCACATCGTCATCCGCTCTTCGACCGATAATTCGTCGATGACGTTTCCGGTAAATTCGATGGCATTATAGGTCGCCCCTTCCACGCCCAGTTCTTTCATCAACACCAGAATTAAATCTTTCGCCTGGACGCTTTTCGCTTTCTTTCCGTAGTAATTCACTTTTATGGTGGCGGGAACCATCAGCGGGATCTCCCCCGTGCCCAGGGCATACGCCCCGTCAGTGATCCCCACGCCAATGGCGAAAGTGCCAAAAGCGCCAGCGGTCACGGTGTGAGAATCAGTCCCCAACAGCACCTCTCCCGGCCGGGTATGTCCCCCTTCCGCCAGACCGATATGGCACACACCTTTATAGTCTGGGGTACCCACATCATAAAAATGCGTAATATTTTGCGCGTTTGCGAATTCCCGCATCACCCGAATATTTTGATTCGCCTGTGGGTCTGCGGAATAAACAAAGTGGTCAGGGATCATAATAAAACGATCCGGGTCCCAGACTTTTGCTTCCTCACCAAACTCTTTTTTAAATACGCTGGCGACGCCAGGCGTGCAGGGGTCGTGGGACATCAATACATCAACATTCACGAAAATAACTTCACCCGGTGAAACATGCGTTCTGTTACTGGCTTTGGCGATAATTTTTTCGGTTAACGTCATCCCCTGATTGATATTTACCGACGCATAATCATCAGTCTCGTGAATATTCATTTTTTTCTCCTCATTATCTGATGAGGAAATTACACCGTACAGAGGAGGGTCTTTCAACGGGAATCCGTTATTAGTCAGGTTAGTTTCATTTTGCGTGTGAATTGTTCCTCAGGTGGAACTGTGGTCCCCGCTGCGCAGATTCTTTAAGTAAAGAAGAGCAGATATGCATACCACCGAAATATAGATCAGACAGAAGATCAGCATTAGCGTGGTAAAGTCCCGACTCACAAGCAGCCACGCCCCGACAGCCAGTAAAAATGCATTGGCCAGCCCGAAATCACGCTCCATGCGTGCAAACACGCGCATGCGTTCATCCGGGGTATTGGCAGAGAGATCGAGGTTAGCAAGCGTGACGGGCCGAATCGTCCCTGAGCCAAACCCCAGCAGCACCAGCGCCAGCAGTCCGGAGATAAAATAGTCCATGCCTTTCGCTGCAAGCCATTCATTGCTGGCAAAAAGGCCCAGCGCCGCCGTCATGAAAAGGCTGGTCGTCGCCAGCAGCGCCGTTACCCCAAACCGGGCGATGAAAGGTCCGGCTATTTTGATTGCCCCCCAGGACGAGAGCGTGAAGCAGCTCAGCACGGCACCGAAAAGCAGAGGGTCGACGTTCACCATAATAAAGTAGAACGGAATAAAGCCGATGAAAGGCGCCAGCGTAAACGCTCTTGAGATGGAATAGAACAGCATCCAGAAGAGCTGATCCCCTCTGGGCGAAAAAGAGACCCGCTCAACAGGCCGCGCAGGTTCATGCTCTGCCCCCTGCACGCGAATCAGCAATACGCATCCGGAGGAGATAACGCTCACCAGAATGGCGGCGATAAACGGCCACTGGGGATTATAGTCAAACAGAATGCTCCCCAGCGATCCTGCCACCAGCGTGGCAATAAACATCCCGCTTTGCGACGTGGTCTGGATCTGCATAAACCGGTGCTGATCGCCTGCGGTGAGCTGGCGCAGCAGGGCCGCATCCGTGGTTAGCGCGATGGTAAACCCCGCGCCGCCAAGCAGCTGCGATGCCACCAGCAGAGTAAGATTGACCTCACTTTGCCGGGTACTCCACAGCATCAGCGCCATTCCCAGCGCCTTCAACAGTTCGCCTGCAATCACCGTCTGTCTGGGAGACGAGAAGCGCAGCAGCCAGCCGGGTATGCCGCTGCTGAAAGTACTGGTTAATCCATACAGCGCCAGCAGGAAAATAATCCGGTACATCCCCATATCTATCGTCCAGAAATAGAGTA
This sequence comes from Enterobacter sp. B79-1, assembly GCF_057444735.1. Lineage (NCBI taxonomy): Bacteria > Pseudomonadati > Pseudomonadota > Gammaproteobacteria > Enterobacterales > Enterobacteriaceae > Enterobacter > Enterobacter sp. B79-1. The sequence goes on from NZ_JBYAZJ010000005.1 coordinate 39,892, forward strand.
ACAAGACGGGAAGATGGAAATAGCAACGGGAAATAATACGGTAGGCCAGGAACAGGCCATGGTTGCCAGATCCGGGATGTGACCGGCGCGTCGTCATGACGACAGCATCGCCATAATGTCCATATCTCCCGCACGAAGGATGTTAATCTCCTCCTCCAGCAGCGAGACGATGGTGCTCGAGACCGTTGTCACAGGGCGCTGGGCTGCGGGCAGAATATAACCCACACGGTCGCCAAACGTCTGGCGGGCGGCATCAATGTCGATCAGGCAGTCAGACTCCACGCCGGAGATATTGGCAGAACTCATCCCCAGCGGGCGGCCAAACAGCGCAATGACCTCTCGCAACACGCTCTGATGGTTGCACACCAGAGAAACAGATTCAGGCTTCAGATACGGGTTCTGCGGTACTTTATCCGATGCCGGAACCACCACATTCAGCGCGCCGGGCATGGCACCAATCAGCTTGTCGAGCGCAGCGCGGTGCTGAAGCTTATCAACAGCGATGTACTCCCACGCCTGTGCCGGTTCCGCGACAAAAAGCGTCAGCGGTTTCTGTCGTTCGCGTTTTTTGAGATCGTAAATTTTCTGGCAGGCGTCAATATTCCACGGGTCTGCCGCCAGGGCGTAATTGGTATCCGTGGGAACCAGAACCACCTCACCGCGCTTGAGGGCGGCGACCGTATTGTGTATATGCTGCATCTCTTTTCCTGTTTAAATGTTGACGGTTACGCTACGGCCCGCGAGACAGAAACTGGCGGGATCCGGCACGTCTTTCCAGTCGATATCGATATGTGCAGTCAGGACTTTCACGGGCAACTGGCGCCGCGCGATTTCAGGTGGGGGCTGAACGTCCCTTTCCCCTACTGCCACACGTCCACTCCCCGCGCGGAGGGTTCTTATTGTTCCTTTCCAGCGCATGGCTGACGAGGTGCTCAGGCGAACCGTGACGGCCATCCCCGGACGCAGACGATCGGCATCAGACTCATCAAAAAACGCCTCAACCCAGCGGGTGCGGCAATCCAGAATGCGCACAATCGGCGAGCCGTTCTGAACGCTTGCGCCATTCTCCTCGGTGACGTCCCAGATCACGCCGTCCGTGCTGCTGCTGAGCGTCGCCTGCTGACGAGAGTGAAGGAGCGCGGCAACTTCCTGAATGCTTTGCGTCGTCGCCTGCCTGCGGGCAATCAGCTGCAGCCTCTCCTGCTGCATATTCTCGATCGTGAGCGACATATCGCGCTGATTTTGCTGTGGCGCATCCAGCGTTCTTGGCCCTGTCAGCTGAAGGCCGGATTTCGCGGCATTCACGTCCAGTAAACGCTGACGCAGCTCGGCCGCTTTCGCCTCCTGGCTGGCCTGTAGCACCCGCGTGTTGTTCTTGCGCTCTTCATACTCCATGCTGCTGATAAAACGCTGCTGGTAGAGGTTTTTATAGCGCTGAAGCTGCTGTCGGGAGAATGCGGTTTGCGCCGTAATCGCGCTCAGTTCCTCCTTCAGTTGCACAAACGTGGCTGCCGATTGTTTCTCACCTAGCTGCTGCTGCATCCTGCTCTCGGCGAGGTATTGCTGTCGCTGCTGCTGATAAACCTGCAGTCGCTGATCGATCCCCGAAATGTGCTTGTCGAGCTCAGCAAGCTGGATCTCCAGCGCGCTGCGCTGGGCCACCAGGCCAGGGATCTGATCGTTTGCCTGTGTGGTCACCACATTGCCCAGGGACTGTCGGGCCTGGACCGCCTGGCCCGGCGCGATGTTCTTCGCCAGCACGAGCTGTCCCGGCAGCGGGGAGAGCACCGTGGATATTCGGCCATTGATAAAGGCCTCCTTGCTGGAGACCCCCATTCCCGCGAAAAATAGAAGAACAATGGCCGCCAGCACGCCACCCGCCACGCCCCATTTGAGGAGGCTATGCCGGGCGAAAACCGCTCTGATTCGGTTAATCACACACGCCTCATTAACGCTTGTACAGCGTGACGACGCTGGCTTTCTCAAGGGTATGCATGTTGATGAGGAAACGTATCACCGCGTTGGGCAGATCCGGCGTCACGCCCAGATCATCACAGCTCAGGGCGTGCAGGGTGAAGATGTAGCGGTGCGGAATATCTCCTTCTGGCGGGCAGCAACCGCCGTAGCCAGGCGCGCCAAAATCTGATTGTGCGTGTTTGATGTCGGGTGTGTTCGCCGGGTTTCCCGCTCCCGCCGCAAGCGCGGTCAGGCTGGCAGGAATGTTATAGGCCACCCAGTGCCAGAAACCGCTGCCCGTTGGCGCATCAGGATCGTAAGCGGTGACGGCAAAACTTTTGGTCCCCTGCGGGACATGTTCCCAGGACAAGGCGGGAGAGACATTATCGCCATTTCCGCCAAAATTATGATATTCGTTCGCTTTAGTAAGAAAACCGTAGTCGTATAAACCTGCAATAGATAATTTCATAGCGTTAACCTCTGCTTGATTGTTGGCATTTACCGGTGGGTTGTTCTATTGGTAACCGATTGAAAGCAAAACCGGTAACAGAATTCGCCAACCCGGCGAATTGCCCAGGAATAACGCGATATTGTTCCAACACTGAAACAATGCGGTGAAAATTTCTCTGCCGATTGCGAAGCCTCTTATTACACGACATCCTTGCCCTAAATTTATGACACCAGTGTGGTGCAGGGAGAATGAATGATGAATAAGAAAGTCGCGTGGAATGGTCAGGTTCAGCCGGAAGCGATTAACGTATTATCGGCGGAAGGCGGAATGATTGTTTGCCCTACGAAAGTGGGTTATATCATTATGACCTCGGATAAAGAGGGGCTTGAGAGAAAATTCGAAGCGAAACAGCGAAACCGTAATAAACCCGGCGTGGTATTGTGCGGCAGTATGGAACAGCTGAAATCGCTGGCGGAAATGAACCCGGAAATTGAGGCATTTTATCAGGCACACTGGGATGCAGACGTATTACTGGGCTGTATTTTGCCGTGGCGAGAAGATGCCATCGCCAGATTGCCTGATAACGGCCTGAAAGATCTGATGATGGACGGCAGAAAAACCAGCTGCTTCGTGATTAAATTTGGCAAACCCGGTGAAATGATTGCCAAAGAGCTGTGGGAAAAACATCAAAAATTCTCTTTTGCCAGCTCGGCGAATCCGTCAGGCAAAGGCAACCGCGGCATGGTGGAGTTCATTGGGGAACGCATCGAAGCGCGTGCAGACGTCATTATTTGTGCCAACGAGTACGTTAAGTCTATTCAGCCTGATGAAACGCAGGAGAGTCGCTATGAACAAGGCGTCATGGTGTCAATGGTAGACAGTGAAGGGAAACTGGTTCCTGAACAGGGTAGCGCCCGAAAAGTGACCCCTTGCCCGGTATTAATTCGCAAAGGTCTCGACGTCAATAAAATTATTAACTTCATGTCAGCCCAGTTTAATACCTGGGACTATCGCCACGGCGATTATTATTAATATTTCGGGTTTAACCACGTCACAGGGATGTCGATAATTATGTCATTTATAGACAAGGCCATTACCGTATTGCGTAATAGCGGGATCATACTGATCCCTACCGATACTCATTTTGCACTGGCGGCCGATCCTTACAGCCTGGACGCCATGGAAAAATTGACGCTGTTAAAAAGATCGCCCGGTACGAGAGAGATGACGTTTTGCTTCTGCGAACTGGCTGATATATGGGAATGGGTGGATGTCAGCCCGTGGCAAAGAAGCAAAATTGAAATGCTCAGCCGGGCCTGCTGGCCCGGCACCCTGAAAATCAGCCTGCGAAAGAAACAGCGAGCCGGTTTTCTTCCCGGCGCAGGCGATATTCTTCCGGTCGTCTGCGTGAAAAACAGTCAGATGCGAACCATCATCAGCCGGTTAGGCAGGCCTTTGGCGGTCATCCCGGCAGGATATCCGCAGGCTGAGGGCGATCTTGTGAGTTTTACGCTCGCCCGGGAAGACATGGGAGACCGCGTCGATCTGGTCGTCCCGTCCAACTGCAAAAATCCCAGCCGTACCGCCACCACGCATATCTCTTTGCTTGATGACAATGTCTCGATCCTTCGTCATGGCGAGCTGGATATCAGTAGCCTGCTTTGACCTCAGCTCCGGTGATAAGCTGCTGAAGTTCGTCGCTAAAACGCTTAATGCCTGACGTCATCGTATTTTTATTTTTTGACAGCAGCCAGACTTTATATTCATCCATCTGCCAGCCGGGTAAAAGCCGGACCAGTTTTCCGGTGGCGAGACTTTCTCGCGCAATGTAATTGGGCAAGTAGGCAATGCCCAGACCGGAAAGTGCCATGCTGATCAGCGCAACGCTGTTATTGCTTCTGAAGCGGCTATGGACGTCAATATTGACCTTCTGTTTCTCTTTTCTGAACGGCAGCGAAACCGTACGTGCCACACCACGGAACAGGATGTAGTTATGGGCGGGGAGATCGCTCGGGGTCTGGACAGGACGCATCCGGGCGATAAAGTCAGGGGTGGCATACAGCCCCCACTGGATGGAGCATAAAAATTTGGTATGCTCATGCGTTGGCGTGTCCTGAGCCACGATGATGGACAGATCGTACGGGCTCTCTTTGATATCCACCGCTTTATCGGATAAATCGAGATCGACGTTGGCCATAATATTTCGTTCTAAGTAAGCATTTAAAGCTGGCACAACATACTCTTTTCCGAACGTCACCGGGGCAAGTATTTTTATTGTCCCCGCCGGCTCCTCATAATAATCCCGTATAAAGCGTTCTGCGGCACGCAGCTCATTTAATATTTTGAAGCAGTGCTGATAGTAGCTCAACCCCAGCTCCGTAATCTCTATTTTCCGGGTGGTACGCTTAAGCAGCATTGCACCAATACGTTTTTCCAGCGTTGAAATATCCCGGCTAACTGACGACTTCGACATTCCCAAAGAGAGTGCGGCCTCGGTGAAGCTCAGGGTTTCGACGACACGCGCGAAAACCACCATCGGAATTAAATTCTCGATTTTTTCCATTCTACAATCTGCACCCGATCAGCAAACGTCACCCGACAATTAGTCGCAAAAGTCCTTGCTAGCGTCAAGTGAAAAATTCCCAGCGTGCCGCCCTCTTTGCGTTTGTTATTAACGCAAAGAGGGCGTGTTGATATTTTTTCTCATCGTCACAAGGATATATTTTCGTCGAAAAATGAGAGAAGCTGGCAGGTGAATATCCACGCACTAAAAGAAAAATATCTGGTTTTTTATGCTTTATTTATTGCTTCTGAATACGAATTAAATATTTAAATCCGCTAATTTCCCACTAGCATAACGACTCAGGGTGAATGTTAGTAGAGGGTTAACAGTGAGTGAATGCATAGTTTCAGGAACACAGTGGGGGGCACAAAACCCCATCCGCGAGGACGATCTTGCGACAAGGATCGATGCCTTACCGGCTTCCGCCGGGCTGTGGCGATTCATCGCCTTGCTGTCTCTTGGCGGTTTTTTTGAGCTTTACGATCTGTTTCAAACTGGCTACATCAGCGCCGGGCTCATTGCTGATGGGATCTTTCATACCGGGCAGCAGGGTGTGTTCGGTATGGCCGACCAGGCCGCATTTGCTTCCGCGACCTTTCTGGGTCTCTTTATCGGTGCCAGCCTGCTGAGCCCCTATGCTGACCGCATTGGCCGACGCGCGACCTTTATGTATGCCCTGCTCTGGTACGGGCTGTTTTCCCTCGTCATGGCGTTCCAGCATCAGGCGGAATGGGTGATCTTTTTCCGTTTTATGGTGGGGATCGGGCTCGGCGTTGAACTGGTGACCATTGATACCTATCTGACAGAGTGGGTACCCGCTCACCTTCGCACCCGCGCATTTGCTTTCGCCTTTTTCATTCAGTTTCTCTCCGTCCCTGCCGTGGCGCTGATGTCGTGGTGGCTGGTCCCGCAGACGTGGTTTGGCCTGAGCGGATGGCGGTTCGTGGTGATTGCCGGCGCGCTGGCGTCCATCGTCATCTGGCTTGTACGTAAGGGGCTGCCGGAATCGGCACGCTGGCTGCTGCAGCAAAAGCGCTATCTGGAGGTGAGGAACGTCATACATGAGATGGAAAAACGCTGCGGTGCCGACGAGCAGGCTGATTTCCCTCTCCGTGCCGGGCAGCACAGCGACCAGGCTTCCCCCAAGGGCAGATTTAAGGACATCTGGTCCCCGCGCTATCGTGGCCGGGTTGTCATGCTGGTGGTGATGAATATCTTTCAGGCGATCGGCTTTTTTGGCTTCGGAAACTGGCTCCCTGCCCTGCTGTCCGGCAACGGGACATCGGTCACGCACAGCCTGCTGTATGCCTTTTTCATCACGCTGGCCTATCCTCTCGGCGCGCTCATCTGTAGCCGCTATGCCGATCGGATGGAAAATAAATGGCAAATCGTCTTGTCCTGTCTGACCACGGTCATCTTTGGTTCGCTGTTCGCGCTTCAAAGCAACCCGCTGCTGTTGATTGCCTGCGGCTTCTTTATTACCTGGTCCAATGCCTGGCTGACCTACAGCTACCACTCCTATCAGTCTGAAATTTTCCCCACCCGTATTCGGGCGCGTGCGGTCGGCTTTTGTTATTCCTTTAGCCGTTTATCCACCGTATTCAGCAGTATAATTATCGGCCTTATCTTGCAATATAGCGGCTCGACGGCAGTCATTGCCTTCATTGTAATAAGTATGCTGATTGTGATGCTGACCATTGGTATTTTTGGCCCCAACACGCGCGGTATCGACCTGGAAAATATTTAATCACCGTGACTAATGAAATGCCGTCTCACGCCGAGTGAGCGGCATCCATGATTATTTTTGCTGCCCCGGAAATAATTGCGCCGTCATGGCATCTCCTTTTTTACAGTTTTTTCCTAAAGCCGCTTCGCTTCGTCTGTGACATGCTGAATCACGCTCATAACCGATAACGTTAAATGAGGATATTATGAAAAAAACAATTATCGCATTATCTGCCGTTCTGCTGGCTTCCCCCGTTTTTGCTGCTACCACACATGCAACTGACGACACTGTCGCCGCGGCGAAAGCAAACGCCAACGACGCGAAGCAAAAACTGCACGAAGAACAGAACAAAGGTGAAGAACTGAAGCTGAAAAACGAGCATGCCGCAGAAGGTAAAAGCGAAAGCTTTGGCAGCAAGGTCAGCGAAGACTCCCAGAAAGCCTGGCATAAAACCAAAGAAGGCACCGAAAAGGGGTGGGATGCCACCAAAGAAGGTGCTGAGAAAGGCTGGAATAAAACCAAACAGGGTGCCAGTGAGTTAGAAAAGAAAGTCACTGAGTAATCCCCAAAGAGGTCGCGTTAGCGGCCTTTTTTTTGTCTCTCCGAACAAAGACGCAAGATACCAGCGTGGCGTGCAGAAAAAGATCGGTGTTGCTATCAACCGAATGTATTTACCCTTCTCTCAACGACGTTTAGCGCGCTCTAATTAGCAGAAATTTGTCTGCGCATCAGAATATATTTTATTACTTCAAAAACATAATATATCTTACATCAAAAATGTTACCCTAACTTAAACACGAATTAAGCAACCATAAATAATATAATTTAAAATAAAGGGTAACTTTCTTTCTGCCGCATTAATTTACTTCTTAAGAAACGTTCAAAAAGATGTCAGGCTTTAATAAAAAACCTTCAAAAACAGATGGTTAATTATTTGCATCGATAATTAACATCAATATATTAATGCCAACTTCACAATATCCACCTGTATTTACAGCAGCTTAATTTGCATATCGAGACTTTTCTGACTATATCATTTTCATACCGTTTCGGATTAATTCCTCTATTAATTACAGGGTTATCTAGAGCACAAAAAAAAGAATACGCAATATTTTCCATCAAATAAATAGATTCGCTCTGATGTTGCCACTCTATATCCTGGCGGGCATCGTTCGCTCTAAAAAAAATACGGTGAGTACTGCTTAATTGCAGTGACTCCGCCGGGGGCGCGCTTTTCCCTTCATAAACAGATGGCTCATCTTGCACGCCGTTCACGACAACTCGTCTGGAGTAATGACTAAATGAGCCAAATCTCTGTTATATCGAAACTTACTGGCGTGGAAACCACCACCGAGGGCACCCAGGTTACGCTGAGCCATTCCTCTATCGTGGAGCTACACGTAGAGCGAACCGATATTTCTCATTTTGCCCGTAGCGGTAACGATCTGGTGGTGACGCTGCACTCCGGCGAGGTGATCACACTAAAAAACTTCTACGTCACGGATGCCCAGGGCGTGAGCCAGCTGGTGCTGGAGGAGAGTGACGGCGCGCTGTGGTGGATTGAGGACCCTACCGGGGCCGCCACATACGAATCAATCGCCTCCACGGACGTATTACTTGCCGCGTCAGGGAGTGATGCAGGCGGTGCCGCCGTCTGGCCATGGGTGCTGGGTGGTCTTGCGGTAGCGGGTGGGATTGCCATCGCGGCGGGCACCGGCGGAGGTGGTGGCGGTGACGATGATGACAACAGCAACCCCGGCAATCCGGGCACGCCGACGGATCCCGATACCACGGCGCCAACTGCGCCAACCAACTTACAGTTCTCCGACGATGGCAAAACCGTCACGGGTACCGCGGAGCCGGGCAGCACCGTCACGCTAAAAGATGCCGACGGTAACGTGGTCGGCACCGGAAAAACGGGCAATGACGGCAAATTTACCATCGTGCTGGATAAGCCCCTGACCAACGGCGAGGTGATCACCGCTACCGCGACGGATTCATCCGGTAATACCAGCCAGGCCGGGCACGTCACCGCGCCCGATACCACCGCACCGGATGCGCCCACCAATCTGCAGGTATCGGATGACGGCACCACCGTCACGGGTCGCGCTGAACCGGGCAGCACTGTCACGTTAAAAGATGCCGACGGTAACGTGGTCGGCACCGGGAAAGCTGGCAGCGATGGCACATTCACAATTGAACTGGGTAAACCGCTGACCAACGGCGAGCAGCTTACCGCCACCGCGACGGACACCGCGGGCAACACCAGCCAGCCTGGTCAGGTCACCGCTCCAGACTCCACCGCGCCGGATGCGCCAAACCTTCTCATCGTAAACGATAATGTCGGCACGGAAACGGGCCCGCTGGACAATGGCCAGCGCACTGACGACGCCCGCCCTACCCTCAGCGGCATTGGCGAAGCCGGAACCACCCTCACCATTTACGATAACGGCACCCAGATCGGCACCACCAAAGTGGATGCTAACGGCAACTGGAGCTTTACCCCAGCAGGCAATCTCGCCAACGGAAGCCACACCATCACGACCACGGCAACCGATGCGGCGGGCAACACCAGCGCGCCATCGACCGCCGTGACCTTTATCGTCGATACCGTCGCCCCGACGGCGCCGGTCGTCATCAGCGTTGTTGATGATGTCGCCCCCATTACCGGTACGCTGGGCAATGGCAGCAGTACCAACGATCCGCGGCCACAGCTCACCGGTACCGCAGAAGCAGGCTCAACCGTCACCATTTATGACAACGGTATCGCGATCGGTACCGCCGTGGTAGCCGCTAACGGAAGCTGGACGTTTACGCCCTCCGTGAACCTCAGCGAAGGCAGCCATCAGCTGACCGTGCGTGCCACCGACGTCGCAGGCAACACCGGCCCAGCCTCCCCGGCGTTTACCCTTACCGTGGATCTCACCGCACCGTCAACGCCGTCTGCATTCGTGGTTAATGATGATACCGGAAGCCTCAAAGGTGCCATCAGCGCAGGACAGTTTACGGATGCCTCACAGCCGCGTCTGACGGGCAGAGGTGAACCTGGTAGCACCATTACCGTTTACGATAACGGCGCGCTCGTAGGGACTGCCACGGTGCAGCCTAACGGCACCTGGAGCCTGACCCCGACATCACCTCTTGCAGAAGGCGCGCACTCGATTACGGTGCGTGAAACCGATGCGGCAGGCAACCAGAGCAGCCTGTCCCAGCCGATTAATTTCATCGTTGACACCACACCGCCGGATCAACCCGTCATTTCTCTGAATCCGGCTGGCACGCAGATTACCGGCACCGCCGAGCCCAACAGCAGCATTGTGATCACCAACAGCGACGGAGACGTCATTGGCCGTACGACCACGGACGGCAACGGTAACTTTGTTGCCACGCTTACCCCTGCGCAAACCAACGGCCAGCTGATCTCCGTGGTGGCGTCTGACGCTGCAGGTAACCAGAGCACGCCAGCGACCGCTACCGCGGCCGATACCACCCCGCCAGCCCTGCCCGGCAACCTCGTGGTGTCCGACGATGGTCAAAGCGTCAGCGGGACGGCAGAACCGGGCAGTACCGTCACCATTAAAGCCCCGGATGGCACAGTCATCGGCGAGACGACAGCCAATGGCGACGGGACCTTTAGCACGCCAATCAGCCCGTCCCAGACAAACGGCGAAGTGCTGACGGTTATCGCAACCGATGACAGCGGTAACGTTAGCCTGCCGGCTACGGCCACTGCACCTGATTCGACGCCACCTCTCGCGCCGGATAACGTCGTCGTGTCCGGCGACGGCACAACGGTCACGGGCACCGCTGAACCGGGCAGTACGGTGACTATTCGTGAAGGTAACGTCACGGTGGGTCAAGGCAAAGCCAATGATGACGGTAGCTTCAGCGTCACGCTCACGCCGCCAAAAGCCAACGGCGAAAGTTTGACCGCAGATGCCACCGACGCCGCAGGCAACACGGGGCCAACAACCCCTACCGTTGCGCCGGACATCACGCCTGCGCAAACGCCGGTGATTATTTCCGTGGTGGATGATGTGCAGGCCACCACGGGTCCTGTCGCCCAGAATGACCTCACTAACGACCGGACGCCCACCATCAACGGGACGGGTGAACCCGGTACAACCATTACCGTTACCAGCGGCAGCACCGTCATCGGTACCGTGACCGTTCCGGCGTCCGGTGAATGGAGCATTACCCCAACGGCACCGCTGCCTGATGGCGGTCACGTCCTGACGGCAACGGCGGTCGATGGAGCAGGTAACCCGAGCGGATCCTCAAATACCTGGAGCATCACCGTTGATGGCACTGCGCCGGTCGCACCGGTCATTACGCAGGTCGTGGATGATGCCCCTGGACGCACCGGCCCGCTCGATGCCGGTGAAACGACAAACGACGCCACCCCGACGCTCAACGGTACCGCCGAGCCGGGTTCAACAATCACCATTCGTCTTGATGGCAACGCTATTGGTACCGCGCTGGTCGACAGCAACGGTGCGTGGACCTTCACGCCCACAACGCCATTGAGCGAGGGGCCGCATACCCTGACCGCCGTCACCACCGACGCGGCGGGTAACACTAGCCCGGCATCCGGCGGCTTTACGCTGACGGTCGACGTTACGCCGCCGGTGGCGGCCACTATTGAGACGGTGCTGGATAACGTGGGTCCGGTGCAGAACCCGCTTCAGGACGGTGATACGACGGACGACACCCAGCCTCAGCTGCAGGGGACGGCACCGGCGGACACCATCATCACGCTTTATGATGGTAATACCCTGCTCGGCACAGCGACTGTAACGGGGGGAACATGGACATTCACGCCAACCACCCCGTTAACCAACGGCCCACACTCCCTGACGGTGCACGCCACGGATGATGCCGGTAATACGACGATTTCGCCTCCGTTCGTGCTCACTATTGATACCATCGCGCCTGATACACCGGCGATACCGGATATCACCGTAAACCCGGACGGCAGCACGCCGGGTACCGCACTGAACCCGGGTGAAACGACCCGCGATACCACGCCAACCCTGAGCGGAACGGGCAACCCGGGTGACGTGGTGAATATTTATGATGGCACGACCAAAATCGGTGAATCTCTGGTGGACGGTGACGGCAACTGGACCTGGACGCCGAACCCACCGCTGGGTAACGGGACCTACGATCTCTCCCTGACGGTCACCAATCAGGATGGCGCAGGCAACGAAAGCGCCCCGTCCACACCGGTGACGATCACCATTGATACTGAAGCCCCTCTGGCCCCAACGGTGCCGGTCGTGACCGACAGCGTGAGCCAGATCACTGGCCCCGTAGCCGACGGCGAAACCACCAACGATCCGCGCCCGGTATTGAGCGGAACAGGTACGCCAAACGATGTGATCACCATCTATGACAGCCGCGATGGCGGCACAACGACGACAGCCGTAGGCACGGTGACGGTAGACGGAAACGGCAACTGGAGCTGGCGCCCTGAGAGCAACATTGGGGAAGGCACGCATGAATATACCGCCACGGCCACCGATGAGGCGGGCAACGAATCAGATCCGTCAACCGGCATCACCATTACGGTAGACACGATCGCGCCCGATACACCGGCGATCTCGGCCATCGGTGGTGCACAAAACGGTGGTTCTACGACGGATAACACCCCAACGATCGGCGGAACCGGTCCTGACGGTGAAACGGCGATCATTTACAACAACGGTGTTGAACTGGCGCGCGTGGATATCGTCAATGGCCAATGGACATACACGCTTCCGACGGCCCAAACAGACGGCCCGCTGAATATTACCGTTGCGGCAGTGGATAGCGCAGGTAACGTCAGTGCGCCAGGCCCGGTCTTTACCGTGACGATCGATACGCAGGCTCCCGCGACGCCAGCTATCGACGCGGTTTCTGATAGCCAGCTCACCAACGGCACTCTGTACTCACGCGACGGCACGCCAACGCTCTCAGGAACAGGTGAGCCCGGAACGATCATCACCGTCACCGTGGATGGCACCGCCTCAACGGTGACCGCGACGGTACAAGCTGACGGTACATGGGAGTGGACCTCGCCTGTAACATTAACGGATGCCCCGCATACCTTCTCGGTCGCCGCGAACGATCCTGCCGGCCTCAGCTCCGGCAGCTCTCCAACCCTGAACGTCACGGTCGATACCCTCGATCCCGCCGCGCCGACGGGGATCAGCGTGGCCGCTCAGGGTACCCCGATGACCGGGAGCGCCGAAGCAGGCTCCACCATCACCGTAACTGATGCTGACGGCAACGTGGTTGGCACTGGCGTTGCTGCCAGCGGCGGCAGCTTCTCTGTTGCGCTCAGCCCTGCTCAGCCAAATGGTGCAGTGCTGACCGTGACGGCTACCGATGCCGCAGGTAACTTAAGTCCTGATGCCTCCTACACCGTCACCAACACTTTACCTAATCTCCCTGACGTGCCGATCATCACCGCTATCAATGATGGTGTTTCCCCGGTGACGGGTGATGTAAAAGACAAAACGACCAACGACACCACACCAACCCTCGTCGGCACAGCTGAAGCAGGCAGTATCATCACCATCTATCAGGACGGGGTACAGATCCCACTGATTAACGTGGTTGCGGACGCGAACGGTAACTGGAGCTATACGCCGGTTCTACTTACTGAAGGGGAACACACCTTTGAAGTCACCGCCACGCTGAATTTACAAACCAGCGGACGCTCTCCTGTCGCAACCGTCACTCTTGACCTGACCGCACCCGACACACCGGCTATCGGCTCCATCATTGATGACGTCGGTCCGGGCATTGGGCCATTGAGCGACGGTCAGACCACCAACGATAACCGCCCAACGCTGAACGGCGTGGGGAACGTGGGTGATACGATTACCATTTACAATAACGGTACTCCGTTAGGCAGCGTGGTCGTCGGCTCAACGGGCACATGGACCTACACCCCGCCTGCGCTGGCTGATGGCGATCATACCCTGACGGTCCGGGCCACCGATCCGGCGGGCAACGCGAGCGGACTCTCTACGGGCATCACCATCACCGTTGACACCGTCTCTACGACGCCGGTGATCACCAGCGTGACCGACGACGCGGGGAATGCCGCGACCGTAGTACCTAACGGTGCGCCAACCAACGACGCCACGCCAACCCTGACCGGGACGGCGGAAGCGGGCAGTGTCGTCGTTATTTATGATGGCACAACGCAGATCGGTATCGTGGCAGCAGACAGCGTCACCGGCGCATGGACCTTTACGCCTGAAACCGCCCTCGTGGAAGGCTCTCACTCCTTCACCGTCAAAGCCACCGATCCGCAGGGCAACGTGAGCCAGACCTCCAACGCCTGGAGCGTTGACATCGACCTGACGGCGCCAACGGTGCCGACGCTCGATACGGTTAACGACAACGTGGCGGGCGGCGTGACCGGTAACCTGACCGCCGGCCAGGTCACCAACGACAATACGCCGACGCTGAGCGGGACCGGTGCGCTGGGCAGTACAATCCACATTCTGAATAATGGGGTGGAGATTGGTACCACCACGGTAGACAGCAACGGCAACTGGACCTTTACGCCTGGCACTGCGCTTGGCGATGGCAACTATAACATTCGCGTCAACGCCACGGATGCCGTAGGCAACGTCTCGGCTAACTCTCCGGTATTCGCCTTCACCGTGGATACCGCAGGCCCTGACGCGCCGGTTGTAACGACTGTCATTGACGATGTCGGGCCGGTCACCGGGACGCTCCTCACCGGCAACAGCACCAACGATGCGCGCCCAACCTTCAACGGCACGGGCGAAGTCGGTGCGACGGTTCATGTGATTGTGGATGGCACTGAAATTGGCACCGCCGTGGTGAACGCTCAGGGGAACTGGACCTTTACCCCGGGCACGGCGCTCGGTGAAGGGCTGCACGCCATCACCTTCAACGCCACCGATACGGCGGGTAACACCGGCGCCACCTCGCCAGCGTTTAATCTGACGGTGGATACCGTCGCACCGCTGGCACCGGTCTTTACGCCAGCAACGGATAACCAGGGTACCGTTCTCAACCCACTGACCTCGGGGCAAAGTACCGACGACACTACGCCAACGCTGAACGGAACCGCAGCGGCCAACGCCACTATCACCCTTTATGAAAATGGTCAGCAGGTCGGAACCGTTCAGGCCAACGGCAGTGGCGTATGGAGCTTCACGCCTGCTAACCCGCTCAGCAGCGGCAGCCATACCTGGATCGCCACGGCAACCGACGCGGCAGGCAACGTCAGCCCGGCTTCACCGGCCTTTACGCTGATTGTCGATACCACTCCACCGAATGCGCCGGTTATCTCGCAGGCTATCGATGATGTCGGCACGGTGACGGGCGCGCTTGGTTCAGGGCAAAGCACCGACGATACCGTACCGCGTCTTGTGGGCACCAGCGAGCCGTTTGCTACGGTGTACATCTATGAAGGCACAACGCTTGTCGGCACGGGCACTGCAGACGCCAGCGGCAACTGGAGTATCTTGCTCAACACGACGCTGGCCACTGGCCCGCACAGCTTTACGGCACAAGCCACCGATGCGGCGGGCAATACCAGCGCGTCATCAGCCACCTTCACGCTGACCATCGACACCACGCCGCCAGCGCTGCCGGTGCTGACAAGCATCACGGATGACGTCGGTAACGCCGCCACGCCAATCGCCAACGGTGGCTTAACCAACGATGCGCAGCCGACGCTCACGGGCACGGCAGAAGCGGGCTCGACGGTGAAAATCTTCGATAACGGCGTGCAGATAGGCAGCGTCGTTGCGACCGGCGGAAACTGGAGCTTTACCCCTTCTCCGGCGCTGGGCGACGGCTCGCACAGCCTGACCTTCTCGGCGACCGATCCGGTAGGTAACGCCAGTGCGCAAACCCCTGGGTATGTGATTAACGTTGACGCAACCGCGCCAACCGCGCCGGTTATCAGCTCTGTTGTCGATGACGTGGGCACCGTCACCGGTCCGGTGACGGGCAGCAACCCGACCAACGACACGCGCCCTACGCTCAACGGCACCGCGGAAGCCAACGCCACCGTTCGCATCTATGACGGTACGACGCTTGTGGGTACCGTGACGGCGGATGCCAACGGGAACTGGACGCTACCGCAAACCAGCACCACGCTGGCGGAGGGGCAACATAACTTCACCGCCACGGCGACCGATGCGGCAGGCAACACCAGCGCACCATCGTCGGTCACCACCATCACCGTTGACCTGACGCCGCCAGCGGTTCCTTCCGGCCTGGCGGTGATCACCAACGGGACGCACGTCACCGGTACCGCCGAAGCGGGCAGCACGGTTACCATCACCACCAGCACCGGTACGGTCCTCGGTACGGCGGTAGCGGACGGTAGCGGCAACTTTAACGCCACGATCTCCCCCGCGCAGACGGGAGGAGAGTCGCTAGTGGTCTACGCCACCGACAAAGCCGGAAACGCCGGTGTGAGCGCATCGGTTACCGCGCCGTTCACGACGCTGCCGAACGCGCCGGTAATCGCCACCATTACCGACAACGTCGGTACGGTCACCGGTAATCTGACCAACGGCAAAACGACCGATGACACCACGCCAACCCTGAGCGGAACGGCGCAGCCTAACGCCACCGTCACGCTCTACAATAACGGCGTCGCAATGGGCAGCGTTGTCGCCGACGGATCGGGCAACTGGACCTTCACCACTCCGGCGATGAGCGAAGGCTCCCATGCGTTTACTGCCACCGCGAGTAACGGCTCGGGAACCGGTCCGTTCTCTTCCGCCACGACGGTGATTGTCGACCTCACCGCGCCAAACACGCCAACCGGCAGCTTTAACGCCGACGGTAGCGTCCTGACGGGTAACGCCGAAGCGGGCAGCACTGTCACCATCCGTCTGGCAGATGGCAGCACGGTGACCACAACGGCAGGCAGCAACGGTACCTACAGCTATACCTTCCTCAATAAACAGACCGAAGGTCAGACGCTGCAGGTCACCGCGACCGATGCCGCAGGTAACGTTTCGCAGCCAGGATCGGCCCTCGCCCCGGTCGTGCCGCTGTCGGCCAGCAGCAACGTTGAAGAGTTGGACCTCACCACAACCGCAACGGTCACCAACTCGCAGTACAGCGATTACGGCTTCCTGCTGGTGGGCGCGCTGGGTAACGCGCTGACGCTGCTCGGCAATGACACCGCGCAGGTCGGCTTTACGGTGGGCAGCGGCGGCAGCGCAGACATCACCGTCAACGCCAACGCCACGGGTGCAGTGCTGTCGCTGCTCAATACCCTTGAACTGGTGGTGCAGCGGTTCGACAGCGTCAACAACACCTGGACAACGGTAGTGGATACCGGCCAGCCGCAGTTTGCCGATCTGCTCACGCTCGGGGCGACCGGCGTTTCGCTGAACCTGAACGGCCTGGCCAACGGTCAGTATCGCGTCCTGAGCTACAACACCAACCTGCTGGCGACGGGCTCTTACACCAGCATTGATGTGGGCGTGAAAGAGACCAGCGCAGGCACCGTCACCGGCGAAACCAGCCTGGGCGGCAACGTCATCCTCGACGTTGACCCGACTACCGGTAGCGATAACGCCCCGGCGGGCACCACGGTTACCGCCGTCACTAACGCGCTGGGGGTAACCACCAGCGTCACCGCCGACGGCACGGCAATTCAGGGGCAGTACGGTACGCTGACCATCAACCGCGACGGCAGCTACACCTATACCCTGACGAATACCAGCGCCTCGGTGATTGGCCGTACGGAGAACTTCACCTACACCATCTCCCACAACGGAACCAGCGCCTCGGCGAACCTGGTGCTGTCGCTGGGAACAGGCACGGCCACCAGCGGCATCGTGGCCGTAGATGACACCGCATCGCTGACCTTTGACACCACCGTGAGCGCCATTAACAACGGCACCTCGTCGCAGGGCGGCTTTACCGTGGTCGGGATTAACCTCGGTAATACCCTGGGCCTGAATCTGCTGGATGATTTGAGCAATCCGATCATCTACAGCGTGGAGGAAGGCACCACCCGCACCATGACCATTCAGGCCTCCGTGGGGGGCGTAGCGCTGGCCTCGGTGTTTGACCTGTACATCTATAAGTTCAACGATGCGACCCAAACCTTCGAGCAGATGCGCGTTCAGCCGGGCTGGCTGCGCGCGCCGCTGCTGGGCGGCACCTCGTCCACGCTGACGCTGAATCTGCCGTCCGGGGAGTACCTCTTCCTCCTGAACACGGCGGCGGGGATCACCGCGCTGACGGCCTACACGCTGAACGTGCTGGAAGACCACGTCTATAGCGTGGCAAGCGTCGGTACCAGCACCACCGGGGATGTGCTGGCGGATGACGTCGCGCCATCCGGCACGCTGGTGACGGAAGTAAACGGCGTGGCGGTAAACAGCAGCGGCCTCACCACCATCGTGGGGGAATACGGCACGCTCTCCATTAACGCGTCCGGTCAGTACACCTACACCCTGAAGAGTGGCGTTGGCGCTGACCACATCAGCACGCCGGATACCTTCGTCTACACCATTACCGCGCCGAACGGTGCCAAAGATACGGCCTCGCTCAACATCACCCCAACCGCGCGGGCGATGGATGCGGTGAACGATGTCAGCACCGCGATGGACGTGACCTCGGTACACCATACAACGGCCTACTCGGATACAACCGTAGGGACGGCGAGCTGGAACGCCGCGCTGTTGGCATCAACCCAGGGTAGCGGAAACGGTACCTTCGTGGTGGATCCGAATACGGCCCTGCACAACGTGGTCTTGACCTTTAACGTCGCATCGCTCCTTTCTCTGGGCGGGTTGACGGTGGACTGGACGATAACCAATGGCGCGACCACCGTAAGAAGTGGTTCATTCAACGGCGGGCTGCTGCTGGGCGGCACAGCCACCATCAACCTGACGGGACTGGATCTGGATGCAGGTACCTATACGCTCAGCTATACCGGCAAAATGGGTCCACTGGCTGCGGGGAATATCACCATTACCCCAAGCGTCAGCGGCACCGCCTACTCCCTGACCCAGTTCGACTCCACCAGCGGTCATACCGTCAACGGCAACATCTTTGACGGCACCGACTCCGCCGGGGCAATGGATCAGCTGCACTCGGTGGATACTCGCCTGAGCATCACGGGCTACAACGGCGTGACCACCACCCTGGATCCTTACACCGGCAGCACTGCGGTGAACATTGTTGGCCATTACGGCACGCTGGCGATTGCGGCAGACGGTCATTACACCTACAGCCTCAACGCCGGGGTATCGCTCTCAACCATCACCTCGAAGGAGGTCTTTAACTACACCCTGACCGACGCGACCGGTAAAACGGATACCGCCTCGCTGACCATCAATATGGCGCCGCAGTTCATCAGCTCTGAACACAACGACGTCATTACCGGTACGGCTTACGGCGATACGCTGATTTACCAGGTGCTGAACAGCACGGCAGGTAACGCAACGGCGGGGAACAGCGCGGGCGACCACTGGACCAACTTCTCGCTGGCGCAGGGAGACAAGATCGACATTGGCGATCTGCTGGTGGGCTGGAACGGCAGCGCGTCGACGTTGGGTAACTATCTCACTGTTTCACAAAGCGGTGGCAATACTGTGATCTCCATCGACCGTGACGGTACGGGGGCCGCCTACACTAAATCTGCACTCGTTACGTTGGATAACGTTCAGACCACCTACGACGAGCTTGTTAACCAGCAGCACATCATTACCTGATAGCAACAGAACCACCTGACCCGGGCGCACAGCGCCCGGGCACAACAATAAAGCTGTACCATTTTATTAGGGACAAGACATGGGAAAGAAGATGCCTTACTGGTGGCTCTCGTGCTGCCTGATATCTGTGCCCGCTCTAGCTGCCAACCCGGCGGGAACGATCAATGCCGAACAACTCAGCGAAACGCAGGAACTCCCCTCTTTGAACGGCCGCGTGGCCCCGGTGGCCACGAAAGCTGCGCCCGGCACGCTGCAGCTGGGCGAAGCCGTAAACCGTGCCGTCACCTGGCACCCGGCCATCAGCGAAGCGGTAGGTAAACTCTACCAGCAGAGCGAAAACGTGGACGTCGCCAAATCGAAATACTATCCGCAAATCAATGCCGGAATGGAGAACGGCTATACCCACGACGGTGACGACAACGGCTTCACGCCGTCGCTGGTGCTCTCCCTCTCGCAAATGCTCTACGACTTCGGCAAAGTGGCGAGCCAGGTGCGCGCCGAAAGCGCGGGCGTCGCCCAGCAGCAGGCTAACGTGCTGGTCAGCATTGACACCATTGCCCACGATACCGCCATCGCCATGGTGCAGGTTCAGACCTTGCAGCAGATGGTAGACACCGCCAAAGAGCAGCTTGATGCCCTCTCCTCTATCGGAAAGCTGACGAAGCTGCGCAATGACGAAGGGGCCACCTCACTCTCTGACGTGGTGCAGACCGATGCCCGTATCGAAGGCGCGCGCGCCCAGCTGATGCAGTACCAGGCCAGCCTCAACAGCGCCCGCGCCACGCTGATGAGTTTTCTGGGCTGGGACAGCCTGAACGTCGTCAGCAACGACTTTCCGCAGAGCCTGGCCCGCAGCTGCGACATCGCCGAGCCGGACGATCGTCTGGTGCCCGCCGTGTTAGCGGCCTGGGCGCAGGCCAACGTCGCGCAGGCCAACCTTGACAATGCCAACGCGCAGATGACGCCAACCATTTCGCTTGAGCCGGAAGTGCGCCACTACCTTAACGACCGCTATGCGGGCAACGAAACGCGGGATCGCACCCAGTATTCCGCCTGGGTAAAAGTGCAGATGCCGCTCTATCAGGGGGGCGGCCTGACCGCCCGACGTAACGCAGCCGGACACGCGGTCGAGTCGGCGCAGTCCACCATTCAGCGCACCCGCCTCGATGTGCGGCAAAAACTGCTCGAAGCCCGCAGCCAGGTAATGAGTCTGATGGCCACGCTGCAAATTCAGGGGCGTCAGGAAGCGCTCAGCGCCCGCACCCGCGAGCTGTATCAACAGCAGTATCTCGACCTCGGCTCGCGTCCGCTGCTCGACGTGTTAAACGCCGAACAGGAGGTTTATCAGGCGCGTTTCACCCAGCAGCAAACCGCCGGACAGCTGCATCAGCTTCAGCTCAACTGCCTGTACAACACCGGGCGCTTACGCCACGCGTTCGAACTTGATAACCGCACCATCCAGACTGTGGAGATCCAGCCATGAAGCAACGCGATATTCCGCAGGGTGAAAACATGACGGATGATGCGCTGGAACAGTGGGCGCAGGCGTTTGGCTACGTGGCAACGCGTTATCGCGTAGCCTGTTCACCCGGCGCGCTGATGGCGGGTGCGCCGTGGCTGAAAGGTAAACCGATGGTGCCTGCCCTCACCCAGCTTGCGCGCGAGGCCGGACTGTCATTTGAGCTGCTGACGGCAGATCGGCAGTCCATCAATAGCTGGCGCTTGCCCGTCGTGGTGGAGCTGAGCGAGGGGAAAATCGGCGTCATTGAACATTTCGACGGCGAAGACACCCTTGAGGTCAGCTTTTTCGACGACAACACGCACACCAACCGCCTGTCGATGACGGCCATGCTCCCGGCCATCCGCCACGTGATCGCCCTGCGTCCCCTGGCCGCCCTGAAGGACAGCCGGGTGGATGCCTATATCTCTAAATATCGCCCGGACTGGCTCTACAGGCTGGTAATGCGCGACCTGCGCCCTTACAGCTGGGTCATGCTCGCCGCGCTGTTTATCAACGTGCTGTCGCTTTCGGGGATCGTGTTTTCCATGCAGGTTTACGACCGGGTGATCCCGGCTCAGTCCTACCCGACGCTGTACGTTCTGACTATCGGGGTGCTGATCGCCACGCTGTTTGGTTTTGTGCTGCGCGTGGCCCGCGGGCACATTATGGATCTGCTGGGCAAGCGCTCGGATCTGCGCGTGTCGGATCGCGTCTTTGGCCATGCGCTACGACTGCGCAACAGCGCCATCCCCCGCTCCACCGGCAGCTTTATCTCCCAGCTGCGCGAGCTGGAGCAGATCCGCGAAATGGTCACCTCCTCTACCATTTCCACGATTGTTGACCTGCCTTTCTTCCTCCTGTTTGTGGTGGTGCTGGCGATCATCGCGCCGCAGCTGGCGTGGATCGCCCCGGTCGCGGCGGTGATCATGGTGCTGCCCGGCCTGCTGCTGCAAAAGCGGCTGGCGGAGCTGGCGAAGCAGTCGGCACACGAATCCACCCTGCGCAACGCGGTGCTGGTGGAGAGCGTGCAGGGGCTGGAGGACATCAAATTGATGCAGGCGGAAAACCGCTTCCTGCAGCAGTGGAACAGCTATATCCAGATCACTGCCGAGTCCGGTCTGCGCACCCGCGAGCTGACGCAGAACCTGATCAGCTGGGGGATGACCATTCAAAGTCTGGTCTACGCAGGCGTCATCGTGGTCGGCGCACCGATGGTGATCGACGGGACGCTCACCACCGGTTCGGTGGTCGCCGCCTCGATGCTGGCCTCCCGCATGATCGCTCCGATGGCGACGCTGTGCGGCGTGCTGGCCCGCTGGCAACAGGTGAAGGCCGCCAAAGAGGGGCTGGACAGCATTATGCAGCTGCCCACCGAAAACCAGCGCGAAGAGACGCCGATCCGTCAGGACGTGCTGCGCGGCCATTACCTGTTCGAGCAGGCCCAGTTCCGCTATCACCCGGAAGATCCCCGCATGGCGCTGCGCATTAACCGTCTGGAGATCAAACCTGGCGAGAAAGTGGCGATCCTCGGGCGCAACGGCGCGGGCAAGTCCACCCTGCTGCAGGCGATGGCGGGCGGGATGGATCTGGCGGGCGGCGAGCTGCGGCTCGACAACTTCAGCCTGCCCCATCTCGACGTGGCGGACGTGCGGCGTAACGTCGGCTTTATGACCCAGAACGCGCGGCTGTTTTACGGCACCCTGCGCGAGAACATCACGCTGGGTATGCCGCGCGCCACCGATGAAGAGATTTTTGAAGTGCTGGAGATGTGCGGCGCGGCGAGCTTTGTGCAGAAGCTGCCGAAGGGGCTGGACTACCCGATTATGGAGAATGGCGTGGGGCTGTCCGGCGGGCAGCGGCAGTCCATTCTGCTGGCGCGCATGCTTCTGCGCGATCCGAATATCGTGCTGATGGACGAACCCACGGCGTCGCTTGACGAGCATACCGAGCGGGAATTTATCCAGCGCCTCACCGCCTGGCTTGGCAATCGTACGCTGGTTGTCGCCACCCACCGCGTCCCGGTGCTGGAGCTGGTGGAGCGCGTGGTAGTGTTGAAAGAAGGGATGCTGGTGATGGATGCGCCAAAAGCGCAGGCCCTGAGCAACAGCCGCATGCAGCAACAGCAGCAGGCAACCGGACGGGAGTGGAAAAATGAAAATCAGTCAGCGTGACGTTGCCGCAATGGACGATCTGGATAACGCCCTCGACTCCGAAAGCGGCTACACCGGCGCGCGGCGGATTGTCATCTTCTCTCTGCTGCTGTTTGTGGTGCTTGGCGTCTGGGCGTGGTACGGCATTCTGGATGAAGTTTCCACCGGGACCGGCAAAGTGATCCCCAGCTCGCGCGAACAGGTTTTACAGTCGCTCGACGGCGGGATCCTGACGGAACTGAACGTGCACGAAGGGGATCAGGTTCAGGCAGGACAGGTACTGGCGCGGCTCGATCCGACGCGATCGGAATCGAACGTCGGCGAAAGCGCGGCACGCTACCGGGCATCACTCGCCTCCAGCGTCCGGTTGTATGCCGAAGTGAACGATCTGCCGCTGAAATTCCCGCCTTCGCTGGCGAAATGGACGGATCTGATCGGGGCTGAAACGCGCCTGTATAACTCACGTCGCGCACAGCTTGAAGATACCCAGCGGGAACTGCGCTCGGCGTTAGATCTCGCCAATAAAGAGCTGGCGATCACCCAGCGGCTGGTCAAAACCGGTGCCGCCAGCCACGTGGAAGTGCTGCGTCTGCAGCGGCAGAAAAGCGATCTGGAACTCAAGCTGACCGACGTGCGCTCGCAGTATTACGTTCAGGCGCGCGAGGCGTTATCCAAGGCCAACGCGGAGGTGGATATGGTTTCCGCCATTCTCAAAGGGCGTGAAGATTCGGTGACGCGTCTGACGGTGAAATCCCCGGTGCGCGGCATTGTGAAAAACATCAAAGTGACCACCATCGGCGGCGTGATCCCGCCCAACGGCGAGCTGATGGAGATCGTGCCGGTGGACGATCACCTGCTGATTGAAACCCGCCTGTCGCCGCGCGATATCGCCTTTATCCACCCTAATCAGGAAGCGCTGGTCAAAATCACCGCCTACGATTACGCGATTTACGGCGGGCTGCATGGCGTGGTGGAGACCATTTCACCGGATACCATCCAGGACGAAGCGAAGCCGGAAGTGTTTTATTACCGGGTATTTATCCGCACCAGCCAGGATTACCTGGTGAATAAGGCGGGCAGGCACTTCTCGATTGTGCCGGGGATGATTGCGACGGTGGACATTAAGACCGGAGAGAAAACGGTGCTGGATTATATGATCAAGCCGTTTAACCGGGCGAAAGAGGCGCTGAGGGAGCGGTAGTCAATCGCCGGGTGGCGGCTCCGCCTTACCCGGCCTACATCCGCATAGAGTGAAAATTCGCTATGATTTTCTCCCTCTCCCTGTGGGAGAGGGCTGGGGTGAGGGCATCACAAAACGCAGAAAACCAAGGAATGAGAATCGAACACCCCTAACATAACCTCCCCCCCAATCTGCTAAAGTAGCCCAAACTCATTTTTCAGGAAGAAACCATGCGCCAACGTACCATTGTCTGCCCCATCATTCAGAACGACGGGGCCTATCTGCTGTGCAAAATGGCCGACGATCGCGGCGTATTTCCCGGCCAGTGGGCGCTGTCCGGTGGAGGGATGGAGCCGGGTGAAACGATGGAACAGGCGCTGCGCCGTGAGATCCGCGAAGAGCTTGGCGACGCGCTGGAGATTACCGAGGTAAAACCGTGGGCATTTCGCGATGACACTCGGGTGAAAACCTACGCTGACGGCACCACGGAAGAAATTTATATGATTTACCTGATCTTCGACTGCATCAGCGCCAACCGTGAGGTGACCTTCAACGAAGAGTTTCAGGAGATCGCCTGGGTTAATCCGGAATCGTTAAAACAGCTGGATCTCAACGAAGCCACGCGCATTACCTTCGCCCAAAAGGGCCTTCTTTAATTGCCCACTGCCCCGGCGTTTTACCGGTCCATGCTCTGAAAACCTCAATAAATGCGCTGACGCTGCTGTAGCCGCAGGACAGCGCAATCCACCCTACCGGCTTCCCCGCCGCCAGCCACTCCATTGCCCGCATGACGCGTGCCAGCTGCCGCCAGTTAACGAAGTTCATTCCGGTCTGGGCACTAAACCGACGGTTAAACGTACGCACGCTCATCCCGACATGGCTGGCATGACTCTCGACCGTCTGATTATCATCGACAAACTGCAGCAAATGGCTGACTACGTTCTTCAGACGCGGATCCGTCGGCACGGGCAGAGAAAAGTGAGCCTGGGGCGTCAGGGCAAGCTCATCCAGCAGCAAAGTCAGCTTTCGCGGATCGTACTCACTCTCTGGACCACATAAACGGCTAAACAGTGCATGGGTGAGAGCGTCGGGCTCGAACAGCGCGGGCGAATCGGGAAGCATTCCACACCAGGCGGGGTCCAGATAGATAGCGCAGCCTTCTATCGCGCTTTCAGAGAAGGCGGCGTGCTGCTGGCCCGGCGGGATCCAGCCGATATGCTTTGCCGGCACGACCGAGCGCGCCTGCTGCGTCTCAATGACCAGCAGTCCCGTTGCAATGCGCCACAGCTGGCCGGTGCGATGACTATGCCAGGGCGTTCGATACCCGCCGGGATGAAGGAGCGTTTCAACACTGATCATATCATTTTGACCGAAAATCGTTATTCATCGACGCATTACAGAAACTACGTCTTCGGCTGTCAAGGATAATGATGATTCAACCATTTGAGGAGCCCGCATGAGCATTATCACATCCCTGGTAGCCCACCCTGACAACACCGTGCAGCGCAAGGAAATGGCTAGCCTGTTAACCAACTTATTCAAAGGCGACGTCGATCCGGCAGAGCTTTTTACGCCCGATTACCAGCAATTTACGGACGGTCACGCGCTTGATTATCAGGGTTTTGTTCGGCACCTGAACCACGTTCGATCGCAGATCCGCGAGATAGCATTCAGGGTAGAGGAGTTCACCTGTCACGATGGTCTTTTGGCAGACCGGCACTGGGTTACCGTAACGTATCCGGATGGTCGGCAGGCAGAGATTGAGGTGTATATGTTTGCCGCACTGCGAGAAGGAAAAATCTGTCGTATCCATGAGGTCACGCTGGTGATTGGCGGAGAGGCATCAGACCGCGCGCTCGCCCACGCCACGCATTAAGCTCACCCTAAACGCGAACGGCGCATAACAGCATTTGCCGTTATGCGCCCCCTCTTACAGCGAGATTTTCAAACGTCGAACCGCTTCTATCAGCTGTTCATCCGTTGGCGTCACAAACGACATACGCAGCGTTGTCTGGTCAGGTTCGTTGCAGTAGAAGAACTCACCCGGTACAAACACCACGCCGTTGCTTAACGTCTTCTCCAGCCAGCGCGTGGTGTTCATGCCGTTGTTCATTTTCGCCCACAGGAACATGCCGCCCTTCGGCTTGTGGAACGACATCACATCGCCCAGCTCGGCCTCCAGCTCAGTGGCAAACGTCTGGTATTTCTGGCGATAGGCTTCGCGGATCATCTTAATCTGCCCCGCCAGACGACCGGTTTTCAGGTACTCATAGGTCATCAGCTGTGACAGCGTGCTGGTGTGCAGATCGGTGGTTTGCTTCAGATTAACCACCGCACGTTTCAGCCACTCGGGGACCAGCACCCAGCCCACGCGGGTTCCCGGTGCGAGGATTTTAGAGAAGGTGGAGGTGTACACCACGTTCTCTTCATTGCCGATATCTTTGGCGTGAGCTATCAACGGGCGGAACACTTCGTCGGTGTAATTAATTTCGCTGTACGGGTCGTCTTCGATAATCACGAAATCATAACGTTTTGATAATTCCACCAGCTGTTTACGGCGCGCTTCGGAAAGCGTCACGCCGCCGGGGTTACCAAAGGTTGGAACGATGTAGACCGCTTTGATGGCTTTCTTTGCCACCAGCGCTTCAAGCTCATCCACCTTCATACCGTCGCCGTCGGTGCCGACGGATTCAAAGTTGGCCTGCGCCAGGCCGAAGACCTGCAGCGCGGCGAGATAGGTTGGACGCTCAACGACAACGGTGTCACCCGGGTTGATTAACGCACGCGCCAGCACGTCAAGTGATTGCTGCGAGCCGGAAGTAATAACGACATCATCGGCCTTACAGGCAATACCGCGCCCCTCGCAGATGCGTTTAATTTCCTCGCGCAGCCCCGGGACGCCTTCCGTCAGACCGTACTGGAACGCCTCGCCAAAATGCTGCGATAAGACGGAATCGGCAGCAATTTTAAGCCCATCGTGATCGAACAGATCGGGATTAGGAATACCACCGCCCAGCGAAATCACCCCTGCCATTTTGCTATGTTTTAATAATTCACGGATGGCAGAGGATTGCAGGCCCTGCGCGCTGTTGGCGAGTTTGTTTGCAGACATTCTTTGATTACCTTCTTTTTTATATTGTGCCCAATCTTAGCAGAATATGGGCGATAAATTCCGTAAGCTTAGGCAGTTGACGTAAATCCTGACGCCACAATAAATGCACCGGCCTCGGCGCGGGCGTGTACTGCTCCAGCACCCGCACCAGCCTGCCGCTTGCCAGCTCTTCCGCCACCAGCACCTCCGGTTGCAGCAGTAATCCTGCACCTGCCCGCGCCGCCATGCGTAATCCATAGCCATCGTTGCATCTTAAGATCGCATCGCGCTTCCAGCGCACTTCTCCTTCCATGCCCGGTAGCCGCCACTCGTTACGGGCGGTCCACACCGTGTGCGATAGACACAGATGATTCACCAGATCGGCGGGCGTCTGTGGCGTGCCGTAGCGCGCTAAATAGTCCGGCGCGGCGCAGATCACCATCCGGTAAGGGCAGAGGTACTTCGCTACCAGATCGTCGTTTTGAATGTCGCCAATGCGAATGGCCAGATCGACCCCTTCATCCACCAGATCGACCATCCGGTTGGTGAGATCCAGCTCCACACGCACCTCCGGATACCGCTGTAAATAGGTGGCGGTGAGCGGTGCAATCACGCAGCCACCAAACGACGTCGGTGCCGTGACGCGCAACGTTCCGGCAGGCGCAGCACGCAGCCGCTCGACTGCATTTTCAGCAATGGAGACCTGCTCCAGCACCCGCTTCGCCTCCTCGAAATAGACGCGCCCGGCGTCGGTCAGGCTTTGACGGCGCGTGTTGCGCTCCAGCAGTCGCGTGCCGAGCTGGGTTTCCAGCAGGGCAATATACTTCCCCACCATCACCGCCGACATCTCCAGACGTGATGCAGCACCAGTAAAGCTACCGCTTTCCACCACCGCAATAAACGTCTCCATACCGCGAAGCTTATCCATATTCCGAACCTCTGGTTAGCAATCTTCTAACGTTAGCCCAGTTTATCTGACTTTTTATTTATTAAAGAATGAAGTCTCACAACATAAGGAGTCTGCTATGAAAATCGTCATTATTGGTGCCAGCGGTACGGTCGGTCGTGCAGTAGCGGAAGAGCTGAGTCGTCGTCACGAAGTCATCCGCGTGGGCCGCACGCAGGGCGACTATCAGGTGGATATCACCTCGCAGGCGAGCGTTCAGGCGCTGTTTGAGAAAATCGGTCCGGTGGACGCGATTGTCTCCGCCAGCGGCAGCCTTCACTTTGGCCCCCTCGCGACCATGAAGGACAGCGATTTCAACCGGGGATTGCAGGATAAGCTTTTGGGGCAGGTTCGCCTGGCGCTGACCGGCCAGCACTACCTGAACGAAGGCGGCTCGATTACGCTGATAAGCGGGATTGTGGCGCACGAGCCGATTGCGCAGGGGGTGAATGCCACCACGGTCAATGCGGCGCTGGAAGGGTTTGTGCGCGCTGCAGCCTGTGAGCTGCCGCGCAGGATCCGCATCAACCTGATTAGCCCGACGGTACTCACCGAATCCGTCGAAGCGTACGACGGCTTCTTCCCGGGCTTTGAGAGCGTTCCCGCCGCGACCGTGGCGCAGGCCTACCGTCGCAGCGTGGAAGGCGTGCAGAGCGGACGCGTGTATAAGGTGGGTTACTGAGCCTTACGGGCGGCGATCAGCACCAGCATCGGGCGCTCTGCCTCTTCGGCCAGCGCGGGCCAGGCGTCAATCTGCGCCTGCGTTGGCCCCCACTCGTTGACCTCGCTTACCGTTAACCCGGCCCCGATCAGCGCGTTAAGCGTGGTGCCCAGCGTGCGGTGATACTTGATGACGCCGTCCGCCAGCCAGTTGCTGACGCGCTTGCCTTCTTCCTGAT
This sequence comes from Enterobacter sp. B79-1, assembly GCF_057444735.1. Taxonomy (NCBI): domain Bacteria; kingdom Pseudomonadati; phylum Pseudomonadota; class Gammaproteobacteria; order Enterobacterales; family Enterobacteriaceae; genus Enterobacter; species Enterobacter sp. B79-1. The sequence goes on from NZ_JBYAZJ010000005.1 coordinate 69,080, forward strand.
AATGGTTCACGCCCCAGAACCGCTCGCCACTGTCGTCGGTCAGCCAGCCTTGACGGGTGGCGCAGGTGTAAATGGGGTGCTCCATGGAAAAAACCAGGCTGCCGCCGGGCTTAAGCGCGCGCTGAACCTTCGCAAACAGGGTATCCAGCTCCGGCAGGTAGTGCAGCGCCAGCGAGCTATAGACCAGATCGAGGCTGTTCTCGTTGAGCTCGAGTGATTCCATATCGCTACGCTGATAGTGAATCTGTGGATCAGCGGTAAGCTCCCCAGCGCGGGCGAGCATCTTTTCGGAGATATCAACGCCCGTGACGTCAGCAGCGCCCAGGTCACGCGCCGCGCGGCAAAACCAGCCGTAGCCGCAGCCGAGATCGACAACCGATTTGCCGGTTAAATCCGGCAGCATGGCCTTAAGCGCGGGCCACTCCGGCGCACCGTCGAGGCCCTGAACCGAGCGCGGAAGCTGGGCGTAGCCTTCGAAAAATGCCGGGTTGTCGTAGATGTTTTGTGCCATGGCAGATCCCTCTTAAAGAATGTGCATAGCAGTATACTGCATTGTCGGGTGGCGGCTTCGCCTTACCCGACCTACAAAATCTCCGAACCGTAGGCCGGGTAAGCGCAGCGCCACCCGGCACCACATTAGCCCACCGAGCCCCAGACGAGGTTGCCCTTGTGGAACGTCGCGGTACGCGGTGAAATGCGCGCCACGGCCTCGGCGGAACAGGAGGCATCCACCAGCACAAAGCTGGCGTCGTCCTGCGCTTTCGGCCACACGCGCTCGCCTTTGTCGTTCAGCGGCAGCACGTCGCCGGTGGCGATACCGAGCGCGCGGGAGAGCGTCTGCTCGTTCGGGCGGATGTAGAGTTGCGCATAAAGATTCGCTTTTTCCAGCATGTCCCCCAGACCGTAGGGCGACCAGTGGTCGATCACGCTGTCGGTCCCCGTCATCACAAACACGCCCTTCTCGCGCAGCTGCTTCAGCGGCATATGCAGGGTGCCAATCGGCACGGTGGAGGCGATGGTCACCTGCTGCGCCGCCATGCGGGTGGCGATCTCATCCACCTGCTGCTCGTTGAGCGTCGCCAGCGCGAAGGCGTGGCTGATGGTCAGTTTGCCCTTCAGCTCCGGCGTTTTCTCCACGGTTTCGACCATGTAGTTCACCGCCGCCACGCCCGCCGGGCTGGTTTCGTGCAGGTGAATATCCACCCCTTTGTCGTAGTCCAGCGCGATCTGGAACATCAGATCGAGAGATTTCTCCATCGCACCGTCAACGTTAGTCGGGTCCAGCCCGCCTACGTAGTGCGCCCCGGCCTGCATCGCCTCGCGCATCAGCTTTTCAGAATTCGACAGCAGCAGCCCATGCTGCGGGAAGGCAACGATTTCGCAGTCAAAACCCGCTTTGCGGCGCGCCAGCACTGCCTGCAGATTTTCCAGGTTTTTCAGGCCGGAAACCGGCTCAATATTGCAGTGGCTGCGGGCGATGGTAGAGCCTTTCGACTGGATCAGGTCGATCAGCTTTTCCGCGCGCTCCTGGGTGTAGGGCTGCAGCTCCGGCAGCATTTTTTGTTCCAGGCGGATCATGTCCTGAATCGTGGTACCCGCAGGACGGTTCAGCGAGCGCCACGGGCCGCCGTAAAAGGTTTTATCCAGGTGGATGTGCATGTCGCGCATCGCCGGGAGCATCAGCTTGCCGCCCGCGTCATAGTGCGGCAGCGTGGCGTCGGCATGGCTTTTATTGTCGCGCAGGGCGACGATCTTCCCGTCGTTAATCTCCAGCGTTTTCAACTCGGTGCGGGTGCTTGTCGCCACGCTGCCGTCAACGTTAAACCCGGCTTCGAGCAGCACGTTGTCGAGGTAGTAATGTTTTGCGGTGATGCTCATCGGTTTGCCGGTCTCGCAGGTTGGCTTTGCGGTATCCGCAGCATACGCGACGGAGCCGGTGGCGCCAAACAGCGCGCAGGCGGTAACCATTTTGCCGCTCTGGCTAATAAACTCGCGGCGGCTTTTGTTTTCACTCATCTTATCTTCCTTCATTAACAATATGGGTACCGGTTTCCCCGCGCAGCGCCGCGGGCAGGCAGTCCGGCGAGGTGATAATCACGCGCTTGCCGCCGTGGTGTAAAAACTCCAGCGAGGCGACGATTTTGGGCAGCATGCTGCCCGCCGGGAAGTGGCCCTCTTCCATGTAGCGCGCCATCTGCGCCACGTTAACAGCGTCCAGCGCCTGCTGGTTTGGCTTGCCGAAGTTGACGCACACTTTTTCGACCCCGGTGGTGATCACCAGCACGTCGGCGCGGATCTCGCGCGCCAGCAGCGCGGTGGAGAGATCTTTATCAATCACCGCGTCGACGCTCTGATACTCCCCCTGCTCACTGCGAACAACGGGGATCCCCCCGCCGCCCGCGCCGATCACCACAAAGCCTTTTTGCGTCAGCGTTTTGATGGCGTCTGCCTCAACGATGCGCAGCGGCTGGGGTGAAGCCACCACGCGACGGTAGCCCCGGCCGGAGTCCTCAACAAAATGCCAGTCCGGGTGCGCGCTCTGCAGCTCGTCGCGCTGTGTCTCGCTGAAAAACGCACCGATCGGTTTCGTCGGGTGCGTAAAGCCGGGATCGTTTTTATCCACCTCTACCTGCGTGACGACCGTGACCGCTTTTTGCTCGCCGCGCGCGGCAAGCCGGTTGTTTAGCGCCTGCTGGATCAGGTAACCGATGCCGCCCTGCGTATCCGCCACGCAGTTTGCCAGCGGGGTCAGCGGCAGCCCTTCCCGCTCGTGGGCGATTTCGGCGCGGCGCAGATCCAGCCCCACCTGCGGGCCGTTACCGTGGGTGAGCACGATGTCATAGTCGGAGGCCAGCATCTCCAGCACCGACTCGGCCACCGCTTTCACCGCCTGCGCCTGATGTTCAACCGACTGGCTGGCGTTGTCTTTGATAATGCTGTTGCCGCCGATGGCGACGACCATAAGCTCTTTCATTTTGTTTCCTTTAGAAGGTGCGTTCTGGTGCCCTCACCCCGGCCCTCTCCCACAGGGAGAGGGGGATTAACAGAGATATCCAGCACATGCTTCACCACAAACATGCCGCCCATCATCAGATACGCGGTGACGAACATCAGCGAACTGCCTTCGGCAAATCCCACCACCGGGGCATGGATCACCCCAAACAGCGCCAGCAGCGCCCCACCCGCAGCGGCGACAGCCCCGCGCAGCGGTTTGTTGATGATGGCAAAGATGGCGATACAGCCCCACAGCATGCTGGCGAGCGGTGCGCCGTTACCGAGATGCATCAGCCCTTCGTAGTAGATCCCTTTGCTGTGCAGCACGTCGGTGCCGATTTTCCCCGCGCTGGTGCCTGCGGCGCTCATCACGCTGTTCATCATGGTCAGCGCCCAGTTGGCGATCCACGGGAACAGGCAGATGAAGATGACGGGCACCTCCACTTTGGGCGTTTCCCTCACCACCTGGTTGGCCGTCACGACGCCGATAAACACCAGAATCGGCACGATGGCGGTCATCGGTATGATGGCGAGCATAAACGCCCCCAGCCCGAACAGCGGCACGATGAACATGGTCACGCCCGAGGCCAGCGTGTAGCCGATGCTGGCCCCCATCGCTTTCCAGCCGGGATGACCGACGTAGACCGTGACCGGGAACGGGTTCCCCATCAGGCATCCGAGCATGGAGGCCAGGCCGTTCGCCAGCATCACCTTGCGGGTCGGGTATTCATCCCCTGCCGCGTGGGCGCTTTCGATGTTCTCGAGGTCAAAGATGTAGTTCGCCAGCCCCAGCGGAACGGCCGATGCCAGATACGGCAGCGCGTGCGGCAGGCCCTGCAGGAAGCCTTCTACGTGCACCTGCGGCGGGTTAAAGCCGAACGATGACATGGACGCTTTAATCGCTTCCGGGCTTTGCAGACCCGAGAGCCACGCTAGCGCCGTTCCGGCAACCAGCAACAGCAGACCGGTCGGGATTTTGGCGAAAATGGGCTTTTTACCGAACCAGTTAATAAAGATGAGCAGCAGCACGATAAACGACACAGTCGGCGCTTCGAACGCCTGCAGCATCGGGTTCATCGCCAGCAGCAGCAGGCCCAAACCGGAGAGGCACGACAGCAGCACGGTGCGCGGGATCATCTTGCGGATGGTTTCCCCTAAAAACGAACCGCCCGCGAGGATCATCGCTTCTACGAAACACCACACTAGGCCAATCTGAATGGCGAACTCCGCATCGCCCGTTTGCTGATACACCGGCATCAGCACCAGGAAGGTCACGGTAAAAATTGACGGCGCGCTGGGGCCGGACGGCAGCGCGGTGACGTCCGTTCGCCCGGTGGCGCGCGCCATCTGCATGCCGAACCAGGCGTAGCAAATACTTGCGACCAGCACCGCCAGCCCGAAGGCCGGCGCGATGCGTCCATAAACAATCTCCTTCGGGATGCCGACGACGAAAATGAGCAGCCCCATCATGGTCAGCAGGTTCGTCAGGTTGTTGGTCATCAACCCGAAGTACGCCGCCCAGTCACCTCTTTTCCACTCCAGTTTCATGCTTTTCATGGATGCTTACCTTATAAGAAGTAGCGATCGCGGAAGGTCAACAGCGCCTTTTCAAAACAGCTAAACGGCGGGTGAACGATGCCCGCCCCAATCATGCCGATGCCCGCGTCTTTGTGGGCAATGGCGGTGTTGATCACCGGCAGAATGCCGCTGCCCGCGACTTTGGTGATATCGATGGCGGTCGGAATGCCCATAAACGAGAGCAGCGGAATGGTGACGTTCGGGTTTTCGCCGAGGGTGATTTCACGCATCTGACGCGAGAAGTCGATGGCTTCCTCCACCGTGCCGCCCACCAGGGCCACAATCGCTGGCGCCGTCGCCATGGCAAAGCCGCCGATGCCGTAGGTTTCGGTGATGGCGCTGTCGCCGATATCCAGCCCGGAGTCTTCCGGCTTATAGCCCGCAAACATCGGGCCAATCACCTGCTGCGCCGGGCCGGTGAACCACTGCCCCGGCAGGCCGGAAATACGCAAGCCAAACTCGTAGCCGTTACGCGCCATAGTCGTCACCACGGTGCTGTACTCGATACCGTGGGCGGCATCCAGCGCGGCTTTACACATTGCCATCCACGTCGGGCCGGAGAAGTAGTCGCTGCTGGCGACAAACTCAAACACCTCGCGCTGCTGCGCCACTGGATAGCCCGCCTGAATCAGCCCCGGCGTTAGCGCCTGAATCAGCAGCGTGGTGCCTGCGTTGTTGCGGTTGTGGCACTCGTCGCCCATGTGCAGTGCCTGGGCCATCATCAGGCGCAGGTCGATCTCGCCGATGATCTTCATCGCGTCGCGCAGCATCGGGCCGAGAACGTCGCGCATCCAGTTCAGACGGTCGATCACGCTCTGGTCGTTGGCGCCCATGCGCAGGATCTTCGCCATCTGCTCGCTGAGGTTGGTGAAGGCGCGGTTGCCGTAGGTTTTGTTCTCGACGATGTGCATAAACATTGATGCCGAGGTGACGCCCGCCATCGAACCCACACAGTCGTGCTCGTGGCAGGGGGAGAAGGTGATATCGCCAGAGGCCGCCAGTCGCGCCGCGTCCTCCAGATCGGTGGCCAGCCCTTCAAACACCAGCGCCCCGGTGACCGCCCCTTTCATCGCCCCGCACATGTTTTCCCAGGCGACAGGCGGGCCCGCGTGCAGGATGGTGGTGCGGGTCATCCCCGGCACGACGTTGATCGCCTGATCAAAGCCCACCAGCACCGGGTGGGACTGAATAATGCGCTCCAGCGCAATCTTGTTGGCGGCGGCAATTTTCTCCGCCAGCGGTTTTTCCGCCAGCTGGTCGAGCGCTTCAACGACCTGCATATTGCCCTGCCCCGGCGGGGTCCAGTCGAGATGGGTGACCGGGACGTGCTGCTTTTTCAGGTCGTCACTGAACATGGCAATACCGACATTAATGACGTTCAGCGGCTGGTTAAATAAGGTGGTCATCAGGCGTTCTCCCCTTTGCAGACAAATTCACGTGCCAGTAATCCGGTATTGGTACTGCTGCTGGCCCAGATCACGCCCGCATCGGTCAGGAGCTGGCACTGCTGGGTCAGTGACGGCGTATCCTGGTCGGTGCCGAGCACGTAGCCGAGGATCGCCAGCGGACGGTTGTCGGCCTTCGCGATCGCCTGCGCCTCTTTGATCGCCTCGATCATCACGCCGACCGGATCCTCGTGCGATCCGAAGCCGAGCACGAAGTCCATCACGATCACCCCCACTTCGGGATCCCGCGCCTCCTGTAGCAGACGGCTGATGCGGTTGGCCGGGTCGATCATCGGGTGCGGCTTGCCGTTGGTGAAGTCGTCGTCGCCAAAGTCGAGGAAGGTGTGGGCTTTACTGACGCTGATGTCGCCCAGGCGCTTAGCCGGATCCGGCTGGATGTTGCTGTAGACGTCGTCGAATTTCGCAAGCGCCGCGAACATCGCCTCGTCGCACAGGGTGCCGCCGCAGAACAGGCCGCGAATGTACTTCTGCTGCGGGGTCAGGCGGGCGCGCACCTCTTCAATCAATGGCCAGTTGAGCGGATGCAGGTCCAGGGACTCTTTTTTGATGCCGGTAAGCAGGACCGCCTTCAGGGCCGCCTCTTTGGTGCCGCGGGCAAACTGCAGGCCATCTTCATCGGCAGGCGGTTCGCTGCGGCCGAGGAAGCAAACAACCACAGGCTTGCGGCAGGCGCGGGCGCGAGCCAGCACTTTCTCCGCCACCGCAGGGGCCGGTGGCTTGGAGATGAGTGCAATCACCTGGGTGCCCTCGTCGGCTTCCAGCATGTCGATGGCGTCGAGCATCATCAGGCCGCCAATTTTCTCGCTGAGATCGCGCCCGCCGGTGCCAATCAGCTGCGACACGCCGCCGCCGAATTCGTGAATACGCACGCTCAGCTCCTGGCTGCCGGTGCCGGAAGCGCCGACGATGCCAATCGAGCCGCGACGCACCGCGTTAGCAAAGCACAGTCCCGCGCCGTTGATGATGGCGGTGCCGCAGTCCGGCCCCATCATCAGCAGCCCTTTCTGGTGCGCCAGCTGCTTCAGCGCCAGCTCGTCGTCGAGCGACACGTTATCGGAAAAGAGCATTACGTTAAGATCGTTTTCCAGCGCCTGCCGCGCTTCGCGGGCGGCGAAAGTACCGTTGACGGAAATTACCGCAAGGTTTGCGTCAGGACGATGGGTTTTGGCGCTGGCAATCGTCGCGTAGCGCGCTTCATGGGATCCTGCGCTCTCTTTACGCGTGAACAGCGCTTCGATAGCCGCCAGCGTTTCATCATTCGCCGCGTCGCCTTTAATCACGATCATCAGGTCGCCGTTTTTGGCTTCGGTTAATTCCGGCGTTAATAGCCCGAGGTTTTTTAATACGCCTTTGTTCATTTCCGTTGCCATGGCCACAAACGCCTGCTCGACGCCCGGTAATTTATTGGCTTTGGTGGAAACGGACATTAATGATACGGAGTCGAAATACGTATTCTTTTTAATCACGATTTTCGTTGGCATTATTTTCTCCTGAAAGCGGATAAAAGGGGGCCGCCGTCGTGCAAAATGCACGTCGGTTAAAAATACTTTTGAATTAACGGCCAGCCGGAAAAGGCTGGCCGAATGCGTTATGCGCCTGCCGCCAGCAGCAGGTCGGCTATCGCATCGAACCCTTTTTCTCGCGCCAGCTCGAGCGGGGTTTTGCCGTATTTGTCGGTCATGTGCGGGTTCGCGCCGTGATCCAGCAGCAGCTTGACGATCTCCTGCTGCTTCGCGCCGCCGTCGTTAAGCACGATGGCTTCCAGCAGCGGCGTCCAGCCGACAAAATTGGTGTGGTTGACGTTGATATCCGTTTTTTCCAGCAGCTCGCGCACAATCTCAACGTGCCCTTTTTCACTGGCTGGCGTAATGCCCACGCCGCCAAAGCGCGTCAGGCGGTCGAGATCGGGATTTGCCGGAAGGACAAGGCGCAGCAGGGTAATATCGTTGGTCAGGCAGCTGATGAGGAAGGGGTTAAAGCAGGTCTGATCCTGCTTATCAATATCCGCCCCGGCGGCAATTAATAGCTCCACGCAGGAATAATGCTTTTTCAGGCTGGCAATAATAACCGCGGTTCTTTTCTGACGGTTGGTGGCGTTAATATCCACGCCTTTCTCCAGACAGGCTTTTAGCGCATCGCTATTGCCCTCTTCTGCCGCCAGCAGAAATTCAGTAACGAGTTCGTTCGCAGACATATTCAGACTCCCGATGTTTTTATTTCTGTTGACCTGAGAATAGCAACAGCCTGGTCATAAAAGAATCCGCTTAAAAATGATTCATCGACAGTCAATTCATTGTTGAGTTAAATTCAATAAACCGGTTAAAACGTGCGTCTGTGCAACCTTTTTCTTATGTTACACCGCGTTTTAGCGCGCGAAGCTGCATTATGCTTATGCCTGACGAAGCCTTACCAAGTGCGGCCTGCAGCAAATAGTCAGAACTGTGACCGGCTTCAAATACGTTGTAACATCGTTGTTAAAATATGTTCAAAACTGATGGCTGACGGGAGTGAGATATGAATTCCATCTTTACCGAAGAGAACCTGCTGGCCTTCACCACCGCGGCGCGCTTTGGCAGCTTCAGCAAAGCCGCCGCCGAACTGGGCGTGACGACCTCCGCCATCAGTTACACCATTAAGCGCATGGAGACCGGGCTGGACGTGGTGCTGTTTGTGCGCAACACGCGCAGCATCGAGCTGACCGAGTCCGGCTTTTACTTTTACCGTAAGGCCACCGACCTGCTTAACGACTTCCACGCCATCAAGCGCGGGATTGATACCATTTCGCAGGGCATCGAGGCGCGGGTGCGCATCTGTATTAATCAGCTTTTATACACGCCGCGCCACACCGCCAGGCTGCTGCAGGTGCTGAAAAAACAGTTTCCGACCTGTCAGATCACCGTCACGACCGAGGTCTACAACGGCGTCTGGGATTCTATTATCAACAACCAGGCCAATATCGCGATTGGCGCGCCGGACACGCTGCTCGACGGCGGCGGGATTGATTACACCGAAATTGGCGCTATTCGCTGGGTCTTTGCCATCGCTCCGGAACATCCGCTCGCCTTTGTTCCCGAACCGATAGCGGAGAGCCAGCTGCGCCTGTATCCGAACATCATGGTGGAAGATACCGCGCATACCATTAACAAAAAGGTTGGCTGGCTGCTGCACGGGCAGGAGGCGATTCTGGTGCCGGATTTCAACACCAAATGCCAGTGTCAGATCCTGGGGGAAGGGATTGGCTTTTTGCCGGAATACATGGCGAGAGAGGCGGTGGAGGATGGACTCCTGGCGACGCGACGCATTAACAACCCGCGCCAGGATTCGCGCATGCTGCTCGCCACGCAGCATGCCGCGACCGGTCAGGTGACGCGCTGGATCAAACAGCAGTTTGGTCCAGAAGGTGTGCTGACCGGGATCTACAGCGATTTACTCTGGCGTGCTTAGCTTTTGGTTTGCACCCAGAACGCGTGGATAAGGCCGGGGAAGTAGCCCAGAATGGTCAGCAGGATATTCAGAATAAATGCCCAGCCAAATCCTTTACCAAGCAGCACCCCCAACGGCGGGAGAATAATCGTAAAAACAACGCGCCAAAAACCCATAATGACTCCGTGCAAGCTAACTAATTGAATAAAAAGAGAACACTCTCTAAGCGTAGCCAGTTTACCCGGCTGTGCCATTACCCCGCCGTTCTTTTACCCTCTTTTACGATTTTGACACTGGCTTAACGCGCACCTTTACTTTAGTATTTACTTAATTAAGAAAACACTAAAATACCATGACTGAACTTGAACAGCTTCAGGCCAGCGCTGAGCAGGCCGCAGCATTGATGAAAGCGATGAGCAACCCGCACAGGCTACTGATCCTCTGCACACTTTGCGGCTCACCGAATACCAGCGCGGGCGATCTGGCGCGCGCGACGGGGCTCAGCGCGTCCGCCACGTCCCAACATCTTGCGCGCATGCGCGAGGAAGGCCTGATCGGCAGTACGCGGGATGCCCAACGCATTCTCTACGCCATTAAGAATGACGCTGTATACCAGATTATCAGCACCCTCAAACACCTCTATTGTCCGTAAGGAGCCGCCATGCCTCTTCCTCTGATTACGCCACAGCAGGCAACTGCGCTTATTGCTGAGGGCGCTAAACTGATTGATATTCGCGATACCGATGAATATGCCCGCGAGCATATTGCCCTCGCCCACTCCGTCCCGCTGGATTCCTTACCCGGCGCACTTCAGGCTCAGGCAGGGGAAACGGTGATTTTCCACTGTCAGTCCGGTGCGAGAACGTCGAACAACGCCGCGCGTCTGGTACAGGCGGCCTCTCCCGCGCGGGCATACGTCATTGAAGGTGGCATTCAGGGCTGGAAACAGGCAGGGCTGCTGACCGTCGAAGATAAATCACAGCCTCTGCCCCTGATGCGGCAGGTACAAATTGCAGCGGGGCTGCTGATCCTGCTCGGCGTGGTGCTGGGCTACACGCTCTCAGGCGGCTTTTTCCTGCTGAGTGGTTTTGTGGGGGCGGGCCTGCTGTTTGCCGGTCTGACCGGTTTTTGCGGCATGGCGCGGCTGCTGAAGATCATGCCGTGGAACCATCGTACCTCGTAAGCAGTACCAGACCGTTTAATGCTGTACCCTTTGCATGACGTGGGCTAAGGTGAAGATCGCTAAATGAGAGGAGGTACTATGTTTTCTGTTGGTGATTATGTGCAACCGCGTCAGGGCGGTCCAAAACTGAAAGTGCTCGACGTGAAGGACGACAGCATTGTGGTCGTGCAGGCCAGCAATGAACAGGGCGAGACATTTACCCTGAAAGCCGCAGAGGTGACGTTATATACCGAAGCCGGTGATTTTGGCGTCTGCTGAATGTAAAACCGGGCGGATACGTCCGCCCGGCTCAAGACTTAAATCAGAAAATCATCCAGTGTTTTACCGTTTGCCAGCGCATTGGCGATCGCCTTTGGCGTGCGGCCCTGGCCGGTCCACGTTTTCTCTTCGCCATTCACATCGATAAAGCGATATTTCGCTTCACGCACTTTGCGTTTTTTCGCCGGTTTGCCCGCCTGCACGCGTTCAGTACCGAGCAAATCGGAAGGTGAAATACCGTCGGCTTTCATCCGTTCCAGCAACGCATTAATTTTATCCTGCTGCTCTGCACGTTGCTGCTCGAATTCCGACTGCTCGTGTTGTTTTTCTTCAACAACGATCCTGACCTTCTCCAGCATTTCTTCCAGAATGTCGACGGATAATTCACGTGCCATTGCACGCAGCGTACGGATATTATTAAGATTCTGTAACGTCAAAGACATAATAATTAAAAACCTTTTCTTTGGAGTAAACCGGAAATCAGCCGACAGAATAATTCATTTTAAACGCAATATCTACCCATCAGCGCGACAGGACAATTTTGTAAATATTTTAAAATAAATAATTTATATATCTGCCGAGAGAACCGCATGCGTCTCGTGAATTAATTGTCGCATCAAAATATACGGTTACCTTTGAGCCAAATTGTAGAATATCACGCGGCCCTCAAAGACGCGGTTACGACCCCTGAAAGGATTTCACATAACCAATTGATTTATAAATACAAAAATACATGAAGAAGAGAAAATAACGAAGCGAGCAAAAAACAGACAAATTTAGAGCATTTTGTGGAAAAAACGCCAACAAATAAAAATTTATCACTAGTTGTTAGTTTAAAGCCAGAGAGATACGCTATACACGTCAAACAAACCAATCTAAACCACTAAGATTTACCGTTAAAACATCACCTTTTGTGCTTCTCAAGGAGTTCAGACATGTTCTCACCGCAATCACGCCTGCGCCATGCGGTAGCGGATACCTTCGCGATGGTCGTCTACTGTTCCGTCGTCAACATGCTGATTGAAATTTTCCTCTCTGGAATGACCTTTGAGCAGTCACTTTCATCTCGTCTGGTGGCCATCCCGGTCAACATCGTTATTGCCTGGCCTTACGGATTATATCGCGATGCGATTATGCGCTTTGCCCGTCGCATGAGTCCGGCAGGTTGGGTTAAAAATCTGGCCGACGTGCTGGCGTATGTCACATTCCAGTCACCGGTTTATGTGGCTATTCTGCTGACCGTGGGCGCAGACTGGCATCAAATCGCGGCGGCGGTCAGCTCAAATATCGTGGTTTCGATGTTAATGGGTGCGGTCTACGGCTACTTTCTCGACTACTGCCGCCGTCTGTTTAAAGTCAGCCAGTACAGCCAGGCAAAAGCATAAGGTGGGGCGACTGGCTCATGCCAGTCGCAGACTTACTGAATGTCGCCAAACAGTCCCTTCAGAAAACGCTCCAGCGCCATCCGTGAACTGAAACCGTGCGGAATACCATAATGCTCATGCGTCTCACCGCCTAAATAGAGCGGAAATTGCTGATAATGATCGCAGGTTTTAATATCCGAGGCAGGCTCAGCAAAGGACAAACTTCTGTCTTTCAGGGTCGGGTGAATAATGAGAGCAGTGCGCCCCATTCTCGCTTCACGGTTTACGTAAACATAATTCTCGCCACGGCGATATCCATACGCTTTAGATGTCACCTCATCCATGGTGAATCCCTCTTTTTCAAGAACGCGCGCCACCTCATCGGGTCGTAAATACATATCTCTTCCTCGTTATCTTTTCCTGCCCGGCAACCTTACAGTATTCAGCATTAGCAGGGCTTTCAGAATATTCCATAAACGGTTCAATAAGCCGTGACTCGCTTCAGATATTAAATTTCTGAACTAGACTAAACGGGAACGCAAAATTATGGAGGATCCTATGTTTAACAGACCGAACCGAAACGATATTAATGATGATGCGCAGGATATTCGTAATGATGTCAGCCAATTAGCGGACACGCTAGAGGAAGTGCTGAAGTCCTGGGGAAGTGACGCGAAGGATGAAGCAGATGCCGCAAAACGTAAGGCTCAGTCTCTGTTGCGTGAAACCCGTGCCCGGATGCATGGTCGTTCTCGCGCTACGCAGGCGGCCTGCGACGCGGTGAGCTGTGCCAATACCTTCGTCCGTGAAAAACCGCTTTGTGCACTGGGTACGGTTGCCGCCGTCGGTATTTTTGTTGGTGCCCTGCTCAGCCTGCGTAAGTAAACACGACTTATCAGCCCCGGTTGCCTCAGGCGCCGGGGCTTTTCTTTGTCCGAACGCCTGTAAAACCCGTACAGCACGCCCTGCCCCGTTGTGCTCATCACCCGGGCATTATCAATCTAAAATTCCCATATCTTGTATGGTTGATAATTATCACAACTACATCTAGTATTCCTTTAGCAACAGAGACACAACCCGACGCGTTCAATCGCGCCGTTTTCTAATTCTAAATGGAAATACGAATCATGAGCATTATTATTTACACTCGTAACGATTGTGTTCAGTGCCACGCAACCAAACGTGCAATGGAGAGCCGCGGCGTGGCGTTTGAGATGGTGAATATCGATCTGGTGCCCGATGCCGCCGATACCCTGCGTGCGCAAGGTTTCCGGCAGCTTCCGGTGGTCGTTGCCGGAGAGACCAGCTGGTCTGGCTTTCGCCCGGACATGATCAACCGCCTCGCCGCTCAGGCCGCCGGTGCATGAGTGGGCTGGTTTTCTTCTCCAGCAGCTCGGAAAACACGCTCCGCTTTATCGAGCGCCTCGGGCTGCCTGCGACCCGCATCCCGCTTAACGAGCGGGAGCGAATTCAGGTAGACGAACCTTACATACTGGTGGTGCCCAGCTATGGCGGCGGGGGTACGGCGGGAGCGGTTCCCCGTCAGGCGATCCGCTTTCTCAACGATCCCCATAACCGGGCGCTGATCCGCGGGGTTATTGCGGCGGGAAATCGCAATTTCGGCGATGCCTTTGGCCGCGCCGGGGATGTCATCTCTCAAAAATGCGGCGTGCCGTATCTCTATCGCTTCGAACTGATGGGGACACAGCAGGACGTAGAAAACGTGCGTAAAGGAGTGAACGAATTTTGGCAACGACAACCGCAGAACGCGTAATGCAGGCAACGCCTGATTACCACGCATTAAATGCGATGCTCAACCTCTATGACCGCGAGGGGCGCATCCAGTTTGGTAAAGACCATGATGCGGTGGACGCCTTTTTTGCCGCCCACGTTCGGCCTAACACGGTGACGTTTGGCAGCCAGCATGAGCGTCTCGACTATCTGGTTAAAGAAGGCTACTACGAAGAACGCGTGCTGACCCGCTACGACCGCACCTTTGTGGTGAAGCTGTTTGAACGCGCGCATGCCAGCGGTTTTCGTTTCCAGACGTTTCTTGGCGCGTGGAAGTACTACACCAGCTATACCCTGAAGACCTTTGACGGCAAACGCTACTTAGAGAGCTTTGAAGATCGCACCGTGATGGTGGCGTTAACCCTGGCGCAAGGGGATGAAGCGCAGGCTGAACGCTTGATGGAAGAGATCCTCTCCGGCCGCTTCCAGCCCGCCACGCCGACCTTCCTCAACTGCGGCAAGGCCCAGCGCGGCGAGCTGGTCTCCTGTTTCCTGCTGCGCATCGAAGACAATATGGAGTCGATTGGCCGAGCGGTGAACTCGGCGCTGCAGCTCTCTAAACGCGGCGGCGGCGTGGCGTTTCTGCTCTCGAACCTGCGCGAAGCGGGCGCGCCAATCAAGCGCATCGAAAACCAGTCCTCCGGGGTGATCCCGGTAATGAAGATGCTGGAAGATGCCTTCTCCTATGCCAATCAGCTCGGCGCGCGTCAGGGCGCGGGGGCGGTTTACCTGCACGCGCACCACCCTGATATTCTGCGCTTTCTGGATACCAAGCGCGAAAACGCCGATGAAAAAATCCGCATCAAAACCCTGTCGCTCGGCGTGACGATCCCGGATATCACTTTCCGGCTCGCCAAAGAGAATGCCGAGATGGCGCTCTTCTCGCCGTATGACATTGAGCGTATTTACGGCAAAGCCTTTGGCGACGTGGCAATAAACGACCTCTACGACGAGCTGGTGGCCGACGATCGCATCCGTAAAAAGTACATCAACGCCCGCGATTTCTTCCAGCGGCTTGCGGAGATCCAGTTTGAGTCCGGCTATCCCTACATCATGTACGAGGACACGGTGAACCGCGCTAACCCGATTGCCGGGCGCATCAACATGAGCAACCTGTGCTCGGAGATTTTGCAGGTCAACAGCGCCTCCACCTACGACGAAAACCTGGACTACGCGGACATCGGGAAAGATATCTCCTGCAACCTCGGCTCGCTGAATATTGCCCACACCATGGATTCCCCAGACTTTGGCCGCACGGTGGAGACCGCCATTCGCGGGCTGACGGCGGTGTCCGATATGAGCCACATCCGCAGCGTGCCGTCCATTGAGGCGGGCAACGCCGCGTCGCACGCCATCGGCCTGGGGCAGATGAACCTGCACGGGTATCTGGCGCGGGAAGGCATCGCCTACGGCAGTCCGGAGGGGCTGGATTTCACCAACCTCTATTTCTACACCGTCACCTGGCACGCGCTGCACACCTCGATGATGCTGGCGCGCGAGCGCGACCAGCGCTTCGCGGGCTTTGAGCAGTCGCGCTACGCGAGCGGAGAGTATTTCAGCCAGTACCTTGAAGGCGACTGGCAGCCGAAAACCGAAAAAGTGCGCGAGCTTTTTGCCCGCGCGGGGATCGTTCTGCCGACGCGCGAGATGTGGCAGCAGCTGCGTGACGAGGTGATGCGCTACGGCATTTATAACCAGAACCTGCAGGCGGTGCCGCCGACCGGATCGATTTCCTACATCAACCACGCCACGTCGAGCATTCATCCCATCGTGTCGAAAATTGAAATTCGTAAAGAAGGCAAAACCGGGCGCGTTTACTACCCTGCCCCGTTTATGACCAACGAGAACCTGGCGCTCTATCAGGACGCGTATGAGATCGGCCCGGAAAAAATCATCGATACCTACGCCGAGGCGACGAAGCACGTGGATCAGGGGCTGTCGCTGACGCTCTTCTTCCCGGACACCGCCACCACGCGGGATATCAACAGGGCGCAGATCTATGCCTGGAAGAAAGGCATCAAAACGCTCTACTACATTCGCCTGCGCCAGCTTGCGCTGGAAGGCACCGAAATCGAAGGCTGCGTGTCCTGCGCGCTGTAAGGAGAAAGGATGAAACTGTCACGCGTGAGTGCCGTTAACTGGAACAAAATCCAGGACGATAAAGACCTGGAGGTATGGAACCGCCTGACCAGCAACTTCTGGCTGCCGGAAAAGGTGCCGCTTTCGAACGATATTCCGGCCTGGCAAACGCTGAGCCACGCCGAGCAGCAGCTGACGATCCGCGTCTTTACCGGCCTGACGCTGCTGGACACCATTCAGAATACCGTCGGTGCGCCAGCGCTGATGAGCGACGCGCTGACGCCGCACGAAGAGGCGGTGATGTCGAACATCAGCTTTATGGAAGCGGTACATGCCCGCTCCTACAGCTCGATTTTCTCCACCCTGTGCCAGACCAAAGACGTGGACGCGGCCTATACCTGGAGCGAAGAGAGCGCGTCATTGCAGCGCAAGGCGGAGCTGGTGCTGGAGTATTACCGCGCCGACGAGCCGCTGAAGAAGAAGATCGCCAGCGTGTTCCTGGAATCCTTCCTCTTCTATTCCGGCTTCTGGCTGCCGATGTACTGGTCGAGCCGGGGCAAGCTCACCAACACCGCCGACCTGATCCGCCTCATCATTCGTGATGAAGCGGTGCACGGGTATTACATCGGCTATAAGTATCAGAAAGGGCTGGAGAAAGTCAGTCCGGAGAAACGCGAGGAACTCAACGATTTTGCCCTCGATTTGCTGATGGATCTGTACGACAACGAGTTGAGCTATACCGAAGAGCTGTACGCCGGAACGGGCTGGGAGGACGACGTGAAAGCGTTCCTCTGCTACAACGCCAACAAAGCGCTGATGAACCTGGGCTACGAGGCGCTGTTCCCGCCGGAAATGGCGGAGGTGAACCCGGCGATTCTGGCCGCGCTGTCGCCTAACGCCGACGAAAACCACGACTTCTTCTCCGGGTCTGGCTCGTCGTACGTGATGGGCAAAGCGGTGGAGACGGAAGATGAGGACTGGGATTTTTAATGTATGAATTAACGTTCATTAATTAAATATAAATCTCATTATTTCCATACCAATATTTCACCAGGCACTACACTGTAATTTCCCCGTCATATTCGCCTGAACCACACCGATTCAGGCGAAATTTCCCGATGCAGCAGCAAAAAATTGAGAAAAATTCAAAAAGCCCTCAGCCCTTTACTCATGGGAAATTCAGCCGTTTCGCTTGCGTCAAAATTCCGACTTCAGGCCACCTCAGGGTTGTCTCAGATTCTCAGTATGTTAGGGTTATGCCCGTTAACAATTTACCATGGTAATCATATCGACATAAACTAATAACAGGACACTCTCTATTGCATGGCAATTAAATTAGAAGTGAAAAATCTTTATAAAGTATTTGGCGAGCATCCGCAGCGCGCATTCAAATATATTGAGAAAGGCCTTTCGAAAGAGCAAATTCTGGAAAAAACCGGGCTATCGCTTGGCGTTAAAAACGCCAGTCTGGCCATTGAAGAAGGCGAGATTTTTGTCATCATGGGGTTATCCGGTTCGGGTAAATCCACTATGGTTCGCCTTCTCAATCGCCTGATTGAACCCACCCGCGGGCAGGTGCTGATTGACGGCGTGGATATCGCCAGAATATCAGACGCAGAGCTTCGCGAGGTGCGCAGAAAGAAGATTGCGATGGTGTTTCAGTCATTCGCGCTAATGCCGCATTTGACGGTGCTGGATAATGCCGCCTTCGGGATGGAATTAGCCGGTACGCCCGCTCAGGAACGGCAGGAAAAAGCCCTTGATGCACTGCGTCAGGTTGGGCTGGAAAATTATGCCCACGCGTATCCGGATGAACTTTCCGGCGGTATGCGTCAGCGCGTGGGATTAGCCCGCGCGTTAGCCATTAATCCAGACATCTTATTAATGGATGAAGCCTTCTCGGCGCTCGATCCGTTAATTCGCACCGAGATGCAGGATGAGCTGGTAAAATTACAGGCTAAACATCAGCGAACTATTGTCTTTATTTCCCACGATCTGGATGAAGCCATGCGTATTGGCGACCGTATTGCCATTATGCAAAACGGTGAAGTGGTACAGGTCGGCACCCCGGATGAAATTCTCAATAATCCGGCGAATGATTATGTCCGCACCTTCTTCCGCGGCGTGGATATTAGCCAGGTGTTTAGCGCCAAAGATATTGCCCGTCGAACCCCGAACGGCATTGTCCGTAAAACGCCAGGCTTCGGCCCGCGCTCGGCGCTGAAGCTGCTGCAGGATGAAGACCGTGAATACGGTTATCTGGTTGAACGCGGCAATAAATTTGTCGGCGTTGTCTCCATCGACTCCCTGAAAACGGCTCTCACTGAGAACCAGGGGATCGATGCGGCGTTAATTGACGCTCCGCTCGCCGTGGACGCAGAAACGCCGCTCAGCGAGTTGCTCTCTCACGTGGGTCAGGCGCCATGCGCCGTACCGGTCGTTGGTGAGGAACAACAGTACGTCGGCATCATCTCAAAACGGATGCTGCTGCAGGCTTTAGATCGCGAGGGGGCAAACAATGGCTGATCAATCTAACCCGTGGGGTACCACTGAAGCAGCGGACAGCGCTGCGCAATCTGCCGACGCGTGGGGTTCCACGCCAGCCCCGACCGATGGCGGCGGTGCGGCAGACTGGCTGAACAGCGCACCCGCGCCTGCGCCAGAACACTTCAATATTATGGATCCGTTCCACAAAACGCTGATCCCGCTGGACAGCTGGGTTACGGAGGGGATCGACTGGGTGGTCACCCACTTCCGTCCGGTCTTCCAGGGGATCCGCGTCCCGGTGGATTATATCCTGAACGGCTTCCAGCAGCTGATGCTGGGCATGCCAGCGCCGGTGGCGATTATCCTGTTCTCCCTGATCGCCTGGCAGTTCGGTAGCGCGGGCATGGGGGTCGCCACGCTGATCTCGCTGATTGCCATTGGCGCGATTGGCGCGTGGTCGCAGGCAATGATCACCCTGGCACTGGTGCTGACCGCCCTGCTCTTCTGCGTTGTCATCGGCTTACCGATGGGGATCTGGCTGGCGCGCAGCCCGCGGGCTGCGAAGATTATTCGTCCGCTGCTGGATGCGATGCAGACCACGCCGGCGTTCGTCTATCTGGTGCCGATCGTGATGCTGTTCGGCATCGGCAACGTGCCGGGGGTAGTGGTGACCATTATCTTCGCCCTGCCGCCGATTATCCGTCTGACCATTCTGGGGATTAACCAGGTGCCTGCAGATCTGATAGAGGCATCGCGCTCGTTCGGCGCCAGCCCGCGTCAGATGCTGTTCAAAGTTCAGCTTCCGCTGGCGATGCCGACCATCATGGCGGGCGTTAACCAGACGCTGATGCTGGCCCTGTCGATGGTGGTGATCGCCTCGATGATCGCCGTTGGCGGACTGGGCCAGATGGTGCTGCGCGGTATTGGCCGTCTCGATATGGGGCTGGCGACCGTCGGCGGCGTCGGGATTGTGATCCTCGCCATCATTCTTGACCGCCTGACCCAGGCTGTCGGTCGTGATTCACGCAGTCGCGGCAACCGTCGCTGGTACACCACCGGCCCCGTCGGGTTATTCACCCGCCCTTTCACGAAGTCAAAATAAGGAACAACGATGCGACATAACGTCCTTTTTGCCACAGCGTTTGCCACTCTTGTCTCCACCAGCACGTTTGCGGCTGAGCTGCCTGGTAAAGGCATTACCGTACAGCCGGTGCAGAGCACCATTTCGGAAGAGAGCTTCCAGACGCAGATCGTCAGCCGCGCGCTGGAGAAGCTGGGCTACACGGTCAACACGCCGAGTGAAGTGGATTACAACGTGGGCTACACCTCGATTGCCTCCGGTGACGCCACCTTTACCGCGGTGAACTGGCAGCCGCTGCATGACGATATGTATGCCGCCGCCGGTGGTGACAAGAAGTTCTACCGCGAAGGCACCTTCGTGACGGGCGCGGCGCAGGGGTATCTGATCGACAAGAAAACCGCCGATAAGTACCACATCACCAACATTGAACAGCTGAAAGATCCGAAGATCGCCAAACTGTTCGACACCAACGGTGACGGCAAGGCCGACATGATGGGCTGCTCGCCGGGCTGGGGCTGTGAAGCGGTGATTAACCACCAGAACAAAGCCTTCGATCTGGCGAAAACCGTCGACGTGAGCCACGGCAACTACTCCGCGATGATGGCCGACACCATTGCCCGCTTCAAAGAGGGTAAACCGGTGATCTACTACACCTGGACGCCGTACTGGGTGAGCGACGTGCTGAAGCCGGGTAAAGACGTGGTGTGGCTGCAGGTGCCGTTCTCCTCCCTGCCGGGCGAGCAGAAAGATATCGACACCAAACTGCCGAACGGCATGAACTACGGCTTCCCGGTGAACACCATGCATATCGTCGCCAACAAAGCCTGGGCAGAGAAAAACCCGGCGGCGGCGAAGCTGTTCTCGGTGATGAAGCTGCCGCTGGCAGACATCAATGCCCAGAACGCCATGATGCATGCGGGTAAATCGTCAGAAGCGGATGTGAAAGGCCACGTGGACGGTTGGATCAAAGCCCACCAGCAGCAGTTCGACGGCTGGGTGAAAGAGGCGCTTGACGCGCAGAAGTAAAAAATACAACACAACCTTACCCCTCACCCTAACCCTAACCCTCTCCCCAAAGGGGAGAGGGGACTTTATACACCCTCTCCACTTTGGGGAGAGGGCTGGGGTGAGGGGATTAACCGCACAAACACACACATAACAATCCCCCAACATTCACCATCATTGGTTATTATGGTTTCCGGAAATATAATCACTCAACTAACGATTCCTGAAACTAATGACAAAAACAACTCAGGGGCTTAGCCCCGCACTCATCCTTTTAATGTCCGTGGCAACGGGTCTGGCAGTCGCCAGCAACTACTACGCGCAACCTCTTCTCGACACCATCGCCCGCGCGTTCAATCTCTCTGCCAGCTCCGCAGGCTTTATCGTCACCGCCGCCCAGCTTGGCTATGCCGCCGGGCTGCTGTTCCTGGTGCCGCTCGGCGATATGTTTGAACGCCGAATGCTGATCGTCTCCATGACCCTGCTGGCGGCCGGTGGGATGTTGATCACCGCCAGCAGCCAGTCGCTGACGATGATGATTATCGGTACCGCCCTGACGGGACTGTTTTCCGTGGTGGCGCAAATTTTGGTGCCGCTGGCGGCAACGCTCGCTTCACCGGAAAAGCGCGGCAAAGTGGTCGGCACCATCATGAGCGGCCTGCTGCTGGGGATTTTACTGGCGCGAACCGTCGCCGGGCTGCTGGCTAGCCTCGGCGGCTGGCGCACCGTTTACTGGGTGGCGAGCGTGTTGATGGTAGTGATGGCACTGGCGCTGTGGCGCGGGCTGCCGAAAGTGAAGCAAGAGAACCATCTTAACTACCCTCAGCTTCTGGCCTCCGTACTCAGCCTGTTCACGCAGGATAAACTGCTGCGCACCCGCGCTCTGCTGGGGTGTTTCACCTTCGCCAACTTCAGCATTCTCTGGACGTCGATGGCCTTTCTGTTGGCCGCACCGCCGTTTAACTATTCCGAAGGGGTGATTGGTCTGTTTGGTCTGGCCGGTGCGGCGGGCGCGCTGGGCGCAAGACCGGCGGGTGGGCTGGCTGACAAAGGCAAGTCGCACATGACCACGACTGCCGGGCTGGTTTTACTTCTGCTCTCCTGGGCGGCTATCTGGTATGGGCACGTCTCCGTGCTGGCGCTGATCGTCGGTATTCTGGTGCTCGACCTGACCGTTCAGGGCGTGCATATCACCAACCAGACCGTCATTTACCGCGTGAAGCCAGAAGCGCGAAACCGCCTCACGGCCGGGTACATGACCAGCTACTTTATCGGTGGTGCTGCAGGTTCGTTGATTTCTGCTTCCGCATGGCAGCATGCGGGCTGGACAGGCGTGTGCGCCATCGGCGCCATCATGGCGGTGCTGAATCTGCTGGTCTGGTGGCGTGGCTATCACCGCCAGGAGGCAATTCACTAAGATTTACACTGCTTTAGGCCTCCTGGGGTGTAAAGGGGGCCTGCATCTGTTAATGTTAACGCAATTATTTATTCCAGAAATTTTAATGTGGGTGACATATTTAGTTTACGCATGAATAGCTCAGACCCCCATCCTCACATTCCCTCTTCAACGGGTTTATACCCTACGCTTTCTGTGCTCACCGGGTCACGGACTTACCCGGCGCTTTCTGATGGTGACATACGTTTGGCGGATATAACCGCACAAATAATTCATTTACATTATTTGTCACTATCGTTACTATATCGGCTGTAATTAATGAGGTTATGCCCAAAATGGATAGTTCGTTTACGCCCATTGAACAAATGCTTAAATTCCGCGCCAGTCGTCATGAGGACTTCCCTTATCAGGAAATCCTGCTGACTCGCCTGTGCATGCACATGCAGGGTAAGTTGCTGGAAAACCGTAATAAAATGCTGAAAGCTCAAGGGATTAACGAGACGTTGTTTATGGCGTTAATTACGCTGCAGTCTCAGGAAAACCACAGCATTCAGCCGTCTGAGCTGAGCTGCGCGCTGGGTTCATCCCGCACCAATGCGACCCGTATCGCTGATGAGCTGGAAAAACGCGGCTGGATTGAGCGCCGTGAAAGCGACAACGACCGCCGCTGTCTGCATCTGCAACTGACCGATAAAGGTCACGAATTCCTGCGTGAGGTGCTGCCACCTCAGCACAATTGCCTGCACAAACTCTGGTCTGTCCTCAGCACCGCCGAGCGAGACCAGCTTGAGCACATCACTCGCAAGCTGCTCACCCGTCTGGACCAGATGGATGAAGATGGCGCCATCCTTGAGGCGCTGCGCTAACGCGACGACACGCTCGAATATCCTGATTTAAAAAAGAAAACTGACAGGCCAGCACGTCAAACTGCTGGCCTTTCTGACAACAGGTCGGCTCAGCCGATGTGAAAATAAGAAGATCGTGGAGAACAACAATGAGCGCAAATGCGGAGAATACCAACCCGCAGCAACCGGCCAACAAGAAAGGCAAACGTAAGAGCGCCCTTCTTCTGTTGACCTTGCTCTTTATTATTATTGCCGTGGCATATGGGATCTATTGGTTTTTAGTATTGCGTCATGCTGAAGAGACTGACGATGCATACGTGGCAGGGAACCAGGTTCAAATTATGGCGCAGGTGTCGGGCAGCGTGACGAAAGTCTGGGCTGACAATACCGACTTTGTGCAAAAAGGGGATGTGCTGGTCACGCTCGATCCGACCGACGCCCAACAGGCATTCGAAAAAGCACAGACAGAGCTGGCCTCCAGCGTCCGTCAAACTCGCCAGCTGATGATCAACAGCAAACAGCTTCAGGCCAGCATCGACGTGCAGAAAACCGCACTGGCGCAGGCGCAGAGCGACCTCAATCGTCGTGTTCCTCTCGGCACCGCCAACCTGATTGGCCGTGAAGAGCTGCAGCACGCCCGCGACGCCGTTGCCAGCGCGCAGGCTCAGCTGGACGTGGCGATCCAACAGTACAACGCCAACCAGGCGATGGTGCTGGGCACCAGTCTGGAAAACCAGCCAGCCGTTAAGCAGGCGGCGACCGAAGTGCGTAACGCATGGCTTGCCCTGCAGCGTACCAAAATCGTCAGCCCGATGACCGGCTACGTCTCCCGTCGTTCCGTGCAGCCAGGCGCGCAGATTGGCACCACGACGCCACTGATGGCGGTCGTTCCCGCGAACAATCTGTGGGTGGATGCGAACTTCAAAGAGACGCAGCTTGCGCATATGCGTATCGGCCAGACCGCAACCGTTATCAGCGACATCTACGGCGATGACGTGAAGTACACCGGTAAAGTGGTCGGTCTGGACATGGGGACCGGCAGCGCCTTCTCCCTGCTGCCTGCGCAGAACGCCACCGGTAACTGGATCAAAGTGGTGCAGCGTCTGCCGGTGCGTATCGAGCTGGATGCCAAACAGCTGGCGGATCACCCGCTGCGTATCGGTCTTTCCACGCTGGTGACGGTCGACACCGCCAACCGCGACGGTCAGATCCTCGCAAGCCAGGTGCGCAGCAGCCCGGCTTATGAAAGTAACGCCCGTGAAATTAGCCTCGATCCGGTCAACAAGCTGATCGATGACATCGTGAAGGCAAACGCCGGTTAATCCGAAGGTGAGCGTTATGCAACAGCAAAAGCCGCAAAAACCGCTGGAAGGCGCGCAGCTGGTCATTATGACCATTGCGCTGTCTCTGGCGACATTCATGCAGGTGCTGGACTCCACCATCGCAAACGTGGCGATCCCGACTATCGCCGGGAACCTTGGCTCATCGCTGAGCCAGGGAACCTGGGTCATTACCTCGTTCGGGGTGGCAAACGCCATCTCCATTCCGATCACCGGCTGGCTGGCGAAGCGCGTCGGTGAAGTGAAGCTGTTCCTGTGGTCAACGGTATTGTTCGTTCTCGCCTCCTGGGCGTGCGGCATGTCCAACAGCCTGACGATGCTGATTTTCTTCCGCGTCATTCAGGGGATTGTGGCCGGGCCGTTGATTCCGCTGTCGCAGAGTTTACTGCTGAACAACTACCCACCCGCCAAACGCTCCATTGCGCTGGCGCTGTGGTCAATGACCGTAATTGTCGCGCCGATTTGCGGACCGATTCTCGGTGGCTACATCAGCGATAACTACCACTGGGGCTGGATCTTCTTTATCAACGTACCGATTGGTGCGCTGGTCGTGTTGATGACCCTGCAGTCTCTGCGCGGTCGCGAAACGCGTACCGAGCAGCGGCGAATTGATGGCGTGGGGCTGGCGTTGCTGGTCGTCGGCATTGGTAGCCTGCAGATCATGCTCGACCGGGGTAAAGAGCTGGACTGGTTTGCCTCGTCGGAAATCATCGTCCTCACGGTCGTTGCCGTGGTCGCTATCAGCTTCCTGATTGTGTGGGAACTGACGGACGACAACCCAATAGTCGACCTGTCGCTGTTTAAGTCGCGAAACTTCACCATCGGCTGTCTGTGTATCAGCCTCGCCTACATGCTCTACTTCGGCGCGATCGTTCTGCTGCCGCAGCTGTTGCAGGAGGTATACGGCTATACCGCGACCTGGGCGGGGCTGGCCTCTGCGCCAGTGGGGTTAATACCGGTTCTGCTGTCGCCGATTATTGGTCGTTTCGCCCATAAGCTCGACATGCGCAGGCTGGTCACGTTCAGCTTCATCATGTACGCCGTCTGCTTCTACTGGCGCGCGTATACGTTCGAACCGGGAATGGACTTTGGCGCGTCCGCGTGGCCGCAGTTTATTCAGGGCTTTGCCGTGGCGTGCTTCTTTATGCCACTGACCACCATTACGCTTTCCGGCTTACCGCCTGAGCGCATGGCGGCGGCGTCGAGCCTGTCGAACTTTACCCGAACGCTGGCGGGCTCCATCGGGACGTCGATCACCACGACGCTGTGGACCAACCGGGAATCATTGCACCATGCGCAGTTGACCGAAGCGGTGAACCCGTTCAACCCGAATGCTCAGCAGATGTATAGCCAGCTGGAGGGAATGGGGATGACGGAGCAGCAGGCGTCCGGCTGGATTGCTCAGCAGATCACCAACCAGGGGCTGATTATCTCGGCCAACGAGATTTTCTGGATATCGGCGGGGATCTTTATCGTCCTGCTGGGGCTGGTGTGGTTTGCTAAACCCCCGTTTGGTGCCGGTAGCGGCGGCGGTGGGGCGCACTAGTCTTGTGCGCAGGATGCCGGGTGGCGGCTACGCCTTACCCGGCCTACGATAACCGGGCCATCATTCGTAGGCCCGGTAAGCGTAGCGCCACCGGGCAACCGCCCCGGCTGTCCAGTACGCGACAGCGATTGTCAGTTTCGATAAAGCATCGCGCCTGAAATCAATTCACGATAGTGAAAAGACAACAGGAGCGCATCATGCTGAACACACCCGCCGACAAGTACCAACCCTATCCCACGCTTTCCCTGCCCGACCGCCGCTGGCCGGAGCAACGCATCACCCGCGCGCCGCGCTGGCTCTCAACCGACTTACGCGACGGCAACCAGGCGCTTGCCGAGCCGATGGACAGCGCGCGCAAGCTGCAGTTCTGGAACCTGCTGCTGGGCTGCGGATTCAAAGAGATTGAGGTGGCCTTCCCGTCCGCTTCCCAGACCGACTTCAATTTTGTGCGCCAGCTGATTGAAGAAAACCGCATTCCGGATGACGTCACGATTCAGGTGTTAACCCAGGCGCGGGAAGATCTCATCCGTCGCACCTTTGAATCCCTGCGCGGTGCGAAACAGGCCACCGTCCATCTGTATAACGCCACCGCCCCGCTGTTTCGCCGCCTGGTGTTCGGCATGGAGAAAGCGCAAGTCGTCGAGCTGGCAACGCGCGCCACGCGCCTTATTCGTCAGCTGTGTGAAGAGAACCCGGATACCCGCTGGCAGTACGAGTACTCCCCGGAGACCTTCTGCTTTACCGAGCCAGAGTTTGCGCTGGAGATTTGTGAAGCGGTGGCGGAGATCTGGCAGCCGTGCGATGCGCGGCCAATGGTGATTAATTTACCCGCTACCGTCGAAGTGAGCACGCCGAACGTCTACGCCGATCAGATCGAGTATTTCTGCCGCCACTTCAGCCGCCGCCGCGATGTCTGCATCAGCGTGCATCCGCATAACGACCGCGGCACAGGCGTCGCCAGCGCGGAGCTGGCCGTGATGGCAGGCGCAGACCGCGTGGAGGGCTGCCTGTTTGGCAACGGCGAGCGCACGGGCAACGTCTGCCTGGTGACGCTGGCGATGAATCTCTACAGCCAGGGCGTTAGCCCGAATCTGGACTTTAGCGACATGAACCACGTAGTGGAAGTGGTGGAAGCCTGTAACCAGCTGCCAGTGCATCCGCGCCATCCGTGGGCGGGGCGGCTGGCCTATACCGCCTTCTCCGGCTCGCACCAGGACGCGATCAAAAAAGGCTTTGATGCCCGTCAGCCTGGCGAGCGCTGGGAGATGCCCTATCTGCCCGTCGATCCGCAGGATATCGGCTGTACCTATGAAGCGGTGATCCGCGTGAACAGCCAGTCGGGCAAAAGCGGCAGCGCGTGGCTCATCGAACAGAACCATGGCCTGAAATTACCCCGCGCCCTGCAGCAGGATTTCAGCCAGCACGTGCAGCAGGAAACCGATCGCCACGGAAAAGAGATGACGCAGAATGCGCTGTGGCAGCTGTTCCGCACCCGCTACGGCCTGGTGGCAACGCCGCCGTTTGCGCTGCAATCCTACCGCAGCGACAGCCAGCAGGACGGCCAGCTGCACTTAACGGCCAGCGTCGCCACGCAGGGAGGAACGCGCCAGCTTGAGGGTCAGGGTAACGGTCTGCTTTCTGCCGCCGCTCAGGGCTTAAGCCGCTGGGTCAACGCCCCGTTCGTGATTAAGGATTACCACGAGCATACGTTAGGCGAACGCAGCGACAGCCGATCGGTGGCCTACATCCGCTGCCTGTTCCAGGACGGCAGCAGCCGCTGGGGCGTGGGCATTGACAGCGACGTGGCGCGCGCATCGCTTCAGGCGCTGTTCAACGCCGTCAGTCGTTCTTAAAGTAATCGCTGGGTGAAGTTCCCATCACCCGGCGGAACATCGCCGTAAAGGCGCTGTGACTGCCGTAACCCAGATCCAGCGCCACACGCAGCACCGGCTGTCCCTGCGCCAGCCGCACTAAGGCTTCCAGCAGGCGCGCCCTTCTCACCCACTCACCGTAGCTTAATCCCGTCTGCTGCTGAAAATGGCGGTTCAGGGTACGCTCGCTCATCCCTACCATGCTCGCGGCCTGCGCGCTGCTCCAGCTTTCCCCCGCGTTTTGCCGGATTTGCAGACACAGATGGCGTAATGCCTCACTTTCTGGCTCCGGCAGATAAAACGGCAATGCCGGCATCATGCGGATTTCATCGAGGATCAGCTCATAGACCCGTTCATCCCGGCTGCCGGGTGAGTACGATTCAGGTAACGCAAGGGAGACGAGGATCAGCTCGCGCAACAGCGGCGTGATCTGCACGATCTGGCAGGTGGCCGGGAGATCGGCGCGCGCCAGCGGATCGATAAACAGCGTGCGGGCTGCGACATTGCCGGTGATTCGAAGAGAGTGCTGTGTCCCCGCAGGGAGCCAGACGCCGCGACCGGGCGGCACCACCCAGCAGCCGGATACGGTATCGACCCGCACCACGCCAGTCAGGCTGTGCAACAGCTGAGCGCAGTCGTGCTGGTGCCACGGCTCGCTGTCGCCGTGAACGTAATCATGGGCAAACGGAACGAGGGGGCGATGGGTAAAGGAAAAGGTTGCGGTTGTGGTCATGGGGTTAAACCACTCTCACCCTACCCTCTCCCTGAGGGAGAGGGAAAAGGTGCACTAGATGTGCAGTTCCTGCAGTTTTTCTTTTGGCAGGGCCAGCTCATCGTTGCTGTTCACGCGAACGTCGCGTTCGATGATGTGGCGCGCGATTTCCTGCGCTTCTTCCAGAGAGTGCATCTGGTAAGTCCCGCACTGGTAAACGTTCAGCTCAGGGATCTGGTTCTGCTCTTTCACCTTCAGCACGTCTTCCATCGCCGCTTTCCACGCATCTGCAACGCGCGTCTCGTCAGGCACACCAATCAGGCTCATGTAGAAACCGGTACGGCAGCCCATCGGAGAGATATCGATGATCTCAACGCCGTTGCCGTTCAGGTGGTCGCGCATGAAACCGGCGAACAGGTGCTCCAGCGTGTGAATGCCTTTCTCTGGCATCACTTCTTTATTTGGCACGCAGAAACGCAGATCGAAAACGGTGATCGTGTCGCCGTGCGGGGTGTGCATGGTCTTCGCCACGCGGACTGCAGGTGCTTCCATACGGGTATGGTCGACAGTAAAGCTATCTAATAACGGCATACGTCACCTCCGATAGTGATTTTTTTTAAAATAAACTGAACTCTTCTACAGAATGCGCGTCTGAGTATATGAAAGACGCGCATTTGTTATCATCATCCCTGAATTCAGAGATGTATATTTTGGCCACAGCGATGTGGCCTTTTTCTTTTTCAGCTCAAGCCTGCTTCGCCAGAAACGCTTCAAACGACTCCGTATCCGCCGCCTCGACCTCTTTCTGACGCACAACGGACGCATCGCGTTCCGCCACAAAATCCGCTTCGCTCAGCACTTCTAACGGCTCCTGCATCAGCATCTCACGGTACTCCGCTGAGAGTGAACGCCCCGTGCCGCCAATGCCCTGATCAATCATAGAACGCAGAATGCGTGCTGAGAACGTCAGTTCAGGATTATCAAAGCTTTCAACCAGCTGGTCGCAAACGGCCTGATACGCTTCACCACCGTATACGCTGTCCATCGTCTGGGCCACGCGCTTCAGGTCGTGGAACAGATCTTTACCCACCTTAGCGAGCGGGAACTGTGCCGTTTCACAGCCGATGCCTAACGTCAGGCCAGGCTTGCGCCCTTCCAGAATCACGCGATTCCAGTTGGTACGGGTACAAAGCAGTTCGTCTGAACTCATTTCCGGCGCATCCGCCAGCACGCACCAGACCATAAACAGATCGAGGAAGCGAACCTGCTGCTCGTCGACGCCAATCGGCGAGAACGGGTTGATATCCAGCGAGCGTACTTCAATGTATTCAATCCCGCCGCGCTGCAGCGCGTCCGACGGCGTTTCACCGCTGCGTGTAACGCGTTTCGGACGAATCGGTGCATACAGCTCGTTTTCAATCTGCAGCACGTTACTGTTGATTTGCAGACGCTTGCCGTCTTTTTCGAGGCCGATTTTCTCGTACTCTTCGGACGGGGTTTTGATCGCCCGCTTCAATCCTGCCACATACTCGTGCAAATCGTTAAACGTAATACCGAGATTGCTTTGCGATTTATTGGTATAGCCAAGGTCGCTCAGGCGCAGAGAGGTCGCGTAGGGCAGGTAATACATCCCGCACTCGGTTTTTTCGAACGGCAGCGTGGTCGGTTTTCCCTGCAGGAAGGAAGAACAGATCGCCGGAGAAGCACCAAACAGATACGGAATGATCCAGCCAAAACGATAGTAGTTGCGAATCAGGCGGAAGTAGCCCGCTGAGATCGCGTCTTTATCGGTTTCACCGCATTTTGCCTGCCAGAACGCCATTGGCAGTGAGAAGTTGTAATGAACGCCTGAAATCGTCTGCATCAACGCGCCGTAGCGGTTTTTCAACCCTTCGCGATAAAGCGTCTTCAGTTGACCGATATTGGACGTGCCGTATTGTGCCAGCTCAATCTCCTGCCCCTGCTCGATATAGCACGGCATGCTGAGCGGCCACATGCGCTCATCGCCCATGTTACGGGCAGTAAAGCGATGAATGTCACGCAAAATGGAAAGCATATGATCAACATCACCTTCCACCGGCGTGATGAATTCCAGCAGCGCCTCAGCAAAATCGGTTGTGATCCATTTATGTGTCAGCGCCGAGCCTAACGCCTTCGGGTGACCCGTCGTCGCTAAGCTACCGTCCGCGTTAACGCGCAGCGTTTCACGCTCAAGACCACGCTGAATACCCTTCAGAGCCTGAGGGTGGTTTTCCAGCCAGGCCAGCGCCTGAGATACGTCCGGGATCAAATTGACCTCCCGCCTGTCAAAGTAATGTTACTCAGCATAATTGTAATGGTTGACGATTGAAGGTCGCGTATTCATTCCACCAATTAGTGCCACCACGTCATACCCTGTAGTGTTGCCCACGCCACGAGAACATAGCGCAACGCCTTGCCAAGGCACAAAAAAAAGAGCACCGGTCCCCAGGAGATGCGCATCCATCCCGCCAGCAGACACAGTAAATCGCCTATTACAGGCATCCAGCTTAATAACAGCGTGGCAGCGCCATAGCGTTTTAGCCAGCCGACTGCCTTTTCCTGCCAGCGCGACTTTTCGCGCAGCGGAAAGAAACGCCCAAGAATAACGTTAGTCAGCCCCCCAAGGCTATTACCCATTGTTGCTATTAATACGAGCAACCAGGGCTGACTCACGCCGGACAACAGCATCGCCACCAGTACCACTTCCGAATTTCCCGGTAATAGCGTGGCGCTTAAAAAACTGCTGGCGAATAATGAAGCGAGTGACAGCGCGTCACTCACAGTAAGCGCACATCCACCGCGTCCATTCCGGCATCACGCGCGGCCTGGATACCGAAATCGGCATCTTCAAACACAACGCATTTTGCCGCCGGGACGCCCATTAACTCTGCGCAGAGCAGGAAGGTGTCCGGTGCGGGCTTGTGATGTTTAACATGATCGGCGGCAACCACGGCAGAAAAATAGTGGCGAAGGCCAAGATGGTTGAGTAATGCCTCAGCAATCGCACTTTCGCTACCCGTTCCTACCGACATCGGACGACGCCCGTGCCACTCTTTTACCACGTCAATCAGCGGCAGAGGGCGTACGGTATCTAAAAGCATGGCTTTTACCGCATCGGTTTTTTCACGTGCGAGCAGGTGCGGGTCGAGATCGGCCTGATTCAGTTCAATCACGGCCTGCGCAATACGCCAGGTGGGGGATCCGTTGAGGGCAATCATCGCCTGAAGGTCGAAACGCATACCGTAGCGGCCCAGAACGTCAGTCCAGGCTTTACGATGCGTAGGTTCGGTATCCAGAAGAGTGCCATCCATATCGAAGATCAAACCGTCATACTGTGCGTACATCGTGCTCTCGCTAACCGATTAACAAAGCATTACTTTATCGTAAATGGTGGTTTTTGTCGCTGATTGCGAAGTGATAACTACGAGAGTGATTAAGAACTAAACATCGAAGGGAATAACAGAAGAGATGGTGCATCCGGGAGGATTACTCGGCTTACGCCTCGCCCTGCGGGCCGTTACTGAAGCAACGTTATCCTCCCTGGTGCTTGCGGTTAACTCGCAGACCTTGAAACAACAGCGTTGCTATTATCTCGGAGAATATGGTGCATCCGGGAGGATTCGAACCTCCGACCGCTCGGTTCGTAGCCGAGTACTCTATCCAGCTGAGCTACGGATGCATCAGGGAAATGCTTTAGAAACAGTAAATGGTGCATCCGGGAGGATTCGAACCTCCGACCGCTCGGTTCGTAGCCGAGTACTCTATCCAGCTGAGCTACGGATGCATCAGGGAACTGCTTTCAGAAATAGTAAATGGTGCATCCGGGAGGATTCGAACCTCCGACCGCTCGGTTCGTAGCCGAGTACTCTATCCAGCTGAGCTACGGATGCATCGGGATTTACTACTGTACTGCTCGATATTCATATCACTTCTAAAGCAATATGAAGTAATAGATGGTGCATCCGGGAGGATTCGAACCTCCGACCGCTCGGTTCGTAGCCGAGTACTCTATCCAGCTGAGCTACGGATGCAAAATGGCGGTGAGGCGGGGATTCGAACCCCGGATGCAGCTTTTGACCGCATACTCCCTTAGCAGGGGAGCGCCTTCAGCCTCTCGGCCACCTCACCACACAACGCCTCTTTCGAGTGCTTCGAGTAACTCGTTAAGAGCTTCTCGTCGCTGCGTGGCGCATATATTACTTTCTGGGACTTATAAGTCAAACAATTTTCCACAACCTTTTATCGTTTGCACAAATCGCACGCAATTCGCATGTAAAAGCCGCAAAGAGGGTGTTTTATAAGCGGATTTTGCAGACATCTTCACAGAAAACTCTTGTGAGAAACACGCAGTCAGGGCGAGATAAGAGTGAGGGAGTGGTTAAAAACAGAGCGATTGAAATAGAACGGTAACTTTATGCAGGAAAAATGGCAGGAGGGTTGCGTCTCGCCCGACAGCGAGACGCGACAATATCAGTAACTGGACTGCTGGGATTTTTCAGCCTGGATACGCTGGTAGATCTCTTCACGGTGGACAGATACTTCTTTAGGAGCGTTAACACCAATACGTACCTGGTTACCCTTTACCCCTAAAACTGTCACGGTGACCTCATCCCCAATCATGAGGGTCTCACCAACTCGACGAGTCAGAATCAGCATTCTTTGCTCCTTGAAAGATTAAAAGAGTCGGGTCTCTTGTATCCCGGCATTATCCATCATATAACGCCAAAAAGTAAGCGATGACAAACACGTAAAGTGTAAGCAGTCACGGCATCACATTCTGTTAAACGTAAGTTTAGCCGATATACACAAACTCAACCTGACTTTATCGTTATCGATAGCGCAGTGAACAAGACGCCATAACGTTACCGCTATGGCGTCTGCTTGTGCTTTGTAGTTATTACAGTTTCGCGCTTACCCAGCTTTCAACGCTGGCCAATGCCGCAGGAAGTGCCGCCGCATCCGTACCACCGGCTTGCGCCATGTCCGGACGACCGCCACCTTTGCCACCCACCTGCTGGGCGACCATACCAATCAGTTCCCCTGCTTTGACGCGGTCGGTCACATCCTTAGAGACGCCCGCAATCAGAGAAACCTTACCTTCTGCCACTGTCGCCAGCACGATAACGGTAGAACCAAGCTGGTTCTTGAGATCGTCGACCATAGTGCGCAGCATCTTAGGCTCAACGCCCGCCAGATCGCTGACCAGCAGTTTGACGCCCTTAATGTCTACAGCCTTGCTGGAGAGGTTTGCACTCTCCTGCGCCGCAGCCTGCTCTTTCAGCTGCTGCAGCTCTTTTTCCAGCTGACGCGTGCGATCCAGCGCAACGCGCACTTTCTCGCCCAGGTTCTGGCTATCGCCTTTCAGCAGCTGCGCGATGTCGTGCAGCTGATCGCTCTGCGCATGCAGGCTGGCGATTGCGCCTTCACCGGTCACCGCTTCAATACGACGCACACCTGCCGCCGTACCTGATTCGGAAACAATGCGGAACAGGCCGATGTCGCCGGTGCGCGATGCGTGCGTGCCGCCACACAGCTCGGTAGAGAAGTCGCCCATGCTCAGCACGCGAACGCGGTCGTCATATTTCTCGCCAAACAGCGCCATCGCACCTTTTTTCTTCGCGTCCTCGAGCTCCATGATGTGGGTCTCGATTGGCAGGTTACGACGGATCTGCGCGTTCACCAGATCTTCCACCGCGCGGATTTCAGACGGTTTCATCGCTTCAAAATGCGAGAAGTCGAAACGCAGCACTTTGTCGTTAACCAGAGAACCTTTCTGTGCAACGTGGGTACCCAGCACGTCGCGCAGGGCAGCGTGCATCAGGTGGGTTGCAGAGTGGTTCAGACGAATGCGCGCGCGGCGTACTTCATCAACGTTAGCCTGTACGCCCTCGCCCACTTTCAGAGAACCGGAAACCAGTTTGCCCTGGTGACCAATCGCCTGACCGTATTTCTGGGTGTCGCTAACGCTGAAGCTAAAGCCGTTGCCTTTCAGTTCGCCCTTATCGCCAACCTGGCCGCCGGATTCCGCGTAGAACGGCGTTTTGTCCAGAATGACAACCGCATCCTGACCCGCGCTGATGCTGTCCACGGCTTTACCGTCAACAAACAGGGCGGTCACTTTGCCGGTTAGTTCCAGTGCTTCATAGCCTTTGAATTCTGATGCGCCGTCAACGCGGATCATCGCGTTATAGTCTGCGCCGAAACCGCTGGATTCACGCGCACGACGACGCTGTTCTTCCATCGCGGCTTCGAAGCCTGCTTCGTCAACTTTGATGTTGCGCTCGCGGCAGACGTCTGCCGTCAGGTCAACCGGGAAGCCGTAGGTGTCGTACAGGCGGAAAGCGGTTTCGCCATCCAGCGTGTCGCCTTTAAGCTTCGCCAGCTCTTCGTCCAGCAGCGCCAGACCGCGCTCCAGGGTACGAGCAAACTGTTCTTCTTCAGTTTTCAGAACCTGTTCAACCTGCGCCTGCTGGCGTTTCAGCTCGTCACCGGCCGCACCCATCACGCCAATCAGTGGCCCAACGAGTTTATAGAAGAAGGTATCCTTCGCGCCCAGCATGTTGCCGTGACGGATAGCACGACGAATGATGCGACGCAGCACGTAGCCACGGTTTTCATTCGACGGGATAACGCCGTCGGCAATCAGGAACGCGCAGGAACGAATGTGGTCTGCGATAACGCGCAGCGATTTGTTGCTGAGGTCGGTCGCACCGGTCACTTCTGCAACGGACTTGATCAGCGTGCTGAACAGGTCAATGTCATAGTTGGAGTTAACGTGCTGCAGCACTGCGGCAATACGTTCCAGACCCATACCGGTATCAACGGACGGCTTCGGCAGCGGCTCCATGGTACCGTCAGCCTGACGGTTGAACTGCATGAAGACGATGTTCCAGATCTCGATGTAGCGGTCGCCATCTTCTTCAGCGCTTCCCGGAGGGCCGCCCCAGATGTGGTCGCCGTGATCGTAGAAGATCTCGGTGCACGGACCGCAAGGACCGGTATCCCCCATCTGCCAGAAGTTGTCAGACGCATAAGGTGCGCCTTTATTATCGCCGATACGAATAATACGTTCGCGTGGGATACCGACTTCTTTTTCCCAGATTTCGAACGCTTCGTCATCGGTTTCGTAAACGGTAACCCACAGACGCTCTTTCGGCAGGTTGAACCAGTTTTCACCGGTCAGCAGTTCCCATGCGTACTGGATAGCATCGTGTTTGAAGTAGTCGCCGAAGCTGAAGTTACCCAGCATTTCGAAGAACGTATGGTGGCGCGCGGTGTAACCGACGTTTTCCAGGTCGTTGTGTTTACCGCCCGCACGCACGCAACGCTGTGAGGTTGTGGCGCGGGAATAATTACGCTTGTCGAGACCAAGGAAAACATCCTTGAACTGGTTCATCCCGGCGTTGGTAAACAGCAGAGTCGGATCATTGTTCGGTACCAGGGAGCTGCTGGCAACAACCTGGTGTCCCTTACTATGGAAAAAGTCGAGAAACGCCTGACGGATCTCAGCGGTGCTCTTGCTCATAATTATCCTGAAATCAAGCTAACGAAATGTCGCAGCAGGTCTGTATCGGTAAACCGTTGGACAGACCAGCTACTGGAAAAAGTGGGAATAAGATAAGTTTTCTTGGGTGGGAAGTAAAATCCCGCATGCGTTCAATCGGCAAAATTACGCCAGATATCCTGAATATCTTCCATCAGAAAGCCGCGGTAGAGCAAAAAGCGTTGGATTTTGACTTTTTCTGAAAATTCACGCGGCAGCGGTTCGCCGTATTTCCGAATCGCCTGTTCTTTTGCCAGTTCGCACCAGTCGGTATCGCATTCGCGCATCGCTTTTTCAATCGATTCACGGGCAACCCCTTTCTGGTTCAGCTCCTGCCGAATGCGCGCGGGCCCGTATCCTTTGCGGCCACGGCTGGCGAGAAAGCGGGAAGCAAAGCGCTCGTCGTCAAGATAGTGATGCTCATAGCACCAGGCGATCACGCGGTCGTAATCTTCTGCTGTGGCATCAATGTCTTCCGGCCCGTTTTTGCTCATCACGGGTGCAGACAGTTTTCGCCGTAGCTCTTGTTCGCTGTGGTCACGCACGGCAAGGATGCGCACCGCGCGGTCCAGCAAGCGCGCGTAGGCGGGTCGACGTGATGTGGATTCACTCATAAAAAAAACCTGCAGATTCAGAAATGCAAAAAGGGCCGCATCAGCAGCCCTTCATCTTTACACGAGAGACTTAAAAGTCTTCGTTGGTTTCTTCAGCATCCGCAGCATCCACCACGAAATCAGGTTTGGAGTCCTGGTTATTCAGCAGAAGCTCACGCACCTTCTTCTCAATCTCTTTCGCTGCAGCCGGGTTCTCTTTCAGCCAGGAGATAGCATTCGCTTTACCCTGACCAATTTTGTCACCGTTGTAGCTATACCATGCGCCCGCTTTTTCAATCAGCTTTTCTTTCACGCCCAGGTCAACCAGCTCGCCGAGGAAGTTGATGCCTTCGCCGTAGAGGATCTGGAACTCAGCCTGTTTAAACGGCGCGGCGATTTTGTTCTTCACAACCTTCACGCGGGTTTCGCTACCGACCACGTTCTCGCCCTCTTTCACCGCGCCGATACGGCGGATATCCAGACGGACAGAGGCGTAGAATTTCAGGGCGTTACCACCGGTAGTGGTTTCCGGGTTACCGAACATCACACCAATTTTCATACGGATCTGGTTGATGAAGATCAGCAGCGTGTTGGACTGCTTCAGGTTACCGGCCAGCTTACGCATCGCCTGGCTCATCATACGTGCCGCGAGGCCCATGTGAGAGTCACCGATTTCACCTTCGATTTCCGCTTTTGGCGTCAGTGCCGCAACGGAGTCGACGATGATCACGTCAACCGCACCAGAACGCGCCAGCGCGTCACAAATTTCAAGGGCCTGCTCGCCGGTATCCGGCTGGGAACACAGCAGGTTGTCGATATCAACACCCAGTTTACGGGCATAGACAGGGTCCAGCGCGTGCTCAGCATCGATAAACGCACAGGTTTTACCTTCGCGCTGCGCCGCTGCAACAACCTGCAGGGTCAGGGTGGTTTTACCCGAGGATTCCGGTCCGTAGATTTCTACGATACGGCCCATTGGCAAACCGCCAGCGCCCAGTGCAATATCCAGAGAAAGCGAACCGGTGGAGATAGTTTCCACGTCCATGGAACGGTCTTCACCCAGGCGCATGATGGAGCCTTTACCGAATTGCTTTTCGATCTGGCCCAGTGCTGCCGCCAACGCTTTCTGTTTGTTCTCGTCGATAGCCATTATTACTCCTGTCATGCCGGGAGAAGCGACTGCGCTTCACCGTGGATTTCTGTTCTGTTGGTGCAATTATACTGTATGGTCATACAGTATCAAGTATTTTGTAGAAATTGTTGCCAGAGCGTTTTCAATGCGTATTCCGTTGCCTGGCGACGTACGCTTTCGCGGTCGCCGCTGAAGCACTCCCGGCGGGTGATCCCCTCGCCTTTGGCGGTGGCAAAACCAAACCAGACGGTGCCGACAGGCTTCACGTCGCTGCCGCCGTCCGGGCCCGCAATGCCGCTAATGGAAATCGCGTAATCTGCCCGCGCCTCTTTCAGCGCGCCAATGGCCATCTCAATCACCACCGGTTCGCTCACCGCGCCATGCTGTTCGAGTGTCGATTCACGCACGCCAATCATCTGTGCTTTAGCTTCGTTACTGTAGGTCACAAAACCGCGTTCAAACCAGGCGGAACTCCCGGCAATGTCGGTAATCACTTTGGCAACCCAACCGCCAGTACAGGACTCTGCCGTTGTGAGGGTCGCACCACGCTGTTTCAGCGCCAACCCTACCACTTCGCTAAGCTGCATCAATTCATGGTCAGTCATTCTCGCTCCAGGCTTCGGAAAAACGTGCTGCACAAGATAGCACTTTCTCGTTAGATATGGGGATGAGCTTGCGGTTTTACGAGGGGGCTTCAGAAAAAAGCCGATGCAGGCGCACCGGCTCTGGACATGTTATTTCATGCTGTTCGCAATCGTATCGACATTGTGACGAAACGCCTTAACGTAGGTATCTGCTACGCCGCCTTTTGACGACAGCGCTTCCGGGTAGAGTTCGCCGCCCGGCTGCGCACCCGTGGCGCTGGCAATCTGTTTCACCAGTCGCGGGTCAAGCTGGTTTTCCATAAACCAGGTTTTTACGCCGTCGGCTTTTATCTGATTAATGATCTCAGCCACCTGCGCCGCACTGGCCTCGCTCTCTGACGACAGCCCCTGCGGGGCAATAAACGTCACGCCGTAGGCGCGACTGAAATAGCCGAACGCATCATGGCTGGTCAGCACCTTGCGCTTATCCTTCGGGATCGCGCTAAAACGCGTTTTGGCCCAGCTATCCAGCTGGTTAAGCTGTGCGATATAGGGTTTTCCGGAAGCTTCCAGCGCAGCTTTATCTTCCGGGTCAGCTTTCACCAGCCCGTCCAGAATATTTTGTGCATACAGCGCCCCGTTCGCCGCGCTGTTCCACGCGTGCGGATCGGTCACGGTTTTTCCCTCTTCCTCAAGCGTGTGGGTTTTCACCCCGGTCGACGCCACCACCAGTTGGCCTTTAAATCCTGAGGCCTTCACCAGCCGGTCGAGCCAGCCCTCCAGCCCCAGACCGTTGACCACCACCACATCGGCCTTATTCAGCGCCGCGCTGTCTTTCGGTGACGGTTCGAAGGTATGCGGGTCGCCGTCCGGCCCTACCAGCGTCGTCACTTTCACGTGGTCTCCTCCCACTTCCTGAGTCAAGTCACCCAATATTGAAAAACTGGTCACCACGTTGAGCGTTTTCGCCATCACACCGTGCGACATCATCCCCAGCGCGAGCGCCACAGCTAACCCTGTACGTTTCATCATTTCCCCTTGCGTTAAAAAAGCGCCCGCAGGCTGCCAGCCAGCCTGCTGCGCGTACCAAATAAAACAGAGATAAAGAACAGCGCGCTGGCGGTGAGCACGATGGATGGCCCCGCAGGCAAACTCGCCGCCCAGGAAAGGCTGAGCCCGAGCCACGCACAGAAAATACCGCTGATGCCCGCCATCAATAACAACCCAGGTAACGTGCGTACCCAGCAGCGTGCTGCCACTGCGGGAAGCATCATCAGCCCGACGGCCATCAGCGTGCCAAGCACCTGAAACCCGGCCACCAGGTTAAGCACCAGCAGCGCCAGAAACAGTCCATGCAATAAGCCAGGTAACCCGCGAGCATTCACCTGCAGCCAGGCGGTATCAAAGGCCTCTGTCACCAGCCCGCGATAGAAAATCGCCAGCGTGATAAGCGTGACGATGCATACGCCGGTGACGAACAGCGCGGCGTCGTTGTCTACCGCAAGAATGGAGCCAAACAGCAGATGCAGTAGATCGACATTCGAGCCGCGCAGCGAGACCAGCGTGACGCCCAGCGCCAGCGAGCCAAGATAAAATCCGGCAAAGCTGGCATCTTCTTTGAGCGGCGTGCGGCGGCTGACCAGACCGGCCACCAGCGCCACGGTAATTCCCGCGATAAAACCGCCAATACTCATCGCCAGCAGCGACATTCCGCTGAGCAAATACCCCACGGCGACACCCGGCAAAATGGCGTGAGAAAGCGCATCCCCCATCAGGCTCATCCGACGCAGCTGAAGAAACACGCCGAGCGCGGTGGTACTGACGGAGAGCGCCAGGCAAACCACCAGCGCGCGGCGCATAAACCCGTATTCGATAAACGGCTGGAAAAATGTATGCCAGATCATGCCACCCTCACCCGTTCGGTTTTCCACTGGGGAACGTCAGCATCCAGCCGTAAGGTTTGCGGGAAGTGGCGCGACACGCGCTCGCTGTCGTGTAAAACCGCGAGCAGCGTTTGCCCCTGCATATACATCTCCAGCATCAGGTCCATCAGCACGTTGCAGGTGGCTTCATCGACCCCGGTAAAGGGCTCATCCAGCATCACCAGCGGCGCCTGCTGCACCAGGACGCGTGCAAACAGCATGCGCTGAAACTGTCCGCCGGAGAGTTCATCGATGGTGGATAACGCCATGGATCCCAGCCCGACGCGCTCAAGCGCGCTGGCAATCCGCAACCGCGTCTCGCGACGAAAACCGGAAAAAAGCGATATGCGCGGCCAGCAGCCCATGCTTACTACGTCCTGTACGGTCAGCGGAAACTGTGCCTCCAGCGCGTGACGCTGTGCCAGCCAGCCGATTACCGGGCGCTTACCCTGCCAGCGGAAGCCGCCGCTGACGGGAGGAATAAACCCTGCCAGCGTTTTCAGCAGCGTCGATTTCCCGCAGCCGTTAGCGCCGATAATGGCGGTCATGCTCCCCCGTTCGATCACCCCCGAAAGAGGATGCGTAACGGGCTGGCGGTCATAGCCCGCGACCAGTTCGTTCATCACGATCATGGCAATGCCACCGCCCAGCGCACGGCCAGCCCGATAAAGACAACAAGCACCAGCGCCAGCAACAACCGAACGAGAGCAGACAGAGAAAAAAGGGACGTTGACATTTTGATACCGAATTAAATGTTATAACATAACAATAATGAAATGCGGTTAAGATGTAAATGGCGGGTTTGAAAAGGGAGTGTGGCGAAATGTTTCTGCAAAATTCCCCTCTCCCGTGGGAGAGGGTCAGGTTGAGGGCATCAGGCCGCACCGTGCATGCAGCCATGCCGGGTGGCGGCGTTGCCTTACCCGGCCTACCCGTCAGAATGACTTACTGACTAAACGGTGACGCCGCCGGGACGCGGGCCTGAGACACCGCCAGCCCCAGCTGCCACACCGCCATTGCGTAGTGGGTACTGTGGTTATAACGGGTAATGGTGTAGAAGTTCGGCATGCCGTACCAGTACTGATACCCGGTTCCCACGTCCAGACGCAGCAGGCTCACCTGCTCGACATTGCCCAGCGGCTGCGTTGGCGTTAAGCCTGCCGCCGTCAGCTGTGCAACGCTGTATTTAGTTTTGAAGCCGTTTTCCAGGCCAAACGCCTCGCCGTTTGCCTGCACCGCAACTTGCCCACCCGGCGTCCAGCCGTGCGCTTTGAAGTAGTTCGCCACGCTGCCGATGGCATCCACCGGATCCCACAGGTTGATGTGACCATCCCCGTTAAAGTCGACGGCATATTGCTTATAGGAAGACGGCATAAACTGGCCGTAGCCCATCGCACCGGCAAACGACCCTTTCAGATCCAGCGGGTCGTCCTGTTCGCTGCGCGCCATCAGCAGGAAGGTTTCCAGCTCGGAAGAGAAGTATTCCGCGCGGCGCGGGTAGTTAAAGGAGAGCGTCGCCAGCGCGTCCAGGATGCGGGTTTTACCCATCACGCGGCCCCAGCGGGTTTCCACGCCGATGATCCCGACGATGATTTCCGGCGGTACGCCGTACACCTGCCACGCGCGGTTGAGCGCATCTTCATACTGATTCCAGAACACCACGCCGTTTTGCACGTTGTCCGGGGTAATAAACTGTTTGCGATAGCGCAGCCACGCGCCGTTTGGCCCGGTCGGCACCTGTGCCGTCGGTGCCTGGCGGTCCATCAGGCGCAGCACGTAGTCCAGACGCTTGGCCTGAGACAAAATTTCGTGCAGCTGCTGTCTGTCAAAGCCGTGTTTACTCACCATTTTATCAATGAACTGCTCGGCCGCCGGGTTATTCGCGAAGTCGCCGCCCATCTGCATCATATTGTGCTGCGGCTCCAGCAGGAATCCTCCGGAAGGCGCGCCCGCCGTTTGCTGAACGGCTTCGGTCTTAGGTTTGCTACTACAGGCAGACAGCAGAATAAGCGCAGGCAACAGCGCTGCATAACGACGCTTGAACATGAGACATCCATTTAACGGGTTCGATAAGAACCCAGTATGGTAAAGCATCCGCAACACCTCAAGGAAGCGGTACGCACTCCCCCAACGCAAATCCGCGCTTTTTTCCACCGATAACCATTGCCCCCATCAATAAACTTTCAAAATAATCTATTTTTCTTTCATTGTGAGATCTAATTAACACTTTAAAACCTTTCAAAGTGATTATTATTAGCCTGTCAGACAAAAACAAAAAAGCCCCCACAGGAGAGAAGAATGATAGAAACCATCACCCACGGCGCCGAGTGGTTCATCGGGCTGTTTCAGAAAGGCGGAGAAGTGTTCACCGGCATGGTGACCGGGATCCTGCCCCTGCTGATCAGCCTGCTGGTGATCATGAACGCGCTGATCAACTTTATCGGCCAGCAGCGCATTGAACGCTTCGCCCAGCGCTGTGCCGGGAATCCGCTGTCCCGCTATCTGGTATTACCGTTCATCGGCACCTTCGTGTTCTGTAACCCGATGACCTTAAGCCTCGGCCGCTTCATGCCGGAAAAGTACAAGCCGAGCTACTACGCCGCCGCCTCCTACAGCTGCCACTCCATGAATGGCCTGTTCCCGCACATCAACCCCGGAGAGCTGTTTGTCTATCTCGGGATCGCCAGCGGTCTCACCACCCTTGGCCTGCCGCTCGGCCCGCTGGCGGTGAGCTATCTGCTGGTCGGCCTGGTCACCAACTTCTTCCGCGGCTGGGTGACGGACCTCACCACCGCCATTTTTGAGAAAAAAATGGGCATCCAGCTTGAACAGAAAGTCCATCTTTCAGGAGCCACAGCATGAACCGGATCCGCATTGAGAAAGGCACGGGCGGCTGGGGCGGC
Organism: Enterobacter sp. B79-1; assembly: GCF_057444735.1. NCBI lineage: Bacteria > Pseudomonadati > Pseudomonadota > Gammaproteobacteria > Enterobacterales > Enterobacteriaceae > Enterobacter > Enterobacter sp. B79-1. Next base: position 112,197 of record NZ_JBYAZJ010000005.1, read on the forward strand.
CCGCTGGAGTTCGACGCCACCGAAGGCAAAAAGATCGTCTACATCACCGCGGGCACGCGCCCGGCGATCGTTGACAGGCTGTGCGAGCTGACCGGCTGGGAAGCGGTCGACGGCTTTAAGGAAGGCGAACCGCCGGAGGCGGAAATCGGTGTGGCGGTGATCGACTGCGGCGGCACGCTGCGCTGCGGTATCTATCCGAAGCGCCGAATTCCGACGGTGAATATTCACTCCACCGGAAAATCCGGCCCGCTGGCGCAGTACATCCTTGAGGACATTTATGTCTCAGGCGTGAAAGAGGACAACATCACGCTGGTGAATGGCACTGCCGCGCCGCAAAAAGCGGCCCCGCGCGAGTACGACACCAGCAAGAAAATCACCGAGCAGAGCGACGGCCTGCTGGCGAAGGTCGGGATGGGCATGGGTTCCGCCGTGGCGGTGCTATTCCAGTCCGGGCGCGACACCATCGACACGGTACTGAAAACCATCCTGCCCTTTATGGCGTTCGTCTCGGCGCTGATCGGCATCATCATGGCGTCCGGCCTGGGGGACTGGATTGCCCACGGCCTCGCCCCGCTCGCCAGCCACCCGCTCGGGCTGGTCACGCTGGCGCTGATCTGCTCCTTCCCGCTGCTGTCGCCGTTCCTCGGCCCGGGCGCGGTGATTGCCCAGGTCATCGGCGTGCTGATTGGCGTGCAGATTGGTCTGGGGAACATCCCTCCGCACCTCGCCCTGCCCGCCCTGTTTGCCATTAACGCCCAGGCGGCGTGCGACTTTATCCCCGTTGGGCTATCGCTGGCCGAAGCGCGCCAGGACACCGTGCGCGTAGGCGTGCCGTCCGTGCTGGTGAGCCGCTTCCTGACGGGCGCGCCGACGGTGCTGATTGCCTGGTTTGTCTCCGGCTTTATTTATCAATAAGAGGTTCCTGCGATGACCGTGATTTACCAGACCACCATTACCCGCATCGGCCAGAGCGCGGCCGACGCGCTGAGCGACCAGATGCTGATCACCTTCCGCGAAGGCGCCCCGGCAGATATCGAAGAGTTTTGTTTTATCCACTGCCACGGCGAGCTGAACGGTGAGCTGAAGGCAGGAAGCCAGCTGGAGCTGGGTGAAGCGCGCTATGCCGTGACTGCCGTTGGCGACGTGGCCGAGCAAAACCTGCGCGAGCTGGGCCACATCACCCTGCGTTTCGACGGCCAGCCGCAGGCCGAATATCCCGGTACGGTTCACGTAGCGGGCCCGGTTCCGCAGGCTGTCACCCCAGGCTGCACGTTAAAATTTGTTGCGTAATTAAGGAGAAACACATGAGTCAGGTTGCCGTTGTCATTGGTGGAGGACAAACCTTAGGCGAGTTCCTCTGCCGTGGGCTTGCCGCAGAGGGTTACCGCGTGGCGGTAGTGGACATTCAGAGTGAAAAAGCCGCCCGCGTGGCGGACACCATCAATACCGAGTTTGGCGAAGGGATGGCGTACGGGTTTGGTGCCGACGCCACCAGCGAGCAGAGCGTGATGGCGCTGGCCCGCGGCGTGGACGAGATTTTTGGACGTACTGACCTGCTGGTCTACAGCGCGGGGATTGCGAAAGCGGCCTTTATCAGCGATGTCGAGCTGGGGGATTTTGACCGCTCGCTGCAGGTGAACCTGGTGGGCTATTTCCTCTGCGCCCGCGAGTTTTCCCGCCTGATGATCCGCGACGGCATTCAGGGGCGCATCATTCAGATCAACTCAAAATCAGGGAAGGTAGGCAGCAAGCACAACTCCGGCTACAGCGCGGCGAAGTTTGGTGGCGTGGGGCTGACGCAGTCTCTGGCGCTGGATCTGGCCGAGTACGGCATTACCGTGCATTCGCTGATGCTGGGCAACCTGTTGAAATCGCCGATGTTCCAGTCCCTGCTGCCGCAGTACGCCACCAAGCTCGGCATCAAGGCTGAGGAAGTGGAGCAGCACTACATCGATAAAGTGCCGCTGAAGCGCGGGTGCGACTATCAGGACGTGCTGAACATGCTGCTGTTTTACGCCAGCCCAAAAGCCTCGTACTGCACCGGGCAGTCGATCAACGTGACCGGTGGGCAGGTCATGTTCTAAGTCCCTTCCCCGGTGGCGCTGCGCTTACCGGGGCTACAATACCCGTAGGCCGGGTAAGGCGCAGCCGCCACCCGGCATTTAAGGAGTGAAATATGGTAACCGCACTCATCACCGTCGCCGCCCTCGCCTGGCTGTGCCAGATGGCGTTTGGCGGCTGGCAGATCCACCAGTTTAACCGCGCGTTTGATGCCCTGTGCCAGAAAGGTCGCGTCGGGGTCGGGCGTTCCGGCGGACGCTTCAAACCGCGCGTGGTCGTCGCCGTTGCGCTGGATGAAAACAATAACGTCTGCGATTCCCTCATCATGCGCGGCATGACCGTCTTCGCCCGGCCGGTGAAAATCCAGGCAATCAACGGCATTTCGCTCCAGGAATTACGGCCTGATGTGATCTTTCCCCATGATCCACTCTGTCAGAATGCACTATCATTAGCGCTTAATCTGAAACATGGATAATTTCGTTGTGAAAGCTATAGACTTGCGAAATTATCATTTCGCAACCTAAGGAACGAAGCGCCTATGAAACCTCGTCAGCGGCAGGCGGCCATTCTCGAACATCTGCAAAAGCAGGGAAAATGTTCGGTAGAGGATCTGGCCCACTACTTTGACACCACCGGCACGACAATACGCAAGGACCTGGTATTGCTCGAAAACTCTGGCGCCGTCATTCGAACCTACGGCGGCGTGGTGCTCAATAAGGACGAAGCGGACCCGCCTATCGATCACAAAACGCTGATCAATACCCACCAGAAAGCGCTAATTGCCGAAGCTGCCGTAAAATTTATCCAGGACGGTGATTCCATCATTCTGGATGCAGGCAGTACCGTCCTGCAGATGATCCCGCTGCTCAGCCGCTTTAACAACATCACGGTGATGACCAACAGCCTGCACATCGTCAACGCCCTGTCGGAGTTCGACAGCGAGCAGACCATCCTGATGCCCGGCGGCACCTTCCGCAAAAAATCGGCGTCGTTTCACGGCCAGCTGGCGGAGAATGCCTTCGACCACTTCAGCTTTGATAAACTCTTTATGGGCACCGACGGCATCGACCTGAACGCGGGCGTTACGACGTTCAACGAGGTGTTCAGCGTCAGTAAAGCGATGTGCAACGCCGCGCGGGAAGTGATTTTGATGGCAGACTCGTCGAAGTTTGGCCGCAAAAGCCCCAACATTGTCTGTAGCCTTGAAAGCGTTGATAAGCTGATTACCGACGCGGGTATCGACCCGGCGTTCAAGAAAGCGCTGGAAGAGAAAGGAATCGACGTGATCGTAACCGGAGAAAGAGATGAGTGATTTTCTGTTAGAAACGGGCCGCCAGACGCTGATGCTGGAACTGCAGGAAGCCAGCCGCCTGCCGGAACGTCTGGGCGAGGATTTTGTCCGCGCGGCCAACACCATTATCCACTGCGAAGGCAAAGTGATCGTGGCGGGCATCGGTAAATCCGGCCATATCGGCAAAAAGATTGCCGCGACGCTCGCCAGCACCGGCACCCCGGCGTTCTTTGTGCATCCGGCAGAAGCGCTGCATGGCGATCTCGGGATGATTGAAAGCCGCGACGTGATGCTGTTTATCTCCTACTCCGGTTCGGCCAAAGAGCTGGACCTGATTATTCCACGCCTGCAGGAAAAATCGGTCGCCCTGCTGGCGATGACCGGGAAATCCCGCTCGTCGCTGGCGCTGGCCGCCAAAGCGACGCTGGATATTTCCGTTGAGCGTGAAGCCTGTCCGATGCACCTTGCCCCGACCTCCAGCACCGTTAACACCCTGATGATGGGCGACGCGCTGGCGATGGCGGTGATGCAGGCGCGCGGCTTTAACGAAGAAGATTTCGCCCGTTCGCATCCGGCGGGCGCGCTCGGCGCACGCCTGCTCAATAAGGTTCACCACCTGATGCGCACCGACGATGCCATTCCGCAGGTCAAACTCGATACCAGCGTCATGGACGCGATGCTGGAGCTGAGCCGCACCGGTCTGGGGCTGGTTGCGGTCTGCGATGACAACGGGAGCGTCAAAGGCGTGTTCACCGACGGCGACCTGCGCCGCTGGCTGGTGGGCGGCGGCAGGCTGGAAACCAACGTGTCGGACGCCATGACCAAAGGCGGGCTGACGCTCAACGCCGAGAGCCGCGCCATTGAAGCCAAAGAGGTGCTGATGAAGCGCAAAATCACCGCCGCTCCGGTGGTGGATGATGCCGGCAGGCTGTGCGGTGCTATCAACCTGCAGGATTTTTATCAGGCCGGAATAATCTAGCCCTTCAGTCCCAGACGCTTCGCCAGCCTGTGCAGGTTGGCGACGTCCATCTCCAGCGCCCGGGCGCACGCCGCCCAGCTGCGGTTGTTCTGCTCCAGCGCGCGGGTAATCATCTGACGCTGAAATTCTTCCGTCGCCTCGCGCAGATTCTCGTTTGCGCTCTCAGGCGCAGCAGCCTTCACGGTCGGGGCACTTTCCTCATGCACTGCAAATTGCTGTGCATGAATTACCACCTCATCCCCCGAACGCGTCGCACGCGCCAGCACCACCGCGCGGTGGATCGCATGCTCCAGCTCGCGTACGTTGCCTGGCCAGCCGTAGCTCAGCAGATGCGACCTCGCCCCCGGGCTCAGCACCACGCGGGAAAGCCCCATCCTGAGTCGGCACTGCTCGCAGAAAAAGCCCGCCAGCAGCACCACGTCGTCCCCGCGCTCGCGCAGCGGCGGCACCGTAAGCGGGAACACGCTCAGGCGATGGAACAGGTCAGCGCGGAAGTTCCCGGCCAGTACCTCTTCACGCAGGTCGCGGTTGGTGGCGGCCAGCACGCGCACGTCCACTCTGTGACTGCGGTCATCCCCTACGCGCTGGATGTCGCCGTACTGCAACACGCGCAGCAGCTTGGCCTGCAGCGACAGGGAAAGCTCGCCGATTTCATCCAGAAACAGCGTGCCGTTATCCGCCATTTCAAACTTGCCGCTGCGGTTGCTGATGGCCCCGGTAAACGCCCCTTTAACGTGACCAAACAGCTCGCTTTCCGCCACGCTCTCCGGCAGCGCGGCGCAGTTGAGGTACACCAGCGGGTTCACCGCGCGCGGCGAGGCTTCGTGAATGGATTTCGCCACCAGCTCCTTACCGGTGCCGGTTTCCCCGAAGATCAGCACGTTTAAATCTGAGGCGGCAACAATCTCAATCTCTTTTTTGAGCTGAGCCATGCCCGGAGAAAGGCCGATCATCTCCGTGTGCGTTACCTGCTCAAACGCCGCCGGGCTGCCGGGAAGAATGTTCTGGCTCTCCAGCTGTTCAATCAGCAGGGCATTGTTCAGCGCCCCGGCGGCCAGGGCGGCAATCAGGCGCAGCTCTTCATCGCTAAAGGTGTCGAACTGGTCCGGCGACAGGCCGTCGAGGGTCAGTGCACCAATCAGGTTTTGTCCGGCAAACAGCGGCAGGCCGATACAGGCGTGCACCTTCAGGCTCTCCTGTCCGGGAATAAGCCCGTCGTACGGGTCAGGCAAATCGCTGTCCGCCGGGAAGCGCACCACGTCACCCGCGCGGGCGATAGTTTCCAGACGCGGATGGCCTTCAAGGGTAAAACGCCGCCCGAGCACGTCCTTCGCCAGCCCGTCGATAGCCAGCGGAATAAACTGCCGCCCTTCATAGCGCAGCAGCGCCGAGGCGTCACACGCCAGCACGTGGCGCAGCGTGGAGATCAGCCGCTGAAAGCGGTCCTGATGGCCGATACCGGTTTGCAGCTCAATGGCGATCTTCGCCAGTACGTCGACGGAAAAGCTCATAGTGACCTCGCTGTCATTTTGACAATGCATATTGTCATATTGACACTGATTTTAATAGTCATAATGACTACCCATTACGGATCATGAAAATTTTTATCAAACAAAATCAACACATTAAAAGTTGGCACGCAACTTGATATAGGCAAACCATCTTATTTGAAAATGCTGTATTACGTAGAGGTTGCTATGTCTATTCTGGTTAAAAATAACATTCATTGGGTCGGTCAACGTGACTGGGAAGTGCGCGATTTCCACGGGACGGAATACAAAACGCTGCGCGGCAGCAGCTACAACAGCTATCTCATCCGCGAAGGAAAAAACGTGCTGATCGATACCGTCGATCACAAGTTCAGCCGCGAGTTCGTGCAGAACCTGCGCGGTGAAATCGACCTGGACGCCATCGACTACATCATCATCAACCACGCGGAAGAAGATCACGCCGGCGCGCTGACCGAGCTGATGTCTTACATTCCGAACACGCCGATCTACTGCACCACCAACGCCATCGACTCGATCAACGGCCACCACCACCATCCGGAGTGGAACTTCCATACCGTGAAAACCGGCGACGCGCTGGATATCGGCAACGGCAAACAGCTGATCTTCGTGGAAACCCCGATGCTGCACTGGCCGGACAGCATGATGACCTACATGACCGGCGACGCGGTGCTGTTCAGCAACGACGCCTTCGGCCAGCACTACTGCGACGAGCGCCTGTTCAACGACGAGGTGGACCAGACCGAGCTGTTCGAGCAGTGCCAACGCTACTACGCCAACATCCTGACGCCGTTCAGCCGCCTGGTGACGCCAAAAATTACCGAAATTCTCGGCTTTAACCTGCCGGTGGACATGATTGCCACCTCCCACGGCGTGGTGTGGCGTGAGAACCCGACCCAGATCGTCGAGCTGTACCTGAAGTGGGCGGCGGACTATCAGGAAGACCGCATCACGATCTTCTACGACACCATGTCCAACAACACCCGCATGATGGCGGACGCCATTGCCCAAGGCATCAACGAAATGGACCCGAACGTGGCGGTGAAAATCTTCAACGTGGCGCGCAGCGATAAGAACGAGGTATTGACCAACGTGTTCCGCTCTAAGGGCGTGCTGGTGGGTGCCTCCACCATGAACAACGTGATGATGCCAAAAATTGCCGGTCTGGTGGAAGAGATGACCGGCCTGCGTTTTCGCAACAAGCGCGCCAGCGCCTTTGGCTCCCACGGCTGGAGCGGCGGCGCGGTAGACCGTCTCTCCACCCGTTTACAGGATGCGGGTTTTGAAATGTCCCTCAGCCTGAAAGCCAAATGGCGTCCGGATATCGACGCCCTGGAGATCTGTCGCCAGCATGGCCGCGATATTGCCCGTCAGTGGGCGCTCGCTCCGCTGCCGGAAGTGGCGGCAAACCCAACCGAACAGCAGGAAACCTGCGCCTGTGCCGCCGCGGCGGCCGCCGATCTCGGCCCGCGCATGCAGTGCAGCGTCTGCCAGTGGATTTACGACCCTGAACTGGGCGAACCGCTGCAGGATGTGGCCCCGGGCACGCCGTGGCGCGACGTGCCGGACAACTTCCTCTGCCCTGAATGTTCACTCGGTAAGGACGTCTTTGACGAACTGGGTACGGAGGCAAAATGAGCAACGGTATCGTCATCATCGGCTCGGGCTTTGCCGCCCGCCAGCTGGTGAAAAACATCCGCAAGCAGGATGCCAGCGTGCCGCTGACGGTGATTGCCGCCGACAGCATGGACGAGTACAACAAGCCTGATTTAAGCCACGTCATTAGCCAGAATCAGCGCGCCGAAGACCTCACCCGCCAGACGGCGGGGGAGTTCGCAGAGCAGTTTAACCTGCGTCTGTTCCCGTACACCTGGGTCACCGATATCGACGCCGATGCCCACGTAGTGAAAGCGAAAGAGAAAACCTGGCAGTACGACAAGCTTGTGCTGGCCACGGGTGCCTCTGCGTTTGTGCCGCCGATTGAAGGCCGCGAGCTGATGATCACCCTCAACAGCCAGCAGGAGTACCGGGCCAGCGAAACGGGGCTTCGCGACGCTCAGCGGGTAATGATTGTCGGCGGCGGGCTGATCGGCACCGAGCTGGCGATGGATTTCTGCCGGGCGGGCAAATCCGTCACCCTGGTTGACCACGCGGCGAGCATTCTGTCGGCGCTGATGCCCGCAGAAGTAAGCAGTCGCTTACAGCATCGCCTGACCGACATGGGGGTGCATCTGCTGTTGAAATCGCAGCTGCACAGCCTGAGCAAAACCGAAGGCGGCATTCGTGCCACGCTCGACCGCAGCCGCAGCGTTGAGGTGGACGTGGTTATTGCGGCGACGGGCCTGCGCCCGGAAACCGCGCTGGCGCATCGCGCAGGTGCCGAAACAGGCCGTGGCGTGAAGGTAAATAGCGACCTGCAAACCACGCAGCCGGATATTTACGCCCTGGGCGACTGCGCTGAAATTAACGGTCAGGTGCTGCCCTTTTTACAGCCAATTCAATTAAGCGCGATGTATCTGGCGAAAAACCTGCTCGGCGGCAGCGCGCCGCTGAAATTACCCGCCATGCTGGTTAAAGTCAAAACGCCGGAATTACCGCTGCATCTTGCCGGTGAAACGCAGCGTCAGGATCTAAACTGGCAAATTACCCTCGAACCGCAGGGAATGGTCGCGCGCGGTGCCGATAATGAGGGTCAGATGCGCGCTTTTGTCGTCAGTGAAGATCGGATGAAAGAAGCCTTCGCCCTGCTGAAATCGCTACCTGCTTAACCCTCGTATTGCCGGGTGGCGCTTCGCTTACCCGGCCTACTCAACAACAAAACGGCAAACCTTGTAGGCCCGTGCAAGCGTAGCGCCGCCGGGCAAAAACTGGGCTGGGTAGTTCAGGAACGCACCACCAGCGCGTCGTAGCCGCGCCAGCGGTAGTTGACCATGGAGATCAGCCAGCAGGCAACGAACAGCCCAACCACCACAAACCCGGCGTTGCCCAGGTTGTCGTTTACCGCGGCAATTAGATCCCAGACGCCGCCGCTGAGGGCGAATTTGTCCATCAGCAGGCCCAGCGCTTCCAGCCCGCCGATAAACAGCGCCACCACCACGGAGGTGCCGGTGATGGTCATGTTGTAGTAGAGCTTGCGCTGCGGCTTGTTAAACGCCCAGCCGTAGGCACCGACCATCAGCAGGTTGTCGAGGGTATCCACCAGCGCCATGCCGCTGGCGAAGAGCGCCGGGAAGATCATGATTGACCACACCGACATCCCGCTGGAGGCGCTGGCAGCAGAGATCCCCAGCACGCCAATCTCGGTGGCCGTGTCAAAGCCGAGGCCAAACAGGAAACCAACCAGGTACATCTGCCAGCTTTTATTCACCAGGCGGAAGGTTTTGCCGAACAGCCAGTTCATGACGCCGCCCTGGGCAGGTAGCGTGATATCGCCCTGCACTGGCCTGCCGTGTTTCAGCGCCTGAAAACTGCGCCAGACGCCGCGCAGGATCACCATGTTCACCAGCGCCATCGCCAGCAGGAAGGTCGCCGACACCGCCGTGCCAATCAGGCTGCCAGTTTCGTGGAACCATTCCATGTTTTTCTGAAACGCCGTCGCGGTAGCGGCGATGGCAATCGAGGCCAGCACCACGATGGTGGAGTGCCCCAGCGAGAACCACGCCCCCACGCCGGACGGGCGTTTGCCCTGCTGCATCATCTTACGCGTCACGGTATCAATCGCGGCGATGTGGTCGGCGTCCACCGCGTGACGCAGCCCGTAGCACCACGCCAGCAGGCTGGCGGCCATCAGCGCCGTGCTGCCGCTAAAGGCGTGCCATGCCCATCCCCAGGCCAGCAGGTTTGCCATTACCAGAGCCAGCAGCAGAAGCGCGGCGCGAGGTTCATTGCGTAAGAGTCGTAACATTTTAAGTCCTTTGTGAACATGACCGGGCGGCGGCGACCACCGCCTGCCCGAAGGAGATCGCTCCGTCACCTGCGGGCAGGTGCGAAGGAAAAAGAAGCGTAAAGTCAGAAAGATAATGACGCAGGCGCGCGCGCAGCAGACGGTTGTGCACCACGCCGCCGCTGAGGCAGATTGTCGACAGCGATAAGCGTCGGGCATGGTGCGCGGCGAGTTCCGCCAGCCCTTTTGCCAGCGCGTCGTGAAACGCCCACGCGCGCTCGCACGGCTCAGCCTGCCAGCTCAGCCACTGCTGCCAGAACTGCGCGAGGTTGTCGACAGACAGCGTCACCAGATGTTCCACGCCGTTACACTGTGCCGCCAGCGCTTCCAGCCGACAGGCCGCTTCACCCTCCCAGGATTGGGTTTCAATGCCCAGCGCGCAGGCGACCGCATCAAACAGGCGACCACATGACGAGGCCTGCGGCGCGTTGATGCCGCGCCCGATCGCCGTCGCCAGCAGCGGCCAGTTCTGGCGCTGTACCGCGCGCGTTTCCGGATACTGCTGCCAGTCAGGGACAAATGCCAGACAGTGGGCGAGCAGATTGCGCCACGGCTGCCGCGCCGCCAGATCGCCGCCCGGCAGCGCAACGGCAGGCAGCCCGCCCAGATGCTCGCATGCGAGATAGTTCACCCGCAGGCACTCCCCGCCCCACAGCGCGCCGTTCTCGCCCATGCCGATCCCGTCCAGCGTGAGGGCGATAACGTCTCCGCCCTCACGCGGCCAGCCGTTTTCCGCCAGGCACGCCGCCGCGTGGGCGTGATGGTGCAGTACGGTTTCGACCGGCAGCGCCTGCGCTTGCGCCCATTGTTGCGTGTGATAGCCCGGATGGGCGTCGCACACCACGCGCTCCGGCTGGAAGGCGTAGATGTCCTGCATCGTCGAGAGCGCGCCACACCACTGCGCTTCGACACCCTCGTCGCCAAGATCGCCAAAATGCTGGCTCAGCACCGCCTGGCTGCCACGCACCAGGCAGAAGGTGTTTTTCATCTCCGCACCGGTGCATAACATGGCGGGGATATTCTCAAAACCCGCAGGCAACGTGATGGCATCCGGCACAAAACCGCGCGCCCGGCGAAGCATCGCGCCGTCCCGATCCATCACCGAATCGTCCATCCGTTGAAGAATATCGCGATTGTGCAGCAGGAAGCCGTCCGCGATCTTGCCCAGTTCATCCAGCGCCTGTTGATTACTGATGGCAGGCGGCCTGCCGCTGAGGTTGCCGGAGGTCATCACCAGCGGGCGCTGGCAGTCCATCATCAGCAAATGTTGCAGCGGGTTTGCGGGAAGCATGATGCCCACGCTATCCAGACCCGGCGCGATTGCCTCGGGGAACACCGGCAGCCAGGCTTTTGGCGTGAGCACGATGGGTGCAGCGGGTGAGCGCAGCAGCGTCTGAATCGACTCAGGCAGCTTATCCGCCTGCGGGATCATCACCGCCAGCGGCTTCGATGGACGCTGCTTGCGTGACCGCAATGTCAGTATCGCCTGCGGGTTGAGCGCGTCGCAGACGAGGTGAAAACCGCCCAGCCCTTTAACCGCGACGATACCGCCGTCCTTGAGCATCGTCACCGCCGCACGCAGTGCCGTTTCGCGGGTGGCAACAACGTCACCGGCACGCCATTCCAGCGCTGGCCCGCAGTCCGGGCACGCCACCGGCTGGGCGTGAAAACGTCGGTCGGCAGGATTGCGGTACTCCGTCTCACAGGGTGCGCACAGGGGAAATGCGGCCATCGACGTGGCCGGACGGTCATAGGGCATGGCGCGAATAATGGTAAACCGCGGCCCGCAGTGGGTGCAGTTGATAAACGGGTAGCAATAACGGCGCTCGCCGGGGTCGCGCATTTCAGCCAGACACGCCGGACAGGTGGCGGCATCCGGCACAATCTGGGTGTCCATGGCGCCGCCCGCACTGTGGCGGATAACAAACGCGTCCGGCAGGTTCGTCCAGGTGAACGGCTGCGTTTCAACGTGGTCAATGCGTGCCAGCGGTGGGCAGTCCTGATGCAGCCTCGCGGTAAAGGCCCCCCCATTACCCGCGAGGCGCACCAGCACGCCCTCTCCGTCGTTGCAGACATCGCCCGTTAGCTGAAGCTGATGCGCAAGCTGCCAGACGAAGGGCCGAAACCCCACGCCCTGCACCTTGCCGCGCACGCGCAGCTGTACGCCGTTACTGCTCATGGCAGATCAGAACAGCAGTGATGCTGAAGTATCGAACGCCGCACGACGGCGCTTTTCGGCGCTCATCTGCTCAAGCTTGTCGCGATCCACGCAGACCAGCGCGTGCGTCGGGCAGGCTTCCATGCAGGCCGGGCCCGCCTCACGGTGGTAGCAAAGATCGCATTTGTTGGCTTCGGCTTTCTCCGCCCGCACGCTCAGCCCCAAACCGCTGTTGCGCACGACCGGACGGACAACCACCTCCATCGCGCCGTACGGGCAGGCGACCACGCAGGTTTTACAGCCAATGCAGCGCTCCTGCATCACGTGCACAAAGCCTTTCTCGCGTTTAATCGCCCCGTTCGGACAGACGTTCGCGCACGGCGCGTCTTCGCACTGGCGACAGATGGCGGCGGTAGAAATATTCACGCCTTTAATGACGTGGATGCGTGGCAGGAACGTGTCAGGAGTCAGCGACGCGCAGTCCTGCTCCGCCTGATGGGAAACCACGCACGCCACTTCACAGGTACGGCAACCTATGCACTTACTGGCATCGGCCATAATAAAACGGTTCATCTGCTTCTCCAGCATTACAGTTATGCGCGGAGATATTCATAAACCGTGCCAATTATTAACATTATGATTTTTAACGATTTTAAAAATGAGTGTGGTGCTGTCATCGTCACTTATGACGATAACTGCTGTCGACGTCACCGATGCGGACCGTCGATCACGGAGTCGCGCAGGATAAGCTCACCGGAGAAGGTTTGCTGGTATTTGAACTCACCGCCGTCAAGCATGAAGATCAGGCGGCTGATGGTCTCCTTGATCATCTCCGTCACCGGAATGCGCACGCTGGACAGAGACGGCACCATGTACGGCGCGATAGCCACATCGTCGAAACCAATCACCGACACCGCGTCCGGCGTGGCGACACCGCTGTCGTGCAGCTGCTTCATGGCACCAATCGCCATATCGTCATTACTCGCCACCAGCGCCGTAAAGCGTTCGCCCCGGGATAACAGCTCCGCCACTGCTGCCGCACCGCTGGCCGGGTTCCATTTCCCCTGCGCAATTAGCTCCTGGCGCAGTGGAATGCCGTGCTGCATCAGTGCTGCCCGGTAACCGGAAAGACGCTCAACGCCGGTCGGGGAATCGAGTGAGCCGGTGATAAACGCAATATCCCGGTGGCCTTTCGCAATCAGCTTCGACACCGCATCCTGGCAGGAGGCGTTATGATCGGACCAGACGCTGTGGCTGCTGTTTTTCCGCAGTCGTCGGTTGAGCACCATAATCGGCTGCTCGCACTTTTCGACGATCTCGTCCATCTCCTCCACGCTCAAAAAGCGCGGATAGATGATCACCGCATCGCAGCGCATATCCAGCAGATACTGAATGGCCTCGCGCTCCTCGTCGGCGCTGTGCTTGCCGTCCGCAAGGATCAGCTGGCGCCCCTTCTCTTCGGTCATGCGCGCGGCGTGGAACAGCAGTTCGCTAAAGTAAACGCCGTGGTAAAGGGTGTTCGTCACCACCAGCCCCAGCGTCTGGGTACGCCTGGTCGCCAGGTTGCGCGCCAGCAAATTCGGGCGATAGCCGCTCTCTTCAATGGCCTGAAACACCCGGTCTTTGGTCTCCTGGCTGACATAGCCATTTCCCGACAGCACCCGGGAGACCGTCGCTTTCGAAACGCCTGCCCGCTTCGCCACTTCCAGCATCGTGGTCATGTTGTTATTCCGTTTGAAACTGATGAGCGCAGTGTACTGCACTGCAAAAAAATTGTCGCAGCGGCGAAATCACGCTTTGACTTACGATAGGTGATCGTCATCACGAATGTGAAAAATGTACAAAAAGCGATCTTGTTTCATTCAAAGAAACTCATGATGATTATGTGAAACCGGTTTCCTACATTTCTCACAACGATAACAGGATCACATCCGATGGCCAAAAATTACGCCGCGCTGGCGAACGACGTTGTCAGCGCGCTGGGCGGCAAAGAAAACATTGTCGCCGTCACTCACTGTATGACGCGTCTGCGCTTCGTCCTGAAAGACGAAAGCCTTACCGATGCCGCGCGTCTGAAAACCATCAGCGGCGTGCTCGGCGTGGTACGCAATGACAACCAGTGTCAGGTCATTATTGGCAACACCGTTTCTCAGGCATACCGCGAAGTGGTGAGCCTGCTGCCAACCAGCCTGCAGCCTGCCGTACCGGAAGGCCCGCAGAAACTGACATTACGCCGCATCGGCGCCGGGATCCTCGACGCGCTGATCGGTACCATGTCCCCGCTGATCCCGGCGATCATTGGCGGCTCGATGGTCAAGCTGCTGGCAATGATCCTCGAGATGACCGGCGTGCTGGGCAAGGGCGATCCCACGCTGACCATCCTGACGGTCATTGGCGACGGCGCGTTCTTCTTCCTGCCGCTGATGGTGGCGGCCTCGGCGGCGGTGAAGTTCAAAACTAACATGTCGCTGGCTATCGCCATTGCGGGCGTGCTGGTGCACCCGAGCTTTATCGAGCTGATGGCGAAAGCCGCGCAGGGCGAGCACGTTGAGTTCGCCTTTATCCCGGTGACGGCGGTGAAATACACCTACACCGTCATCCCGGCGCTGGTCATGACCTGGTGCCTGTCGTACATCGAACGCTGGGTGGATCGCATTACCCCGGCGGTGACGAAAAACTTCCTCAAGCCGATGCTGATCGTGCTGATTGCAGCCCCACTCGCCATCGTGTTGATTGGCCCGCTGGGCATCTGGATCGGTAGCGCCATCTCCGCGCTGGTCTACACCATTCACGGCTATCTGGGCTGGCTCTCCGTCGCCATTATGGGCGCGTTGTGGCCGCTGCTGGTGATGACCGGGATGCACCGCGTCTTTACGCCGACCATCATTCAGACCATTGCCGAGACGGGCAAGGAAGGGATGGTGATGCCGTCGGAAATCGGCGCCAACCTGTCGCTCGGCGGCTCGTCGCTGGCGGTAGCGTGGAAAACCAAAAACCCGGAACTGCGCCAGACGGCGCTAGCGGCGGCGGCCTCCGCCATCATGGCGGGGATCTCTGAACCGGCGCTGTATGGCGTGGCGGTGCGTCTGAAACGTCCGCTGATTGCGAGCCTGATCAGCGGCTTTATCTGCGGCGCGGTGGCGGGCATGGCCGGTCTTGCCAGCCATTCGATGGCGGCACCGGGGCTGTTCACCAGCGTGCAGTTCTTCGACCCGGCCAACCCGATGACCATCGTATGGGTGTTTGGCGTGATGGGGCTGGCAGTGGTGCTGTCGTTTGTTCTGACCCTGATACTCGGCTTTGAGGATATCCCGGTCGAAGACGAGGCTGAAAAAGCGCGCGCCCTGCAGACCGCACCGGTTCAGAACAAAGCAGCAGAAGCATAAATTGAAAGCGAGGTAAGAATGTCTGTTTTTCCACAAGGATTTTTATGGGGCGGCGCGCTTGCCGCCAACCAGAGTGAAGGTGCTTACCGTGAAGGCGGCAAAGGGCTAACCACGGTCGATATGATCCCGCACGGCGCGAATCGCCTGGCGGTGAAGGTCGGTAAGGAAAAGCGTTTCTCGCTGCGTGACGACGAGTTCTACCCGAGCCACAAGGCGATTGATTTTTACCATCGCTATAAAGAAGACATCGCCCTGATGGCGGAGATGGGCTTTACGGTGTTCCGCACCTCGATTGCCTGGAGCCGCCTCTACCCGAACGGCGACGAGCCGCTGCCGAACAAAGAGGGTATTGCCTTCTACCGCGCGGTGTTCGAGGAGTGCAAAAAGTACAACATTGAGCCGCTGGTAACCCTGTGCCACTTCGACGTGCCGATGCACCTGGTAACGGAGTACGGCTCCTGGCGCAACCGCAAGATGGTCGATTTCTTCGCCCGCTACGCCCGCACCTGCTTTGAAGAATTTAACGGGTTGGTGAAATACTGGCTGACCTTCAACGAAATCAACATCATGCTGCACAGCCCGTTCTCCGGCGCGGGGCTGGTGTTTGAGGAGGGTGAAAACGAAGATCAGGTGAAATACCAGGCCGCGCACCACGAGCTGGTGGCGAGCGCGCTGGCAACCAAAATTGCTCACGAGGTGAACCCGGAAAACCAGGTCGGCTGCATGCTGGCGGGCGGCAATTTCTACCCGTACTCCTGCAAGCCGGAAGACGTGTGGATGGCGCTGGAGAAAGACCGCGAGAACCTTTTCTTTATCGATGTGCAGGCGCGCGGCAGCTACCCGGCCTACTCCGCCCGCGTGTTCCGCGAAAAAGGCGTGGTGATTGTGAAAGACCCGGGCGACGACGACCTGCTGAAAAACACCGTCGACTTTGTCTCGTTCAGCTATTACGCCTCGCGCTGCGCGTCGGCGGACATGAACGCGGGCAATACCAGCGCGGCGAACATCGTGAAGTCCCTGCGTAATCCGCATATTCAGGTGAGCGAATGGGGCTGGGGCATTGACCCGCTCGGGCTGCGCATCACCATGAACATGATGTACGACCGCTACCAGAAGCCGCTGTTCCTGGTGGAGAACGGACTCGGGGCGAAAGATGTTATTGATGAAAACGGCGAGATCAACGACGACTACCGCATCAGCTACCTGCGGGAGCACATCCGCGCGATGGGCGACGCGATTGAGGACGGCGTGCCGCTGATGGGCTACACCACCTGGGGCTGTATCGACCTGGTATCGGCCTCAACGGGCGAAATGAGCAAACGCTACGGTTTTGTGTACGTTGACCGCGATGACGCCGGAAACGGCACGCTGGACCGCAAGCGCAAGAAATCGTTCTGGTGGTACAAGAAGGTGATTGCGAGTAACGGGGCGGATCTCGAGTAGCCTGTTTTGCCGGGTGGCGGCTTCGCCTTACCCGGCCTACAAAACCGTAGGCCCGGTAAGCGTAGCGCCACCGGGCGCTGTTCAGAGCCGGGAAAATCCCCCGTCCCCAACCCACTCCGCAAGCCGTGAATAGACCACGTCCACCGCCTCTTTCACCGGCGGCGTCATCGGGTAATAAAACCCAACGATGTCCGGCTGAATGCCCAAAAACAGCACCTCGCCCACGTCGTCTTTAATCTGATCGACCAGGTAGTTCAGCGGCATATTGTGCGTCGTCATCATAAACATCCCGGCGATGTCGTCCGGGTCAATCAGGCGGATCTCACCGGGGTTAAGACCCATATCGGTGGCATCGACGATTAACAGCCTGTCCGGACGCAGTTCGCGAATGGCGACCACGTCGTTTTCCGGCGCGCTGCCGCCGTCGATAACCACCCAGCTGCCCTGCGGGTTCGCGGCGCACATCTCTGCCAGCAGCGGACCCGCGCCGTCGTCGCCCATCATGCTGTTGCCCACACACAGTAAAACGTCAGTCACGTAATCTCCTCACCATCAGGTAGATGGCGCTCTCCTGATGTATATCGTGCAGCATGCTAAGCAGCGTTTTGCTCCACGCCTGCTGCTCGGGGGTTTGCCTGCTCAGCGCCGCGTCAAAGGCGTTGGCGAGCATCGCAATGTGGTTGGCGTCGATGACGATCTCGCCGTACTTCGGCACGCCCTCCATTTTGCGCCGCGCCGTGCTGCCCTCCTCCAGCGTGGCGATCCACGTCAGGTACTCGGGCCACGGGCAGCTTAACGCCGCCTCCAGGCAGTCGATCACCCCGAGGTGGTGCCCAATCGCCAGGCTGTAATAGACCACCTGCTGCGCCGCATCCGGCGTGGCATCGTTCTCATCAATAAACTTACGGCTCAGCTGGCTGAACACCACCGTTTCACTCATCGGATACGCGCCTCATCCACAACGCTGTTCAGGTTCGCCACAATCTCGTTGAGACGCGGATCGTTTTCCGCCTCCAGCCAGCGCGCCACCTGATGGTCGCCCTGGCTCAGCAGGCGCAGATAATCGTCGGCAATCTGACGCCCGTAACGGTAGCCAGCTAGCCTGCGCGCCGTGCGGTCCACTTTCACCCGCAGCGGCTGCACCATGTCCGGGTGCAGGATGGCCGCAGGTTTGTTGTCCAGCTCGCCCGGCTCGCGGGCGTGGATTTTTTGCTCCAGCAGGCCGAGCGCCATCGCAAAGCCGTACAGCGTCGCGGCGGGCGTTGGCGGGCAGCCCGGAATGTAGACGTCCACCGGCACGATTTTGTCGGTGCCCCCCCAGACGCAGTAAAGGTCGTGGAAGATGCCGCCGCTGTTGCCGCAGGCCCCGTACGAGATGCAGATTTTCGGGTCCGGCGCAGACTGCCAGGCGCGCAGCGCGGGGGAGCGCATGGCGCGGGTGACGGCCCCGGTGAACAGCAGAATGTCCGCATGACGCGGGGACGGCACCACCTTGATGCCGAAGCGCTCGGCGTCAAACAGCGGTGACAGGGTGGCGAAGATCTCGATCTCGCAGCCGTTGCAGCCGCCGCAGTCCACGCGGTAGACGTAGGCCGAGCGTTTGATTTTTTTCAGCAGCGACGCCTTCATGCTGGCGATGGATTCGTCCACCGTCATCGGCACCGGAATACCGTTAGCGTCGCGCGGGCCCAGTAGGTTTTCCATCAGCTGGCCTCTCTCATATGGCGGGTGATATCAATACGGTCGGACGGCAGCAGGCACTGCTGACGCTTGCACTCCGGGCAGGTTTCAAAGCTTTCGCGGTGATGCTCCACGCGGGCGTCGCCGTTGTGCTGCAGCAGCGCGATGGCGTAGTCGATCTCTTTTTGCACGGCGAACGGGCGCTGGCAGACGCGGCAGTTGCACAGCGCAAAGCGCGACTGCTGGAGGAAGTCCTCTTTTTTCCACACCGCCAGCTCGTACTCCTGAGACAGGCGAATGGCGACCGTCGGGCAGACCTCCTCGCAGCGGCCGCAGAAGATGCAGCGCCCGAGGTTAAACTGCCAGGCCAGCTCGCCGGTTTTCAGGTCCGTTTCCACCGTTAAGGCATTCGACGGGCAGGCGTTGACGCAAGCCGCGCAGCCGATGCACTGCTGCGGGTTGTGCTCCGGCTTGCCGCGAAAGTTTTTATCCACCGGGATCGGCTCGAGCGGATAACTACTGGTCTGCGCGCCGGTTTTGATCACTTTTTTGATAAAGGTAAACATGGCGAATCCTTATTTCAGCGGCGAGTTCTTACGCTCGATGCTGTAGCGCTCAAGCTCTTTGTACGGCACCACCTGGCTTTTCTTCTTGCGCACGTCCACGACGGTCATGCGATCGGTGCAGGAGTAGCACGGGTCGAGGCTGCCGATGATCAGCGGCGCGTCAGAGACGGTGTTGCCGCGCAGCATGTAGCGCAGGGTTGGCCAGTTGGCGTAGGTCGCCGCACGACAGCGCCAGCGGTAGAGCTTCTGGTTGTCGCCGGTCATACTCCAGTGGATATCGTCCCCGCGCGGCGCTTCGGCAAAGCCGAGGGCAAAGCGGTTTGGAATGTAGGTGAAGCCCTCCACCATCAGCGGGCCGCCCGGCAGGTTATCGAGGCCAAAGTCGATCATGTTCAGCGCGGTGAATACCTCGTTGATGCGCACCTTCAGGCGGGAGATGACGTCGCAGCCCTGCTCGCTGTGCACGGTCATCGGCAGCAGGCCGTAGCCGACGAACGGGTGATCGGCGCGGGTATCGCGGGCGTGGCCGCTGGCGCGCACCATCGGACCGACGTTGCTGAAGTCGCGGGCGATTTCCGGATCAAGACGACCGATGCCGACGGTGCGCTGCTCGATGTTGGGCGTGCTGAGCAGCATGTCCACCAGCTCCTGCACGTCCCGGCGCATCTGCTGCGCCAGCTGGCGGGTCTGGATCATGTCGTCCTTCAGCAGGTCGCGGCGGATCCCGCCGATTAGGTTCAGGCCGTAGGTTTTACGCGCCCCGGTAAGGATCTCCGCCATCTTCATCGACGCTTCGCGTACGCGGAAGAACTGCATAAACCCGGAGTCAAAGCCGACGAAGTGGCAGGCCAGGCCGAGGTTGAGCAGGTGCGAGTGCAGGCGCTCCACTTCCAGCAGAATGGCGCGGATCATCTGCGCGCGTTCCGGCACCACGATCCCCATGCCGTTTTCCACCGAGGTGGTGTAGGCGGTGCTGTGGGCAAATCCGCAGATGCCGCACACGCGGTCAGAGAGGAACGTGACTTCGTTGTAGCCCATGCGGGTCTCCGCCAGCTTCTCCATGCCGCGGTGGACGTAGAACAGGCGGTAGTCGGCGTCGATAATGTTCTCGCCGTCGACGAACAGGCGGAAGTGGCCCGGTTCGTCGGAGGTAACGTGCAGCGGGCCAATCGGCACCACGTTATTCTTCTTGCTGCCCAGCTCGTTGATGAACTCGTAGGTTTCGCTGTCGGTGGTCGGGGCCGGGCGCTGGCGATAGTCCATGCTGTCCTTGCGCAGCGGATAGAGTTCATCCGGCCAGTCGTCCGGCAGCACCAGACGACGCTCGTCCGGCAGGCCAACCGGCACCAGGCCGTACATGTCGCGCACTTCGCGCTCGCCCCAGACGGCGGCAGGCACGCGCGGCGTGACGGACGGGTACTCCGGCTTGTTCGGGTCGACTTCGACGCGCACGGTGATCCAGCACTTCTCGCCCTGCTCCATCGACATCACGTAGTACACCGCATAGTTGCCGCACAGCTGGCGCTCGTCGTTGCCGAACAGCACCGACAGCCAGCCGCCCTGCTGGTAGTAGAGAAACTCCACCACTTCCGGCAGATAGTTCACCTTTACGGTGACGGTTATCTGGTCTTTGGTTTGCCAGGATTCCTCCAGCACCACGCCGGGGAAGGCCTGATGCAACGCGGCGAGATACTGCTGACCTTTCTTTTCTTCAGACATAAAAACTCTCTTTAATCACGCCACCAGCAAGGAGACGAACGCTAAAAATGCAAAACCAAAACCGGCCCAGGTGATGCGCGACGTTTCGACAAAACGCAGGCGCGCCATGCTGTTTTCAAACAGGGCAATCACCAGCACGCCGACCAGCAGCTTGAGGGCGGCAATCACGACGGCCAGCACCAGACCGCCCGCGGAGAAGTGCGTCATCTGCCCCCACGGGAAGAAGACGCCGACAAACATCTGCAGCACCACCAGCTGTTTGAGGCTGATGCCCCACTTCAGCACCGCGAAGCCGTAGCCGCTGTACTCTGTAAGCGGCCCTTCCTGCAGCTCCTGCTCCGCTTCTGCCAGATCGAACGGCAGTTTGCCCATCTCAATAAAGGTGGCGAACGCGCAGGCGCAGAGCGCCAGCACCAGCGGGATCGAGCGCGCCACAGGCCAGTGATAAACGGTGTCGGTGATAAAACTGATATGGGTTGAACCCGCGACCTGCGCGGCGACCCACAGCCCCAGCAGCAGGATCGGCTCAACCAGCACGCCCAGCATCGCCTCGCGGCTGGCACCGATGCCGGTAAATGGGCTCCCGGTGTCCAGGCCCGCAATGGCAAAGAAGAAGCGGGCGATGGCGAAGAGGTAGATAAGCGTAATCAGATCGCCAAGCACGGGCAGCGGCGACGCCACCGTGACCACCGGCAGCGCGGTGGCGATGGTCAGCATGACGCCCACCATTACAAACGGCGTCAGGCGGAAGACCCAGCCTGCGGCATCCGGGGCCACGCTCTGACGAGAAAGCAGCTTGAAGAGATCGCGATACTCCTGGAGCACCCCGGGCCCGCGACGGTTATGCATTCGGGCGCGTGCCACGCGCGTGATGCCCGACAGCAGCGGCGCAGCGGCGAACAGCACCAGCGCCTGAAGAATTGCCAGTAACAGACTCATGTCAGGCTCCTCGTGAAATCACAATGACCACCAGCACCGCCAGCTCGATGACCGCCAGACGGCGGAACAGCGCGGGCACGGCGGCACTCTGCCAGCCGGGTACCCAGCCCACCGGGTTCAGCCAGTGGCGCAGCTTCAGCACGGCGGCGAAGTTCTCCTTCACCGGCATGGCGAAACCGTGGGCGGTGATAACCATCGACTGTTCGTGTTCATAGCCGCAGGCCCACGCCGCCCCGCGAGAGCGGGAGGCAAGGCGGTCGCGCCTGAAGAACAGCATCAGCACGAACGGCAGCAGCGGCGCGGCAATCAGCAACAGCGCCATCATCGGCTGGGATACGACGGTATGCGCCGTCGCGAGCGGCAGTGGAATAGCGTTACCCAACAGCGGCAGCAGCCACGGCGCGGCGACGCCGCCCGCGATGCAGCACAGCGCCAGCGCGACCACGCTGGCACACATCAGTACCGGTGCGCAGCAGGCGCTTTCCGCTTCGCGGGTGCGCGGCGCGCCGAGGAAGGTCACGCCGTAGACTTTCGCCATGCACATCACCGCCAGCGCGCCGGTTATCGCCAGTCCAACCGCCAGCAGCGGGCCGAGCAAACGCGCGATAAAGAGATCGCTCTGACCGAGCGCGAAGAAGGACTGATAGATCACCCACTCCCCGGCAAAGCCGTTCAGCGGCGGCAGCGCGGCCATTGCCATTAGCCCTACCAGCATCGCCAGTGAAATCACCGGCATCTTTTTGCCAATCCCACCGAGCTTTTCAATATCCCGATGGCCGGTGCGGAACCAGACGCTTCCCGCGCCGAGGAACAGGGTGCTTTTAAACAGGCTGTGGTTGACGAGGTGGTAAAGACCGCCGATAAACCCGGCTGCGATCAGCGCAGGATGATTGAGCGCCAGCCCGGTCACGCCCGCGCCCATTCCGAGCAGAATGATGCCGATGTTTTCCAGCGTGTGGTACGCCAGCAGGCGCTGGATGTTGTGCTCCATCAGCGCGTACAGCCCGCCGACGAACGCGGTGATCATACCGGCAATCAGCAGCACGACGCCCCACCACAGCGGCGGCTGTCCGCCGGCCAGCGTGATGCTCAGAATACCGAACAGCCCTACCTTCATGACGACGGTGGAAAACAGCGCGGCGGCGGGCGCGGAGGCATTCGCATGCGCCTGCGGCACCCAGCCGTGCAGCGGGATAATCCCGGCGAGCAGGCCAAAGCCGATCACGCCCAGCAGCCAGACGTCATTCCCCAGCGGATGACCGTTGAGCGCAGCGAAGTCCAGCGTGCCGAAACGTTGCCACACCCGCCAGCAGGCCAGCGCCAGCAGCAGCGTGCCGAGGCGTCCCAGCGCAAACCACAGCTTGCCGGAGGCGCTGCAGCCCGTCAGGAACACGCCGCACAGCGCCATGATCTCCGCCATCACCACCAGCGCGCCGAGGTTGCTGGCGATAACGGTACAGACCGCCGTTGCCATCAGCAGGTTAACCAGCAGGCCGTTGGCTTTGGCGTGCGCATGGCGGTGCCAGTCGATATTGAACAGGCTGATAAACAGTCCGCACAGGCCAAAGGTCACCAGCCAGATGGCATTCAGCGGAGTAATAGCCACGGTATGACGAATTAGCGGCATGAGTGTTTCAACAGATTGCCCGCCGATCAGAACGACACCGCCCGCAGCGAGCGTCATCACGCTACCGACCGCCCCGCCGATACCAGCGATCCCGCCGCTCAGGGTTTTATGGAAAGAGAACACCAGCGCCAGCACGGCGGCGGCAGTGAAGCACGCCACGGCGCTGTTAATCATGAATATCGCGTTCATTTCGCCCCCTCGTTAAGCGCCTGCAAAAGCGAAAGATCGCCAAAATCGCTGTTGATGGTCAGCTCGCGCTTGCGCTTGCTGGTGCGGGTGATGTCGCGAATGTTGACCAGAATCAGCGCCCTGGTCGGGCAGGTGCGCACGCAGGCCGGGCCCTGTTCGTCAAAGCTGCACAGATCGCATTTCACCGCGACGGCGCGGATGCCGGGCACCCAGTCCAATAGCGTGCTCACCTTCGCCGGTGCGGGCGGCGCGGGCGGGGCTTTCGGGGTATTTGCGTTCGCCGGAATATGCAGCGGGCGGCTGCCGGAAAATTCAATCGCACCGAACGGGCAGGCAATGCCGCACAGCTTGCAGCTGACGCACAGGCTTTCGTTGAGCTGGACAGCGCCATCAACGCGGGTGATGGCATTCACAGGGCAGACACCCGCGCAGGGGGCATCTTCACAGTGGTGGCAGAGCTGCGGAGCAGACTCTTTTTCATTACGCATGACGCGCAGACGCGGCATGGACTGCAGCCCGTGCAGGCGGTGGGTTTCCGAACACGCCGCCTCACAGGTTCGACAGCCAATACAGACCGTCGAGTCAGCAATTACAAAACGGTTCACCGGGCAATCCTCAGGTGATGGTCATTTTTGACGAAGAAAAACTGTCTTATCGACACTTTCGACACTTGGTTATCAGGCAACGTTTGCGGAGGCATTTCCCGCCGTCAGCTGTTTCAGATCGACCGGCAGGTCGTGCTCAACCGCGGTATAAAGCCCGTTATAGACCGGCGCGATTTTCTCCAGATAGTGCTCGAGCACCTGCTGGCGATCGCGGTTGCTGACGTAGCCATCGACCATGCCGTCAGCCATCAACTGCGCTTGCGCAATACAGTGTTTTTCACCCTCTTTGTTCTCAACAAAGTACTCAATGGTGTGGCTGTTAAAGCTGTCCGCCAGGGTGACAAAGACCGTGAAGTGGCCAAAAAGGACAAAGCGCATATCGCCCTGCGCCGCGCAGCTCATCGCATGATGCAGACGAGCCTTTGACAGGGTGATCCCCTGAACCAGAGAGTTGCAGTAGAGGTGCCACTGATCCTGGAGCTGCTGATGACGCTGCGCGATGTAATCCGCTTTTTCGCTGATTTCCCAAATAGTCATAAAAGGTATCCGGTTAATGGAGATAGCGGCTGTTAAGCAGATTCCATGCCAATTTTTAACATTATGATTTATATAGATTTTAACTCTTATTGCACTGTCAACCGCGCGGTGTCGACGTGTCATTTCGACAGTGTTGACACCGTCACGCCCTAACAAAAATCAAGCTGGCACCGTTATTGCATTCAATGGCGCAATTCATTGAGGAGGCGTCATGCACGAAATCACCCTCTGCCAGCGGGCTCTGGAGCTTATCGAACAGCAGGCAGTGCAAAACCACGCGAAGCGCGTCACCGGCGTCTGGCTGAAGATCGGGGCGTTTTCCTGCGTCGAGACCAGCGCCCTGACCTTCTGTTTTGAACTGGTGTGTCGCGGCACGCTGGCAGAAGGCTGCGAGCTCCATATTGAAGAGCAGCAGGCGGAGTGCTGGTGTGAGCAGTGTCAGCAGTACGTGACCCTGCTGTCATCAAAGGTTCAGCGCTGCCCGCAGTGCCAGAATACCGGGCTGCGGATCGTGGCGGATGACGGTATGCAGATCCAACGCCTCGAAATTGAGAAGGAGTAATGTATGTGTAGCACCTGCGGTTGCGCCGAAGGCAACCTGTATATCGAAGGGGATGAACATCGTCCTCATTCCGCGTTTCGCTCCGCGCCCTTTTCACCGGCCCCGCGTCCTGCGGCGACGCTGACGGGTATCACCTTTACGCCGCAGCAATCCTCTGCGGGCGATCTGCACTACGGCCACGGCGAAGCGGGTACCCACGCGCCGGGCATCAGCCAGCGCCAGATGCTGGAGGTGGAAATCAACGTGCTGGACAAAAATAACCAGATTGCCGCCCGCAACCGCGCCCGCTTTGCCGCCCGTCAACAGCTGGTGCTGAACCTGGTCTCCAGCCCCGGCTCCGGCAAAACCACGCTGCTGACCGCAACCCTCAAACGCCTGAACGAACGCGTTTCCTGCGCCGTCATTGAAGGCGACCAGCAAACCGTTAACGACGCGGCGCGCATTCGCGAAACCGGCACGCCGGCGATTCAGGTCAACACCGGCAAAGGCTGCCATCTGGATGCGCAGATGATTGCCGACGCCACGCCGCGTCTGCCGCTGCCGGATAACGGCATCCTGTTCATTGAAAACGTCGGCAACCTGGTCTGTCCAGCGAGCTTTGACCTTGGCGAACGGCATAAAGTCGCGGTGCTCTCCGTCACCGAAGGGGAAGACAAACCGCTGAAGTACCCACATATGTTTGCCGCCGCCTCCCTCATGCTGCTGAATAAAGTTGATCTGCTGCCGTACCTGAATTTCGACGTGGATAAATGCCTGTCCTGCGCCCGGGAAGTGAACCCGGACATTACGATCCTGCTGGTCTCCGCCACGCGCGGCGACGGGATGGATGCATGGCTGAACTGGCTGGAGAGCGAACGATGTGCATAGGCGTCCCCGGACAAATTCACACCATCGACGGTAACCAGGCCAAAGTTGAAGTCTGCGGCATCCTGCGCGATGTCGATCTCACGCTGGTGGGCAGCTGCGATGAAACGGGCGCATCGCGTCTCGGCCAGTGGGTGCTGGTCCACGTGGGGTTTGCCATGAGCGTGATTAACGAAGCGGAAGCCCACGACACGCTCGACGCCCTGCAAAACATGTTCGACGTGGAGCCTGACGTGGGCGCGCTCCTGTACGGCGAGGAGCGATAGCACATGCGTTACGTTGATGAATACCGCGCGCCTGAACAGGTGATGCAGCTTATCGGGCACCTGAAAACGCGCGCGGCGCTGCTGGACTACACCAAAGAAAGACCGCTGCGGATCATGGAGGTGTGCGGCGGACACACGCACGCCATCTTCAAATTTGGCCTCGACCAGCTGCTGCCGGAAAACATCGAGTTTATCCACGGCCCCGGCTGCCCGGTCTGCGTTTTGCCGATGGGGCGTATCGACAGCTGTATCGAGATTGCCAGCCAGCCCGACGTCATTTTCTGCACCTTTGGCGACGCGATGCGCGTGCCGGGGAAAAATGGCTCGCTGCTGCAGGCGAAAGCGCGCGGGGCCGACATCCGGATCGTCTATTCGCCGATGGATGCCCTGACGCTGGCAGCGGATAACCCCGCGCGCAAGGTCGTGTTTTTTGGCCTGGGGTTTGAAACCACCATGCCCGCCACCGCCATCACGCTGCAGCAGGCTAAAGCGCGCAGCGTCGATAACTTTTTCTTTTTCTGCCAGCACATCACGCTCATCCCCACGCTGCGCAGCCTGCTGGAGGAGCCGGAAAACGGCATTGACGCCTTTCTGGCACCGGGCCACGTCAGCATGGTGATTGGCACAGACGCCTATGGTTTTATCGCTGAACAGTACAATCGTCCGTTAGTGGTGGCTGGTTTCGAACCGCTTGATCTACTGCAAGGCGTAACCATGCTGGTTGAGCAGAAAATAGCGGCCCTGAGCGCGGTGGAAAATCAGTATCGCCGCGTGGTACCCGATGCGGGTAATGAACGAGCGCAGCAGGCGATAGCCGACGTGTTTAGCGTTGAGGGCGACAGCGAATGGCGCGGTCTGGGAGTGATTGCCGAATCCGGCGTGCGTCTGACGCCCGCGTATCAATCCTTCGACGCAGAGGCGCATTTTCGCCCGCAGCCGCAGCAGGTGTGTGACGATCCGCGCGCGCGCTGCGGTGAGGTACTCACCGGCAAATGCAAACCTCATCATTGCCCGTTATATGGCAACACCTGTAACCCGCAAACCGCGTTTGGCGCGCTGATGGTCTCCTCCGAGGGAGCCTGCGCCGCGTGGTATCAGTTCCGCAATCAGGAGTGTGAAGCATGAACACGGTTGAAATGGCGCACGGCAGCGGTGGTCAGGCGATGCAGCAGCTCATTAATCAGCTGTTTATGGAAGCATTCAACAACCCCTGGCTGGCCGAACAGGAAGACCAGGCGCGCATTGACCTGTCAACGCTCACCGCTCACGGTGACAGACTGGCGTTCTCGACCGACAGCTACGTCATCGACCCGCTGTTCTTTCCCGGCGGTGATATCGGCAAGCTCGCCATTTGCGGTACGGCCAATGATATCGCCGTCAGCGGCGCGGTTCCGCGCTACCTCTCCTGCGGGTTTATTCTCGAAGAGGGTTTACCGATGGCAACGCTTAACGCGGTGGTCAGCAGCATGGCGCAGACCGCACGCGAAGCGGGCATTGCTATCGTCACCGGTGATACCAAAGTGGTCCAGCGCGGCGCGGCGGATAAACTTTTCATCAATACTGCAGGAATGGGGGCAATACCGGCCGATATTCACTGGGGCGCGCAGCAGCTTGGTGCAGGCGACGTGCTGATCGTGACCGGAACGCTGGGCTGCCACGGGGCAACCATTCTTAACCTGCGCGAAGGCTTAGGTCTGGACGGCGAACTGCGCAGCGACTGCGCGGTACTCACACCGCTGATTCAAACCCTGCGTACCCTTCCGGGCGTAAAAGCCCTGCGGGACGCCACCCGAGGCGGCGTGAATGCCGTCGTACACGAGTTTGCGGCAAGCTGCGGATGCGGCATTGAGCTGACCGAGCGCGATCTGCCCGTCAAGCCTGCCGTGCGCGGACTGTGCGAACTGCTGGGACTTGATCCGCTTAACTTTGCTAACGAAGGTAAACTGGTGATCGGCGTGGAACGTACCGCTGCAGAAGCGGTGCTGGAACAGCTTCGCGCCCATCCCTCAGGAAAAAACGCCGCTATCATTGGCGAAGTGGTTGAGCGCAAAGGGGTGCGCCTGGCCGGGCTGTATGGCGTTAAACGCACGCTGGATCTGCCGCACGCGGAACCCTTACCCCGAATTTGCTAGAACCGCGCCATAAGCGGTCAGCACTGAATCTCTTTTTTTGCCAGTTTCTATTGGAAAGCAATATGCCGTATACACCGATGAGCGATCTTGGACAGCAGGGCCTGTTTGACATCACGCGCACACTTTTACAGCAGCCCGATCTCGGCGCGCTGAGCGATGCCCTGACCCGGCTGGTCAGGCAATCTGCGCTGGCGGACAGCGCCGCGATTGTGCTGTGGCATAACGGAACGCATCGCGCGAGCTACTACTCAACGCGTGATAACGGCAAAGCGTTTGAGTATGAGGACGAAACGTACCTCGCGCATGGCCCGGTGCGCCGTATACTCTCCCGGCCTGAAGTGCTGCACTGCAATTTTGCGGAGTTCAGGATGGCGTGGCCAAGGCTGGCGGAGAGCAATCTCTATCAGCCTTTCGGGCATTACTGCATGTTGCCGCTGGCGGCAGAGGGTCAGATTTTTGGCGGCTGCGAGTTTATCCGCACGACCGACCAGCCCTGGAGCGAGGCGGAGTACGAGCGCCTGCACACCTTTACCCAGATAGTGGCCGTGGTGGCTGAGCAGATCCAGAGCCGCGTCACCAACAACGTCGATTACGACCTGCTGAGCCGCGAGCGCGACAACTTCCGCATTCTGGTCGCCATCACCAACGCCGTGCTGTCGCGCCTCGACATGGATGAGCTGGTCAGCGAAGTCTCGAAAGAGATCCACCACTATTTCAAAATCGATGCCATCAGCATTGCGCTTCGCGGCCATCGCAAGGGTAAGCTGAACATCTACTCCACCCACTATCTTGATGAGGCCAATCCGGCACACGAGCAGAGCGAGGTCGATGAGGCCGGTACGCTCTCCGAGCGGGTGTTTAAAAGCAAAGAGATCCTGCTG
The DNA here is from genome assembly GCF_057444735.1 of Enterobacter sp. B79-1. Taxonomy (NCBI): domain Bacteria; kingdom Pseudomonadati; phylum Pseudomonadota; class Gammaproteobacteria; order Enterobacterales; family Enterobacteriaceae; genus Enterobacter; species Enterobacter sp. B79-1. The sequence goes on from NZ_JBYAZJ010000005.1 coordinate 141,533, forward strand.
CTCAACCTGAACGAACAGGATCCGGTGGCCCCTTACGAGCGAATGCTGTTCAACACCTGGGGCAACAAAATTCAGACCCTGTGCCTGCTGCCGCTGATGTCCGGCAACACCATGCTGGGCGTGCTGAAGCTGGCGCAGTGCGAGGAAGGCGTATTCACCACCGCCAACCTGAAGCTGCTGCGCCAGATTGCCGAGCGTATCTCCATCGCGCTGGATAACGCCCTCGCCTACCAGGAGATCCACCGCCTGAAAGAGCGGCTGGTGGACGAAAACCTCGCCCTGACCGAACAGCTCAACAACGTGGACAGCGAGTTTGGCGAAATCATCGGGCGCAGCGACGCCATGTACAGCGTGCTCAAGCAGGTTGAGATGGTGGCGCAAAGCGACAGCACGGTGCTGATTCTGGGCGAAACCGGCACAGGTAAAGAGCTGATAGCCCGCGCCATTCACAACCTGAGCAACCGCAACAGCCGACGGATGGTGAAGATGAACTGCGCCGCGATGCCTGCGGGACTGCTGGAAAGCGATCTGTTCGGCCACGAACGCGGGGCCTTTACCGGGGCCAGCAGCCAGCGGCTGGGCCGTTTTGAGCTGGCGGACAAAAGCTCGCTGTTCCTTGATGAAGTGGGCGATATGCCGCTGGAGCTGCAGCCGAAGCTGTTGCGCGTCCTGCAGGAGCAAGAGTTTGAGCGGCTTGGCAGCAACAAGCTGATTCAGACCGACGTGCGGCTGATTGCCGCCACCAACCGTGACCTGAAAAAAATGGTCGCCGACCGCGAGTTTCGCAGCGATCTTTACTATCGCCTGAACGTCTTCCCGATCTGCCTGCCGCCGCTGCGCGAACGCCCGGAAGATATCCCGCTGCTGGTCAAAGCGTTTACCGCAAAGATTGCGCGGCGGATGGGCAGGAACATCGACAGCATCCCAGCCGAGACGTTACGCACCCTCTCGTCGATGGAGTGGCCGGGTAACGTGCGCGAACTGGAAAACGTTATCGAGCGCGCGGTGCTGCTGACGCGCGGGAGCGTTCTGCAGCTCTCCCTGCCTGAAATCTCCCTGCCGGAGGAAACCCTCGTTGCGGCAGAAGTGGCGCAGAACGGCGAAGATGAGTATCAGCTGATTATGCGCGTGCTGAAAGAGACCAACGGCGTGGTGGCCGGGCCTAAAGGAGCCGCCCAGCGCCTGGGGTTAAAACGCACTACCCTGCTGTCGCGCATGAAGCGGCTTGGGATTGATAAAGAGAGCCTGGTTTAAGTCCACATTCCGGCGGTGTTTTCTGACACCGCCTTTCGTTACCCTGCGCAATTGTCCCTCATTGACACCAAATCGTTTCCTCTGTATAAAATTCCGCCTTAATAATGAGTTTCATTTGCAACAACAATAATATTAATGAAGGGTAGCGTTTAATGAAAAAGGTCATCTGCGCGTTAGGCCTGGCGATTGCGTCGGTCGGTTCTGCTCTGGCAACCACATATCCCCTGACGATTGAAAACTGTGGCTATAAAGAGACGTTCACCAAAGCGCCGGAACGCGTCGTGGCCTTGGGTCAGAACACCGTCGAAATTTTGCTCCTGCTGGGCCTGGAAGATAAGGTCAAAGCCAGCGCCTTCTGGCCGACAAAAGTGCTGCCGCAGCTGGCTGAGCAGAATGCAAAAATCAAAACCCTGACGGTCGAAATCCCGACGCTGGAATCCATCCTTTCGCAAAATCCCGATTTTGTTCCAGCCCAGCTTCCTCTGCTGCTCGGGCCGGAAAGTAAGGTCGCAAAACGTGAAGATCTGGCCACCGTCGGCGTGAACAGCTATTTATCACCAGGCATGTGCGCCACCAAAAAGGCCGCAGGCGATATGTACGGCAGCCGTCAGACGCTGTGGGATATGACGTACCTTTATAAAGAGATTGAAGATTTCGCGAAGATTTTCAACGTTGAAGCGCGCGGCCAGGCCGTCATTGCCGATTTCAAAAAACGCGAGGCCGACCTGCGTCAGGAATTTGGTAAAAACAAAAAAGATCTCTCGTTTGTCTTCTGGTTCTCAAGCGCCTCGCCTTCGGCGGATGCCTATGTCGGCGGGAAAAACAGCGCCTCCGGTTTTATTGCCAACGTGCTGGGCGGCCATAACGCCATTACCGCTGAGACCGAATGGCCAACCGTCGGCTGGGAAAGCATTATCGCCGCGAACCCGGACGTGATTGTTGTCTCCAGCCTGGATCGTAACCGCTGGGCGCTGGATAACGCGGAAGAGAAAATCAAATTCCTGAAAAGCGATCCCGCCGTCAGCCAGCTGGACGCGGTGAAGAAAGGCCGTATCGTGGTGATGGACGGCCAGGCCATGAACCCGACAATCCGCACGATTTACGGCGCTGAACAGGTGGGCGAGCAGCTCAGAAAGCTGGGGCTGAACTGATGACGGCAGCCGTACTTCAGGCCCGACAGGGCCTGTTCCTGACCACCTCTGCTCTGCTTGCCGTCGTCCTGCTGTTGCTGGTGATCGCTCTCGGCGTCAGCGTCGGCGAGCTGTCGATTCCGCTGTCCAACGTCTTTTACGCTATTGGCAATAAGCTGGGGCTGACCGACGTTCCGCTCAACCGCATCTATGAGAGCGTGATCTGGGACTTTCGCCTGAGCCGCGCGCTGGTGGCGGCCTGCTGCGGCGCGGGGTTAGCCATCTGCGGCGCCGTGCTGCAAAGCCTGCTGAAGAACGCGCTGGCGGAACCTTACGTGCTCGGCGTGTCGGCGGGTGCGTCAACCGGTGCGGTGTCGGTCGTCGTATTAGGGATTGGCACCGGCGCGGTGTCGCTCTCTGCGGGCGCGTTTGCCGGGGCGTTTGCCGCCTTTGCGTTTGTCGCCTTCCTGACGAACGGCGCGCGCGGCGGCAATGAACGCACCATTCTGGCGGGCGTAGCCGCCTCACAGCTGTTCAACGCCATTACCGCCTATACCATCAGCACCTCCGCCAGCGCGCAGCAGGCGCGTGACGTGATGTTCTGGCTGCTAGGCAGCTTCAGCGGCGTACGCTGGCCGGAATTCCAGCTGGCGCTGGTGGTCGTGCTGGCGGGCCTTGCCGTCTGTCTTTACTATTCCCGGGCGCTGGATGCGTTCACCTTCGGTGACGATGCCGCCGCCTCTTTAGGTATTGCCGTACCCTGGGTGCGTCTTGCCTTGTTCACCACCACCGCACTGATTACCGCGACCATCGTCAGCATGGCGGGCTCAATCGGCTTTGTGGGTCTGGTGGTGCCGCACGTCATGCGCTTCCTGTTCGGGCCGCTACACCGCACGCTGCTGATTGCCAGCGCGCTGGCGGGCGCGATCCTGATGGTGCTGGCCGATATCGCCTCGCGCATGCTGATTGCCCCACAGAGCCTGCCCGTCGGCGTAGTCACCGCGCTGGTGGGCGTGCCGTTCTTTGCCGTAATTATCTACCGTTCAAGGAATAAGTGATGAGTATCTGCGCTGAAAATATTACCTGGAAGGTAGGCAAAAAGGTCATCGTCAACGGCGTCTCGCTGAAGGTTTCACGCGGCGAAACGGTAGGACTGCTCGGCCCTAACGGCTGCGGAAAATCGTCGCTTTTGCGCATACTGGCAGGCCTGCGTCGCCCGGACAACGGCAGCGTTACCCTGGACGGTCAGGACATCTCCCGCATCGCCAAAAAGCAGCTGGCGCGCCGCGTGGCGTTCGTTGAGCAGCACGGCATGACCGATGCCAACATGCGCGTGCGCGACGTGGTGAAGCTCGGGCGCATTCCGCACCACTCCCCTTTTTCGAACTGGAGCGCGCAGGATGACGAAACCGTCACTGCCGCCTTGCAGCGTGTCGATATGCTGGACCGCAGCGAGCAGGGCTGGATGAGCCTGTCCGGCGGAGAACGGCAGCGGGTGCATATCGCCCGCGCGCTGGCGCAAACGCCAACCGAAATCCTGCTGGATGAACCCACCAACCACCTGGACATTCACCATCAGATGCAGCTGATGCATCTCATCAGCGAGCTGCCGGTGACCAGCATCGTCGCCATCCACGATCTTAACCACGCATCGATGTTCTGCGATTCGCTGATCGTTATGCAAAAAGGGCAGATCGTCGCAACCGGCACCCCGCAGGCGATCCTGTCGGAGGAGCTGCTATGGGACGTTTTCAGAGTGAAAACCAAAATTGAGATCTCGCCGTACCATGGTAAAAAGCACATTCACTTTATTGTGTAGAGCCGAGTAAACAGCATGCCATTGCGCCCTGCCGCCACCCTCTGGCCGCCCGTTCTGCTGGGCAGCCAATTTGTTTTCAACATTGGCTTTTATGCCGTTGTGCCCTTCCTGGCGATATTCCTGCGCGATGACCTGCTGCTCTCCGGTGGGCTGATCGGGCTGGTGCTTGGTCTGCGCACGTTTTCGCAGCAGGGGATGTTTATCGTTGGCGGCGCGCTGTCGGACCGCTACGGCGCGAAAATCGTTATCCTGAGCGGCTGCGTCATCCGCGTAGCGGGTTATCTGCTGCTGGCCTTCGGGCAATCGCTGTGGCCTATTATTCTCGGGGCGTGTCTGACCGGCATCGGCGGCGCGCTCTTCTCGCCCGCCATTGAAGCGCTGCTGGCGAAAGCGGGAACACAAAGTGAGGCAAAAGGTAAACGGAGCCGCGCAGAGTGGTTTGCGCTCTTTGCCGTTTGCGGGGAACTGGGCGCGGTGCTGGGCCCGATTGCGGGTGCCCTGCTGACGGGGCTTGGCTTTCGTCAGGTTGCGCTGGCTGGCGCCGGCGTGTTTGTCGTCGCGCTCGCGGTGCTCTTCTTCTGCCTGCCGGCAGCCCGCCATAGCCAGCGTCCGCTCGCTATTCAGCCCTGGTGGACAACATTTCGCCAGACGCGATTCGTCGCCTTTATCATCGCCTACAGCTCGTGGCTGTTGAGCTATAACCAGCTCTACCTGGCGCTACCGGTGGAGATCCAGCGCTCCGGAGGCAGCGAGAAAGATCTGGGCCCACTGTTTATGCTGGCCTCGGTGCTGATCGTCGCGTTTCAGCTCCCCCTTGCGCGTGTTACAAGGCGGATCGGCGCGGTCAGAATTTTGCCCGTGGGCTTTTTGCTGCTCTCCGCGGCCTTTGCCAGCGTGGCGCTGTTTGCCGCAAAGGAGCCGCCGGAAGGCTGGCTGCGGCTGTTGCCCTCTGCGAGCATGGTCACGCTGTTAACGCTGGGGCAGATGCTGCTGGTGCCGTCTGCAAAAGATCTCATCCCCCGCTTCGCCGAGGAATCGACGCTTGGGGCCCACTATGGCGCACTCTCAACCGCCGGGGGCATTGCGGTACTGGCAGGAAACCTGCTGTTTGGCAGCCTGCTGGATCGCGCACTGGTGCCCTCGCTTGAGGCCGTTTATCCCTGGCTGCTGCTGGCCATTTTTCCACTCTGCAGCGCTGTCGCCTTGAATATTATCTGTCGACCGCTTCGGTAATAAATACGTTACGTTTTCGGACGATACTTTTGCGGCAACGCCGGTACTGGACGACGATCGTCAATCAGATGACGAAGAGTCAGAATCGGATGACGCCACAGCATTCTCGGCCCCGCCCAGCGCATCACCTGCTTCATCTCTTCTCGCTTCGCGGGCTGGTAGCAGTGAATGGGACACTGTTTACAGGCCGGCTTTTCTTCCCCAAACGCACATTTATCGAGACGCTTATTGGCATAGGCTCTAAGCGCCTGATAATGCCCCTCCTCTGTTGAAGCCTGAGGACATTTTTTCTCATACAAGGCGATCATTTTGGCGATCGTCACTTTTTCTCTTGCGATGCGTTTACCGGACATGGGAGATCACCCTCTCATAAATTGCATTTATGATACTCCTTTACGCAGTGATTTTCAGTCGTTGCATTCCGCTTTCTGAAGACGCCTTCCGCTATTAAGCCGGCGCGATGCCAGGGTTACTGGTATTTTATACAGCCAATACGTTCCCCTGTTAGCCAGCCAAGTGGAGTGCCTATGCAAGCGATTACCGCTACAAAAACGTACCGTCATTTAAAAGTCGGCTATTTTAGAAAGCGCCATGAAGATCGTAAAACCAAGATCCCGCGCCGATACAGTATGCACGCTGCCCTGAGTCTCAAAGGCGACTGGCTTGAAAAAGCGGGTTTTACGACCCATTCACGGGTCAGAGTGGGCGTCGAACAGGGGAAAATCATCATTGAGCTGGTGGAAGAAGACGGGAAATAACCATGCCGCCGTGCAGGCGGCGACATCACCTATTCCCGGCCAGTCAGCGCGCGCAGAAGAATATGGGGCGCTTACCCACGGAGAACATAAACCCCTTAGGCCCTTGTTTTGTAATTGAATAATTCATTTTTTTATTCGGATAAACAAAGAAGTCGGGCAGAACATCGCTGATAACGTCATTGGGCAGTGATTCATCATCATTCACATGATGAATATTGAGCGACGTAAAGTGGAAGGAGTCCTTGTTTTCCGTCCAGACATAGGAGACATCCCTGCGGATAACCCCTATCACTTTATCGTTCTTATAATACGTACCGCTTACCGCAACGATGCCGGTTTGCGTCTTCATCGTATACATGAAGTCCAGCGTTATGTTGGCACGTGCATTCTCGTGATACACGACGATAGAGGCCGAACAGGCTTCCGTGTTTTCCATTTTTTCCAGGCGCAAATGATAAAGCCAGGAAATCAGCGCGCCCGCGGCAAAAAACACCAGGCACAGTATAGCGATTGTCCTTTTCGTCATTGCATATACCCCCTGAAATACAATGCCGTGCATTCTGCATTGGGTTCTGCTTCATAAGGCTTTCTGCAGGCGAGTACGGACAGGGCAGGCGCATTGCTGGAAGAAGAGAAATAAATCCACGGGTACTTTTTACAATCAAGCCCGGTTTTCATGATAATTTTAATAAAGCGCGAGAAATTACCAATACTTTTAATATCATCACTTTGCGAGAAATAGTGGCAACCGTTTTCGGTTCGGTTAATGGTGTAATTCTGGAAAAAATCTTTATCCGGATTATCTCGGAAGATGTGATGCAGCATGAAATAGCCCAGTGCAAAGGAGATAATCATTAAGAGCACAGGAAAAAACAGGCGACGTAATTTACGCGGCGATTTTTTTTCGACCAGCACCTGAGACGTATTCACCGCCGGTTGTTCGACAGGCACCGTCAGAGGCGCTTCGGGCAACGAAACCTCTGCAGGTTCTTCTGTATCCACCCCATCCGTTTCAACGCGAGTGACCTTTACGCTTTTATGAATCTGGAAACCTTTTCTCGGCACCGTCGCAACCAGCGTGTCGCTCGTTTCTCCAGCCGAACGCAAACCGCGCCGGATAATAGAGATATTCTGATAAAGCGTATTTGCCGGGACGATCATCCCGTCCTCGCCCCACACTTTATCGAAGAATTCTTTCTGGTTCACCACCTCTGGCGAGGATTCCAGTAAAAGCGCGAGACAACGACTTGCTGGCGTTGTCAGAATTACGCTTAATTCAGGTTTATTCAACGAGACAAGGACGTTTTTGTCAGGACAAAATTTAATATTATCGTTAATTATCCAAAACATACGCTACTCGCTCGACAGCAAACAGAATCGGGAAACTATTGATATGAATGATAATTATACGCTGCGGCTATTTCTTGTCAAAGCAAGAAGTTACGGTATAAGTGAGCGAAAGAATGCGTTCCTGAATGAATGAATAATATAACGAGTGCTCTTATGCGGAAAGTACGTGCAAAAAGCCCCGTTTTCGCATAGATGGAATCCGGTACGCACTTTAGTCGAAAGAGCCTTCTCCTTCTGTTTTCCTGCCCTAAAGACTCCGTTATCATGGTCACCAAACATTGCATGATAAGACGCTCAGGATTTCATGAGTTCCAATGAGACAGGACGACACCTGACAATAAAAACAAAAGCCAACTCATTGAAAGTTAATAAAATGGACACGATACGCTAATGAGTACACTAGAGAATTTCGACGCACATACCCCCATGATGCAGCAGTACCTGAAGCTGAAAGCACAGCATCCGGAAATTCTGCTGTTTTACCGTATGGGCGACTTTTACGAGCTCTTTTATGACGATGCTAAACGTGCGTCGCAGTTGCTCGACATCTCCCTGACCAAACGCGGCGCATCGGCAGGTGAGCCCATCCCTATGGCCGGTATCCCGCATCATGCGGTGGAAAACTATCTGGCGAAACTGGTGAATCAGGGGGAATCCGTCGCCATTTGCGAGCAGATTGGCGATCCCGCCACGTCAAAAGGCCCGGTTGAGCGCAAAGTCGTGCGCATCGTCACGCCCGGCACCATCAGCGACGAAGCGCTGCTGCAAGAACGCCAGGATAACCTGCTGGCCGCACTCTGGCAGGATGGTAAAGGATTTGGCTATGCGACGCTGGATATCAGCTCCGGGCGTTTTCGCCTGAGTGAACCGGCTGACCGTGAGACGATGGCTGCCGAATTGCAGCGTACTAACCCGGCAGAGCTGCTCTACGCCGAAGATTTCGCTGAAATGGCGCTGATTGAAGGTCGTCGTGGTCTGCGTCGTCGTCCGCTGTGGGAATTCGAAATTGATACTGCGCGCCAGCAGCTCAACCTGCAGTTTGGCACGCGCGACCTGATTGGCTTTGGCGTGGAAAACGCCCCGCGCGGACTGTGTGCGGCAGGCTGTCTGCTGCAATATGTAAAAGATACCCAGCGTACTGCCCTGCCGCATATCCGCTCTATCACCATGGAGCGTCAGCAGGACAGCATCATCATGGACGCCGCCACGCGCCGTAACCTGGAGATAACCCAAAATCTGGCGGGCGGCGTTGAAAATACCCTGGCTTCCGTCCTCGACAGTACCGTTACGCCGATGGGCAGCCGCATGCTTAAGCGCTGGCTGCATATGCCGATTCGCGACACCAATACGCTTATCGGCCGCCAACAAACCATCGCCGCATTGCAGGACAGTTACACCGAATTACAGCCGGTACTGCGTCAGGTAGGCGATCTGGAGCGTATCCTCGCCCGTCTGGCTCTGCGTACGGCACGTCCGCGCGACCTCGCACGTATGCGCCATGCCTTCCAGCAGCTGCCGGAACTGCGCGCTCAGTTGGGCAACGTCGACAGCGCACCGGTGCAAAAATTGCGCGAAACGATGGGCGAGTTCACCGAGCTCCGCGAACTGCTTGAGCGCGCCATCATCGATGCGCCTCCGGTTCTGGTGCGCGATGGCGGCGTGATTGCCCCCGGATATAACGAAGAGCTGGACGAGTGGCGCGCGCTGGCAGACGGCGCAACGGACTACCTTGATAAGCTGGAGATCCGTGAACGCGAGCGTCTGGGTCTTGATACCCTGAAAGTGGGCTATAACGCGGTCCACGGCTACTACATTCAGATCAGCCGCGGGCAGAGTCACCTGGCGCCGATTCACTACGTGCGCCGCCAGACGCTGAAAAACGCTGAGCGCTACATTATTCCCGAGCTGAAAGAGTACGAGGACAAAGTCCTCACCTCGAAAGGTAAAGCGCTGGCGCTGGAAAAGCAGCTGTATGACGAGCTGTTCGACATGCTGATGCCGCACCTGGCCGATCTGCAGCTAAGCGCCGCCGCGTTGGCCGAACTGGACGTGCTGGTCAACCTGGCTGAACGCGCTGAAACGCTGAACTATACCTGCCCGACCTTTACCGACAAGCCCGGCATTCGCATTACCGAAGGGCGTCATCCGGTGGTGGAGCGCGTGCTGAACGAACCGTTCATCGCTAACCCGCTCAGCCTGTCGCCGCAGAGACGCATGCTGATCATTACCGGACCGAACATGGGCGGTAAGAGTACCTATATGCGTCAGACGGCGCTGATTACGCTGCTTGCGTATATCGGCAGCTACGTCCCGGCGCAAAACGTGGAGATTGGCCCAATCGACCGCATCTTTACCCGCGTCGGGGCTGCGGACGATCTGGCGAGCGGTCGCTCAACCTTCATGGTCGAGATGACCGAAACGGCCAACATTCTGCATAACGCCACCGAGCACAGCCTGGTGCTGATGGACGAAGTCGGGCGCGGAACGTCAACCTATGATGGTTTGTCCCTGGCGTGGGCCTGTGCGGAAAGCCTCGCGAATAAAATCAAGGCTATGACGCTGTTTGCGACCCATTACTTCGAACTGACGCAGCTCCCGGAGAAAATGGAAGGGGTGGCGAACGTGCATCTTGATGCGCTGGAGCACGGCGACACCATCGCCTTTATGCACACGGTGCAGGATGGCGCGGCGAGCAAGAGCTATGGGCTGGCCGTAGCGGCGCTGGCAGGTGTACCGAAAGAGGTGATCAAGCGCGCGCGTCAGAAACTGCGCGAGCTGGAAAGCCTGTCGCCGAACGCGGCGGCGACGCAGATAGATGGTACGCAGATGTCGCTGCTGGTGCCTGCGGAAGAGACGTCGCCAGCCGTGGAAGCGCTGGAGAATCTCGACCCGGATTCACTGACGCCGCGTCAGGCGCTGGAGTGGATTTATCGGCTGAAGAGTCTGGTTTAGTTCTCTGCGGTCTGCTTTGTCGGGTGGCGGCTTCGCCTTACCCGACCTACAAAACCCGTAGGCCCGGTAAGCGCAGCGCCACCGGGCTTTTTTTTACAACAGCGGCGGGATCGTTGGCACCTGCGGTGCCTCGTCAATATCCTTCTGCGTCATGCGAAACGCTTCAGGGTAGTGCTCGCGGCTGGTACGGCGCAGCGGTTCGGTATCGCGCCATGTATATAAACAATGCTGGCACTGGTAAACGGTCCAGACCCCTTTCACCGGTGACGTCGCCATCACTTCAATATGCTCATCGGCACAACGTGGACAAATCATCTTTTCCTCCTTATTGGCGTGCTGCCAGCATCGCGGTCAATTTTTCAGCCCAGGCTTTGGTTTCAGGCAGATCCTGTACCGGCTGGCTGTAGTGGCCACGGGTGTCCGGTGCAACTGGCGTGGTGGCATCAATAATCAGCTTGTCGGTAATGCCCGCCGGACTGGAGCCAGGGTCAAGCTCGAGGACCGACATGTTCGGCAGCTGTACCAGATCCCCTGCCGGGTTCACTTTCGACGACAGCGCCCACATCACCTGCGGGAGGTTGAACGGATCGACATCTTCATCCACCATGATTACCATCTTCACGTAGCCCAGACCGTGCGGCGTGGTCATGGCACGTAAACCGACCGCGCGGGCAAAACCGCCGTAGCGTTTTTTGGTGGAGATAATCGCCAGCAGTCCGTGGGTGTACATCGCGTTCACCGCCTGCACTTCCGGGAATTCTGCTTTTAGCTGCTGGTAAAGCGGTACGCAGGTTGCCGGGCCCATCAGATAATCAATCTCGGTCCACGGCATGCCGAGGTAGAGCGACTCAAAAATCGGTTTGGTGCGGTAAGAGACTTTGTCGATACGTACCACCGTCATGTTACGTCCACCGGAATAGTGCCCGGTAAACTCGCCGAACGGCCCTTCGATTTCACGCTTGCGGCCTTCGATGACCCCTTCGAGGATCACTTCAGAACCCCAGGGCACATCGAAGCCGGTCAGCGGCGCGGTGGCAATCGGGTACGGGCTTTCACGCAGCGCACCGGCCATTTCATACTCGGACTGATCGTATTTCAGCGGCGTGGCGCCCATCAGGGTGATGATCGGGTCGTTACCGAGGGTAATCGCAATCGGCAGATCTTCACCGCGCTCTTCCGCTTTATGCAGATGCAGAGCGATATCGTGCATCGGAACAGGCTGGAGGCCGAGCTTGCGCTTGCCCTTCACTTCCATGCGGTAGATGCCGACGTTCTGCTTGCCGAAGTGGTCCGGGTCGAGCGGATCGCGCGAGACGACGCACGCTTTATCGAGATAAAAACCGCCGTCACCGTCGTTCAGGCGAAATAGCGGCAGAATGTCGAACAGGTTGATCTCTTCACCGTCCACCGTATTCTGCGCCCAGGCCGGGTTAGCGCGGCGCTCTGGCGTAACGGGGAATTTATCCCAGCGGCGAATAAACTCGTCGATCTGTTTTTTTACCGGGGTGTTCGCAGGCAACCCCATCGAAATGGCGTGGTTCTGCCAGGAGCCGATGGTGTTCATCACCACGCGGGCATCGGTAAAGCCGCGAATGTTGTCGAACCACAGCGCGGGCGCGCCGTCGCCAATGCGGCCGGTCGCGTTAGCGGCCGCCGCCAGATCCGGCTCGGCGTTTACCTCTTCCTCAATTTTCAGCAGTTGCCCTTGCTCATCGAGCGCCTGCAGGAAGCTTCTCAAATCATCAAATGCCATCTTTAGTCTCCTGTGAAAAATGTTTCGCCTCGCGCAACCCGTTCCAGCGGCGCGCCTTTTTATGCTCCAGACCGAACTGGTCGAGCACGCGGGTCACGATATGCTGGGTGATGTCATCAGCGGTTTGCGGGTGGTTGTAATACGCAGGCATGGGCGGCACCATCGCCACGCCCATGCGGGAAAGGGCAAGCATATTCTCAAGATGAATGGTGCTGAGCGGTGTTTCGCGGGGAACCAGCACCAGCTTGCGCCCCTCTTTCAGCACCACATCCGCCGCACGCCCCACCAGCCCCTCGGCGTAGCCCGCGCGGATGCCTGCCAGCGTTTTCATGCTGCAGGGAATGACGATCATGCCGTCGGTGCGAAACGAGCCGGAGGAGATGGTGGCGGCCTGGTCAGCCGGGCTGTGGACGACGTCAGCCAGTGCGGCAACGTCCTGCGCGGCGTAAGGCGTTTCCAGCTCAATGGTGGTTTTTGCCCACTTCGACATCACCAGATGGGTTTCCACCTCCGGCATGTCTCGCAGCGCCTGCAATAAAGCCACACCCAGCGGCGCGCCCGTTGCTCCCGTCATTCCTACTATCAATCTCATTCAGTACCTCAATCATTTTGTTCGCATACGAACATATTGAGTAACCTACTCCTGGAACCTGTTCATGACAAGATCGTTCGCATACGATCACACTAAATGCTAAAAACTCCCGCGTTATAATCCAGGGCGTTAGCGGCTATCATAGAGAGTGAATTTTTTCGTCGGAGTGTTCATGGAACTAAGACAAGAAGCGTTCCACCTGTTACGCCAGCTTTTTCAACAACATACTGCGCAATGGCAGCATGCTTTGCCGGAGCTGACCAAGCCGCAATATGCGGTTCTGCGCTCAATTGCCGAACATCCGGGTATCGAACAGGTGGCATTGACCGAAGTGGCAGTCAGCACGAAAGCGACGCTGGCAGAGATGCTCAGCCGCATGGAGGCGCGTGGGCTGGTAAAACGCGAGCACGATCCCGCAGATAAGCGCCGCCGGTTTGTCTTCCTGACGCCAGAAGGTGAAGCCCTGCTTGCAGGCTGTAAACCGGTCGGCAATGACGTGGATGAGGCGTTTTTAGGACGCCTGAGCAAGGCTGAACGCGAGCAATTTTCTGCGCTTATCAAAAAGATGATGCACGACTAATTCACCCTCGCACGCATAAAATCGATAAACTTTCGGACTTTCGCGGGCACGTGTTGGGCATCGGGATAAACCGCATAGATGCCCTGCTGTGCAAAGGTGTAGCCCGGTAATACCGACGCCAGCTGCCCTGCATCCAGCGCATTTCGCACCAGCCATTCAGGCAGTAACGCCACGCCGCTTCCGGCACGTGCGAAAGCCATCAGCGCCTGAGCACTGTCAGCATACAGACGCGGGGCTTTCGTGATTTCAAACGAGACAATCTCTCCGCTGCTCGCTTTCACCTGCCAGCGCAGTGGAGAGGGCAAACGCTCGTGAATGATCCAGTCGGCTTTCGCCAGCTGTTCAAGCGTCTCTACCGGATGGTTAGCCAGCCAGTCCGGCGCTGCCACCGGCAATATGGCGAAAGAGGTAATCATCGCGGCGTGGTAGCGTGAATCAGCGAGCGTACCCAGCCGGATGGCGACGTCAAAGCGCTCAGAGATAAGGTCGGCATGCAAAGAGGACGAAACGTGGCGCACGCGAAGTTCCGGGTGCTGCTGACTAAATTCCGCCAGCAAAGGCACCACAACCTGCGAGCCGTACTCGGGCGTGGTGGTTATCCGCAATTCTCCGGAGAGTCCCGCATGATTCGCGCGGACATCGTCCTGCAGTTGTTCTGCCTCCTTCAGAAGCGCGACGCTTCGCTGATGAAAAAGCGCGCCTGCCTCGGTTAACGTCAGACGGCGGGTTGACCGCAGCAGCAGCGTAACGCCCAGCTCGTCTTCAAGCTGGCGAATGTTGAAACTCACCACGGCTTTTGTCAGCCCCATTGCCTCTGCCGCGGCGGTGAAGCTGCCCGCCTCCGCGACTGCGATAAACATCGCCGTACGCTGTAGAGTAAACATCGTTAACCTTCATCACTGTCAAAAATATTTTGACAGTATATCGCTGTTTGTCGCGTTTATCCGTAGCTTGCGGGCCGATACGATACGCCACCTCACCGGAGGATCCACCATGACGTATCGCAGCAAAGTCGCCGTTGTCTATCTGCTCGGCTTTTTCCTTGATTTGATAAATATGTTTATTGCCAGCGTCGCCTTTCCGGCCATGGCGCGCGCGTTCAACACTACACCCTCAGCGCTTGCCTGGGTCAGTAACGGGTACATTGCCGGTCTGACGCTAGCGATCCCTTTCGGCAGCGCGCTGACGCGCCGCATCGGGCCGAAGCGCGTCATCCTCCTCTCTCTGGCTCTCTTTAGCGCGGCCTCCGCTGCTGCGGGACTGTCTTCCTCGCTGGAAAGCCTGATTGCCTGGCGTGCACTGCAAGGGATTGGCGGTGGCTTGCTGATCCCGGTGGGACAGGCGCTGACCTGGCAACAGTTTAAGCCTCACGAACGCGCCAGGCTCTCCTCGGCGGTGATGCTCGTCGCGTTGCTTGCCCCTGCCTGCTCCCCTGCTATCGGGGGACTGCTGGTGCAGACGCTAAGCTGGCGCTGGATCTTTTTTGCTACGTTGCCCGTCGCCATCGTCACCTTTGTTTTAGCCTGCGTATGGCTTAACGCTGAAATGCCGCCGAAGAAAACAGCCAGGCTGTTAAACCTCTCCTTGCTGACCGACCCACTTTTGCGTTTTTCCATGCTTGTCTACGTGTGCGTGCCCGGCATCTTTATCGGGGTAAACGTAACGGGCATGTATTATCTTCAGAGCGAAGCCAGCATGACGCCCGCCGCAACGGGCATGCTTATGCTGCCATGGTCCGCGGCATCGTTTATGGCCATTATGGTAACAGGACGCTATTTTAACCGCGTCGGACCCCGTCCTCTGGTGGTAATCGGGTGCCTTTTGCAGGCGACGGGCATTCTGCTTTTACTGAACGTCAGTTCGGCATCGCCAGCGCTGTTATCTGTCGCGGCCTTTGTGTTGATGGGGGCCGGAGGCAGTCTTTGCAGCAGCACGGCGCAGAGCAGCGCGTTTCTGACGACAGCCCGGGACGATATGCCTGACGCCAGCGCCCTGTGGAATCTTAATCGTCAGCTAAGCTTTTTTGCGGGAACCCTGCTACTGGCGCAGGCGCTGAGCATTGCGCAGGTTTATCTTGCGCCGCTCGTCGCCTGGCACGGGATGTTTATTTTTGCCGCAGGCATCACTTTAGTGCCTGTATTGTACGTTTCTCGTCTTAACACGATGCAGGTGCTCAGCCAGCTGCGACAGGAGAATTCATGACGCTTTTTGAACACGACATTATCGACCTCCACATTGCGCTTGAAAACTGGTTAGGCAAAGGTGAAGGTGAGGCTGAAACCTTGCTCACCCGCTTTCGACCGGATTTTCTGATGATACCACCAGGCGGCGCACATCTTGACTATCACGCCCTTGCCCATTTTCTCGACACCCAGCGTGGAAGCCGACCCGGCCTGAAAATCGTCATTGATGAACTCGCCACGATAGAAGCCTGGGATAACGGCGCAGTACTTCACTATCGCGAGACACAAACCCGCCCCGATATGCCGGTAAACGTGCGCTGGTCGACGGCGGTGCTGAATCAGGAAGGCGACAGAATTACGTGGCGTCTGCTGCACGAAACGGCACAGCCGTAGCACCAAAGAAAAATGGCCCGTCTTACGACGAGCCATTTTTTGACGAAAGGTTGCTTATTCGCGGAACAGCGCTTCGATATTCAGACCTTGCCCCTGCAGGATTTCTCGCAGGCGGCGCAGACCTTCAACCTGAATCTGACGAACACGTTCACGGGTCAGGCCAATTTCACGGCCGACGTCTTCCAGTGTCGCAGCTTCATACCCCAGTAAACCGAAACGACGTGCCAGCACTTCACGCTGTTTGGCGTTCAGTTCGAACAGCCATTTGACGATGCTCTGTTTCATGTCATCGTCCTGCGTGGTGTCTTCCGGGCCGTTGTCTTTTTCGTCGGCCAGGATGTCCAGCAGCGCTTTTTCGGAGTCGCCACCCAGCGGGGTGTCAACCGAGGTAATGCGCTCGTTGAGACGCAGCATACGGCTTACGTCATCAACCGGTTTATCAAGCTGTTCGGCAATCTCTTCCGCGCTCGGTTCGTGGTCCAGTTTATGGGACAACTCACGCGCGGTACGCAGATAGACGTTCAGCTCTTTGACGATGTGGATCGGCAGTCGAATCGTACGGGTTTGGTTCATAATTGCCCGTTCGATGGTCTGACGAATCCACCAGGTCGCGTAGGTTGAGAAGCGGAACCCGCGTTCCGGGTCAAATTTCTCAACTGCGCGGATGAGACCTAAGTTGCCCTCTTCAATCAGGTCCAGCAGAGCCAGACCACGATTGCCGTAACGGCGAGCAATTTTCACGACCAGTCGCAGGTTACTTTCAATCATGCGACGGCGCGAGGCAACATCACCACGCAAAGCACGACGTGCGAAATAGACTTCTTCTTCGGCCGTTAACAGTGGGGAGTAACCAATCTCCCCAAGGTAAAGCTGAGTCGCGTCCAGTACACGCTGTGTGGCGCCCTGCGATAACAGCTCTTCTTCAGCCAAATCGTTATCACTGGGTTCCTCTTCTACTAAGGCTTTTTCGTCAAAAGCCTCTGCTCCGTTCTCATCAAATTCCGCATCTTCATTTAAATCATGAACTTTCAGCGTATTCTGACTCATAAGGTGGCTCCTACCCGTGATCCCTGAACGAGACACCCTGGCTGGCATGCCCCGTCAAATTATCGCTGCGGCAGATACTGCAGCGGGTTTACGGATTTCCCCTTGTAACGAATTTCAAAATGCAAGCGTGTAGAGCTGGTTCCGGTGCTACCCATGGTAGCGATTTTTTGCCCCGCCTTAACTTCTTGTTGTTCCCGGACCAGCATTGTGTCGTTATGGGCGTAGGCACTCAGGTAATCATCGTTATGTTTGATGATAATAAGATTACCGTAACCGCGCAGAGCGTTACCGGCATAGACAACGCGTCCGTCTGAGGTCGCGATGATAGCCTGTCCCTTACTCCCTGCGATATCGATCCCTTTATTTCCTCCCTCGGAGGAAGAGAAGTTTTCGATAACCTTGCCGTCAGTCGGCCAGCGCCATGCAGAGATAGGCGAACTGGTGGAGGTACTGCTGGCAGTCGGTTCAGTAGAGCTAACCACAGGTGCCGTAACCGGTGCTGTGACAGCAGTCGCAGTCCCTTTATTATTCGGCAACATTTTGTTAGCACTCTGATCACCTGAATCCTCAGAATACGTAATTACAGGTTGTGAAGCAACCACCGTGGTGGATTTTTGTGCAGGCATAACGCTGTTATTTTGCGCGGTCACATCCGCCGCAGAAACGGTGTTCCCCGGCGTGAGTGGCGTACCCGTCGCGTTGCCTACCTGGAGCGTTTGGCCGACTTCCAGTCCATACGGGGCCTGCACGTTATTACGCTGTGCCAGATCGCGGAAATCGTTCCCGGTGATCCAGGCAATATAGAACAGCGTGTCGCCGCGCTTCACGGTGTAGGTGCTGCCGCCGGTATAGCTCCCTTTCGGAATGTTCCCATACTTGCGGTTGTATACTATACGGCCATTTTCCGTCTGAACAGGTTGTTCAACTGGCTGAATCTGTGTTGGCTGCGTGGTTGGACGCTGAACCGGCTGGATCTGCGGAGTTTGCTGCGCCGTAGAGGTGCCCATTTTCGGCGGAGGAGTGATCAACATTCCGCTGGACGTGTTACCCGAGCCGCTGTTCCCGCCGACGGAGCTTACAGGCGCAGGTGCGTTATTCGAACTTGTACAGCCTGCCAGCCAAAGCGAAACCAGTGATAATGCCGCAACACGGCTGATGGTGAATTTTGGGCTTCCCGCGCTCATTTATCCCCCAGGAATGTGTTAACTACCAGTGACTTAAAAATAACCGTGATGGCACGAACCTTTTGCGCCACACAATACGCTGAATTTGCCTTAATAACCCTGGATAAATCCGAGTCTCAGGCCAGCTCTCCCTTAACCAGAGGCACAAAGCGTACGGCTTCTACGGTATCGATAATAAACTCGCCGCCACGCCGACGAACACGCTTCAGAAGCTGGTGTTCATCGCCCACGGGCAAGACGAGAATGCCGCCTTCATCCAGCTGCGACAAGAGTGCAGCCGGGATCTCCAGCGGTGCGGCCGTGACGATAATGGCATCAAACGGGGCGCGAGCCTGCCAACCCTGCCATCCATCACCGTGACGTGTTGAAACATTATGTAAATCAAGTTGTTTCAGGCGACGACGCGCCTGCCACTGTAAACCTTTGATGCGTTCGACGGAACAAACATGGCGAACAAGATGCGCGAGGATCGCGGTTTGATACCCCGACCCAGTGCCAATCTCCAGCACGCGGGACTCCGGCGTTAACTCCAGCAGTTCCGTCATGCGCGCCACCATGTAGGGCTGAGAAATGGTCTGGCCTTGCCCAATAGGCAACGCCACGTTTTCCCACGCTTTGTGCTCAAACGCCTCGTCTACAAACTTCTCGCGCGGAACCTGGGCAAGCGCATCCAGCACATGCTCGTTGGTGATCCCCTGAGCGCGAAGTTGTTCCAGAAGAGTTTGTACACGTTTGCTTACCATTGCACGTTCACCCCGACCCGATCTAACCAGTCCGACACCACATCATGCGCGCTATACGCGGTTAAATCTACGTGCAGTGGCGTAACGGAAACATACCCTTCATCGACAGCAGCGAAGTCCGTATCTGGACCGGCATCGCATTTTTCGCCCGGAGGCCCAATCCAGTAGAGGGTATTGCCGCGCGGATCCTGCTGCGGAATAACCTGGTCAGCAGGATGACGGCTGCCACAGCGCGTCACGCGGATCCCCTTGATCTCATTGAGCGGGAGGTCGGGCACGTTGATATTCAGGATACGGCCCGTACGCAGGGGTTCACGCCCCAGCGCGCGAAGAATCGAACAGGTGACCGACGCCGCCGTGTCGTAATGCGTATGGCCGTTAAGCGAAACCGCCAGCGCCGGGAAGCCCAGATGACGTCCTTCCATCGCTGCCGCCACGGTACCGGAGTAGATCACGTCATCGCCGAGATTCGGTCCGGCATTGATACCTGACACCACAATGTCCGGGCGCGGGCGCATCAGCGCATTCACGCCGAGGAACACGCAGTCGGTCGGCGTGCCCATCTGTACGGCGATATCGCCATTTTCAAAGGTAAAGGTGCGAAGCGACGACTCCAGCGTCAGTGAGTTAGACGCTCCACTGCGGTTACGATCGGGAGCCACAACCTGCACATCCGCAAATTCGCGAAGGTGTTTCGCCAGGGTCTGTATACCTGGCGCGTGGATCCCGTCATCGTTACTCAGCAATATTCGCATAATCACCCGAGGTGTTGATAAGTTCCCTGACAACACTGGTGGCAAAGCTACCTGCAGGTAGCCAGAAGCGTAACTCAACGGTCACGTCATCCCACCAGTTCCAGCTTAACTGCTGCGGGTAGAGCAACATCGCGCGGCGTGCTGCTTCGACTTTTTCCCGCACCAGCAGTGATTGTAATTCTGGCGCGTCCGCGACGGCTGACTGCTCGGCAGCGAGCGCGTCGCCCTGCGTGCCCCAGTCGCCCGTACCGGGCATCGCGGCCGTAATCATCAGCGCTTTGGCGTCCACACGAGACTGGACATCGGCCATTTCCTCGGCCGTTGCCACAAACCAGCTTCCGCGTCCCGCTAATTGTAGCGCATCGCCGACAACAACTTGATTAGCGTCCGATTTTTTCAGACGTTCGCTCACAATCTGATTAAACAACGCACTGCGGGCCGCAGACAACCAAAAACTGCGTTTATTCCTGTCGCGTACCGGTGCATCGCTTTGCGCCCAGCGCAGTGCGCCCTGCAGGTTGCTGCCACCGATACCAAAACGCTGTGCGCCGAAGTAGTTCGGTACGCCGCGTTCGTTTATCGCCTGTAGGCGTTTTTCAACGTCTTCGCGGTCAGTCACTTCACGCAGCACCAGCGTAAAGGCGTTGCCTTTCAACGCGCCCAGACGCAGTTTGCGCTTGTGGCGGGCGTACTCCAGCACTTTACAGCCTTCAAGCTCAAACTGGCTTAAATCCGGCATCGTATTGCCCGGCACGCGCGCGCAGATCCACTGTTCAGTGACCGCATGTTTATCTTTCTGTCCGGCAAAGCTCACTTCGCGGGCATGAATTTTCAGGAATTTTGCCAGCGCGTCGGCCACAAACCGTGTGTTGCAGCCGTTTTTCAGAATGCGCACCAGAATGTGCTCGCCTTCGCCATCCGGCTCAAAGCCCAAATCTTCCACCACGAGGAAATCTTCCGGGCTGGCTTTCAGCACCCCGTTCCCCTGCGGTTTACCGTGCAGGTATGTCAGGTTGTCAAAGTCTGTCATGTGCTCGCCTTCACCAGCAGCGCCACGGCTTCACAGGCAATGCCTTCGCCACGGCCCGTGAAGCCCAGCTTCTCGGTGGTGGTCGCTTTGACGTTGACGTCGTCCATATGGCAGCCCAGATCTTCCGCGATAAACACGCGCATCTGCGGAATGTGCGGCAGCATTTTAGGTGCCTGAGCGATGATGGTCACATCGACGTTACCCAGGGTGTAGCCTTTCGCCTGAATGCGGCGCCACGCTTCGCGCAGCAGTTCGCGGCTGTCTGCCCCTTTAAATGCCGGGTCGGTGTCCGGGAACAGCTTGCCGATATCCCCCAGCGCGGCAGCGCCCAGCAGCGCGTCGGTTAGCGCATGCAGCGCCACGTCGCCATCAGAATGCGCCAGCAGTCCTTTTTCGTAAGGAATACGCACGCCGCCAATGATAATTGGGCCTTCTCCGCCAAAGGCGTGTACATCAAAACCGTGTCCAATTCGCATTATGCCTTCTCCTGATGGGTCGAACGGGTAAGATAAAATTCCGCGAGCTGCAAATCTTCCGGGCGCGTCACTTTTATATTATCAGCGCGCCCTTCAACAAGCTCAGGGTGAAAACCGCAATACTCCAGCGCTGAGGCTTCGTCCGTGATGGTCGCACCGTCTTTAAGCGCACGCGTCAGGCAGTCGTGGAGCAGTTCGCGGGGGAAAAATTGAGGCGTCAGCGCATGCCATAAATCAACGCGCTCAACGGTATGGGCGATAGCCTGTTTGCCCGGCTCGGCGCGTTTCATGGTGTCACGCACGGGGGCAGCCAGAATCCCGCCGACCTTGCTTGTTTCGCTCAGGGCCAGCAGACGCGCAAGATCGTCCTGATGCAGACACGGACGCGCCGCGTCATGTACCAGTACCCACGAGGCGTTTCCGGCAGCCTGAATGCCCGCCAGCACGGAATCGGCGCGCTCGGCACCACCGTCAACGACGGTAATCTGTGGGTGGTTTGCCAGCGGGAGCTGCGCGAAGCGCGCATCGCCTGGGCTGATGGCGATGACCACGTGCGTCACCCTCGGGTGCGCCAGCAGCGCCGCCACGGCGTGCTCAAGGATCGTTTTATCGCCAATTGAAAGGTACTGCTTGGGACATTCTGTCTGCATGCGCCGGCCAAAACCTGCGGCCGGCACCACGGCACAGACGTCCGAAAAAGTTGCTGCCATGTCGTAATCCTGGGCCTGATTATCGATTGTTTTGTGCTGAGCCCTGATTGCGTTTAGACGCATCCGGAACCAGACGATAAAAAGTTTCGCCCGGCTTAGTCATACTGAGTTCATTGCGTGCGCGTTCCTCAATCGCCTCTTGCCCGCCATTGAGGTCATCAATTTCAGCAAAGAGTTGATCGTTTCGCGCCTTGAGTTTGGCGTTTGTTGCCTGCTGAGCCGCGACGTCATCGCTTACCCGGCTATAGTCGTGCAGTCCGTTCTTACCGAACCACAACGAATATTGCAGCCAGACCAGCAAAGCCAGCAACAGCAGCGTTAGTTTACCCATCCTGCCCCCTGAAAAAACGGCATCATCATCCCATAACTTTCCGTTCGACTCTACTCCGGGGTTTTAATTATGTCGCAAGTTAGCCCATCAGCCATAAAAACAGCAGGCCAAACATCACCACAACGGTCACAATCGTGATAACCGTACTATACAGGAGTCGGCCATTGAAGAGGGAGTGCAGCGCAATACCCACCACGACCGCCACAGGCATCAGCGCCAGGAAGAAAGGCCAGGTATAGAGGAAGAAGAACAGCGTGTTACCGCCGTAAATGAGAAACGGGATGCCCAGCGCCAGTAACCACGAGATAAAGCCGACAATGGCCCCGGGGAAGGACCAGGTTGTCTCGTCGTCGGTCGTTAACGGCTCCGACCCGGTGGTGATAATGTAGTTTTCACTGTTGCGCATAGCTGATCCTGTGACCATGACTCATCGTTCGGGAAGACAGCTCCCGAACGATACCGTCTCAGGATCTGATAATATCGTCCCGTCTGAGCAGGTCTAATAATTGGCTTACTAAATTTGTTACCAATTGTTGACCTTCCAGGTGAATCTCTGGCGATTCAGGCGCTTCGTAGACCGCGTCAATGCCGGTGAAGTTACGCAGTTCTCCGGCACGGGCTTTTTTGTACAGCCCTTTCGGGTCGCGCGCTTCGCAAATCTCCAGCGGCGTATCGACAAACACCTCGATAAAGCGATCCTGACCCACGCGTTCGCGCACCATCTGGCGCTCGGCGCGGTGCGGTGAGATAAATGCGGTCAGCACCACCAGCCCGGCATCCGCCATCAGGCTGGCGACTTCGCCCACCCGGCGGATGTTCTCTTTGCGGTCATCGTCGCTAAACCCCAAATCGCTGCACAGGCCGTGGCGCACGTTGTCGCCGTCCAGCAGGTACGTGCTTACGCCCTGCTGATGCAACGCCTCTTCCAGCGCGCCCGCCACCGTCGATTTACCCGAGCCGGACAGCCCGGTAAACCACAGTACAACGCCACGGTGCCTGTGGAGCTGTTCGCGCTGGGCGACGGTGACCGGATGAGGATGCCAGACGACGTTCTCATCATGGGCGGCCATTACTTGCCTCCCAGCAGATCGCGTGCGCCCCAGTGCGGGAAGTGCTTGCGCACCAGCGCGTTCAGTTCCAGCTCGAAGGCGCTGAATTCAGACGCCACGGCAGCCTGTTCTTTAGGCTCGCGCACCATACCGGCCCCGACGGTCACGTTGGTCAGCCTGTCGATAAAGATCAGCCCGCCCGTAACCGGATTCTGCTGATACGGATCCAGCACCAGCGGTTCGTCGAAGGTCAGATCGACCAGACCAATGCCGTTCAGCGGCAGCTCGGTGACGTCACGATGGGTCAGGTTGTTGATATCCACCTGAAACTGAATGCCGTCCACGCGGGCGCGGGTTTTCTTACCGGCAATTTTAATGTCATAGCTTTGGCCTGCGGTCAGCGGCTGTTCGGCCATCCACACCACATCCACGGACGCGCCCTGCACTGCCGCCAGCGTTTCGTGGGCATCCACCAGCAGATCGCCCCGGCTGATATCAATTTCGTCTTTCAGCACCAGCGTTACCGCTTCACCGGCGCCCGCTTCTTGCAGGTCACCGTCGAAGGTGACGATGCGGGCGATGGTGGATTCCACGCCGGATGGCAGCACCTTAACGCGCTGGCCGACCTTCACGAAGCCTGACGCGAGGGTGCCGGAGAAGCCGCGGAAATCGAGGTTAGGACGGTTCACGTACTGTACCGGGAAGCGCATCGGCTGGGTGTCGACCACGCGCTGAATTTCAACAGTTTCCAGCACTTCCAGCAGCGTCGGGCCGCTGTACCAAGGCATGTTCGCGCTCTGCGAGGCGACGTTATCCCCTTCCAGCGCCGAGAGCGGTACAAAGCGAATATCCAGGTTGCCCGGCAGCTGTTCGGCAAAGGTCAGGTAGCTCTGGCGGATCTCCTCGAACTTCTCTTCGCTGAAGTTCACCAGATCCATCTTGTTAACCGCCACCACCAGGTGTTTGATCCCCAGCAATGTCGAGATAAAGCTGTGACGACGGGTCTGATCCAGCACGCCTTTACGCGCGTCCATCAGCAGGATCGCCAGGTCGCAGGTGGAGGCGCCGGTCGCCATGTTACGGGTGTACTGCTCGTGCCCCGGGGTGTCGGCAATAATAAATTTGCGCTTCTCGGTAGAGAAGTAGCGGTAGGCCACGTCAATGGTGATGCCCTGCTCGCGCTCCGCCTGCAGGCCGTCCACCAGCAGGGCCAGGTCGAGTTTTTCACCCTGGGTGCCGTGACGCTTGCTGTCGTTATGCAGGGAAGAGAGCTGATCTTCATAAATCTGGCGCGTATCGTGCAGCAGGCGGCCAATCAGGGTACTTTTCCCGTCATCCACGCTGCCGCAGGTCAGAAAACGCAGCAGGCTTTTATGTTGTTGCGCGTGCAGATACGCTTCCACGCCGCCTTCGTTGGCAATTTGTTGAGCAATAGTGGTATTCATGGCGGCTCCTTAGAAATAACCCTGACGTTTCTTCAGCTCCATGGAGCCTGCCTGGTCGCGGTCAATCACGCGCCCCTGTCGCTCGCTAGTGGTGGACACCAGCATCTCTTCGATGATCTCCGGCAGCGTCTGCGCGCTGGATTCCACCGCGCCGGTCAGCGGCCAGCAGCCGAGGGTACGGAAACGCACCATCTGTTGTTTGATTACCTCACCCGGCTGCAGGTCGATGCGATCGTCGTCGATCATCATCAGCATGCCGTCGCGCTCCAGCACCGGGCGTTCAGCGGCCAGATACAGCGGAACGATTTCGATGTTTTCCAGGTAGATGTACTGCCAGATATCCAGCTCGGTCCAGTTGGAGAGCGGGAAGACGCGAATACTTTCGCCTTTGTTGATCTGACCGTTGTAGTTGTGCCACAGCTCCGGGCGCTGGTTTTTTGGGTCCCAGCGGTGGAAGCGGTCGCGGAAGGAGTAGATACGCTCTTTGGCGCGGGATTTCTCTTCGTCGCGGCGCGCGCCGCCGAAGGCCGCGTCAAAACCGTATTTATTCAGCGCCTGCTTCAGCCCTTCGGTTTTCATGATATCGGTGTGCTTGGCGCTACCGTGCACGAACGGGTTAATGCCCATCGCCACCCCTTCCGGGTTTTTATGCACCAGCAGCTCGCAGCCGTAGGCTTTCGCGGTACGGTCGCGGAACTCGTACATTTCGCGGAATTTCCAGCCGGTATCCACGTGCAGCAGCGGGAACGGCAGCGTGCCCGGATAAAACGCTTTACGCGCCAGATGCAGCATGACGCTGGAATCTTTACCGATGGAGTACATCATCACCGGGTTAGAAAACTCGGCGGCCACTTCGCGGATAATATGGATACTCTCCGCTTCAAGCTGCCGCAGGTGTGTAAGACGTTTTTGGTCCATAACCGTTCCTTAAGCCAAATTTACGACAGAAGAACCAAAGCCTTCTGTATCGGTTGTGTTCTGAAACCAGGCGAGCGTGCTGTGCAACTGCACCACTTCCCCCACCACGATCAGGGCGGGCATCGGGGCGTCTTTCGCCAGGGTTGCAAGATGTTCCAGCGTGCCCGTCGCAACGTGCTGATCGACGCGCGTGCCGCGAGAGATCACGGCAACGGGCGTCGTCGCCTCGCGACCGTGCTGAATAAGTTGTTCGCTGATGTCTGCCGCTTTCATCGTGCCCATGTAGATCGCCAGCGTCTGGCGGCTCTGGGCGAGATGCGACCAGTCAAACGGCGTGCTGTCGGCCTTGTAGTGTCCGGTCACAAAGGTCACGCTCTGGGCGTAATCGCGATGGGTTAGCGGGATACCGGCGTAGGCCGTCACCGCAGAGGCCGCCGTGATGCCGGGCACCACCTGGAACGGTACGCCCGCTTCGGCTGCCGCCTGCAGCTCTTCGCCGCCGCGACCGAAAATAAACGGATCGCCCCCTTTCAGGCGCACCACGGTTTTACCCGCTTTGGCGGCGTCAACCAGCATCTGGTTAGTGTCGTGCTGCGGCACCGAATGCTCGCCAGCCCGTTTGCCGACGCAGATTTGCTCCGCGTCGCGACGGATCAGCTCGCGCACGCCGTCGGTGACCAGATGGTCGTAGAACACCACGTCCGCGTCCTGCAGCACCTGCAGGCCACGCAGCGTCAGCAGACCGGCATCACCCGGCCCTGCCCCCACCAGAATGATCTCCCCGCTCGTGCTGCCAGGGTTATCCAGTTCGTCCTCGAGGAGTTTCTGCGCCGCCGTCTCATTACCGGCATGCATCAGGCTGGCAAAGCGGCCGCGAAACACGCGCTCCCAGAAGCGACGGCGTTCCGTCACGCTGGTCAGGCGGTTTTTCAGGTGGTCACGCCAGAAGCTGGCTTTTTCCGCCATGCGCCCGAGGCTGGTCGGCAGCAGCGCTTCGATTTTTTCCCGCAACACGCGCGCCAGCACCGGCGCGGTGCCGCCGGAGGAGATCGCCACCAGCAGCGGTGAGCGGTCAACAATCGACGGGAAGATAAACGAGCACAAAGGCTGGTCGTCCACCACGTTCACCAGGCGGTAACGGGCTTGCGCCGCGTCAGAAATTCGACGATTGAGTTCACGATTTTCGGTGGCCGCAATCACCAGCACCACGCTGTCGATTTGCGACTCCTCGAAATCCGCCTCTTCGACTACCCGTACCTGCGCGCCTGCCCGTTGCAGGAACGCGATTTTGCGATCGGCAATGTCACCCGTACCAACAACCAGCACCGGTCTCTCTTTAATTGCGGCAAATAAGGGCAGATAGTCCACAGGCAACAACTCACTAACAACAGGAATAGTGGGACTATAGGGGGCGACTTAGACCGAATGAAATTACGAATTGGAATGAGTAGTTACTCAATGGAATAACGCCATGAAAAAGCAAATATCAAAAACTGCTTAACATGCGAAATTTCGGGCATTTAAGAGCAATTCAAATTGTGTATGCACGATCACAGTTTCATACTAAGCGGGTTAAAAATTTGCTCTGTTTTTAAGGACTCACTATGTTTTCCGCAACGCGCCACCGTATTGCTGCCCTGGCGCTCGGCGTTTGCTTCATCCTTCCGGTTCAGGCAAAAAACCAACCTTATGGTGAAATCGCCAATATGCAGGCGCGGCATATTGCCACGGTCTTCCCTGGACGCATGACCGGCACACCGGCCGAGATGCTCTCCGCAGACTATATTCGTCAGCAGTTTGCCGATATGGGCTACCAGAGCGATATCCGCTCGTTTCACAGCCGCTACATCTATACCTCACGTAATAAAACAAAAAACTGGCACAACGTGACGGGCAGTACGGTCATTGCCGCACACGAAGGGAAAGCGGCTGAGCAGATCATTATCATGGCGCATCTCGATACCTTCGCCCCGATGAGCGACGCCGACACCGACAATAACCTCGGCGGTTTGACGTTGCAGGGGTTGGATGACAACGCGGCGGGTCTGGGCGTCATGCTTGAACTGGCCGAGCGAATGAAAAATATCCCAACGAAATACGGGATTCGCTTTATTGCCACCAGCGGAGAAGAAGAAGGAAAGCTTGGCGCTGAGAATCTCCTTAAGCGCATGAGCAATGAGGAGAAAAAAAATACGCTGCTGGTGATCAATCTCGATAATTTGATCGTCGGCGATAAGCTCTATTTTAATAGTGGGCAGAGCACCCCCAGCAGCGTGCGTAAATTAACGCGCGACCGGGCATTAGCCATCGCCCGTAGCCACGGTGTATATGCCACCACCAATCCCGGCGGCAACCCGGATTATCCGAAAGGAACGGGCTGTTGTAACGACGGCGAAGTGTTTGATAAAGCGGGCATTCCGGTTTTGTACGTTGAGGCGACGAACTGGGGTCTGGGCAAGAAAGATGGGTATCAGCAGCGGGCGAAAACGAAAGCGTTCCCGGAGGGGACAAGCTGGCATAACGTGATGCTGGACAATCAGCAGCACATTGACAGCGCGCTGCCTCAGCGAATTGAGCGTCGCAGCCGTGATGTGGTGAAGGTGATGCTGCCGCTGGTGAAGGAGCTGGCGAAAGCGGGGAAAGCCTGAGGTCCTTAAGCCCGGTGGCGGCTACGCCTTACCGGGCCTACGTATCGATCGAGCCTTTGTAGGCCCGGTAAGCGCAGCGCCACCGGGCGAAATGACATTATCCTTCGTGCAGCCCGCACTCGCGCTTCAGCCCAAAGAATCGCGTCTCTTCTTCCGCCATTCCCGGTTCCCATTTGCGCGTGGTGTGGGTGTCGCCCACCGACAAATAGCCCTGGTCCCACAGCGGATGGTATTTCAGCCCGTGTTTTTGCAGGTACTGGTATACGGTGCGGTTATCCCAGTCGATGATCGGCAGCACTTTGAACACGCCGCGTTGAACCGCCAGCACCGGTAGCGTAGCGCGGCTTCCCGACTGCTCGCGGCGCAGACCCGCAAACCAGGTCTGAGCCTTCAGCTCTTTCAGCGCGCGGTTCATCGGCTCGACTTTGTTGATCTCATTGTATTTCTCAATGCCCTCAACGCCCTGCTCCCACAGCTTGCCGTAGCGCGCCTCCTGCCAGGCCGCACTTTCCGTCGCGCGGTAGACTTTCAGGTTCAGCTTGAGCTTGTCCGTGAGCTCATCGATAAACTGGTAGGTTTCCGGGAACAGGTAGCCGGTATCGGTGAGGATCACCGGAATGTCCGGGCTGATCTGATTCACCAGATGCAGGCTGACCGCCGCCTGAATACCAAAGCTCGACGACAGCACATAGTCTCCCGGCAGGTTTTCCAGCGCCCACGCCACGCGCCCTTCGGCGTCCAGCTTTTCCAGTTGAGCATTGGTTTCTGCCAGCGCCAGAATGCGTTCGACTTTTGGCAGGTCATTAAGGGCGTTTAGATCGAGTACGGACATAAGAACCTCGTTTGCCTGTTTCGCCGGGCGGCACTGCGTTTGCCCGGCCTACAAAACCCGTAGGCCCGGTAAGCGAAGCGCCACCGGGCAAAGGATGGGTTACTCCCAGAAATCCCGTGCGGGATCGAGCACCGGGCGAATGATGCCCGCACGCACCGTAAAGTCGCCGAAGCCTTCACCCGCTTCGCGCTCTTTCGCCCAGCGCCCGACAAGCTCGTCAATGGAATCGAGAATTTCCGGTTCCGTAATATTTTCACGGTACATACGCGGAATGCGCGTCCCCATACGGTTGCCGCCAAGGTGCACGTTGTAACGACCCGGCGCTTTGCCCACCAGACCCAGCTCAGCCAGCATCGCGCGACCGCAGCCGTTCGGGCAGCCGGTGACGCGCATCACAATATGCTCGTCCGGAATACCGTGTTTTTCCAGAATCGCTTCTACCTTGTCAGTAAATGATGGCAGGAAACGTTCCGCTTCGGCCATCGCCAGCGGGCAGGTCGGGAACGACACGCAGGCCATCGAGTTTTCACGCTGCGGTTTAACCGCATTCATCAACCCATGATCGCGCGCCAGCTTCTCGATTTTAGCCTTCTGGCTCTCCGGCACGCCGGCAATGATGAGATTCTGGTTGGCGGTAATGCGGAACTCGCCTTTATGGATCTTAGCAATTTCCAGCAGACCGGTTTTCAGCGGGCGTCCCGGATAATCCAGAATACGACCGTTTTCAATAAACAGCGTCAGGTGCCATTTATTGTCGATACCTTTCACCCAGCCACTGCGATCGCCGCGACCGGTGAATTCGTAAGGGCGGATCGGCTCAAACTTGATGCCTGCGCGACGCTCCACTTCCTCTTTGAACGTCTCTACGCCCACGCGCTCCAGGGTGTATTTGGTTTTCGCGTTTTTACGGTCGGTACGGTTGCCCCAGTCGCGCTGGGTGGTGACCACAGCTTCCGCCACGGCCAGCGTGTGCTCCAGCGGCAGGAAGCCGAACTCGCTCGCGGTGCGGGCGTAGGTTTTCTTGTTACCGTGCTCAATGGACAGGCCGCCGCCCACCAGCAGGTTAAAGCCAATCAGCTTGCCGTTTTCGGCAATCGCCACGAAGTTCATGTCGTTGGCGTGCAGGTCGATGTCGTTCTGCGGCGGGATCACGACAGTAGTTTTAAACTTACGCGGCAGATAGGTCTGGCCAAGGATCGGCTCTTCGTCCGTGGTCGCGACTTTTTCCTGATCGAGCCAAATCTCTGCGTAGGCGCGCGTGCGCGGCAGCAGGTGCTCAGAGATCTTCTTCGCCCACTCATACGCTTCGGCGTGCAGCTCGGACTCATACGGGTTCGAGGTGCAAAGCACGTTACGGTTCATGTCGTTGGCGGTTGCCAGCGCGTCCAGCCCGACCGAGTGCAGCATCTGGTGCACCGGCTTCACGTTCTTCTTCAGAATGCCGTGGAACTGGAAGGTCTGACGATTGGTCAGGCGGATGCTGCCGTAAATCGTGTTTTCACCCGCGAACTTGTCGATGGCCTGCCACTGTTTGGTGGTGATCACACCGCCCGGCAAACGGCAGCGCAGCAGCATCGCGTGACGCGGCTCCAGCTTCTGTTCTGCACGCTCGGCGCGGATGTCGCGGTCGTCCTGCTGATACATACCGTGGAAGCGGATCAGCAGGAAGTTGTCGCCTTTGAAACCGCCGGTCAGACCGTCATTCAAATCTTCGGCAATGGTACCGCGCAGGTAGTTGCTCTCTACCTTCATGCGCTCGGCATCAGTCAGTTTGCCTTCGACCACCAGTGGGCCGGGATGTTTTTCGCTCATTAGTAGACATCTCGCTGATAACGGCGCTCTACGCGCAGCTCACTTAAAAATTCATCCGCCGTTTCGGCATCCATACCGCCGAATTCGGCAATCACTTCCAGCAGTGCCTGCTCAACGTCCTTCGCCATGCGATTGGCGTCGCCGCAGACATAAATGTGGGCACCGTCATTGATCCAGCGCCACAGCTCTGCGCCCTGTTCGCGCAGTTTGTCTTGTACGTATACTTTTTCTTTCTGGTCGCGGGACCAGGCCAGATCGATGCGGGTCAGTACGCCTTCTTTAACATAGCGCTGCCATTCGACCTGGTAGAGGAAATCTTCGGTAAAGTGCGGGTTGCCGAAGAACAGCCAGTTTTTACCCGGTGCTTCATCCGCCGCGCGCTGCTGCATAAAGGCGCGGAACGGCGCAATGCCGGTGCCAGGGCCAATCATGATAACCGGCGTTTCCGGGTTCGCAGGCAGGCGGAAGTTGTCGTTGTGCTCGATAAAGACGCGTACTTCGCCCTCTTCTTCCACGCGGTCCGCCAGGAAACTTGATGCCCCACCCGCGCGGGCGCGGCCTTCGATGTCGTAGCGCACCACGCCGACGGTAACATGCACTTCACTCTCCACTTCGGCCTGTGAAGAGGCGATGGAGTACAGGCGCGGCGTCAGCGGACGCAGCAGGCCGATCAGCGCATCGGCATCCAGCTGAGCCGGAGAGAAACGCACCATATCGACGATTGGCGTCGTCGCGGCGTAATGCTGCAGTTTCGCCTTATCGCCCACCAGCGGCAGCAAGGATTCGCTGCGCGTTAAGGTGGCATAATTTTCGACGATATTCGGGGTGTTCACCGTCAGCTCGAAATGCCACTGCAGCGCCTCTGAAAGCGGCTGGGTTTTGCCATCAACGGTGACAGGCTCGTCACCCTTCAGCCACAGCAGCTCAACCAGCTCTTTCACCAGCGCCGGATCGTTCTGATACCAGATACCCAGCGCATCGCCCGGCTGATAGCGCAGGCCAGAGTCACCGAGATCGATCTCAATATGGCGCACGTCTTTTTCCGAGTCGCGGCCGGTAATTTTCTGATTCACCGCCAGGCTCGCCGTCAGCGGTGCCTCTTTGGTGTACGGGCTGGTGTGAATGTCGTTGACGGCACCCGTCGCGGTGAAGGCGGCCTGCGCGGACGTCTCTTTCGGCACGCGCGCTTTCAGCACCTCAACGATGCGCGCACGCCATTCGGCGGCGGCGGTC
The DNA here is from genome assembly GCF_057444735.1 of Enterobacter sp. B79-1. Classification (NCBI taxonomy): domain Bacteria; kingdom Pseudomonadati; phylum Pseudomonadota; class Gammaproteobacteria; order Enterobacterales; family Enterobacteriaceae; genus Enterobacter; species Enterobacter sp. B79-1. The sequence goes on from NZ_JBYAZJ010000005.1 coordinate 173,743, forward strand.
TGGTACTCAACATCCGCGTCAACGCGGTCCAGCAGGCGCTCAGCACCCAGCTCCGCCAGCTTGCTGTCGAAGTCTTTACCGGACTGGCAGAAGAATTCATAGGAGGTATCGCCCAGGCCAAAGACGGCAAACGCCGTGCCGTCCAGCTTCGGCGCTTTTTTCGAGAACAGAAACTTGTGCAGCGCCACCGCTTCTTCAGCGGGTTCACCTTCACCCTGCGTTGAGGCCACAACCACCAGCAGTTTTTCTGACGCGATTTGTTTAAATTTATAATCCCCGGCGTTGACCAGGTTCACGTTCAGTTTAGCGGCGAGCAGGTCATCACGCAGCGCTTCGGCCACGCGGCGGGCGTTACCCGTTTGCGAGGCGGAAATGAGCGTAATGGCAGGAATTTCAACGGCCGTTGCCGGTGCACCCACCACAGCGCCAGGCTGCTGATTGAGCATTCCCCAGAAATAACCGGAGACCCAGGCAAGCTGAGTGGGAGAAAAATCAGAGGTGGCAGCCTGAAGGCGCGCCAGTTGCTCCGGGTTCAGGGGAAGCAAATTTGAAGGTGGGGCCTGTGTTGTCATGCGTCGTTATGTTCCAGTAGCCAAGCGGACTTTAAGCGAATAAATCCAAACTGAAGATAAGGTTAACGGCGAGGATAATAACAATTAAAGAAGGGATGGAAATAATAAATAACCAAATGGACTAACCTGTTTTACTTATCGTTCTTAACAGTAAAAGCGATTAATTAACTTATTGAAATATAATACGAAAATTAACAAAAAAAGGGCATGTCGCGGCTCAGTACCTATTGAGCCGTTTTAGTTAATGCTAAAAATTGTGCTTTCCGGTACTATGCGGCGGTTTTTTCCGCATTACTGAGAGCGATCATGTCCACCACACTGTTTAAAGATTTCACCTTCGAAGCCGCCCACCACCTTCCGCATGTCCCTGAAGGGCATAAATGTGGCCGTTTGCACGGGCACTCGTTTATGGTGCGTCTTGAGATCACCGGTGAAGTCGATCCGCATACCGGTTGGATCATGGATTTTGCCGAGCTGAAGGCCGCGTTTAAGCCGACCTACGATCGTCTGGATCACTACTATCTGAATGATATTCCTGGCCTTGAAAACCCGACCAGCGAAGTGCTGGCAAAATGGATTTGGGATCAGATGAAGCCGCTGGTGCCGCTGCTGAGCGCGGTGATGATCAAAGAGACCTGCACGGCAGGCTGCGTGTATCGCGGGGAGTGATGCTTGCCGGGTGGCGCTAACGCTTACCCGGCCAGTAAAAGCCTCGAACCGTAGGCCCGGTTAGCGCTAGCGCCACCGGGCTTTTTTTATGCAATATTCAGGTATTTGTGCGTCTGCATCGACAGGCGCCAGTTACGCGCAATACAGGTTTCAATGCACAGGCGCGTCGCGTCGTCTTTCTGGCTGATCGGCTGTAGCGCAATGACGCGCTGCTTTTCATCCGTCAGCGTGGCCAGCAGTTCATCCAGCGCTTCGATATCACGTACGCGCCCTACCGGGTGCTTAATCTCATCCGCGCGTTCCAGCGCCTGAGACAGCACGTCATATCCGCCGCGCATATTCACTTTTGGCGATACCGTCACCCAAGTGGTGTGTGAGCAGCGCACTTCATGGGTGCCGCTGGTTTCAATCTGGCAGCTGTAGCCGTTCTTTTCGAGCAGCTCGGTCAGCGGCGTCAGATCGTGGATGCAGGGTTCACCGCCGGTGATCACCACGTGGCGCGCCGTCCAGCCCTGACGACCAATAATGGCCAGCAGATCTTCAGAACTGCCCGCGCCCCACTTATCGCTCTCTTTGGTTTTCGCCAGAATGCTAAACAGCGACACTTCCCGATCTGCGAGCTTATCCCACGTATGTTTGGTATCACACCAGGCACAGCCAACCGGGCATCCCTGTAAACGAATGAAAATAGCGGGAACGCCGGTAAAGTAACCCTCGCCTTGCAGGGTCTGGAACATCTCGTTAATCGGGTACTGCATAGTCATCTCAGTAAAGGGGATAAACGATAAGTATCGCAGATCCACGCCGGATGGTCATGCTCCATCGGTGCTTTGCGCGCCAATCGCCGCCATAAAACGCTCGGTAATTTGCTGTGGACGGGTGATCGCGCCGCCGACAACGACCGTATGCGCACCCAGCGCCAGGCATCTGGCCGCGCGTTCAGGCGTATCCACGTTGCCTTCGGCAACCACGGGAACCGTCACGGCAGCCAGCACGGCCTTCAGGAACGCGCAGTCATTCTCCGGAAGCGAATGGCCCGCCGTTTCCGCCGTATAGCCGTAAAGCGTCGTGCCGACACAGTCAAAGCCAAGCGCCTGCGCCGTCACGGCTTCATCCACGGTGGAGATATCCGCCATCAGCAGGACCGAGGGATAGCGCGATCGGATGCGCGTGACCAGCGTTTCCAGAGACTCCCCACCAGGACGCTCCCGCGCCGTCGCATCAAGCGCAATGATTTCCGGCGAGACGGCCATGAGCTCATCTACCTCTTTCATCGTGGCGGTGATAAACACCTCGCTTTCCGGGTAATCCCGTTTGATGATGCCGATGACCGGCAAAGAGACCTGCTGCTTAATGGCCTCGATATCCACCACGCTGTTGGCACGAATGGCGGTAGCCCCGCCCTGTGCCGCCGCCAGCGCCATTCGCGACATAATAAACGGGCTATGCAGCGGTTCGTTTTCCAGCGCCTGACAGGAGACGACCAGTTTTCCCTTCAGGTTATCCAGTACAGTTTTCATTACGATAAGATCTCTTCCACTTCGTTTTTGATAATCGTGACGTGCGGGCCATAAATGACCTGAACACCGTTACCGCGCACGATAACGCCGCGCGCGCCGGTGGCTTTCAGCGCCGCGTCATTCACTTTGCTGCCGTCCTTCACCGTGACGCGAAGACGCGTGGCGCAGCAGTCCACCTCTTCCAGATTCTCTTTTCCGCCTAATCCGGCGATCACCGCAACGGCGCGCTCGCTCTGTGAGAAGGCCACTTCATTGGCCACCGCCTCCTTTTCCCGACCCGGCGTGGCAAAATCAAAGCGGTTAATCAGGTAGCGGAAGGTGAAGTAGTAAAGGAAGAACCACGGCACGCCGACCAGCGGAACGAACATCCAGTTAGTTTTGGCCTCGCCCTGCAAAATGCCGAACAGCACGAAGTCGATAAACCCGCCGGAGAAGGTTTGCCCGATGGTGATATGCAGCATGTGTGCGAGCATGAACGCCAGCCCGTCAAACAGCGCATGAATGACGTAAAGCACCGGCGCAATAAACAGGAACGAGAACTCGATGGGCTCTGTAATCCCGGTCAGGAACGAGGTTAACGCCGCAGAGAGCAGCAGCCCGGCAACGCGCTTTTTGTTCTCCGGTTTTGCCGTGTGGTACATCGCCAGACACGCGCCGAGCAGGCCAAACATCATCGTAATAAAGCGCCCGGACATGAAGCGCGACGTGCCCTCATAGAAATGCTGCGTGTTCGGGTCGGCCAACTGGGCGAAGAAGATCCGCTGTGTGCCCTCAACGAGGTGACCGTTAACAATCTCACTGCCGCCGAGCGCGGTGGCCCAGAACGGCAGGTAGAAGATGTGGTGCAAACCAAACGGGCCCAGCATGCGTAAGATGAAGCCGTACAGCAGGGTGCCCAGATAACCGGTGGCATCCACCAGCCCGCCGAGACCAAAAATCAGCTTCTGGAAATGCGGCCAGATCACGGTCATGAGCGCGCCGACGAGTATCGCCGCCAGCGAGCTGATAATGGGGACAAAGCGCGAGCCGCCAAAGAACCCGAGGAACTGCGGAAGCGCAATTTTATTAAACCGATGATGGAGCGTGCAGGTCACCAGCCCAATCACCACGCCGCCAAACACCCCGGTTTCCAGCGTCTGAATCCCCAGCGTCATGCCCTGCCCGACAGCGCCCGGGTTCTCGTGCGCCAGTTTGCCGGTGAGGATCAGCAGCGCGTTGATGGTGGCATTCATCACCAGAAACGCGAGCAGCGCCGCCAGCCCGGCCGTGCCCTTATCGCTTTTCGCCAACCCGACGGCCACCCCAACCGCAAACAGCACCGAGAGGTTCGCAAACACAATTGAACCGGCGCTGCTCATGATGGTGAAAATGGCCTGCAGCCAGCCCACATCTAAAAACGGATAAGCCGTCAGCGTATTGGGATTCGATAACGCGCCGCCTATCCCCAGCAGCAGACCCGCCGCGGGCAACACGGCAATGGGCAACATAAAGGATTTACCAAAGCGCTGCGCTTTTTCAAACCATCCCCCCGAAGAAGCGCCACTGAACATTTGCATCATTTTTTCATCTCCCCACTAAGTGATGAAAATTTTTACCATACAACTATTATTAAGTGAAAATTATCATCAAAAACCAGGAAGCCGATCATACTTTTTCAAAATGACTGGCATCTTTCCCCTCCTTTCCGCCACACTAGTCGCAGCGAAACACATTAAGGACGTGGCATGTCGGACCATGAAAATCTGCTGCTGAAGCTCCGCCAGGAGGCTTCCGGGTACAGCCCAACGCAACAAAAACTCGGCGAGTTTGTCCTCAGCGATCCTGGCCGGGTGCTCTACCTGACGATCACTGAACTGGCGCGCGAGAGCCATACCAGCGAGGCCAGCGTCACGCGTCTTTGCCGGACGCTGGGCTGCAAGGGCTATAACGAATTTAAAATGGCGCTTGCGCTGGATATTCAGCAGGGCCAGCCCGCACGTCAGGCGGGGGATGAGATTGATAACGTCGTGAATGAGTCGGTGCAGGCTTTGCAGGATACCGCCCGACTCCTCGACCGCGCGCTGCTTGAAAAAGCGGCGCTGGCGTTGCACCAGGCGCAATCCGTACAGATTTACGGCGTCGCGGCCAGCGCGATCCTCGGGGAGTACCTGCATTACAAGCTGCTGCGGCTGGGCAAACCCGCACAGCTGTTTAGCGATATGCACCGCGCGGCCATGAATGCGACAACGCTTTCGAAAGAGACGCTGGTTGTGGCCATCTCCAGCTCGGGTTCAACGCGGGATTTACTCCACGTGGTGAAGCTTGCCCGCAAGCGCGGCGTTAAGGTGCTGGCACTCAGCAATACGCCCCGCAGCCCGCTGGCGTCCCTGAGCGATATGCAGCTGGTGGCCGCCAAACCAGAGGGTCCCCTTAGCGCAGGCGCGCTCAATGCTAAGGTTGGGGTCATGCTGCTGGTCGAGCTGCTGACCACGTCCATGATTGCGCTGGACGGCCGTTACGGTGACGTTAGCCAGCAAACGGCCAGCGCCACGCTTCCCCTTTTGCTCTGAAAAACATTCGCAGGCTAAATAAATCGGCCTGCGAATAATTTTAGTTAAGTGGTGTTTAAATCATTTATTTGGTAAATACTTGGTGTAACAAATTATTATATTTATTACATTTTGAATTAAGTTCATCATTTGACGGCGCCTCTACAAAAATCATAAAATTCAATGAGTTGAAATTTATATTTTTATATAATGAATCTTTACCCTTCTACTAATGTCGAATATCTCCACCCGATTTCCTTTCCTTAAAATAAGCTTAAGACGCCACTGATTTCGGCGTTTTATTATTTAAATGCCGTTTACTTTTGCGCGCCTACAATCCGCCTCATCAATCATAATGAGACGGTATTAATGAAGATGCTATTGATTACAGGCGTGACCGGATTTCTGGGCGGTGCAGTTCTTGAAAAAATCCTGACCAACGATCAATCCGTAGAACTGCTTTTGCTTGCGCGCGCCGGCGATCCGCAGAGCGGGCTGGAGCGCGTGCAGGAAAACATGCGCAAGTTCAACGTGCCTGAGGACAAACTGGCCTCCCTGAGCGTGGATAATATCCTGACTGGCGACCTCAGCCAGCCAGAGGCCTTTCTGAACGATCCCCGTCTGGATCGCGTCACGCATGTCGTTAACTGTGCGGCTGTCGCCTCATTTGGTAATAACCCACTGATCTGGAAGGTCAACGTTGAAGGTACGCTCGCGCTGGCGCGCCGTATGAAGCAGGTCGCAGGACTACAGCGTTTCCTCCACGTCGGCACCGCAATGTCATGCACGCCGGAGCAGGATTCACTGGTCGCCGAAAGCGCTGAATTCAGAGAGAATGCTGAACACCTGGTGGAATACACGTTTTCGAAGTCAACCATCGAACAGCTGATGCGCCAGGAGTGTCCGAACCTGCCGCTGCTCATCGCCCGTCCGTCCATCGTTGTCGGCCATACCCGTCACGGCTGCACGCCGTCGAGCAGCATTTTCTGGGTCTTTAGCATGGGCCTGATGCTGCAGAAGTTTATGTGCTCAATGGAAGACCGGATCGACGTTGTTCCAGTGGATTATTGTGCCGATGCGCTGTTAATGCTGCTCAACAGCAACGCTCGTCCGGGGGAAGTGGTACACATTTCTGCGGGAGAAGAGAACAGCGTTCGCTTTGCGGATATCGATCGGGCAATGGCGCTGGCGCTGGAGAAAGCCCCCGTCGGTGATAAATATGCGCAGGTCAGCTACGAAACGCTGGTCAGAATGCGCCGCGAGTTGAAACATATTTTTGGCCCGTGCAACGAACGTCTGATGCTGAAAGCCATGCGTTTATACGGTGCGTTTGCCACGCTTAACGTGCGCTTCAGCAACGATAAGCTGCTGAGCATGGGGATGCCGAAGCCACCCCGGTTTACGGATTACATCGCCCGCTGCGTGCAAACCACCCAGGGGTTGACCATTCCGGAGCAAATGGCGGTTGATTTTAAATAGCCAAAAAAAATGCCAGTCATTCGACTGGCATTTTCATTTTAGGGCTTAAGCAATTATGCCTGGCCTTTGATCTCTTTCAGACCGTTGTATGGTGCTTTTTCGCCCAGCGCTTCTTCGATACGAATCAGCTGGTTGTATTTAGCAACACGGTCAGAACGGCTCATAGAACCGGTTTTGATCTGGCCTGCAGCGGTACCCACAGCCAGGTCAGCAATGGTAGCGTCTTCGGTTTCGCCAGAACGGTGAGAGATAACAGCGGTGTAGCCAGCGTCTTTCGCCATTTTGATCGCAGCCAGAGTTTCGGTCAGAGAACCGATCTGGTTGAATTTGATCAGGATGGAGTTAACGATGCCTTTCTCGATGCCTTCTTTCAGGATCTTGGTGTTGGTTACGAACAGATCGTCACCAACCAGCTGGATTTTGTCGCCCAGTACTTTGGTCTGGTATGCGAAGCCAGCCCAGTCAGACTCGTCCAGACCGTCTTCGATAGACACGATTGGGTACTGTTTGGTCAGGTCTTCCAGGAAGTGAGTGAACTCTTCGGAGGTGAATGCTTTGTTGCCTTCGCCAGCCAGAACGTATTTACCGTCTTTGTAGAATTCAGATGCTGCACAGTCCATCGCCAGGGTGATGTCTTTGCCCAGCTCGTAGCCTGCTGCTTTAACTGCTTCAGCGATTACCGCCAGAGCTTCTGCGTTAGAACCCAGGTTTGGCGCATAGCCACCTTCGTCACCAACAGCAGTGTTCATACCTTTAGCTTTCAGAACTTTAGCCAGGTTGTGGAACACTTCAGAACCCATACGTACTGCTTCTTTCAGGGATTTCGCGCCAACTGGCTGAATCATGAATTCCTGAATATCAACGTTGTTGTCTGCGTGCTCACCACCGTTGATGATGTTCATCATTGGTACAGGCATGGAGTATTTGCCTGGGGTGCCGTTCAGTTCAGCGATGTGCTCGAACAGTGGCTGGCCTTTCGCTGCTGCTGCTGCTTTGGCGTTCGCCAGGGAAACAGCCAGGATTGCGTTCGCACCGAAGTTAGATTTGTTTTCAGTACCGTCCAGATCGATCATGATCTTGTCGATGCCAGCCTGGTCTTTGGCGTCTTTGCCAAGGATTGCCTGAGCAATAGGACCGTTTACAGCGCCAACCGCTTTCAGTACGCCTTTGCCCAGGAAGCGGGATTTGTCGCCATCGCGCAGTTCAAGCGCTTCGCGGGAACCAGTAGAAGCACCTGATGGAGCAGCAGCCATACCAACGAAACCACCTTCCAGGTGAACTTCGGCTTCAACGGTCGGGTTACCACGGGAGTCGATGATTTCACGACCGATGACTTTAACGATTTTGGACATTAGATTTTCCTCAGTACAAGTTAAACTAAAACTCCAGACAAACAACGCGTACCAGAGGTACGCGTTGCCGTTCTAACTTTTTTTACTTCGCCTGACGCTTCTGGTAGTCGCTGGCGGCCTTCACAAAGCCTGCAAACAGCGGATGCCCGTCGCGCGGCGTAGAAGTAAATTCCGGGTGGAATTGGCAGGCAACGAACCATGGATGGTTAGGCACCTCGATGATCTCGACTAACTGATCATCCCCGGAACGGCCCGCAACACGCAGACCCGCAGCTTCAATCGGTTTCAACAACATGTTGTTGACTTCATAGCGGTGACGATGGCGCTCGGTGATGGTTGGCTCGCCATAAAGCTTGCGAACCACGCTATCGTCGGACAGCTGGCAGGCCTGTGCGCCAAGACGCATAGTGCCACCCAGATCGCTCTTCTCGGTACGGACTTCGACGTTACCTTCTTCGTCGCGCCATTCAGTGATAAGCGCCACTACAGGGTACTTACAGTCTGGCACAAATTCCGTAGAGTTCGCGTTTTCCATTCCCGCTACGTTGCGCGCAAATTCGATCAGCGCAACCTGCATACCCAGGCAGATGCCGAGGTATGGAATATTGTTTTCACGCGCATAGCGTGCGGTGGCGATCTTGCCTTCTACACCACGGTAGCCGAAGCCGCCAGGGATGAGAATCGCATCCAGATCTTTCAGAATTTCGACGCCACGCGTTTCAACATCCTGCGAATCAATCAGCTTGATGTTCACGGAGACGCGGTTCTTCAGACCACCGTGCTTCAGCGCTTCGATGACTGACTTATAGGCGTCCGGCAGTTCAATGTACTTGCCGACCATACCGATAGTCACTTCACCAGCCGGATTGGCTTCTTCGTAAATAACCTGTTCCCATTCAGACAGGTTAGCTTCCGGACAGTTCAAGCTGAATCGTTTACAAATATAATCGTCCAGGCCCTGTGATTTCAACAGGCCCGGGATTTTATAAATGGAATCGACGTCTTTCATTGAAATAACAGCTTTTTCAGGCACGTTACAGAACAATGCAATTTTCGCACGTTCGTTCGCTGGAACCGCGCGATCGGAGCGGCAAACCAGGATGTCTGGCTGAATACCGATGGAGAGCAGTTCTTTTACTGAGTGCTGAGTCGGCTTGGTTTTCACTTCACCTGCGGCGGCCATGTACGGCACCAGGGTCAGGTGCATGAACAGCGCGTGCTCACGACCAATATCGACAGCCAGCTGACGAATCGCTTCAAGGAATGGCAGGGATTCGATATCACCTACGGTTCCGCCGATTTCGACCAGCACCACGTCGTGGCCTTCGCCGCCCGCAACGATGCGTTCTTTGATTGCGTTAGTGATGTGTGGGATAACCTGAACGGTTGCACCCAGATAGTCACCGCGGCGCTCTTTACGCAGAACGTCTGAGTAGATGCGGCCAGTCGTGAAGTTGTTACGACGGGTCATTTTGGTACGGATGAAACGCTCGTAGTGGCCAAGATCCAGATCGGTTTCAGCGCCGTCTTCAGTAACGAACACTTCCCCGTGTTGGATTGGGCTCATGGTGCCCGGATCGACGTTGATGTACGGATCCAGTTTCATCATGGTCACATTGAGGCCACGGGCTTCAAGAATGGCTGCGAGGGAGGCTGCGGCAATGCCTTTACCCAGAGAGGATACGACCCCGCCGGTCACAAAAATATAGTTCGTTGTCATGCTGAACCTGAGAAGTTAGGGTGAAACGATGGAATAACCAGGACGGGAAAGTAGTATACCCGAACACGGCGAGCGCCACAAACTTTCATTCTCCGTCTCCATTCCAGGCCATGACAAACATAAGGAGTGAGAAAATAGCCCCTTTTGGGTAAATGTTTTTGACGCAAATCAAGCGCTTGTCATTTAAAAAATCACACAAATTGCGCTTGATCGCAAAATCTCGTTAGAGATCATGTTCCTGGCGTTTTACTTCCTGCCAGACTTCTTCCATGGCTTCGAGGTCGATTCCGGTCATTTCCAGGCCGCGTGAGGCCACAATCCGCTCAACTTCGCGAAAGCGTCGCTCGAACTTAATGTTGGCTTTTTGCAGGGCCGTTTCCGCTTTTACACCCAAATGGCGCGAAAGATTGACGGTCGCGAAAAGCAGGTCGCCCATCTCCTCTTCCAGCTTTGCTTCATCCACAACCGCCTGCTGCGCTTCATGCATCACTTCGTCGATCTCTTCATGCACTTTATCCAGCACCGGCCCCAGGGAGTCCCAGTCAAAACCCACGGCGGAGCAGCGTTTCTGGATTTTATGCGCGCGCATCAGCGCGGGCAGACTTAGCGGAATATCATCCAGCGCCGAGAGCTGGGATTTTTCGGCCCGTTCGGCGCTTTTTATCTGCTCCCAGCGAGCCAGCACTTCCGCGCTGTTGCCTGCGGTGGCATCGCCAAAAATATGCGGATGGCGGCGCTCCAGCTTGTCGCTGATGGCAGCGCAGATGTCGTCAAAGTTAAAGCGACCTTCTTCTTGCGCCATCTGCGCATAGAACACCACCTGGAACAGCAGATCGCCCAGCTCGCCGCGCAGGTCGTCAAAATCCTCGCGTGAAATGGCGTCCAGCACTTCATAGGTTTCTTCGAGGGTGTACGGGGCGATGGTGGCGAAAGTCTGCTCCTTGTCCCACGGGCAACCGTTCTCCGGGTCACGCAGGCGTTTCATGATGCCGAGCAGGCGGTCGATTTGAGTCATGGTTTTGTCCTGAGAAAAAAATGCCGGGTGGCGGCTTACGCCTTACCCGGCCTACAAAAGAGAGAAATCTTATCCGCCGTGCAGACGACGCGCGTCAATCACATCCGGTACCTGGTTCAGTTTGCCGAGCACGCGGCCCAGCACCTGCAGGTTGTAGATTTCGATGGTCATATCGATGGTGGCAAGCTGCTCGCGGGTATCGCTGCGGCTGGCAACGCCCAGCACGTTAACCTTCTCGTTGGCGAGAATGGTCGTGATGTCGCGCAGCAGGCCGCTGCGGTCATTGGCGGTGACGCGCACCACCAGCGAGTAGCCTGCGGAGTAGCTTTCGCCCCAGACCGCTTCCACGATGCGCTCCGGCGCATGTGACTGCAGCTCTGCAAGCTGGTCACAGTCTGAACGGTGGATCGAAATCCCGCGCCCCTGAGTGATAAAGCCAACGATATCGTCACCTGGAATAGGCTGGCAGCAGCGGGCAATGTGGTGCATCAGATTGCCCACGCCTTCCACGACCACCCGGCCGTTATCTTTGCTGCGCTGCTGCGGCGCATGGGTTTTCTGCTGCAGCTGCTTCAGCGCTGCCGCATCCTGCTCCGCCGCACTTGGCTTGTTGAACTGCGCCTGCAGGAAGTTCACCATCTGATTCAGACGGATATCTCCGCCGCCAATGGCCGCTAACAGTTCGTCAAGCTCGTTGAAGTTGTAGCGTGGCAGCAGGAATTTCTCCGCCTCTTTCAGGCTGATCCCCACATGCTCCAGTTCGTCATCGAGGATCTGGCGACCGGCAAGGATGTTTTTATCGCGATCCTGCTTGCGGAACCAGGCGTGGATCTTGGAGCGCCCGCGGCTGGTGGTGACGTAGCCCAGGTTCGGGTTCAGCCAGTCGCGGCTCGGGTTGGGCTGCTTCTGGGTGATGATCTCAATCTGGTCCCCCATCTGCAGCTGATAGGTGAATGGCACGATTCGTCCGCCGATTTTCGCCCCGATGCAGCGGTGCCCCACATCGCTATGGATGTGGTAGGCGAAGTCGAGCGGCGTGGAGCCTGCGGGCAGGTCGACAACGTCCCCTTTCGGGGTAAAGACGTAGACCCGGTCGTCGAAGACCTGGCTGCGCACTTCATCGAGCATTTCGCCGGAGTCGGCCATCTCTTCCTGCCACGCAATCAGCTTACGCAACCAGGCGATGCGGTCTTCGTGGCCAGAACGCGCGCCGCCGGACGTACCCTCTTTGTATTTCCAGTGCGCGGCCACGCCCAGCTCGGCGTCCTCGTGCATCTGTTTAGTGCGGATCTGGATCTCAACCGTTTTGCCGCCGGGGCCAAGCACCACGGTATGAATAGACTGGTAGCCGTTCGGTTTCGGGTTCGCCACATAGTCGTCGAACTCGTCCGGCAGGTGGCGGAAGTGAGTATGTACTATCCCCAGCGCGGCGTAGCAGTCCTGCAGACGCTCCGCCACAATACGCACGGCGCGCACGTCAAACAGCTCGTCAAAGGCGAGGTGTTTCTTCTGCATTTTGCGCCAGATGCTGTAGATGTGCTTAGGTCGACCGTAGACTTCGGCGCGCACATTCTCTTCTTTCATTGACTGACGCAGCCCGCTGACAAACTCGTCGATGTAGTGTTCACGATCGATACGGCGTTCATGCAGAAGTTTGGCAATGCGCTTGTATTCCGCCGGGTGCAGATAGCGGAAGCAGTAATCTTCCAGCTCCCATTTCAGCTGACCGATACCTAAGCGGTTCGCCAGCGGCGCATAGATATTCGTACACTCTTTGGCGGCAAGGACGCGCTCGTCTTCCGGCGCATCCTTCACTTCGCGCAGGTGCGCAATACGTTCGGCAAGCTTGATGACCACGCAGCGGAAGTCATCCACCATGGCCAGCAGCATTCGCCGGACGTTATCAACCTGTTCTGAGGAGACGGAATCGGTATGGGCAGCTTTAAGCTGGCGGATGGCCGCCATATCGCGCACGCCGTGGATCAGCGCGACGACGGAGGTTCCGACGCTGTCACGCAGCACGTCTTCGCTGACCACGTCAGCATCGGCGAGCGGGAACAGAAGCGCGGCCTGCAGCGTTTCGATATCCATGTTCAGCATGGAGAGAATTTCGACCATTTCGATGCCGCGCCACAACAGCAGCTCGGCGTCAGGATGTCCCTGCGTGGTGCGCAGACAATAGGCCCAGGTTTCGGTTAAGCGTTCACACGACTGCTGGCTGGAAATCCCCAGACTTGCGATCCATTTTTGAGGGTCAAACTCACCAGCTTTATTAAGATGTGCACTTCTTACCGCAACCATCGTCCTCTCCTTTAGGGACCAGGGCCTGTCGAAGTCGACAAGCCAAACAAATTAGATGTGCTCAAACAACGCCATCGATTCCAGATGTCCAGTGTGCGGGAACATGTCCAGCATTGCCAGACGCTGAATCTGGTAACCCGCACTGATTAATGCCTCGCTGTCCCGGGCAAGCGTCGCCGGGTTACAGGAAACATAGACCACACGCTTCGGCGCGAGTTTAATAATATGTGCCATTACGCCCGGAGCACCGGCACGTGCCGGGTCGAGCAAAATTTTATCAAAGCCCTGCTTCGCCCACGGCTGTTGAGTCACATCTTCCTCAAGGTTTTGATGAAAAAATGTCACATTTTGCAAGCCATTTTGTAGGGCGTTTTCCTGTCCTTTGGCGACCAGCGCCTCAACGCCTTCCACACCCACCACGTTTGCCGCTTTCTGCGCCAGAGGCAGCGTGAAATTACCCATACCGCAGAAGAGATCGAGCACCCGGTCGGTCGGCTGGATATCCAGCCAGTCCAGCGCTTTTTCAATCATCTGCTGATTCACGCCGTCATTGACCTGGATAAAATCCCGCGGGCTGAACGTTAAGCGTAGCCCGTTTGACGCATACCAGGGAGCCTCTCCTGTAACCTGCTCAAGTATCTCGCTTTGTGGTGCCAGGAAAAGCGCAAGCTTGTGGGAATGCGAAAAGCGTTCCAGTTTTTCGCGATCTTTTTCGGACAGCGTCGCAGTATGGCGCAGCACCATCAGCGGGCCGTTGTTAGCCAGAACCAGTTCCACATGTCCGAGATGGCGAACCCCTTCGAGCCCGGACAGACACTGGTGCACATCAGGGAGCAATGCCTCAAGTTGGGGCACCAAAACAGGGCACTGCTTTATATCCACGATATCGCTGGCGCTGGCTTTACGAAATCCCATCTCCAGCCGCTCGGTTTTTGGCTGATAACTGAGGCTCAGGCGCGCGCGCCGACGGTAGCCCCAGGGCTGCCCGGCGATAATCTCGTTAACCTCGTGCTTAAGCTGACGCGCCAGCGCGCTGCTTTTACTTTTTTGCTGTAAAACTACGCTGGCATGCTGTTGCTGGCAGCCCCCGCAGACGCCAAAATGGGGGCAGCGAGGCACTTCGCGTTCCGGGCTATCGCTCAGTCGGCGCTTTACCTGGCCGCGCGCGTACTGGCGTTTCTCTTCCGTCAGCGTAATTTCTGCTCGTTCTGATGGCAGCAAACCTGTTATAAACAGTGTCTTACCGTTGTGCCGCGCCACCCCCTGACCAAAAGGATCGAGGTCCGTGGCTTCAACAGTTATGATCTGACGCGTCGTCACGCGTCGCTTTGCAGAGTAGAATTGCGCCATCGCTGAGATTTTTCTCACATATAAACATAATTGTCCTAATTGTCCCATAACGGAACGCCATGACCAACTACAGCCTGCGTGCACGCATGATGATTTTGATCCTCGCCCCCACCGTATTGATCGGTTTGCTGCTGAGTATCTTCTTTGTGGTGCATCGCTATAACGATTTGCAGCGACAGCTGGAAGACGCCGGAGCCAGCATTATCGAACCGCTGGCGGTCTCCAGCGAGTACGGGATGAACCTGCAAAACCGGGAATCCATTGGTCAGTTAATTAGCGTCCTGCATCGTCGTCACTCGGACATCGTGCGGGCTATCTCCGTTTATGATGAAAACAACCGTCTGTTTGTTACCTCGAATTTTCACCTTGACCCGACGTCCCTGAAAATTCCTGACGGCACGCCGTTCCCGCGCCATCTCACCGTATTGCGGCGAGGGGATATTATGATCCTGCGCACGCCAATCATCTCCGAAAGCTATTCTCCTGATGAATCCGCTCAGTCTGAAGCCAAATCCAGCAACAACATGCTGGGATATGTGGCGCTGGAGTTGGATCTCAAGTCAGTCCGGCTGCAGCAGTACAAAGAAATATTTATCTCCGGCGTGATGATGCTCTTCTGTATCGGCATTGCGCTGATTTTCGGCTGGCGACTGATGCGTGATGTGACGGGGCCGATTCGAAACATGGTCAACACCGTTGACCGTATCCGTCGCGGCCAGCTCGACAGCCGCGTAGAAGGGTTTATGTTGGGCGAGCTGGATATGCTGAAAAACGGCATCAACTCAATGGCGATGTCGCTGGCGGCGTATCATGAAGAGATGCAGCACAACGTTGACCAGGCCACTTCCGACCTGCGCGAAACGTTGGAGCAAATGGAGATTCAGAACGTGGAGCTGGATCTGGCGAAAAAACGCGCCCAGGAAGCCGCGCGCATTAAATCCGAATTCCTTGCCAATATGTCACACGAGCTGAGAACCCCGCTGAACGGCGTGATCGGCTTTACCCGTCTGACGCTGAAAAGCGAGCTTAACCCCACCCAGCGCGACCACCTGCATACTATCGAACGTTCGGCCAACAACCTGCTGGCGATCATTAACGACGTGCTGGACTTCTCGAAGCTGGAGGCGGGCAAGCTGATCCTCGAGAGTATTCCGTTCCCGCTGCGCGGCACGCTGGATGAAGTAGTGACGCTGCTTGCGCATTCGTCACACGATAAGGGGCTGGAGTTGACGCTCAATATCAAAAACGACGTGCCGGATAACGTCATTGGTGACCCGCTGCGTCTGCAGCAGGTCATCACCAATCTGGTGGGTAACGCGATCAAGTTTACCGAGAGCGGCAATATCGACATTCTTGTCGAAAAACGGGCGCTCAGTAATAACAAGGTACAGATTGAGGTGCAGATCCGCGATACCGGTATCGGCATACCGGAGCGCGATCAGTCGCGTCTGTTCCAGGCATTCCGTCAGGCGGACGCCAGTATTTCCCGCCGCCACGGGGGAACCGGCCTGGGGCTGGTGATCACCCAAAAACTGGTAAAAGAGATGGGCGGCGATATCTCCTTCCACAGCCAGCCTAACCGGGGTTCGACCTTCTGGTTCCATATCAATCTCGATCTCAACCCGAACGTCATGACCGATGGGCCAGCGACCGACTGCCTGAAAGGGATGCGTCTGGCCTACGTTGAGCCAAATGCCGCAGCGGCACAGTGCACGCTGGACGTGTTAAGCACCACGCCGCTGGAGGTTGTCTACAGTCCGACCTTCTCTGCGCTTGCCGTTGAGCACTATGATATCCTGCTGATGGGGATCCCGGTCACTTTTACGGGCGAACTGACCATGCAGCAGGAGCGCCTGGCGAAAGCGGCATCAATGACCGATTACCTGCTGCTGGCCCTGCCTTGCCATGCACAAATTAACGCCGAAGAGCTGAAAAACGACGGGGCCGCCGCCTGCCTGCTCAAACCGCTCACGGCCACACGCCTGCTGCCTGCACTCACCGAATACTGTCGTCTGAGCCAGCACGCGCTGCCGCTCGTCAGCGACGAACAAAAGCTGCCGATGAGCGTGATGGCGGTGGACGATAACCCGGCAAACCTGAAGCTGATTGGCGTGCTGCTGGAGGATCAGGTTCAGCACGTGGAACTGTGTACCAGCGGTGCGCAGGCAGTGGAACAGGCTAAACAGATGCAGTTCGATTTGATTCTGATGGATATTCAGATGCCGGGTATGGACGGTATTCGCGCCTGCGAGCTTATCCGCCAGCTCCCGCATCAGCAGCAAACGCCGGTGATTGCGGTGACCGCGCACGCCATGGCCGGACAGAAAGAAAAATTGCTGAGCGCCGGGATGAATGATTATCTGGCCAAGCCTATCGACGAAGAGAAACTGCATAGCCTGCTGGTGCGCTACAAACCGGGGCATATTGGCGGGACGTACACGGTTGCAACAGAATCGCCGGAGATTAGCGTCAATCAGAATGCCACCTTCGACTGGTCGCTGGCGCTGCGCCAGGCGGCAGGGAAAACCGATTTAGCCCGCGACATGTTGCAGATGCTGGTCGACTTCCTGCCGGAAATCCGTAATAAAGTTGAAGAACAGCTGGTGGGAGAAAACCCTGAAGAACTGCTGGAAGCCATCCACAAGCTGCACGGCAGCTGCGGCTACAGCGGAGTGCCGCGGTTGAAGAACCTTTGTCAGTTGCTGGAGCAACAGTTACGCGCCGGTACGCCAGAATCCGAGCTTGAACCCGAGTTTCTGGAGCTGCTGGATGAAATGGATAACGTGACGCGGGAAGCGATGAAGGTGTTGGGGAGCTGATAGAAAAGCCCGGTGGCGCTACGCTTACCGGGCCTACAATTGCGGGTGCGGCCTGATGCCCTCACCCCGCCCTCTCCCACAGGGAGAGGGAGAACTACATTCCCTGCCCCACTTTCAGCGCCGCCGCGATATTCCTTGCGGCCATCCTGACATTCTCGCTGGCATTTTCCAGCGCATCCTCCAGTGAACAGATGGTGTAAATCACGCTAAACACGGCGTCGATACCGTGCTCATGCACCACACCGACATCCGCCGTCAGGCTGCCCGCAATCCCGATAACCGGTTTGTTAAAGCGTTTTGCGACTTTCGCCACGCCTACGGGCACTTTACCGTGGATTGTCTGACTGTCGATGCGGCCTTCGCCGGTGATCACTAAGTCGGCATCGGCAACCTGAGCCGCGAGATGCAAGGCATCGGTGACGATCTCAATCCCCTGACGCAGCTGAGCGCCGCAAAAGGCGTATAGCGCGGCCCCCATCCCGCCCGCCGCACCGCCGCCGGACAGGTTCAGAACGTCGATATCCAGATCGCGGGCGATAACCTGCGCATAATGGGCAAGCGCGTTGTCCAGAGTGACAATCATCTCTGGCGTCGCCCCTTTCTGCGGGCCAAACACCGCAGTGGCTCCCTCCTCCCCCGTTAACGGGTTGGTGACATCGCAGGCAACCTCAATCCGGCACGCTTTCAGCCGTTTATCGAGACCGGTAAGGTCAATATGGGCCAGCGTGGCAAGTTCGCCGCCCCCGAGTCCGACAGGCTTCTGAGCGGCATCCAGCAATTTCGCGCCCAGCGCCTGGACCATGCCCGCGCCGCCGTCGTTGGTGGCACTGCCGCCAATGCCGATAATGATATGCTTAACGCCCGCGTCCAGCGCGTGACGGATGAGCTCGCCGGTTCCCCACGAGGTCGTTTTCAGCGGGTTGCGCTGCGAAGGTGGCACAAGCTCCAGACCGCTCGCCGCCGCCATTTCAATAAACGCGCTTTGATCGTCACCGGATAACCCGTAGAACCCTTCGACAGGCTCCCCCAGCGGACCTGTCACCGGGACATGAATGATTCGCCCCTGAGTGGCCGCAACCATCGCCTCAACGGTGCCTTCGCCCCCATCGGCAACCGGTAATTTTACGTAGTCAGCCGAGGGAAAAATCTCGCGAAAGCCGCGTTCTATCGCTGTCGCTACCTCAAGAGCACTCAAACTTTCCTTATACGAGTCCGGTGCGATAACAATTTTCATAAGCCATCCTTACGCATAGTCATTACGTTAAGCATACACCACGTAAACGACCGCTCATGGGAGCGGTCCCAATGCGTTTATCGTACCATGCACGGACGTTTATTGTCGAATGTCCAGTCCGGGATCAAATACTGCATGGCTATCGCATCGTCGCGCGCGCCCAGACCGTGTTTCAGGTACAGTTCGTGGGCTTTCATCACCTGGTCCATATCCAGCTCAACGCCCAGACCCGGCGTGGTTGGCACCTGCACCATGCCGCCTTTGATTTCAAACGGCTGCTTAGTAAGCCGCTGATTGCCCTCCTGCCAGATCCAGTGGGTATCTATGGCGGTGATCGCGCCCGGCGCGGCAGCGGCAACGTGAGTGAACATTGCCAGCGACACGTCGAAGTGATTGTTGGAGTGCGAGCCCCAGGTCAGGCCGAACTCGTGGCACATCTGCGCCACGCGAACTGAACCCTGCATCGTCCAGAAGTGCGGGTCCGCCAGCGGAATATCGACGGACTGAAGGGATAAGGTATGCCCCATCTGGCGCCAGTCGGTGGCGATCATATTGGTTGCCGTTGGTAAACCGGTGGCGCGGCGAAACTCGGCCATCACCTCGCGCCCGGAGAAGCCCTGCTCGGCCCCACACGGATCTTCCGCGTAGGCCAGCACGCCTTTAAGCTGCTTACCGATTTTAATCGCTTCATCAAGCGACCATGCGCCGTTCGGATCCAGCGTGACGCGCGCCTGCGGGAAACGTTTTGCCAGCGCGGTAATGGCCTCCGCCTCTTCTTCCCCTGCCAGTACGCCGCCCTTCAGTTTGAAGTCGTTGAAGCCATATTTTTCGTAAGCGGCTTCGGCCAAACGCACCACCGCGTCAGGCGTCATCGCTTCATCGTGGCGAACGCGGTACCAGTCGCAGTGCTCATCCGGCTGGCTCTGGTACGGCAGCGGCGTCAGCTTACGGTTGCCGACAAAGAACAGATAGCCCAGCATTTCCACTTCGGTGCGCTGCTGACCCTCGCCCAGCAGGGACGCAACGTTCACGCCAAGATGCTGACCAAGCAGATCCAACATTGCCGCCTCAATACCGGTGACCACGTGGATAGTCGTACGCAGGTCGAAGGTTTGCAGCCCGCGCCCGTCCGCATCGCGGTCCGCAAAGGTGCTACGCACGCTATTGAGAACATTTTTGTATTCGCCGAGGGTTTTCCCCACCACCAGCGGAATGGCGTCTTCCAGCGTTTTGCGGATCTTTTCCCCGCCCGGAATTTCGCCCACGCCCGTATGGCCGGAATTGTCTTTGATAATCACGATATTGCGGGTAAAGAACGGCGCATGCGCGCCGCTCAAATTCATCAGCATGCTGTCATGGCCCGCAACCGGAACGATCTGCATGGAAGTGACTACAGGGGTAGAAAATGTGCTCATGGTTCAATCCTTTTATCAGTGACGTCCAAAAACAGGGCGCTTACGGTCAAATGTCCAGCCGGGGATCAGGTACTGCATCGGGCCCGCGTCGTTACGCGCGCCGCCTGGCAACCTCTTATACGCCTCGTGCGCTTTGTGGATCTGATCCCAGTCAAGCTCCACGCCCAGCCCTGGCGCATCCGGTACGGCAATGCTGCCGTTTTTGATCTCCAGCGGATTTTTCGTCAGTCGGGCTTCCCCCTCCTGCCAAATCCAGTGGGTGTCGATGGCGGTCGGGTTACCCGGTGCCGCCGCGCCAACGTGGGTAAACATCGCCAGCGAAATGTCGAAATGGTTGTTGGAGTGACAGCCCCAGGTCAGCCCCCAGTCGTCGCACAGCTGCGCCACGCGCACCGCACCGGACAGCGTCCAGAAGTGCGGGTCAGCCAGCGGAATATCCACCGAATTGAGCATGACCGCATGGCCCATTTCACGCCAGTTGGTGGCGATCATGTTAGTGGCGACCGGCAGCCCGGTGGCGCGTCGGAACTCGGCCATCACTTCACGACCAGAGAAACCCTGTTCGGCACCGCACGGATCTTCCGCGTAGGTCAGTACATCGCCCAGACCTTTACACAGCGAGATGGCTTCATCCAGTAACCATGCTCCGTTCGGGTCAACGGTGATCCGCGCATCGGGGAAACGCTTTTTCAGCGCGCGGGCAGTTTCAATTTCCTGCTCGCCGGGCAGCACGCCGCCTTTCAGTTTGAAATCCTTAAAGCCGTAGCGGTCCTGTGCGGCTTCCGCCAGACGCACCACCGCCTCGCCGGTGAGCGCCTCCTGATGGCGCAGGTGATACCACTCATGGTTGCCCGGCGAACGGTCCAGATAAGGCAGATCGGTTTTATTACGGTCACCTACGTAGAACAGGTAACCCAGCACCGTTACCGCATCGCGCTGTTTGCCTGGGCCCAGCAGTTCGCAGACCGGGACATTCAGCGCCTTACCGAGCAAATCGAGCAGAGCGGCTTCCAGCGCGGCAACCGCGTTGACGCGCAGTTCAAACGTCCAGGCACCTTTTCCGAAGGTATCAAAGTCAGCAGACTGGTTACCCTTATGTACCCGCTGAACCACTTTGTTCAGACGGGCAACTTCCTGGCCCACCACCTGTGGAATGGCATCAACCAACGTCTGGTAAATCACCTCTCCGCCCGGCGCTTCGCCAACGCCGGTATTCCCCGCGCTGTCGGTCAGTACCACGATATTGCGGGTAAACCAGGCGTTATGCGCGCCGCCAATATTGAGCAGCATGCTGTCCTGTCCGGCCACCGGGATGACCTTCATCTCAGTGACGACAGGGCTTGATTGCGTTGTCATCATCCACGCTCCCCTACAGGTTTAAGTTCGACGCGTTTGATATCGCCGACCAGCACCAGGTAACTCAGCACCGCCACCAGCGCATGCACCCCTACGTAAATCAGCGCACCGTTAAAGGAGCCGGTGGTGCCGACGATGTAGCCGATAGCGATTGGCGTAACAATCCCCGAAATATTGCCGAACATGTTGAACAGACCGCCGCTCAGGCCGCTGATCTCCTTCGGTGCCGTATCCGCCATCACCGCCCAGCCCAGCGCACCAATGCCTTTGCCGAAGAAGGCCATCGCCATAAAGCCGATAATCATCCACTCAGCGCTCACGTAGTTACAGAACACCATGGTCATGGAGAGCAGCATCCCGAGCACGATAGGCGTTTTACGCGCGATATTGAGAGAGCCGGTGCGGCGCATCAGCCAGTCGGAAATCACCCCGCCGAGCACGCCGCCCACGAAGCCGCAGATGGCCGGGATCGAGGCAACAAACCCCGCCTTCAGAATCGACATGCCGCGCGCCTGCACCAGATAAACCGGGAACCAGGTGATGAAGAAGTAGGTTAAGGCGTTGATGCAGTACTGGCCCAGATAGATACCGATCATCATGCGCGAGCCGACGAGCTGTTTGATCTGCGCCCATTTCTGGCTGAACGGGACTTTTGCTTTTGCGGATTTCTGATCCATGTTGATCAGCGCTCCGCCTTCCGCGATGTACTCCAGCTCCTTCTTGTTCACCCCCGGGTGTTGATTGGGTTCATGGATCACTTTCAGCCAGATAAAGCTGATGACGATCCCAAGCCCACCCATGAAGAAGAAGACGTGTGACCAGCCTACCTCATGCGTCAGCCAGCCCATGATTGGCGCGAAGATCACCGTGGCGAAGTATTGTGCGGAGTTGAAAATCGCGACCGCGGTTCCCCTCTCCTGTGCCGGGAACCAGGCTGCGACAATGCGGCTGTTCCCCGGGAAGGAAGGCGCTTCCGCTAAGCCAACCAGGAAGCGCAGCGTGAAGAGCGCCACGATAATGCCGAAGCCGCTGAAGATATCGACGAACCCCTGCAGCAGGGTAAACATCGACCAGATAAAGATGGACCAGAAATAGACCCGTTTTGAGCCAAAGCGGTCAAGCAGCCAGCCGCCAGGAATTTGGCCGATGACATAGGCCCATGAAAACGCCGAGAAAACGTAACCCATGCCGACCGGATCAAGTCCGATATCTTTTGCCATCTCAGAACCAGCAATCGACAGCGTGGCGCGGTCACCGTAGTTGAAGGATGTGACGATAAACAGCATCACCACTATCCAGTAGCGAGCGTTAGTGCGCTTCTCTGCGCTGCTCGCCGCCTGGCTTAATGAACTCATAGTTGCACTCCTGAATCATAGCTTTCGCCTGGTTCATTCTGTACAGCACCTGTAGGGTAATCAGAATGAGAGATAAGTGTTCGGCAGTTTTGGTACGGCTGAAGGCCGTTTTATGGTGAAGCGCTGCCTTATTGGGTAACTGACGGGAAAAGTATATGAAGGAGTGGCGCTCTTCCTCACCGTGCATCGACACAACATTGAAGGGGGAGTGAGACGTGGTTTGGGGCATAAGCCCAAAGCAGTGGAAGATGGTTCACGGAATTGAGGTTTTCGTGCGGCTTTGTTGCCGGGTGGCGGCTTCGCCTGCCCCGGCCTACAAACGAAAAACTAGTTAAGCAGCGTTGCCCAGTGCTCAACCCACGGGTTTGATTCGCTTTCTGGCTCCGGGTGTTCGCCTGCGTCAATCAGCAGCATCTCGCCGACGCGCTGGGCGCTCTGCTCCTGCAAAAGGGCATCGAACTGTTTACCGCCGCCGCAGAAGTTGGCGTAAGAGCTGTCGCCCAAGGCAATGATGCCGTAGTGCACGTTCGGCTGATAGCCAAGCCGGTCTTTAATGCCCTGGAACAGCGGCACGATGCTGTCCGGCAGATCGCCCTGCCCGGTCGTGGAGGTCACCACCAGAATGTATTTATCTTGATACTTTTCCCAGTCTGCCAGTTCCGGGTCTTCATAGACCGTGGCTTTATGGCCCTGGCTGGCGAGTATTGCCTCAGCTTCTTCCGCTACCA
This sequence comes from Enterobacter sp. B79-1, assembly GCF_057444735.1. NCBI lineage: Bacteria > Pseudomonadati > Pseudomonadota > Gammaproteobacteria > Enterobacterales > Enterobacteriaceae > Enterobacter > Enterobacter sp. B79-1. The sequence continues at coordinate 197,156 of NZ_JBYAZJ010000005.1, forward strand.
GCAGCGAGTTGCCGTACATTGTGCCGACAAAAATGCCTACTTCAGCCATGCTTTGCTCCCTTAATTATTGCGCTTGCTGTTCATCCTGAACGTTGCCTGATACAAACTCAACCCTTTCATTTTCGGGGAGTTGCCCCAGCCAGCCAAATTGTGACAGCGCCTGCATCCAGACGTCGTCCAGCCCCGCGCGGATAGTCAGCGGTTCGCCGGTGAACGGGTGCGTCAGGCTCAGCTCGCTGGCGTGCAGCATCAGGCGATGACAGTCAAAATGCTCGGCCGCGCTGCGGTTCTGGCGCAAATCACCGTGCTTGCTGTCGCCAATAATCGGGTGGCGCAGATGCGCAAGGTGGCGGCGAAGCTGGTGCTTGCGCCCGGTTTTAGGCAAAAGCTCAACCAGGCTGTAGCGTGTGGTCGGAAACTTACTGGTCGCCACCGGCATTTCGGTCGTCGCCATGCCGCGATAATCCGTCACCGCTGGCTGCGGGCCTTTATCATCACGGGCAAATTTATCGGCGATTTTATCCAGTTCCTCCACCAGCGGATAATCGAGCGTGGCGGCTTCCGTCAGCCAGCCGCGCACAATCGCGTGGTAGCGCTTTTGCATCTGATGCTGTTCAAACTGCTGCGAAAGCAGACGTCCCGCCTCGCTGGAAAGCCCCATCAGCAGTACGCCGGAGGTTGGACGGTCCAGACGATGGGCGGTAAATACATGCTGACCAATCTGGTCGCGAACGGTCTGCATCACCACCACTTTTTCATCGCGATCGAGCCAGCTGCGGTGCACCAGCCAGCCTGACGGCTTGTTGACTGCCACCAGCCACTCATCCTGATAGAGGATCTCAAGCGTCATGCATCGTCACCGGCAAAGAGCGCATCCAGGCGTTCTAATTCAACCAGCATAACCTCGCGGGCGGGATGGGTCGCTTCCAGCGCCATTTCATAATAGGGAGAGACGGCAAATGCCTGCGGCAGCGGATGGCCACCGTCCAGCAGAGCGTGCATGCGCGGAATCAATACCCATTGCAGCCACTCAACGGGAGCCAGCTTATCCAGGCAGAATGGCTGGGTACTTGCGAATGCTTCTGGCTGCGGCGCGATCTCCTGCCACAGCTGATGTTGGCGCAAGAGTGCTTCGATGGCGTGCAACTGGGCACGAACGCTATCGTGTTGCGTCATAGTCACCTCAACTGAAAAACTGAACGGCGCGCAGCATAGCATTGCAGAACGCAGAAATAAAAAAAGGGAGCACTGTAAAAACAGTGCTCCCGGTTCGTTCCGCAGCATTCCAGCTACAATTCGTGCTCCCTGCTCATCCGTGACAACTTTTCCTGAAGCCCGAAGGCCCGGTCATCCGTCTACCTTTCGCATCCTGCTCACATCATCCTGACGTGATTGTTTCATCCTGAAACTCCTGGCCGTCCAGACCCACCGACCATCCTGACCGGCTCTCGTTCTCCTTCCTGGAGGTGTCCTTTACGCATCCTGCGCGATCCACTTTGCTTCATCCTGAAGCCTTCCTGCAGCGCCATCCTGACGAGTCCTGAGTAAGAAACGCCATCATCCTGATGTTCGTTTCTCGTGTCGGCTTCCTGTCGACGGAGATAGAATCCGCTATTCCGCTTCGTCTTACAACCCACCCCGTGAGCGCTGTAAGACGTCAGAAATCCCTAAAAACGATGCAATGAACAAGTAATCCATTGAAAAACAGCGTAATATTAATCTTAATTAAATGAGGTAATACTGAATGATCCAGCGATCTCTCACAAACCTTGTAAGAGATCTCTCACACGCGCCGTAGCATCATGGATTACAGAAGTGGCTCAAGTTGGGTGAGGAAATCCGCAAGAGAGGGGGCGAGAGTCTCGCGATTGCGGGTACCGATAGTCTCTTTAACCACTTCACCGGACAGGTTGCAGACGGAGATAACATCCAGTTCGCTGTCCAGCGTGGCAATAAAGAGCGTCGGAGAAAGCTTAAGGCGCTTTTGCGTGACCAGGTGACCAATCAGGTTTTCCTGTACACGCTGCAGATCGTCTTCGCTCCAGGTCTGCAACAGCGTCAGCGTAATATCAGCAAAGCGCGCAGGCATATCCCCTGCAAACTGCGCGGTATAAAACGCGTGAACCGCTGGTTGTACCACAATGTCCATTGCCCGTTCAACCGCATTTACATTTTGCTCGCCTGCAAAGGGTTTCGGCTGCCAGATAACGTAATCGTCGAGCGAAGAGATAATGCACGGCGAGGGTACGCCATATAAATCAGCGCTTTGCGGCCACGTCCCCTGTTTTTCATGCCATGCATCGCAATAGCGGGTCGTGAAGGTCGTCAGGGCATTTGCAGTTTCGATATCCACCGATTTCTCTCTTCTTGTAAGACAGGATAAACTCAGGCCATAAGTGTACCTGTAAAGTGGCTATGAAACATGTCTTACGAAAATCATCAGGCGTTAACCGGCTTAACGCTGGGTAAATCGACCGATTACCGCGACACCTACGATGCAAGCCTGCTGCAGGGCGTCCCCCGCAGCCTGAACCGCGACCCGCTTGGGTTACACGCGGACGCGCTGCCGTTTGTCGGCGGCGACATCTGGACGCTGTACGAACTCTCCTGGCTTAACGCGCGCGGGCTGCCGCAGGTGGCCGTCGGCCATGTGGAGCTGGATTACGCCAGCGTTAACCTTGTCGAGTCGAAAAGCTTCAAGCTTTATCTCAACAGTTTTAACCAGACAACATTCAACAGTTGGGAAGACGTCCAGGCTACGCTGGAGCGGGATTTACGCGCCTGTGCGCAAGGAAACGTTGCCGTATCGCTGTATCGCCTGAATGAGCTGGAAGGGCAGCCTATCGCCCACTTTAACGGTGCCTGCATTGACGATCAGGACATTGACGTTGAAAGCTATGAGTTCAGTACCGACTACCTCGAAAACGCGGCAAGCGGAAAGGTGGTTGAAGAGACGCTGGTGAGCCATCTGCTGAAGTCCAACTGTCTGATCACCCACCAGCCAGACTGGGGCTCGGTGCAGATCCAGTATCGCGGGCCGAAAATCGACCGGGAAAAATTGCTGCGCTACCTGGTGTCGTTCCGCCATCACAACGAATTCCACGAGCAGTGCGTGGAGCGCATCTTTAACGACATTATGCGTTTCTGCCAGCCAGAAAAGCTGAGCGTTTATGCGCGCTACACCCGCCGTGGTGGACTGGACATCAACCCGTGGCGTACCAATACCGATTTTGTGCCTGCAACGGGCCGTCTGGTGCGTCAATAATATAAATATTTTCACAATATGCGCGGTATCTTCCGCGCTTTAGGTTGTGAAACGTCACGCGCCAGGGCTATTGTAATCAACAGGGAAAGACGATAATCGTCCCGTAAGGAGCTCACTTGATTACACATATTAGCCCGCTTGGCTCAATGGATATGTTGTCGCAGCTGGAAGTGGACATGCTTAAACGCACGGCCAGTAGCGATCTCTATCAACTGTTTCGTAACTGTTCACTTGCCGTACTGAACTCCGGAAGCCTGACCGACAACAGTAAAGAGCTGCTGTCTCGCTTCGAAAGCTTTGATATCAACGTGCTGCGCCGCGAGCGTGGCGTGAAGCTTGAAGTCATCAACCCCCCGGAAGACGCCTTTGTCGACGGGCGCATTATTCGCTCTCTGCAGGCCAACCTGTTTGCCGTGCTGCGCGACATTCTGTTCGTTAACGGGCAGATCCACAACGCTGGCCGTTTCCAGCATCTCGACCTGGAAAGCTCGGTCCATATCACCAACCTGGTGTTCTCGATTCTGCGTAACGCCCGAGCCCTGCACGTGGGCGAAGCACCGAACATGGTCGTCTGCTGGGGCGGTCACTCCATTAACGAGACCGAATACCTGTATGCGCGTCGGGTGGGCACCCAGCTTGGGCTGCGCGAACTGAATATCTGTACCGGCTGTGGTCCGGGCGCGATGGAAGCGCCAATGAAAGGTGCCGCAGTGGGACACGCGCAGCAGCGCTATAAAGAAGGACGTTTTATCGGTATGACCGAGCCGTCCATCATCGCGGCTGAGCCGCCTAACCCGCTGGTTAACGAACTGATTATCATGCCGGATATAGAGAAACGTCTTGAGGCGTTTGTCCGTATCGCTCACGGCATTATCATCTTCCCGGGCGGCGTGGGCACGGCGGAAGAGCTGCTTTATCTGCTGGGTATTCTGATGAACCCGGCCAACAAAGATCAGGTTCTGCCGCTGATCCTGACCGGGCCGAAAGAGAGCGCAGACTACTTCCGCGTACTGGACGAATTTATCGTGCATACGTTGGGTGAAGCCGCGCGTCGTCACTATCGCATCATCATTGACGATGCCGCAGAAGTGGCTCGCCAGATGAAGAAAGCAATGCCACTGGTGAAAGAGAACCGTCGTGATACCGGGGATGCTTACAGCTTTAACTGGTCAATCCGCATCGCGCCGGATCTGCAGATCCCGTTTGAACCTTCGCATGAAAATATGGCGAACCTGAAGCTCTATCCCGATCAGCCAGTGGAAGTGCTGGCCGCCGATCTGCGCCGCGCCTTCTCCGGCATTGTGGCGGGTAACGTGAAAGAGGTGGGGATCCGCGCCATTGAAGAATTTGGGCCGTATAAGATCCACGGTGACCCGGAGATGATGCGTCGCATGGATGACATGCTGCAGGGCTTTGTCGCACAGCACCGCATGAAGCTGCCGGGCTCGGCCTATATTCCTTGCTACGAAATCATCAAATAAGATTTCAACCTGCGCTTTTAAAGCCGGATCCTGTCCATCAGGGTCCGGCTTTTTTATTACTGATGCAATTCATAGACATCATTTATGTTATTTATATCTTTCCCCCATACGCAAACGATTACCTCGTTTTCGTAACCGTAAAATATCAGCCTTAATCAAAATTACCTGCCAGAAAATCCTAAAAACCCATTTCTTTACAGCGTAACCCTCCTAACTCGCGGGCCAGCCTTTCAAGCTACATGTCGTTAATGGTAGCCTTCGCGCCCGTAAATTCTCTTTGACGTTTTTTTGACAGATAAATGGTCTAAACATGCCCACATAGAGAGTGGATTATTGCAATTGGGATCAGGATCACTGAAGGATTCATAACGAAAATGTATCTTTCCGCCCGCCAATAGTTACGGGTGAAAATTATTAAAAAACCGTCACTGAACGAATTTCATATTACCGTCAGGCACTTTTTCATCGGATTTGACTAAAAACCTGACAATTTGCTTCCTCCAGGAGATACAGATGGAAACCACTCAAACCAGCACCGTTGCTTCGATTGATTCCCGAAGTGGTTGGCGCAAAACGGATACCATGTGGATGCTTGGCCTTTACGGCACAGCAATCGGCGCTGGTGTACTGTTCCTTCCTATCAACGCAGGCGTCGGCGGTCTGATCCCGCTGATCATCATGGCTATCATCGCTTTCCCGATGACCTTCTTTGCACACCGCGGTCTGACCCGTTTCGTGCTGTCCGGTAAAAACCCGGGCGAAGACATCACTGAAGTGGTTGAAGAGCACTTTGGCGTCGGCGCAGGTAAACTGATTACCCTGCTCTACTTCTTCGCGATTTACCCAATTCTGCTGGTTTACAGCGTGGCGATCACTAACACCGTTGAAAGCTTCATGACGCACCAGCTGCAGATGACGCCGCCACCGCGCGCCATTCTGTCTCTGATCCTGATCGTCGGCATGATGACCATCGTGCGCTTCGGTGAGCAGATGATTGTGAAAGCAATGAGCGTACTGGTCTTCCCGTTCGTTATTGCTCTGATGGTACTGGCCTGCTACCTGATCCCGCAGTGGAACGGTGCCGCGCTGGAAACCCTGTCCCTGAGCAGCGCATCCGCAACCGGTAACGGCCTGCTGATGACCCTGTGGCTGGCCATTCCGGTCATGGTGTTCTCCTTCAACCACTCGCCAATCATCTCCTCCTTCGCAGTAGCGAAGCGCGAAGAGTACGGCAATGGCGCAGAGAAGAAGTGCTCCAGCATCCTGGCTCGCGCTCACGTGATGATGGTACTGACCGTGATGTTCTTCGTCTTCAGCTGCGTACTGAGTCTCTCCCCGGTGGATCTGGCGGCAGCGAAAGAGCAGAACATCTCTATTCTGTCTTACCTGGCGAACCACTTTAACGCACCGGTCATTGCCTGGATGGCGCCAATCATCGCGATTATCGCTATCACCAAATCCTTCCTGGGCCACTACCTGGGCGCGCGTGAAGGCTTCAACGGTATGGTGATTAAATCTCTGCGCGGTAAAGGCAAGAGCATTGAAATCAACAAGCTGAACAAAATCACTGCACTGTTCATGCTGCTCACCACCTGGGCGGTAGCGACCCTGAACCCAAGCATCCTGGGCATGATTGAAACCCTGGGCGGCCCGGTCATCGCGATGATTCTGTTCCTTATGCCGATGTACGCGATTCAGAAAGTCCCTGCGATGCGTAAATACAGCGGCCATATCAGCAACGTATTCGTTGTGATTATGGGCCTGATTGCCATCTCCGCCATTTTCTACTCGCTGTTCAGCTAATATCTCCAGCGCCGTCCTCGGGCGGCGCACTCCTCCCCTCTGACTGATAGCAATGGACGCATCATGATTAGCGTATTCGATATTTTCAAAATCGGTATTGGTCCTTCCAGCTCTCACACCGTCGGACCAATGAAAGCCGGTAAACAATTCACGGATGACTTGATTGCACGCGGCATCTTGCACGACATCACCCGCGTGGTCGTCGATGTATACGGTTCCCTTTCCCTGACCGGTAAAGGCCACCATACCGATATCGCCATTATCATGGGCCTGGCGGGTAACCTGCCGGATACCGTTGATATTGACGCGATCCCTGGCTTCATCCAGGACGTGAACACCCACGGTCGCCTGCTGCTGGCAAACGGCGAGCATGAGGTTGAATTCCCGGTTGACCACTGCATGAATTTCCATGCGGACAACCTGTCGCTGCACGAAAACGGCATGCGCATTACCGCGCTGGCAGGCGACAAAGCGGTATACAGCCAGACGTATTACTCTATCGGCGGCGGTTTTATTGTCGACGAAGACCACTTTGGTCAAACCAACACTTCCGCTGTTGCTGTGCCTTATCCGTATAAAAACGCGGCGGATTTGCAGCGTCACTGCCAGGAGACAGGCCTCTCCCTTTCCGGCCTGATGATGAAAAACGAACTGGCGCTGCACAGCAAAGAAGAGCTGGAACAGCACTTTGCAAACGTCTGGGACGTGATGCGCGGCGGTATCGAGCGCGGGATCACCACGGAAGGCGTCCTGCCGGGTAAACTGCGCGTACCGCGCCGTGCGGCAGCGCTGCGCCGTATGCTGGTGAGCACCGACAAAACCACGACTGACCCGATGGCGGTGGTGGACTGGATCAACATGTTCGCGCTGGCGGTAAACGAAGAGAACGCCGCGGGCGGCCGCGTTGTTACCGCACCAACCAACGGTGCGTGCGGTATCGTTCCGGCGGTGCTGGCGTACTACGACAAGTTTATCCGCGAAGTGAACGCAAACTCACTGGCGCGCTATATGCTGGTCACCAGCGCAATTGGCTCACTGTATAAAATGAACGCCTCCATTTCCGGTGCGGAAGTGGGCTGTCAGGGCGAAGTCGGCGTAGCCTGCTCCATGGCGGCGGCGGGTCTGGCTGAGCTGCTGGGCGCAAGCCCGGCGCAGGTGTGCATTGCGGCTGAAATCGGCATGGAGCATAACCTGGGGCTGACCTGCGACCCGGTCGCCGGACAGGTGCAGGTACCGTGCATCGAACGTAACGCGATTGCCTCCGTGAAGGCGGTGAACGCGGCACGTATGGCGCTGCGCCGCACCAGCGAACCGCGCGTCTGTCTCGATAAAGTTATCGAAACCATGTACGAAACGGGTAAAGATATGAACGCCAAATACCGCGAGACCTCACGCGGTGGCCTGGCGATGAAGATCGTGACCTGCGATTAAGCCTCTCAGGAAGCCTCGTTTTGCGAGGCTTCTTCCTGTTTTCCCCACCATTCATAGTTTCATGCTGCTGACAGTGTTACCCTTCACGCATTAGATAGAAGGGAGATTATCTGTGGCCGTTCATTTACTTATCGTCGATGCACTCAACCTGATTCGCCGTATCCATGCGGTACAGGGCACGCCCTGTAAGGACACTTGCCTGCACGCGCTGGAACAGCTTATCCGCCACAGTGAACCCACCCACGCGGTCGCGGTAATTGATGACGAAGCCCGCAACACGGGCTGGCGACACCAGCGTCTGCCCGACTACAAAGCCGGACGCGCGCCGATGCCGGACGATCTTCATGCAGAGTTACCCATGATACGCGCGGCATTTGAACAGCGCGGCGTCCCCTGCTGGGGCGCACACGGAAATGAAGCCGACGATCTCGCGGCCACTCTGGCCGTAAAGGTGGCGAGCGCCGGGCATCAGGCCACTATCGTTTCAACTGACAAAGGCTACTGTCAGCTGCTCTCGCCGACTGTCCGCATTCGCGACTATTTTCAAAAACGCTGGCTGGACGCGCCGTTTATTGCCAGCGAGTTTGGCGTATCGCCCGAGCAACTGCCGGATTACTGGGGCCTGGCAGGCATCAGCAGTTCTAAAGTTCCGGGTGTGGCCGGTATTGGACCAAAGAGCGCCGCGCAGCTGCTGACGGATTTTCAAAGTCTGGAAGGGATTTACGCCCGTCTGGATGAGGTACCGGAAAAGTGGCGCAAGAAGCTGGAGGCGCATAAAGAGATGGCGTTTATCTGCCGGGAAATCGCAACGCTACAGACGGATTTACAGCTGGACGGGAATTTACAGCAGTTGCGGTTAGAACGTTAAAAGCACTACACGGTTTTGTAGGCCCGGTAAGCGCAGCGCCACCGGGCAAAACAAAGCACGCACTATCGCTCGTCGCGACGTCCGCCGACCGCAGCCCACCAGCGACGAATATGCACCGTCACCTCTTCACGGTCGTGATACAGCTGACGCGCCTGAATCTCCACGTTAATACCGTGTTCATCCATCTGCTCCTGAATGTACGCCAGATTCTGAGAGACTTCCTCGTAGCGCTTTTTCATCGGCAGCTTAAGGTTGAAGATTGTCTCACGACACCAGCCGTTCACCAGCCAGGAGGCCATCAGCGCGGCCACTTTCGCCGGTTTCTCAACCATATCACACACCATCCAGGAGATGTTGTTGCGGGTTGGACGGTAGCGGAAACCGTCTTCACGCAGCCAGGTGACCTGTCCGGTATCCATCAGGCTTTGCGCCATTGGGCCGTTATCGACAGACGAAACCCACATATTGCGTTTCACCAGCTGATAGGTCCAGCCGCCCGGGCACGCGCCAAGGTCGACGGCGTACATGCCGTTTGCCAGACGCTCATCCCACTCATCCGCCGGGATAAAGACGTGGAAAGCCTCTTCCAGCTTGAGCGTGGAACGGCTCGGCGCATCGGACGGGAAGCGCAAACGCGGGATGCCCATAAAGAAGGGCGAGTTGTTGGTGGTATAGGAATAGCCGGTATAGCAGCAGCCAGGGGCGATAAAGAAGATATGCACCACCGGACGCTTCGGCGTTTCGTAGTTCGTCAGCACGCCCGCGTCACGCAGCGCCGCACGCAGCGGCACGGTAAATTTGCGGCAGAACTTCATCAGCTCTTTGCTTTCGTTGGTATCGGCAACCTCAACGCGCAGATCGCCCCCCTTCTCCACCACGCCCTGCAGCATGCCGACAATCGGCGTGATGCGGTCTTCCGGCGGCAGATCTTTCAGCAGCTCGCCCGCGACAAACATCTGACGCGCGAAGATCAGCGAGCTAAACGGCAGCTCACGTGCCAGCTTGTCGGCGTCTTCAGGCTGATAACATTCGAATATCACATAACCCGCGTTCTCTTTTACGCGAGCAAAACCGAAGACTTCGCGCTTCGCGGCTTTATCCGTAATTTCCGCGGCGCACTCTTTCTCAAACCCCGGGCGACAATATAAAACAACCTTATTCATGAACAACGCCCTTGCGTTTCAGACGGATAGCTCCGATAAACATTAATACCCATCCCGCCAGGAAGCTGACGCCGCCGACAGGAGTAACAAACGCCCACAGGCGCAAATGAGAGAGCGCAAGGCAGTACAGGCTACCGCTGAACAGCACGGTACCCAGCGCCATAAACACGCTACTCCAGTAAAACCAGATGCTGATGCGGCGCTGCATTGCCACCGCAAGCCCAAAGATTGCCAGGGTGTGAAACGCCTGATATTCAAGGCCGGTCTGGATCCAGCCCATCTCTACCACCCCTAAAGTTTTGCTTAACACATGCGCGCCAAAAGCACCCAGTGCCACAAAAATAAAGCCACTCACCGCGGCAAAAATCAGCATGAATCGGCTGGTCATGTTTCTGTCCTAAAGTGATGCGTGCACAGCACACAAAAGTTATTGTTCATACCTGAAGCGGAATTTTTCTTGCTCGTTTGCCGCTTTAGACAGGATCCACTGTCGGAAGGCGGCTATTTTACCCAGTTCTGCCTGACTGTCATGACAAACCAGATAAAACGCATTCTTGCTGACCAGAACATCATTAAACGGGCAGACCAGACGGCCAGCCTCAATTTCGGACTGTGCCATCACGTTATTCGCCAACGCGACGCCCTGCCCGTGAATAGCAGCCTGTAACACCATCGCGCTGTGGCTAAAAATGGGTCCCTGCTGCACATTTATATGGTTAAGACCTAATTGGCGGGTATAAGTTTGCCAGTCACGGCGAGAAGCATCATGCAAAAGCGTATGTTGCGCCAAATCAGCGGGCGTTTTCAGCGCCTTGTCGCCTGTCAGCAGCAGCGGCGAACAAACAGGCAGCAGATATTCTGCGTATAATTTTTCAACACGCAAGCCCGGCCAGTTGCCGCGGCCATAAAAAATAGCGACATCCACATCGTCAGCCAGTTTGTCTTCCTGACGATCCACGGCCTGGATTCGAACGTCGATTCCCGGATAAGCTGAGTTAAAGCTTGAGAGTCTTGGCACCAGCCACTGAATGGCAAAACTGGGCAATAAACTTACCGTCAGCGCGCCTTTGGCACTTCTGGCCTGCAGTTTCCGCGTGGCTTCCGTCAGTTGGGAAAAAATCTCTTTAATATCCTGAAAATAGCTCTGGCCTTCTTCAGTCAGAAGCAAGGAGCGGTTGCGTCGACGGAACAGCTTAAGCCCCAGAAAATCCTCCAGGGACTTGATTTGATGACTTACTGCGGCCTGAGTCACAAAAAGCTCATCTGCTGCGCGGGTGAAACTCAGGTGACGTGCTGCTGCATCAAAAACACGTAATGCATTAAGAGGTGGCAATCGCTTCGACATGGTTATCTGGCTTAGATGTTAACGAGATTTAACATATAGGAAACAACGTTTAACCTATTAGTTTTTTTTATCTGAGCCATTATAATTTGTCCGTTGAGGAACTACCAGCAAATACCTATAGTGGCGGCACTTCCTGAGCCGGAACGAAAAGTTTTTTGGAATGCGTGTTCTGAAGGGCTTTTGGCTTACGGTTGTGATGTTGTGTTGTTGTGTTTGCAATTGGTCTGCGATTCAGACCACGGTAGCAACGCTACCAATTTTTCACTTCCTGTACATTTACCCTGTCTGTCCATAGTGATTAATGTAGCACCGCCAACTTGCGGTGCTTTTTTTTCGCTTATCTCGCTGTTAATGCTCGATTTCTTTCATCTCTTTCACATCACTGCGATTGATTTGCTGTTTGTTCCCGTTTGCATCTTTGTACGAAATCATCCCAGTATCATTATCGGTAGACGGTTTCCCTTCCGAAACGATAGATCGACCATCGTTGGTATGCATCACGTAGTTATTACCGGAACAGGCGCTCAGGGCAAAAGTAAACACACAGGCTGAGATGATTGCGGCTGTCTTTTTCATGATTATTCTCCTTTAGCAATTAATGCTATTCAAACCTCGATTTATAACAGGCTAAAACATCCACCTAACACTATTTAGCATAACCTGCTTTTCCGAGGTCGCCAGGATATGCAGACAAATCTTATAGATACCAACCTCCTTGCCCTGCCGATGAAATTGCGCGACGATCTCTTTATCGACATGAGGAATTCCATGAACGCTTTCAGTCCTGCGCACTTTCGCGCACAGTTTCCGGCGCTGGCCGATGCCGGTATTTACCTTGATAGCGCTGCCACGGCCCTGAAGCCTCAGGCGGTCATTGAAGCAACGCAGCAATTCTACAGCCTGAGTGCAGGCAATGTGCATCGCAGCCAGTACGCTGAAGCGCAGCGTCTTACTGCGCGCTATGAGGCCGCCCGCGATCGGGTCGCACGGCTGATTAATGCCGAAAGCGGGAAAAATATTGTCTGGACGCGCGGCACCACCGAGGCCATCAATATGGTGGCCCAGTGCTACGCACGTCCGCGGCTTCAACCGGGCGATGAAATCATCGTCAGCGAGGCTGAACATCATGCCAACCTGGTGCCGTGGCTGATGGTGGCAGAGCAAACGGGCGCGCGCATTGTGAAGCTCCCGCTGGGTGCCGATTTACTGCCGGACGTGGCGCGTTTACCAGAGCTTACCACCCCCCGCAGCCGGATTCTGGCGCTGGGGCAGATGTCTAACGTTACCGGTGGCTGTCCAGATCTGGCTAATGCCATTGCGTTCGCTCATGCCAGCAATATGGTGGTGATGGTCGACGGTGCGCAGGGCGTGGTGCATTTTCCGGCGGATGTGCAAACACTGGATATTGATTTCTATGCCTTTTCAGGACACAAGTTGTACGGGCCAACCGGCATCGGGGCCTTGTACGGCAAGCCTGAACTGCTGGCGCAGATGACGCCGTGGCTCGGCGGCGGAAAGATGATCGCCGAAGTCACCTTCGACGGCTTTAAAACCCAGGAGGTGCCTTACCGTCTGGAAGCCGGTACGCCGAACGTGGCGGGCGTGATTGGCTTAAGCGCGGCGCTTGAGTGGCTGGAAGAAACGGACGTGGCTCAGGCTGAAAACTGGAGCCGGGGTCTGGCTACGCTTGCAGAAGAAGAGCTTAAAAAACGCCCCGGCTTCCGCTCGTTCCGCGTGCAGGATTCCAGCCTGCTCGCCTTTGATTTTGCAGGCGTGCATCACAGTGATATGGTCACGCTGATGTCGGAATATGGCATCGCCCTGCGCGCCGGACAGCACTGCGCCCAGCCGCTGCTGACGGCGCTTGGCGTTAGCGGTACGCTACGTGCTTCCTTCGCGCCTTACAACACACAAAGCGATGTTGACGCGCTGGTTGCCGCCGTTGACCGCGCCCTTGAATTACTGGTGGATTAATGACTAGCGCTGCTTTAGCCGGGCATCCGTTCGGCACGGTCATCACAGAAGAGACCTTAAAACAGACCTTCGCCCCGCTTACACAGTGGGAAGATAAATATCGTCAGTTGATCCTGCTGGGTAAACAGCTCCCTGCGCTTTCAGACGATCTCAAAGCGCAGGCGAAAGAGATTGCAGGCTGTGAAAACCGCGTCTGGCTGGGTTATAGCCTCTCCGGCGAGAAACTGCACTTCTTTGGCGACAGCGAAGGCCGTATCGTCAGAGGGCTGCTGGCGGTGCTGTTAACCGCAGTGGAAGGGAAAAACGCGGCGGAATTGCTGGCACATTCGCCGCTGGCGTTGTTTGATGAGCTTGGGCTGCGCGCGCAGCTCAGCGCCTCGCGCGGTCAGGGGTTGATCGCGCTCAGCGACGCGGTACAGGACGCAGCGCGTCAGGCTCAGGCCTGACGTTCCGCCTTCGCCATCATCTTCTTCAGGGCGTGAGAGACCGCCACAAAGCCAAAGGAGGCGGTCACCATGGTGGCCGCACCAAAGCCGGAGGCGCAATCCATTCGTTTTGGCCCTTCCGCCGTACTCTTCATCGCACAGACAGACCCATCTGCCTGGGGATAAACCAGCGCTTCAGTTGAGAACACACAGTCAACACCCAGCTTGCCTTTACTGTTCTTCACCACGTTGAAGTCGCTTTTCAGGCGTTCGCGAAGCTTGGCGGCCAGCGGATCCTGGATCGTTTTCGCCAGATCGGCCACCTGAATCTGCGTCGGATCGATTTGACCGCCCGCCCCGCCCGTCGTGACCAGCGGCACCTTGTAGCGACGGCAGTATGCGATCAGCGCCGCTTTTGGCCGCACGCTGTCGATAGCGTCAATCACATAGCTGTAGCCTTTGCTCATGTACTCCGCGACGTTATCTGCCGTCACAAAGTCGTCGATCACCGTCACGCGGCACTCGGGGTTGATGAGACGAATACGCTCCGCCATCACCTCAGACTTCGCCAGGCCGACGTTATCACGCAGGGCGTGAATTTGACGGTTGGTGTTGGTCACGCAAACGTCATCCATGTCAATCAGCGTGATTGCGCCAATACCGGTTCTTGCCAGTGCTTCTGCCGCCCACGACCCTACACCACCAATGCCCACGACGCAGACATGCGCATCCGCAAACAGCTGGAGGGCTTTTTCACCATATAAACGTGCCGTACCGCCAAAACGCTGGCGCCAGGCGTCGCTGATTACCACAGACATAAAACCTCAGATGGAAAAAGGGTGAGGTTTTCCTCACCCTGAACAGTAATCCGTATTGCGCTCAGAATACCACAATCAGCCGCTGAATACGTTTCCGGCACCCGGTGCCGCCTTCAGCACCCAAACGCGTCCGTAGTGGTTATACCAGCCCGCACGATGGCCTGCGTCAGGGCCAATACCCTGATAGATGTCGAAGTGCTGGCCTTTGATTGCGCCGCCGACGTCCAGCGCCACCATCAGGCGTAACTCATACTTGCCGTTAAATTTGCCGTTGTTGTCCAGCAGAGGAACCTCAGCAAGCAGCGTGGTGCCCGCAGGAATAATCGACCGATCCGAGGCGACCGATGCGCGACCAATCAACGGTACCGCACTCGCCCCTTTCACCGGCGCGAAGTTTTGCGGTTTAAAGAAGACGAACGACGGGTTCTGCTCCAGCAGCTCACGCACTTCGGCTTCGCTGTGTTTTTCGCCCCACTCGCGGATCGCCTGCATCGACATATCTTCTTTCTTTACTTCGCCACGGTCGATCAGCACCTTGCCGATGCTGCGATAGGCATGACCGTTTTTACCGGAATAGCTGAAGAAGTTAAGCGGCGAACCATCACCGAAATCAATGTACCCGCTGCCCTGAACATCCATGATGAAGTTATCCATCAGCGAGTTGCTGTAGGCCAGGATGTAATTTTCGCTCAGCGCACCGGCGTAGATCTCCGCACGAGACGGCAAGCGGCCGCGTTTTGGCGGCATACGGTAGATAGGATACTGGAACTCGCCCTGGCGGGTGTGTCTCGCCTGAATCACTGGCGTGTAATACCCGGTGAACTGAACGTTGCCGTAATTATCCGCCCCTTCCATCTGCCAGGCATCAATACCAAACTGGCGCATATTGCGCGTATCACCGCCCGCACGCAGCCAGTCCTGCACCGCGCTATAGACATTATTCTGTGAGCCATACAGACGCGGTGACGCATTGCGGATCTGGTAGACCTGCTCGGAGAAATCTCCGGCATTGATCGGTGCGCCGACCGCATCAGGCTGATTAACTAAAGAGAAAGGCTGGGATAACTTCCCGTCTTTATACTGTTGACCGCGATCGGTCGGTTTGGAAGAACAGGCCGCAAGAATCGCTACCATTGCGCCCGTCATCAGATACTTCGCCCAACGTCCTTTCATTATATCTCGTCTTTAAGTTGCCCTTATCCGCGTGATGAAGATAACAAACCGCCAGGGCTAATGAAATGCAATCACATGCCCTTTGGCAAATTTTGCGCAAAAAATAGTCCAAACCAAGCCATGTCGTTCAATTTGCATACAAAATCATGATTTATGTGAAAAAGGGGTTGCATCACAAACCTATCCGAGTATAGTGCGCATCCACGGACGCGGGGTGGAGCAGCCTGGTAGCTCGTCGGGCTCATAACCCGAAGGTCGTCGGTTCAAATCCGGCCCCCGCAACCAATTAAAATTTGATGAAGTATCTTCTACGACTGTAGAAAGACGGACGCGGGGTGGAGCAGCCTGGTAGCTCGTCGGGCTCATAACCCGAAGGTCGTCGGTTCAAATCCGGCCCCCGCAACCAATCAAATTTGAAGAAGTAAGTTTCTACGACTGTAGAAAGACGGACGCGGGGTGGAGCAGCCTGGTAGCTCGTCGGGCTCATAACCCGAAGGTCGTCGGTTCAAATCCGGCCCCCGCAACCAATACTTCTAAAAACAATAAACACCCTTAAGGGTGTTTTTTTGTATCTGCAGTTTGTGAAACTGCCGGGCGATAACCCGGCGTACAGCACTAACCACGTCGCGCCAGCGTCGCCCCGTCTGAGAAATACGCCCGTATCCCTGCCAGAATCGACTCCGCCACTTCCTGCTGGAACTTAGCGGTCTTCAGCTTGCGCTCCTCTTCCACGTTACTGATAAACGCGGTTTCGACCAGGATGGACGGAATATCCGGCGCTTTCAGTACCGCAAACCCGGCCTGCTCGACGCTGTTTTTATGCAGCTTATTGATATTACCCAGCTTGCCCAGCACCGCTTTGCCAAATTTCAGGCTGTCGGTGATGGTTAATGATTGCACCATATCGAACATGGTGTGATCGACGTAGCGGTCGCCGCTCTTGCCCACGCCACCAATTAAGTCCGAGGCGTTCTGCGTATCCGCCAGGTATCTTGCCGCAGTACTGGTCGCCCCTTTGGTCGAGAGTGCAAAAACCGATGAACCACTCGGTTGGCGACTGGTAAAGGCATCCGCATGGATGGAGACGAACAGATCCGCGCGCTGCTTCTGCGCTTTTGCCACGCGAACTTTTAGCGGAATAAAGACATCCTCATTACGCGTCATGTAGGCGCGCATATTGCCTTCTTTATCAATCAATGCCTTCAGGCGACGGGCGATCTGCAGCACCACATCTTTTTCACGGGTGTGATATTTCCCGACGGCACCGGAGTCTTCCCCGCCGTGGCCGGGATCGAGCATGATCACAATAGGACGATCGCGCCCTGCTTTACCCGGCTGTGGGCCGCTTTGCGCAGGCGGAACCTGACGTTCGAGATCGCCTTTGTTGTAATCCTCCAGAAGCGCCAGAAGCGGATCCTGGATGTCCGTTGCGTTGGCGGGATAAAGATCCATCACCAGACGCTCTTTAAACGTTGCTACCGGCGCAAGCGCAAACAGCTGCGGTTTCACGTTCTGCTTCAGTTCAAAGACCATACGAACCGTCTGCGGATCAAACTGGCCAACGCGCGCTGACTTGATAAAAGGATCGTCACCGCGGATCTGCGCCGCCATCCCCTTAAGCACGGAATTGAGATTTACACCTTCGAGATCCACGACCACACGTTCAGGATTGCTGAGGGCAAATTGCTTATATTTCAGCACGCGATTGGATTCGACCGTCACGCGCGTATAGGTCGACGACGGCCAGACGCGCACCGCCACCACCTGGCTTGTGGCAGCAAGACCGACCTGACTGACGCTAAGCAACCACATTGCCCCGGCCCCTTTTAACAAACGGCGGCGGCTTATTGCTGAATTGGATCCCGACATGCTTCTCCCGAGCAAGAAAACGAACTGATATACAAAATGTCCAGATTGACCGAAAACTTTAACGAATGACGCATAAACTGTCATCTATAAAAGGGTAAACAATCATACGTTAACGCACGGATTACTTATTCTTTTCTGTGTGTCGCGGAAAATTTAGGCTTGCACACGCGGTCATAATCGAATAAAAATACAGAAATTACGAATAAACATTCATTAAGGGTTGTGCCATGGTGAAGGAACGTAGAACCGAACTGGTCCAGGGATTCCGCCATTCTGTTCCCTATATCAACGCCCATCGGGGGAAAACGTTCGTCATCATGCTCGGCGGCGAAGCCATTGAGCATGAGAATTTTTCCAGTATTGTCAATGATATAGGTCTTCTGCACAGCCTCGGCATCCGCCTGGTTGTTGTGTATGGCGCACGCCCGCAGATCGATGCCAATCTGGCCTCTCATCAGCATGAGCCTATTTATCACAAACATACCCGCGTGACGGATGCGAAAACGCTTGAACTGGTGAAACAGGCTGCAGGTCTGCTGCAGCTGGACATCACCGCCCGCCTGTCGATGAGCCTGAACAATACGCCGCTGCAGGGCGCGCATATTAACGTCGTGAGCGGCAACTTCATCATCGCTCAGCCGCTTGGCGTGGACGACGGCGTGGACTATTGCCACAGCGGTCGTATTCGTCGTATCGATGAAGAGGCTATTCACCGCCAGCTGGACAGCGGTGCCATCGTGCTGATGGGTCCGGTCGCGGTTTCTGTAACGGGCGAAAGTTTTAACCTGACGTCTGAAGAGAT
Organism: Enterobacter sp. B79-1; assembly: GCF_057444735.1. Classification (NCBI taxonomy): domain Bacteria; kingdom Pseudomonadati; phylum Pseudomonadota; class Gammaproteobacteria; order Enterobacterales; family Enterobacteriaceae; genus Enterobacter; species Enterobacter sp. B79-1. The sequence goes on from NZ_JBYAZJ010000005.1 coordinate 215,573, forward strand.
AGCCACCCAGCTTGCTATCAAGCTGAAAGCGGAAAAAATGATTGGGTTTTGTTCCTCACAGGGTGTCGAAAACGATGAAGGGATGATTGTGCCTGAACTATTTCCCAACGAAGCGCAGGCGCGCGTTGAAGCGCTCGAAGAAGCGGGAGATTACCACTCCGGCACCGTGCGCTTTCTGCGCGGAGCAGTGAAAGCCTGCCGCAGCGGCGTGCGCCGTAGCCACCTGATCAGCTATCAGGAAGACGGTGCGCTGCTGCAAGAACTGTTCTCCCGCGACGGTATTGGTACGCAGATTGTGATGGAGAGCGCCGAGCAGATCCGCCGCGCGACCATCAACGACATTGGCGGCATTCTGGAACTGATCCGTCCGCTGGAACAGCAGGGAATTCTGGTTCGCCGTTCACGCGAGCAGCTGGAGATGGAGATCGACAAATTCACCATCATCCAGCGCGATAACCTGACCATCGCCTGTGCCGCGCTCTATCCGTTCCCGGAGGAGAAGATCGGCGAAATGGCCTGCGTTGCCGTGCATCCTGACTACCGCAGCTCTTCCCGCGGCGAGATGCTGCTGGAGCGTGTGGCAGCTCAGGCGCGGCAGATTGGGCTCAGCAAGCTGTTTGTTCTGACGACCCGCAGCATTCACTGGTTCCAGGAACGCGGCTTTACGCCAGTCGACATTGATTCACTGCCGGAAAGCAAGAAAGAGATGTACAACTATCAGCGTCGTTCAAAAGTGCTGATGGCTGACCTGGGATAATACAGCGCCCTCACCGTCCGGTGGGGGCGTTTTACTTAGAGGGACTCGAATATCGCACTTAAGCCGCTTCGACGTTCCGTTCGCGCGGCAATGGCCTGTACCAGAACGCGTTCATCGGTATAGAGCGACAGCCGCTGGCGCGCGCGGGTAATGGCGGTGTAAATCAGCTCTCGGGTGATGACGGGTGACAGCTGCGTAGGCAGGATCAGCGCCGCATGATTAAACTCAGAGCCCTGGGATTTGTGTACCGTCATCGCCCACGCCGTATCATGCTCGGGCAGACGACTTGGCTGTACGGACTTCACGCTTCCCTCCGGCATCATAAACCAGACGCGCAGCCCCTGACCGCGATCGAGCGCAATTCCGATATCCCCGTTAAACAAGCCCAGCGCGCTGTCATTGCGGGAGATCATTACCGGTCGCCCCTCATACCAGCGCGAATGCGGCAAACGGTTGATTTTACGCTTCTGCGCCAGCAGCTGTTCCAGCCTGTCGTTTAGCCCACTGACGCCAAACGGCCCCTCCCTCAGCGCACACAGGAGCTGATATTCACCGAACGCAGCAATGACCTGCTCCGGCGTATTCTGCTGTTGTACACAGGTCAGGAAGTGCTGATATCCCTCCAGCGCGTCATCCAGCATCGCCTGATACTCTTCACTGCTTTGCAGCGATTTTTTCTCGATGTCGGTAAAGGTGCCGTCAAACACCCCGCGCGTGCTGTGCCGATCGCCGCGGTTTACCGCAGCAGCCAACTGGCCGATGCCGGAGTCGCTGCCGAAACGGTAACTTTTTTGCAGCAGGCACAGGCTGTCGCGCAGCGCCCCCGCTACCGGGGAGTTATCGGGCTCGAGCGCGCAGCCGGTCAGGCGTGCCAGCTCCTGAGCACGCGCAGCGGTATAGCCAAAACTGGCGTAGGTGCAAATATCCCCCAGCACCGCTCCGGCTTCCACAGAGGCAAGCTGGTCGCGATCGCCAAGGAAAATAACCCGCGCGTGAGGCGGCAGCGCATCAATCAGCCGCGACATCATCGTAAGGTCGATCATTGAGGCTTCATCCACCACCAGCACGTCCAGATGCAGCGGGTTGCCGGCATGATATCGCAGCCGCTGGCTGCCCGGCTGTGCGCCAAGCAGACGGTGTAAGGTGCTGGCCTCATTGGGGAAAAATGCAAGCTGCGCCTCGGTTAGCGGCAGTTTTTGCAGCGCCCCACCCAACGACTCCGTGAGTCGCGCCGCGGCTTTACCGGTAGGTGCGGCCAGCCGGATACGGCATTTCTGCTCGCCAGATAGCTGAATCAGCGCCGCGAGAAGTTTTGCTACCGTGGTGGTTTTCCCGGTGCCCGGGCCGCCAGAAATCACCGAAATCCGCCGCGTTAAGGCCACGGCCGCCGCCACTTTTTGCCAGTCGATGGCCTCGCCCGAGCTAAACAGGCCATCCAGCGTTTGTCGAAGCTGCGCTTCATCACACGGAAGCGGGGCATTCGTTTCGCTGAAAAAGCGTGCCACCGTCAGCTCGTTGCGCCACAGGCGGTTAAGGTATAAACGCTCGCCGGTCAGGATCATCGGCGTTTGCGTTTCGGCCCCGCTGACGGCGGGAGAGCGGAGTAATACAGCCTGCCAGTCCACCGATTCCCCCAGCAGAACGAAACAGGACTGCAATGCCGCAGGCATTTGTTCATCTGGCACCAGACGCGAAAGCGGCAGGCAAACGTGCCCTTCTCCCGCGTCTTTGCTGAGGAGAGCAGCAGCGAGCATCACCTCCAGCTCCTCGCCCGCCACCATCATGGCGAACTGAACGTCAAGGGGGCGCAGCACGCGTTGTTCCACGGCTTCCAGCAATAGTTCCTGCATCGTCATGCCATCTCCTCCGTGGTTGTGGCAAACAACTCATCCATCTTTTCTATCAATGCCGCGTCCGGGCGTGTGCTGAAAATGCCGGAGTTGGGATCCGTAGCGTCCACCCCGCGAAGGAAGAGATAAATAACACCGCCGAAATGATCTTCATAACGGTAATCGGCAATGCGGTGGCGCAGATAGCGATGCAGAGCCAGCGTATAAAGCTGATACTGCAAATCGTAGCGATGCTGCTGCATGGCTGATGCCATCGCGTCTTGCGTGTAGGCGTCGCTGCTGTCCCCCAGCCAGTTCGATTTGTAATCCAGCAGGTAGTAACGCCCTTCGTGGCGGAAAACCAGGTCGATAAAACCTTTTAACATCCCCTGAACCTGGCGGAAGTTCAAGGGCGGGCAGCCAGCGGAAAGCGGATCGTACTCACGGATCAACGCATCAAGCGCATCGGCTTTAAGCGGGCTGGCGATAGGGAGATAAAACTCCATTTCCACCTGTTTGTCTTTAGCGGTCAACTGGCTGAGCGAAATCCCCTGCTGCGTGAGCGGTGCCTGTAAAATCGCAGTGACCCAGTCGGTGAGGACGGGCTGCCATTTCTCGTCAAAGCCGCCGCTCTGGAGCATTTTCAGCACCCACTCCGTAGAAACCGGCTGGGTGAAATCCAGTTCTTCAAACAGGCTGTGTAAAAAAGTGCCGGGTGACGCGCCGCGTGGGAACTGATGCGGAGTCAGGGCAGGCTCAGGGAGTACGTCTCCCACTCCGGCGGCATCCACATCCAGCTTCGGCATCAGATCCTGCGCAATGCTCTGCCCATGCTGCTGTAAACCGGAGTAACTGGTTACGCGCCAGTCGTCAGCGAGAGTTCGCTGGATTTGCCGGGCATTCAGATCGGCAACAGGCTGCTCCGGCATCTGCCAGCGGCTGTTATCCGGCGATGAGGGAATATGCAGAGCAATATGGTCACCACACAGTGCCTCGATGCACTGGCGCAGCCCTTCTGCATCTTTTGGCTCTCCGAGCTGAATAAGACGTCCCAGCGCGCTTAAATGGAAATCGGTCTCTCCTGACTTCTCACCGCGGCGACGAAACAGCGGCGCAATACCCAGACTGCAGTGCCAGACCGAGCGGGTCAGCGCCACGTAGAGCAGGCGTAAATCCTCTGCCAGACGTTCAGCCTCCGCCAGCTCAACGCTGGATTCCGCTTTACTGAGATCGAGCACGGCTTCAAATGATTCACGGTCGTGGTAAAAGGCCTGGTCCTGCACGCGATAGTTGGCGATAAACGGGAGCCAGACCAGCGGATACTCAAGACCTTTCGACTTGTGAATGGTGACGATCTGCACCAGATGCTTATCGCTTTCGAGGCGCATCTGCTGACTGGATGAATTGCTGTTCGGATCGGCAATCTGCTGTGACAGCCAGCGCACCAGCGCATGCTCGCTTTCGAGCTGCGTTCCCGCTTCCTGCAACAGCTCGCTGATATGCAGAATATCGGTCAGGCGGCGCTCGCCGCCTGCCGTGGCGAGCATATTCTCCGCAATCTGACGCTTCGCCATCAGCTCGCGCAGCATGGCCATTACGCCGCGTTTTTGCCAGCGTTCCCGATAGTGGGCAAACTCTTCTACGACGTTATCCCATGCTTCCTCGTCGTTGTTTAGCGCGTCAATATCTCGGGCATTCAACCCCATCATTGCGCTGGCCAGGGCGCTGCGAAGCGTGCTTTCACGCTCGGGAGCCAACACGGCCTGCAGCAGCCATAGCATCTCCTGAGCTTCCAGAGTTTCAAAGACGCTGTCGCGATTCGAGAGATAGACGGACGGGATGTTGAGCAAGGTCAGCGCATCGCGGACCAGCGCCGCCTCCTGGCGACTGCGCACCAGCACCGTAATATCGGATGCCTTGACGGGGTTCGCCTGCTCCCCTCGCCATAACACGGCTTCGCCACGCGCTCCGGCACTCAGCCAGTCGCGGATCTGTGCGGCGCAGTGCTGCGCCATCGCACTTTGATAATCCCCAACGCCACAGCCTTCACCGTCGAGTAGCCAAAGGTTCATGGCTGGCTGAGTCACGCCATTGAACTCAAAGCGCAACGAGGCATTTTTTTCGGCAAACTTGACCGGCAGGAAAGGAATTTCACGGAACATAAACGCCGCGTCCATCTGCTTAAAGAGCGTGTTGACGCTTTCCACCATACCCGGAGCGGATCGCCAGTTAGTCTCTAAGGTGTAATGGGCTGCAACTTCGCTACGGGCCTTCATGTAGGTAAAAATGTCGGCGCCACGGAAGGCGTAAATCGCCTGCTTCGGGTCACCGATCAACAGCAGCGCAGTGTCGGGCTGCTGACGCCAGATACGGCGGAAAATACGGTACTGCTGGGGGTCCGTATCCTGAAACTCATCGATCATCGCCACCGGAAAACGCGTGCGGATTGCCGCAGCGAGCGCTTCGCCATTTTCACTGCACAGCGCGGCGTCCAGACGGCTTAGCATATCGTCAAAGCCCAGCTCGCCCCGACGGCGTTTTTCACGCGCCACGGCTTCACGGATTTCCGTCATGGCGCGGGTAATCATTAAGTCGTTAAGCGTTAACGGCTCAGCCAGTAGACTCTCGATGGCAACAAAAAGCGGATGCTCTGGCACGATGCCATCGGCTTTCGTCCGCTCGGTCAAAAAACGCTGGGAGAACTTTTCCAGAGCATCCGGAAGCTGATAGCCTCGCGTCTCTTCCTGTGCCCAGGCGCTGATCTTGTCGATCCATTTGCCCTGATTGCCGCGGTTAAATTTTTTCCTGTCGATACCGGAGTTTTCAAGTATCGAGGCAATTTCACCGACGCAGGCATTCCACTTTTGCTTCAAGGTCGCAATTTGCGTGACGATCTTTTCATGGCGTGATGCGAGCGTTTCGTCCGCTGGCGGCGGTGATTTGATGACGGGCGCTTCCCCCTGCAGATAGCGATCGATAGCGCGCAAAAGCTCTTCAGGGCCTTTCCACAACGCATGCACCGCTTCGGCGATGTCACGCTGCAGGGGGTAGCAGTGGCGACGCCAGAAATCTGCGCAGGCCTGATAGCGAAGCTCAGACTCGTCTTCAATGAGCTGCTGTTCAAACAGCATGCCGGACTCAAAGGCATTCAGGCTCAGCATGCGCTGACAAAAGCCGTGGATGGTGAAAACGGACGCTTCATCCATTTGCCGTTCCGCCAGCAGCAGCCACTGCGCAGCCTGCTGCTTATCGGCAATTTCTTCCAGAAGGCTGGCGTAAAGCGGGTTATCGGTGCTCTGTCGCAGGCAAGCGATGCGCAGCTCGTGAATATTGGCACGGATACGGCCACGCAGCTCGGCGGTAGCTGCTTCGGTGAAGGTCACCACCAGCAGCTCCTCCACGCTTAACGGACGCGGAAAAGCGGCAGTACCGCCAAGCCCTAACAGCAGACGCAGATAGAGCGCGGCGATAGTGTAGGTTTTTCCCGTTCCCGCTGAGGCTTCAATCAATCGTTCACCCTGTAGAGGTAAACGTAAGGGATCAAGGGACTCAGCGGTATCGGTCATTCTTTCTTACTCCAGGGCATTGATTGCTGCAGCGCAGTGACGCTCTTCCAGATTTTCCAGCCTTTCGGGTTTACGTAATCCGTTTTGCCATTTTGGCTACCGGAAACCTGAGACAGAATGGCGATCCCCTGCGGTTTAATCACCGCCTGATGGAAGAAGTCGGCAACCTTCTGAGGCGTCAGCTGTTTTATTTCGGCCACTACTTTATCACGCGAATCAAACTTCAGATTACCCCGATCAAAATCTTTGCTCAGTTGAGAAGCTTCCTCACCCAGCGTTTGCGGTGCCTGCATCACCTGCGCGATGACCGCCTGCTGGATCTGGGCAAACTCGTCTGGCTTCATGGCGCGCAGTTTTGCTTCCGCCTGCGGGAAGAAAGCCTGATAGCGCTGCCAGAGGTAGGCAGGCTGTTTATCACTGCTTTGCAGCAGGAAGCCAAGACCCCACTGGCGGCCCACGTTCATGGAAAAGGCGAAGACCGCATAGCCAAGCTGCTCTTCAGTACGCAACTGGTTGTAGAACCATGGCTGGATGATTTGTCCGAGAACAGCACTCTGCGCAGAACTGGCAAACTCATCATACCCGGTCGGAACAAACACGGCGGCCAGCGCGGAATCGGTGCTGCTACCCGCTTTTTCGAAAATCACATTTTGCTTTTTCTCAACCAGCACGTCCTGATTGCGACACCACTCGTCACCTTTTGAACCCAGCTGTGTACGGACATTTTGCGCCAGGGTTTTAGCCTGATCTTCGCTCATGTTCCCCACGATCAGGAACTCCGGGCGCGTATTGACCTTCAGCCCGTCACGGTAAGCCAGCACGTCTTTTAAGGTGATCGAAGGCAACAGCGCACGGCGCTCTTCACGCTGGAAGTAAGGGATCTGCGACAGCATTTGCGCAGGCATGATCGCCATATCGTAGGCTTTGCCCTTCTCCGCGGAATCCATCATCTGTGCATACCACGATTTGGCCTGCTCAAACTGCTCCTCCGTCGGCGTGTAGCTGAAATACCCTTCCAGCAGTGCCTGGAACAGCTGAGGCAAACGCTGGGTATAGCCGTTTGCATTGAGCATCAAACCGTTGTTGGCGTTGGTGGAGAAACTGATGCCGCCCACGGCCGCCTGGTTGCTAAGCTGATCGAGCGCAATCCCGGCGAGATAGTCATTGAGCGCGAACATCACCTGATTTTTAGCGCTATTCATCGCTTTCGGGTTACGCAGCACCACGCTGACATCGGCTTTTGGCTCGCTTGCGAAATAGCGGCTGGGGGTATACACCACGCGCAGCGTCGGCTCATCAATGATAAGCGCCGGATGTGGGTAATCTTTAGTCGTTTTGATCAGCGAGAAGTCATCCGGAATATAAGGGTTCAGCTCCGGCAGCTTTAACGCAATCTCTCCGGCCTTCTTCTGCCAGTCGGCGAAGGTCTGCGCGCTTATTTTATCCACCTGATAGGGGGCATCGACAAAATACGCCGTCTTGTTATGCGGTTCGTTCGGGCTGATGTACCAGATGCGGGCATTCTCCGGCGTCATCATCGCCAGGCGGGCTTTTACCGCCTCGGCGTCATACCGGTCGGCAATATTGACCGCATCAAGAGTGTGTTCCACCGGCACGCGGATCATGGTGTCCGCCAGCCACTCAACGTAATCCATGTCGCGGGTAATGGACGGGTAACGGAAATCGAGATCCAGCACGTGGGCGAGTTCATCAAAGTAGCGCTTATCGACGCCTTTCTCGCGCAGTAAAGAGAGGTAGCTGAAAATCGCTGCTACCACTTCATCGCGGTTTGCCAGCCCTTTGTCGGTCAGGGTGGCAGAGATCGCCAGCACGCCGCTATTGCCGTTCACAACCGGATCGGAATCGGCGCGAATACCTTCCACCAGCCCCTGTTTTTGCAGCCAGTCAGAAAGCGTACCCGGGCTACGGTTACCTATGAGGTAGGTCACGAGCTCATCGGTTTTACTGCGAAACTGTGCGGTGTTGTTATCGATGCGGAATTCCACACGCAGCACTTTGCGCGGCAGCGCCGGCACGTAGTGGATAACGATCCCTTTTTGCGCGTCCGTGACCACCGGGACGTCTATCTGCGGCCGGTCGATATTTTTATTCGGCACCCGGCCAAATGTTTTAGCCGCCATGCCTGCCAGTTCTGGCAACGGTTTATTGCTGTAGATGACCGCTTTCATCAGGTTGGCGGAGTAGTATTTATCGCGGAACGCGTGCAGAGCATCAAGCACCGGGCTGTTCGGTTTGTCGCTTAACGTCTCCAGGTTACCGCCGGAGAAACGCGAACCCGGGTGCGCAGGGTTGATGGTTTCAGCGCTGACCTGGGCCATGCGCATACCGTCTCGCGTGCGGGCCATGGTCAGCTCGGCATTCACCGCATTGCGTTCACGGTCGGCATACTTTTTATCCAGCAAGGGGGCGGCGATGGAATCAGCAAGGCGATCGACTGCGCCTTCCAGCGCATCATTTTCGACTTCAAGATAAAAAGCCGTGCGGTACGGCGCCGTGCTGGCATTGTGGCTGCCGCCATGCATTTTCAGAAATTCGGACAGGCTATCTGGCTGCGGGTATTTTTTTGACCCCATCAGGGTCATATGTTCCAGATAGTGTGCAAGCCCAGGATGAGCGTCAGGATCTTCCAGCGATCCAACTGGCACCACTAATGCCGAAAGGGATTTCACCGCCTGCGGATCGGAAACCAGCAGTACGGTCATGCCGTTATCAAGACGAATAGCCTGATATTGGCGGGTATCTTTTTCGCTTTTACGAATAGTTTCCTGAACGGGTTGCCAACCGGAATCTGCCTGAGTGATGGGTACCCAGAGGGCGAAAAACAAAACAAACGCTTTAAACAAGGTGCTACCTCTTTATCACGGCTACATCATTAATACATTGCGTGCTGGGCACGCCAACATCTTTTTATTGGGTACATCAGTCCGTGATAAGAAGTGCATCATAAATGAACACCTCATACTGCGCAATTTTTATACAGCAATCAGGACTGGTTAAATTTGAACAACGGTAACAGGTAGCGCTGTGCCTCTACAGTGATCATGTCGAAGTATTCTGGCTCAAGCGTTCGCCACAAACGTTGATACCAGACATCTTCCCCTTCGCCACGCACCATCATGTTACCTTCGTAGGCCTGCACAAACTTATTCCGCGCTTTCTGCAGTGAAGCATCATCCGTTAACATGGCATCATTCTGCGCGTCATAACAGGCTTTTATCCACGCGCCACCGCTTTCCGGCAACAGGAGCAGAGGTTTATTCATTCCCCGGCGGTAACCGTCGATGTAAAGCGACAAATAACACAAAGCCTGCTCAGCCTCCATCGGCGGAAAACGCCATTCGCCCTCTTTGCGCACGAAAATTCGGCTTTCACCCGTATTGCCGCCAGCACTGTAGACAAGATGTTCGAGCCAGAGTTGCAAACCCTGTGAAACGCTGAGCATCGAGGGCCGCCAGCGCAGCAGTCCGTCCGGCTGAACCTGCGTCAACCAGCCGGTCAAGTGGACACCGTTACAGTCAAGGTCGATTTCGATGTTTTTACCGGGTTGTCTGCACTCAATGACACGTTCAGCAAGTGCCTTCATTTCCTGACACTGCGCCTCCCAGACAATCTCCCCGAACGCACCGTAAGGCAACTGGCCCGCGGCACGGTAGCGGCGAAATAGAGTGGCAGCATCTTCCTGTTCTACCAGGGCATTCAGGAGCTGGAGGTTCAGCTTGTAGCGCTCCAACCCATCCAGAATAAAGGGTTCGGCATCAGGAATTTCACTCTCTTCAGAACGGAAGTTGACCTGCAAACGCTGCTGAAAGAACGCGCGCACCGGGTGTGCCCAAAAACGCTGAAGCTGTTCGAAGGTCAACGTTTCCAGGGGGAGTTCATCCAGTTCCTGAATGAAATCGGTATGCGCCATCCCTTCTTTCTTCGCAGCCGGGAGCCACTCGCGCGCATAACTCTGGTGTTCATTGGCGACATAGTTCACCGGATCGAAAGGCATACGGCTATGACAGCAGGTGATGTGGGCCTTCACCCGCTGCTCGCTCTCATCACAATTACGCGCTTCGTCTCCCGGCAAATAGTGGCTCTGCCCGATATAGTCCACCAGCTCCTGCACAAGAACCGACGGGAAACGTTCACTGTTGTCCTGGATCGACCGGCCGATGTAGCTGATATACAGTTTGCTCTGCGCTGAAATAAGCGCTTCCAGGAACAGATAACGGTCGTCATCACGGCGGCTGCGGTCGCCCCGCTTCGGTTTTGGACTCATCAAGTCAAAGCCTAACGGCGGTAGTGCCCGAGGATAAATGCCGTCATTCATCCCGAGCAGACACACCACTTTGAACGGGATGGATCGCATCGGCATCAGGGTACAAATATTGACCGGCCCTGCCAGGAAACGCTGGCTAATACGCTCCTGATCGAGACGCAGGGTCAACTCATCACGCAGAAGCGACAAAGGCACCGCCTCCTGATAGTGCGAATTCACGCCCTCATCCACGATGGCCTGCCACTGCTTTTCAATGAGCGCCATCGCCGCTTCTGTTTCACTGTCCGGCAGGAAGAAATCCGTGAGCATTTCCCGGCACACCGGCAGCCAGGCGTCCAGCGGGCGCGGCTGCATCAGCTCCCGTCGCCAGCGGTTGAGCTGCATCAGCAGCGAGGCTAAATGCCCGACCAACTCCGCGATTAACCCGGTGGACTCGTCGTATGGCAGAACGTCATTCCATTCACCCTGGCTGCTCTCCATTGCGTACCCGAGCAGCATTCGCGTCAGGCCAAACTGCCAGGTGTGCTGCCCCGTTGGTGGGAGTTCAAACTCCTGCACGTTGTCGTCATCAATCCCCCAGCGAACGCCGGATTCGTTAACCCACTGGCGAAGATAGCGTAGCCCCTCTTCATTGATGTTGAAACGGGCAGCCAGAACAGGGACATCAAGCAGCGCCAGCACATCTTCAGAGATAAACCGGCTGTCCGGCAGCGACAGCAGGGAGACAAATGCCTGCAAAGCCGGATGGGACTGACGTGCACGACGGTCAGAAATGGCGTAAGGAAGGTATCGCTCCCCCGTCGCGCTGCCAAAAACGGCCTGAATAAAGGGGCTATAGCTGTCGATGTCTGCCACCATCACCACAATGTCGCGCGGCGTGAGCTCAGGATCGTCCTGTAGCATTGCCAGCAAGCGATCGTGCAGGATTTCCACCTCACGCTGTGGGCTATGGCAAACGTGAAGAGTGATACTGCGATCGTCAGGATCCAGCTTCCGTTTCCTGTCGCTGCGTTCGAACTCTTCCTCCGTCACGCCCATAACGGCCCGGTTTTCCAGATCCAGAATATCTAACTGAATGTTGTGCAGCAGGCTGTCAGATTCGATTTCGACAAAGGCGTCCACGTCCCCCTCGCCAGATGACGTAATGTCAGAGAGCATGTGAATGTAGTCACGTCCCAGCTTGCCCCATGAGGCAAGCAACGGATTCGGCAGGTTCTGAATGCCCTCTTCATCGAAAAGCTGCGCGGCTGTCGAGCTATCCTTGAACAAGGGCACGGAGCGGTCTTCAAAGAGGCGTCGACGCTGCCGCGTGACCAGCCGTGAAAGCCAGCGCGCATCCTGGATATCACCCCAGTAGTGGCGGCAGGGATTCGTGAACAAAATATGGATATCAATGTGTTTACCCAGCGCTTTTAGCGCATCCAGATAGACCGGCGGCAAAGCCGAAATACCGCAGATAAACACGCGTGACGGCAGACGAGCCGGTCGCTCCGACGCATTTTCGAGTATCGAGATAAACCGTTGGTAGAGGTTTGCACGGTGCCACTTTGGTTGACCGAGCGCCTCAGTATGTTCCACCAGTGCTTTCCATAACGGTGCCTGCCAGACTTGTGCTTCCGGCAAGCCCTCCACCCGTTCACCCGCTTCCCAGGCTGTCAGCCATTCAGGCCGGTACACTAAATACTGGTCGTAGAGATCGGCCGTGCGCGACGCCAGCTGGAACAGCTTGCGCTTATCGGTATCGTCATTAAGGTAGTGGCGCAGCATGGCGAACGCATCGCCTGACAGCATATCGGGCAGCAGGGCCATCAGCTTCCAGCTCATGCTCTGCTTGTTGAAGGCGCTCTGTTCAGGGATGTCGGGCAGTACGCGCACAAACATCTCCCAGATAAAACTCGCGGGCAGCGGGAAATCAATGTTTGCCGCTATGCCAAATTTCCGGGAAAGCGACATTTGCAGCCACTGCGCCATACCGGTGCTCTGCACCAGCACCATTTCAGGCTCAAAAGGATCGTCAAGCCGCTCGCGCTCAACGATAAATTCCATCAGTGCTTCCAGCACATCCAGACGATTTGAGTGGTAGACCCTTAACATAGACGCTCCCGACTACTGGCTAACCGGGCAATGCAGACGCGTCATCGCGCCGCGCCGCCCCAGAGGAGAAATAAGTGTAACCGTGATGCTGACACATCTGGCGTGCGTTGTCTGCACCCGACTGGCCTGCCAGCCTTCGGGGAGTATGGGTGTTGAGAGCTGAGCCTGATTCCAGGCATGATGCCAGAGCTGACGATACTGGTTAAACAGGATAAATCGCGCCGCCAGTGCCCGATGATAACCCGACAGTGCCGTGACGATTATCACCAGCAGCATCATCGCAAGTAGAACCTCAACCAGGCTAAATCCTTTTTCTCTGTTTACGGCAACTGGCATAGCGCCTTCTCCTTAAGTGGACAAAAATCACTCCAGCCGTGTGGCAAAAAGTGAATCTTCCCATCGACGATCTCTCCTGCGCGCCAGAGCAAAAGGTCATTGTTTCCGGCAATGAGCAAAACACGCGACTCGCTCAGCCGCCGCAAGCATGCTCGCCACGTCGACACCTTTTTGCATTGAACCCCTGGGGAGACCAGCCAATCCTGAACGCGCCCCCACTCAAGCGCTGATTGCACAGATGCCTGCTGCTGGAGTGAACGGCTCTCGCCGCCAACGAGTGCGCTAAATGTAGTCAGTTGCTGATTAAGTCCCGTGAGGATCAGCGTGCCTAACACCAGTAAAAGCAGTACCAGCGCCAGCGAAGATATCCCGCGCTGACGGTTCACAAGTTATACCCCGTGACGCCATAAACAGCCTGGAAGGGCTCACCCTTTTCACCCTGGCGAATGGCGGCCAGTTCGATATTCAGCTCAGGCGCGAAACCGGCGTGTTCCACCTTATCCACCCTAAAGTGCTGGATCACCAGCCTGTTCGGGTCAGTGAGCTTTTCCCATCCTTTTCCTTCACAGGATGTCGCCCCACGCAGCGTTTCTAGCGCACCAGACTCAAGACGAAACCCTGTGCTGTCGTTTTCTGCTGCAGAGGCATCCCAGATGCCGTTACTGTTTGCATCCCACTGCACAATGACGCAGCTCCCCTGCCTTGCCGTCACCAGACCTTGCCCTGGACAGTTACCCGCGCAATATCCCGCTCTCTGCAGCTGTTTGCCGAGGGCAAAAAGCCTTTGCCAGACCTCTTCTTCCACCTCCCGCTGACCGGACTGCAGTAATACCGCCCGCTGTAAACCCGGTAAAAAACGCGATGCGCTTATGAGCAAAAGGCTACTGATAGCCGTGGCAATCAAGACCTCTGTAAGTGAGAAACCGTGCTGGTTCATTGACATCCCCCTCCCTCTGAGGCATTGCACATCCTGATGCGCCCTCCATTTGAGACAATAATCAGCCATTCTCCTGCACGGCTTTTCACACGTATCCGCCCTGCCCACGCTGTATCTCTTAATCCATAGAACCCTAATGAGGGTGTTAACTCACTTATGGTGACGTCAGCCCAAAGCGGAATCAGCACAAAGTCACTCTCCTTCACACAACCTTGTACGACAGAACTCAACAGACAGACGCCAGCTTCATCTCGCTGAAGCGTGATGTGGTGGTCGCGATTGTGCCGATTCGCATCGTTGCGAAGAAACACCAGGTAGTCGCGTATCTGTAGGGCGGTTTGCCAGAGCCGCTGCTGTCGTTGCCAACTGTCCCAGCCGTATAAACCCGTTGTGCTCAGGATCACGACCAGCGAAATGGCCACCAGGGTTTCGATAAGCGTAAAGCCATTCTCTTTTTTCATGCCGGGAGTGTGGCGAAATGCGGGAAAAGCAGCGAGGGGCAAATCAGGTTTTTACGAGCCGTCATCCAGTGAATGTCGACTGTTGCAGGACGTTGCAGCGTCTCTGGAAAACGGCTCGTAAAACAAATCGAGAACGAAAAAAAACCGGCGCTAAAAAGCACCGGTTGTGTGAGTATCTGCCGTATCAGATAGCGACGGGTGCTTTGATGCCGGGATGCGGGTCGTAACCCTCAATCTCAAAATCATCAAAGCGGTAATCGAAGATCGAGTCTGGTTTACGTTTGATAATCAGCTTCGGCAACGCACGCGGTTCGCGAGTCAGCTGGAGCTCCGTCTGCTCCATGTGGTTGCTGTAGAGATGGGTATCCCCACCCGTCCAGACGAAATCGCCCACGTCGAGATCGCACTGCTGCGCCATCATGTGAACTAACAGCGCATAGCTGGCGATGTTAAACGGCAGACCGAGGAACACGTCGCAAGAACGCTGATAAAGCTGGCAGGAGAGCTTGCCATCCGCCACATAGAACTGGAAGAACGCGTGGCAGGGTGCCAGCGCCATTTTGTCCAGTTCACCCACGTTCCAGGCGGAAACGATGATTCGGCGCGAATCCGGGTCGTTTTTCAGCTGGTTCATCACGGTGCTGATCTGGTCAATATGGCGACCGTCAGGCGTTGGCCATGCACGCCACTGCTTACCATAAACCGGGCCCAGGTTGCCGTTTTCATCTGCCCATTCGTCCCAGATAGAGACGTTGTTTTCATGCAGATAGGCAACGTTGGTATCGCCTTGCAGGAACCAGAGCAGTTCATGAATGATCGAGCGCAGATGGCAGCGCTTCGTCGTCACCAGAGGGAAGCCTTCTTGCAGATTAAAGCGCATCTGGTGGCCAAAAATGGAGAGCGTACCGGTACCGGTGCGGTCATTTTTCGGCGTGCCCTCATCGAGCACTTTTTTCATCAATTCAAGATACTGTTTCATGGTTCCTCAGGAAATTTGTTGCTGTGGACGACGACGATACGCCCAAATCATCATAATGGCACCCGCGACAATCATCGGAATGGAGAGGATCTGCCCCATGCTGATGTACTGCACCCACTCGCCGGTGAACTGTGCATCCGGCTGACGGAAGAATTCAACGATGATGCGGAACGCACCGTAGCCGATCAGGAACAGACCGGAGACAGCCCCCATAGGACGCGGCTTGCGGATGAAGAGGTTCAGGATGATAAACAGCACCACACCTTCCAGCGCCAGCTCATAAAGCTGGGACATATGGCGCGGAAGAACGCCGTAGGTATCGAAAATGGATTGCCACTCCGGATGCGATGGCAGCAGCGCGATATCCTCTGCACGAGAGCCGGGGAAGAGCATCGTATACGGCACGCTCGGGTCAACGCGGCCCCACAGTTCGCCGTTAATAAAGTTACCCAGACGCCCCGCTCCCAGCCCGAATGGGATCAGTGGAGCAATAAAATCAGCCACCTGGAAGAAGTTGCGTTTGGTGCGTTTGGCGAAGATCACCATCACCAGGATCACACCAATCAGGCCACCGTGGAAGGACATTCCCCCATCCCAGACGCGGAACAGATAGAGCGGATCGTTGAGGAATACCGGGAAGTTATAGAACAGGACATAGCCAATACGCCCGCCCAGGAATACACCGAGGAAGCCAGCATACAGCAGGTTCTCAACTTCGTTCTTCGTCCAGCCACTGCCGGGACGCCCCGCGCGACGGCCCGCAAGCCACATCGCAAAAATGAAGCCCACCAGGTACATCAAACCGTACCAGTGCAGCGCGACAGGTCCTACTGAGAAAATAACCGGATCAAATTCCGGAAAATGCAGATAACCACTGTTCATCTGTCACCACAAGATGTTGTTATTCCGCTGAAAGTGGACAGCGGTAGAAATGCGCTTCTGCGTGTCGCAGAGGCTCCAAAGTTGCGAATCATAGCATAAGGCAGGCATGGAGGATGCGCCTGAGATGTAAAAGATGTGTATAGGGTATTGTGCGCGTAGATGCCCTCACCCCGGCCCTCTCCCACAGGGAGAGGGGGAAAAGGCTTCAGCGGCCGCCGCGGATTAGGCCACCCATGCCGCGTCGTTCCATAAACGCCGCAACCTGATGCCGTACTTCGGTTGCCATCTGTGCGTCCAGACTGCGTTCCGCCAACTCGCGGGCATCTTCTATTTCAATATGACGTAACAGATACTTCACGCGCGCGACAGAACGGCCGTTCATGGACAGGTGACGGAAGCCCAGGCCAATCAGGATGGCGACGCACATCGAATCGCCCGCCATTTCACCACACAGACGCAAATCAAGACCGTGCTGCTCCGCTTCACGGGCAATCATGGCGAGTGCCCGGAGCATTGCCGGATGCAGGCTGTCATAGATACTCGCGACGCGCGTGTTATTTCGATCAACGGCCAGTATGTACTGCGTTAAATCGTTGGTCCCGACGGAGATAAAATCAACGCGGTTTGCCAGCTGCGGCAGCATAAAGACCATCGACGGCACTTCGAGCATCACGCCAATACGTGGTTTAGGGATCGCATAGCCGATCATCTCTTCCACTTCGCGGCCCGCACGTTCGATCAAGCGTTTTGCTTCGTCGATCTCGTCAATACTGGTGACCATCGGCAATAAAATGCTGAGGTTGCCCGTTGCCGCATTTGCACGCAGCATGGCACGAACCTGGATCAGGAAGATCTCCGGTTGGTCGAGCGTGATGCGGATCCCGCGCCAGCCCAGACACGGGTTTTCTTCACTGATTGGCATGTACGGCAGCTGTTTATCCGCCCCGACGTCCAGCGTGCGCAGCGTGACCGGTTTGTCATTAAACATCTGCAGCATCCCCTGATACTGCGCCACCTGCTCCTCTTCTGACGGGAAGCCGCTTTGCAGCATGAACGGGATTTCAGTGCGGTATAAGCCGATACCGTCGATGCGGCTGCCGAGCTTCTCTTCGTGCTCGGGGCTTAATCCGGCGTTGAGCATGACTTTGATCCGCTCACCGCTTTTGAGCTGCGCGGGCAGGTTGACGTCATCTTCTGCCAGCTTACTTAATTCATTCTCTTCACTAATGAGACGCTGGTATTCCTGCAACAGTACGGGCTCAGGATCGACCAGCAGTTCACCGCGATAGCCATCCACCACCAGCGTGCGGCGGTGTAGCACCGAGGGCTGGATATCGGCCCCCATGACAGTTGGAATACCGAGCGCGCGCACCATGATCGCAGCATGGGAGTTGGCGGCACCATCGCGCACCACTACCCCGGCGAGCCTGTCCTGCGGTAGCTCTGCCAGCGTCGTCGCTGAAAGTTCATCTGCTACCAGCACAAACCGTTTTGGCCAGGCATTCGCGCCCTGAATGGTGTCATCAAGATGGAACAGCAAACGCTGCCCCAGCGCGCGTAAATCCCCGGCACGCTCCTTCAAATAACCATCGGTCAGTGCCGCAAACTGCTCGGCAAATTTTTCAATGACTTTTTTAACGGCCCATTCGGCCACCGAACCTTTATCCACTTCCGCGAAAAGCTCACGGCGCAGACGCGCATCAGAAAGCAGGTGTGAATAGAGGTCAAAGATCGCCGCCGTCTCTTTTTGCGCACCCGCAGCAAAGCGTTTGCTGTAACGGCGAAATTCGTTGGAAGCCTCTTCCAGTGCAGCGGTAAGACGCTCGCGCTCGAGCGCTTCATCAAGCGTCGAGGCCTCGTAAACCTGCTCCATCAGCGGCAACGTGGCATCCATCCAGCCTTCGGCGATTGCCACACCCGGTGACGCCGGGAGCGCACGAATGCGCGTGTGACGATACTGGCCAAACAGGGCGGCAAGCTGAGACTGAGAGAGGATGGCGGCCATCTGCGTGGCAAGCGTCACAAGGAATGACTCTTCGCTTTCATCGTACTGGCGCAGTTCCCGCTGCTGAACAACGAGAACGCCAAGCAGCTGACGACGCTGGATAATCGGCACGCCCAGGAAGGCGCGGAAGCGTTCTTCTTTTACGGAAGGAATATATTTGAAGCTAGGGTGTTTTTGCGCATCAGCAAGGTTAATGGGTTCGGCCAGACGACCAACCAGCCCAACAATACCTTCATCAAAAGCGAGCGTAACGGTGCGGCCTCGTGGTTTTTTCAAACCACGAGTCGCCATCAGGTAATAGCAACGCCGGTCATGGTCGGCCAGATACACCGAACAAACTTCGGTTTCCATCGCCAGACAGATATCAGTCACCAGAATATTCAGCGCCTCGTTCAGGCGAGGCGCACTGGCGACCTTCTCGACTATTTCGCGCAAGCGGGTGAGCATGATTTGCGTAGCTTAACCTCTTTTACGTCGCCAGGCAGGTGCGCTTTGCGGCTTAGGCGGGATCTCCTGAAGCTGCATGACAACACTTGCGAACTCTTTCATCACCCTACGGTAAACATCGCGCTTAAATGACACGACCTGACGAACAGGATACCAATAGCTCACCCAACGCCAGCCATCAAACTCCGGCGTACTGCTGGTTTGCATATTGATATCTGAATCGTTGCCCACCAACTGCAGAAGAAACCACTTCTGTTTCTGGCCGATACAAACCGGCTTTGTGTCCCAACGCACCAAACGTTTCGGTAACTTGTAACGCAACCAGTTGCGGGTCGAAGCCAGGATGCGAACATCTTTTCGGCTTAAACCGACCTCTTCAAACAGCTCCCGGTACATCGCTTGTTCTGGGGACTCTCCTGGATTGATCCCGCCTTGCGGGAATTGCCAGGAGTGCTGACCATATCGACGGGCCCACATGACCTGACCCAGACGATTACAAATTACTATTCCTACGTTCGGGCGGTAGCCATCGTCATCAATCACCGGACTACCCCAAACTAAACCTTATATATGAATGATTGTTTCACACTACAGGGAGGCGGTAAACCACTCTCTTACGGGCTTGCAACCTAATAACATTTGAATAACTCACAAATATGTGGGGAGTTATAAACAGATGAAGGACCGTAAGGGCAATTTTATTCACCTTTTCTGTGGATATAGTTGTGAAGAAGTATGGAATTACCGATGAACAACCTGAATCGTCGTTTAGAGCCGCTTACACCGCTCATTATAAAAAATGCTATATTTCATTAGGTTATACCTTTAATTATTGATACCAGACCTGATAACGTGACGATCATCACATCAGCGATCGTTGTACTGATGAAAGATCGAACAGCGTCGGTTTTATCCACAGATTGTGCCAATAAGTTAGGCACAATTTGTCTGAAAATTCGATTTTCGTCGCACGTCAAGGCTGTAAATCGAAACAGTAGTGTGGGTTATTCCCAGTTATCCCACTTTTCTGTGGATAACAGGGTGTAAGATCCTGTTTATTGTCAGTGACCAGATTTGAACAACCTGTTTTTAGCCGCAGACATAATAATTTTTCAGTTGTAAAAAAACCTATAAATCATACACATGGATTATCCGTACAGAAAACGGTAGACTCTATCCACAAGGGATAATTTCTTAGTTTATTTTTTAATCAAAAGGTTACCGTCATGCTTCCGCTTGCTCCCTTGCTTACTCCCCCTTCCAGCGAAACCGAGTTGCTGACTCAGGCGCAGCGCCTGGCAGGCTATGCACTTGGCGATCTGGCGGCAATGGCGGGTCTACCGATCCCTGACGATCTGAAAAGAGACAAGGGCTGGATCGGCATGCTGCTGGAACTGTGGTTAGGTGCCAGCGCGGGCAGTAAGCCAGAACAAGATTTCGCCGCACTGGGCGTGGAGTTAAAAACGATCCCCATCGACAGGCAGGGAAGACCGCTGGAAACCACGTTTGTCTGCGTGGCGCCGTTGACCGGCAATACCGGCGTAACCTGGGAAACCAGCCACGTACGTCATAAACTGAAACGCGTACTGTGGGTTCCGGTGGAAGGTGAACGGCAGATCCCGCTAGCCGAACGGCGGGTGGGCGCGCCGCTGCTCTGGAGCCCTGATGAAGACGAAGAGCAGCAGTTGCGTCTGGACTGGGAAGAGTTAATGGACATGATCGTCCTTGGGCAGGTTGAGCGTATCACCGCCCGTCATGGTGAGGTGTTGCAGCTGCGTCCAAAGGCGGCCAACAGCAAGGCCCTTACCGAAGCGATCGGCGCTCATGGCGAGCCGATCCTGACGTTGCCTCGCGGCTTTTATCTCAAAAAGAATTTCACTGGCACGCTGCTCGCACGCCATTTCTTACTAAAAACGTAGGTTTTTAACGAATTTTGCGAGCTAACAAACATAATCACCTGGTTTTTAAGATTTTACTACTTCCTGCTTTCGTCATATCAGGTTATTACTACACTATGATTTAATACAAGCCAGGTGAGGACGATAACGATGAAAAAATGGGCAGTGTTAATTTCTGCAGTCGGGTTGGCGTTTGCGGTATCGGGCTGTAGCAGTGATTATGTTATGTCTACAAAAGATGGTCGGATGATCCTGACCGATGGTAAACCCGAAGTCGACGACGATACCGGGCTGGTGAGTTACCGCGACCCGGCAGGGAATAAAATGCAGATTAACCGCGACGAAGTCTCGCAAATTATCGAGCGCTAAACCCGTTAAAGGTCAGTCGCTTGCTGGCCTTTTTGATTTTTCCCTTCCCCTTTTGCTTCCCCTCTGCCATGTTTATATTCCTTTGTCGGGAAGTTCCTGACGCGTCTGTATGTTTAATGAAGGAAGCCGGCTATGCATTATCACCGTATCCCCCATAGCGCTCTGGAGATAAGCCAACTGGGGTTGGGCACGATGACATTTGGTGAACAAAACAGCGAAGCCGATGCCCATGCACAACTCGATTACGCCGTCAGCCAGGGTATTAACCTGATTGACGTCGCAGAGATGTACCCTGTTCCTCCCCGCCCGGAAACGCAGGGGCTGACTGAAACTTATGTCGGAAACTGGCTGGCAAAACGCGGCAATCGCGAAAAGCTCGTTATCGCCTCAAAAGTCAGCGGCCCCTCACGTAATAACGATGCCGGGATCCGCCCAAACCAGATCCTCGATCGTAAGAATATTCGCGCCGCGCTGGATGCCAGCCTGAAGCGTCTGCAAACCGACTATCTCGATCTCTACCAGGTACACTGGCCGCAGCGTCCGACTAACTGCTTTGGCAAGCTCGGCTACAGCTGGAACGAGAGCGCGCCCGCCGTTACGCTGCTGGAAACGCTGGAAGCGCTGACCGAGTGCCAGCGCGCGGGGAAAATCCGCTACATCGGCGTGTCTAACGAAACGGCATTTGGCGTGATGCGTTATCTGCACCTTGCCGATAAACACGATCTCCCGCGCATCGTCACCATCCAGAACCCGTACAGCCTGCTTAACCGCAGCTATGAGGTCGGTCTGGCGGAAGTGACGCAGTATGAAGAGGTGGAGCTGCTGGCCTATTCCTGTCTCGGCTTTGGCACGCTGACGGGCAAATACCTGAACGGCGCGAAGCCTGCCGGGGCGCGTAACACGCTCTTTAGCCGCTTTACCCGCTACAGCGGTGAGCAAACGCAGAAAGCCGTTGCGGCCTATGTGGATATCGCGAAGCGTCACGGTCTTGACCCTGCCCAGATGGCGCTGGCCTTCGTGCGACGTCAGCCGTTTGTTGCCAGCACCCTGCTGGGCGCGACCACGATGGAACAGTTGAAAACCAATATTGAGAGTTTCAATCTGAACCTGAGTGACGAGGTGTTAGCGGAGATTGAAGCGGTGCATCAGGTTTATACTTATCCTGCACCGTAGCCTGATGCTTTTTGCCCGGTGGCGCTACGCTTACCGGGCCTACAGGTACTCAAACGTAGGCCGGGTCAGGCGAAGCCGCCACCCGGCTATACTTATCAACGCCGACGTTGCCAGACCCATAGCCCGGTAATCGCCAGCGCAAACAGCGCGCCAAACCCGACGCCAATGGCCACCACCGGTACACCCACTTTGACCGCCAGCGAATAAAGGCCCAGCATCAGCAGCATCGCCACGTTTTCGCCAAGGTTTTGCACGGCAATGGCATTTCCGGCCCCCACGGTCTGCTTTCCGCGCTCCTGCAAAAGCGCATTCAGCGGCACCACAAAGAAACCACCCAGTATACCAATCAGGATAAGCAGCACGTACGCTGGCAACAACGCATGCTGAAGCGAGAAGAACAGCACGCCGACACCGATTAAAATCCCTGCAGGCATACAGCGCGCAACGGTCTCAAGCGTGACCAGTTTCGCCGCCGCCCCTGCCCCGACGACAATCCCAACGGCGACCATTGCATTCAGGTAGGTTGGCGTTGCGTTGTCGGTGATCCCCAGCGCCATCGGTACCCACAGCACCAGCAGGAAACGTAGCGTGACGCCCGCCCCCCAGAACATGCTGGTTCCCATCAATGAGAAACGCGTTTCACCGTTGCGCCACAGTACGCGGCAGGCGTTAAAGAAGCTGCCGGTCATCGGCCCGAAACGCCAGGACTGACCCGGACGCGCCACCGGCAGTCTGGGAATAAACAGGTTCGCGACAACCGCCCCGCCGTACACCACCGCACAAACGCCCAGAGCCGCCAGCACATGCCAGTCCGCCAGTACACCGCCCGCCACGGACCCGAGCAAAATCGCCGCGATGGTAGAGGACTCCATCAGACCGTTGGCTTTCACCAGCTTATCGCCCGTCGTCAGCTCGCCCAGGATGCCATACTTCGCCGGAGAGTAAGATGCCGCGCCAATGCCTACCAGCGTATAGCCGATAAACGGGTTGATACCAAAGCAGATGCTTGCCGCACCCAACAGCTTCAGGCCGTTGGCGAACATCATCACCCTACCTTTAGGGAAGCTGTCCGCCACCTGCCCCACAAACGGCGCGAAAATAATGTAAGCACCCACAAACACCATCTGCAGGATCGGCTGGCTCCAGTCGGGGTAAAACTCGGCCTTGAGCAACGCCAGCGTGGCAAACAGCAGCGCGTTATCACCGAACGCAGAAAGAAACTGCGCGGCGATAACCGCCATCATGCCCTTCGACCGGAGTGAGTTGTTAGCCTGTGCTGACTCATGCATTTTGCTGTTCCGCCTCTTCCACCATGCCCTTGAGGGTCACGAAATCGGGCTTACCGCTGCCCAGCACCGGAAGCTGTTTGAGGTAGCGAATATCACGCGGCACGGCCAGTTCAGGGATACCATGCTCGCGCGCATGCTTAAGCAACGCGTCACGCTTAAGCTCACTGTCCGTGGTGAAGAGCACCAGCGCCTCACCTTTATTCGCATCGCTCTTCACAACCGTGGCGTGCAGTTTGTCAGCGGAAACCGCTGTTGCCAGCATCTCCACCATTTCAAGGGAGACCATTTCGCCCGCAATTTTAGCGAAGCGTTTTGCACGTCCCTGGATCTGCACAAAGCCCTGCTCGTCGAAGCGAACAATATCACCCGTGTCGTACCAGCCGGTCTCAACGTCCCCGTTGACGTTTTCCGCCGTTGGCGCTTCGAGCACGCCTGGGTTTTCTACGCGAAGATAGCCGTTCATCACGTTGGGTCCTTTCAGCTGCAGGCGCCCCCCCTCTTCAATCCCCGGTACGGCCAGCAGGCGCGCATCCATCCCCGGCAGAATGCGGCCAACCGTCCCCGGTTTCGCCGCCATCGGCACGTTGATAGAGACCACCGGCGCGCACTCCGTGACGCCGTAGCCTTCCAGAATGCGCAGGCCAAACTTGTCCTGCCAAATCTGCCGCGTGCTGTCCTGCAGTTTTTCCGCACCGGCAACCACATAGCGCACGCGGAAGAAATCATACGGATTGGCAAAGCGCGCATAGTTGCCAAGGAACGTTGAAGTGCCGAACAGCACGGTACAGTTACGGTCATAAACCAGCTCCGGCACAATGCGGTAGTGCAGCGGGCTTGGGTAGAGGAATACTTCAGCACCGGTGAGCAGCGGCGTAAAGAGACCGACGGTCAGGCCGAAAGAGTGGAACAGCGGCAGCGCGGACATAAAGCGATCGTTAGCGGTAAAGTCGGCAATCGTTTTGATCTGCTCAACGTTCGCCAGAATGCTTTTGTGGCTGTGGACGACGCCTTTCGGGTTGCCCTCAGATCCAGAGGTGAAAAGGATAATCGCATCATCTTCCGGCTGCTGTTTGACCTGCGCCAGGCGAGGCGCGAGCAGGTGAGCAAAAATCCATAGCTTGTCGAGCGTCGTGACGTCCGCTTTCAGATCTTCCAGGAAGACCCAGCGTACCTGGGTAAGCTGCTCCGGCAGGTGCCAGAGCTTGCCTTTTTCCAGGAACTGACGGGAAGTAAAGACGGTATTAATCTGGGCGGCAGTGATGGCGCTGGTAAGCCCTTTCACACCCGCCGTGTAGTTCATCATCGCCGGAATACGCCCGCGAGAAACGGCACCAAAAATCACCGCCGCGCTGATCCCGGCGTTAGGCAGCATCAGGCCAATTTTTTCGCCCCGCTTGCTGTACTTCTCAAGAATACGGCCCACGAACAGGGTTTTGGTCAGCAGTTTGCGATAGGTGTCCGGGGTGAAGTTGATGTCTTCAATGCAGTTTTTCTTCGCGCCGTAGCGGTACTGCGCCGACAGCAGAGATTCGTACAACGTCTCGCGCGGACGGACGGCCATGCGCGCTTCCATCATTATCTGATGGAGCATTTCACCGGCGATTTTACGACGATCGCGCGCGCGCGGCGCTTCCGGCATAGGGAGCGTTGTGGGCGGCAGAATATGCAGGGTAATTTTGGGGAACAGGCGCTGCTTCACTAACCCTTTCAGGCGGCTGAAATAGGTCAGTTCTGCTCCATCAATGCGCAGCGGCACCACGGTGGCCAGTGACTTCGCCGCGACAAAACCGGCCCCGTCATAAATTTTCATCAGCGAACCGGTCACGGAAATTCTCCCCTCGGGGAAAATGACCACCGGACGCCCCTGCTCAACCAGACGCACCAGATGTTTGATCATCATCGGTTTTGTTGGGTCGAGCGGGACAAAATCAATCAGCGGCGCCAGCCAGCGCATGTACCATTTTTGGCTGATGGAGCTATAGACCGCAAAGACTGGCCGCACGGGTAAAAACAGCGCCAGCAATATGCCATCAAGAAAAGAAACGTGGTTCGGCGTGATAAGAACACGTTCGCCATAAAGTGCCTGCGCATCGCCCGTGACGCGGAGACGGAAGAGAATACGGAACAGTGTGCGGAAGAACCCAAAAAGCATTTCAACTCCCTTTGCCAGCCAGAATGAAGGGTTGATAGTAAATGGTGGCAGATTACACGAGAAGTGGGGAGGGAGCGACAGCAAAAACGGAGGCGAAAAAAAACCTGCGCATCCGCGCAGGTTGGTGCAAGAGATGAGTACGAAACCGTACTAAGAATTCTCACCAATCAATACCTCTGGGATCTTGATTGTGGCTGTTCACCCGGCGCTTCGCCAGTGAGAAAACGCAAGTGAATGAGCCTAAGTGCAACCAGGTGTGTATATTCTCTTTTGCTGTTACAGGTTGAACTTACAGGCAAAAAAAACCTGCGTATAAACGCAGGTTGGTGTAAATCGTGTTAATCAACCGGAGTTGATTCCACCTATCAATACCTCTGGGATCTCGACTCTATCAACCCCGACATTGTCCTCGCTACCGGACAATCGCAACAGCCTGAGGCAAAGTGTAACTAAAGGTTCGGATTAACATTATTTTGACACGTCTTCCCGTGTAACGATTACACGACCAGGGGTGTTCTGCGTCACGTTTGGCGAGGGTGTTACCCCGCTCCCCTTGAATGCGTGCCGCTTTTCCGTAACACTAGTTAGTGTGTAAACGCTTACCCCTAATAAGAAGGTAATAAATGGCGACAATTAAGGATGTGGCTCGTCTGGCTGGTGTTTCTGTCGCGACCGTCTCCCGCGTGATCAATAACTCTCCTAAAGCCAGTGACGCATCACGCCAGGCCGTGCAGGACGCCATGGAAAACCTGAATTATCACCCCAACGCCAATGCGCGCGCCCTTGCGCAGCAATCTACCGAAACCATCGGGCTGGTCGTGGGCGATGTGTCCGATCCGTTTTTCGGGGCGATGGTTAAAGCAGTTGAGCAGGTTTCTTACCAGACGGGTAATTTTCTGCTGATCGGCAACGGCTATCATAATGAACTCAAAGAGCGCCAGGCCATTGAACAGCTGATTCGTCACCGCTGTGCCGCCCTGGTGGTTCACGCGAAAATGATCCCCGATGCCGAACTCATTCATTTGATGAAGCAAATGCCCGGTATGGTGATCATCAACCGCATCATTCCCGGTTTCGAAAAGCGCTGCGTGGCGCTGGATGACCGCTACGGCGCCTGGCTTGCCACGCGACACCTGATTCAGCAAGGTCATACCCGAATTGGCTACCTGTGCTCAAACCACCCTATTTCCGACGCGGAAGATCGTTTGCAGGGCTATTACGACGCGCTACGTGAAAATGGTTTGCCGTGTAACGACCGGCTGGTGGCGTATGGTGAACCCGATGAAAGCGGTGGCGAGCAGGCCATGACGGAACTGTTAGGTCGCGGACGAAATTTCACGGCGGTGGCCAGCTATAACGACTCGATGGCCGCAGGGGCAATGGGCGTGTTAAATGACAACGGCATCGAGGTTCCGGCAGAAATTTCGCTGATTGGCTTCGATGATGTGCTGGTGTCTCGCTACGTGCGCCCGCGTCTGACGACAGTGCGTTACCCCATTATCACCATGGCGACGCAGGCCGCCGAGCTGGCGTTAGCGCTGGCTGAACAGCGCCAGCCGCCGGATATTACGCATCTGTTCAGCCCGACGCTGGTGCGCCGTCATTCCGTTGCGTCTCTTGCAGAAGCACAGAGCGAATAACGGTAGAGGTGAACCTGCGTATTCGGGTATTCCAGCCCATCGCCAATGTACTGCCAGCCGAAGCGTTCGTAGAAGTCGCGGCATGCAGACCACAGATGTAGCTCGGTGTACCCGGCCTGCGCGGCATACGCAATAACATGCTCCTGAAGCTTCCCCGCGAGTCCTTTTCCTCGCGCCGCCTCATCCACGTACAGCGCCGCCAGCCAGGGATAAAGATCCTGACGCGTGATGAGATCGCAGCGCCATAATCCGACGGTGCCCAGAAGCCGTTCATCCTCAACGGCAATAAACGTCAGCGGCAGCGCGCCGGGTGTCTGGCTGTGATCGATAACGCTCTGGAAAAATTCACGCGGCAGGCCGTCACCGAAGGCCCGCCAAATCCAGTCGATCGCCTGCTCCGCAAACTGCGGCGCGGCGTACAGCGGCAGGATCGTCATACCAGTTTCCCCTGGAACAGCGGAACAGATTCAAACAAATAGCCGTCGAAATCCGGCGCATCTTCATCCGACAGCTCCAGCAAACTCTTTTTCACGTTTTCCAGATGCTGGAACATGGCCTGCCACGCGCCCATGACGTCGCGACGGCGCAGGGCTGCAAGGATGGTCTGCCGGTCGCCCAGCCATTTAAGGCGATACGCGCGGCTGGCGATGTGGACGTTAAACTGCTGCCACAGCGGGCTGCTGTCCATGTGATGCCAGATGCTCTCGACGGTCGCCAGCAGCATCTGGTTTTGCGTCGCCCCTGCCAGTACCAGGTGGAACATCTTGTTGTTGTCCTGGCTGCGATCGTCCGCGGCGATGGCCCGCTGCTCCTGCTCGATAATGCGGCGCAGGTTATCGATATCCGCGCGCGTTGCCATTTTGGCGGCAAAGGCGGCGATGTTGCTTTCGAGGAGCTGGCGCGCCTGTAAGATCTCAAACGGGCCAACGTCGCTATTGAGGAAGCGTTCTTCCTCGTTTTCATGTTCTTCAGGAATACGCATCACGTAGACGCCGGACCCCTGGCGAATATCCACCGTGCCCTGTAACTCCAGCATCAGCAGCGCCTCACGCACGATAGTGCGGCTTACGCCGTAGGTCTCGGCAATGTTGCGCTCCGGCGGCAGGCGCGACCCAACGGGATAATGCCCCTGGATAATTTGCGCCCGTAAATCCTCGCCAATTTCCTGGTACTGTTTTTTTTCCGGCAGGATGACAGCCTTATCCACGTTTTCACCTGTGTTTTTCAGTTAAGCGCAGGCCGGGCGTCCTCCCGGCCAGTTTGTGCGCTATTTTATCAGAATGCCTACTTCCATTCATCGTCAACGCTGAGCGTCAGCACGCGCTCATCGCGCAGCTGACGGAACCAGGTGGCCGATGTTTTCGCGCGGCGGGCGCGGTTGTTTTCGAGGTCGATTTCAATTAACCCATAGCGGTTTTTGAAGGCGTTCATCGGCGAGACGTTATCGGTAAAGGCCCAGAGCATATAGCCGTGGCAGTTTGCCCCCTCCTCGCGCGCCAGCAGCGCGTAGTAGAGGTGCTCGCTGATAAAATCGATGCGGTACGTATCGTCGATAACGCCGTCACGATTGCGGAACTGGGCTTCGTTTTCAACCCCCATACCGCTCTCCGCCACGAACCAGTCGATATTGCGGTACTCCTTTTTAATCCGCATCGCCATGTCATAGATAATGCGCGGATAAATCTCCCAGCCGCGGGATCTGTTCATCCGCCGCCCCGGCAGCTCGAACGGCTCGTAGTAGTACGCCGGGTGGAACGGCGTCTCCGGGTGCCAGGCGCGGGAAGGCGCTTTCACCCGGTGCGGGTAATAGAGGTTGATGCCCAGCTCGTCCACGGTGTTGTCAGCAATCAGCGCCAGCTCTTCCGCCGTGTAGTCCCATTCAACCTGATGCTGCTCAAGCAGGGTAACGAGTTCCTGCGGGTAGCGGCCGTGCACCAGCGGGTCGAGGAACACGCGGTTATAAAACAGATCGTAGATCTCCGCCGCCCGCACGTCGTGTGGCGCGCGGGAACGCGGGTAGGTCACTTCCGGGTTGAGAATACAGCCGACGGAGCCGTCATATCCCTTTTCCCGGAATAGCTTCACGACCTTCGCCGTCGCCAGCACCTTGTGGTGATTCCACTGCATCCACGTACCGGTGTTCTGCTCGTACGGCCAGCGCAGCGCGTCCAGGTAAACGCGGGTCTGCACCACGATCGGCTCGTTGAAGCTAAACCAGCGGGTGACTTTGCCGTGGTAGCGGTCAAACACCTTTTCCGCGTAGCGGACAAACAGCTCAACCACATGCTTCGACGCCCAGCCGCCGTATTTTTCAAGCAGCGCGCCAGGGAGCTCGTAATGCTCCAGGCAGATCATCGGTTCGATGCCCTGACGAAGCATCTCATCGAACAGCGCGTCGTAATACGCGGCGTACTCTTCATCCACCGTCGCGTTTTCATAGTCGGTCAAAAAACGCGACCAGTTGATGGAGGTGCGGTAGTGCGTCAGCCCCGCCTGCTTCATCAGGGCCACGTCCTCGCGAAAGCGGTTGATAAAATCGGTCGCCACCGCCGGGCCGTAGCCGTTATGCCAGACGTGACGATCGTTCTTGTACCAGAGATCGATCCACGAATCCTGACCCGGTTTTTTACCGCTCCAGCCCTCGGTTTGCCAGGCTGATGCCGCTGCGCCCAGAATGAAATCCTGCGGTATCGTAATCTGTTTTGTGCTCATCACGTCCTCATACGTTATCGGTGGCTTGCTTCAACGCGGACTGCTCCGCACGGCGTGAGGCAATTTTCACAAACGGCAGATAGATAATCACCGCCGTCACAAT
The DNA here is from genome assembly GCF_057444735.1 of Enterobacter sp. B79-1. NCBI lineage: Bacteria > Pseudomonadati > Pseudomonadota > Gammaproteobacteria > Enterobacterales > Enterobacteriaceae > Enterobacter > Enterobacter sp. B79-1. The sequence continues at coordinate 245,487 of NZ_JBYAZJ010000005.1, forward strand.
GCAGATAAGCTGGGTGATCACCGCCCCCATCGAGCCTGCAGTAGAGAGCCAGGCGTTAATCAGCGGCGGCGTGGTCCACGGCACCATCACCACGGCTTTGCCGGCAAAACCGGTTACCGTCGCAAAGTAACCGATGGAGCCCGTCACCAGCGGGGTAATAATGAACGGAATGGCAAGGATCGGGTTGAGCATGATTGGCATACCGAAAATCACCGGCTCGTTGATGTTAAACAGGCCAGGACCGATGGAAAGCTTGGCGATCTCCTTCATCTCTTTGCGTTTGGTGGCAATCATCACCGCGATCAGCAGACCGATAGTGAGCCCTGAACCGCCAATGCTCATATACACATCCCAGAACGGCATGGTGATGATGTTTGGCACCTCTTTGCCCTGCTCGAACGCGCTCATGTTGACAGTGATCGCCCCCAGCAGCAGCGGCTCGCGGATCGGCTTGATCATCTGGTTGCCGTGAATGCCGATCACCCAGAACAGCTGGGCGACAAACATCAGCAGCAGAATGCCCGGCAGGCTTTGCACAACGCGCTCAAGCGGCTGCTGCACCACCTGATAAACCGCGTCGTAGAGGTACATGCCGGTAAGCTGGTGGAATACGAAGCCAAAGGTGGCAATGGCGGTGGTGGTGATAATGGCTGGGATCAGCGCGGAGAACGACGCCGCCACGTTAGGCGGCACGGTGTCCGGCATTCTGATTTTCAGCCCCTTACGGTTCTCCAGCCAGCAGTAAATCTCAACCGACAGAATGGCGATAAACATGCCGAGGAACAGGCTGCGCGTATCGGAGAACTGGCGCAGCAGCACGTCTTTCACCACATGCATTTCGCCGTCCACCAGCATCTCTACGGTGGTCGGCGTGACGCAGATAAAGCAAATCACCGCCAGCAGGCCGGGGAACAGCGATTTAATGCCGTTAATGCGCCCCAGCTCAATACCAATCAGGAACACTGCGCCGATATTGAGGAAGTTCAGCGTGGCGTAATTGAGCGCGCTGGTAATCGGTTTTAGCGCAGCGAGAAATGACAAAGACTCAAAGCTCGCCAGGCCATTTTTCGGATCCAGCACCATGTTGGAAATAAGCACAGAAAATGCCCCAACGATGATGACCGGCATTAAGGTAATAAAGGCAGACTTGATCGCCATGATATAGCGATAGCTGTTGAATTTGGTGGCAAAACTGCCCAGAGCGTCAATCAGTTTTTCCTGTAATGCCATAGGGTAATACCTCAGTAAAAGGGCTTTTATTGAATAAGGTGTACAGCCGGATACTATTGGCATACCAAAAATAGCTTCACGCCCCGATTTGTTCTGTGATTAAGCTCTCAACGCGACGTCCGGTATTCCAGATTATGATTTATGACTGATTTGGCATACCACTTACAGCCATTTGTCCTGACCTGATGGATCGTTACTGAAAAGCGTGATCCTGGTGGGCGTTTTGCCCTTCCCGCGTCGCTTATGCGCCGGATGGTCTGTGTTAAACTGCATGCCATTACGTGGAAGCAGGAATTTCGAATGGCAACAATGCTGGATGTCTCACTGCGTGCGGGCGTGTCAAAGGCCACCGTCTCGCGCGTGCTGAACGGCACGGGTCAGGTTAAAGAGAGTACGCGTCAGCAGGTGTTCGCGGCGATGGAAGAGCTGGGCTATCGCCCAAACTTTCTCGCGCGTTCGCTCGCCAACCAGACCAGCAACAGCATTGGTCTGGTGGTCTCCACCTTCGACGGATTTTACTTCGGCCGCCTGCTGCAGCAGGCCTCCCGACAAACAGAAACGCACGGTAAACAGCTGATCGTGACCGACGGTCACGACGCGCCGGAGCAGGAAGAGCAGGCGGTACAGATGCTGGCGGATCGCCAGTGCGATGCCATCGTGCTGTACACCCGCTACATGAGCGAAAAGGCGATCATCAAGCTGATGAACAGAGTGCAGACCCCGCTGGTGGTAATCAACCGGGAGGTCAGCCAGGCGGCGGATCGCTGCGTCTTCTTCGAACAACAGGATGCGGCATTCAAAGCGGTAGATTACCTGATAAGCCAGGGCCACCGGGAGATCGCCTGCATCACCGTTCCTATCCACACCCCAACCGGAAAAGCGCGTCTGATGGGCTACCGCAAGGCGCTGGAAAAGCACGGTATTCGGCTGGACGAGCGGCGGATTAAATACGGCGATGCGGGAATGACGCGCGGATATGAGCTGTGCAAAGCGTTGATTGAGGAAAAGGTACCGTTCAGTGCGCTGTTTGCCTGTAACGATGATATGGCACTGGGCGCGTCCAAAGCATTACACCAGGCCGGGCTGAAGATCCCGCAGGATATTTCGCTGTTTGGGTTTGACGATGCGCCAAGTGCAAAATGGCTGGAGCCTGCGCTCTCATCGGTGTATCTGCCGATTGACAACATGATCGTCACGGCCATCGATCAGGCGATCCGGCTGGCAAAAAACCAGCCGGTCGAAGCGATCCCGCCGTTTACCGGCACGCTGGTATTGCGGGACTCGGTGACAACGGGGCCGTATTTTACTCAGACGAGTTCTAACGCCAGCAGTTCCTGAATGGTCTGGCGGCGGCGAATCAGTCGCGCCACGCCGTTATCAAACAGCACTTCCGGCAGCAGCGGGCGGCTGTTGTAGTTTGAGGACATCGACGCGCCGTACGCCCCGGTGTCGTGCAGCACCAGATAATCACCCGGCTTCACTTCTGGCAGCGCGCGCGTTTCCACTTTGCCGCCCTCCTGCTGGGTAAACACGTCGCCGGATTCGCACAGCGGTCCCGCCACGACGGTGTCTACGCGCGGCGCGTTAATCAGATCGCGACCGTCCGCAGCGAGCGCCGTGATGTGGTGATAGCTGCCGTACATAGACGGACGCATCAGATCGTTAAAGCCTGCATCAATCAGCACAAAGTGACGGCTTCCCATCTCTTTCACGCTACGCACCTGTGCCACCAGCACACCGGCTTCCGCCACCAGGAAACGCCCCGGTTCGATCTCCAGTTTTACCGGATGGCCCAGATGGGCAGCAATTTTGTCGCGCGCCGCACTCCACAGTCCGTAATAGTGATCGGTATCGATCGCCTCTTCCCCTTCACGGTAAGGAATGGACAACCCGCCGCCTGCGGAGATCGCCTCCAGATCCTGCCCGAAGTCGAGCACCTGGCGCACCATCGCACCGCACACCTGCTCAAGGTGACCATAATCCACGCCTGACCCAATGTGCATATGGATCCCCACCAGCTTCAGGTTATAACGCTGCAATACCTCCAGCGCGGCAGGCATATCGGCATACCAGATGCCGTGCTTGCTGTTTTCGCCGCCGGTATTGGTTTTTTGGCTATGACCGTGGCCAAAACCGGGGTTCACGCGCAGCCAGACGCGGTGGCCGGGAGACACCTGACCCAACTGTTCCAGCATATCCACAGAACCGGCGTTGACCGGGATCTGCAGCTCATGCACGCGCGCAAGCGTCGCGTCGTCGATCACGTCGGCGGTAAAGACAATTGCGTCACCGTCGGCTTTCGGATCAAACCCGGCCGCCAGCGCGCGCTCAATTTCGCCAAGAGAAACGGAGTCAACCTTTACCCCCAGCTCGCGCATCAGGCGCAGAATATGAATATTCGAGCAGGCTTTCTGGGCAAAACGCACCACGTCGAACTGATGCAGCGCGGCGATCTTCTCGCGAACGATCTGCGCGTCGTAGACCCACACCGGGCAGCCGAATTCGGCAGGCAGGCGCAGCAGGTTATCGGCGTTCAAATCAGTGTCTGTCTGGTTCAGCGGGCGTGGCATGGTTATCTCCGGGGTATGAATCAATTTTTATGATTACGCCACAAAACGAAGGGAATAAAAAATATCGTTTTATCCCGACTCTATGCAAAAATGATATGGAACCCTCACCCGCTTTCAGGTGCCCTATGCCCGCCGTTAACCTACGCCACATCGAGATTTTTCACGCCGTGATGACCGCCGGTAATCTCACGGAAGCCGCACAGATGCTGCACACTTCGCAGCCAACGGTCAGCCGTGAGCTGGCGCGTTTTGAAAAGGTGCTGGGGCTTAAGCTTTTTGAACGCGCGCGCGGCAGGCTCCACCCGACGGTGCAGGGATTACGTCTGTTCGAAGAAGTCCAGCGCTCGTGGTACGGGCTGGACAGGATCGTCAGCGCGGCGGAGAGTTTGCGGGAGTTTCGTCAGGGCGAGCTTTCCATCGTCTGCCTGCCCGTCTTTTCCCAGTCGTTTCTGCCGACGCTGCTGCAGCCGTTTCTGGCCCGCTATCCTGAGGTCAATCTCACCATTGTTCCGCAGGAGTCACCCCTGCTTGAAGAGTGGCTTTCCGCCCAGCGCCACGATTTGGGCCTGACGGAAACGCTCGCCACACCCGCAGGCACCGAGCGCACGGAGCTGCTCTCGCTGGATGAAGTTTGCGTCTTGCCCGCCGGGCATCGGCTCGCCTGTAAGGCCGTGCTGACGCCTGCAGATTTTCACGGGGAAAACTACATCAGCCTGTCCCAGACCGACAGCTACCGTCAGCTGTTGGATACGCTGTTTGCCGAACATCAGGTGAAACGGCGGATGGTAGTGGAAACGCACAGCGCGGCGTCAATATGCGCCATGGTGCGCGCGGGCGTGGGCGTAGCGGTCGTCAATCCCCTCACGGCGCTGGACTATGCCGGAAGCGGGATCGTCATCCGCCGGTTTAGCGTGTCGGTTCCCTTCACCGTGAGCCTTATTCGCCCCCTGCATCGTCCGGCTTCGGCGCTGGTGGACGCTTTCACCGGGCATTTGACCGAGCACGCGCGTCAGGTGGCGCTTCGCTTACCTGACCTACAAAACGCCCTATGACAGCATAAACTCGACGGCATCGGCGGCGTGAATGGCCGCGGTGTCGAACACCGGAATGGCGCTACGCTCGGCCGGCACCAGCAAACCGATTTCCGTGCAGCCGAAGATCACCCCTTCCGCTCCCTGCTGCGCAAGCCTCTCGATGACGCTGAGGTAGTACGCGCGGGACGCTTCGCTGAAGGTGCCGAGACATAGCTCGTCGAAGATGATCTGATTGATGCGCGCCCGGTCAGCCTCGTCCGGGATCAGGCTTTCAATGCCGAACTCACTGCTCAGACGGCCGCGATAAAAATCCTGCTCCATCGTATAGCGTGTGCCCAGCAGCGCCACGCGCGACATCCCGGATGCACGAATCGCGCGCCCGGTCGCATCCGCGATATGCAGGAACGGCAGCGAACTGCGGTCTTCGATATGAGATGCCACTTTATGCATGGTGTTGGTACAGAGCAAAATGCCTTCCGCCCCCGCACGCTCCAGCCCCAGCGCCGCCTGCGCCAGGATCTCCCCGGCTTTATCCCACTCGCCGCTCGACTGGCAGGCTTCGATTTCATGGAAATCGACGCTGTGCAGCAGCAGGCTCGCGGAGTGCAGGCCACCCAGACGCTGTTTCACCCCTTCATTAATCAGGCGGTAATAGGGGATGGTCGATTCCCAGCTCATCCCACCCAACAGGCCGATCGTTTTCATGCATCCCTCCTAATGTGTTTCTGCCAGTGAAGCAAACTTGTGATCCTCTTTCCACTTCTTTGTCGCGTCATTTCTTTTTATCGCAGGGTGAGATAAGTTAAATGAAACATTGTTTCATTACATAACGGAGCGGAGAGATGTTTATTTTCCACAAAGAGACCACGCTTGAGGATCTGGGCAATGGCGTGACGCGGCGTATTCTGGCGCACGATGGAAAGATGATGGCGGTGGAGGTCAATTTTGAGCAGGGTGCGATTGGCCCGATGCACAATCACCCGCATGAACAGCTTACCTATGTGCTCTCCGGGGAGTTCGAGTTTACGATAGGTGCAGAAAAGCAGATCGTGACGGCGGGCGATACGCTCTATAAAGCGCCGCACGTGATGCACGGCTGCGTTTGCCTGAAGCCCGGTACCCTTCTGGATACCTTTACGCCGGTGCGCGACGATTTCCTGAAATAAAAAAAGGCGCTGAATCAGCGCCTTTTTAATATCGTCGTTACTCTGTTGCTGGCGTTACGGCCGTTATCGGTTCTGGCAGCGGATTACGCGAGAGCATTGCCTCACGCAGCAGCACGCTGCCGCAGGCAAACAGGCCGCCCAGAATCCCTGCCAGCAGCACAATCAGGGCTTTGCCCGGACCGTCTTTTTTCACCGGCAGTGACGGTGAAAGCTGATACCTGAAGGGCTCGAGCTTCACGTCTTCCACTGACAGTTTTTGCAGCTGAGCCAGATAAAATTCACGGTTCTGGAAATCCGCATTCAGCTCGGCCACGTCCTTCAGATTCTTTTCAATCTGCAGCTTTTGCGCAATGCCGTCAGCCCCCAGCGCCACGGAGTAGTCAGGATCGTCTTTTACCGCCTGCCCGTTGCTGTAAACCGGCTTCTTAATGCCTGCCGCGTTTGCCACTTCCAGCGAATAGTTAAGGCGCTGCAGGTTGGTGTTGTGGATATTGGTCAGACGCACGCGATCCAGCTCCAGCTGCTGCTGAACGACTTTCGTTTTCAGCGTGATCTGGTTACGGATATTTTCCATGGTCTCCTGCTCAACGATGCGGGAGATATAGTTGATGTAACCTTCCAGAACCGTCTGCGCGTCTCCCGCCGTCGGGGCGGTAAAGCTCAGCGTCCATGAGGTGTACGGCGCTTTGTCTGCGTCTTTAACCTGCGTGTTATCTGTCGCTTTCATTTTCTCAGCAATATTCACCACCGCGCGATGCAGCTCCAGCGGGTCTACCTCGGTGCCTTCCAGCTGAGACATCACGTACGGGGAGGTTTTCATGTACTCTTCGAGCAGCGACTGCGACTGAAACTTTTTGATGAACAGGTTAAACACGTCTCCATGGCTCACCTTCGCGTCGACGTCCAGCACCTGCAGCGTCACCATCATCTGGCGCAGCGTGTTCCACTGCGTCTGCTCGGCCGGCGTGATCACGGCTTTACTGGTCCATTTTTGCGGGATTAAAAACGCAATGGCCAACCCTACCACGGCGAACGCCAGGACGATCGTCACAATACGTTTTTTGGCTGCCAGAAGTACGTCTAACAACCCCAGGAGATCTATCTCTTTAGTGCTTACCGCCGGAGTGGCATAACGGGGAAAATCGAGGTCCGTGTTTTTCTTGAAATCCATCGCTGACATAACCGTTCTTCTTTTTGGAGTGCAGTAAATTTCTGCCTGATTGGTTGCAGTGGTCGGATGATACAAGAAAGTAAGAATAATCTGAACGCCAGATTGATCTATCTGTAGACCGACTATCAGATTTAGTAGGAAGTTTCTAAGCGGTATTGTTCTTATTAATCATTCGGTTTCTTCCCCCTCCTTTCCTTACTGTCGGGTGCGATTGTGTGAAATAGCGCAAAAATGCCACTCTCATCACCTTATTGAAACAGCGTTTCGACGCCGATCACATTTCCATCATTAAGCGAATGACGCAGAAATAAATAGCAATAATATAAAATAAAACGTTGTTTTAGTATTCAAGAACACCGGTTCGTAAGTTTTGAAACCTGACCGTGACGCATTAAGGCAATGCCCATAAAAGGCTTAAAAAACATAATGTAAAAAGAAAAGACCAACACATCACCTGACATATTTCCTCTCATGCTGAGCAGGGCAAGCGCGAGAAAGTTGTAACAAACCAGATTCCGTTTTAACCATTGATCGCCAGGTAGGTATGTATGAATGAAAACAAGCTGCTGGGGTTAGCGTGGATATCTCCCTACATCATCGGGTTGATACTCTTTACCGCCTTCCCCTTTGTTTCATCGTTTTTCCTCAGTTTTACGGATTACGATTTAATGAGTCCGCCGGTGTTTAACGGCATTGAGAACTATCGCTACATGTTTACCGAAGACACGCTCTTCTGGACATCCATGGGCGTGACCTTTGCTTACGTATTTTTGACCATCCCGTTAAAGCTCGCGTTCGCATTAGGGATTGCGTTTGTTCTGAACTTTAAATTACGCGGCATCGGCTTCTTCCGTACGGCCTACTATATTCCGTCCATCCTCGGCAGCTCCGTGGCTATTGCCGTTCTGTGGCGCGCGCTGTTTGCCATTGATGGCCTGCTGAACAGCTTTATCGGCGTGTTTGGTTTCGACCCGGTGAACTGGCTCGGCGAGCCGTCGCTGGCGCTGATGTCCGTTACCCTGCTGCGCGTCTGGCAGTTCGGCTCTGCGATGGTCATCTTCCTGGCCGCGCTGCAAAACGTTCCGCAGTCGCAGTATGAAGCGGCGATGATCGACGGTGCATCCAAATGGCAAATGTTCACAAAAGTGACGGTGCCGCTGATTACGCCGGTGATCTTCTTCAACTTCATCATGCAGACCACCCAGGCGTTCCAGGAATTTACCGGACCGTACGTGATCACCGGCGGCGGGCCAACCTACTCGACCTATCTGTTCTCGCTCTACATCTACGACACCGCGTTCAAATACTTCGATATGGGCTATGGCGCGGCGCTGGCGTGGATCCTGTTCCTGGTGGTGGCCGTCTTTGCCAGTATCGCCTTTAAGTCGTCGAAATACTGGGTGTTCTACTCCGCCGATAAAGGAGGCAAAAATGGCTGATATTCAGGAACTCTCCACGGCAAGAAGCGTTGCAGAGCGCGAAGTCGCCCGTACGCTGCGCAGAGAGAAAATCAACGCCAGCATTCGCTACGCGATCCTGCTGATTGTCGGCCTGCTGATGCTCTACCCGCTGGTGTGGATGTTCTCGGCCTCGTTCAAACCGAACCACGAGATCTTCACCACCCTGAGCCTGTGGCCTGCCCATGCCACCTGGGACGGCTTTGTGAACGGCTGGAAAACCGGGACCGAATACAACTTCGGCCATTACATGCTCAACACCTTTAAGTATGTGATCCCGAAAGTGATCCTGACCATTATCTCGTCTACCATCGTGGCGTACGGTTTTGCCCGCTTCGAGATCCCGTGGAAGAAATTCTGGTTCGCCACGCTCATCACCACCATGCTGCTGCCCAGCACCGTGCTGCTGATCCCGCAGTACCTGATGTTCCGTGAAATGGGCATGCTTAACAGCTATATGCCGCTGTACTTGCCGCTGGCCTTCGCCACGCAGGGGTTCTTCGTCTTTATGCTGATCCAGTTCCTGCGCGGCGTGCCGCGTGACATGGAGGAAGCGGCGCAAATTGACGGCTGTAACTCCTTCCAGGTGCTGTGGTACGTGGTGGTGCCGATCCTGAAACCGGCCATTATCTCCGTCGCCCTGTTCCAGTTCATGTGGTCGATGAACGACTTTATTGGGCCGCTGATTTACGTCTACAGCGTGGATAAATACCCGATTGCACTGGCGCTGAAAATGTCCATCGACGTCACCGAAGGTGCGCCGTGGAACGAAATTCTGGCAATGGCGAGCATCTCCATTCTGCCATCCATCATTGTCTTCTTCCTGGCACAGCGCTACTTCGTACAGGGCGTCACCAGCAGCGGAATTAAAGGTTAAGAGGGAAATATCATGGCTGAAGTAATCTTCAACAAACTGGAAAAGGTCTACTCCAACGGCTTCAAAGCGGTACATGCTATCGACCTTTCCATCTCCGAAGGGGAGTTTATGGTGATTGTCGGGCCGTCCGGCTGCGCCAAATCCACTACCCTGCGCATGCTGGCCGGACTGGAAACCATCAGCGGCGGCGAAGTGCGTATTGGCAATAAGATTGTGAACAACCTCGCGCCAAAGGAGCGCGGGATTGCGATGGTGTTCCAGAACTACGCGCTCTATCCGCACATGACGGTGCGCGAGAACCTGGCCTTCGGCCTGAAGCTGAGCAAGCTGCCGAAAGATCAGATTGAGTCTCAGGTGAACGAAGCGGCGAAAATCCTGGAGCTGGAAGAGCTGCTCGACCGCCTGCCGCGCCAGCTTTCCGGCGGCCAGGCGCAGCGCGTGGCGGTAGGCCGCGCGATTGTGAAAAAGCCGGACGTGTTCCTGTTCGACGAGCCGTTATCCAACCTCGACGCCAAGCTTCGCGCCTCAATGCGCATCCGTATTTCTGACCTGCACAAGCAGCTGAAAGCCTCCGGCAAACCGGCCACCACCGTCTACGTCACCCACGACCAGACCGAAGCCATGACCATGGGCGACCGCATCTGCGTGATGAAGCTCGGCCACATCATGCAGGTGGATACGCCGGATAACCTCTACCACAAGCCGAAGAACATGTTCGTGGCGGGCTTTATCGGCGCGCCTGAAATGAACATTCGTAAAAGCCTGCTGGTAGAAAAAGCAGGGAAGCTACACATCGCCATCGGCAATGAAACCATGCCGCTGAACGCGGAAAAGCAGGAGAAGGTTTCCGCTTACGCCGGTCAGGAGGTCTTCTACGGCGTGCGCCCGGAGTTCGTGTCCCTCTCTGACGAGCCCGGCGGCTGCAGCGGCGAGATGGTGCGCGTCGAGAACATGGGCCACGAATTCTTTGTATATCTGAAAGTCGCGGACTACGAACTGACCGCCCGAATTCCTTCCGATGAAGCTAAACCTATGATTGATAAAGGCCTTCACCGTAAGGTGTATTTCACGTTTGATATGAACAAGTGTCATATTTTTGACGCAAAAACTGAACAGAACCTCTCTCTCTGATGGAGTGATAAAAATGAAAAAAGTGCTTTTAAGCGCAGCAATCTCCGCGACTCTGGGCCTTACCGCTTTGCCATCGATGGCGCAAGATGTTGATTTACGTATGTCCTGGTGGGGCGGCAACGGTCGTCACCAGGTCACCCTGAAAGCCCTGGAGGCGTTCCACAAGCAGAACCCGGACATCAACGTGAAGGCGGAGTACACCGGCTGGGACGGTCATCTCTCCCGCCTGACCACCCAGATTGCGGGCGGTACCGAGCCGGACGTGATGCAGACCAACTGGAACTGGCTGCCGATCTTCTCCAAAACCGGCGACGGCTTTTACGATCTGAATAAGATGAAGGACGTCATCGACTTAACGCAGTTCGATCCGAAAGAGCTGCAGTCCACCACCGTTAACGGCAAGCTGAACGGCATTCCGATTTCCGTAACCGCGCGCGTGTTCTACTTCAACGACGAGACCTGGAAAAAAGCAGGCGTTGAATACCCGAAAACCTGGGACGAGCTGATGGCGGCGGGCAAGACATTCGAGAGCAAGCTCGGCAAGCAGTATTACCCGGTCGTGCTGGAGCATCAGGACACGCTGGCGCTGCTGAACTCGTACATGATCCAGAAATACAACATCCCTGCGGTGGACGAGAAAACCAAAAAATTCAGCTACTCCAAAGAGCAGTGGGTGGAGTTCTTCCAGACCTACAAAAAGCTGGTGGATAGCCACGTGATGCCGGATACCAAATACTACGCGTCGTTTGGTAAGAGCAACATGTATGAGATGAAGCCGTGGATCCAGGGCGAATGGGGCGGCACTTACATGTGGAACTCGACCATCAACAAGTATTCCGACAACCTGAAGCCACCGGCGAAGCTGGAACTGGGCAGCTACCCTATGCTGCCGGGCGCCACCGATGCGGGACTGTTCTTCAAACCGGCGCAGATGCTGTCGATTGGTAAATCCACCAAAAACCCGGAAGCGGCGGCGAAGCTGATTAACTTCCTGCTGAACAGCAAAGAGGGAGTGGATACGCTGGGTCTGGAGCGCGGCGTGCCGCTGAGCAAAGCGGCGGTGCAGTTCCTGACCGAAGACGGCACCATCAAGGAGAACGACCCGTCCGTTGCGGGCCTGCGCCTGGCGCAGTCGCTGCCAGCGAAGCTTACCGTGTCGCCTTACTTTGATGACCCGCAGATTGTGGCCCAGTTCGGGACCTCGCTGCAGTATATCGATTACGGTCAGAAAACCGTGGAAGAGACGGCGGCTGACTTCCAGCGTCAGGCAGAGCGTATTTTGAAACGCGCGATGCGGTAATAGTCTCCTCCCTGCCCGTCCTGCGCTTAGCAGGGCGGCAAACTGTGCCTTTCCGCGATCCGGAAAGGCACAGCGGTAGTAGAGATTACTCAAGTTGCCAGGCACCAGCCTCGGTTAAAACGGCCAAACCACTCCAGGCGAATAACGCTAAATCCCTATGGTCGGCATCCGGATAAATACGGCTGCTCAGGCAAGCCTCACCGTCGTTAACAAAAACTTCCACTGACGAACTATCGAAGAACAGCCGTAGCCTCAGCGCCTTCCCGGCGGTTAATGGCACGCTGCGCACGCCGCACAGTCCATACTGCGGATAATGACGCTCCAGCACCAGCCGCTGCATCTGCGCATCAATATACACGCGCAGGCCATTACCGAAACGGAGTCCATACTGTTCTGCACTGCTGTTTGCGCAGTCCCAGTGAAGGATAACCTCCAGCGCCTCGCCGTTTTCCATCATAACGCTTTGCTGGTTTTTAACGGTGGTGATCGGCCATGGGAACCAGGCCCCGCGCATTCCCTCAACCTCTTTGGCTGGACGCATTTGCAGGCGATTGTCCGCACTCAGACTCAGCTCGCGCGGCAGTGAAAGCATGCCCGACCACCCGTCCCGTTGCTCCGGCAATGGCGATTCCCACATGTCCAGCCAGCCAATGACAATGCGTCGGCCATCTGGCGTCAGGAAACTTTGCGGCGCATAAAAGTCGTGACCGTGATCCATTTCAACAAAGTCGTCCTCGCGGGCAAACGCCTGCCCTGGCTGCCATTCGCCGAGCAGATACCCGCTCTGAAAAAGATTGCGGTTCTGGTAGCCGTTTGCCTCCAGTCCCTGGGGAGAGAACATCAGAACGCGCTTGCCGTTGAGGGTGAAAAAATCCGGGCACTCCCACATATAACCCATCTCTTTTTCCGCTTCATCAAGCACACCCGCGTCCTGCCACTGGCGGAGATCGGCCGATCGATATAGCCGCACCTGCCCGGTATCACCGTCGCGAGCGCCAACGATCATGTACCAGTCATCCCCTTCACGCCACACTTTCGGATCGCGGAAATGATGTATCCCTGCCGGGGTGTCCACCACAATACCCTGACGTTCAAAGTGAATACCGTCGCGGCTGGTCGCCAGACACTGGACCTGATAGAGGTTAGACTCATCACTGGGATCGCCATGAAATTTATGCCCGGTGTAAATCAGCGCCAGCGTATCGCCATCGACCACCGCCGAACCGGAGAAGCAACCGTCTTTGTCCTCCGGGCCTTCCGGGGCCAGCGCCACCGGCAAATGTTCCCAGTGCACCAGATCTTTACTGCGCGCATGCCCCCAATGCATTGGTCCCCATTCGGTTGAATACGGGTGATGCTGGTAAAACGCGTGGTACCAGCCATCGAACCAAACCAGCCCATTCGGGTCATTCATCCAGCCCGCACGGGCGGCCAGGTGGTAGCGCGGATACCAGCGCAGGTTCAGCGCCTCGCGTTTAGCCTGGAGTTCCTGTTCTGCGTTAGAAATGGTGTACATCATAGTCTTCACTCTTTTTGATTCAGATAGCGGAGGGTTGCGAGACCAGCGGGTCTGAGGACGACCGCGAGGAGCGCAGCAAGAAAATGGAGATAAAGGTGGTACTAAACACCAGCAGCCCCATAATCAGATAGGACTGGGCGAAGCCGTACTTCTCGTAGCTATAGCCTGCCAGCGGCGAAAGTACCGTGGCGATGACCGAACTGGTGCACGCAAAGCCCACCAGATACAGCGTGGATGAAAGTCGTTTATCGAAGTTAAGGCTGTTGTATTTGAAGATGGCCACCAGCAGAACCGGCAACTCTAGCGCGTGCAGCAGCTTGGTGATAGAGATAAGCAGCGGGCCTTCCACCAGCCCGGAGGCGACCATGCGGCTCGCCATTACCATTCCGGCGAAGATGAGGCCGTTTTTCGCGCCGATGCGGTTAACCAGCCATGGCGCGCAAAACATGCCAGCCGCCTCAAGGAAAACCTGGAATGAGTTCAGATAGCCATACATGGCGTTCCCTTCCTGGAGGGTCGGGAACTGAGAAGAGAAGTAAACCGGAAACTGCTGGTCGTAAACGCCGTAAATGCAAGTGCCGATCACGAAGAACACGAGCGCCCAAAAGCGCGGTAGGGTGAGCAGGCGCAGCGCATCTTCCAGCGTCACCTTACCGCCCGCCACCGCTTCTTCCATCGCCTGCGAGGCGGAGAAAACCCGCAGCCGCGCCAGCAAAATGAAAAATACCAGCCCTGAGCAACTGGCCACCGCAAAGTTGAGTTTTGGGTTGATGTTGAAGAGTAAACCGGCAAAGAACGTCGCGACTGCCCAGCCCAGCGAGCCCCACATCCGCGCCTTGCCAAATTCAAACTGGCTCTGTCGTGCCACACGCTCGGTATAGGACTCTAAAACACCGATACCGCCGTTAAAGGTCAAGCCGATGTAAATCCCACCGAAAATGCTGCCAAGCAATACGTTAATCTTCAGCAGATAGCCAAACAGTAAAAAGGCCGGGCCAGAGAGGATCAGCAGTACGGTGATGTACCAGAGTAGATTTTTACGCAGGCCGAGCTTGTCCTGAATAAAACCGTAGCAGACCTGTGCAAACAGCGCGGAGACGGAGAGCACCGCGTAGATAATGCCGGTATCCCCCGGCTTGAGCCCTACCTCCTGGTGCAGCCAGATAGAAAGCAGCGATCCGGAAGAGGACCAGCAGACAAAAAAGAAAAACAGTAACGCACTGAGTAACGGGTAGCTGTGAGAGTGATGTTTCTTCATCATGACATTCTCATCGTGGAGGAATGTCGAAAATGGTAACGTTAACAAATGGGGTAACTCATGTCATTTTGCTGAGATTCATGATGTTAATCACAAAAGTTAACGTTAACATTAATGGAGTGCGATCGCGATCAACTATTTCTTACCTGCGCGCGCGTCACGCGTAAGATAGAATATCGAACGATCTTTTACATCAGCAGCTTAGCAAGGGCGGAGTAATCAACATGGCATCGCTTAAGGATGTGGCAAAGCTGGCCAATGTGTCACTGATGACGGTATCCCGCGCGCTAAACAGCCCGGAAAGGCTAAAACCGGAGACGCTGGCCCGGGTTCAGGCCGCTATTGAACAGACCCATTACGTGCCCGACCTGTCAGCGAAAAAAATTCGCGGGGCTCACGCCATGCCGAACACCATCGGGGTGCTGGCGCTGGATACGGTGACCACGCCCTTTTCGGTAGACATCACGCTGTCGATTGAAGAAACCGCGCGGGCGCACGGCTGGAACAGCTTTGTGGTTAACATGTTTACCGACGATAGCCCTGAGACCATGGTAGACCTTCTGCTCTCTCATCGCCCGGACGGGATCATCTACACGACCATGGGGCTGCGCAAGGTGCCGCTCCCGTCCAAGCTGCTCACCCTTCCCTGCGTGCTGGCAAACTGCGAAAGTTTGCACGATCCGGTGGCCAGCTACATACCCGATGACGAGCAGGGCCAGTTCTCTGCGGTTCAGGCTCTGCTGGCTGCGGGCTACCGCCGCCCCCTTTGCCTGCATCTGCCAGCTAACCATCTGGCTACCCTTCGCCGTCGCCAGGGGCTGGAGCGCGCCTGTCGGGAAGCGGGAATCGACCCAAATACCCTGGTTCACTGCTATATGGAATATGGCGATGAGCACTATCGCGATATTCCGGCACGCGTTCTGGCGCATATTCAGCAGCAAACGCCGCTGTTCGACTCCGTGATTTGCGGCAACGACCGCATTGCGTTTATGGTTTATCAAACGCTGCTGGGACATGGGTTGCGCATTCCGCAGGATGTGGCCGTGGTGGGGTACGATAACATGGTGGGGATCGGCGATTTGTTCTTACCGCCCCTCTCAACGGTGCAGTTACCTCATTATGAAATCGGGCGCCTGAGCGCCCTGCATATTATCAACGGTGACAGCCATCGTGAGACGGTTCGGGTCGCCAGCCCGTGGCTCCCCCGAGAGTCGCTATAATTAGATGCCGATGTTCCGCAATTTCTCCCCCGCCATCAGCTTGCGTTCAATATGCTCCAGCGTCACGCCTTTGGTTTCAGGGATCAGCCAGAAGGTGACACCGATAAACGCCACGTTCAGCACCGTATAGAGCCAGAAGGTTCCCGCTGCGCCAATCGCATCCAGCAGTGTCAGGAAGGTCGCGCCGATGATCATGTTTGACACCCAGTTGGTGGTGGTGGAACAGGTGATACCAAAGTCACGGCACTTCAGCGGCTGAATTTCAGAGCACAGGATCCACACCACCGGTGCGGCGCTCATCGCATAACCGGCGATGCACATCATGGTCATGCCGACGGAGAGCCAGGACAACCCGCTTGAGGCCGTGCCGTTATCAAACTGCATCAGGCAGTAGCCGAGGATCAGCGTACCGAGGGCCATCACGCTAAAGCCAATCTTCAGCGCCGGTTTACGTCCGGCTTTATCCACGGTGAATACCGCAATAAAAGTCGCGAACATAAAGGTCAGCCCCACCACCAGCGTGGCAATCATCTGCTGTTCAGTGGTCGTGAACCCGGCCATTTTGAAAATGCGCGGCGCGTAATACATGATGATGTTCATCCCGGTGAACTGCTGCATCGCCTGGAGCAGCATGCCGAGAAACACCGCGCGGCGCACGTTGCGGTTAACCTTAAACAGCGCCCAGCCGCCCTGCTTCAGCTTCAGGCTTTCGCGGATTTCATTCAGCTCTTCACGCGCTTTTTCCGAGGTGTCGCGCAGCATACGCAGCACCTCTTCCGCCTCCACGTGACGCCCTTTTTGCGCCAGCCAGCGCGGGCTGTTCGGCAGGAAAATCACCAGCACGATCAGCAGCAGCGCAGGCATTGCCAGTACGCCCAGCATCGCGCGCCAGTTTCCGCTGTAGCTGAAGTACGTATCGGACAGGAACGCCAGCACGATGCCGAGCGTCACCATCAGCTGGTACATGCTGATCATCTTCCCGCGCACGTTCTCGCTCGCCATTTCGGAGAGGTACAGCGGCGCGGTATAAGACGCAATCCCCACCGCCACGCCCAGCAGCACGCGGGAGAGCAGCAGCACCTCCACGTTCGTGGCAAACGCCGAGCCAATCGACCCCGCGACGAACAGGATCGCCCCGACCATCAGGCTGTATTTGCGCCCGAGGCGGAACGAGAGCCAGCCGTTAAACAGCGCCCCGATAGCCGCGCCGAGCATCATGCTGCTCACCACCCACTCCTGCAGGCGGTTACTCAGCGTAAAGTGATCGGTAATAAACGGCAGCGCCCCGGCAATGACGCCGATATCCAGACCAAACAGCAAACCGGCCACCGCTGCCGCAATAGAGACGAACTGATTCATGCGTCGGGTATCGCGCAACGCGGCGGGCATCAGGGTAGAGTCATTTATAGATGTCATATTTTTCCTGCCTCAACAGCAAAATTCGTTAAGTGAAATTACGAGATAGTGAAGAAAAGTGTCAGGCGGGAATTCGTGAAGATATGGATTATTTCGCTATGGCATAGCGTTCTGTGATGGACATTACAATTTCAACTAATGCTGAAATAGCACCGTTTTTTATTAATCACCTAATATTTAAGCAATAAAACTGTGATGCGCATCATTTATGAATTTTCAGTATGGATTTTTCATCTTATGCCATATGGATAATGGCAATTTTTAGCCAAAAAAAACCTCCACCCGGGGGCAGAGGTTCGTCATGCAGGCGGAATTAACGCGCCAGCCAGCCGCCGTCAACGGCCACGGTGTAGCCGTTGATATAGTCAGAAGCCGGGGATGCCAGGAACACAATCGGCCCCATCAGATCGCTCGGCAGACCCCAACGTCCCGCAGGGATACGCTCCAGGATTGCCGCGCTGCGCTCTTCATCCGCACGCAGCTGCTGGGTGTTATTGGTAGCCATGTAGCCTGGCGCAATCGCGTTAACGTTGATGTTATGCTGCGCCCACTCGTTGGCCAGCAGACGGGTAACGCCCATCACCGCACTTTTCGACGCGGTATAAGACGGCACGCGGATACCGCCCTGGAAGGAGAGCATGGAGGCGATGTTGATGATCTTGCCGCCTTTGCCCTGGGCGATAAAGTGCTTCGCCGCTGCCTGAGACATAAAGAACACGCTCTTAATGTTCAGGTTCATTACGTCGTCCCAGTCGCGCTCGCTGAAGTTGATCGCGTCTTCACGACGGATCAGACCCGCGTTGTTCACCAGGATATCGATATGACCGAATTCCGCCACCGCGCGATCCAGCAGTTCAGGGATCGCGTCGATTTTACGCAGGTCGGCGGTCAGGCTCAGGAATCGGCGGCCCAGCGCGGTGACGCGCTCGATGGTTTCGGTAGGCTCAACAATGTTGATACCGACAATGTCGCAGCCCGCTTCCGCCAGACCCAGAGCCATACCCTGACCCAGCCCGGTGTCACACCCGGAAACCACAGCCACTTTACCCTGCAGAGAAAATGCATCCAGAATCATGTTTGTTCCTTAATCGTTCAGCGCCTGTCACCAACAGGCAGGTTTATGCTTCACTGCCTGCGACTAGCGCAGATCCTTAACAGCGACATGGTCCATGTCATCAAAGACCTGGTTTTCACCGACCATTCCCCAGATGAAGGTATAGGCTTTCGTCCCCACGCCTGAGTGAATGGACCAGCTTGGCGAAATCACCGCCTGCTCGTTGTGCATCACGATATGGCGGGTTTCCTGAGGCTGTCCCATCATGTGGAATACGCAGGCGTCTTCATCCATGTTGAAGTAGAAATAGACTTCCATGCGGCGCTCGTGGGTATGGCACGGCATGGTGTTCCACAGGTTGCCCGGCGCGAGCTCGGTCAGCCCCATGCTGAGCTGGCAGGTTTCCAGCACGTCCGGAACGAAGTATTTGTTGATGGTGCGGCGGTTGCTGGTGAGGTTATCGCCCAGCGTGACCGGCGCGACGTCCGCTGGCGTCACTTTTTTGGTTGGGTAGGAGGTATGCGCCGGGGCGCAGTTGTAGTAGAACTTCGCTGGCTTACCGCCGTCAATGCTGGCAAAGACCACCTCTTTCGCCCCTTTTCCGACGTACAGCGCGTCGCGGTGGCCAATCTCATAGCACTGGCCGTCGACGGTAACGGTGCCCGGCCCGCCGATGTTGATCACGCCCAGCTCACGACGCTCAAGGAAATAGCTCACGCCCAGCTGTTTACCCACTTCTCCACCCACGGAGACGGTTTTCGCCACGGGCATAATCCCACCCACAATGATGCGGTCGATGTGGCTGTAGACCATGGTGTACTTGTCGGCTTCAAAAACCTGTTCCACCAAAAATTCATTACGCAATCCCTGCGTATCCAGCGCCTTAGCATGCGCACTGTGGATGCTTTGTCTGATGTCCACGTTGACCTCCAGAAATGATCGTGCCCAAGGGCAAAGATGATTAACGAAACGACGTTCCGTTTTCTTGATGAGCACATAGTATCCGCTGAGATTTGGCTTTTCAATTGCATTTAAAACAACGTTTCACTTTTTCTGCATCTTAATACCGAAAATGATGTTTCGATCACGATAATGTCAGAACATCCTTATCTATCCCGATGATTCTTACGAATTGCGCCACCAGTCACACATAATGAAACAACGTTTTGATAATTTAACACCCAGTTTTTAACTCAACCTCATTCAAAGGAGTGCATTATGGCTAAAGGTATGCGGGTCAAGCTGAACTACGAGGTCAGCCGCGATCCGGATACAGGCGTGGAAGTCACCCGCCTGACCCCCCCGGAAGTCACCTGTCATCGCAACTACTTTTACCAGAAGTGCTTCTTTAACGACGGCAGCCATCTGCTGTTTGCAGGGGCGTTCGACGGTCACTGGAACTACTACCTGCTGGATCTGAAAAAGGCTGAAGCGGTGCAGCTGACGGAAGGCGCGGGGGATAACACCTTTGGTGGTTTCCTTTCGCCGGATGACAGCGCTTTCTACTATGTGAAGAACGATCGCACCCTGCTGGAAGTGGATTTGCAGACGCTGGAAGAACGCGAAGTGTATCGCGTCTCTGACGACTGGGTCGGTTACGGCACCTGGGTTGCCAACAGCGACTGCACCAAACTGGTGGGTATTGAGATCGCCAAAAGCGACTGGACGCCGCTGAACGACTGGAAGATTTTCCACGATTTCTTCCACAAGGGGCCGCACTGCCGCCTGCTGCGCGTGGATCTGAAAACGGGCGCAAGCGCCACTATCCTTGAAGAGAAGAACTGGCTGGGCCATCCTATTTACCGTCCGTTCGACGACAACACGGTGGCCTTCTGCCACGAAGGCCCGCACGACCTGGTCGACGCGCGTATGTGGCTGGTTAACGAAGACGGCAGCAACGTGCGTAAGGTGAAAACGCATGCAGAAGGCGAAAGCTGCACGCACGAATTCTGGGTGCCGAACGGATCTGCGCTGGTGTACGTCTCGTATCTGAAGGGTCAGCAGGGTCGCACCATCTCCCGTTTTAACCCGGAAACCGGCGTTAACGAGGCAGTGATGCAGATGCCCGCCTGCTCGCATCTGATGAGTAATTTTGACGGCACGCTGCTGGTAGGCGACGGTTCCGGCACGCCGGTCGACGTGAAGGACACGGGGGGTTACACCATCGATAACGACCCGTACCTGTATGCCTTCGACGTCGCGAAAAAAGCGTATTTCCGCGTCGCGCGTCACGACACCTCCTGGGCGACGGTGGCAAACAGCCGCCAGGTCACCCACCCGCATCCATCCTTTACCCCGGATGATAAAGCGGTGCTGTACAGTTCCGATAAAGACGGCAAACCGGCGCTCTATATCGCGAAACTCCCCGAGCAACCTGAAATGTTGCATGCATGATTTGAGTTAGTGTTTCTGTAACTGGCCTTGCCCTCCCCTAAGGAGGGCTTTTTTTTGGGCCTGGTGCGCGCGTTTTGCCCGGTGGCGCTAACGCTTACCGGGCCTACAGAGTGAAATGGGAGGGATCAAAGTAGGCCGGGTCAGCGCAGCGCCACCCGGCGGTTTTTAGAAAAGGAGCAGGATTATCAGAAGGAGTACGCCACGCCTAAACGGAAGCGGGTCTGGCGCTCGTCGGTGTCTTTTACGCCCACGTTGCCCACCTCAACATACGGTGCCCAGTTTTGATCCCATTTATAGGCCAGCTTGGCGTTATATTCGTTAGAATAATCTTTATTATTATTACGAATCATACCCTCGGTGCTTTTCGCATAAACGTAATTCAGCTCGGTACGCCAGTCTCCCATGACCCAACCCACCCAGGCATCGCCACGGTTAACTTTATCATCGTCTTTATTTGAGCTGGATGGATAACGGGTATATTCGTAGCGGTAACGTGCCGCCACGTAAAAACCATTATCGAAGCTGTATTGCAGGTGCAGGTTCGGTTTATAAATGGTACGGCTGTCATTACTCTCAATGGTGAATGCAGG
This sequence comes from Enterobacter sp. B79-1, assembly GCF_057444735.1. NCBI lineage: Bacteria > Pseudomonadati > Pseudomonadota > Gammaproteobacteria > Enterobacterales > Enterobacteriaceae > Enterobacter > Enterobacter sp. B79-1. The sequence goes on from NZ_JBYAZJ010000005.1 coordinate 266,874, forward strand.
CGTCAGCGCAATATTGTCGGTTGCTTTCCAGCGCCAGCTAATTTGGTCTTCATGACCGTTACCCACAACATCGGCAAACGGCTGGTCGGCCTTGTCGCCACCGGATTTCCATTTCGCTTCAACAGAGAAGCCGAAGCCGTTAGCAAAGCGATGCGAGACCGCAACCCGGTCTGCGTTCGCGCCGTTATCAATATATTCATGGCGCAGATCGACGGTAACCGCCTGAGCCGCAAAAGACGCACCAATAAGAGAGGCAAGGACCAGAGATTTATTAAACATGAAAAAACCCTCAAATAAAATAGCGTTTCGTTTTTATGGAACTGCAGTTTATTTTTTAATAAACGTTATTTTAGTGATCGGGATCGTAATTATTTGTTTCATTTTTTTTGGCAAAGATGGACGTGATGTCAGTCAACAAAAGGGGATTATTAACCTTAAATTTCAGGGGAGAGATCACAGTAAGACCTTAGCGGGGAGAATAATACAGCGCGTAATTATTCCACTCTGCATTGAGATTGAACTGATAATCGTAAAAACGTCACGCTATGTGTAAAAAAAACCTCCCAAGGGGAGGTTTGCTTTTTGAAAGGAAAGGATCACCGCTCAATCGCCAGCGCCACCCCTTGCCCACCGCCAATACAGAGCGTGGCAATGCCTTTACGGGCGTTACGCTTTTTCATTTCATGCACTAAGGAGACCAGTATACGGCAGCCGGACGCGCCGATAGGGTGGCCCAGCGCGATAGCGCCACCGTTGACGTTGACCCGCAGCGGATCCCACTCCAGCATTTTGCCCACCGAGATCGCCTGCGCGGCAAAGGCTTCGTTGACTTCAATCAGATCCACGTCGCTAAGCTGCCAGCCTGCGCGCTCCAGACAGCGGCGTGTCGCATAGACGGGGGCGATCCCCATCAACGCCGGATCCACCCCCACGCTGGCAAAGGCTTTAATACGTGCGAGCACGGGAAGATCCAGCTCCTGCGCTTTGCTTTCGCTCATCATCATCACGGCCGCAGCGCCATCGTTAATGGAAGAGGCATTCCCTGCGGTCACCGACCCCAGCGTTTCAAAGGCCGGGTTAAGCTTCGCCAGCCCTTCTGCGCTGGCATCGGTGCGCGGCTGCTCGTCGGTATCCACCATCACGGCTTCACCGTTCTGACGCTGGGTGCTGACCGGGACGATCTCATCGCGAAACCGTCCGGAATCAATTGCGGCGCGGGCTTTTTGCTGCGAGCTCAGCGCGTAGGCGTCCTGAAGCTCGCGGCTGATGCCATATTCACGCGCCAGGTTTTCCGCCGTGACGCCCATATGATAATCGTTGAACGCATCCCACAGGCCGTCATGCACCAGGCTGTCGAGCAACTGGCTGTTTCCAAGCTGCGCGCCGGTACGGCTGTCGGTCAGAACGTGTGGCGCGCGACTCATGTTCTCCTGCCCACCGGCAATCACCACATCCGCCTCACCGCACTGAATAGCCTGGGTGGCGAGATGCAGCGCTTTTAAACCGGAACCACAGACGTCGTTGATGGTAATGGCGGAAACCGTGTTTGGCAGCCCGCCTTTCAGCGCCGCCTGTCGGGCAGGGTTTTGCCCGGCTCCGGCGGTCAGCACCTGGCCGAGGATCACCTCATCGACTTCATGGGCGGCAATCCCGCTGCGTTCCACCAGCGCTTTCACCACCACGCTACCCAGATCGACAGCCGAGTGGCGCGCTAATGCCCCCTGAAAACAGCCGATAGCTGTACGCAACGCACCCACTATAACGACATCTTTCATCACGACCTCAGTGTTAAATGACCTGACGATAGTAGAGTATTGTTATCAACAATTATCGCGATTGTTTAAAATTAGTGAGTTAAATCACAAGGATCAGCGCGCGTCCTGCAAATACTGTCGCAGCCAGCTTCCGGCGACGCCAGGGGGAGATCGTTTGTTCCAGAGCAGATCGACACCAATCGCGCGTGGCCAGCCGGGGACATTGAGTTGCACCAGCGATTTCGCCGCCGCAAATTCATCGACCAGCGCACAGGGCAGTACACACCAGCCAAATCCCTGAACCGCCATACTCAAGAGTAACAGGTAATTCGGTGCTGACCAGACCGGTCCCCGGGCAAGGGTGGCTTCGCGTTCGAGATAGGTGCTCAGGCGCAGCTCGCGCCAACCCTGTAGCTCATCAGCCCTGGTTTCGTGTTGCCCGGCAAGCGGGTGTTCCGCGCTGACGTAAATCGCCATCCGGGTCTGCAGGGGAAGCCGGGTCACGCCGATATCGGTAGGATAACTGCCGCGCGCTTCCGTCAGGCCAATTTGCGCCCTCTCCTTCTGCAGCAGATCGATGACATCCTCTTCTTCGCCAATCAGACATTCGAATTCCGTATGTGGAAAACGCTGGTCGAACTGTTTCATCAGGTTTTCAAGCACGTCCGGGTTGAGCGTATCGGAGAGCACAAACGTCAGCCGCGCCTCGGTCTGCGCGGTTAACGACACCGCCAGTTCGTCCAGCCGCGCGCTGGCGGCCAGGATCGACTGCACATAGCCCAGCACCTGCTCGCCCTGGACGGTTAACACCGGCTGACGCGCCGAGCGGTCAAACAGATCAAACCCGAGATCGGCTTCCAGGTTGGCAATGGACGTGCTGATCGTGGACTGGCTTTTACGCAGGCGGCGGGCGGCGGCGGAAAAGGAACCTGCGGCAACGGTCTCGACAAACGCGGTGAGGGCTTCAGGGGAATAGCGCATGAACTATCTACTTTATCGATGGATACTATCTTTAATATATCAGCTTTAGCGATAAAAATAGGCCACATCGACGCCCATCCTGGCGAATGAATGAGGTCACTATGCAACATCAAGATGCACTCCACCGTAAACTGCCGGAGCGGATCTTCCATGCCGTCTGCTTTGAAGGGATTGCCACGGCGATCCTCGCCCCAACTGCAGCCTGGCTTATGCAGCGCTCCGTGGTGGAAATGGGGGGGTTAACCATTATCCTGGCGACCACGGCGATGCTGTGGAACATTATCTATAACTTTGGCTTTGACCGTTTCTGGCCCGTTCAGCGGGTCAAACGCACGGCAAAAGTGCGCGCCCTGCACGCCCTGGGCTTCGAATGCGGGTTTATTGTGATTGGCGTGTCGATTGTCGCCGCCGTTCTCGGCGTGACGTTGCTTCAGGCATTCACGCTGGAAATAGGTTTCTTCCTGTTCTTCCTGCCGTACACCATGTTCTATAACTGGGCGTACGATACCCTGCGCGAAAAATTCCTTAAGCGTCGCCAGCAACGACGCGCCCTGGCTGGTTAAACGCCCTCTGGCCGGACGCCCGTTCCGGCCAAACTCCTTCGAAGCAACTGCGCCCTCCACGCATAATTATGGTAAATTGCACGCCATTCTGATGGTTTGATAGTTGAAACGTTGCTCTAATGTCGAAAATTTGGTCAAAAGATGAGACTCTCTGGAGTTTCGCTCTCTATGGCACGGCCGTGGGCGCAGGAACGCTGTTCTTGCCCATTCAGCTGGGCTCCGCAGGCGCCATTGTCCTGTTTATTACCGCCCTCGTGGCCTACCCATTAACCTACTGGCCGCACAGAGCGCTGGCGCAGTTTATTCTGTCATCGAAGACAAAAGGTAATGAGGGGATCACCGGTGCCGTTTCCCACTACTACGGCAGAAAGATTGGGAATCTGATCACCACGCTCTATTTCATCGCCTTTTTTGTGGTGGTGCAGATTTATGCCGTGGCTATCACCAACTCGTTAACCGAGCAGCTGGCAAAACAGATGACCGTGGATACCGCCGTTCGCGTGCTGGTCAGTTTTGGCGTGGTGCTGGTACTGAATCTGATCTTCCTGATGGGACGGCACATCACCATCAAAGTGATGGGATTCCTTGTGTTCCCGCTGATTGCCTATTTTCTGTTTGTCTCGCTGTACCTGACGGGAAGCTGGCAGCCCTCGCTGCTCACCAGCCAGATGGCGTTCGATCGGCATACGTTGCATCAGGTGTGGATCTCGATCCCGGTGATGGTTTTCGCCTTTAGCCATACCCCGATTATCTCGACGTTCGCGGTTGATCGTCGTGAGAAGTTCGGTGATGAGGCCATGGGTAAATGCAAGAAAATCATGAAGGTAGCGTATCTGATTATCTGCCTGAGCGTGCTGTTCTTCGTGTTTAGCTGCCTGCTCTCTATCCCGCCGTCGTACATTGTGTCGGCGAAAGAGCAAGGAGTCACGATCCTGTCAGCACTGTCGATGATGCCCTCTTCACCTGCATGGTTGGGCATTTCCGGGATTATTGTGGCCATTATCGCGATGTCGAAATCGTTCCTCGGCACCTATTTCGGGGTGATTGAAGGGGCGACGGAGATTGTCAAATCGTCGCTGAATCAGGTGGGGGTTAAAAAGAGCCGCGCCTTTAACCGCGCGATTTCAATTCTTGGCGTGTCATTGATCACCTTCGCGGTCTGCTGCATCAATCCGAACGCCATTTCGATGATTTATGCCATTAGCGGCCCGCTTATCGCGATGATCCTGTTTATTATGCCGACGCTGTCGACGTACCTGATCCCGTCGTTGAAGCAGTATCGTTCCATCGGCAACCTGCTGACGCTAATCGTCGGCGTGCTGTGCGTGTCGGTGATGTTTGTAGGATAAGCCCGCGGTGCCCGGCGCAATGCCGGGCACCTCTCTCACGCCCGAATATCGTCATATTCCCGCGTATTATCAAATTCATGTTTGGCAAACGGGCACAGCGGGATAATTTTACGGTTTTCACCGCGCATCTTCTCCACCACTTTCGCCACCAGCTGCTTACCCACGCCCTGCCCTTTCAGGCTCTCGTCCACGTCGGTATGTTCAATAATGCTGAGGTGTTCACCGGTCGGAACAAAGACAATCTCCGCCACCTGGTTCCCGTCTGCATCATTCACATAAAATTTGTTATGGCCTTCCAGAATATCCATGGTTCCTCGCTTATTTTTGGCGATACTTCAGCGCGCCGCTCGGGCAGGTATCAATCACGCGTATGACGGTCTCAACATCGACTTCATCCGGTACGATCCACGGTTTACGTTTCAGGTTGAACAGCTTCGCGCTGCCGCGTACGCAGTTTCCTGAATGTTTGCAGATCCCGGTATTGAAGTAGACGTCGATCTTCTCACCGGTGTAGGCCCGGTATCCCGCTTCCAGTAGCTCTTTATCCACGACATAGCCTCTGTTGTTATTATGTTGGTGAATGGGTTATAGCACAGGAAAGCGGGAGGCGGTTAGCGTCGGTAAGCGAGCGATCGTACCAGTCTGTCGCCGAGTTTCTGGATAGTCTGCACCAGCAGCAGTAATACGATGACCGTGCCGGCAATCAGGGTGTTATCGAAGCGTTGATAGCCATAGCGAATGGCCAGGTCTCCCAACCCGCCGCCGCCGACGACGCCCGCCATGGCGGAAAAGCCGATCAACATCACAATGGTCAGCGTAATTCCCGCCACCAGCGCGGGCAGCGCTTCGGGCAAGAGCACCCGGCTAACAATATGCCAGTGGCTGCCCCCCATCGACTCCACCGCCTCAATGCGCCCCCTATCCACCTCATCCAGCGCGCTTTCAACAATGCGTGCGAAAAAGGGAAAGGCACCAAGCGTAATGGGTACCACGGCGGCGGTGCTGCCAAGCGTGGTGCCGACAATCCACCGGGTGACCGGAATAAGGGCAATGAGCAAAATAACAAAGGGCAAGGCTCGACCAATATTCACGAGGCTATTGAGCACGACAGCCACCGCCCGGTTGGGTAACACACCGTCTTTACGCGTGATAAACAGCAGCACGCCAACGGGTAATCCAATGGCTACCGTAAAGAGCGTCGCCAGCGCCACCATGTAGAGGGTTTCCAGGGTGGCGTTAATCATTAAGTCCTGAAAGCGATCCCAGTTCACGCTACGCATCTCGCCCCCGTCTCTGACGCATATTTTGCCAGGAAAGCACGATCGGTTTCGCCATCCTGCAGCAGCATTTGACGCAGCCGCCCTTCCCGACGCGACATAATTTGCGAAAGCGACCCGCTCTCAATGAGCGCCCCCTGCTCCAGCAGGGCCGCTGCATGGCAGATCTGCTTCACGACCGTCATTTCGTGGGTGATTAGCACAATGGTGATATTGAGCTGCTGTTGAATATCAGCCAGCAGATCGAGAATAGCGCGAGTCGTTTCCGGGTCGAGCGCGCTGGTCGCTTCATCGCACAGCAGGTAGCGAGGCTGTACCGCCAGCGCACGGGCAATGCCCACCCGCTGCTTCTGACCACCTGAGAGCTGCGAGGGCCACGCGTGACCAAAATTTCCCAGCCCCACCAGTTCGAGCAGGGCGGCAACCCGCTGCTGACGCAACGGGCGCGGGACACCGGCAATCTCCAGCGGCAGATCGATATTGTCGTTGACGGTACGCGAGTGCAGCAGATTGAAGTGCTGGAAGATCATGCCCATCTGCTGACGCTGCTGGCGAAGCTGCGCCACGCCCAGCGTGGCGATATCCTGGCCATCGATGAGTACGCGACCCGACGTCGGCTGTTCAAGGCGATTCAGACAGCGCAGCAGGGTGCTTTTTCCCGCCCCGCTGCGCCCGAGAATGCCAAAGATCGTTCCTTCTTCTATCGACAGCGAAATGTCCGTCAAGGCCGGCGCGGTTGCGCCGGGATACTGTTTACTGATGTGCTCGAGTTTAATCATGCTGTGGCGCCGTAATGGGGATCACCGAGCCGTTGTATTTCTCGCGGATAAAGGCTGCCACCTTCGGGGAGGTTAAGTCTTTCGCGAGTTCGGCAATACGCGGGTCCTTCAGCAATTCAGGCGTGGTGACCAGCAGGTTGGCATAAGGATTGTTGCTGGCGGATTCCAGCCCTAAAGCGTCTTTCGCCGGAACCAGCCCCGCCTCAAGGGCATAGTTGCCGTTGATCACCGCAGCGTCCACATCGTCTAACGCACGCGGGATTTGCGGCGATTCAATCTCCACTATCTTGATTTTCTTCGGGTTGTCGCTGATGTCAGCAGGCGTCACCAGCGTAGAGGCCGCGTCGCCGCTGGCCTTCAGTTTCAGCACGCCTTTGCTCTGCAACAGCCACAATGAACGGCTGAGGTTAGTGGCGTTATTCGGCACGGCAATGCTTGCCCCTTCCGGTAATTCATCCAGTGATTTCACCTTACGGGAATAGATACCCAGGGGTTCAATATGAACTTCAGCAGCCACGCTGAAGGTTTTTCCCAGCGCCTTCTCCTGATCTTTCAGGTACGGCAGATGCTGGAAATAGTTGGCATCCACCTCTCCGGAAGCCAGTAACTCATTTGGGTTTATCCCGCCGCTGCTCATCTCGATAATTTTCAGATCGAGTTTAGGATCGATTTTTTTCACATACTCCAGGATTTCCGCATGGGGAATAGGATCGGCGGCGATACGTAACGGTGCGGCGTGCAGCGTTTGTGAAACCAGTAAAGCGAGCCCAGCCAGCGTAAAGAATGCAGATTTCATCATCGTCTTATCTCTTATTGTTTATTAAAACTGTGGTTCGCTGTTGAGGTGATCCGCGTAAAAACGGTTTGCCACATCAGGATGTGAACGCAGTCGGCCTTTCAAATAATTCCAGCCCACTTCGCGTAACAGGGGGTTAAGCGGATCGCTGGTGGGTCCGTGTGCCAACCGCGCGAGGGAGTCGGGCAGTTGAAAGACCGGCACGACCGCATTCAGCTGTGCGCCGAGGAAGAAAGCGTATGACAGGCGCTCCCGGCCAGCCTGCGGGGAGACGACGCGGTGTACGGTAGCGCGCAGATAGCCATTGGTTGCCAGTTCGAGCAGTTCGCCGATATTAACCACGAATGCGCCAGGCAGCGGCACCGCGTCCACCCATTCATTCGGCGAGACCTCAACCTGCAAACCGCCCTGCTCGTCCTGCAATAACAACGTCAGGAAACCCGAATCTTTATGCGCGCCAACGCCCTGGCGGGATTCATTTTCACTGCGCCCCGGATAGCGGATCAGCTTGATGTGCTCGTTGGGATAGTCGCCGTAAAGGTCATCGAAGGCGTTTCTCGGCAGGGACAGCGCTTCGGCAAAAGCCCGCAGAAGTTCAAGCGCCACGTCGGTCATTTTCTGCTGCCAGAGGGTGATCACATCACGCATTTCCGGCAGCGCTTCGGGCCACTGATTGGGTCCCTGCATGCGTTGCCATACCGGGCCAGTGCTGCTTTCGATGGCAGAGCGTTCAGCGCCAATATCAAATTGCTCGCGGTAGTCCGGCTGGCTGCGGGTAATTTCCGATCCCGCGCGGTTATAGCCGCGAAAATGCGGTGAATTGGCCATCCTGACCTTCAGCTTCTCCTGCTCCGGGAGGGCAAAAAATTCACGCGAGACGCGCTGTACGTCGTCCAACAACGCCTGAGAAATACCGTGCCCGGTAAGATAAAAAAAACCCACCTCGCGGGCTGCTTTCCCCAGGTCTTCAAGAAAGGCTTTACGCTGTTGAGGATCGCCCTGCAACCGGGAGAGTTCAATAACAGGTAAGGAGAGTTTATGCGCTGTGCTCATCGTTTTTTTCCAGCTTATGACAATGCGCTCACCTTGCCATTTCGCCACATAGTGCACTACGAAGTTTTCTGTCTATCGATATCAAAAAGCCAGCAATGGGCTTGCAAGAATAAGGGTTAAATTTTATTTCACTGGTTCTTTCATCAATGACCAATTTTATTTATAAATAACGCACGCACCTACCCCCAAATTATTACCTCCATATATTTATCACCTTGAGACTATTCTCATTGCGCACGTTGCCGTTTCATTCTCTTTCACGCAATTTGTAAACTCATGTAATTCATTTCCGCGGCGGATTTACGGTAAAAAAACCTGCACCTTGCGGCAGGCACCGAAGAATCGAACCTGTAAGCAACAGATATCGTAACCATTTATAGGCACAGACCTGTAAAATAACGAAGCGGTATATTTCTCAGCGGCAACCACCTCGTCCCCAAATAAAGCAAAACTGTAATTTGACTCTTCCAGCATAACGACTAATGTTAATTGCTGAACGACAAATGATACGAATTAAAAATCGTATCTCCTGACATAAACGCAACAAGAGGGTTGATATATGGCAGAACATCGTGGTGGTTCCGGTAATTTCGCTGAAGACCGTGATAAAGCATCAGAAGCTGGACGTAAAGGCGGCCAGCACAGCGGTGGTAATTTCAAAAACGATCCGCAACGCGCGTCTGAAGCAGGTAAGAAAGGGGGACAGAACAGTCACGGCGGAGGCCGTAAATCTGATAATTCCTGATCTTATTTAAGTCTCTTATAAATAACCGAGAGCATGCTGCGGGTCTGGTGGCTCGCAGTACCCTTTACTTATTTAACGGGAACATAAATATGAACATGAAAAGTATCGAAGACGTCTTTATTCACCTCCTGTCGGATACCTACAGCGCTGAGAAGCAGCTGACTCGTGCGCTAAGCAAACTTTCCCGCGCAGCATCAAGCGAACAGCTCAGCGCCGCATTTACGGCACACCTTGAAGAGACGCAGGGACAAATTGAGCGTATAGACCAAATTATTGAGCAGGAATCCGGCATTAAATTAAAGCGCATGAAATGCGTGGCAATGGAAGGCCTGATTGAAGAAGCAAACGAAGTCATTGAGAGCACAGAGAAAAATGAAGTGCGCGATGCGGCATTAATCGCTGCTGCGCAAAAAGTCGAGCATTATGAAATAGCGAGCTACGGTACCCTGGCGACATTAGCAGAACAGCTTGGCTATAAAAAAGCCGTTAAACTTCTCGCCGAAACACTGGAAGAAGAGAAAGAAACCGATCTTAAATTAACCGATCTGGCCGTTGGTAATATTAATCAAAAAGCCCAAAAAGGTTAACCCCGGGAATAAATGAGCATCAGCATTTAATTAAATCAAATAACTCACAGGAGTTTATTATGAATCATGTAGAACACTACCATGATTGGCTGCGCGATGCCCATGCAATGGAAAAGCAAGCCGAATCGATGCTGGAATCCATGGCCAGCCGTATTGAAAACTATCCCGATTTACGCGCTCGTATCGAACAACATAGTAATGAGACAAAACGCCAAATCACATTGCTGGAAGAAATTCTCGATCGCAATGATATTTCACGTTCGGTTTTAAAAGATTCAATGAGCAAAATGGCGGCCCTGGGGCAGTCCATTGGCGGCATGTTCCCCTCCGATGAGATCGTAAAAGGCTCAATCAGCGGCTACGTTTTCGAGCAGTTTGAAATTGCCTGTTATACCTCCCTGCTGGCAGCCGCCAAAAAAGCGGGTGATACCGCCTCGATACCCGCCATTGAGACCATCCTGGCGGAAGAGCGCGAAATGGCCGACTGGCTGATTCGCCATATTCCGCAAACGACGGAACAGTTCCTGCTGCGCTCGGACGCGGACGGCGTTGAAGCGAAAAAATAACTGGAGAGGGAGAGTCTATGTTCCGACACGTAAAACAGCTGCAGTATACGGTTCGCGTGGCCGAACCCAATCCGGGCCTGGCCAATCTGTTACTGGAACAGTTTGGCGGGCCGCAGGGCGAACTTGCCGCCGCCTGTCGCTACTTCACTCAGGGACTGAGCGATGACGATCCTGGCCGCAAAGATATGCTGATGGATATCGCGACCGAGGAGCTGAGCCACCTCGAAATTATCGGCACCCTGGTCGGTATGCTTAACAAAGGGGCCAAAGGCGAGCTGGCGGAAGGTGTTGAAAGTGAAGCGGAACTGTATCGGTCAATGACCGAAAACGGCAACGACAGCCACATCACGTCGCTGCTATACGGCGGGGGTACGCCGCTGACCAACTCGGCGGGCGTGCCGTGGACTGCAGCCTACATTGACACCATCGGCGAACCCACCGCCGACCTGCGTTCAAACGTGGCGGCGGAAGCCAGAGCCAAGATCATTTATGAACGGCTGATCAACGTGACGGACGATCCGGGGGTTAAGGATGCGCTGGCGTTTCTGATGACGCGTGAGGCGGCGCACCAGCTCTCCTTTGAAAAGGCGCTGCAGTCCATCCGCAATAATTTTCCGCCCGGAAAATTGCCGCCAATCGAGGAGTACACCAACAAGTACTACAATATGTCTGAAGGTGGAGAAGTTCGCGGAAGCTGGAACAGCGATAAGCATTTCGACTACGTGGAATCTCCCCAGCCAGCGGTTGATGGAGGAGACGGCAGTGCAAGCGTAACGCTAACGACCGAGCAGGCCACGCTGGTCAAAGCTATGTCTGCACGCACGAAGTCCGATCCAAACGCCGATCCGCTAACCGGCGCCGAGCTTGGCGCAGGGAAGAAAAAACCGTAATCGGTTTTGCCAGGTAGCCTGAGGCTGCCTGGCAATTCTCGTTAGCCCTCCGTTACAGAGGTACGGCCCATGTTCGAACTCGATGCGTTTCATCTGGCCAGAATACAATTCGCCTTTACCGTCTCGTTTCACATCCTTTTTCCCGCCATCACCATCGGGCTTGCCAGCTATCTGGTGGTGCTCGAAGGCATGTGGCTGCGCACCAAAAACGACGTCTGGCGTTCGCTGTACCATTTCTGGCTAAAGATTTTTGCCGTCAACTTTGGCATGGGCGTGGTGTCCGGTCTGGTGATGGCTTACCAGTTCGGTACTAACTGGAGCGGCTTTTCCCAGTTTGCAGGCAGTATCACCGGCCCGCTACTCACCTATGAGGTGCTCACCGCCTTCTTCCTCGAAGCCGGTTTTTTGGGCGTGATGCTGTTCGGCTGGAACAAGGTCGGCCCTGGCCTGCACTTCTTCGCGACCTGCATGGTGGCGCTGGGGACGTTAATGTCCACCTTCTGGATCCTCGCCTCCAACAGCTGGATGCACACCCCGCAGGGCTTCAGTATTCAGAACGGCCAGGTGATCCCCGAGGACTGGCTGGCCATTATCTTTAACCCCTCCTTCCCGTATCGGCTGATCCACATGTCCATCGCCGCCTTCCTGAGCAGCGCGCTGTTTGTGGGCGCGTCGGGCGCGTGGCACCTGCTGCGCGGCAACGACACGCCCGCCGTGCGCAAAATGTTCTCAATGGCGATGTGGATGGCGCTGCTGGTCGCCCCCATCCAGGCGGTGGTCGGCGATATGCACGGCCTGAACACGCTGGAGCACCAGCCCGCCAAGATTGCGGCCATCGAAGGGCACTGGGAGAACCCGCCGGGCGAAGCGACGCCGCTGCTGCTGTTTGGCGTGCCTGATATGGACGAGGAGCGTACCAAATACGGGCTGGAGATCCCCGCGCTCGGCAGCCTGATCCTGACCCACAGCCTGGATAAACAGGTTCCCGCCCTGAAGGACTTCCCGAAAGAAGATCGTCCGAACTCCCTGATTGTCTTCTGGTCGTTCCGCGTCATGGTCGGGATGGGGCTGCTGATGATTGCGCTCGGCGCGCTCAGCGTCTGGCTGCGCTACCGGCACCGGCTATACCACTCGCGTCCGTTTCACTGGTTTGCCCTCTGCATGGGGCCCGCCGGGCTGCTCGCACTGCTGGCCGGCTGGGTGACCACCGAAGTGGGCCGCCAGCCGTGGGTAGTCTACGGCTACCTGCGCACCATCGACGCGGTATCGCTGCACAGCACGCTGCAGATGAGCATCAGCCTGCTGGCCTTTATCGTGGTCTACTGTTCGGTATTTGGCGTGGGCTATGTCTATCTCGTTCGGCTAATTAAGAAAGGGCCGCAGCCTGTTGGCACGCTAACCTCTAACACCTCGGGCACCCCTGCCCGTCCGCTGTCTGCCGCTGAATCTGTTCCTGAAGAGGAGAGAAGCTGATGGGCGTTGATATCTCGGTTATCTGGTTTGCAATCATCGTCTTCGCCACGCTGATGTACATCATCATGGACGGCTTCGATCTCGGAATTGGGATGCTCTTCACCTTTGTGGGTGATGCCAAAGAGCGCGACGTGATGGTAAACAGCGTGGCCCCGGTCTGGGACGGAAATGAAACCTGGCTGGTGCTGGGCGGTGCGGGGCTGTTTGGTGCGTTTCCCCTGGCCTATGCGGTGATCATTGATGCGCTGACCATTCCGCTTACCGCCATGCTGATTGGCCTGATCTTTCGCGGCGTGGCGTTCGAATTTCGCTTCAAGGCGACGCCGTCGCACCGCAAATTCTGGGACTACTCCTTTGCGGGCGGATCCTTGCTCGCCACGTTCAGTCAGGGGATCGTCGTCGGGGCGATGATCAACGGCTTCGAGGTGGAAGGACGACGCTTTGTCGGCTCATCGCTGGACTGGCTGACGCCGTTCAACCTGTTCTGCGGGCTGGGGCTGATCGTCGCTTATACCCTGCTGGCGACGACCTGGCTCATCATGAAAAGCGAGGGCGCGCTGCAAACCCGCATGCGCGAGTTGACCCGCCACGTGCTGCTGGCGCTGATGGTGGTTATCGCGGTGGTCAGCATCTGGACGCCCCTTGGCTGGCAGTACGTGGCCGACCGCTGGTTCACCCTGCCGAATTTCTTCTGGTTCCTGCCGGTCCCCCTTCTGGTGGCGGTGTTTAGCCTGCTGATCTGGCGGCTAACCCGTAATCCAGGCAGCCATGCCCGCCCGTTCCTGCTGACGCTCGGGTTGATCTTTCTCGGCTTTAGCGGGCTGGGCATCAGCCTGTGGCCGCACATTATTCCGCCGCGTATTACCCTGTGGGAGGCCGCCGCGCCGCCTGCCAGCCAGCTGTTTATGCTGGTCGGGACGCTGCTGATTATTCCGGTGATTCTGGTGTACACCGCCTGGAGCTACTACGTCTTCCGGGGCAAAGTGTCTGATACGGAAGGCTATCACTGAGGGACGCTATGGCTGGCTGGCATACACGAGCGATTATCTACCAGATTGATACCGCCCTGTTTTACGATCTAAACGGCGATGGCTGCGGGGACATCGCCGGAATTGGGGCCAAGCTGCGCTACATCCGCCGGATGGGGGCAACGGTTATCTGGATCACCCCGTTTTATCTGACGCCGTTTCTGGATGAAGGCTACGACGTAAGCGACCACCTGCAGGTCGACCCACGCTTTGGAAAACTGAAGGATATCATCGCCTTTATTGAGCAGGCCCGCGAGCTGGGCATGCAGGTGATTATCGAGCTGCTGATCCAGCACACCTCGGACGCGCATCCCTGGTTTCAACAGGCGCGCCGCAACCCGCAGTCCCCCTTTCGCGATTATTACCTGTGGTCCGATAACGACGATGACGACACGCCGCCCATGTTTCCCGGCGTGGAGAAAAGCATCTGGTCATGGGACGAGGAAGCCGGACAATACTACCGGCATATGTTCTATCGCCATGAGCCGGATCTGAATCTGGCCTCGCCTGCCGTACTCAAAGAGATCGACAACATCATCCTCTTCTGGCTCAAGCTCGGCGTGTCGGGCTTTCGCCTGGATGCGGCGTCTCATCTGACAAAACAGGCCGGGCGTGGGGATGAGAAAAAGGGGCTGTGGATCCTCGAACATATGCGTCAACTGATTGAGCAACACAACCCGGAGGCGATCCTGCTCGGGGAAGTGGACGTCGAGGTCGAGGAATATAAAGACTACTTTGGTGATAACGATCGCCTGAATCTGGTGCTGAACTTCTGGCTCAACAAGTATTTTTACGTCAGCCTGGCCGAGAAAAGCGCCCGCCCGCTGCGCAAGGCGGTGAAGAAAATGATCGTGCCGCCGGATTCCTGCTGTTTCGCCAACTGGCTGCGCAATCATGACGAGCTGGATCTGGAGGGGATCGGCAAAAAAGAGAAGCAGACCGTTCTTAATACCTTTGCCCCGGATGACGACATGAACGTGTACCAGCGCGGCATTCGCCGCCGCCTGGCGCCGATGCTGAATGGCGATCAAAAACGGCTGGCGTTCTGTCATGCAGTGCTGTTCTCTCTGCCGGGCGTACCGGTGATGCGCTACGGGGATGAAATCGGCATGGGTGACGATCTGGCGCTGGAAGAACGTTACGCCGTCCGCACCCCCATGCAGTGGGCGGGCTCGCAGGGCGGCGGTTTTTCGGATGCCGACCCCGACACCTTTATCGCCCCTGTCATCGGTCGCGGTCCTTTCCGCTATCAAAAAATCAACGTGGCGGATTCCCTTCTGCACCGCAACTCGCTTCTGCATCGCATCATTGATATTGCCAATACGCGTTCAGAGTTCCCGGAAATAGGCATGGCACCGTTTCGACTCATCAACATCGACAACGATGCAGTCCTGGGGCTCTATTATGAAACCGACGAGCGCAGCATTCTGACCTTCGTGAACTTCAGCGACAAGGCGGTTCAGCTCACCGCGAAAGGGATCCGCCACGCCACCTGGACCGCCTGTCTGGCAGACAAACGGTACGAGGATGCGCTACTGCCCGGTAAAACGGTGGAGCTCAATATCGGCGGATACGGCTACCGCTGGTTCTGGACCAACCGCACCGCGCTGCGCTGACTATTTTTTCCGGGTCGACAGCAGGCGAGCCACGACCAGCCCCGCGACCGCGAGCGAACCGAGCAACACTTTCCCCGGCATGCCGGAGGAGACGGTCGTGGCACGATCCTTCGCTTCGGCAGAAAAGCGTCCATGGATTTTGTGCAGATCGTTGACCGGTTGATCCAGATAGTCCCGGCGGTCTTCGGCGTTCAGCTTATCGGTCATCTGCCCTTCCCACGCCTTTTTTACCATCAGCCTGTCAAGAAAACCGGGGAAGAGAAACTGCCCGACAATCGACTGAATGGTACTGCTGCCCACCCAGAGTTCACGCACCGGTTTCTGCGCGACCTTAAAAATGGCGCTGGCCGCCACGTCGGGCTGGAAGACGGGCGGAACGGGGCGCATCGCCCAGGCAAATTTGTTTCTCGCCCAGTCAAACTGCGGCGTATTGAGACCCGGCATCTGCACCATTGAAAGCTGAACCCGGCTATTTTCGTGTATCAGTTCGGTTCGCACCGCGTCGGTAAACCCGCGGATCGCCGCTTTTGCGCCGCAGTAGGCAGACTGCAGTGGGATGGATCGATAGGCCAGCGCGGAGCCAACCTGAACGATCGTCCCGCGATCGCGGGGCACCATCAGCTCCAGCGCGGCGCGGGTGCCGTTCACGTAGCCCAGATAGGTGACCTCCGTAACGCGGCGAAATTCATCGGGCGTCATCGTGCGAAACGGTGCCAGCACGGCCCCCATCGCGTTATTAACCCACACATCGATTGCACCCAGGCGGTACTCAATCTCGTTGGCGGCATCGACGACGGCCTGGCTGTCCGCCACGTCGGCCTGCACGGCGTACGCATTGACGCCAAAACGGCGTAGCTCCTCTTGCGTGGAGTGCAGGCTCTCTTCCTCGCGGGCAATAATTCCCACATCGTAGCCCGCTTTCGCAAAGTGCAGCGCCGTCGCTTTCCCCACGCCCGCCGTCCCGCCGGTAATGACAATTACAGCCATACAACCTCCGCCTTTATTTCAAGCCTGATAGCTTCTCGATCAGTTCAGATAAGGCATAACGGACCGCTTTTTCCACCACATCCTGACATTCACCGGAAAAGTGCACGGTACTCGTTTCCGTACGCTCGCCTAAATTCCAGGCGAAGCAGACGGTTCCGGCTGCCGTACCGTCATCCCCGCCTTCTGGCCCCGCATATCCGCTGATAGCGATACTGATATCGGCCTGCGCAATATCGCGAATTTTCGCTGCCATTTCGGTGACCGTTTGTTCACTGACGGCGGTGAAGCGCGCGAGGGTTTCATGACGAACGCCCAGGATCCTCTCTTTCGCCTCATCGCTGAACACCACCATCCCGACATCATAGAATTCTGCCGTGTTCTCCTCGGCACAGAGCGCAACCGCCAGATTGCCGCCCGTGCAGGATTCCGCCGTGGTCAAACGCAGCCCTAAATCCGTGAGTTTTGTCGCCAGCTTTTTCGTTAATTCCCCGACGGTTTCATTTTTATCATGCTCCAGATTATGCATACCGGTGCCTCTTAATTTTCAAAAGGAATGATGGAAATATGACCATTCCTTTCCAGAATAGCGTATTTGATTTCTTTCAACTCCGTCACGCCGTTATTTTGACGTGCTGAAACCAGAATATCATCGCAAGAAACATCCACTTTCTTAAGTTTATCCATGAGTGGAATACCGTTTTCCACTAATATTACCGGCGTGCCGTCCAGAATATTCTCAACGGGAGAGAAATACTTTTTCATTAAGCCAAATATAATGTCTACCACCACCAGCGTGGCGATCGTAATCATCGCACCGGTGACCGAAAAATCTTGTCCCAACAGCGCCTGTTGCGTTGCTTCACTGATGATGAGCAGCAGGATCAGGTCGAAACTGGTCATTTGCAGCAGCGCGCGCCGTCCAGCCACTTTGAATACCACGACCAGAAAAAGATAAATGGCCAAGGCTCGAAAGACCATATCCATATTCGTCTCCTAAGGGTAAATGAACTGCCAGAAGCGAATTTCTGGCTCGTTGTTTACACGAATTGCATTTGCCCACTTCCCCGCCTTCGATGGCGTCAGAAATAGTCTGACGGTGAATTTTTCATTATATTTTAGGTTGTTATAGACGAAAAACAGCGTATCTCCCCGGCTGTACATGCTGTCAGGCTGCGGCCAGATGCTGCCCGGCTCATAGACATCACCGCTCTCGCTCGCCATGCTGATGACATATTCCCCCTGGGTTTTTACCGGGAAGGCGATCTGCAGCGGAAACTCTGTTTCCCGGCGACCAAAACGCTCATAGTTGAGAGTAAGCGTTTTTGCCGAATTGATTTTCTCAGTATCACTGACCGCCCCGCTCGAAAACAGACCGGCAATTGCCGCGATAATAATAGCCAGCAACAGGATAAAACCGACCTGCCGAAATGCATACTCGAACGACAGCAAACGATAACTTTCATTTATCCCGGGCAGCTTTTCATTTTTACGATTCATCGTCGCCCTCACCGCTTCGCTTATTTGTCGAAATTTATGATTTCTATAAGCAAATGCTTTTAGGACTTATCACATTTGCCACATAAAGGAATAGCAACAATACTTAATAAGTCAAGACAGCCAAAATGAAGGATATCGGATGAAATTATCAGTCATTTCAGCCTTATTAATATTACTGGTTCCCGCCGCTTGGGCAGATAATAACGGCGGGTTACAAAAAGGCGAAGCGCCTCCTCCGCCTCATGCGCTGGACGACGGTTATCGGGGCACGGATGACGCGCGGATTATGACCATTAACCAGGCAAAAGGAATGCATGACGGCGCAACCATCTCACTGCGCGGAAACCTGATTGACGGAAGCGGCGACAAATATGTTTTCCAGGATAAAACGGGAAAAATAGACGTCATTATCCCTAAAGCGGTGTTTGACGACAGAACCGTCAAACCCGATCAGATGATCAGTATTAACGGCTCACTGGATAAGAAATCATCACCTCCTGTCGTACGCGTCGATCATCTGCAGAAATAAATTCAGCGAAGCGTTAACGCTGTCACTATCCATCAAATCTCACCCCTTGGCCTGTAAGGAGTCAGCAATGAGTGATACCACACAACGTACCAACGCTTTCCCAAAACCGCCATTCCCTGAGCAGCCGCAAACGCCGCCGGGTCTGGCGTCCGAGATGCAACCCGTGCCCGATCACGGGGAAAAGAGCTATAAAGGGCATGGCCGACTGGCCGGTAAGAAGGCGTTGATCACCGGCGGTGATTCAGGGATTGGCCGCGCCGTGGCGATTGCCTATGCCCGCGAAGGCGCCGATGTCGCCATCAACTATCTGCCCGAAGAGGAGCAGGACGCCGCTGAGGTGATTGCGCTGATCGAAGCCGAGGGACGGAAAGCTGTCGCGCTTCCCGGCGACGTGCGTGATGAGACCTTTTGCCAGAACCTGGTGGAAGAGGCGGTAGCAAAACTTGGCGGGCTGGATATTCTGGTCAATAACGCCGGTCGCCAGCAGTATCGCGAGACGCTGGAAGAACTCACCACCGAAGATTTTGACGCCACCTTCAAAACCAACGTCTACGCGCCCTTCTGGATCACCAAAGCGGCGCTGCGCCACCTGAAAGAGCCTGCATCGATCATCAATACCTCCTCCGTGCAGGCGGTACAGCCGAGCGCCGTGCTGCTCGATTACGCGCAGACGAAAGCCTGTCTGGCGGTATTTACCAAAGCCTTAGCGAAACAGCTGGGACCTAAAGGGATCCGCGTCAACGCCGTTGCGCCGGGGCCTTACTGGACGGTTCTTCAGTCGAGCGGCGGGCAGCCGATGGAGAAAGTGAAACACTTTGGCGAGAGTTCCCCGCTGGGACGTCCGGGCCAGCCCGTTGAAATCGCGCCGCTGTACGTGACGTTAGCCTCTGACGAATGTTCGTTTACCTCCGGGCAAGTGTGGTGCTCGGACGGGGGCGACGGGACTATCTAAAAATAAAAAGGCTGCGTGAGCAGCCTTTTTTTCGTCTACGGGGTAACGATGTTGAACCAGAAATCAAAGCTATCCATATAGCTCAGCAGCTCATCAAGCTTCGCCTGATTGCCTGTCACCGTCACATCCCCCTTCTCCTGCGCCTGTCTCAGCGTGGTCTCCTTGAGGATGATTTTGTTCAGCGTATCGCGGCTGAGTGTGATTGAGGCATCCGCCTCTTTTGCGACCGCATTCGCGCTGTGATTCAGCACGCCGTTCTCAAGCTCCAGCTTGTACTGACCGCCATCTTTACCCAGGTCAACGTTGAACACCGCTTTTGCATTCGCCGCTCTCACGCCGTTGATGTGCACCCCGAGGAAATCAAAGAACATCTCCGGGGACATGGCGCGAACCGTATCCGGGCTGGCGGTATTCGGCGTCGGCAATTTCTGTACGCCGTTACGAAGTTCCTGCGCGCCGGTCAGATAGAAGTTACGCCATGGGCCCGACTCCGCCTGATAGCCCAGCTGTTCGAGCGCGTCCGCTTCCAGATTACGCGCCGCTTTGTTTGATGGATCGGCAAACACAACCTTACTTACCACCTGCGCGACCCAGCGGTAGTTACCCTGAGCATAATCGGCTTTGGCTTTTTCAAGGATGGCGCTGGCACCGCCCATATAATGGACATATTTCTTCGCGGCGTCGACCGGCGGAAGTTCGTCGAGCGTTGCCGGATTACCGTTGAACCAGCCAAGGTAAAACACATAGGTCGCTTTCACGTCATGGCTTACCGAGCCGTAATAGCCGCGGCCCGCCCAGGATTTGGCTAATCCGTCCGGCAGCGCAAAATTGGCCGCGATTTCATCTCGCGTCAGCCCTTTGTTCGCCAGTCTCAGCGTCTGGTCATTGATATAACGGTACATATCGCGCTGGCTTTTCATCAGCTTCACCACGTTGTCGTTGCCCCACGTCGGCCAGTGGTGCTGCGCCATAATGATTTCAGCCTTATCACCCCAACGCTCAATGGCGCTGTTGATGTATTTCGACCAGGCCAGCGGGTCGCGGATCTTCGCCCCGCGTAATGAGTAGGTGTTATGCAGCGTGTGGGTCACATCTTCCGCCGCCTCAATCATCTTCTTCTCTTCAACGTACCACAGCATTTCAGACGGCGCTTCTGACCCCGGCGCCATCATAAAGTCATACGTCAGACCGTCGATAACCTCTTTCTGACCATCTTCGGTGATGTAATGAGTCGGCTCGATCAGCGTCACCGTCCCGGCAGACGTGGTCGTCCCGAGACCCGCGCCAACCTGGCCTTTTGCGTCCGGCTTCAGCAGGTTGCCGTACATGTAGCTGGCCCGGCGGCTCATCGCATTCCCGGCCATGATGTTCTCGGAGACCGCTTCTTTCATAAAGCCTGCCGGGGCATAGACTTTCACTTTGCCCGATTTCACATCGGCTTCATCCACCACGCCGCGCACGCCGCCATAGTGGTCAACGTGGCTATGGGTATAAATCACCGCCACCACCGGACGTTTACCGCGGTTTTTATAATAGAGATCCATCCCCACTTTGGCGGTTTCGGCAGAGACCAGCGGATCGATAACCGTGATCCCCTCTTTGCCTTCCATGATGGTCATGTTTGACAGGTCGAGGTTACGGATCTGGTAAACGCCGTCCATCACTTCAAACAGGCCGCTGATGTTAATCAGCTGCGCCTGTCGCCACAGGCTTGGGTTTACCGTATCCGGCGCTTTTTGCCCTTCTTTGATAAACGCGTACTGCTGCGGGTTCCAGATAACATTGCCCTTTTCACCCTTAATAACATCCTGTGGCAGCGGAGCAATAAAGCCTTTATGGGCGTTGCTAAAATCGGTTTTATCAAAAAACGGCAGCTGGCCATACAGCGCATCATTATTTGCTTTGGTATGGGTGGTCGCTTCTTTTGCCGTTGACTGCGCCATGGCAGGAGCGGCCACCAGCGAGGTGGATACCAGACCGGCAACGGTCATTGCGTTAACGAGAGTTTTCAGTTTCATAAATCCCCTACACGTCATCATTACGTTCGGATATGTGTTTAGGAAATAAGGTTACCAGCCAATTATTTCTTTCCCCATTCAAATAACGTTTAAAAATAAACAAACTTAACCTGTTGTCGTCATTGCCAGTCAGGATAATGTTCACTCCATTTATTCACTCCAGGATAACCAATGAAGATAACGCCATTTTTTATCGTTATATTTAGCCTGAGCACCTTAACCGCCTGTCGCTCTGCTCCACCCGATAAAGTCGAACAGATTAACCATTTGCAGGTTCCTTTAATTTTACCCGGTGAGAAACCACCCGCAGTACAAACGTCACATATTGCGTCGCTCTACCAGGAGAATAAACACCAAATTGATTCATTAACACGCAGTCTTAAATCACAGTATCTTCAGGATGCCTCGGCAAAAGATATCTTTAAAGAAGACAGTCCCGTCCAATCCGTCTACGCCTCCCTCACCAGGCTGGAACAGTTAGATATGGTGAACCAGCAATACCTGAAAGATAAAAATGAAGCTGGCCTGAGAAATATCAATCTCGTCCTGAAACTCTTAATAACGGGTTAAACGATAAAAAGCCCGGCTACAGGGTAGCCGGGCTTTTTTATCATCGAAAAGAACACAGGGACTAATCGTGTTGACCAAAGCGGTAGGTCAACCCCGCCGTAACGGAGCTAATATCGCTGCTGACGCCAATCTGGTTGGCATTACCCACGTTGCTGACCCACTGGTACTCCATGCGGCCAGCCCAGTTTTTATTGAATGCGTATTCCGTACCGACTGCG
The DNA here is from genome assembly GCF_057444735.1 of Enterobacter sp. B79-1. Lineage (NCBI taxonomy): Bacteria > Pseudomonadati > Pseudomonadota > Gammaproteobacteria > Enterobacterales > Enterobacteriaceae > Enterobacter > Enterobacter sp. B79-1. Next base: position 289,102 of record NZ_JBYAZJ010000005.1, read on the forward strand.
GCAAGCGGGCGTACACCGGTTTCAAAACGATTGTGACCACTTACATCAGATTCAGCACGGTAACCCATCGCACCCGCACGGCCATAGATATCCCAGTTGTTCGTCAGGGCATAGCTGGCTTTTAAAGACATCTGCAGGCCCTGGGCTTTCATTTGTCCACCCGCGCTATGCTGGCCTTTTATCTGCATATTGCCCAGATAATCATAACCGCCTTCAACCGCAAGCCATGGCGTAATTTGGTAACCCGTATAGATACCGCCGCCGACATTATCGTGGTCGATATCAAAATGGTTAGAGCTGTTATTACTCTCGAGTGCTTTAGAGCCTGTATTGGTGTCAAAATAATGTGACCAGCCAAATTTCGCCCCACTATACCAGGTGCCTGCATCTGCGGCGGCAAAAGCGGTCGTGGCGGTACATACATTTACCAGAATTAAAGCTACCAATGTCTTTTTCATACGTATCCTGTTTGCTTCGTCAAAATTCATTTCGGTGAGCAAACAATAAACAAAAACGAGAATATCGTTAATTCGTTTTTAGTTTAATTTTAAACTTACATTAAAATGACTCTGGTAAATTTCTGATTTCAAGGAGATACCCACCTCTTTTGAACGAGATATATTCACCTTGCTTAAGGGCCGATAATACGTTGAGAATACTGCTGCGCGACAACAGCGTGCGGTCCTGGATATATTCGAGGATCGTCGTGCGCATTCGTGCTTCCTCAGGTAATAAGATCATCTCCTGAAGATGGTTGCGAATGACGGAATAAGTCCGTTGCTGCAGAACCTGGGCATCACGATAAATTAAATAGGCAGTATGATAGGAGAGAAGTGCGGCCACCTCTTCCCATACCCCCTGCTCGCGGAACAGTTCCGCCGCACGTTCGGCATCCACCCGTAAAAGCGTCGACTCGGTTTCCACTCGCAGAATATGCCCCTGCGTCGGCTGGATCATTTCTGCAATACCAAAGAGATGGGGTTCGTAAACCGTGACCAGCAGCAGGCCGTCGGACGCGCGCAGCAGGGACAATCCGCCCTCTAAAAAGAGATACATTTGCTGCCGACCTTTATGTTTCCACGTCACGCGCTTGCGCGGCACAACTTTCATTTTCTCCGCTATCGGCTCAAGGATCGCGGTCAGTCGTTCAATCGATTGTTCAGGACGAACAGGCGGTAAAATATGCATGGCACAACCTTATTACATCGGGTAACTGCCAGTATAGACCCTATAATTTAAGCAGTTACCAAATTAAAACTGATAGCTATAGTTTACGCTGGCAAACCAAAGATGGGGGGTATCATAGCTTCCCGCAAAGACAGCGGGTGATTTCACATGCGATGACTGCATGTGAAGATACTCGACGGCAACACCAATATTGCTGGCTGGCGTGATCTGATACTGCGCGCCTGTACCGAACCGCCATTCGTCGCCGGTCGGTAAGGTTATCGCCACATCACTCTGGCTCTGGTACGGCGAGCTATCAAAGGCGACACCGGCATTCAATCGCCACTGTTCTGTTGGGCGATACTGCACGCCGAGCGCACCATGCCAGGTATCTTTCATGCGGCTGACGTTGTTAAGCGTCTGCCCGCTCACCGTGATTTGCGGCGCACCGAACTGGCTCCAGTCCTGCCAGCCGAGATCGCCCATCACCGACCATTGCTGGTTAACATCATGCACAACGCTGAGCATAATTTGCTGTGGCGCACTCACCTGTGCCGTCACCGGCAGATCGTATGCGCCACTCGGCAAACGTGCTTTGCCGTCGATACTGTAGTGATAGTCCGTCCTGCTGTTCCAGGTGATACCGGCTCGCGTCTGTTCGGTCAACTTCATCAACAGCCCCAGCCGGTAGCTCATCGCCCAGTCATGGTCATGCTGCTGGCGGTCGTCGTCATTCACATTGCGGGTCAATGAAAAATAGCCGTAGTTAACGTTGGCGGAAGCCCCGATTGAGAGGCGATCGTTAAGTTTGTACGCCACGGACGGACTGAGCGTCATCGCTACCATGGTGCTCTTTTTGAACAGCCGGTCGCCCGCCCAGTTACCGTAATCGATCCCCAGGCCATAATTGCCGTAAAGCCCAATACCGGCATACAGATCGTCGGTCATTTTCTGGCTATAGAAGGCACTGGCATTGGGAACGGTTTTCATCACATCGCCGGGGCTTCTCTGCGCATCGTTATTCAGCTGGTAGTCGATGGAGCCGTCCATCACCTGTAGCCCACCGGTGATCATACGATCGGGTAATCGCGTCATGCCTGCCGGGTTGGTCATTATTGTGGAGGCATCCTGCGCACGGGCTGCCTGCCCTGCGCCAGCAAGTGCGGCATCTTCGGTGCCTGCTTCATAAAAATAGAGGGCACTGGCGTGGGCGCAGGATGTTGCCAATAAGCCCGTGCACAGAAGGAGTCGTGTTTTCATCTGTCAGCCTGGTGAATAACGAATTTGCCGACAGGTATATCAACAGAAACAACAAGGGTAAAAAGAAAGGGTGTTTAATTTTAAATATTCCCGCACGCCTGTAGCAGAAAGTGAGCATGTGAATTTGGATGCCATGTCCGCAATTCGCGTTTTTTTCTACCCACCTTACCCACGAGCGCACGGCAATGAATGTATATCCAATGTTAAATATATTAATATTAAGCACTAAATTATTTAACAGCATGTTCAATTATCCCTCCATCGCACGCGTAAATTCCGTCAAATGACGATTTTGACGATAATTTTAAATAGCCATTCCTCTCTCCCTGCCACTACGCCAACACAACCAAGTAGCATATAAATCTATACATAAACTTAAATCTGGATATTTAAGTTTAAAAAATTCATTTAAACGATATTTACGTTTACCAAAACAACCAGCGATGGTCTTATATTCCAACCAAAGGCAAGAGGGGCGATACGTTGTTCTGCAACACATCGCTCAACCGCCTGGGAGACAAAATGATGATGAAAACGGGAAATAAAAGCATGTTCAATAAAACAGTTATCGCAGTCGCTATGATGTTTTCGGGCGCGGCAATGGCAGCGGAAAGCACCGGCGTTGCGGGTGGCACAATCACCTTCAATGGTTCTGTATCCGATACAACCTGTGACGTGACCACCAACAATGGTTCCGATTTTACGGTGAACCTGGCGCCTATATCACTGACGGATATGGGTACCACTACTGGCGTTGTCAGTGCCAACAATAAAGACTTCACCATGAGTCTGAAAAATTGCACTGCCGCCGACACCGCAACCAAAACGCTGAAAATCACCTTCTCAAGCAGCAACCTGTCTGATGACGGTAAATACCTGAAGAACTACAGCGAAAGCGGCGCTGAAGGGGTCGGTATTACCCTGACCAAGGATGGCACCACCGCCGTTCCGTTCGACACCGCGTTCAACACCGGTCTGACTTCTGATGATGTTTCCGGTACCGACGGCGTTACGCTGACCATGCACGCGAATTACTACAACTTCGGCGGTTCTGCCGTGACGACCGGTAAAGTCGTTACCGACGCAACTTACTCCTTTAGCTACGATTAATAGCCCAACCGGGGAGCAATCCCCGGTTTTTAATGACCATGAAAAAACATATTTTCTTTCTCTTCGTTGCGTTCGCTTCACACGTGGCTCAGGCCAGCGTGGTAATTAACCAGACGCGCGTGATTTATTCCAGCGAAGCAAAATTCGTTACCGTGCAATTAGTGAATGAGAGCGATAAAACTCACCTGGTACAGTCCTGGCTTGATCAAGGTGATGCTTCAGCCGCCCCGGAAAAGATTAAAGTTCCCTTTTCCGTCATGCCGCCGGTCGTCAAAATGGATGGCCACAGTGGTCAAACGCTGAAAATCGCCGCGACCAATACTTCCTCTCTGCCCTCAGAAAGAGAAAGCGTATTTTGGTTAAACGTGCTGGATGTTCCGCCAACGCCGGAAGGCAGCAACGATAATTATCTCCAGGTGGCGATCCGCAATCGCATTAAGCTGTTTTATCGCCCCGCCTCGTTGCAGGAACTGGACAGTAAAATTGTCGAAAAGGTCACTATTTCCACCTCAGGAAGTCAAACCTGTCTCAAAAACAGTTCCCCTTACTATTTAACCATTCCACAGGTTGTGACCTGGCAGGGCGGAAAATTGAAGCAGAATCGAGACGATAATTTACTGAGCGATACCGCTTTTATTCCGCCTTACGGTTGCGCGCTGGTTTCCAACAAAATCCAGGCCGGTTCTCAGTATCGTATTACATGGCTTGATGATTACGGCGCCAAAAGATTCAGCACCCTTCACTGATTATTTTTATGGCTATGCCTGGTTCAATTCTGATGAAGAACAGATCCCTGTTTCGTAAAAGCCTGTTGGTTCACTCCGTCAGCCTCGCCTTATGTTCCTTTGGGGCGAGCGGTGAGACATTTAATAGCAGCCTGCTGGTCGGTAATTCAGCCGATATGGACTGGAGCAATTCAAAACTGGTCATGACACCAGGCGCGTACGATCTCGACGTATATGTGAATAACGCCTGGCGCGGGAAATTCGACATGACGATTGCCAATGACGGTAAAGGGACGGTGCTTGTTCTGAAAGATGATGTGCCACTACTGGGTATTCGCGATCTCGACGATCTCGTCGCGAATAAATCAGACGGGCAAATCGACATCAGTACCCTGCTACACGGCGGAAAAAGCACGCTGGCGCCAGGAGAATTGCGTCTGGATTTAGAAGTACCCCAGGCCTTTGTGGTGACCGAAAAACAGAACTGGGTGGCCCCACAAAAATGGGACCAGGGGATTAATGGGGTATTTACCAATTACAACCTCAACTATTACAACTTTTATGGCCTGCGTGAAGGGTATACCAACAGCGATAATATCTATTTATCGCTAAACAGCGGTTTGAATATGTCTGGCTGGCATCTCCTCGATAACTCGACGTGGATGCGCTACAGCAATATGGGTAAAGGGTATTGGATTAACACCACACGCTATCTTGAAAAACCGATTGTCGGTATTGAGGCATTAATGCGCGTGGGGCGTACCTACACAACGTCCGATTATTTTGACACGATTCGTTTTCGCGGCCTGACGCTGAATAAAAGCCGTCAAATGCTGCCGGACAGCGAACGCGTGTATATGCCGGTCATCAGCGGAATTGCCACCAGTTCAGCCGTGGTCAGCGTTTACCAGGATGGACACATTATCCATCAGATTACCGTCCCCGCCGGGCCCTTTGCGATCCGCGATTTAATGCCCACCGGCTCGCGTGGGGATCTCTCTGTTGAGGTAAAGAACAGCGGCGGAACGATAGAGCGCTTTGCGGTTCCCTTTTCGTCTATCCCGGACATGCTGCGTCCCGGCACCAGCGACTACCAGTTTAACGTCGGTGAGGTGGACATGCGCGGCATCAATGACCATAGCCAGTTTGCGCAGTTCAGCTACTCTCGCGGAATGAATAACTATGTAACCGCCACCGCCGGGAGTATCTGGAGCGCGGACTATTTCTCCTTTTTGCTCGGCGGTGCTCTTTCTGTTCCCTATGCGGGATCGCTATCAGCGTCGCTTGAACAAGCGCAGTATCGCTTGCCGGGCGATAATCGACGCCGGGGAGAAAAATACGCGCTCTCATGGAGTAAATCCTTCCCGACGCAAACTAACCTGACGCTGGCGTCGTATTACTATCGCACGCAGGATTACGCATCGTTTAACGATTATGTGTTGGCGAAGTCCAATATTCAGGATTATGGCGGCACCGGCACGTCAACCATTAACAGCAAGCAGGCGTTTAGCGCCAACCTCAACCAGCCGCTGGGCGATGGGTTTGGTCGACTTTCCCTGACGGCGTACTGGCGCGATTACTGGCGCGGCCAAAAGACCAGCCGCCAGTATAATCTGACCTGGAGCAACGCGTATAACAGCGTGAATTATGCGGTATCACTGCGCCGCTCTGAAGTCACTCAGTCGTACTACAACTATGAAACAGATTACGAAGGTGATGTTGTTACGTCGCTGCGCACCCGTGGGAAGACGGAAAATAATCTTTATTTCTCCGTCAATGTTCCGATGTCACTCTTCGGCAGTCCGGGAAGCGTTGCTTCGCATGCGACGGTTCAGCAGGGGAAATACGCTTCATCAGATATAAGCATGAGCGGCAGCGCCCAGGATGTCGATTACAGCCTTATGCTGGCGCATGACAGTGAGGGTAATTCCCGCTCCGCCGATCTCTATACCAACTGGAAAAACAGCGTCACCAGCCTGAACAGCGGGCTGACGCTTTCGCGCGAGTATCGTCAGGCCAGCCTCGGCGCAAGCGGCAATATTCTCGCATGGCGTGGCGGGGTCATTACCTCACCAAACAATGGCCGAAACTTTGTCATTCTTGAGGCCCCTGGCGTCGAAAACGCCGTGGTCAATGGGGATACCTCTACGCGCACGAATCGCAACGGTATTGCCCTTATCGCCAGCGCAACGCCTTACCGGCTGAATAACTTCCATCTGGAACAGGATGGTTCAAAAAGCAGCGACGTCGATTTACAGGGGAATTTACTTAATATTGCCCCTTACGAAGGCAGCATAACGTATCTGAAGTACAAGACCGATACGCGCAAGGTTTATACCTTCGACGTGCTTGACAGCGAGGGCAATCAACTCCCCTTCGGCGCATTGGTTTCAGATAGCCATCATCAGGAACTGGGTTACGTCGCCCAGGGGAGCCAAATCTTTGTAAAGTCTGACGCACAGCCAGAGGCAATTCGCATTAATACCAGTAAAGGCAAAATCAAAAAATCCTGTGTTATTACGCAGCCGACAGAGCATGCCGTCAATATCTGCCGGTAACCGACCACGAGTATGAAATCGATCATGAGCAAATCTTTATTTTTCATCTTTGCCGTATTCAGCCTGATAGCGATCCCTGGCTTTTCAGCCCAGGCGGCACCACAGGCCCGAGGCGTGACGGGGGATACCTGCCGTAATAGCGGCATTATATTTAAAAGCGTGGCGGAAGCGGATAAATCGCTTAATTTATCGTCTGCATTTATCACCTCGACGGTGGTTGAAAAGACATATACCACCAGCTGGTCGGGGAGTATGACCTGTACCTATGGCAACGTGGGTATTGGGGGAGTATTTCAGGATCACCTCTACTATTTCACTGGGTTTAATAACAACCCGGTGTATTTGAATTTTAACAGTGCTGATGGTGAAAGCAGTTACTGGATTAAGGTGACCTCTGAAATAACCGGCAGCAGTAAAGTCACGGTGAGCGGTATTGTGGGGATACACTCGCTCTCCTACCAGACGCAATATACCTTGCGAGCAGAGTTACTTTCCTCTGCGCCTGTTGGGGTGTCGACCTATACCAAAACCACCACCAGCGGTGCGCTGAGCGTCATTCCTGCCGTGATGAGTGGTACCGGCTCGGGATCCGACTCGCCCCTGCTCTCCTCTAAAACGTATGCGACCAGGGCATGGAATAACATGATGTCAGATACCGCGCGCAAAAGCTGGGATACCGATTATTTCCTCGCGTACGAGAAAATGACCATTCAATTCGAGCCGAAAGAAACCACCTGCAATATGACGCGTGACATGACGGTAAAACTTCCGCCTGCGCCGCTGAAAGAACTTAAAACGTACGGCAGAACCAATGGGGCGGATTTCACCATTCCCATTAAATGCGGAAACCTTGCCGGCGTAAAAACATCTACGCGGAATATTAAGGCCTGGCTTTCCAGCAATGATGTGATCGCTACGGACGGCAGTTCGCAAACGATGGTAAATGATGAAACAACCGCGGGCGGGGTCGGTATTGCTATTCGTAGTCGATCTTTTATGGGGGATTTCGAAGAGGTCAAACTCTCCAGCAGCACAAGCATGGGAAATGCCACTCAGATCCTTGATATTGTTAAAGACGATGACATTCAGGATACGCAATATATTCTTCTGCATGCTTACTACAGAGTGTATGACGCCTCCGCCTTATCGACCGGCACGGTGGTCGCGACCGCACAAATCATGTTCGGCTATGACTAATTCTCTCACGTAAACAATGACTTTCTTTTTTAAGACCTCTGCCAATTAAACGCCATGAAAATATCTGTTCAAACCGTGCTTAACTTATTACATAACATTATTCATCCGGTCTCTGCCGATCTGGTTAATCATTTACAACGCACGGCCATCATCACCTGGTATTTAAGCCAGCGCATTGGGCTGGATAAAACCGGGATCGGCAACGCTTTTCTGGCTGGCATGCTGCACGACATTGGTACGCTGAGTAAAGACCGCGAACACCTTTCTCCCGGCAGCGAGGGGTTTCTTGATGGGCATGAACAACTGGCGGGCTCAATGACGGCGGGGATCCGTTTCCTGCAACCCGTCACGCCGATCCTTGAAAACCATCATACCGCATGGTCTTCCTCGGGCTCGGACGATCTTCCTGTGGTACATCATTTGGTTAATATGGCGGATACCTTTGAGCTCTTTTTACGCGGGATTGACGGGGATTTTATTACCCAACGTGAAAGGGTCATTTCGGATTTCTTTGCCCACCCCATTCAGTGGCCCGCCCCTCTGGAGCAGGCGCTGCGAGAATCTACCCGTCAGGATGGCTTTTGGTTTCGCCTCGGCAATCCTTCGCTTTCCCAGGTGTTGAACGCCATCAGCCCGCTACACGACCACATGCTCGACCATCATGATTTTCTCGAAGTGTGCCAGCTCATCTCAAAAATCGTCGATAAGTACAGCAGCTTCACCCGCACCCATAGCGCCAGCGTAGCGCATGTTGCGGCCCGCCTGGCTGAACTCTACGGTTATGATGTCGATATGCAAGAAAAGATCTGTATTGCAGGCTATCTGCATGATATCGGCAAGCTTTTTACGCCGCTCCATATCCTGGAAAAGCATGGCAAGCTCGAATCCTTTGAGTACGCCACGATGAAGCAGCACAGCTACAAAACGCTGGTGATGCTGCATCCTATCTCTGAACTGGGGGATATTATCCGTTGGGCCGCCAACCATCACGAGCGGCTGGACGGCAGTGGATATCCGTTCAGGTTAGGCGCCGCCTCACTTGATATTCCGTCTCGCATCCTTGCGGTGGCGGATGTGTTTACTGCCATGACGGAAAACCGTCCCTACAGACAAGGGATGGAGAGCGCTAAGGCGATGGCTATACTCCACGAAGAAGTAAGAAATTACAGACTGGACAGGGACATCGTAACATTGCTGGACCATAATATTGGCAGTGTAAAAGCGCTTGTCGCGATGTGTTAACGTCCAAAGAACAGCTAATGAAATATTTGATTGCCAGCAAAGTTATTTACGATACAGAGAGCGGGGAATTCACTCTTCCCGGGGCAGAGCGCCTTGAGGCTCAAAAACTGACGAATACGGCCAACCGTATTCTGTCGCTGCTTATTGCTTCCCCGGGCACAGTGCTTGAGCGTCAATATCTGCTGGAACACGTTTGGGAATCCGCAGGGCATACCGGGTCTAGCTCTTCGCTCAACCAATATATTAGTATTTTACGCAAGACGTTAACCTCACTGACCGATATTGAAGAGTCGATCATCGTTGTCCCCAAAGTCGGGTTTTACTTTTCCGCCGATATTGACGTACAGCTTCTGGATGAGCCCTGTGCGCCAGCGCCCGGGAATGATAACGTTGCGGCAAAGAAGAAAATACCGTCGTTGCCGCTTAAATACAGTATCCCGGCGCTTCTTATTTTGGCGTTGATTGCGGCCAATTTATGGGTCTGGAGTCAGCCAAAAGCCAATGAACGCTATTCCAGAGTCAATGAGATAGGCAAGCTCGAAAAATGTACCCTCACCACCTATGAACATCTTTCTGCCGATGAACGGCAGCGGTTACATGAGGTATTGCTGTCGGCACAGCCGCAGCTTGCAGAAAAATGTGCAAACCATTTAGCACTGTTAACGGTAAACGTTCAGCCCAGCGTGTTTTATGGCAGCAGCGGACGCATTTTTTACTCTTTTTGTCCTTTAGATTCTGAAAACGAAACGCTAGCGTACTGTGAAAATCACTACGCCTTTAACTGGAAAATGAAATGAAGATTGCGCTAACGCTTTCTGCGACTGTCCTGATCCTGACAGGTGCGCTTATCTGGGGAATGGTTAACCGCACCTCAGCGTATATCGACGATCGGTGCTTTGCCAATTTTACCTATACCGATAACACAAATGAAAAGGCATTCAATTTCAAAGGAAACATATTCTTTGAATTTTCAAAGAACAAAACCGGACAATTTAATTTATCCGGTGACGTTTCCTATCAGGGACAAAACTACACGTTCTCGCGCTATGTAAAGTTTAACTATGTCAATATTAAAAATAATGCCTACAGAATAAAAATCATTTCGCACGAAACCATGGCGCATGACAATGTCCCAGCAGCCATCTCACCTCTTGCCATTAAGATATTATTTCTTACCGGCGAATATTCTATGTACCTGCACAAGCATGATAATAACTTTATTACGATTGGAAATTCACTTTCACCGTTGATGAATTGCGTTATACAGTCCTGACGTTTTGGTAAGAACCCGATGTTATGAAGAAGAATAATTGTGTCAGCTGTGCAAAATGTGGGTTTGCTGAGGTATGCCAGTCGTATCTTTTCGACCATCAGGAACCCATGTTTATTAAAGATTTCGCGCGTAAAAAACGTATTGCTAAAAATGAATTTATCTACCGGCACGGAACGACAGTAAAAGCATTGTATGCGCTCAGGCGTGGGGTGGCGAAGATTTATGATGCTCAGCAAACACTTCAGGGAATTGTCTTTCCCGGTCAGGTTATCGGGGCAGAGGAGCTCTTTAGCGAGCATTATCAGTACAGCGTGCAGGCGGCCACCGAGGTAGAAATTTGTGAGTTACAAAATACCCATTTCTATCATCTGAGCCAGATAACCAGCAGCTTCACCCATTTTATCATTGCTATCCTCTCCCGCTCCGCGAGTGAAAAACAGCAGTTTATCAGCGTGCTGGTGAATCATGACGGCGTGCAAAAAGTGCGTGGATTTATTCAACTTATGGTGGATATCAACAGGGAGTATGGCTTCGAGCATAACATTCTTGAACTGCCGCTCAGCAAAAAAGAGCTGGCGCAGCTGCTGGGTATTTCTCAATCAACGCTGTCTCGCGCATTCGATACGCTGGCGGCGCAGCGTAAACTGTCGATCAATAAAAAAGAGATTGTCGTGCTTGATGGACCGGATGATGAAGCAGGGACTGGAGCGGGCGAAGGGAATCGAACCCTCGTATAGAGCTTGGGAAGCTCTCGTTCTACCATTGAACTACGCCCGCTTTGAGGTGCGTAAGGCATTATAGACCTTACGCTTTTTCATACAAGTGTCAGCATCACCAAGTGGCGATTAAATGACCACTTAGCACTTCGGTTTGCTGCCCTGAGCCGGGAGATAGCGCTGCGGATCGATAGCCGTCGCCTTATAGCGGATCTGGAAATGCAGCTTCACCGAGTCCGTCCCGGTATTGCCCATGGTGGCTATCTTCTGCCCCGCCTTCACGTTTTGTCCGTTATTGACCAGCATCGTGTCATTATGCGCATAAGCGGTGATGTAATCTTCGCCGTGCTTAATCATGATCAGATTCCCGTATCCACGCAGCTGGTTGCCGACGTAGACCACCTTCCCGGCGCCGGAGGCGTAGACCGGCGTGCCGCGCGCAGCAGCAATATCAATACCTTTGTTACCGCCCTCAGAAAGTGAATAAGGCACCACAACTTTACCGCTGGCGGGCCAAACCCAGCAGCGCTGCCCGACCGGTGGCCAGGAAGACTTCGGCACCTGGTACGACGGCGTCACTTTGGCCGTTTTGCCTTTTGAAGAGGCTTTTTTGGCTGAAGAGGAGCCGCCATTGACCTTCAGTTTCTGCCCCACCTCAATGGTATAGGGGGGAGAGATGTTATTCAGACGCGCGAGATCCTTTACGCTGGTTCCCGTTGCACGTGAAATGCGATACAGGGTATCCCCGCGCTTAACGGTATAGACCGCACCGGAATAGCTGCCCATATCCGACGATTTGCTTCCCGAGCATCCCGCCAGAAGTAGCGTCAGCGTCAGGCAAAAAATGGCAGTGATGGGGTTTCTCATCAGGCTTCCTGCAAACAAAACAGATCCTCGGTCAGCGTAAATGGCGCACTATGATAGCAGCCAAAACGAACAGGGGTCATGCCCTTTTCCGCTCCTGGTGCCAAACCGTTCGTATAAGAATGCCGTATAATGATCCGGCTGATCTGGTACCGGAGCATCAATGAGTATTCAAGAACACGTTATTTTGGTAAATGACCAGGGAAAGGTGATTGGCACTCAGGAAAAATATGCCGCGCACACCTCGCATACCCCGTTGCATCTGGCCTTCTCTTCCTGGCTTTTTAATGCCCGCGGCGAATGTCTGATTACCCGACGCGCCTTAAGCAAAAAAGCCTGGCCCGGCGTCTGGACCAACTCGGTCTGCGGCCACCCTCAGTCAGGTGAAGAGATGGAACAGGCAATAATCCGCCGCTGCCGCTTTGAAGTGGGCGCAGAACTGGCCGATATCACCGCCGTCGCCCCTGAGTTTCGCTATCGGGAAGCCGACCCGTCCGGGATCGTGGAAAATGAAATTTGCCCGGTATTCGCTGCCCGCATCACCAATGACGTGACGATAAACGAAAATGAAGTGATGGACTATCAGTGGGTTGAGCTGGACACATTATTCCGCGCGCTGGACGCGACGCCCTGGGCCTTTAGCCCGTGGATGATCATGGAAGCGACAACCGCCCGCGATAAACTCAAAGCCTTCGCGGCGCAATAAAAAAGCCCCTTTCGGGGCTTTTTTTACATCTTAACGCCTTATTTCACCGGGCGCATCGCCGGGAACAGGATCACGTCACGGATGGTATGGCTGTTGGTGAACAGCATCACCATACGGTCGATACCAATCCCCAGACCCGCCGTTGGTGGCAGGCCGTGCTCCAGCGCGGTCACGTAGTCTTCGTCGAAGAACATCGCTTCGTCGTCGCCTGCCGCTTTCGCATCTACCTGGTCCTGGAAACGCTGCGCCTGATCTTCTGCATCGTTCAGCTCGCTGAAGCCGTTGCCGATTTCGCGGCCACCGATGAAGAATTCGAAGCGATCGGTGATTTCCGGGTTCACGTCATTACGACGCGCCAGCGGAGAGACTTCTGCCGGGTATTCGGTGATGAAGGTCGGCTGAATCAGGTGCGCTTCGGCCACTTCTTCGAAGATCTCGGTCACGATACGGCCCAGACCCCAGCTCTTCTCAACCTTGATACCGATGCTTTCCGCAATGGCTTTCGCTGAGTCGAAGTTATCCAGATCGGCCATCTCGGTTTCCGGACGGTATTTCTTGATCGCTTCGCGCATGGTCAGCTTGACGAACGGTTTGCCGAAGTCGAAGACTTCTTCACCGTAAGGTACTTCGGTGGTACCCAGAATGTCCTGCGCCAGGGTACGGAACAGGGATTCGGTCAGCTCGATCAGATCTTTGTAATCCGCATACGCCATATAGAGTTCCATCATGGTGAACTCTGGGTTATGGCGCACGGAGATGCCTTCGTTACGGAAGTTACGGTTGATTTCGAACACGCGGTCGAAGCCACCGACCACCAGACGCTTCAGGTACAGTTCCGGCGCGATACGCAGGTACATGTCCAGGTCCAGGGCGTTGTGATGGGTGATGAACGGACGCGCAGACGCACCGCCAGGGATCACCTGCATCATTGGGGTTTCTACTTCCATAAAATCGCGGTTGACCATGAACTGGCGGATACCGGCCATGATCTGAGAGCGAATTTTGAAGGTCTTGCGGGATTCATCGTTAGAGATGAGATCCAGATAACGCTGACGGTAGCGCGCTTCCTGATCCTGCAGGCCGTGGAATTTGTCCGGCAGCGGGCGCAGGGCTTTGGTCAACAGACGCAGCTCGGTGCAGTGGATAGAGAGTTCACCGGTCTTGGTTTTGAACAGTTTACCTTTCGCGCCCAGGATATCGCCCAGGTCCCACTTCTTGAACTGCTCGTTGTAGATGCCTTCCGGCAGGTCGTCACGGGAAACGTACAGCTGAATACGGCCGCCAACGTCCTGCAGCGTCACGAAGGACGCTTTACCCATGATACGACGGGTCATCATACGGCCAGCCACAGACACTTCGATGTTCAGCGCTTCCAGCTCTTCGTTCTCTTTACCGTCGAAGTCTGCGTGCAGTTGGTCTGAGGTGTGGTCACGACGAAAATCGTTCGGGAACGGCACGCCCTGCTCGCGCAGCGCTGCCAGCTTCTCGCGGCGGGTTTTCAGTTCGTTGTTAAGATCGACTACCGCGTCAGCGCCCTGTGCTTGTTGTTCAGACATGTTGGTTCCTCATAACCCTGCTTTCAAACTTGCTTCGATAAATTGATCCAGGCTGCCGTCCAGCACCGCCTGCGTGTTGCGGGTTTCAACCCCGGTACGCAGGTCTTTGATGCGGGAGTCATCAAGGACGTAAGAACGGATCTGGCTGCCCCAGCCGATGTCGGACTTGTTGTCTTCCATCGCCTGTTTCTCAGCATTTTTCTTCTGCATTTCCAGTTCATAAAGCTTCGCTTTCATCTGCTTCATGGCCTGGTCTTTGTTCTTATGCTGGGAACGGTCATTCTGGCACTGCGTTACCGTGTTGGTTGGAATGTGGGTAATACGCACCGCCGATTCCGTACGGTTAACGTGCTGACCACCCGCACCGGATGCGCGGTAAACGTCGATTCGCAGATCGGCCGGGTTGATTTCGATATCGATATCGTCTTTCACTTCCGGGTAAACAAACGCGGAGCTGAAGGAGGTATGACGGCGTCCGCCAGAATCGAACGGGCTCTTACGTACCAGGCGATGAACGCCGGTTTCAGTACGCAGCCAGCCGTAGGCGTAATCACCAATAATCTTAATAGTGATGGATTTCAGACCCGCGACTTCACCTTCAGATTCTTCGATAATTTCGGTTTTGAAACCGCGCGCTTCTGCCCAACGCAAATACATACGCGCCAGCATGCTCGCCCAGTCCTGCGCTTCTGTACCGCCAGAACCGGCCTGAATATCGAGATAGCAGTCGGCGCTGTCGTATTCGCCGGAGAACATACGACGGAATTCGAGCTGTGCCAGCTTCTCTTCCAGAACGTCGAGTTCTGCCACGGCTTCGTTAAAGGTTTCTTCGTCGTCGGCTTCTACAGCCAGTTCCAACAGACCAGAGACATCTTCCAGCCCCTGAGACATTTGGTCCAGGGTATCGACAATCGCTTCGAGAGAGGAACGCTCTTTACCCAGCGCCTGCGCGCGTTCAGGTTCGTTCCAGACGTCCGGCTGTTCCAGCTCGGCGTTTACTTCTTCAAGACGCTCTTTCTTGGCATCATAGTCAAAGATACCCCCTAAGAACGTCAGAGCGCTCCGTGAGGTCCTGAATGCGGTTTTTTACCGGATTAATTTCAAACATGGTCTGTTTTCTTTTATGGGCTTGTCAAAATGCGGTGATAAGAGCGGGATTGTACCGAATCCACGCCCTTTTTTGTAGCTTTACTGACGCTAAATTGGCCAGATATTGTCGATGATGATCTGAAGGGAGCGGTTACCGCGAAACTCGTTGATATCAAGCTTATAGGCCAGCTCAACCTCCCGCACGCCGTTGTCCGGCCAAATGGAGGTGTCAACGTTGAAGGCGATGCCGTCCAGCAGCGGGCCGCCACCGGCTGGCTCGACCATCACTTTGAGGTGACGTTCGCCAACAATTCGCTGTTGCAGCAGACGGAAACGGCCATCGAACAGCGGTTCCGGGAACATCTGCCCCCACGGCCCCGCGTCACGCAGCATCTGGGCCACCTCCATGGTCATTTCAGCCGGTGAAAGTTCGCCGTCGGAGACCACTTCGCCCTGTAACAGTGCAGGGTCAATCCAGTCTGTCACCAGCTCGCCAAACAGCCGCTGAAACTCGTCGAACTTCGCCTCTTCCAGCGACAGGCCTGCCGCCATCGCGTGACCGCCAAACTTGATCATCAGACCCGGGTAAAGCGTATCCAGGCGCTCCAGCGCATCGCGCATGTGCAGCCCCTGAATTGAACGACCGGAGCCTTTCAGCGTGCCGTCGCCCGCAGGGGCAAACGCAATCACCGGACGGTGGAAGCGCTCTTTGATGCGCGACGCCAGGATACCGACCACGCCCTGATGCCACTCGGGATGGTACATCGCCAGGCCGCCCGGCAGCGTTTCGCCGCTGCGTTCCAGCTTTTCACACAGGGTCAGCGCTTCGGCCTGCATCCCCTGCTCGATCTCTTTACGGGTCTGGTTCAGGGCGTCCAGCTCGTTCGCCAGCACGCGCGCCTCGCCGATGTTGTCGCACAGCAGCAGCGCGACGCCGACGGACATATCGTCCAGCCTTCCGGCGGCGTTAAGACGCGGCCCGAGGGCAAAGCCGAGATCGCTTGCCGCCAGCTTGAGCGGATCGCGGTTTGAAATTTCCAGCAGCGCCTTAATCCCCGGACGGCACTTGCCCGCCCGGATGCGGCTTAAGCCCTGCCAGGTCAAAATACGGTTGTTGGTATCGAGAGGCACCACGTCCGCCACGGTACCCAGCGCCACCAGGTCGAGATATTCGGCCAGGTTCGGCACGGCAATCCCGCGCAACTCAAACCAGCCCTTATCACGCAGCAGCGTTCGCAGCGCCAGCATCAGATAAAACGCCACGCCGACACCGGCCAGGGATTTCGACGGGAAATCGCAGTCGCGCAGATTAGGGTTAATGATGGCTTCGGCGGCAGGCAGGGTTTCGCCCGGCAGGTGGTGATCGGTAACCAGCACCGGGATCCCCAGCGCATGCGCATGATCGACACCCGCATGGGAGGAGATCCCGTTATCCACGGTCAGGATCATCTGCGCACCGCGCGCGTGAGCCTGATCGACCACTTCCGGGCTAAGACCGTAACCGTCTTCAAAGCGGTTTGGCACCAGATAGGTGACGTTATCGCAGCCCAGCGCGCGCAGGCTGAGCACGCTCAGTGCGGTACTGGTTGCGCCGTCGGCATCGAAATCGCCCACCACCACAATCCGCGTCCCTTCCCGGAACGCGTTGTAGAGCATTTCAGTGGCCTTTTCGACGCCGCTTAGCTGCTGCCAGGGCAGCATACCTTTGACGCTACGCTCAAGATCGTCCGCCGTTCGCACGCCGCGGCTGGCATAGAGCCGCTTCAGCAGCGGCGAAAGATCGTCAGGTAAATCAGCCGTGTCAGCCGCTTCGCGGCGGCGCAGTTTTATCGGAGCTTTCACGCGGATTATTTACCCGCAGTCTGTTTCTGGTGCGCGTCGAGGAACTCTTTCATCTCTTTTGGTCCCTGATAGCCCGGCACCACGTAGCCGTTGCTCAGCACGATGGCTGGGGTACCGGTCACGCCAAACTGCACGCCCAGCGCATAGTGATTTGCGATATCAATGTCGCAGGAAGCAGGCTTAACGCCTTTGCCGTTCATGGCATCATCAAAGGCCTTGTTGCGGTCTTTCGCACACCAGATAGCCTTCATGTCCTGCTCTGGCTGGCTCTGCACGCCTGCGCGCGGGAAGGCCAGGTAACGCACGGTAATACCCAGCGCGTTGTAGTCTTTCATCTCTTCATGCAGCTTGTGGCAGTAGCCGCAGGTGATGTCGGTGAAGACGGTAATCACGTGTTTTTCCTGCGCCGCTTTATAAACGATCATCTCTTTTTCAAGCGCATTCAGGTTTTTCATCAGCAGCTGGTTGGTCACGTTGACCGGCTGCGCGCCGCTCACGTCATACATCGGCCCCTGAATGATGTGCTTTCCGTCTTCGGTCACGTACAGCACACCACTGTTGGTTAAGACGGTTTTCATTCCCGCAACGGGCGCGGGCTGAATGTCGCTGCTGGTGACGCCCAGTTTCGTCAGAGACTGTTTGATGGCGGCGTCGTCAGCATGAGCAAAACCGGTAAATGAGGCTGCCAGCAGGGTGAACAGCGCAAAAGACTTTTTCATATTTAATCCTGTAACAATTCGTCGGCACTCACGCGCGTGGGTGGTGCTGTTGGTGTAGCTGCCGCAGGCGTTCCGTCGCGACATGGGTATAAATTTGCGTTGTTGAGAGATCGCTGTGTCCCAACAGCATCTGCACCACGCGCAAATCAGCGCCGTGGTTTAGCAGATGCGTCGCAAAGGCATGACGCAAAACGTGCGGCGACAGCTTTTCACTGTCAATGCCTGCCAGTGTGGCGTAATGCTTGATACGATGCCAGAAGGTTTGTCGCGTCATCTGCTGCGCGCGCTGGCTGGGGAACAGCACATCGATAGAAACGCCATTCAGAAGCCACGGTCTGCCGTGCTCCAGATACGTCTCCAGCCAGTACACCGCCTCTTCACCCAGCGGGACGAGCCGTTCTTTGTTCCCTTTACCTATCACGCGAACCACGCCCTGACGCAGGCTGATATCGCTCATCGTCAGGCCAACCAGTTCCGAAACGCGCAAACCGGTAGCATACAATAGTTCAAGCATCGCTTTATCGCGTAACTCCAGCGGCAGGTCAACAGCGGGTGATTGTAATAATCTCTCAACTTGCGCTTCGCTAAGATCTTTCGGCAGCCGCTGCGGAAGTTTAGGCGATGCCAGCAGCGCACTGGGATCGTCCGCCCGGATCTTCTCTCGGTAGAGATGCTGGAACAGACGACGCATTGCGCTAAGCAGGCGTGCGGAGCTGGTGGCCTTGTAGCCACCGTCCATCCGCTCACCCAGCAGCGCCTGCAGGTCATCGCGTTGGACACTCTCAAGCGTCAGTTCCCGGTGTGCCAGCCATTCCACCAGCATGGTGAGATCGCGCCGATAGGCACTGAGCGTGTTTTCGGCCAGGTTTTTCTCCAGCCACAGCGCGTCGAGAAACTGTTCGATGAGTGCGAGATCCTTTTCCACATCAACCTCTTTGATTCTGCAATCCGGGCATTATGCCTGATTGCCATCGGTTTCTGGTACACTACGCGCAAAGTCAGAGTAAGAATTGAGAACGTTACGCGATGAATATTGGTCTTTTCTATGGTTCCAGCACCTGCTATACCGAAATGGCAGCGGAAAAAATTCGCGACATCATCGGCCCGGAGCTGGTGACGTTGCATAACCTGAAAGATGACGCCGTCGCGCTGATGGAACAGTACGACGTGCTGATCCTCGGCATCCCGACCTGGGACTTTGGCGAGATACAGGAAGACTGGGAAGCCATCTGGGATCAGCTCGATTCGCTCAACCTCGACGGCAAAATCATTGCGATGTACGGCATGGGCGACCAGCTTGGCTACGGCGAGTGGTTCCTGGATGCGCTCGGCATGCTGCACGATAAACTGGCACCGAAAGGCGCGACGTTTATCGGCTACTGGCCAACAGAAGGCTATGAGTTCACCAGCAAAAAACCGATTATCGCGGATGGCCAGCTGTTTGTCGGGCTTGCCCTGGATGAAACCAACCAGTACGACCTCAGCGACGAACGCCTGGAAAACTGGTGCGAACAGATTCTGGGTGAAATGGCCGAGAAGTTCAGCTAACGCGAACTTAGTCCTGCGTCGGTTGTTGCAACATCATCCGGCGCAGATCTCGCCACTCCGCAGCATCCATACTGTCGGCAGCCAGCCACAGGTGCTGGCGACGACCACCTTCAGGCTGACGCAGTCTCAGCATCATGCCAACGCTGAGCATCCACGGTGTACCGACGATCTCCCACTCTTTCCCCTGCCAGCGCAGACGGGAATCCATCAGCAGTTTGATTTCACCCTGACGGGCGTTGATCCGGCGCTGGCTGCGCACGCTATCAAAAACCACAAACGACAGCAGCAATAACCACAGAGGCGTATAGCTTAGCGGCCACGGCATCAGTAAAACAAAGGCCGCAACCAGGCCGTGGAGCAGTAATGACATCCACTGCGAGCGCCATGAGACGCGAAGATCAGATTGCCACAGGACCACGTTCCCGATTCCGTGTTTGAATTAATTGCACCATCCGTTGCAACTCGGTGTCGGCGGGTTTGCCGTGATTCATCAGCCAGTTGAATAAATCCGGATCGTCAGACTCAAGAAGGCGAACAAACAGGCGCTTATCGTCATCGCTTAAGCTGTCATACTCATATTCAAAGAACGGCATGATGGAGATATCAAGTTCGCGCATGCCGCGACGGCACGCCCAGTGAATACGGGCCTTGTTGTTAATATCCATGTTCTGTTTCCTGCATTACGTTTGGCACAGTCGGTATCCCGTTAGGTATTCATTATTTCTTTCCGGGAACAGTTGCTAGTGTAACGTGTTTTTGGCCGTTTCTTTACTGGAATATTGCAATCGCCGAGCCGGATTCCAGAATAACCACTCTAAAGACAGTGAATTACATTATTTTGCGTGACGCTGCGCATAACCGCACGATGGCACGAATGGCGTGCTGAAAGCGCTTGCAATGGCTGTAGTCTCTTTTACCATTAGGCATTATCAAAGCGTTAAGCAATTCAGGATATCACTATGGCATTTACTCCATTTACTCCTCGCCAGCCCGCCGCCTCTGCGCGTCTGCCGCTGACGCTGATGACTCTTGATGACTGGGCGCTGGCGACGCTTACCGGTGCCGACGCCGAAAAATACCTGCAGGGGCAGGTGACGGCAGACGTTGCGCAGCTGACTGAACACCAGCACCTGCTGGCAGCGCACTGCGATCCAAAAGGAAAAATGTGGAGCAATCTGCGCCTGTTCCGCCGCCAGGATGGGTTTGCCTTAATTGAACGCCGCAGCCTGCGTGATGCCCAGCTGACCGAACTGAAAAAATATGCGGTGTTTTCCAAAGTCACCATCGCGCCGGACGACGAGCATGTTTTGCTGGGTGTGGCAGGTTTCCAGGCGCGTGCAGCGCTCAACAATCTCTTCAGCGAACTGCCGGATGCGGAAAAACAGGTGGTCAGCGAAGGTGAAACCTCTATTTTGTGGTTTGAGCATCCTGCCGAGCGTTTCCTGCTGGTGACGGATGCTGCTACCGCTGAACGCGTGACCGAGGCCCTGCGCGGTGAAGCGCAGTTGAATAACAGCCAACAGTGGCTGGCGCTGAACATTGAAGCGGGTTTGCCCGTCATTGACGCGGTGAACAGCGCACAGTTTATTCCGCAGGCGACAAACATCCAGGCGTTGGGTGGCATCAGCTTTAAGAAAGGCTGTTACACCGGTCAGGAGATGGTGGCACGTGCAAAATTCCGCGGTGCCAACAAACGCGCCCTGTGGACACTGGCGGGCCGCGCCAGCCGCGTTCCGGAAGCAGGTGAAGATCTCGAGTTGAAAATGGGTGAAAACTGGCGCCGTACCGGCACGGTACTCGCCGCCGTTCAGCTGGATGATGGTCGTCTGCTGGTGCAGGTCGTCATGAATAACGATATGGAAGCCGACAGCGTATTCCGCGTGCGCGACGATGCCAATACGTTGAGCATTGAACCGCTGCCGTATTCACTGGAAGAGTGATGCTGTATCGCCCGGTGGCGCTGCGCTTACCGGGCCTACTGATCCCGTAGGTCGGGTAAGGCGAAGCCGCCACCCGACAACAAACTACACCTGCCCCACATACAAATAAATCGCCAGGAAATGGCACACGCTGCCGCCCAGCACAAAGCCGTGCCAGATAGCGTGGTTATACGGAATGCGCTTGCAGACGTAGAAAATCACGCCCAGCGAGTAGACCACACCGCCCACTGCCAGAAGCGTTACGCCCCCAACCGCCAGCTTAATCGCCAGTTGATATACCACAATCAGCGACAGCCAGCCCATTGTCAGATAGGTCACCAGCGACAGCACCTTAAAACGGTGTGCAATGGTCAGCTTAAACAGGATCCCCAGCAGCGCCAGGCTCCAGATTATAATCATCAGGCCACGCGACAGCGGCGAGTTTAATCCCACCAGCAAAAACGGCGTGTAGGTACCTGCAATAAGAAGATAGATAGCGCAGTGGTCAAATTTTTTGAGCCAGATCTTAGCCCGTTGATGGGGAATAGCGTGATACAGCGTTGAGGCCAGGAAGAGCAGGATCATACTCCCGCCATACAAGCTGTAGCTGGTAATAGCCATCGCGCTGGCGTTGGTGTCCACCGCCTGCACCAGCAGTAATACTAAACCGACAATCCCAAAAACCAGGCCTATGCCGTGGCTTATGCTGTTGGCTACTTCCTCAGCCAGCGAATATCCCTGTGCGATTAATGGTCTGCTTACCATACTTAACTCCGGGAATACAAAAGATGATTATTCATCGCCTGACTATGCTAACTGAGAATGATTCCAGTGAACACCTGTTAGCTAAAATAAATCCACATTCAAGATTTATCCTTACAAATCAAAATAATGTAAAAATAATCCGCCGCACAGATGTAAATGATTTTATTAACACCTGAGTAATCAAGGAGATAAAACCGTCTCTCGCCCTTCATCGACATGGTATGATTATGAATAGTGTCCGACAGCGAGTTTAGCCATTGTGAGTATGTTCACCCATTCCGCCGTTGCCAGTCTCAACAATCTTGAGATGATGGTCTACAACTACGTCATAAAGAACCGTGACAAAGTGATGTACATGACCATCCGCGAACTGGCGGACGCGGCTGGCGTCTCCACCACCACTATCCTGCGCTTTTGCCGCAAGCTGAACTGCGACGGTTACTCTGAATTCCGCGTGCGCTTTAAGCTCTATTTAGAGCAAAATGAACCTCAGCAGGCCAATTTTGGTGCCAGTGAAATTATCAGCTTCTTTAAAAGCGTCAACAATGAAGAGTTTGATGCGTTATTAGATGACGCTGTAGATATTATTTTATCTTCAGAACGCATTATATTTGTCGGAGCGGGCACGTCCGGTTCACTGGCAAAATATGGCGCACGTTTTTTTTCAAATATCGGAAAATTCAGCAACCATATCGACGATCCTTATTTTCCCGTCACCAATGACATGGCAAAAAATGCGCTGGCTATCGTGCTTTCCGTCTCGGGTGAAACCGAGGAGATCCTGCGCTTTGCCAGCCAGTTCAGCCTGCACCATTGCAAGGTGCTCTCTATTACCAGTCACGAACACTCACGCCTGGCAAAGCTGGCGGACTTTAACCTCTCCTGGCATGTGCCTCAAACGCGTATTGCCGGCGTGTACGATATTACCACCCAAATTCCCGTCATCTATATTCTGGAATCGCTTGGGCGTAAGCTGGCGAAGAAATTAGCAGAATAAAACACCCTGTTTTTTTGATGTAACAAATCACATTGCGCACAAATTGTTATATCGTGACATTTAATTTCGCTTTGCTAGACTCGATTTCAATGAGTCCTGAATTGAGAAATAGCAAAGATGAAAAAACTGACCTTACCGAAAGATTTTTTATGGGGCGGCGCGGTGGCGGCTCACCAGGTTGAAGGCGGCTGGAATAAAGGCGGCAAAGGGCCAAGCATTTGCGACGTCCTGACCGGCGGTGCGCACGGCGTACCGCGTGAAATCACCCAGGAGGTGGTGCCGGGTAAATACTACCCAAACCACGACGCGGTAGATTTCCACGGCCACTACAAAGAAGACATCAAGCTGTTTGCCGAGATGGGCTTCAAGTGCTTCCGCACCTCCATCGCCTGGACGCGCATCTTCCCGAAAGGTGATGAAACGCAGCCAAACGAAGAAGGGCTAAAGTTCTACGACGACATGTTCGACGAGCTGCTGAAGTACAACATCGAGCCGGTCATCACCCTCTCCCACTTCGAAATGCCGCTGCACCTGGTGCAGGAGTACGGCGGCTGGACCAACCGCAAAGTGGTCGATTTCTTTGTGCGCTTCTCCGAAGTCGTGTTTGAGCGCTACAAAAATAAGGTCAAATACTGGATGACCTTCAACGAAATTAACAACCAGCGTAACTGGCGTGCGCCGCTGTTCGGCTACTGCTGCTCCGGCGTGGTCTATACCGAACACGACAATCCGGAAGAGACCATGTACCAGGTGCTGCACCACCAGTTCGTGGCCAGCGCGCTGGCGGTGAAAGCTGCCCGTCGTATCAACCCGGAGATGAAAGTCGGCTGCATGCTGGCGATGGTGGCCCTCTATCCGTTCTCCTGTAAACCAGAAGACGTGATGTTCGCCCAGGAATCCATGCGCGAGCGCTACGTCTTTACCGACGTCCAGCTGCGCGGCTATTACCCGTCCTACGTGCTGAACGAGTGGGAGCGCCGCGGTTTCTCCATCAAAATGGAGGCGGGGGACGAGCAGATCCTGCGTGATGGGACGTGCGACTACCTGGGCTTCAGCTATTACATGACCAACGCGGTCAAAGCGGAAGGCGGCACCGGCGATGCGATTTCCGGCTTCGAAGGCAGCGTGCCGAATCCGCACGTCAAAGCCTCCGACTGGGGCTGGCAGATTGACCCGGTGGGCCTGCGCTATGCGCTGTGCGAACTGTACGAGCGCTATCAGAAGCCGCTGTTTATCGTGGAAAACGGTTTCGGCGCCTACGACAAAGTGGAAGAAGACGGCAGCATCAACGATGACTACCGCATCGACTACCTGCGCGCCCACGTGGAAGAGATGATGAAGGCCGTGACGTACGACGGCGTGGATCTGATGGGCTACACCCCGTGGGGCTGCATCGACTGCGTCTCCTTTACCACCGGTCAGTACAGCAAGCGCTATGGCTTTATCTACGTGAACAAGCACGACGACGGCACCGGTGACATGTCCCGTTCCCGTAAGAAGAGCTTCGAATGGTATAAAACCGTGATTGCCAGCAACGGCGAAACGCTGTAATACATCGCCCTCTCCTCGCACAGGAGAGGGCAAACCTCTTATCTCCCAGACACTTCTTTACAGCTTTAGCGTTGCCAAAAAACCTGCGCCCTATAAGATAAGCCTCGTGAATATTTGAGGCAAAGATGATCAAACGACAACGCAACGCTATCCTGCTTGTTGCCCTGGCCTGTCTGGTGGTGCTGATATGCACCGCCCAGCGGATGGCCGGGATGCACGCGCTTGTCATGAACGTCACCGCCGTAAGCCAGCCTGTCCAGCAGGGGCAGGAGAGCATCGACGCACCGGTGACGCCCTGTGAACTCAGCGCGAAATCGCTGATGGCCGTTCCGCCAATACTGTTTGAAGGTGCTCTCTTTGCCGTCACCCTGCTTCTTGCGCTACTGGCCGCTAATCCGCCACGCCGCGAGCGGCTGTGGCCTCCCCGCGTGATCTCCCCGCCCCGATTACGGGTACATCTAAGACTCTGCGTCTTCCGTGAATGAGCATTCGCCTGACACATCAGGTTAATTCATCATTTACGGAGAAAATTTATGTTTACTGTATTCAGGCGACTGCTGGTCTGCCTGCTTTGGCTATGGCTGCCCCTCAGCCAGGCCGCCGACAGCGGCTGGCTGCGTGCCGCCGATAATCAGCACGCCAGCGTCAGGCTGCGCGCGCAGCCTGACAATAATGGCGATACCCGCCTGCTGCTGGATGTCGCCCTTGAAAAAGGGTGGAAAACCTACTGGCGCTCGCCGGGAGAAGGGGGCGTTGCCCCTGCCATTCTCTGGCATCAACCGGTTGATGCCACCTGGCGCTGGCCTACGCCCGAGCGTTTCGACGTCGCTGGCATCACCACGCAGGGTTATCACGGCGATGTGAGTTTTCCCATTACGGTGCGTGGCGAGTCGCCAAAAACCCTGAGCGGCGTGCTGACGCTGTCTACCTGCAGCAACGTCTGTATTCTCACCGACTACCCGTTCTCACTGGATCTGACGACCAGCGCGGGCGGCGACTTTGATTACGATTACAGTCGGGCGATGGGCACGCTACCGCTCAGTAGCGGATTGACGTCAGCGATTAGCGCCAGCTACACCTCCGGGAAGCTGACCGTAACGGCACAACGTGACGCAGGCTGGCAGCAGCCCTCGCTGTTTATCGACAGCATGGACGATGTTGATTTCGGCAAGCCAACCTTTTCCGTGCGCAGCGGGTCGCTTGTCGCCACCATCCCGGTGACGGACAGCTGGGGCGACGCGGCACCTGACATCAGCGGCAAAACGCTGTCAGTCGTTCTCGCGGATAGCGGCCAGGCGCAGGCGTCCAGTATGAATATCGGGAAAGGCACCCTCACGCCAGCGTTCTCGTTAGGCTGGGTGCTGCTGATGGCGCTGGCTGGCGGCCTGATCCTGAACGTCATGCCCTGCGTGCTGCCCGTTCTGGCCATGAAGCTCGGCACGCTGATGCAAACCGAACGTCAGGCGCGCGGCCAGATACGCAGGCAGTTTCTTGCCGCGGTAGGCGGGATCGTAATCTCGTTCCTTGCGCTGGCGCTAATGATGACGGTGCTGCGTTTAGGTAATCAGGCGCTCGGCTGGGGGATCCAGTTCCAGAACCCGTGGTTTATCACTGCAATGGCGCTGGTAATGGTGCTGTTCAGTGCCAGCCTGCTGGGATTGTTTGAGATCCGCCTCCCCTCCTCTGCCAGCACCTTCCTTGCCACGCGCGGCGGCAACGGGCTCGCGGGCCATTTCTGGCAAGGCGCGTTTGCCACCCTGCTGGCAACGCCCTGCACCGCGCCGTTCCTGGGTACTGCCGTGTCGGTTGCGCTGGCGGCACCGCTCCCGCTGCTGTGGGGCATCTTCTTTGCGATGGGTGTCGGCATGAGCCTTCCCTGGCTGCTGGTGGCGGCCTGGCCGGGGCTGGCACAGAGGCTGCCTCGTCCGGGGCGCTGGATGAACGTGGTGCGAGTGGTATTGGGAGTGATGATGCTCGGCTCGTCCCTGTGGCTGCTGAGCCTGCTGGTGGTGCATATCGGCACGCTGCCCGTCATCACGCTGGGTGTGACGCTGATCCTTATCCTGCTGCTGGTTACTGCCTGGCGCTACCGCTGGCAAACCGCGCTGCGTGCCGGTGCCTTTGCCCTGGTCGTTGCCGCCGCAGCGGCGTTCATGACCGCCCCCGGCGGGGAGAACGGCCGTCGCGATCGGGTGAACTGGCAGCCGCTGAGTGAAGAGGCGATTGCCCGCGCGCTGGCTGACAACAAGCGGGTGTTTGTTGACGTGACCGCCGACTGGTGCGTGACCTGTAAAGCCAATAAATACAACGTTCTGCTGCGCGACGACGTGCAGGATGCGCTTTCCGCACCGGATATTGTCGCCCTGCGCGGAGACTGGAGCCGTCCTTCCGCCAGCATTAGCCAGTTCTTAACCACGCGCGGCAGCGCCGCCGTGCCGTTTAACCAGATTTACGGACCGGGATTACCGCAGGGCCACGTGCTACCTGCGTTATTAAGCCGCGACGCGGTGCTTACCACCCTGTCCGATGCGAAAGGAAAATAACATGAGAGCCTTTATTGCCTTGCTTCTGCTGTCTTTATCCACGTTCAGCGTCGCCGCGCCGTCGGATGACGCGTCCAGCGACCAGCTGGCTAAACTGCTGTTCAACGACCCCAATAGCCCGCGTACCGGCGCGAAAGCGCCAAAGCTGATTATTGTCTCTTTCACAGACTACAACTGCCCTTACTGCAAGCAGTTCGACCCCATGCTGGAGAAAATCGTGCATGACAACCCGGACGTGCAGCTCATCGTTAAGCTGTTACCGTTCAAGGGCCAAAGCTCGGTGAATGCGGCAAAAGCGGCGCTTTCGGTATGGCAACAACAGCCTGATAAATTCTGGGCGCTGCACCAGCGGTTGATGATGAAAAAAGGGTATCACGACGATGCCAGCATCGCAGCGGCTCAGACAAAGACCGGGACGGACAGCATTAAGGCGGAGGATAAAACCATGGACTCTCTGAAAATGAACCTGATCCTGTCGCAGGTGCTGAATATTCAGGGCACCCCGGCGACCATCATTGGCGACCAGATGGTCGCGGGAGCCATTCCTTATGAGGATCTGGAGGCGCTGGTGAAAGAACAGCTGACGCAAGCCCGTGGCCAGTAAGCTCCCGCGCCTGGTGCGCGAACTCGCAATGTGGCTGCTGATCGGCGTTGCCGTGAGCCTGGCGGTAGATTATTTCCGCCAGCCCGCGCTGCCGCAGAATTTCGCCTCAGCCGCGCTGCAAACGCTCGACGGTAAGCCCGTCGACCTTATCGCCATGAGTGAGGAACGTCCGCTGCTGGTGTATATCTGGGCTACCTGGTGTGGCGTATGCCGCTACACCACGCCATCCGTATCGGCACTTGCCGCAGAGGGCGGCAACGTGATGTCGGTTGCGCTGCGCTCCGGTGATAACGCCACGCTGGAAAGATGGCTGACGAAGAAGAAAATGACGCTGCCGACGGTCAACGACGCCAGCGGAAGCCTGTCTCGCCAGTGGGACGTGCAGGTTACGCCCACGCTGGTGGTGATCTCTCACGGCGAGGTGAAGTCGATCACCACCGGCTGGACCAGCAGCTGGGGCATGCGGCTGCGGCTGTGGCTTGCGTCGTAGTTGTTACTTTCCGCCCGCCAGCTCCAGGAAGCTGCCGGTCACGTAGGAGGCTTTGTCGCTCAGCAGCCAGGTAATGGCCTGAGCGACTTCCTCCGGCTGGCCGCCGCGCTGCATGGGCAGCATGGATTTCACCCGATCCACGCGCCCCGGCTCGCCGCCGGAGGCGTGGATATCGGTATAGATCAGCCCGGGGCGTACGCAGTTGACGCGAATGCCCTGTGCTGCCACCTCCAGCGATAATCCCGTCGTCAGCGAGTCCACCGCCCCTTTGGAGGCGGCGTAATCCACATATTCCCCCGGTGCGCCCAGACGGGAGGCGGCGGAAGAGACGTTCACTATCGCGCCTCCTTTACCACCATGCTTGAGCGACATACGCTTTACCGCTTCCCGACAGCAGAGAAAATAGCCCGTGACGTTGGTGGCCAGCACGCGGTTAATGCGCTCGGCTGAGAGACTTTCGATGGTCGACTGCTCAAACAGAATACCCGCGTTGTTCACCAGCGCCGTCAGCGGCTCGCCTTCACGATCGATACTGTCAAACATCGCCATAACCTGCGCTTCGTCGCTGATATCCGCGCGCACGGCAAACGCTTTACCGCCTGCCTCAACAATCTGATTGATCACGTCCGTCGCGGCCTTGATGTTATGG
This sequence comes from Enterobacter sp. B79-1, assembly GCF_057444735.1. NCBI lineage: Bacteria > Pseudomonadati > Pseudomonadota > Gammaproteobacteria > Enterobacterales > Enterobacteriaceae > Enterobacter > Enterobacter sp. B79-1. The sequence continues at coordinate 318,192 of NZ_JBYAZJ010000005.1, forward strand.
TGAAAATTCACCGCCACGGTGTAGCCTTCGCGTGCCAGCTGCAGCGCAGTGGCTTTCCCAATGCCCCGGCTCGCGCCGGTGACGAGTGCAATTGCCATTCGCTTCTCCCAATAAAAAAGCCGGGTGGCGGCTTCGCCTTACCCGGCCTACGTTACTACATCAGCATTATTACTGGTATTCGCTCATCGGCACGCAAGAGCAGAACAGGTTACGGTCGCCGTACACGTCATCAAGACGCTTCACGGTCGGCCAGTATTTGTTTGCCACACCTGCCGGGAAGACCGCAAGCTCGCGGGAATAACCGTGGTTCCACTCTGCGACCATCTCGTGCTGAGTGTGCGGTGCGTTGACCAGCGGGTTATCTTCCAGCATCCACTCACCGTCCTGCACGCGGTCGATCTCCATGCGGATCGCCAGCATCGCGTCGATAAAGCGGTCCAGCTCGGCTTTGCTTTCGGACTCCGTTGGCTCAACCATCAGCGTACCCGCCACCGGGAACGACATGGTTGGCGCATGGAAGCCGTAGTCGATCAGACGCTTGGCGATATCCAGTTCGCTAATACCGGTCTGCTCTTTCAGCGGACGAATATCAAGGATGCACTCGTGCGCCACGCGACCGTCGCGGCCGGTGTAGAGCACCGGGAAGGCAGACTTCAGGCGAGTCGCAATGTAGTTGGCGTTGAGGATCGCCACCTGGCTCGCCTGCTTCAGCCCTTCCGCGCCCATCATGCGGATGTACATCCAGCTGATTGGCAGGATAGAGGCGCTGCCGAACGGTGCCGCAGAGACCGCGCCCTGACGGGTCAGCATGCCTTCAATCTGCACCACGCTGTGGCCTGGCACAAACGGTGCCAGATGCGCTTTCACGCCGATTGGGCCCATACCCGGGCCGCCACCGCCGTGCGGGATGCAGAAGGTTTTGTGCAGGTTCAGGTGCGACACGTCCGCGCCGATAAAGCCCGGAGAGGTAATGCCCACCTGCGCGTTCATGTTCGCGCCGTCGAGGTAAACCTGACCGCCGAACTGGTGCACCACTTCACACACTTCACGGATGGTCTCTTCGTACACGCCGTGGGTTGACGGGTAGGTCACCATGATGCAGGAGAGCTTATCGCCCGCCTGCTCGGCTTTCGCACGCAGGTCAGCCAGATCGATGTTGCCGTTCTTATCGCACGCCACCACCACCACTTCCATGCCCGCCATCTGGGCAGACGCCGGGTTGGTACCGTGCGCGGAGCTTGGGATAAGGCAGATATCGCGATGCCCTTCGCTGCGGCTTTCGTGATAGTGACGGATCGCCAGCAGGCCCGCGTACTCGCCCTGCGCACCGGAGTTCGGCTGCATGCAGAGCGCGTCATAACCGGTCAGCTTCACCAGCCAGTCGGAAAGCTGGTTGATCATCATGTGATAACCTTCCGCCTGCTCTGGCGGGCAGAACGGGTGCAGCTCGGAGAATTCAGGCCAGGTGATTGGGATCATCTCTGCCGCGGCGTTCAGCTTCATGGTGCAGGATCCCAGCGGGATCATCGCCTGGTTCAGCGCCAGATCCTTGCGCTCCAGAGAGTGCATATAGCGCATCATCTCGGTTTCGCTGTGGTAGCGATTAAAGACCGGGTGCGTCAGGATCGCGTCATTGCGCAGCATGCTTTCCTGAATGGAGCGGCTGTCGAGCGCCACGTCTTTGTCCAGCGCGTCAACGTCCAGACCGTGCGCGTCACCCAGCAACACGCTGAACAGGTTCAGGATATCGTCACGGGTGGTGCTTTCATCCAGCGTAATGCCGACGGCGTTGTGAATGTCGCTGCGCAGGTTGATCTCTGCTGCATCCGCGCGCGCCAGCACTGCCGCTTTGTCCGCCACGTCCACGCACAGGGTGTCGAAGTAGTGAGCGTGGCGCAGCTTAAGGCCTTTCTGCTGCAGACCGCAGGCCAGAATATCGGCCAGGCGGTGAATGCGGCTGGCAATACGCTTCAGGCCAGCCGGGCCGTGGAACACGGCGTACAGGCTGGCGATGTTGGCCAGCAGCACCTGGGAGGTACAGATGTTGGAGTTCGCTTTCTCGCGGCGGATGTGCTGCTCGCGGGTCTGCATCGCCATGCGCAGCGCGGTGTTACCGGCAGCATCTTTTGAGACGCCGATAATACGGCCAGGCATTGAGCGTTTAAATTCATCTTTCGCGCCGAAGAACGCCGCATGCGGGCCGCCGTAGCCCATCGGCACGCCGAAGCGTTGCGCTGAACCGAAGACAATATCCGCGCCCTGTTTGCCCGGTGCCGTCAGCAGCACCAGCGCCATAAAATCGGCGGCAACGCTGACAACCACTTTGCGGGACTTCAGCTCGGCAATCAGCGCGCCGTAGTCGTGAACTTCGCCGGTGGTGCCTACCTGCTGCAGCAGCACGCCGAAGACGTCCTGGTGATCCAGCACTTTGTCAGCGTCGTCGACAATCACGTCAAAGCCGAAGGTTTCCGCACGGGTGCGCACCACATCCAGCGTCTGCGGATGCACGTCCGCCGCCACGAAGAAGCGGTTGGCATTTTTCAGCTTGCTGACGCGTTTTGCCATCGCCATTGCTTCGGCGGCGGCGGTCGCTTCATCCAGCAGCGAAGCGGAGGCGATATCCATCCCGGTCAGATCCAGCGTTACCTGCTGGAAGTTCAGCAGCGCTTCCAGACGGCCCTGAGACACTTCTGGCTGATACGGGGTGTAAGCGGTGTACCAGCCCGGGTTTTCCAGCATGTTGCGCAGGATAACCGGCGGCAACTGCACGTTGGTGTAGCCCATGCCAATGTAAGACTTATAGCGCTTGTTCAGGCCTGCGATAGCCTTCAGCTCCGCCAGCGCGGCGAATTCCGTGGTGGCTTCCCCCACCTGAGGCGGCGTGGCAAGCTGGATGTCTTTTGGCACAATCTGGCCGATCAGTGCGTTTAATGAATCCGCGCCAACTGTCTTCAGCATCTCCTGCTGTTGCTGAGCATCCGGCCCAATGTGACGTTCAATGAAGGCGCCACGGTTTTCAAGCTGGCTTAAAGTCTGTGTCATGAGCGATGGTTCCTGAAACGTGCAGTGAATTTAAGTTCCCTCTCCCTTTGGGAGAGGGTTAGGGTGAGGGGAAGATTGGCACCCTCACCCCTGTCCTCTCCCAAAGGGAGAGGGGGATTACTGATTACTCGTCTTCTAACAGGGCTTCGTATGCGGTCGCATCCAGCAGCGCGGCAACCTGAGATTCGTCGCTGGCTTTGATCTTGAAGATCCAGCCGCCTTCATACGGCTCGCTGTTCACCAGCTCTGGCGAATCGCTCAGCGCGTCGTTGACGGCAACGATTTCGCCGCTCACAGGGGCGTAGATGTCAGATGCCGCTTTTACGGACTCCGCTACGGCGCAGTCGTCGCCCGCGCTAACGGTCGTGCCCACGTCAGGCAGGTCAACAAACACCATGTCGCCCAGCAGCTCTTGCGCGTGCTCGGTGATCCCTACGGTGTAAGTGCCGTCCGCCTCTTTGCGCAGCCACTCGTGTTCTTTGCTGTATTTCAGTTCTGCTGGCACATTGCTCATTGAAGTTCTCCTGATAAAAATGATTAGGCGACCGGCTTACCGGCGCGAACAAAAATCGGTTTGGTTACGTTGACCGGCATTTCGCGGTTGCGGATTTGCACCACCGCCGTTTCGCCAATACCCGCCGGCACGCGTGCCAGTGCAATACTGTAGCCCAGCGTTGGGGAGAAGGTACCGCTGGTGATCACGCCTTCGCGATGATTGCCGTCGGCATCGGTGAAGCGCACCGGCAGTTCGCCGCGCAGCACGCCCTTCTCGGTCATCACCAGACCCACCAGCTGTTCAGTGCCCTTCTCGCGCTGCATCTCCAGCGCTTCACGGCCAATAAAGTCGCGGTCAGCCGGTTCCCATGCGATGGTCCAGCCCATGTTGGCGGCCAGCGGAGAGACGCCTTCGTCCATCTCCTGACCGTAGAGGTTCATCCCCGCTTCCAGACGCAGCGTATCGCGCGCGCCCAGACCCGCAGGCTTCACGCCCGCTTCCACCAGCGCGCGCCAGAAATCAGCGGCCTTCTCGTTTGGCATCGCAATTTCGTAGCCCGCTTCACCGGTGTAGCCGGTGGTGGCGATAAACAAATCACCCGCCTGCACGCCGAAGAACGGCTTCATGCCTTCGGTTGCTTTGCGCTGCTCGTCGGTAAACAGAGACGCGGCTTTCGCCTGCGCGTTCGGCCCCTGCACGGCGATCAGCGACAGATCGTCACGGACGGTGATATCGATGGCATAAGGTTCGGCGTGTTGGGTGATCCAGGAGAGGTCTTTTTCGCGGGTGGCGGAGTTTACAACGAGGCGGAAGAAATCTTCAGTGAAGTAATAGACGATAAGGTCATCAATCACGCCGCCCGAGGCATTCAGCATGCCGCTGTAGAGCGCTTTGCCCGGCGTCTTCAGTTTAGCGACGTCGTTTGCCAGCAGATAACGCAAGAACTCCCGGGTGCGGCTACCGCGCAGATCGACAATCGTCATGTGTGACACGTCGAACATACCGGCATCGGTGCGCACCGCGTGGTGCTCATCAATCTGCGAGCCGTAGTGCAGCGGCATCATCCAGCCGTGGAAGTCCACCATGCGGGCGCCGCATAACACGTGTTGTTCGTACAAAGGAGTCTGTTGAGCCATCTTGTCCTCGTTGAAAAATTCACCGTGAAACCCGGTATCGGCCTCGTTCCCGAATGCCGACGCAAACGTTCTCTTTTACCTGAACTTACCACCGAAACCGGCGGTTAACCATAAGGTAAAACGGGCCATCACATTAGCTTATGACCAAAAAACGCTGAAAAGCCTACAGAGTTATTCACTGGAAAAATGCGATTAACCCCGCACAAAATTAACAATGATCTAACAGGATTTAGCACATGGTGATATTTCATGCGGAAAAACGGGCCGAATTTCCGCACCGGAAAAAACGCGACATTAGTTAATCTAATGCGAAAAATGAGGTGGAATTAGATTATTTCAAACGAGGGAATTTCCCCGGCGCAGAGGCCGGGAAAATAAAGTGTGATGGGGATCTAAGTTAGCGCAGCCAGTCAGGGAGATCGTTAAGACCCATCGCCTGACGGAGAAGTTGAGGTTTGACGCCAGGAAGCGTATCGGCCAGTTTAAGACCGATATCGCGCAGCAGTTTTTTCGCCGGATTTGCCCCGGCAAACAGCTCGCGGAAACCCTGCATGCCTGCCAACATCATCGCCGCGCTGTGCTTGCGGCTGCGCTCGTAGCGACGCAGGTAGAGATGCTGACCGATATCTTTCCCTTCGCGATGCAGGCGACGCAGTTCTTCTACCAACTCCGCCGCGTCCATAAAGCCAAGATTAACGCCCTGTCCGGCCAGCGGATGAATGGTATGGGCCGCATCGCCCACCAGCGCCAGACGGTGCGCCGCAAACTGACGCGCGTAGCGGCCGGTTAACGGGAACACCTGACGCTCGCTTTCGAGCGTGCACAAGCCAAGGCGGTTATCAAACGCCATGCACAGCGCCTGGTTAAAGGCATCCGGCGTCGCCTCCTGCATCAGCTGCGCTTTTTCCGGCACCAGTGACCAGACGATAGAGCACAGGTGCGGATCGCTCAGCGGCAGGAACGCCAGAATGCCGTCGTTGTGGAAAATCTGCCGCGCCACGCCGCCGTGCGGCTCTTCGGTGCGGATCGTTGCCACCATCGCATGATGGCGGTAATCCCAGAAGGTCAGCGGGATATCGGCTTTGTTGCGCAGCCAGGAGTTCGCACCGTCGGCACCGACCACCAGACGCGCGGTCAGCATGTCGCCGCTTTGTAGGGTGATAAACGCCTCGTTTTCACCCCATGCCACCTGCTGGATCTGCGCGGGCGCAACCAGCGTCACGTCGCTGCACTGCTGCGCTTTCTGCCACAGCGCGTGGTGGATCACCGCGTTTTCGATGATATGACCCAGATGGCTATAGCCCATGCTTTCATCATCAAAGGCAATATGACCAAAGCTGTCTTTATCCCACACTTCCATGCCGTGATAGCAGCTGGCGCGCTGCGCCACAATATCTGCCCAGACGCCAAGGTGCGTCAGCAATTTCTCGCTGGCGGCATTGATCGCCGAGACGCGGAGTTCCGGCGGGGCATCCTGCGCGACGGGCTGCGGCGCTTTTTGCTCCAGCACGGCCACGCGAAGGCCGCTGCCCTGTAAACCGCAGGCCAGCGCCAGCCCGACCATACCGCCGCCAACAATGGCGACATCAACATTTTGCATGGTGATAACTCCTTAACGCGCGACCCAACCCAGGGTCCGCTGCGCCAGCACGTCACGTGCCGGAATGAACAGTTCCATCGCCATCAGCCCGAGGTTGCGACCCGCAACCAGCGGTGCCCAGCGATTGGCAAAGAGATGGACTAACCCATCGGTAACGCCGATTGTCGCCTCTTTATCGGCCTGGCGTCGCTTCTGGTAATGGCTAAGCACCGAATAAGCGCCACAATCTTTTTGCTCGCCCCATGCAAGCGCCAGCGATTCCGCCAGGCTCATGACATCACGCAGCCCAAGGTTAAATCCTTGTCCGGCAATCGGATGTAATGTCTGCGCGGCGTTGCCGACCAGCGCCACGCGGTGAGATACAGACTGTGATGCGGTGGTTAACGACAGCGGATAGACCGCACGTTTCCCCGCATGGGTAATACGCCCGAGTCGCCAGCCGAAGGCTTTCTGCAGCTCGGTACAAAAACGTTCGTCGGACCAGGCCTGAACCTCTTCAGCTTTATCCTGCGGATGACACCAGACAAGCGAACAGCGCCCATCCGACATCGGCAGCATCGCCAGCGGGCCGTGCTGCGTGAAGCGCTCAAACGCCCGGCCGTTGTGTTCTGCTGCGGTCGCGACGTTCGCAATGACCGCGACCTGCCCGTAAGGCTGCTGCCGCCACTCTACGCCGCACTGCGTGCCGAGCGCCGAACGCGAGCCGTCCGCCGCCACCAGAAGCTGGCCGTCGAGAACGGTGCCATTATCGAGCGCTACGCTCACCGCGTCTTCGCTGCGGCTAAAACTGGCGACGCGCGCCGGACAGTGTAGCGTGACGCCAGGCGCATCCTGTAACAAACGGAACAGACGCAGGCCAACGTCGTGGAGTTCAACAACCTGACCCAGCGCGTCAATACGGTAATCATGGGCATCCAGCGTCACAAAACCGGCATGCCCGCGATCGCTCACGTGCACGGTGTTAATTGCCGTGGCGCAATCGGCGATCGCCTGCCAGATGCCAATGCGGGATAGCTGCTGGCAGGTACCCTGCGCCAGGGCAATGGCGCGAGAATCAAAACCCGGATGATTCTTTGCCTGCGGCGCGACGGCTTCAACCAGATGTACCGGGAGCTGGCCCTTCGTCAAATGCGAAATGGCTAACGCCAGCGTGGCGCCGGTCATCCCACCGCCCACGATGATCACGCTCATGCGCGTGCCGCTGCCATCAGCGCCTCAATATCATCGGCGTTCTTCACGACGGCTGCGGTCAGGTTTTCATTGCCGTTTTCGGTGATCACGATGTCGTCTTCGATTCGAATGCCGATCCCGCGGTATTGTTCCGGCACGTCAGCATCCGGCGCGATGTACAGCCCCGGCTCAACGGTTAACACCATGCCTGGCTCCAGCACGCGTGAACGTTCAGGACCGTATGCGCCCACGTCATGTACATCCAGACCCAGCCAGTGGCTCAGGCCGTGCATAAAGTACGGACGGTGAGCATTCTCGGTAATCAGGGTATCGACGTCGCCCTTCAGAATGCCGAGTTTCACCAGACCCGTAATCATGATCCGCACCACTTCACCGGTGACATCCTGAATGGAGGTTCCCGGACGATATAACCTGAGCGCCGTTTCCAGGGATTCGAGCACGATGTCGTAAATTTCGCGCTGAGCAGGCGAGAATTTACCGTTCACCGGGAAGGTTCGGGTGATGTCGCCTGCGTAGCCCAGATACTCACACCCGGCGTCAATCAGCACCAGATCGCCGTCGCGCAGCGCGCTTTCGTTCTCGGTGTAGTGCAGAATGCAGCCGTTTTCCCCGCCGCCAACGATGGTGTTGTAGGACGGGAAGCGCGCGCCGTGGCGGTTAAATTCGTGGTGAATTTCGCCCTCAAGCTGGTATTCGAACATGCCGGGACGGCACTTTTCCATGGCGCGAGTGTGGGCCAGGGCGCTGATTTCGCCCGCGCGGCGCAGTACGTTGAGCTCTTCCTCAGACTTAAACAGACGCATCTCATGCACGACCGGGCGCCAGTCCGTGAGCGTGGCGGGGGCTGACAGGTTCTGCCGCGAACCTTTACGCAGCTTATCCAGCGCGGTGAAGACAATCTCATCCGCATACGCATATTCGCCCTGGGCGTGATACAGCACGTCCAGGCCGTTGAGCAGTTGGTAAAGCTGCTGGTTGATTTCGCTAAAGGCCAGCGCGCGGTCAACGCCCAGCTTCGCCGGGGCGGCCTCTTGCCCTAAGCGGCGGCCAAACCATATTTCGGCCGTCAGATCGCGCACGCGGTTAAAAATCACGCTGTGGTTGTGGGTGTCATTGCTCTTGATCAGCACCAGTACCGCTTCCGGCTCGTTAAACCCGGTGAAGTACCAAAAATCGCTGTTCTGGCGATAGGGGTATTCGCTGTCGGCACTGCGCGTCACTTCGGGCGCGGCAAAAATCAGGGCAGCGCTTCCTGGCTGCATGCTGGCTAACAGCGCCTGACGACGGCGCAAATACTCTTGATTCGAGATAACCATGACACCCTCCTGTGCGTTATTTTTCTTAATGTAAGGTTGGCTTGCGGACTTCCGGCGCGGTCGGCTGTGAACGCGTAAAGGTGTCGTGGCACAGCAGCGCCGCCACGCGCACGTATTCGATGATCTCTTCGAGTGACATTTCCAGCTCTTCCTGGTCTTCGTCCTCATCGTAGCCGAGCTGTGCAATATTACGCAGATCGTCGATCGCTTCACCCGCTTCGCCGGTCACTTTATCGAGCTTCGGCTGAGACACGCCCAGGCCCAGCAGATAATGGTTTACCCAACCCGCGAGCGCATCCGCGCGATCGAAGACGCTGACGTCGTCCCCATCAGGCAGATAAAGCTGAAAAAGGAAGCCATCGTCTTCCAGCGAATCACTGGTCGTTGCGTGCATTTTACGCAGCGCTTCTGCCAGTTCGTGACCAAACGCCAGCCCTTCGTTCGTGAGGTCGTGGATCAGCGGCTGCCAGGAGCTGTCGCTGTTTCCGCCGCACAGCATGCCACTGATCAGACCGTGCATTTCGGCAGGGGTTAAACCCACTCCCTGCTGGTTCAGTAACTGGTTTAAATCCTTGTAACCAGGCATTTCGTTCTGTATAGACATGCGCATTCGTCATCATTGGGGGATATTCATGATATGCTACCACTTTGGACCCTGGTGATACCAGAAAAGGGCTTGTATCTTCACATCAGGGTAGCTATAGTGTCGCCCCTTCGCAGCCCCCGGGGCAGTAAGCGAAGGCAGCGCAGTCAATCAGCAGGAAGGTGGCATGTCTGCACAACCCGTCGATCTCCAGATTTTTGGCCGTTCACTGCGAGTGAATTGTCCACCTGAACAAAGGGATGCTTTGAATCAGGCTGCGGACGATTTGAATCAGCGGTTGCAAGATCTAAAAGAACGCACTAGAGTCACAAATACTGAGCAGCTGGTTTTCATCGCCGCGTTGAACATCAGCTATGAACTGACTCAGGAAAAAGCGAAGACCCGCGACTACGCGGCAAGCATGGAGCAGCGCATTAAAATGCTCCAGCAGACCATAGAACAGGCATTGCTTGATCAAGGTCGCAATCCCGAAAGACCGGGACCAAAGTTTGAATAACACTTCTCAGTTGACTATGGTAGAGTAACTGTGAAGACAAAATTTCTCTGAGATGTTCGCAAGCGGGCCAGTCCCCTGAGCCGATATTTCATACCACAAGAATGTGGCGCTCCATGGTTGGTGAGCATGCTCGGTCCGTCCGAGAAGCCTTAAAACTATGACGACACATTCACCTTGAACCAAGGGTTCAAGGGTTACAGCCTGCGGCGGCATCTCGGAGATTCCCTCTCTTTTCTTCTACCGACTACCATGACTCAATTCCCCGAAGTTTCTGCTTCACGCCAGGATATCCGTCAGTTAATTCGTCAGCGCCGCCGTGCGTTAACCCCCGATCAGCAAGCGCATTTTGCCCAGCAGGCCGCCGCCCGTATGATGGCGTATCCCCCTGTCGTGATGGCGCACACCGTTGCGCTGTTTCTGTCGTTTGATGGAGAGCTGGATACCCAACCGCTGATAGAGCAGCTCTGGCGCGCCGGGAAGAAAGTCTATCTGCCGGTGCTGCACCCGTTCAGCGACGGTAATCTGCTGTTTCTACACTACCACCCGTACAGCGAGCTGGTGGTGAATCGCCTGAAAATCACCGAGCCGAAACTCGACGTGCGCGACGTGCTGCCACTCTCTGAGCTGGACGTGCTGATCGTGCCGCTGGTGGCATTTGATGAACAGGGCCAGCGTTTAGGGATGGGCGGCGGTTTTTATGACCGCACGCTGCAAAACTGGCAGCAGTACGGATTGCAGCCGGTGGGCTATGCGCATGATTGCCAGGGTGTGGAGGCATTGCCGGTGGAGAAATGGGATGTGCCGTTACCGGCGGTGGTAACGCCCAGCAAAACCTGGACCTGGTAGAATAAAGCCGGTTGGCGCTTACGCTTACCCGGCCTACAAAACCTCAACGTAGGTCGGGTAAGGCGCAGCCGCCACCCGACACCACAAACCGCCAATTAGTACAACAGACGCGCGCGAATCGTCCCCTGAATCGCCTTCATGCTCTGCAGCGCTTTCTCGGCCACATCGTCATCCGCTTCGATATCAATAACCACATAGCCCATCTGCGAGTTCGTCTGCAGATACTGCGCGGCAATGTTAACGCCCTGCTCGGCAAAGATCTGGTTGATGGCGGTCAGCACGCCTGGACGGTTTTCGTGGATGTGCAGCAGACGACGACCGCCGTGCAGCGGCAGAGACACTTCCGGGAAGTTCACGGCAGAGAGCGTAGAACCGTTGTCGGAGTATTTGCTCAGCTTACCCGCTACTTCCAGCCCGATATTCTCCTGCGCTTCCTGAGTCGAACCGCCGATGTGTGGCGTCAGAATAACGTTGTCGAACTCGCACAGCGGAGAGGTGAACGGATCGCTGTTGGTGGCGGGCTCCGTCGGGAACACGTCGATGGCCGCGCCCGCCAGATGCTTACGCTTCAACGCATCCGCCAGTGCCGGAATATCAACAACCGTGCCGCGCGCGGCGTTGATCAGCAGTGAGCCCGGTTTCATCAGCGCCAGCTCTTCCGCGCCCATCATGTTTTTGGTGGAGGCATTTTCCGGCACGTGCAGGCTTACCACGTCGCTCATGTTCAGCAGGTCAGACAGATGTTGAACCTGGGTCGCATTGCCCAGCGGCAGCTTGCTTTCGATATCGTAGAAGAACACGTGCATACCCAGGGATTCCGCCAGAATACCGAGCTGCGTACCAATGTGGCCGTAGCCGATAATTCCCAGCTTTTTACCACGCGCTTCGAAAGAGCCGGACGCCAGTTTGTTCCACACGCCGCGGTGCGCCTTGGCGTTCGCTTCAGGAATGCCGCGGAGCAGCAGCAGCAGTTCGCCAATCACCAACTCCGCCACGGAACGGGTGTTGGAGAACGGGGCGTTAAACACGGGAATACCGCGTTTGGCGGCAGCATTCAGGTCAACCTGGTTGGTACCGATACAGAAGCAGCCGATAGCCACCAGCTTTTCCGCCGCGGCAATAACGTCTTCAGTCAGATGAGTACGGGATCGCAGGCCAATGAAGTGGGCATCACGGATGGACGCTTTCAGCTCTTCGGTATCGAGCGCGCCTTTGTGAAATTCGATGTTGGTGTAACCTGCCGCACGAAGGCTATCGATTGCTTTTTGATGCACGCCCTCGACCAGCAGGAATTTAATCTTGTCTTTCTCCAGTGATACCTTTGCCATTTACCCGACCCTGTTTTTGTCTGAACTGATGTTGTGCTGGATATGAATCCGCTGTAGCCAACATATCAAAAAAAACTATTGCAGCAATATGAACGTTTGCGTCGGCACTCTGAAGAAAAGTCATCCAGGGCAAAATGTCAGAGGAAAATGCTATGGAAATTTACAAACGTGGCAGGATCGGCAAAAGAGGTTCAAAAACGTGATACAAGTCACCGAATTTAGCTTTTCAAAAATTTTTTAGCGGGGGGAGGACTCCCCCCGTCAGATCATTTTACGATGGTTTTCACGCCGTCAGCCGTGCCGATCAGCGCCACATCCGCGCCACGGTTGGCAAATAACCCTACGGTCACTACGCCTGGGATAGCGTTGATGGCATTTTCCAGTGCTACTGCGTCGAGGATTTCCAGACCGTGAACGTCGAGGATCACGTTACCGTTATCGGTGACTACGCCCTGACGATATTCCGGACGACCGCCCAGCTTCACCAACTGACGGGCAACTGCGCTACGGGCCATCGGGATCACTTCGACCGGCAGCGGGAAGTTCCCCAGGATGTCGACCTGCTTGGAGGCGTCCGCGATACAGATGAACTTGTCCGCTACAGAAGCGATGATCTTTTCACGCGTCAGCGCCGCGCCACCGCCCTTGATCATCTGCATATGGCCGTTGATCTCATCCGCGCCATCAACGTAAATGCCCAGACGATCCACGTCGTTGAGATCGAAAACGGTAATGCCGAGGCTTTTCAGCTTTTCCGTGGAAGCATCGGAGCTGGAAACCGCGCCCTCGATCTGCCCCTTCATCGTGCCCAGGGCATCGATAAAGTGTGCCGCCGTTGACCCCGTACCAACACCGACAATGGTACCCGGCTGTACGTACTGGAGAGCGGCCCATCCTACTGCTTTTTTCAGTTCATCCTGCGTCATGATCGTTTTGCCTGTGGTGTGAAAACTCAGGGCGCATTATAGAACACGTCGGATGGATTTCGTCTGCCACGAAGGGAAAATTGTGTCATAGTGCAGATTAAGCAAAATTAAGGAGTAAGCCAGAGCAATGAAACGTCCGGACTACAGAACACTACAGGCACTTGATGCGGTTATTCGTGAACGCGGTTTTGAGCGCGCGGCGCAGAAGTTGTGCATTACCCAGTCCGCCGTATCACAGCGTATCAAACAGCTTGAAAACATGTTCGGGCAACCCCTGCTTGTGCGTACCGTTCCGCCGCGTCCAACGGAGCAAGGGCAAAAGCTCCTCGCGCTGCTGCGTCAGGTTGAACTGCTGGAAGATGAGTGGCTGGGTGATGAACAAACGGGTTCCACGCCGCTGCTGCTGTCGCTGGCGGTGAACGCCGACAGTCTGGCAACCTGGCTGCTGCCTGCCCTTGCGCCAGTCCTGGCCGACTCCCCTATTCGACTGAATTTACAGGTAGAAGATGAAACCCGTACACAGGAGCGCCTGCGTCGTGGTGAAGTGGTTGGAGCGGTCAGTATCCAGCCTCAGGCACTGCCAAGCTGTCTTGTCGATCAGCTAGGTGCGCTGGACTACCTGTTTGTTGGTTCAAAAGCCTTTGCCGAGCGCTACTTCCCGAACGGCGTCACCCGCGCCGCGCTGCTAAAAGCCCCTGCCGTGGCGTTCGACCATCTGGATGATATGCACCAGGCGTTCCTGCAGCAAAACTTCGACCTCCCGCCGGGCAGCGTGCCGTGCCATATCGTGAACTCGTCCGAAGCCTTTGTGCAGCTTGCGCGTCAGGGCACCACCTGCTGCATGATCCCGCACCTGCAGATTGAGAGAGAGTTGAAAAGCGGTGAGCTGATTGACCTGACGCCGGGGCTGTATCAGCGCCGGATGCTCTACTGGCACCGTTTTGCGCCGGAAAGCCGCATGATGCGCAACGTCACCGACGCGCTGCTGGCGTTTGGGCATAAGGTGTTGAGGCAGGATTAAAAATAAGCCGGGTGGCGGCTTCGCCTTACCCGGCCTACAGATTACTGAGCCGGTTTCGGCTGTGCTGCAACAGGCTCCAGCTGGAACACCACATCCACCTGATCGTCGAACTGAATGGTTGGCTGCTCATAGGTTTCCTGAGCAGAAACCGGAGCTGCATCAGCCTTCATCATGCGTACCATCGGGCTTGGCTGGTAGTTAGAGACGTGGTAACGCACGCTGTAAACCGGGCCGAGCTTGCTCTTAAAGCCAGAAGCCAGCTGCTCCGCCTGATGGATTGCATCATCAATCGCGGCTTTACGCGCTTCGTCCTTGTATTTCTCCGGTTGCGCAACGCCCAACGAGACGGAACGAATTTCATTCAGCCCCGCTTTTAACGCGCCATCAAGCAGCGAGTTCAGCTTATCAAGCTGACGCACGGTCACTTCCACGGTACGTACGGCACGGTAGCCTTTGAGAATGCTTTTCCCGTTCTGGTAGTCGTAATCCGGTTGGGTACGCAGGTTAGCGGAACTGATATCCTTTTTACCTACGCCATTCTGCTCGAGGAAAGAGAGATATTGCGCAACACGATCGTCAGCCTGCTTTTTAGCGGAGGCGGCATCTTTCGCGGCCACGTTCACTTCAATTGCCAGGGTTGCAACATCCGGTACCGCGTCCACGCTTGCGGTGCCTGAAGTGACGATGTGCGGGCCATTTGGCAATTCATTTGCCTGCACCGACACCGCACCTAAACTCACTAATGCCGCCAGGGCCATCACTTTAAACTTCACTGTCATTCCTCCATGTTGCGAAGAGTGCCCCCACATCAGGGCGCATGCCAGCAAGCTTAGCGGGTCTTGTTCAGATGTCCATAAGACAAACGCTTAGTTGAACAATCCCTGTACATGATGAATGCCCTCTTTTGCCAGCTGGAAAGCAATAAACCACATCACCAGACCGACCAGCGTATTGATGATGCGCTGAGCTTTAGCGGTACGCAAACGCGGGGCCAACCATGCCGCCAGAATGGCGAGGCCAAAGAACCAGAGGAAGGAGGCGCTGACCGTACCGAGCGCAAACCAGCGCTTTGGCTCAACGTCCAGTTGTCCACCCAGGCTACCCAACACCACGAAAGTATCCAGATAAACATGCGGATTGAGCCAGGTCACCGCCAGCATGGTGACGATAATTTTCCAGCGGCCCTGCTTCATCACTTCGGCGCTCGCCAGCTCAAGGTTGCTGCTCGTCGCCGTTTTTAGCGCACCGAATCCGTACCACAGCAGGAATGCCACGCCGCCCCAGGTCACCAGCGCCAGCAGCCATGGAGACTGCATCAATAGCGCGCTGCCACCAAAAATCCCGGCGCAAATCAGCAGCAAGTCACTGACAGCACACAGCAACGCGATCATCAGATGATACTGGCGGCGGATGCCCTGGTTCATCACGAACGCATTTTGTGGACCGAGAGGGAGGATCATGGCCGCACCTAGTGCAAGGCCTTGAAAGTAATAGAATAACATGACGTAAATCTCTCAGAATTGTCTTTGGAGCAGACTATACTGTGAGAATACCATTAGAGGAAATTGATAATATTAATTGGGTATTAGCATGGCTAATAAAATAAAAGCCCGGCGGCGCTAGCGCTTACCGGGCCTACGGGAGACGTTATTCGGCTTCTTTTACTTTTTTGACGTTTACGTCCATCTGTGGGTACGGGAAGCTGATGCCGTTGGCGTCAAACTCGCGCTTAATGCGCTCCAGCACGTCCCAGTAGACATTTTGCAGATCGCTGCTTTTGCTCCAGATACGCACCACGAAGTTAATGGATGACGCGCCCAGCTCGTTGAGGCGAACCGTCTGCTCTTTATCTTTCAGAATACGATCGTCTGAAGCAATGATATTGCTAATCAGCGATTTGACCTGATCGATGTCGGAGTCATAGGCCACGCTAATAATCAGCTCATTACGACGCACCGGTTCACGGGAGAAATTAATGATGTTGCCCGCGATGATTTTCCCGTTCGGTACCACAACGATACGGCCATCGACGGTACGCAAGGTGGTTGAGAAAATCTGCACCTGCAGCACGGTTCCGGCAATGCCGCCAAGGTCAACGTATTCACCCGAGCGGAACGGACGGAAGGTGACCAGCAGAACGCCTGCCGCCAGGTTAGAAAGTGAGCCCTGCAGCGCCAGACCAATAGCCAGACCAGCCGCACCGAGCACGGCGATGACGGATGCCGTCTGCACGCCCACGCGACCCAGCGCCGCAATCAGCGTAAAGGCGATGATGCCATAACGCACCAGTGCGGAGAGAAAATCAGCCACCGTGGCGTCAATGTGACGGGCCAGCATCACGCGGTTGACCGCGTTCGATACGATACGCGCCACGATCATCCCGACGATGATGATGGCAATCGCCGCGACGATGTTCACGGCATAGCTCAGCAGCAGTGCCTGGTTGCGCACCAGCCAGTTACCGGCGTGATTGATGCTGTCTACAACATCGAGTTGTTCCATTTATTCTTCCTTTTGTTAAACCAAAACACAAAATCCATCCCCCATGGAGACAGGCAGGTCAGTAAAGGGTAAACAAAAAGCGCAAATATTGCCAAACAGATCACAAAAGCAGATGTTGCAGCATGTTGAAAACGCGAAAAAAAAGGCCCGCATTTGCGGGCCTTCTGATGCTGTTAGCAGCTCAAATTACAGAACGTCGATCGCGTTCAGTTCTTTGAATGCCTGCTCCAGACGGGTCACCATGGACGTCTGTGCAGCGCGCAGCCATACGCGTGGATCGTAGTATTTCTTGTTAGGCTGGTCTTCGCCTTTCGGGTTGCCCAGCTGACCCTGCAGGTAAGCTTCGTTGGTTTTGTAGTACTGCAGGATACCGTCCCATGTTGCCCACTGGGTGTCGGTATCGATGTTCATTTTCACTACGCCGTAGCTTACGGAATCTTTGATTTCCTGAGCAGAAGAACCGGAACCGCCGTGGAAGACGAAGTTCAGGCTGTTGTGCGGCAGGTTGTGTTTCTTGGAAACGTATTCCTGAGAATCACGCAGGATGGTTGGGGTCAGAACCACGTTACCTGGTTTGTAAACGCCGTGTACGTTACCGAAGGACGCTGCAATGGTGAAGCGTGGGCTGATTTTGCTCAGCTCGGTGTAAGCGTAATCAACGTCTTCTGGCTGGGTGTACAGTGCAGAAGCGTCCATGTGGCTGTTGTCCACGCCGTCTTCTTCACCACCGGTGCAACCCAGTTCGATTTCCAGGGTCATGTCCATTTTGGACATACGCGCCAGGTATTTGGAGCAGATTTCGATGTTTTCGTGCAGTGACTCTTCAGACAGGTCGATCATGTGAGAAGAGAACAGTGGCTTACCGGTTGCCGCGAAGTGTTTTTCACCTGCGTCCAGCAGACCGTCGATCCACGGCAGCAGTTTCTTCGCGCAGTGGTCAGTGTGCAGGATAACTGGAACACCGTAGTGTTCAGCCATCTGGTGTACGTGGTGCGCACCAGAGATAGCACCCAGGATTGCAGCACCCTGAGGAACATCAGTTTTCACGCCTTTACCTGCGATGAACGCTGCGCCACCGTTAGAGAACTGAACGATAACTGGAGCTTTAACTTTGGCTGCAGTTTCCAGTACGGCGTTGATGGAGTCGGTACCCACGCAGTTAACTGCTGGCAGAGCGAAGTTGTTTTCTTTAGCTACCTGGAACACTTTCTGTACGTCATCACCAGTGATAACGCCAGGTTTTACGAAATCAAAAATTTTAGACATGTTGCTTAGTCCTGTATCTTCGGCCGTTAGAAAAGGTGCGTGCTCTTATAAGCGCGCTGAAAATTGGGCAGGTTTCCCTGCCCTTGAATGGCTTACTTCTTAGCGCGCTCTTCGAGCATTGCTACTGCTGGCAGTACTTTGCCTTCCACGAATTCGAGGAATGCGCCGCCACCAGTGGAGATGTAGGAGATCTTGTCAGCGATACCGAACAGGTCGATTGCTGCCAGGGTGTCACCACCGCCTGCGATAGAGAACGCTTCGCTGTCTGCGATTGCGTTAGCAACGATCTCAGTACCTTTGCGGAAGTTCGGGAATTCGAACACGCCAACAGGACCGTTCCACAGGATAGTTTTTGCGTTTTTCAGGATTTCAGCCAGTTTCTGTGCAGAAACGTCGCCCAGGTCCAGAATCTGCTCATCATCTTTGATGTCATTTACAGATTTCAGGGTCGCGGTTGCGGTTTCGGAGAACTCGGTCGCTACGCGAACGTCAGTTGGAACCGGGATGTCACAGGTGGTCAGCAGGCGTTTAGCTTCGTCAACCAGGTCTGCTTCGTACAGGGATTTACCCACGTTGTGGCCCTGAGCGGCAACGAAGGTGTTCGCGATACCACCGCCAACGATCAGCTGGTCAGCAATTTTAGACAGGGAATCCAGAACGGTCAGTTTGGTAGAAACTTTAGAACCACCAACGATAGCCACCATTGGACGAGCAGGTTCTTTCAGTGCTTTACCCAGCGCTTCCAGTTCGTCAGCCAGCAGAGGGCCGGCACAGGCTACGTCCGCGAATTTACCGATACCGTGGGTTGACGCCTGCGCGCGGTGAGCCGTACCGAAGGCATCCATTACAAATACGTCGCACAGTGCAGCGTATTTTTTAGACAGTGCTTCGTCGTCTTTCTTTTCGCCTTTGTTGAAGCGAACGTTTTCCAGAACAACCAGTTCACCGGCAGCCACTTCAACGCCGTCCAGGTAATCTTTCACCAGGCGAACCGGGCTGGACAGTTTGTCTTTCAGGTAATTAACAACCGGCAGCAGAGAGAACTCTTCGTTGTACTCGCCTTCAGTTGGACGACCCAGGTGGGAAGTGACCATCACTTTAGCGCCCTGCTTCAGAGCCAGTTCGATGGTTGGCAGAGATGCACGGATACGCGCGTCGCTGGTCACTTTGCCATCTTTAACCGGTACGTTCAGATCGGCACGGATGAAAACGCGTTTACCAGCCAGATCCAGATCGGTCATCTTAATTACAGACATGGTGAATCCTCTCGTTGATTCTTAAAGTTTTGCAGACGCACGATGCGTCTTACCTGAAACCTTGAGCGGCCATTGCTAACGTGGTGTCGAGCATTCGGTTAGCAAAGCCCCATTCGTTATCACACCAGACCAGCGTCTTGATAAGGTGTGCCCCACTGACGCGCGTTTGTGTGCCATCGACGATAGCGCTGTGCGGGTCGTGGTTAAAATCTACTGAGACCAACGGTAATTCCGTATAGTCAACTATACCATGAAATGCACCCTGTGCCGCTTTTTGCAGCAACAGGTTGACTTCACAGGCTTTTACCGGTTTTTTCACCGTCACGCTGAGGTCGATTGCGGTCACGTTAATCGTCGGAACGCGCACGGCAATCGCTTCGAAACGGTCGTTAAACTGCGGGAAAATTCGGGTGATCCCTGCAGCCAGTTTCGTATCCACCGGGATGATTGACTGGCTCGCTGCGCGAGTGCGTCGTAAATCCGGATGGTAGGCGTCGATAACCTGCTGATCGTGCATGGCGGAGTGAATCGTGGTCACGGTGCCGGATTCAATGCCATACGCATCGTCTAACAGTTTGATGACCGGAATAATGCAGTTGGTGGTACAGGAGGCGTTGGAAACAATGCGGTGTTCGGCCTGCAGCTCATGCTGGTTAACGCCAAACACGACGGTCGCGTCGAGGTCGTTACTGCCGGGGTGAGAAAACAGGACTTTTTTTGCGCCTGCGGCCAGATGTGCTTCGCCATGTTCGCGGCTGCCGTAAACGCCGGTACAGTCAAGCACAATATCCACACCCAGTTCACGCCACGGTAGCCCGGCGATGCTGCTCTCATGCAGTACGCGGATGGCATCGTCGCCGACAAACAGCTGATCTCTTTCCTGGCGAACATCCCAGGCAAAGCGTCCGTGGCTGGTGTCATATTTCAACAAATGCGCCATGCCCGCAGCATCAGCCAGTTCGTTGATTGCTACCACGGTTATTTCCGCACGACGCCCGGATTCATATAAAGCACGAACCACGTTGCGCCCGATGCGACCGAAGCCATTAATCGCTACGCGTACGGTCATAGATCTCCTGCAAAGCTATCCCTGGGTTTGAGGTGGCTGAAAGAGTAATCCAGCGACGCCCGAAGGGGAATCCTTGCTGTCACAAACTGCGATTGATTGGTCAATTGTCGAACATTTAATCGACTGAAACGCTTCAGCAAGAATAAGCGAATTGGGGAATAAAAGGAATCTCTGTCCAGATGAATAAGCGGGCTATATGACTTGCATCACATTTTTGATGGAATAGTGCCGACAAAAAAGCCGGGTGACGCGCTAGCGCTTACCCGGCCTACTTTCGTGCCATTTGTAGGCCCGGTAAGCGCAGCGCCACCGGGCAAAACAGCAATTACAGCAGTTCTTTCGCCTTAGCGACAACGTTCTCAACGGTGAAGCCGAACTCTTCGAACAGCAGCTCTGCCGGAGCAGATTCACCGAAGGTGGTCATGCCGACGATAGCGCCGTTCAGGCCAACGTATTTGAACCAGTAGTCAGCGATACCCGCTTCCACTGCCACGCGAGCGGAAACCGCTTTAGGCAGCACGGATTCACGGTATGCAGCATCCTGCTTGTCGAACGCATCGGTAGACGGCATGGAAACCACGCGGGCTTTCACGCCTTCGGCAGTCAGTTTTTCCCAGGCTGCAACCACCAGTTCAACTTCAGAACCGGTGGCGATGAAGATCAGCTCAGGCTGGCCCGCGCAATCTTTCAGCACGTAACCACCGCGAGCGATGTTCGCCAACTGCTCAGGCGTACGCTCCTGCTGTGCCAGGTTCTGACGGGAGAGGATCAGCGCGGTTGGACCGTCCTGACGCTCAACGCCGTATTTCCACGCCACCGCGGATTCAACCTGGTCACATGGACGCCATGTGCTCATGTTCGGCGTCACGCGCAGGGAAGCCACCTGCTCTACCGGCTGGTGAGTTGGACCATCTTCGCCCAGACCGATGGAGTCGTGGGTGTAGACCATCACCTGACGCTGTTTCATCAGCGCAGCCATACGCACGGCGTTACGTGCATATTCAACGAACATCAGGAAGGTAGAGGTGTACGGCAGGAAACCACCGTGCAGGGAGATACCGTTGGCAATCGCAGTCATACCGAATTCACGTACACCGTAATGGATGTAGTTACCGGCAGTGTCTTCGTTGATCGCTTTAGAACCGGACCAGATAGTCAGGTTAGAAGGCGCCAGGTCAGCGGAGCCGCCCAGGAATTCAGGCAGCAGAGGACCGAACGCTTCAATCGCATTCTGAGACGCTTTACGGCTCGCGATTTTAGACGGGTTCGCCTGCAGCTTAGCAATGAATTCGTTCGCTTTCGCGTCGAAGTCAGACGGCATGTCACCTTTCATACGACGGGTGAATTCAGCCGCTTCCTGTGGGAACGCTTTCGCATAGGCAGCGAACTTCTCGTTCCAGGCCGCTTCTTTCGCCTGGCCCACTTCTTTTGCATCCCACTGAGCGTAGATCTCAGATGGGATTTCGAATGCAGGGTGTTTCCAGCCCAGAGCTTCACGGGTCAGTGCAATTTCCGCGTCACCCAGCGGTGCACCGTGGGAGTCGTGAGTACCCGCTTTGTTCGGCGAACCGAAGCCGATGATGGTTTTGCACATCAGCAGGGACGGTTTGTCCGTCACAGCGCGCGCTTCTTCTACTGCACGTTTAATCGAGTCAGCATCGTGGCCATCAACGCCACGCACAACGTGCCAGCCGTAGGCTTCGAAGCGTGCTGCGGTGTCATCAGTGAACCAGCCTTCAACGTGACCGTCGATGGAGATACCGTTGTCGTCATAGAACGCAACCAGTTTGCCCAGCTTCAGGGTACCTGCCAGGGAGCACACTTCGTGAGAAATGCCTTCCATCATGCAGCCGTCGCCCATGAACGCGTAGGTGAAGTGGTCAACGATGTCGTGACCAGGACGGTTGAACTGCGCCGCCAGCGTCTTCTCAGCAATCGCCATACCGACTGCGTTAGCAATACCCTGACCCAGCGGGCCGGTGGTGGTTTCTACGCCCGCGGTGTAACCTACTTCCGGGTGACCTGGCGTTTTGGAGTGCAGCTGGCGGAAGTTTTTCAGCTCTTCGATTGGCAGATCGTAGCCGGTGAGGTGCAGCAGGCTATAGATCAGCATAGAGCCGTGGCCGTTGGACAGCACGAAGCGGTCGCGGTCAGCCCATGACGGGTTCTGCGGGTTGTGGTTCAGGAAGTCACGCCACAGGACTTCGGCGATATCAGCCATACCCATAGGAGCCCCTGGGTGGCCAGATTTGGCTTTCTGTACTGCATCCATGCTCAGCGCACGAATAGCATTAGCAAGCTCTTTACGTGAGGACATTTTAACTCCAGATCGGACTGTTAAAGGCCATGCCCTTGACGACAGCGCGTTTTGGGCTACGCCGGAAAAAAGTGCCAACAATGTAACCCAAGCCGCAAGTCATGTACATGGAGCATTCTTTTGCTCGTTAAGAAATCTCTGGATCATGCTCGCATGTTGCGCAATCTCCTCGCCCGCCCCTGTCGATATTCCTTATACTTAGCCCGACACCGGCTTCGCTGACGGTGCACTTTTCGGATTTTATTCAGATTAACGAGTACGGAAGCAATCTCATGAAAATGCGTGCAATAGTGCTGGCCCTGGGTACGACGCTCCTGCTGAGCGGCTGTCAGAATATGGATTCTAACGGTCTGATGACCTCAGGCGCAGAAGCCTTTCAGGCCTATTCCCTGAGCGACGCGCAGGTAAAAGCGCTGAGCGATCAGGCGTGTAAAGATATGGACGGAAAAGCCACGCTTGCCCCGGCTAACAGTACCTACACGCAGCGTCTGAATAAGATTGCATCTGCGCTGGGCGACAACATCAACGGCCAGCCGGTGAACTACAAGGTTTACATGGCGAAAGACGTGAACGCCTTCGCCATGGCGAACGGTTGTATTCGCGTCTACAGCGGGCTGATGGACATGATGACCGACAACGAAGTGGAAGCGGTTATCGGCCACGAAATGGGCCACGTTGCGCTCGGCCACGTGAAGAAAGGGATGCAGGTTGCGTTAGGTACCAATGCCGTTCGTGCGGCGGCGGCCTCAGCGGGCGGTATCGTTGGCAGCCTGTCGCAGTCACAGCTTGGCGACGTCGGTGAAAAGCTGGTTAACTCCCAGTTCTCCCAGCGTCAGGAGTCCGAAGCGGACGACTACTCCTACGATCTGTTGCGCAAACGCGGGATTAATCCATCAGGTTTAGCCACCAGCTTCGAAAAACTGGCCAAGCTGGAGGCGGGTCGCCAAAGCTCGATGTTTGACGATCACCCGGCCTCGGAAGAACGCGCACAACATATTCGCGACCGTATGGCCGCAGACGGAATTAAATAATTTTACCGGGAGGCATATTTGCCTCCCTTTTATTTCGCATCAATTGCCAATTTAAAAGCACGTATCGGTAACTCGCCAGCAAGCCCCGCCACATCTGCATTTAGCCCCTGAAACGTCTGGTCACATATTTATTGCAATCGTTAATATTTCCGGTAATTATCAACCACGCAATCATTCAAATTAATATATCCAGACAGAGACGTTCCCTCCGTGAAAAAAGAATTATCATTAGTTGCGTTAAGTTTATTCGCCGCATTACCTGCCGCAGCAAGCCAGCAATCCGACAGCCAGGGTTTTATTGACGACAGCCATCTGGATCTGTTTTTACGTAATGCCTATATCAGCCGCGATTACCATCAGGGCCAGCAGGATAAAGCCGAATGGGGCCAGGGCATCATTGCCACCTTTGCATCCGGCTATACCGAAGGGCTGGTGGGCTTCGGCGTGGACGGTATCGCCCAGTATGGCGTGCGTCTGGACGGTGGCCGCGGCAAGAGCGGCGCGGGCGGCATCGACTTCTTTAAGCAGGAAGACGACGGCCGGGCAAAATCCGATCTGGCAAAGTTTGGCGCGACGGCCAAAATGCGCATCTCCAATACCGTGCTGAGCTACGGGAACCAGCGTCCTGAGCTGCCAATCATTACATCCGACAGCTCCCGCCTGCTGTTTGAAAGCTACACCGGCACCCTGCTGACTTCGAAAGAGATCGACGGTCTGGAAGTGAACGCCGGTTACTTCACCGACGAGCAGCGTAAAAGCGATGACCGCCACGACAGCGGGCTGAAGAGCCTGACCTTCGGCGGCGCAAGCTACCAGTTCAACGACCAGTTCAGCGGCGCGCTGTACGCCTCTCATAATGAAGAGGTGATGAATAAGCAGTATCTGGGCATGAACTTCAAACAGCCGTTTAGCACCGGACAGCAGCTGGTGCTTGATTTCAACGGCTACAATTCGCGACTGGATCAGCGCTACGCGGACAGCCTCGACACGGGCCGCAGCAACACCATCTGGAGCCTGGCGGCGAGCTACATCTGGGATATTCATACCTTCAAGGTGGCGTACCAGCAGAGCAGTGGCAGCACCGGCTACAACTACGGCGGCTATCGCGACCAGGGCGGCGTGGGGGACGGCGGCAACACCATCTGGCTGGCGAACTCCTACTGGTCTGATTTCAACGGTGAAGATGAGCGCTCATGGCAGGCCTCTTACGGTCTGGACTTCGGCGGCCTCGGCCTGCCGGGCCTGAGCTGGACCACCGCTTACGTGCGTGGCGACAACATTAAAACGTCTGAAACCAGCAACGGCAAAGAGCACGAGTGGTTTAACCAGATCCAGTACAAGGTACAGGACGGCCCGGCGAAAGACCTGACGCTGCGCCTGCGCTACTCCGTACTGCGCGTCTCCAGCAACGCCAGCGAGTACAACGTGGGCGGGGATGAGATCCGCGCTTACGTGGAATACCCGTTTAACGTGTTCTGATTTCCCCCCTCACCCTAACCCTCTCCCACAGGGAGAGGGAACTCCGTCACCCTCTCCCTGTGGGTGTACGGTCCGGGGACATAGTGAACACTTGTTCGGGGACATGGTAGACACTTACAACTAAGGCATAAGAACCCGTTTATGGAGTCGCTTATGCCCTGGGATGCGAGAGATACCATGTCATTACGT
>NZ_JBYAZJ010000006.1:0-265034 GCF_057444735.1 Enterobacter sp. B79-1
TCGGCGTGGCCTGGGCAGTCTACGTGTGCGTAGTGGCGAGTCGGGGTGTCGTATTCAACGTGGGAAGTGTTGATGGTGATACCACGAGCTTTTTCTTCTGGTGCGTTATCGATCTGGTCGAATGCGCGAGCAGAACCACCGTAGGTTTTTGCCAGAACGGTAGTGATTGCAGCGGTCAGCGTTGTTTTACCATGGTCAACGTGGCCGATAGTACCGACGTTAACGTGCGGTTTTGTACGTTCAAACTTTTCTTTAGACATCGATTGTCCCTCTAAGACACGGATAAATCGGTGATATCACCACATCAACCAGGCGAAATGCCTGAACTGTTGAATACATTTAAATTGAAACAGAGAGAAACGGGAGGAGAAGTGAAGTGGTGCTGATACCCAGAGTCGAACTGGGGACCTCACCCTTACCAAGGGTGCGCTCTACCAACTGAGCCATATCAGCACGTATTGGAGCGGGCAGCGGGAATCGAACCCGCATCATCAGCTTGGAAGGCTGAGGTAATAGCCATTATACGATGCCCGCATCCTGAAACTCGGCTACCCAGTTCTTTCTGTAACAAAAAAAGAGATTTCTCTCTTTTCATGTTCGAGCTGGTTAATTTTTCCAACCAGCTCCGGCGGCATTTACGCTGCCAGAAAGTGGTGGTGGGGGAAGGATTCGAACCTTCGAAGTCTGTGACGGCAGATTTACAGTCTGCTCCCTTTGGCCGCTCGGGAACCCCACCGGACTTGATGGTGCCGACTACCGGAATCGAACTGGTGACCTACTGATTACAAGTCAGTTGCTCTACCTACTGAGCTAAGTCGGCATCAAGTAGCGCGCATTCTATGGAGACATGCGCAGTCATGCAACTAAAAAATTGCATAAAACGTTCTTTCGCTCACATTTTATGCGAAACCAGTGCTAACCGCTTTAAATTCATCCGCTCGCGGTCAAATATTCAACATGAACCCCTGATTTACCCCTTCTATACCGTACCGTGATACCTCCCGCGTAAAGCATCGCTTTCCCATATTTTTTCTTATTATTCCTGTCATCTGGTGTTAACCTCCTGCCCATTGTCCAAAATTAACTATGTGAAGAGCCATGACCCGGCAGTTTTGTGCTGGCTCACAGAAGCATGCTTATGAGCAAAAAAGAGCAAACGTTAATGACACCCTATCTTCACTTTAACCGCAGCCAGTGGGCTGCCCTGCGTGATTCCGTTCCTATGACGCTGACGGAAGGTGAAATCGCACGGTTAAAAGGGATAAACGAAGATCTGTCCCTGGAAGAGGTGGCAGAAATTTATCTTCCCCTCTCTCGCTTGCTTAACTTCTATATAAGCTCGAACCTCCGCCGCCAGGCGGTACTGGAACAGTTCCTCGGTACTAACGGTCAGCGTATTCCTTATATCATCAGTATCGCGGGCAGCGTGGCAGTGGGTAAAAGCACCACCGCGCGCGTGTTACAGGCGTTACTGAGCCGCTGGCCAGAACACCGCAGCGTGGAACTGATTACCACCGACGGCTTCCTGCATCCCAATGAAGTATTGAAAGAACGCGGGTTGATGAAGAAGAAGGGCTTCCCGCTCTCTTATGATATGCACCGTCTGGTGAAATTCGTCTCTGATCTGAAATCGGGCGCGCCTAACGTCACTGCGCCGGTTTACTCGCATCTGATTTACGACCGTATCCCGGATGGCGACAAAACGGTTGTGCAGCCAGACATCCTGATTCTGGAAGGGTTAAACGTGCTGCAAAGCGGGATGGATTATCCTCACGACCCGCATCACGTCTTTGTTTCCGACTTTGTTGACTTCTCTATCTATGTTGATGCGCCGGAAGATCTGCTGAAAAGCTGGTATATCAACCGCTTCCTGAAGTTCCGCGAAGGGGCGTTCACCGATCCTGATTCCTACTTCCATAATTACGCCCAGCTCTCTAAAGAAGAGGCGATCAACGTCGCAACGGGACTGTGGAATGAGATCAACTACGTGAACCTGAAAGAGAACATCCTGCCAAC
Source organism: Enterobacter sp. B79-1 (assembly GCF_057444735.1). Classification (NCBI taxonomy): domain Bacteria; kingdom Pseudomonadati; phylum Pseudomonadota; class Gammaproteobacteria; order Enterobacterales; family Enterobacteriaceae; genus Enterobacter; species Enterobacter sp. B79-1. Next base: position 2,017 of record NZ_JBYAZJ010000006.1, read on the forward strand.
ACGTGAGCGCGCCAGCCTGATCCTCACCAAGAGTGAGAAACACGCTGTCGACCAGATCCGTCTACGGAAGTCATAACGCAGATATAAAAAAACCGGCTTCACGCCGGTTTTTTTCTTTACGCATGCGGCTTTTCGCCATTTTCATCCTGATCGACCGCGAAGCAGGCCACCAGTTGTCCACGATAATCCTTCAACTGTGGCTGCAACTGCGTGCAGGGCCCGAAGCGTCGGCTACAGCGGGCATTGAACGCACATCCCGGAGGTGGATTCAGCGGGCTTGGCAACTCGCCGGTCAGCTTAATGCGCTCACGACGATCGTCCGGATTCAGACGCGGCGTCGCAGACAGCAGTGCCTGGGTATACGGGTGACGAGGATTATTGAAGATCTGCTCTTTCGTCCCTTTCTCCACGCAGCGCCCTAAGTACATCACCATCACTTCATCGGCAATGTGCTCCACGACAGACAAATCATGTGAAATGAACACATACGACAGCCCCAGATCCTGCTGCAGATCCATCATCAGGTTCAGCACCTGCGCACGTACGGATACGTCGAGCGCAGAAACAGGCTCATCGGCAATCACCACGTCCGGGTCAAGCATCAGACCACGGGCGATGGCGATACGCTGACGCTGGCCGCCCGAGAACATATGCGGGTAGCGATCGTAATGCTCAGTTTTCAAACCCACTTTCGCCATCATCGCCAGCGCTTTCTCACGACGCTGCTCTTTGCTCAGGTTGCTGTTGATAAGCAAAGGCTCTTCCAGAATCTGCCCCACTTTTTTGCGCGGGTTCAGTGAACCGTACGGGTTCTGGAACACAATCTGGATTTTCTGGCGACGCAGCTTCTGCGCCTGTGGGTCGTGCTTGAGCAGATCCTGCCCCTGATAGTACAGCTCGCCGCCGGTTGGCACTTCAATCATCGTCAGCAGACGGCCCAGCGTCGATTTGCCACAGCCGGACTCCCCCACCACCGCAAGCGTTTTACCGCGCTCCAGGGTAAAAGAGACGCCGTCCAGCGCTTTGACCAGGCGCTCGGGAGCGAATAAGCCCTTCTTCACCGGGTAGTGTTTTTTCAGGTCGATGGCCTGCAACAGCAGTTGTTGCGTACTCATAGTGTTGGCCTCCCGGCATCATCGAGTGGGTAGTGGCATTTGGACTGGCGACCGTCAGCCAGCAGATTCAGCTCTGGCTCGTCGACGCGGCATTTATCCGTCGCATACGGACAGCGCGGGTTAAGCAGACAGCCCTGCGGACGGTCATATTTACCCGGCACAACCCCCGGAAGCGAGGCCAGGCGCGCTTTATCCTGCGCAAATTCCGGCAATGCGCGCAGCAGAGCCTGCGTATACGGATGACGCGGGGCACGGAAGATATCGTGTGAACTTCCGGTCTCCACCACCTGGCCTGCATACATCACGATGATTTTGTGTGCCGCTTCAGCCACCAGCGCCAGATCGTGCGTAATCAGCACCAGCGCCATATTCTCTTTCTGCTGCAGCTCCAGCAGCAGCTCGATGATTTGCGCCTGAATGGTTACATCCAGCGCGGTTGTCGGTTCATCGGCGATCAGCAGTTTTGGTCGACAGGCAATTGCCATGGCGATCATCACGCGCTGGCTCATCCCGCCGGATAACTGGTGAGGGTAAACGTCCAGACGCGATGCCGGATCGGGAATACCCACCTGCGTCAGCAGATCGATAGCGCGCTGACGACGGGTTTGCTTGTTACCCCCCTGATGCACCTTGATGGCTTCCATAATCTGGAACCCCACGGTGTAACACGGGTTCAGGCTGGTCATTGGGTCCTGGAAGATCATCGCCACTTCCGCGCCCACCAGCTGGCGGCGCTGCTTCTCGGAAATGCGCTGCAGATCCTGACCATTAAATTCCAGGCTTTCCGCCATTACGCGGCCGGGATAATCAATCAGCCCCATGATTGCCAGCGAGCTTACTGACTTACCGGAACCAGACTCCCCTACGATACCAACCACTTCGCCCTGATTTACGCTGTAGCTGATGCGGTCCACGGCGCGAAACGGTGTGCCTTCGTCGCCGAAGTGCACCGATAATTTATCTACATTTAATAACGCCATCTCGTGCCTCTTACTGCTTCAGTTTGGGATCAAGTGCATCACGCAGACCATCACCCATCAGGTTAAATGCCAGCACCGTCAGCAGAATCGCCAGACCCGGGAAGGTGACGACCCACCAGGCGCTTTGCGCGAACTGCAACACGTCGGAGAGCATAGTGCCCCACTCCGGTGTTGGCGGCTGCGCACCCATGCCAAGGAAGCCAAGAGCGGCCATATCGAGAATGGCGTTAGAGAAACCGAGCGACGCCTGAACAATCAGCGGCGCAAGGCAGTTAGGCAGAATATTGACGAACATCTGGCGCATCGCACCCGCACCCGCCACGCGAGAAGCGGTGACGTAGTCTCGATTCACCTCAACCAGGACAGCCGCACGGGTTAATCGGACATAGTGCGGCAGCGCAACGAACGTCAACGCCAGGGCAGCATTACCTATCGAAGGTCCAAAGACCGCCACCAGCACCAGCGCCAGCAGCAGGCTTGGCAACGCCAGCATGATGTCGACGATACGCATGATGACGTTATCGACGATGCCGCCGAAGTAGCCAGCCACCAGGCCGAGCACAACGCCCATGATCAGCGACAGTACAACAACGAGGCAGCCCACCAGCAGCGACAGACGCGCGCCGTACATCAGACGCGACAGCACGTCACGGCCCACATCATCGGTACCGAGCAGGTGCGTCAGGCTACCGCCGTCCTGCCAGGCAGGTGGCGCGAGTAGCGCATCGCGGAACTGGTCCGCCGGGTTATACGGTGCGAGGAAGTTCGCAAACACCGCAATCAGGATCATGATAACAACATACACCAGCCCTACCACCGCGCCTTTATTGCGCTTGAAGTAGTGCCAGAATTCCTGCAGCGGCGTCATAGGAACCGGTGCAGCGACCACGTTATTTTGAGTGACTTGTGACATGACGGCCCCTTACTTCTTATGACGAATACGCGGGTTCACCACGCCGTACAGCAAATCGACCAGCAGGTTGACGAGGATAATCATCGTCGCAACCAGCAGTACACCGCCTTGCACAACCGGATAGTCACGGCGTTGCAGCGCGTCAATCAGCCAGCGACCAAGGCCCGGCCAGGAGAAGATGGTTTCCGTCAGGATCGCCCCTGCCAGCAGCGTCCCCACCTGCAGACCGATAACGGTAACGACCGGCAGCATGGCGTTACGCAGGGCATGAACGATGATGACGCGCATGCGGGTTAACCCTTTGGCACGCGCGGTACGGATGTAATCTTCGCCCAGCACTTCCAGCATGGAGGAACGGGTCATACGCACGATCACCGCCAGAGGAATGGTGCCCAGCACCATCGCAGGCAGGATCATGTGCGCGACGGCATCAATGAAGTTGCCCTCTTCGCCCCAGATAGCCGTGTCGATCAGCATAAAGCCGGTGAGCGGGTTGGTATCATCAAGGAAAACCATATCACTGACGCGCCCGGAGACCGGGGTTAGGTTCCATTGCACGGAGACCAGCATGATCAGCATCATGCCCCACCAGAAGATAGGCATGGAGTAACCGGTCAGCGCCAGACCCACGGCGGTATGGTCAAAAATAGAGCCACGCTTAACGGCAGCCAGTACCCCAACAGGAATACCCACCGCAGTGGCAAAAATCATGGCGCAGATGCCCAGTTCCAGCGTCGCTTTGAAACGCGGCACGAACTCGTCCCACACCGGAAGACGGCTTTTGAGTGAAATCCCTAAATCACCGTGCAACACGCCCCAGATATAGTGGAGGTACTGCTGCCACATAGGCTTATCAAGGCCGAGTTCAGCCAGCAGTTGCGCATGACGCTCAGGGGAGATACCACGCTCGCCCGCCATAATCATTACCGGGTCGCCGGGGATCATATGGACGAAGGCAAAAGTGAGAAGGGTGATACCGATAAACGTCGGGATAACGAGTCCCAGACGTCGGAGGATGAACTGCAACATAACCCGGATTCTCTCTGATGACGCACGACCAGTGGCGTGACGTCTGTATTGCTCACAAATGTAAATTCCCTCTCCCTTTGGGAGAGGGTTAGGGTGAGGGGATGCATGCACGACCCTCACCCCTGCCCTCTCCCAAAGGGAGAGGGAGAACACCCTACTTGTTATTCAACAGATACGTTTTCGAAGTGGTGTTTGCCCAGTGGATCAACCACGTAGCCCTTCACTTCTTTACGCACTGGCTCGTACACGGTGGAGTGAGCAACAATCAGCGCCGGGGCCTGATCGTGCATAACAACCTGCGCTTGCTTGTACAGTTCAATACGTTTGTTGTGATCGTCGGTCGCACGCGCCGGCTGGATCAGATCTTCAAACGGCTTGTAGCACCAGCGAGAGTAGTTGGAACCGTCTTTCGCTGCCGCGCAGCTGAACAGGGTGGCGAAGAAGTTGTCCGGATCCCCATTGTCGCCGGTCCAGCCCATCATCACCGCCTGGTGTTCACCCGCTTTGGCGCGCTTCAGGTACTCGCCCCACTCGTAGGTCACAATCTTGGCCTGAACGCCGATCTTCGCCCAGTCAGCCTGAACCATTTCCGCCATACGGCGCGCGTTCGGGTTATATGGACGCTGAACAGGCATTGCCCACAGTTCAACGGTAAAGCCTTTATCCTGGCCCGCTTCTTTCAGCAGCGCTTTCGCTTTCTCAGGATCGTAGGTGTAGTCTTTAATGTCGTCGTTATAGCCCCACATGGTTGGTGGGATCAGGTTCTTGGCAGCAACGCCAGCGCCCTGGTAAACGGCTTTGATGATCGCTTCTTTGTTCACCGCGTAGGTCAGCGCCTGACGCACTTTCACGTCATCAAACGGTTTCTTCTCGGTGTTGAAGGAGAGATAGCCCACGTTCAGGCCAGCCTGCTCCAGCAGGTTGATGTTCTTGTCCTGCTTCATACGAGCGATGTCAGCCGGGTTCGGGTACGGCATAACCTGACATTCGTTTTTCTGCAGTTTTGCGTAACGCACGGAAGCGTCAGGCGTGATGGAGAAGACCAGACGGTCGATCTTCGGCTTGGTGCCCCAATAGCCTTCGAATGCTTTATACAGAATGCGGGAGTCTTTCTGGTACTGCAGCAGCTGGAATGGACCGGTACCGATTGGGTTCAGGTCGACTTTCTCCGGCGTACCGGCTTTCAGCATGTTGTCCGCGTACTCTTTAGAGAGGATAGAAGCGAAGTCCATGGCCAGGTCAGCCAGGAACGGTGCTTCCGGACGCGTCAGCACGAACTGAACGGTTTTATCGTCCACTTTCTTCACTTCGGCGATCAGGTCCGGCAGACCCATCCCTTCGAAGTATTCATAGCTGCCGCCAGACACTTTATGGTACGGGTTCTGGGCATTTTTCTGACGGTCGAAAGAGAACACAACGTCGTCGGCGTTAAAGTCGCGCGTTGGTTTGAATTCTTTGCTGTCCTGCCACTTCACGCCCTGACGCAGGTGGAAGGTATAGGTTTTACCGTCTTCGCTGACTTCCCACTTCTCAGCCAGACCCGGAATCACTTCCGTGGTGCCGGTTTTAAATTCAACCAGACGGTTATAGATCGGTACAGAGCTTGCGTCGTACGTCGTACCAGAGGTAAAGAGCTGTGGGTTAAAGCCTTCCGGCGAGCCTTCAGAACAGTAAACCAGGGTTTTTGCCTGTACGCTTGCTGCTACGGTCATAGCCACCAGGCTCAGACCAAGCTTTAGCATCCCTGACTTCTTCAAGGAAATACTCATTATTCTGCTCCAATGTGATGTTTTGCTTTGTTGTGTTACGCCGCCTGACCTTTATTTATTTTTTACCCGGTCTGGTCGGTGATGCCCGAAGGCTTTAAAGGGATGGAGAATCCTTTCAGAAGAGCGTTTGAGTTGCAGCGCAGATCGTCCCTGAAATGCCCCTCATGCCCTACAATCTGTCAACAGAATGTGAAAACGTCAATACAGGTGACGGGGATTTACGCGGAGTGTGAGAAACCGCAAACAAAGATTAAAAAAACCTCCAGCGCCAGTTTTCAGCAGGGAAATTTATGCTACTCACCATGTGGCAGCACAAATATCTTCATATTTCGCAACATGTAGTGATTAACTTTTATTCAGATTGGGTAAATTTTCTTGCGGAATGGTGATTATCTGAGCACTAAATTCCGCGAACGTTAAAACGCACAGCGAAAAATGCTGAGGTTATCCATAAGCAACGCGAAAAAAGATCAATCCATATATAAAAAAATACAATGGATAATGTCACAAAATCGTTAACAGGCAGGGTGAAGCAGGGCTAAGGGGCGTTTTAATGAGTCTGGCTGGCTAACGCCATAATGCAAAAAGGGCTAACCTTGCGGTTAGCCCTTTTTTAAATGTGGTCGGCGAGAGAGGATTCGAACCTCCGACCCACTGGTCCCAAACCAGTTGCGCTACCAAGCTGCGCTACTCGCCGAATGCGGAGCGCATCTTACTGCTGAGGTGCGCCCCCGTCAATCCCTTATTTTCAAAAAGCCATTCAACTGGCGATATTCTCGCCAGAGCAGCTACTGCGCGGCTTTTGCGGTGTTATCAGGGAGTTTACACCAGTTGTTGTTTTCGTTGATCCCACCGTTCGGTGAGGTATAGCCGAGACAACCCATAATGGTGTCGTACAGCTCAACGTGACGGCGCGGGACCTTGATCTCTGCCTGCTGCTTCAAATGCGCAAACATTTTGGCTTTGTCAGGGTTCTCAAGGTACTTATCCGACATCCACATGATCATCGGCACGCGGAACTGCTCCGGCGGCGCAAGCTTGCGTGGCGTACCGTGCAGGTGTTCTTTTTCGTTGATGGACTCGCCGTGGTCAGCCGCGTAGATCACAATCGCTTTCTTATCGCGAAGCTCGTCGATCACCCTGCTCAGGAACGTGTCCACATACAGAATCGAGTTGTCGTAGGCATTGATCAGCTCCTGCTTGCTGCAGTTTTTGTTAATGCCGACACACTCAGGCGTCCATTTCGCGAAATCGCGCGTATAACGCTGGTAATAGCTGTAGTGCGAGCCTTTGGTATGCAACACGATAAGATGCTTACCCTGCGGATGGTTTTTCAGCGACTGTTCCATCTCGGAGAGCAGCAGCATGTCATCGACATTCTTCCCACGGTTGCGCGGCTCGGCGCCAATCTGCTCGCGATAGGCGATGTTATCCGCCATGGTGTTGGTGTAGAACCACATCTCACTTTGCATAGCGAACAGGTCGGAGCTAAATCCAAGCTGTTTCAGTACAGCAAACACGTTCTGCTCTTTGAGCGTACGCTGCGGGTTATCGCTGGCACCGCCTTCACGCACAAACATACAGCGCAGAGAGAGCTTCGTCGCGGTATCGCAGGAGTAACCGCGGTAAGCCACGAGGTTCTTTTCCTGGGCCAGTTTTGGCGTGGTATCGCGGTCATAGCCGAGAATACCCATATGATCCCAGCGCGTGGTTTCACCGATAACAAAGACGACGTAGGTATCATCCAGCCCGTCAGCCGGTGCCACGTAATTGAATTTTTTCGTCGGATTCATCAAGGATTTTACATCACTCGATTCGTCCGCCTGTGCCCAGGCATACAGGCCTAAGGCCGAGAGCCAGTTGGAGGGCAAATAAGAGTTAGCGACCACACCGCCGTAGCTTGGCATGTCGACGCCCGTCGCTTTTTCGATACGTTTTTGCTGTTTTTCCATCAAGCGAATCGGTGCCCAGACCAGTAATCCGGCCAACAGGACAACGGCGATATTCCGGATCCGCTGCCCGCGCGTGCGCAGCTGGCGTAACAACGTATAGCGGCAGGTATTACTCCAGATAAAGAAGAGCGGTATCAGACAGGTTAAAACCGTCCAGACGATAAAGCCCTTACCTACGACCTCTTTCGAGAGATCGATATCGGTGGTCATGACTGACGCCACAATCCCATAGCCAATGACCACATTCATAAAGGTCATGTAATAACTGGCGGCGGCAGAAATAATGACAACCAGTGAAGCCAGAATTTGCCACGGGCGTCGGCCAAAAAGGGAAAGCAGACGTAACAGGAAGAAGGTAGCGAGGATGGAACCGAACACTTCAATTGCAGCAAAAATTCCATTTCTTACGGTGAGGTGCTCGAAATAACCTTCCACTCGTCTGAACAGCACCGCGCCATTCAGAAACAAACCGATATAGACAGCCAGCATCAGACACAATCTTTGCTGGGTAAGAGACCTAATGTATTTCATGCAAACAACCCTGGGGGAAGGGGTATAGAGACCCGCCGACTCTCATCGAGAAAACAGACAGAGTAAGTATGTGCGTAGGAAAGCGTTATCAGAAACGTCTACAAGCGCGGTAAGTAGACCACAGCGGGAGAGAAAAGTGGCAGCAGAGAATGTGATCCGTGCAAATTTTTACAAAAAAGCAAGTCAGGAAGCGTATTCCCCAGCGCAAAAAAAGAGGCCATTACGGCCTCTCCTTATTCGTTACGCATGCGCTTCGCTAAATACTTCTCGCTGCGGCTGACGAATCGTCGTCGACAGCGCCAGGGAAATAATCAGCAAGGCAAATATCACGCAGAAGGTCACATAGAACCCGCCGAACAATGAAGCAATTAACGAACCGCAGATACTGCCGATCCCGAAGCCCAGATAGATGACGCCGTAGTTTTTTGCCAGATTGTTCAGGCCAAAGAACTCGCTCACCAGAGACGGGAAGACGGTAATGGTGCCGCCAAAGTTAAAGGCCACGCAGGCAATCGCGGCAAAGAAAGTGGCCTCATTCAGCGGTGCAAACAGCAGCGCCGCCATGCCCACCAGCGAAACCACCTGCCCTATCGTAATGACCCGGATACGGGCAATTTTATCAGACAGAATACCGAGCACCAGACGGCCCGAGAGGTTGGCAATAGAAATCACGGTGACCGCATTCGCCGCCGTGGCCGCGTCCAGTTTCACCATGCCCTGCGCGATATCTTTCGCCACGCCAATGACATACAGACCGCTCATGCAGGCCGTCAGGAACATCACCGCCAGCATCCAGTACTGTGGTTTGCGCATAGACTGAGCCAGGGTGAAGTCGTTCTCCACCACGCCGTTAACGGATTTCACCTCCTGCTGTGGCGCATCGGTCATCAGCGTTGCACCGAACAGAATCATCACCAGAACGATAACGCCCCAGATCATAAAGGTTTTTTCAAGGCCAACGGAGGCCAGCAAGTGGGAATCGATAAATTTGAACCCGAGGCTGCCCAAACCATATGAACCGATGGCAAACGCGGAGATCAAACCTTTACGCTCCGGGAACCACTTCACGCAGTTCGACAGCGTCAGCAGATAACCAGCACCGTCTGCCAGACCCACCAGCACCCCGGCGCTCAGCCAGAGCATCATCAGGTTGTTGGAATGCGCCGTCAGGAAAAAGCCCACGCCCAGCAGGATCCCGGACGCCATGGTGACGCGCTTAACGCCAAAGCGCTCCTGCAGTTTGCCCGCGACGGAAGAGGAAAGCGCCAGCCCCAGGCTCAGCAGGCCGAAAGAGAACGCCACCTGGCTCACCGGTGCACCGAGCTTATCGGAAAGCGCACTGTTGAACAGGCTCCAGGTGTAGACCGAGCCCAGCGCGAACTGGGTCACGATAGTGCCGAAAAGCGTGAGCCAGCGCGTACGGTTATAAGTTGAAGTGTTCATGGCAGTTGTCCTGCAAGAGAAATTAAGGAAGTTCGCTGAGGACAACAATAAACAAAACCTTATTACCGCTGGGGTAAAACGGCATGAAATGCAGGAGGAACGGAATGAAATGCCTGGAATCGGGAATGAATGACCTTGCCGGGAACGGCATGCACAATTGTTAGTGCTCGCTATCGCGACAAGGCGCGCCGTTATTGTATTTAAGATGTTATCGCAACGTTGGAAAAAGTGACAACTTTAAAAGTTTGCACTCACACCCAGGGTGTACATAAACTCCTCGCCCGTCGTGGTGTTTTCCCCCTGAGCCAATGACGCATAGGCCGCCATATGGGTTGTAAACGGCATATCCGTTCCGACGGTCACGTCCATCCAGCTGCTGTTTTGTGCAATAGCAGGCGTCTGTGACATCCCGAACTGAGATTTCCACTGGTTCTCGCCAAACTGCTGATTGAAACTGACCTGCGCCCAGGGCCGAAGATCGCCATATTGCGTATCCACGCGCCAGCCCAGGCTGCTCACGCTGGCATGCCAGAGCGGATCGGTCAGCCCCTGCGTCGTCACGCTATCACCGAATTCATTAATCATCATGGGTGCCGTGCCATCGTAACGCCACGCCATCACCGGGCCGGTTGTTATATTTCCCGCCAGCGGAAAATTCCAGCCCACGCTCATACTGCCTTCCGCTGTCGGGCCGGAAGGCGAATTCAGGGCAAGCCCAGGTCCAGTTTGCGAAGTCTTAATACGTTCTGCCAGAATGTCTTCATAACGCGGTTGGTGATCCGCATCCCATGTATAGCGTTCCGCCGTATTACTTTGTGCGTCTGAAACGATATATTCCTGTTGCCAGGCAGATGCTGTGTGACAAAAAAACAACCACGCTGAAATCCCCACCAGGCCAGAAACAGCATGGCGACCACTGATTTTTTTTATCATCATCAAAGCGACTCCAGAAAGAGCCAATTTCGGCGATATTTATCGTTGTTCAGGAAGAGGTTAACGGGCATATAGCCCTGTATTAACTATTGTCTTTAAAGTAGACACGTCAAGCCTGACGAAATGAAATTTTTTGCGATAACCGTGTGAATAAGGGAGATAACCTATGCAACGTTGCGGCTGGGTAAGCCAGGATCAGCTCTATATCGACTATCACGATCGTGAATGGGGCATACCGGAAACGGATGGCAAAAAACTGTTTGAAATGATCTGCCTTGAAGGCCAGCAGGCGGGTTTGTCATGGATTACCGTACTGAAAAAAAGGGAAAATTACCGCAACGCCTTCCACCAGTTCGATCCTGTCGCCATCGCCGCCATGACCGAAGAGGACGTCGAACGACTGGTACTGGACGCCGGTATCATTCGTCATCGCGGGAAAATCCAGGCCATCATCGGCAATGCACGCGCTTACCTGGCGATGGAGCAAAACGGCGAGTCATTTTCAGAATTTGTCTGGTCTTTTGTGAATGACACGCCACACGTCACGCAGGCCGCTACGCTCGGGGAGATCCCCGCCTCCACACCCGCTTCAGATGCACTCTCTAAGGCGCTGAAAAAACGCGGTTTTAAATTTGTCGGCAGCACCATCTGTTACGCCTTTATGCAAGCCTGTGGGCTGGTCAACGATCATATTACGGGCTGCTTCTGTCATCCGGGAGGCCACTATGATCCGCAAATGGCAAAGTGAAAATACCGATCCGCTCCTGAGTCTGTGGCTTGCAAGCACCACGGAGGCGCATCCGTTTATCGATGCAAACTACTGGAAAGAGAACGAAGCCATGGTGCGGGAGGTTTACCTGCCGTCGGCGGAAACCTGGGTCTGGGAACAGGACGGAAAGCCGTGCGGATTTATCAGCGTGATGCAGTCGCAGTTTGTCGGCGCGCTGTTTGTCGCACCGTCGTACATCGGGAAAGGCATCGGGCGGGCGCTGCTGAACCATGTTCAACAGCGCTTTCCGCATTTAAGCCTGGAGGTGTACCAGAAAAATGTCCGGGCGGTGAATTTCTACCATGCGCAGGGTTTTCGCATTGAAGATAGCGCCTGGCAGGATGATACCCAACACCCGACGTGGATCATGAGCTGGCAGGCGGATCAAACGCCGTTAACGTAAGCGCTGGCCCCTGATATTTCTCGACCCATGCCAGCGCCGTATTCCCCGCGCAGCCATTCCCCAGCTTCGAGCTGGGGAGATCTTTAGTCAGCACGTTAACCGCCCCGTTTTTACAGATACCGCCTTCGCTCAGGTCCAGATCCGGCCATGCCCCCTGGTGAATGCAGATAACGCCCGGCTTAATCCCGTCGCTCACCACCGCTCCCGCCAGCACCTGTCCGCGCCCGTTCCAGACGCGCACCACATCGCCATCTGCGATTCCACGTGCTTTCGCATCTTCGGAATGCAGGGTAATGGGCTCGCGCCCGGCAACCGCATACTGCTCGCGAAGTGACGTATAGTTCAGCTGGCTGTGCAGGCGGTGCGCCGGATGGGCAGATAAGATCTGAAGCTGCCCCTGCTGCGCGTTGCCGTGCCATTCGTCTGGCTCCAGCCACATGGGGTGCGGTGGGCAATCAGCATAGCCAAAGCCAGCAATGCGCTCGCTGAAGAGAACGATTTTCCCGCTTTCGGTTTTTAGCGGATGGTTCTCCGGGTCGCGGCGGAAATCAGCGAAACGGACAAACTGCGCATTTTGCTCGCTCTCCGGCATTTCGAAGATGCCGTTCGCTTCCCAGAACTCAGCAAACGGCGGCAGCGTCACGCCTTGTGCTGCGCCACGCTGGGCCGCAATCTGGTAGAAGGTTTCCAGCCATTCCAGATCCGTTTTGCCTTCGGTAAAACGCTCGCGCCCGCCCGCTTCCCAGCGCTCGCTCAGTTCCGCAAAGACGTCAAAATCATCACGCGCTTCATCGCGCGGCGCGACAACACGCTTCATTGGCACCATGTGCTGGTTGCTGTAGTCGCCGGTCATGGTGAGATCGTTACGCTCAAACGAGGTGGTCGCAGGCAGCACAATATCGGCATGCTTAGCCGAGCCGGTCCAGAAGCACTCGGAAATGACCACCAGCTCCGGCTTCTGCCAGGCGCGGATTAGGCGGTTGGTGTCCTGATGGTGCGTGAAGTTCGACCCGCCCGCCCACCAGACAAATTTAATATCCGGGAAGTGGCAGTCCAGACCGTTGTGCTGATAAAAACCGCCCGGGTTTTCCAGGGCTTCAACAATGCGCGCCACCGGGATTTTATCCACGGCATCCACGCCGCCCTGCACCGAGCCCTGCAGAGACGCCAGCACCGCCGCTTTACGCGTTGGGTTACCGCCGTTCGCAAAGTGATAGGAGAGACCAAAACCTCCGCCCGGCGTGCCAATCTGCCCAAGCATTGCGGCAAGGGTCACCAGCATCCAGTGCTTCTGCTCGCCAAACTGCTGGCGCTGCATTCCCCAGCCGGACATTAACATGGTGGTATTTTTATGGAACAACGCCGCCAGTTCGCGGAGTTTGCCCGCAGGAACGCCACAAATCTCTGCTGCCCATTCCGCTGTTTTAGCCACCCCATCGGATTCACCCGTCAGGTAGTCGGCAAATTTATCGAAACCGGTGGTACAACGCGCCAGGAATTCCACATCGTGCCAGCCGTTTTCAACCAGCGTATGGGCGATACCCAGCATCATCGCCACGTCGGTGCCCATATGCGGGGCAATCCACTCGGCGCTGACGCCGAAGAAATCCATGGTTTCCGAACGCATTGGGTCAATACAGAGGATGCGCTTGCCGCTTTTGCGCAGCGCGTCGAAATATGACACGCCCTGCTCATCGCTGGCATTCCAGGCAATTTTCAGGGTGTTGAGGGGGTTAGCGCTCCACAGCACAACCACATCAGTATGTTCCAGCACCAGCGGCCAGCTGGTCTGCTGTTGGTAGACCTCATTCCCGCCCATGACATACGGCATAATCGCCTGCGCCGCACCGGTGGAGTAATCTCCCAGATGGCCGGTGTAGCCCCCGGCCAGACTCATATAGCGCTGCAGCAGCGTCGAGGCCTTGTGCAGCACGCCGTTCGAACGCCAGCCGTAAGAGCCAGCAAAAATGGACGACGGACCATAGCTATCACGGATACGTTTATGCTGGGTGTGAATCAATGCCAGCGCCTCATCCCAGCTCACGCGGACAAACTCATCCTGTCCCCGAATACCTTGCGGTTTGTCTGGCGAAGCCAGATAACCTTTACGCACCATCGGCCAGCGCACGCGCGTTTTGCTATGCACCTGATCGCGAACGACAGTCTGTAACGAGTTGGGATGCTGTGTTGGCAGTGCCCCGCGGGACGACAGGACAGTTTCCCCGTCGGTTTCGACCAGCATGGGTCCCCAGTGGGCGGCGGTCAGAATGGTTTTGGTTGAGGTGCTCAAAGCGTGCGCTCCTGGTTGCGTGCAGGTTTACGGCCTTCTTAATTGAGGCGATTTATGGTTTGTCACAAATTTCAGAGTCATACACTGAATTTTCTCCGTATCTGGACGTCATAATCAACTGCCACGCTCGCCGTGGCAAAGAATAAAAAGGATTAAGGAAATAAGATGAAAAAACGCGTACTCGTTATTGCCGCTCTGGTGAGCGGTGCACTGGCTGTTTCTGGCTGCACAACTAACCCTTACACCGGTGAACGCGAAGCGGGTAAATCCGGCATCGGCGCGGGCATCGGCTCGCTGGTTGGGGCAGGCGTTGGGGCACTCTCTTCCTCCAAGAAAGATCGCGGTAAAGGCGCACTGATTGGCGCAGCAGCAGGTGCAGCACTGGGCGGCGGCGTCGGTTATTACATGGATGTGCAGGAAGCGAAACTACGCGACAAAATGAAAGGCACAGGCGTGAGCGTCACGCGCAGCGGCGACAACATCATCCTGAACATGCCAAACAACGTGACCTTTGACAGCAGCAGCGCAACGCTGAAACCAGCAGGTGCAAACACCCTGACCGGCGTGGCGATGGTGCTGAAAGAGTACAATAAAACCGCCGTTAACGTGATTGGCTATACCGACAGTACCGGCAGCCAGGATCTGAACATGCGTCTGTCTCAGCAGCGCGCCGATTCCGTGGCCAGCTCGCTGATCGCCCAGGGTGTTGAAGCGAACCGTATCCGCACCAGCGGCATGGGTCCGGCAAATCCAATCGCCAGCAACAGCACGGCGGAAGGCAAAGCACAGAACCGTCGCGTAGAGATTACGTTAAGCCCAATTCAGTAGGTAAAAGCAAAACGGCAACCCCGTTGCCGTTTTTAGTGTTTGCGCCCTCTCCCGTGGGAGAGGGTTGGGGTGAGGGCATCAGACCGCAACCTCCGGTAAGCGCAGCGACACCGGGCAAATTACTTGATTCGCCAGATTTTCCCGCTAAGGTATTCTCACTAAATTCAGGGAAATCAGCGATGAGCAAACCAACCCGGGCCACCATCAGCGACGTGGCGCAAGCCGCCAAAACCGGTAAAACCAGCATTTCGCGCTATCTCAACGGTGAGAAACACCTGCTGTCCGACGCGCTGCTCGCCCGCATTGAACAGGCTATTGCCGAACTCGACTATCGCCCAAGCCTTATGGCGCGCGGCCTGAAACGCGGCAGAACTCGCCTGATTGGTCTGATCATCGCCGATATCACCAACCCCTACTCCGTCAACGTGCTCAGCGGCATCGAAGCCGCCTGTCGCGAAAAAGGCTTTACGCCGCTGGTCTGTAACACCAACAATGAGGTCGATCAGGAGCTGCACTATCTGGATTTGCTACGCAGTTACCAGGTGGAAGGTATTGTGGTGAATGCCGTGGGCATGCGTGAAGAAGGGCTCAACCGGCTGCAGCAGTCTTCGTTGCCAATGGTGCTTATCGACCGCAAAATCCCGGAATTTGCCTGCGATGTCGTCGGGCTGGATAACACGCAGGCGGCCACGACAGCCACCGAGCACCTCATCGAACAGGGTTTTGAAGCGGTCCTTTTCCTGAGTGAACCGTTGGGAATGGTCAACACGCGTCGCGAGCGCTTAAGCGCCTTTCGCGCCACGCTGGACCGCTATCCCGGCGTGATCGCCGAAAATGCCGAAACGCCGCTGCATGAAGCTGACCAGATTGACAATACCCTTCGCCAGTTCCACACGCGCCACCGTGGAATGCGTAAAGCCGTCATCTCCGCAAACGGAGCGCTAACGCTCCAGGTTGCCCGCTCCCTCAAGCGCATTGGCCTGCACTGGGGAAGTGATATCGGCCTGCTGGGTTTCGATGAGCTTGAGTGGGCAGAGCTGGCTGGCGTCGGCATCACCACGCTCAAGCAACCCACGTGGCAAATCGGCTATGCCGCTGTTGAACAGGTGGTTCGCCGTATTGAAGGTGCGAGCGACGCCGTGCGTGAACAGGTCTTCTCTGGCGAACTGATCGTTCGCGGCTCTACCGCCCGCTAAATTCCCTTCGTGACAGCGATCATAAATTCAACATCCCGATCTTTTCTTTGGAACCGGTTCCATCTAGCGTAATACTATCGATTACGCGATGGAGTCTGGTATGAGCAGGAAAATAATGGTGGTCACCGCCGCTTATGGCGCGGACCAGGTGCGACAGGCCGGTGGTCAACGCGCAATGCTTCCCGTCATTGCGGGCGCAGGCGCGGACGGTGTAGAAATCCGCCGCGAGCTGTTCAACAGCGAAGAGCTGCTGGCGCTGCCTGCGCTAGGTGAGTCCATCGAACTACTGGGTCTGCTGGCATGCTATTCCGCACCCGCCGCCCTGTTTATGCCCAACGGAACGCTCAACCCTGACCTCCCCCGCTATCTGGCCGAAGCCACCGCGCTGAACGCGCTGTGGTTGAAAGTCTCGCTGGGTTATTTCAACGATAAACAGCCACTTGAAGCTTTACGCGCGATGCTGAATGAAAGCGGCATGACGCTGGTGGTGGAAAATGACCAGACCGACTGCGGCCAGCTCGCGCCCATGCAGCGCTTCAAAGCCGCCTGCCGGGTGATGGCATTGCCCGTCACCCTGACGTTCGATATGGGCAACTGGCTGTGGGTGGGCGATTCCCCCGAAGAAGCCGCGCGTCATCTGGCTCCGGCCGTGAGCTATATCCACGTTAAGGCCGCCGTTCCGCATAAGGAGCAGTTCCGCGCCATTGCGCCGGATCGCGCGGAATCACGCTGGCTGGACCTGCTTAATCAGCTTCCTGCCGATGCCCCGCGCGGTATCGAATTCCCCCTGGAGGGGGCAGATTTAACTGCCGTTACCCGCCACTACGTTAACCTGCTGCGTGAGGAGTAAACCATGCAAAAGATGCTGGATGTGATCACTATCGGCGAAGCCATGGCGATGTTTGTGGCCACCGAAACGGGTGACCTGAGCGCGGTAGAACACTTTATGAAACGCGTGGCGGGTGCAGAGCTGAACGTCGCCACGGGCCTGGCGCGCCTGGGCCTGAACGTCGGCTGGGTGAGTCGCGTAGGGGACGACAGCTTTGGCCATTTCATTCTCGATTCACTGAAAAAAGAGGGAATTGATGCCGCAGGCGTCACGCTCGACGGACGTTTCGCAACGGGCTTTCAGCTGAAATCTAAAGTCGAAAATGGAACCGATCCCATCGTGGAGTATTTCCGTAAAGGATCGGCCGCAAGCCATCTCTCCGTGGAGGATTACAACGCCCACTATTTTGCCTCCGCGCGCCATCTGCACCTCAGCGGCGTGGCGGCAGCGCTGTCTGCCAGCTCGTATGCGTTGCTGGACCATGCGGCAACAGCCATGAAGTCTCAGGGTAAAACGATCTCTTTCGATCCTAATTTGCGCCCGGTGCTGTGGAAAAGCGAAGCGGAAATGGTCGAGAAGCTGAACCGTCTGGCGTTCCAGGCTGACTGGGTTCTGCCGGGCCTGAAAGAAGGGATGATCCTGACGGGTGAAAAGACGCCGGAAGGCATTGCCGATTTCTACCTGAATAACGGGGTAAAAGCGGTGGTGCTGAAGACCGGTGCCGATGGCGCATGGTTTAAAACGGCCAACGGCGAACAGGGCGCGGTCGCGGCGGTGAAGGTTGAGAACGTGGTCGACACCGTCGGCGCGGGCGATGGCTTTGCCGTGGGCGTCATTAGCGCCCTGCTGGAAGGCAAACCGCTGCAGCAGGCCGTTGCGCGTGGCAACAAGATTGGCTCGCTGGCGATTCAGGTGCAGGGTGACAGCGAAGGATTACCAACGCGAGCAGAGCTTAACGAATAAACATCCCCCTCACCCTAGCCCTCTCCCCAAAGGGGAGAGGGAACTTACAACACCCTCTCCCCTTTGGGGAGAGGGCCGGGGTGAGGGGCATAA
Source organism: Enterobacter sp. B79-1 (assembly GCF_057444735.1). Classification (NCBI taxonomy): domain Bacteria; kingdom Pseudomonadati; phylum Pseudomonadota; class Gammaproteobacteria; order Enterobacterales; family Enterobacteriaceae; genus Enterobacter; species Enterobacter sp. B79-1. Next base: position 20,053 of record NZ_JBYAZJ010000006.1, read on the forward strand.
ATCGCACTCAACAAAACAAGCCACCGTGTACCCTACAGACAACGGCGGTAACAACCTCAACAACAGAGGCAAGCCTATGAACAGTTCGACCAATGCAGTAAAACGCTGGTGGTACATCATGCCAATCGTGTTTATCACGTACAGCCTGGCGTACCTCGATCGTGCTAACTTCAGTTTCGCATCCGCTGCGGGGATCACCGAAGACCTCGGTATCACCAAAGGTGTATCCTCCCTGCTCGGCGCCCTTTTCTTCCTCGGCTACTTCTTCTTCCAGATCCCCGGCGCGATTTACGCGGAACGCCGTAGCGTGCGCAAGCTGATCTTCGTCTGCCTGATCCTGTGGGGCGCCTGCGCGTCACTGACCGGCGTGGTAAACAATATTCCTGCTCTGGCCGCCATTCGCTTTATCCTCGGCGTCGTTGAAGCGGCGGTCATGCCGGCGATGTTGATTTACATCAGCAACTGGTTTACCAAATCTGAACGCTCGCGCGCGAATACCTTCCTGATCCTCGGTAACCCGGTCACGGTACTGTGGATGTCGGTGGTGTCTGGCTACCTGATCCAGTCCTTCGGCTGGCGCGAAATGTTTATCATCGAAGGGGTGCCAGCAGTGATCTGGGCATTCTGCTGGTGGGTGCTGGTGAAGGATAAACCTGCCCAGGCGAAATGGCTTTCCGAAGATGAAAAAGCCGCGCTGCAGGCCCAGCTGGATAAAGAGCAGCAGGGTCTGAAGGCGGTTCGCAACTACGGTGAAGCCTTCCGCTCCCGCAACGTGATCCTGCTGTGCGCGCAATATTTTACCTGGAGCATTGGCGTTTATGGCTTCGTACTGTGGCTGCCGTCAATTATCCGCAGCGGTGGCGACAATCTTGGCATGGTCGAAGTGGGCTGGCTGTCATCCGTGCCTTATCTGGCTGCCACCATCGCGATGATTATCGCTTCCTGGGCATCGGACAAACTGCAAAATCGTAAGCTGTTCGTCTGGCCCCTGCTGCTCATCGCTGCCTTTGCCTTCATTGGCTCCTGGGCCGTTGGTGCGAACCATTTCTGGGTCTCTTATACGCTGCTGGTGATTGCGGGTGCAGCGATGTACGCCCCGTATGGTCCGTTCTTTGCCATCATTCCGGAAATGCTGCCGCGTAATGTGGCAGGCGGTGCGATGGCGCTGATTAACAGCATGGGCGCGCTGGGGTCGTTCTGTGGTTCCTGGTTTGTGGGCTATCTGAACGGTGCAACCGGCAGCCCGTCAGCGTCGTACATCTTTATGGGGGTGGCGCTTTTCGCCTCGGTATGGCTTACTCTGATCGTTAAGCCTGCTAATAATCAACAGCTTCCCGTCGGCGCACGACACGCCTGAAACCTTTTAAAATCAACGGAGATTAGCATGAAGCCGTCCGTCATTTTGTACAAAGCACTGCCTGACGATCTGCAAAAACGCCTTGAAGAACACTTCACCGTCACGCAGGTGAAGAACCTGAGCCCAGAAACCGTGGCACAGCACGCCGGGGCGTTCGCCAGCGCTGAAGGCCTGCTGGGTTCAAGCGAGAAAGTGGATGTCGCCCTGCTGGAGAAAATGCCGAAGCTTCGTGCGACGTCTACCGTTTCTGTGGGTTACGACAACTTCGACGTGGATGCCCTTAACAAACGCAACGTTCTGCTGATGCACACGCCACATGCCCTGACGGAGACCGTGGCCGACACGCTGATGGCGCTGGTGCTCAGCACGGCCCGCCGCGTGGTGGAAGTGGCTGAGCGCGTCAAAGCGGGCGAATGGACCAAAAGCATTGGTCAGGACTGGTTCGGCGTAGACGTCCACGGCAAAACGCTGGGAATCGTGGGTATGGGGCGTATCGGGCTGGCGCTGGCACAGCGCGCGCATTTCGGTTTTAACATGCCGATTCTGTACAACGCACGCCGTCGCCACAGCGAAGCTGAAGAACGTTTCAACGCGCGTTACTGCGAGCTTGATAGCCTGCTGCAGGAAGCCGATTTTGTCTGCCTGGTTCTGCCGCTGACGGACGAAACGCGTCACCTGATTGGCAAAGCCGAGTTTGAAAAGATGAAGACGTCGGCCATTTTCATCAATGCGGGTCGCGGCCCGGTGGTGGATGAGAAGGCGCTGATTGAGGCGCTGCAAAACGGCGAGATCCATGCAGCAGGCCTGGACGTGTTTGAACAAGAGCCGCTGTCAGTCGATTCCCCGCTGCTCAAACTGCCAAACGTCGTCGCCCTGCCCCACATCGGCTCTGCCACTCACGAGACGCGCTATAACATGGCGGCGACTGCGGTAGACAATCTGATTGCCGCGCTCGGCGGAAAAGTGGATAAGAACTGCGTTAACCCGCAGATCCAACAGTAGAAACGAAAAAACCCGCCAGAAGGCGGGTTTTTGAATTTTGTGCTACTGAGTTGGAAGCTTACAGGCTTACAACGTTACCAGCTGCTGGGCCTTTAGCGCCGCTTTCGATGGTGAAGGAAACTTTCTGACCTTCATCCAGAGATTTGTAGCCATCGTTCTGGATAGCAGAGAAGTGTACGAACACGTCTTTTGAGCCATCGTCAGGAGTGATGAAGCCGAAACCTTTATCAGCGTTGAACCATTTTACCAGACCAGTCATTTTAGCAGACATAGAAATTACCTTATTAACAAATATATTGTGCCTTCCGGCTTGATGGATTGCGTTACAGATTTTTAAGCGATGAAGGAAGGGTCACAACGAAGGGTATCTATGGATAACAATCTGGACTGCTTTACTAAACTGCTTTAGGTCTGTGTAACAAACCGACGGGGATAGTTATACCGATGTGGTAGAGGAATGACAAGCGTTATTTTCAATACCCCTAAAAAAACCCCGCACGAAGCGGGGATTTTTATCTTACTCAGTGGCAGCGACTGCCGCACTCCACGCCTGGCTAAAGGCCTGGTGCTGGGAAGCCAGCGGCCCAATCAGCGTATTATATTGACTTGCCTGCTGTGAGGTTGGGAACTGGATACCGTTAGAGACAAAGCTCACCTGTGTCCCCTGTTGGGAGATAAAATCCCCCACCTGAACCAGCTGCTGCGTGAAGACCTGCGCGGCCGGAATCAACGGCTGCAAAGCGTCAGACGGCTTCGTCACCACTTTCTCATACACTTTGTCAAAGACAGGCTTGAGATCCTCGCCCTGTTTCAGCGCAGAACGTGACGCATCAGCCTGCATTTTCGCATTCTGTAACTGCTGGCTCAGCACGCCAAGCGCACCGTTGGACTGGCGCAGCGGTTCACGTTGGGTCATATAATCCTGCGGTACACGGATCGCATTAACGCTATCCAGCACCGGACGAAGGCCGGAGTCCATCGCCTGGCTCACCTGCTGCGAATAACCATAAAGGATGGCGTAATCGGACACGAAAGGACCAAACTGTTTTTTCTGATCCGCAGTCAACGTTGGTAAACGCTCGCCGCTACGCATCACTGTATTCTGTAGAAAATCGATAAACGCTTTGCGCTGATCGCCTTCTTTATCGAAACACCCACTCAGGCTAACTACCATCAACAACGCCGCAAGAGGCGCAAACCAGCGAGAGCAGGACTTTCCTGTCGCCATTTTATTACTCCTTTCACCCAAAAAAGCGCACACCGGCACACGCGTGCCCAACGCTGACAAGGATAGTCCAGGTCAGCCCCGCAAGATACTCTTTTCATGCAAAACGGCTATTGCCGTTTTATTTCTTACCATTTACAAAAAAATACCTGTCGAAGCCGATATATGGCTAATCAGGTAATTAGCATAACTATCCATATAGCTGAAACGGATAAAGCTATCGTTACCGCACGATTAATCACATCCGCAACGATCCTTCGTTTGTATTAGGGACTATTCTTAATTGGCTCTCTGATGTTCTTGATCCCGATGTGTGATTTAAGAGGAGTCCTCAATGGAATATAAAGATCCTGAGTTTGAGCTGCTGAGCAGCCTGGAACAGATTATTTTTAAAGATGTACCGCAGACGGTTACCCTGCAACAAAAGTCCAATCCCTTTACAGAATTTGAGCAATTGCGCAAAGGGACAGGGCTGCAAACAGATGAATTCGCCAGAGCGATGGGTGTCAGCGTGGCGATGGTGCTGGAGTGGGAATCAAAACGTGAAAAGCCCACGCCAACCGAGTTAAAGCTGATGCGCCTGATACAGGCGAACCCTGCACTCAGTAAACAGATAGCCTAATACAGTTTGATCGCCCCCGCCCTTGCGGGGGCTTGTGTTTTACAGGCTTACACAATTCCATCCCGCCTCATTCCACACCAGGTTATGCGTCAGCGTTAATCCCTTCAAAAACGTTTCATCATGCGACACCACCAGCAGCGCGCCAGGGAACTCCGCCAGTGCAGCCTCAATGGCCTGAACGGAGGCCAGATCCAAATGGTTAGTGGGCTCATCCAGGAGCAAAAGCTGCGTAGCCTCTTCACGCCATAAGACAATGGCCAGCGCGGCTTTGAGGCGTTCACCGCCGCTCAGCTCCGCCAGGGGGAGCGAGACCTTATCTGCGCCAAGCTGAAGCTGTGCCAGGCGACTACGCAACGTGCCTTCTTCAAGCGGCGAGTTGCTGAGGTTGAGATGCGTCATCACCGACTGTGAAAGATCGAACTGCGACAGGTGTTGATCGAGATAGGCGCAGGTGACCGATACCGTGCAGGTTCCTGAAAGAGGTGCTTCCTCTCCGGACACCACTTTCAAGAGCGTCGATTTACCACAGCCATTCGGCCCACGGAGTGCGACACGCATTGGCCCGTCCATACGCCAGCTTATCGGCGGAATATCCACATGTGGCAGCGCCAGCGCCTCCAGCACCAGTACCTGTTTCCCCTCCGCGACGCGACTGCCCGGCAGGGTGAAGATGACCGGATTATCGTCTTCTACCCGATCGCGCGCGTTGTTTACTGCGGTATTTAACGCGTCATTCTGTTCGCTGTGCTGTTTTTTCCACGAGCCAATGCGCTCTTTTGCCGCCATTTTGTATTTCACCCGCTCAAAGGAGGCGATATTGAGGCTATCAACCGTACGCAACGTTTTTGCTGAACGTCGCTGGCTGTCGTCGTGCTCTTTATGCATCCGCGCGCGGATTCGTTTGCGCTCGGTGGCCGCGTGCTCCAGCGCGGCGCGGGCAGCCTGCTGTTCCGTATCGCGCTGAGTTTGATAATCAGCATAGTTTCCACCGAAGCTGCGCAGGCCAAAAGGGCTCAGCTCGAGAATGCGCGGCACCTGTGCCAGCAATTCACGATCGTGAGAAGCCACCAGCACGCCGCCCTGATGGTGGAAAAGCTGGTCGTAAAACCATTCACGCCCTTGTCTGTCCAGATGGTTCGTGGGTTCATCCAGTAGAAGATAATCCGCATCCGCACTCAATGCCCCGCAGAGCAGGGCGCGAATACGCTCACCGCCGCTGAGTTCCCTGGCCGGTTTATCGGGATCAAACGGCGGGAGGTGCGCGTTCATAAACGCTTCACTCAGGCGTTCCGCCAAATCCCAGTTACCGTCGAGCTTTTCCAGATCCTCTGGCTGATAGTCACCGCTGTCGATGCGCTTACGGGCGGCGAAAATCGCGTCATATCCGAGCAGTTCCGCAAGCGTGGTCTGCGAGGAAATATCATGCTGCTGCGCCACATAGGCATGGGTACCGAAACGCTCAATATGGCCGTTTTCAGGTTCATCAATGCCTGCCAGTAGACGCAGCAGGCGTGTTTTACCGCTGCCGTTGCGGCCAACCAGCGCGCACGGCGACGCATCGAGTGTAAGATTTAGCGGACCGAAAAGGGTATCGCCCGTCGCAAACTGACAGGTGACCTGATGCAAAATAAAAGAAGGGGACTGCGCAAAATGAGCCATAAGCACTCCTGAATGAAATCAAAAACTTCCCCTGCCGACGCGGTAGCGTTTAGCAAGGACAGAAATTCATCAGTCGTGTTTGTTCATTTTTGGGGGGCGCTCCTGAGGGAGGACAATAACAGCGCTAAGGATAGCGGCAATGCACTAACCTTTTCAAGGTTAAATTATCGCCAATCCTCACCGAGACAAAAAACCCGCCGAAGCGGGTTAGACACTTAGATAAACGCGAACGCATCGCCAAACAGGCGATCTTCCCGCGCGTCGCGCTCATTACAGAACAGGTCGCGGGCAATTTTCGCCATTTCAAAACGGCCAGCAATGTAGATATCGTGCCCGGCGAGCGTGCCATGATCCTGCAGGACCGCCGTGAGCACCGTACCACTACGACCGCGCCAGCCCTCTTCCGGCTGCTCAACAACCGGCTCAACGCGCAGGTTCGGGTGATTCACGCTCAGCGCTTCCAGTTCGGACAGGTCGTACAGGTGTTTTTCTTCGCGGCCGCCCCAGTAGATGGTGATGTCGCGGTTCGGGTTACGTGCCAGCGCGGTCAACAGAATAGAGCGAACATACGAGAACCCCGTACCGCCAGCAATCAGGATAAGCGGGCGGTCTTCATCTTCGCGCAGCCAGGCTTCACCGTGCGGAATGTCTACCACGATTTCACGCTCTTTCAGGATGCGGTCCATGACAGCCATGGCGTAAAGGTTAAGCTCAGACGCACCAATATGAAGCTCAATAAATTCCTGCTCCGCTGGCGTAGACGCCATAGAGAAAGGACGTTTATCGCGCTCATCCATCACGACCATCAGGTACTGACCAGCGCGGAAAGAGAATGCCGATTCTGGCACTAAACGGACGCGATATACGGTGTCGGTAATGGCATCTACCGAGGTCACTTTACAGCTTAAGGTTGTCATTCGCTCTCTCTGTCGGGAAGTCTATAGGGCTTAACGGTCAGCTTAAGATTTACCGTTATTCATTATGGCCAGTTCGTCCCAGATCGCGTCTATTCGCGCGGTCACGGCAGGATCTTTTTTGATCGGGCGACCCCATTCACGGTCGGTTTCGCCAGGCCATTTATTCGTGGCATCCAGTCCCATTTTTGAGCCAAGACCGGAAACCGGCGAGGCAAAGTCCAGATAATCTATCGGCGTGTTTTCGACTAACACCGTATCACGCGCGGGGTCCATGCGTGTAGTAATCGCCCAAATAACGTCGTTCCAGTCGCGGGCGTTGACGTCATCATCGCAGACGATAACAAACTTGGTATACATAAACTGGCGCAGGAAAGACCATACGCCCATCATCACGCGTTTAGCGTGACCGGCATACTGCTTCTTCATCGTCACTACCGCCAGGCGATACGAGCACCCTTCCGGCGGCAGATAGAAATCAACAATTTCCGGGAACTGTTTTTGCAAAATCGGCACAAAGACTTCGTTCAGCGCCACGCCCAGCACCGCAGGCTCATCCGGTGGACGGCCGGTGTAGGTTGAGTGGTAAATCGCATCTTCACGCTGGGTAATGTGCGTGACGGTAAACACCGGGAAGTTATCAATTTCATTGTAATAACCCGTATGGTCGCCGTAAGGCCCTTCCGGTGCAAGCTCACCCTGTTCGATGTAGCCTTCCAGCACGATTTCCGCACTGGCTGGCACTTCCAGGTCATTGGAGACACACTTTACGACTTCCGTTTTAGTGCCGCGCAGCAGCCCTGCAAAGGCATACTCGGATAGCGTATCCGGAACAGGCGTAACCGCGCCCAGAATCGTTGCCGGATCGGCCCCCAGGGCAACAGAAACCGGGAATCGTTCACCGGGATGTTCCGCGCACCACTCCTGGAAATCGAGCGCGCCGCCACGATGTGACAGCCAGCGCATGATAAGTTTATTTTTACCAATCAGCTGCTGGCGGTAGATACCCAGGTTTTGGCGCTCTTTGTGCGGCCCACGGGTGACGGTCAGACCCCAGGTAATCAGCGGCGCAGCATCTTCAGGCCAGCACTGCATAATCGGGATTTTTGTCAGATCAACCGCATCGCCTTCCAGCACTTTTTGCTGACACGGCGCACCGCGCAGGCGTTTGGTTGGCATGTTCAGTACCTGCTTAAACTGCGGCAGCTTGTCGAACAGATCGCGGAAACCTTTCGGCGGCTCCGGCTCTTTCAAAAACGCCAGCAGTTTACCCACTTCACGCAACGCCGTGACATCCTCTTGCCCCATGCCCAGCGCCACACGGCGCGGCGTGCCGAACAGATTGCACAGCACCGGCATGTCGTAGCCTTTCGGATTTTCAAACAGCAGCGCAGGCCCACCGGCACGCAGGGTGCGGTCAGCAATTTCTGTCATTTCCAGATAAGGATCAACAGGAAGCGTAATCCGTTTAAGTTCGCCCTGCTTTTCCAGCAGCGTCAGGAAGTCGCGTAGATCGTGGTATTTCATGCAGTTAGTCATGGCCTCTCTGTAAGCGCTTCATTATACGGCGTAAGCCTACGTGATGCTGTAATTTTGTTAAATTAGCGTGAACTTCCGCGACTTACTCCACTTTCGCCCATTATAATCAACTTAGCGATCCGGCCAGGGTTTTGATATGCTTGCGCCCCGAACTAAGGGAAAGAGTGATTATGCAGGCCTGGTATTTACTGTATTGCAAACGCGGGCAACTTCAGCGCGCGCAGGAACATCTTGAACGTCAGTCGGTGAATTGCCTGACGCCCGTGATCACGCTTGAAAAAATGCAGCGCGGGAAACGCACGATGGTCAGCGAGCCTCTCTTCCCGAACTATCTGTTCGTCGAATTCGACCCGGAAGTGATCCACACCACGACAATCAGCGCCACGCGCGGTGTCAGTCACTTTGTCCGTTTTGGCACCAGCCCCGCGACGGTTCCCTCAACCGTCATTCATCAGCTTTCGATTTATCAACAACCCGAAGGGATTACCGACCCGGAAACCCCTTATGCGGGCGATAGCGTGGTGATTACAGAAGGTGCCTTTGAAGGCCTGCAGGCCATATTCTCTGAACCTGATGGCGAAGCGCGCTCTATGTTGCTGCTTAACCTGTTGAATAAACAGGTGCTGCAGAGCGTGAAAAACACCGACTTCCGTAAGCTTTAAAACGCAATTCGAAACAGGCGGCGCACGTTGTCATCCGTCTGCGCGGCCAGCCAGTGTGGATCTTCTCCGCGCCAGTGCGCCACACTCTCAACGATGTGCCCCAGATACGCCGGTTCATTACGCCGCGATGCCGGTTTGGGTTTCATGTCGCGCGGCAGCAAATAAGGGGCATCGGTTTCCAGCAGCAGGCGTTCAGCCGGGATCGCCGGCAACAATTCACGCAGTTCCAGCCCGCGACGCTCATCGCAAACCCAACCGGTAATGCCCAGATAAAGTCCTCGATTCAGGCAATCCAGCGCGTCCTGATGCGATCCGGTAAAGCAGTGCAACACAGCACCAGGCAGTTTATCCAGCCACGGTTCCAGAAGGGTGATAAAACGCTCATGCGCATCGCGGCAATGCATGAACACTGGCATTTCAAGCTCTGCGGCCAGCGCCAATTGTGCGGTGAATGCTTTTTCCTGGTCTTCCGGCGTGGAAAAATTGCGATTGAAATCAAGACCGCACTCGCCGATGGCGACCACCTGTGGCATTTTCGCCAGCGCGTGGAGCGTTTCAGCGCTGTGTTGCGTCCATTGGCTACTGTCATGAGGGTGGACGCCTGCGGTTGACCAGCAGCGTTCGTAGCGTTGCGCAAGCAACTGCGCCTGCTCACTTTCATGAAGGTTGGTTCCCGTCAGCAACAGCCCTTTCACCCCGGCGGCAAAAGCACGGGCGACGACCTCATCCCGGTCTTTCGCGAACTGCGAGCTGGTCAGGTTAAGCCCAATATCAAACATGCCCCTCTCCATATGACAACCGCCCTGACGGGCGGCTGGTGTTATTCTTCAGTGGTCTTTTCAGACCCGTCTTCTTCATCTTCCGGCGGACGTCGTTTGCCCACATAGAAACGCGAGAAGAACACGCCGACCTCAAACAAACAATACATCGGTATCGCCAGTAAGGTTTGCGAGAAGACATCCGGTGGCGTCAGCAGCATGCCCACCACAAATGCGCCTACGAGGATATACGGACGCTTCTTGCGGAGATCGTCAGGCGTTGTCACGCCCATCCAGCACAGCAGGACAATCGCCACCGGTACTTCGAACGCCACACCAAACGCCATGAACAGCGCCATGACGAAGCTGAGATAGCTGGCGATGTCTGTCGACACCTGAACCCCTTCCGGCGCGGTATGCGTCAGGAAGCCAAAGGCCAGAGGGAAGACAACGAAATAAGCGAACGCCATGCCGATATAGAACAGCAGCGAACTGGAGACCAGCAGAGGGATCACCAGTTTACGCTCGTGCTTGTACAGCGCCGGCGCGACGAAGGCCCAGACCTGGTACAAAATAACCGGCGCAGACGCAATCAAGGATACCCAGAAGGTCAGCTTGATCGGGGTGAAAAACGGTGAAGCCACGTCCGTGGCGATCATCGTCGCGCCCAGCGGCATCTGTTTAATCAGCGGTGCAGAGACCACCTGATAGATATCGTTGGCAAAATAGACCAGGCAAAGGAATATAAGGAGAACCGCAATAATGCAGTTTAACAGGCGCTTGCGCAGCTCAATGAGGTGCGTAATGAGCGGTTGAGTATCATCTACTGCCATGTTTACGCTTTATCACTCGAGGAAGGGGATGATTCGGAAACGGACGCAGCAGGCTTTGCTTCAGCCGCTTTTAACACTGGCTCGACCGACTGCGCCTGTTTTTTCACTTCAGGTTCCTGCGGCGTCTGTTCTGGTGCGGCAGCCTGATGCTCTGCGCTGGACGGCGTTACGCCCTCACGCTGCTCTTCGCTGCCCTTCACCACCGGGTTATGGATGGTGTTAGCTTCATCACTCGCCTTTTCAGGATCGTTGATGCTGTATGAACGCTTCATAGATTCAGCCGCTTCGCGCAACTCATCCATTGATGCTTTCAGCTCGGGCGTCAGGTTTTCCATGCTCGCCTTCTCAACTTTTTTCAGGCTGTCCTGAAATTCCTGGAGCTTAAGCTCCTGCGCCAGCTCGTTTTGCACGGTGGTTGCCAGCGAGCGAAGCGCACGCACCCAACCCACCACGGTTTTAACCGCAACAGGGAGACGCTGCGGCCCCAGCACAATCAAACCAATCACAAAGACCAGCAGCAGCTCACTAAAACCAATGTCGAACACGAATTACACCTGCTCTTTATCGTGGCGTTTAGCGTCTTCCTTTTTGGCTTCATCTTGCTTATCAGCGATGGATTTAGCAGTAAAGTCAGCGTCCTGGCTGGTTTTATCCTGCTTACTTTCATCATCACCCATGGCCTTCTTAAAGCCTTTGATAGATGCACCAAGGTCGGAACCGATAGAACCGAGTTTCTTCGTACCAAACAGCAGTACGACGATGACGGCAATGATTAACAATTGCCAGATACTGATACCACCCATACGTAATCCTCAGTGATAGATGCTTAATGAGTCAGGTTGCATTATACGTATGCAACCTGGTGATAGCGACGCAAAATCAGCGCGTTTTTCTCCAGCCAGCGAGCCAGACAACAACGCCGCCAGCCATGAGCCAGGCGGGCATCATCTCCCAGTCAGGGCGATTGATGAGCAGCAGCGTACCGCTCAGCAGCAACGTCGCGCCAATGCCAAAGAGGTAGCGTGACTGTCCCTGGCGCACGCGGCTGGACTGAAGCTCGTGCGCGATTTTATCCATGCTGTGCTGAAGGTTCTTGCTCTGACGCAAACTGTCGTAAACCAGTTCAGGAATTTCAGGCATTTTTTCAATCCAGAACGGGCCTTTCTCCTTAAGGGAGCGAACCAGCGCTGGAATGCCAACCTGATCTTTGATCCAGGATTCAAGGAAAGGTTTCGCCGTTTTCCATAAGTCTAACTGAGGATAGAGCTGGCGACCTACGCCTTCAACGTAAAGTAATGTTTTCTGAAGTAAAACTAATTGTGGCTGCACTTCCATATTGAAGCGACGCGCGGTATTGAACAGGTTCAGCAAAACGTGACCGAAGGAGATCTCCGACAGCGGTTTTTCGAAAATCGGTTCGCATACCGTGCGGATCGCAAACTCAAACTCTTCGACATTGGTGTCTGGTGGAACCCAGCCAGAATCCACGTGCAGCTCGGCCACCTTGCGGTAGTCGCGGTTGAAGAACGCGATGAAGTTCTCTGCAAGATAGCGCTTATCTTCTTTGTTCAGCGAGCCAACAATGCCACAGTCGATCCCGATGTACTTCGGATCCTCTGGGTGTTCGTAGCTCACGAAGATGTTGCCCGGGTGCATGTCCGCATGGAAAAAGCTGTCGCGAAAGACCTGGGTAAAGAAGACCTGCACACCACGCTCTGCCAGCAGCTTCATGTTGGTGCCCTGCTTTTCCAGCGCAACAACATCCGAGACCGGAATACCGTAAATACGCTCCATGACCATCATGTTCTGGCTGCAATAGTCAGAATAGACTTCAGGAACATACAGCATTGGGCTGTCTTCAAAGTTACGACGCAGCTGAATGGCGTTCGCCGATTCACGCAGCAGGTTAAGCTCGTCAATCAGCGTTTTTTCATACTCCCGCACCACTTCCATCGGGCGCAGTCGGCGGCCATCCGGTAACAAACGCGGTACCCAACGGGCCAACCTGTAGATCAGCTTCATATCGGCTTTGATGATCGGCAGGATATCCGGACGAATAACCTTGATAACCACTTCTTTGCCGTTTTCTTTCAGGCGAGCCGTATGTACCTGGGCAATGGAGGCCGATGCGAGCGGCTGAATGTCGAAATCATCAAACCAGGTTTCAACAGGGATGTTGCCCATCGCTTCTTCGATCTGCTTCTTCGCTCTCACCCCGTCGAACGGCGCAACGCGATCCTGCAGCATCGCCAGTTCATCGGCAATTTGCGGTGGGAAGAGATCGCGGCGGGTAGAAAGCATCTGCCCAAACTTGATCCATACCGGGCCCAGCTCCTGCAGCGCAAGACGCAAGCGTTCGCCTAAAACCTGATCTTTGTGGCGATTTGGCATCCAGAACAGCGTGCGCCGCCAGATACGAAGCGGCAGCGTGATACGCATTCTGGGGATAAGCTCGTCGAGCCCGTAGCTCAAAAAGGTGCGAACGATAAAATAGAGGCGCCGAATTTCACCAGGCGTCATTTGCCCTCCAGTTTTTCCAGGCGTTTGGTTAACGCATCAACCGCGCGTTCAACAGCAGCGGTCTCTTCTGCAAACCATGCCACTTCCAGCGGCCCGGGGGCCATGCGCCACTCTTCGGTGATGACCTCTGCGGCATAGCGCTGCTGCCGTTGCAGATTTTTGCGCAGGAACGCCGTACCGCCATGAATCGCTTTTCCGATCCCTTCGGCGGCGATGTCGCCAATAAAAGGCGCAAGCAGTTCTGCCGGGTCAAACTCAGCCAGATCGCTGAGCGCCACGAAGTTCTGCACGACCTGAATGTCGCCTTCAACTTCGAGTTCACCGCTGCGGATAAGCGCCGTGAGTTGCTGACGGTCACGCAGTTTTGGCAGCACGCTCATATGAGTGATGACCGAGCAATCTGCCTCGCCCTCCCATTCACCCAGAACGTCAAGCTGGCGCTCGCTGAAGACCAGCACAAGCGGCGTCGAGAACTCTTTTAAAACGATACGCAGTACCTTTCCGTTCAGCCGCTGACGTGCAGCCTTCAGCGCCGGAGCGCGATACAGAAAGGCATTCAGTACATTCTCAATGCCTGCGGTGACTAAGGGTTTAAAGGGCACGGGACACCTCCACTCAGAACTTGTAACCGCGGTGTAGCGCGACGACACCCGCCGTCATGTTGAAATACTCAACGTTTTCAAAGCCCGCGTCCTGCATCATCGCTTTCAGGGTATCCTGATCCGGGTGCATACGGATGGATTCGGCCAGGTAGCGATAGCTTTCTGCATCGTTCGCTACCAGCTCACCAATACGCGGCAGAACGTGGAAGGAGTAGGCGTCGTAGGCTTTGCTCAGCGGCTCGATAATCGGTTTGGAGAATTCAAGCACCAGCAGACGTCCACCCGGCTTCAGCACGCGGTACATGGAGCGCAGCGCTTTGTCTTTGTCGGTGACGTTACGCAGACCAAAAGAGATGGTGATGCAGTCAAAGGTGTTATCCGGGAACGGCAGCGCTTCGGCGTTTGCCTGCACATATTCCACGTTACCCACAACGCCGATGTTACGCAGCTTCTCGCGTCCCATTTTCAGCATTGAGTCATTGATATCTGCCAGCACGACACGACCGGTTTCACCCACCAGACGAGAGAATTTCGCCGTCAGATCGCCCGTTCCGCCAGCCAGATCGAGAACTGTTTGTCCACGACGCACACCGCTGCAGTCAATAGTAAAGCGCTTCCACAAGCGATGAATGCCGAAGGACATCAAGTCATTCATCACATCGTACTTCGCCGCCACGGAATGAAATACGTGGGCCACCATGTCAGCTTTCTGCGCTTTGGCAACAGTCTGAAAGCCAAAGTGCGTCGTGTCTTGTGAATCGTCAACCATCTCAGAGCCTGCTTATCAGTAAAATGTTCGTGAAGTGTAACAGATTGGGCGCGTTTGCCCTACGATTCAACCACCGCGAAAGAAACGCGTCGGCTGCTCTTCTGGCGATAAATTCGCCGCTAAATCGTTGTCTTCACTGTGTGTATTTTGTTCATCCGCGCCTTCACGCAGGCGGAACTCTTCGTCCTGCGACGTCGCCTGTTCAACCAATTCCGGATTAATCTCGCGTTTCACCTCCACCCCCAGGCTGCGAAACGCTTCGGCTTGCGCCAGCAGGTTGCCACGCCCGGAGGAGAGCTTTTTCATCGCCTGCCGGTAGTTATCCTGCGCACGATCCAGGCTTTGCCCGACCGAGGACATATCGTCCACAAACAGGCGCATTTTGTCGTAAAGTTTGCTGGCGCGATCGGCAATATGTTGCGCGTTACGGCTTTGATGCTCATAACGCCACAGATTAGCAATGGTCCGCAAGGCCACCAGCAGCGTGGTAGGGCTGACCAGCATAATGTTATTTTTCAGCGCTTCGGTGATCAGTTCGGGCTGTCTGTCGAGCGCCAGCAGGAAGGCGGGCTCTACCGGGATAAACATCAGCACGTAGTCCAGCGAGCGCAGGCCCGGCAGCTGCTGATAATCCTTTCTGCCCAGCAGACGAATATGGTTACGCACGGAGGCGATGTGTTCCTGCAGCGCCGACTCGCGGGTGTAGTCATCTTCCGCGTTGAAATAGCGCTCGTAGGCCACCAGCGTCATTTTGGCGTCAATTACCACATCTTTACCCTGCGGCAGACGTACAATGACATCCGGCTGCATACGCGAGCGGGCATCGTTCTCAATGCTGACCTGGGTTTCGTATTCATACCCTTCGCGCAGGCCAGACGCTTCAAGCACGCGCGTCAGCACCACTTCCCCCCAGTTTCCTTGCGTTTTGTTATCGCCTTTGAGCGCACGCGTCAGGTTCACCGCCTCCTGCGCCATCTGGGCATTCAGCTGCTGGAGATTACGGATTTCATGCGCCAGGGTGTGCCGCTCGCGCGCCTCCTGACCAAAGCTGTCCTGTACCTGACGGCGAAACCCGTCCAGCTGTTCACGCAGTGGCGTCAGCAGGCTATTCAGGCTCTGTCGGTTCTGTTCGTCAACGCGGCGGTTGCTGTGCTCAAAAATTCGGTTGGCGAGGTTCTCAAACTGTTCGCTGAGGCGTTGCTCGCTGTTGATCATCTGGCGGATTTTGTCTTCCGCATGCAGTTGGGTGGATTCAAGACGGGTGGTCACTTCGCGGAGATCGGCCTCCAGCGAAGTGTTGATGTCGCGCAGGTTACGCAGTTCATTATTGAGCAGCTCGCACTCGTCGCGCCAGTGGTCACTCAGAGCAAGCTGTTGTTTTGCCGCGCTGAGATCGGCGACGATCTCCTCGCGCTCTGCCAGCTGCTCGGCTTTCTGCTGCGCATGCTGGTAGCTGGAAATCAGCCAGCCTACCGCCACGCTCACCAGCGCAACCACCGCATAAATCAGGATTGAGATATCCACAATGCCCCCTGCATCAACGTATTACCCGCACAAAATAGAATTGTGCTGTATAAACGTCCAGTTTGAAAGGGTTTTCCTGCGAGGCGCTACGCAAAAAATAAAGGCCGAACATGTCGGCCTTGTGTCTCTGAAGGGAGGATTAGATGAGGCGACGAGCCGCTTCCACCACGATTTTCACTGCATGACTTTCGGTCTGCTTCATGGTTTCGGCGTTCGGGATCTCCTGCTGGGTACGGTTGACGATCACGCCCGCCACCATACCGGCACGCAGACCCTGGCTTGCGCACATGGTCAACAGCGTTGCAGATTCCATTTCGTAGTTCATCACGCCCATGGACTGCCACTCTTCCATAGAGCCTTTGAAACGGCTCACCACGCGGCCTGAGAAGGTGTCGTAACGCTCCTGGCCCGGGTAGAAGGTATCGGAAGAGGCGGTGACGCCCACGTGGGTGGTCGCGCCCACGGATTTTGCGGCCTCAACCAGCGCGGTGGTGCATTCGAAATCGGCTACTGCCGGGAATTCCATTGGTGCAAAGTGCAGGCTTGCGCCGTCCAGACGTACAGATGCGGTCGTAACCAGCACGTCGCCCACGTTGATGTGCGGCTGAATAGCGCCAGTGGTGCCGATACGCAGGAAAGTACGAATGCCCAGCTGCGCCAGCTCTTCCACCGCAATAGACGTAGACGGGCCACCGATACCGGTAGAGCACACGATCACCGCTTTGCCATCCAGCTCTGCGCGCCAGGTGGTGAATTCACGATGGGCTGCCAGCTTAACCGGCTTATCCATCAGCGCGGCGATCTTTTCCACACGCTCAGGATCGCCAGGGACGATAGCGAGCGTAGCCCCTTGTAAATCGTTTTTGGTGAGGCCGAGATGAAAAACATCAGACTTAGACATAGGGTGACTCCTCTGTGGGTCGGTTAGTCAGAAGAAGTAAAACGGTACTTTACAGAAGCAGTAAGCATATTTTCGTGACACACCTCACCATGAATGAAAATGGTTGCAGTTAATTTCCATTAAATAGTGACTTACATCACATTAACAAGTTATATCGACAGGTGCTGCACAAAAGATAGACCGTATAAGGCACTGTGGGTTGTTAACCTGGTGACTATATTTACCTTTGCGCTAACTCATTGGTACGGAGAATGCCATGACTGAAAAAACCGGTTTTGCACCTGCTGCGGCTCCGCATGCTTCAACCATCGTCTCAACCTCAGAAGAAGCCATTACTGCGGGCGAGACCTCCATCCCCTCGCAGGGGGAGAATATGCCTGCTTATCACGCGCGGCCAAAATCGGCAGACGGCCCGCTGCCGATCGTGATTGTGGTTCAGGAAATTTTTGGCGTTCACGAGCATATTCGCGACCTCTGCCGCCGCCTGGCGCTGGAAGGGTACCTGGCCATTGCGCCAGAGCTCTATTTCCGTCAGGGCGATCCGAACGATTACAGCGATATCCCTACATTGTTCAACAATCTGGTGAGCAAAGTTCCGGATGCCCAGGTGCTGGCTGACCTTGATCACGTTGCCAGCTGGGCCGCGCGCAACGGGGGCGATGCACATCGTCTGCTGGTGACCGGCTTCTGCTGGGGCGGACGCATTAGCTGGTTGTATGCCGCGCATAACCCGCAGTTGAAAGCGGCCGTCGCCTGGTACGGCAAACTGGTGGGCGAAAAAACGCTGAACTCACCGAAGCAGCCTGTTGATATCGCCACGGATTTGAATGCACCGGTGCTAGGGCTTTATGGTGGTCAGGATACAGGCATTCCGCTTGATACCGTCGAGACCATGCGTCATGCGCTACGCGCGGCGAACGCGAAGGCGGAGATTGTGGTATACCCGGATGCCGGACACGCGTTTAATGCCGATTATCGCCCGAGCTATCACGCAGAATCAGCCAAAGATGGCTGGCAGAGGATGCTGGCGTGGTTTAGCCAGTACGGCGGGAAAAAAGCATAAAAGCAAAAAAGCCCGGTGGCGGCAACGCCTTACCGGGCCTACGATGCATCAAGCCTGACGCAAGTTCTGCGCCGCCTTCACCATGTTCGCCAGCGCCGCGCGCGTCTCCGGCCAGCCGCGGGTTTTCAGTCCGCAGTCCGGGTTCACCCACAGACGTTCCGCTGGGATCCGCTGGGCGGCTTTTTTCAGCAGGGCTTCGATCCACTCCACGCTCGGCACGTTCGGGGAGTGAATGTCGTACACGCCCGGCCCGATTTCGTTCGGGTAGTCGAACTCTTCAAACGACTCCAGCAGCTCCATGTCTGAACGCGAGGTCTCGATGGTGATCACGTCGGCGTCCAGCGCGGCAATCGAATCCATGATGTCGTTAAATTCGCAGTAGCACATGTGGGTGTGGATCTGGGTGTCGTCCTTCGCCACCGCGGCGTTGATGCGGAACGCTTCCACGCCCCACTGCAGGTAAGCATCCCAGTCGCTGCGACGCAGCGGCAGACCTTCACGCAGCGCCGGTTCGTCAATCTGGATGATGCCAATGCCTGCGGCTTCCAGATCTGCCACTTCATCACGCAGCGCCAGCGCGATTTGCTTCGCGATGGTCTCACGGGTCACGTCTTCGCGCGGGAAGGACCAGCAGAGAATGGTTACCGGACCGGTGAGCATCCCTTTCACCGGCTTATCGGTCAGGGACTGGGCATACTTCGCCCACTCCACGGTGATCGCTTCCGGGCGGCTAACGTCGCCGATGACCACTGGCGGCTTCACGCAGCGGGAGCCATAGCTCTGCACCCAGCCGTTCTGGGTAAAGACGAAGCCGTCCAGGTGCTCACCGAAGTATTCGACCATGTCGTTACGCTCGGCCTCACCGTGCACCAGCACGTCCAGACCTAAACGCTCCTGCTCGATAATTGCCTGCTTAATGTGCTCAGCGATACCGGTGCGGTAGTTGTTCGCATCCAGGTTGCCCTTCTTGAAGTCCAGACGCAGGCCGCGGATTTCAGTGGTTTGCGGGAAAGAACCAATTGTGGTGGTCGGCCACGCAGGCAGGTTGAAACGGGCGCGCTGCGCTTCGGCGCGTACTTCATACGGGCTCTGGCGCTGGCTGTCCTGTGCGGTGATGGCCGCCAGGCGTTTTTCCACCGCCGGGTTGTGCACACGGGCCGAGTGACGACGCGCCTGGATCGGCGCGCTCCATTCGGTAATCGCCGCCGTCTCGCCGTTGTTCAGCGCGTCGCGCAGCAGCGTCAGCTCTTCGCACTTTTGCAGGGCGAAGGCAAACCAGCTTTTCACTTCAGGGTCGAGACGGGTCTCCACGCTGAGATCGATTGGGCTGTGCAGCAGCGAGCAAGAGGATGCCACCCACAGCTCACGTTTGCCGACAATATCTTTGATTTGTGCATATTTCTCGGTCAGATCGGCACGCCAGACGTTGCGACCGTTAACCAACCCGGCAGAAAGCAGCCAGTCCGCTGGCAGGCGCTTGTGCAGCTCCGCGACATCGTCTTTACCGTGAACGAGGTCAACGTGCAGGCCCTGAACCGGCAGCGCGGTAATGGTTTTAAGGTTTGGCGTCACGCCTTCGAAATAGGTTGTGAGCAGCAGCTTCACTTGCCCGGTGAGCGCGTCATACGCCGGTTTGAAGGCATCAAGCCACGCCTGCGGCAGCTCGAGCACCAGCGCGGGTTCGTCGATTTGCACCCACTGAATGCCGCGCTTGCCCAGCTCAATCAGCACCTGTTTGTAGACCGGCAGAATATCGTTCAGCAGGCTGAGGCGGTCAAACTGTTCGCCTTTTACTTTACCCAGCCACAGGTAGGTGACTGGCCCCAGCAATACGGGCTTCACCTGATGACCCAGCGCCAGCGCTTCGTCCACTTCATCCAGCAGCTGCGTCCAGGTCAGCCTGAACTGCTGACCTTTCACGAACTCCGGCACCATATAGTGATAGTTGGTGTTGAACCACTTAGTCATTTCCGCCGCTGCCGCTGGCTCCCCCGTTGGTGCACGGCCACGGCCGATGCGGAACAGAGTATCGATATCTACCGATCCATCTTTGTTCTGATGACGAGCCGGCACGTTGCCAAGCAGCAGGCTGGTCGTCAGAACATGGTCGTACCAGGCGAAATCGCCCACCGGCAGCAGGTCAATGCCCGCCTGTTTTTGCTGCTCCCAGTGACGGGCGCGCAGCTCGCGTCCCACCGTCAGCAGTTCTTCACGGGTGGTGTTACCCGCCCAGTAGCTTTCTTGCGCTTTTTTCAGTTCGCGGCGCAGGCCAACGCGAGGAAAACCGAGAGTGTGATTGCGGATTGTCATGTTATGCCCCTTGTGAAATTTGTTATTTAGACGTCCAGATGTTTACACATCTATAATTGGCAGGTACTGTATATTCCTCAAGCGCAAAATGTTCATGGCGAAGTGAAGGACTTTCATGATCGAGATTAAACACCTGAAAACGCTACAAGCGTTGCGGAACTGCGGTTCTCTTGCGGCAGCGGCGGCCACGCTGCACCAGACCCAGTCTGCCCTTTCTCACCAGTTCAGCGATCTGGAACAACGCCTCGGCTTTCGTCTTTTTGTGCGTAAGAGCCAGCCTTTGCGCTTTACGCCGCAGGGTGAAATTCTGCTGCAACTGGCAAATCAGGTACTGCCGCAGATCGCCAGCGCGCTGCAGTCCTGTAACGAGCCGCAGCAAACCAAACTGCGTATTGCCATTGAGTGCCATAGCTGTATTCAGTGGCTGACCCCCGCGCTTGAGAACTTCCGCCAGAAGTGGCCGCAGGTGGAGATGGACTTTACATCCGGCGTGACCTTTGACCCGCAGCCGTCGCTGCAGCAGGGCGAGCTGGATCTGGTGATGACGTCAGATATTCTGCCGCGCAGCGGCCTGCACTATTCGCCGATGTTTGATTATGAAGTGCGCCTGGTGCTGGCCCCGGACCATCCGCTGGCCAGTAAAACGCGCATCACGCCGGAAGATCTGGCGACAGAAACGCTGCTGATTTATCCCGTGCAGCGCAGTCGCCTGGATATCTGGCGCCACTTCCTGCAGCCCGCGGGGATTAGCCCACAGCTGAAAAGCGTGGATAACACGTTGCTGTTGATACAGATGGTGGCGGCCAGAATGGGCATCGCGGCATTGCCGCACTGGGTGGTGGAGAGTTTTGAACGCCAGGGTCTGGTGGTGACCAAAACCCTGGGTGAAGGACTGTGGAGCAGGCTGTACGCCGCCGTGCGCGATGGCGAGCAGCGTCAGCCGATTACGGAAGCGTTTATTCGCTCAGCGCGGAACCACGCGTGCGACCATCTTCCCTTTGTGCGGAGCGCGGAGCGACCCAACGGCGATGTACCCACAGCGAAGCCAGGATCACCGCTCCCCCAATAAGGAAACTCGGCCAGTGCGGCTGTTGCTGCCAGATGGCGAGATTGACCAGCAGCCCTGCCGGGACATGCACGTTATTCATGATCCCCAGCGTACCGGCGTCTACCTGCGTAGCGCCGTAGTTCCACATGAAGTATCCCAGCCCGGAAGCCACCACGCCCAGCCAGACCAGAACGCTCCACTGCACGGTGGTCGTCGGCAGTTTTTGCGGGTTGCCGAGCATAAACCACGCCGCTACCGCGACAATCGCGGCCCCCATATAGAACCAGGCGAACGCGTTATGCTGCGGCATCGGACGGGTCTCCATCAGCCGTTTGTATCCCACCATGCCGATGGCGAAGCTGATATTGGCGAGCTGGACGAACATCAGCCCTGTCCAGAAGTGATCGCTTACCTTGTCATAGCGAATAATCGCCGCCCCAAGCACCGCCAGCGCCGCACTTAATAGATATCCCCAGCGCAGACGACGCTTGCTGAGCAGGTCGTAGATCAGGGTGATGTAGAGCGGCGTGAGCACGGTGAACAGCAGGAATTCCGAGACAGACAGATAAACGTAAGCCCGAAAGCTGAACAGGTACATGATGCCGAGCTGCATCGCGCCCACCAGCATATACAGCAGTATCGTTTTCAGCGATTGTCCGCGCGCGCGCAGAAACGGCAGGAACACCAGCGCCGCCAGTCCCACGCGCATCAGCACCGAGAAGTAGCTGTCGACCGATCCGGCAAGGTATTCGCCAATCAGGCTAAAGGAGAAGGCCCACAGGATAGTGGTGATAATGAGTAGCGCCACAATGCTTGTCTCTCAGAAAGAAGGACAGGCATTGTAGCGAACTCTTTAGTTGACAACTGAACAATAAATAATCGAATGAAGATTATTCAAGGAACAGTTTGCGCAGGTACTTAGGCACAGCGTTATCGCCGTTAGTGCCGATCACTTCCAGCTCCGGGTGCAGGTCTTTCAGACGCTGGTGCGCATTCTCCATGATGCAGCCTTTGCCCGCCATGGAGAGCATCTCAGCGTCGTTCATGCCGTCTCCAAACGCGATGCAGTCTTTCAGCTCAAAGCCCAGACGTTTAGCCACCGCTTCCAGCGCGTGACCTTTGGAAACGCCACCGGCCATCACTTCCAGACAGGTCAGCGTGGAGAAGCTCACGTTAACGCGGTCGCCCCAGCGAGCGTTGATCGCCTGCTCCAGCGGCAGCAGCGCTTCATGGCTTTCGCAGGTGAAGAACACCTTACTGATCCCTTCCGGCTCCAGCAGGCCAGGCTCGTACAGTGAGTACTGGAATACGGCTTCCTTGAAAAAGCGCATCTCATCCGGGCGGTGGCGGTTCATAAACCACTCGTCATCGCGATAAACGTTGGTGACGATATCCGGGTTATTGTGCACCACGCCGAACAGATCGGCCGCAATATCGCGGTCCAGATTGTGGGTAAAAATCAGGTTACCATCCGTGTCGTGCACGCGCGCACCGTTGGAGGTGATCATGTACGATTTGATTTCCAGATTATCGCGGATCTGCCCCACGTCCACGTGGTGGCGACCGGTGGCAAACACGAAGTTCACGCCACGGGCAGTCAGGAGTTTTAAGGTCTCTTTCGCGTAAGGCGAGAGGGTGTGGTCGGGGGAAAGCAGCGTGCCATCTAAGTCAGATGCAACAACCTGGTACATAGGGAAATTTAACCTCTGGTGAATATCAATTATGCCTGTTGAAAAATTCAACAATGGCGTTAAGCGCGACTGAGCGCATAGCGTCCTTTTCAAAAAGGATCTCATGGTACGCGCCGTTGATGACCAGCGGTTTTCCCCCTTCACAAGGGTGACCGGCGGCAGCGCGCAGTTCACAATAGCGGTCATGCATGCGGTTATCCACCACACGCTCTTCCTCCGCCTGAATCAGAAGCGTCGGCGTGTCATCATCGCCTACGCCCGCCAGCACCTGCTCACCGGCATGAATACCTTCCCGCACCCAGTGCCAGGTCGGGCCGCCAACGCGCAAGCGCGGTTCATCGGCATAAAAGCGCAGGTTGCGGCGATAGCGCTGCCGACTGTGGGTCAGAACGTTGATGGCGAACGGCAATGCGCGCCAGCGTCCGGTACCGATGGCATAGCCTTCACGAATGCGCTGATGGCCCTCAGCCCAGTCGAGAAGATGGCGCACCATCCAATCGGGAAAACGAATGACAATACCGTACATCGGTGCGGTGAGCGCAATGGCGTCGCACTGGTGCTCATACCGCTGCAAAAACAGCGTCGAAATGGCACCGCCCATGGAGTGCGCAAGGATATACCGCTTGCGCCAGGGGCCAGGCTGCACTTCCTGCTGCCAGAACGCTGCAAAATCGTCGACGTAATCGCTGAAGTTATCCACGTGCCCACGGTGCGTATCCGGCAGCATACGACCGGACAACCCCTGTCCACGGTGGTCGATGATCAGCACGTCGAACCCCATATGGACCAGGTCGTAAGCCAGTTCGGCATATTTAACGTAGCTTTCGATGCGTCCGGGGCAGACGACAATCACACGGTCATTTTTTTCATTGCGGAAACGAACGAAGCGCACCGGGATGCCCCCGACGCCCGTAAACTCATCTTCCTCACGCTGCCGCCAGAAATCGGTCAGCGGCCCCATAGAGAAAGCAGCAAAAGCGTTTTCTCGTGTTTCCCAGTCCTTTTTCTGCTGAAACATTGGGTTTCCACTCACGTAATCCAGGGAATATCGTTTTTTTCATCACTGGTCACAAAATGACGCAATAATAGCGTATTGTGGCATAAAAATAGACGGTTCGGGAGTTTCAAATGACCTTCGAATGGTGGTTCGCCTACCTGCTGACATCCATTATCCTCAGCCTTTCACCGGGTTCGGGTGCCATTAACACCATGACTACCTCCATCAATCACGGCTATCGCGGTGCGGCGGCATCCATCGCCGGTTTGCAGACCGGGCTGGGCATTCATATCGTCCTGGTCGGAATTGGTCTGGGGACCCTGTTCTCCCGCTCGGTGCTGGCGTTTGAAGTGCTGAAATGGGCCGGTGCGGCATATCTGATTTGGCTCGGCATCCAGCAGTGGCGCGCGGCAGGCTCCATCAACCTCAATACGCTCGCTCAGACGCAAAACCGAGGCCATCTGTTTAAGCGCGCGGTCTTCGTCAACCTGACCAACCCGAAGAGCATCGTTTTCCTCGCCGCGCTGTTCCCGCAGTTTATCGTGCCACATCAGCCCCAGGTGATGCAGTACGTGGTGCTGGGCGCGACCACCATTATCGTCGATATCATCGTGATGATTGGTTACGCGACGCTGGCGCAGCGAATTGCGGCGTGGATCAAAGGGCCTAAACAGATGAAGGCCCTGAATAAAGTCTTTGGTTCGCTGTTTATGCTGGTTGGCGCGCTGCTTGCGTCAGCGCGTCATGCTTAGCGAGAGATGATGAGATGAATGCCGAAGCCGGCGAACAGCGCGCCGGCGAAGCCGTCGATCCACTTCGCAATGCGCTGGTAGCCACGGCGCATTGCCGGTAAAGCGAACAGGCTGGCCACGATAGTGAACCAGGCAAAGGTTTCAACGACGATCAGCAGGAAGATACCCCAGCGCGCGCCCGCGCCAACGCTATCGCCGACAAACAGCGAGAACACCGAGCCGAAATAGATAATCGCTTTCGGGTTCGCCAGGTTGGTCAGCAGCCCTTTCACAAAGCTGCGACCGCCCGTCGCCAGCTCCACCTTTGGCTCTTCCGGCTTTTTCTCTTCTTTCTTCAGCGCCCCGCGCAGCATCTGGTAGCCCATCCAGCACAGGTACAGCCCACCGCCGACCATAATGATGTTATGCAGCCAGGCCATCTTCGCCAGGATCAGGTTCAGACCGAGCAGCGCGACTGCCGCCCAGACCATGACGCCCATGGTAATACCGAGCACGCCCATCATCGCCTCTTTGCGGGAGCGGCTGACGGCGGTTTGCGACACGAAGAAAAAGTCAGGGCCAGGGCTCATCAGCGCAACGATGTGCACCAATGCCACGGTGAGAAATAGCATTAACATAATTAGCTCGCGGGGAAATAATGTAGTGAGTCACCATCCTGGCACTTTTTCGCCCGGCTGACTACTCCTCGTCATCACCATCGGCGTGAGAGCGGATAAGCGCCATAAACTCTTTCCCGAAGCGCTCCAGCTTGCGCGTGCCGACGCCGTTGACGCTCAGCATCTCGCTCGCGCTGAGCGGTATCTGCTCGGCCATCTCAATCAGCGTCGCGTCGTTGAACACCACGTACGGCGGGATGTTTTCTTCGTCGGCAATCGCTTTACGCAGCTTGCGCAGTTTGGCGAACAGCTTGCGGTCGTAGTTGCCGCCGTAGGATTTTTGCATCACACGCGGCTTCAGGGCGATGACGCGTGGAACGGCCAGTTTCAGTTCAACTTCACCGCGCAGTACCGGACGCGCGGCTTCGGTAAGCTGCAACGCAGAGTGCTGGGCAATGTTTTGCGTAGCAAAGCCAAGGTGGATCAGCTGGCGAATGATACTCACCCAGTGCTCGTGGCTCTGCTCTTTACCGATGCCGTAAACCGGCAGCTTGTCGTGGCCCATATCGCGGATACGCTGGTTATTCGCCCCGCGCAGCACTTCCACCACGTAGCCCATACCAAAGCGTTGATTGACGCGCCCAATGGTTGAGAGCGCTTTACGCGCGTCCATCAGACCATCGTACTGCTTCGGCGGATCAAGGCAGATATCGCAGTTGCCGCACGGCTCTTGTCGCCCCTCGCCAAAGTAGTTGAGCAGCACCAGACGGCGGCAGGTTTGCGCTTCGGCAAACGCGCCCATCGCGTTGAGCTTGTGGCGCTCGATATCCTGCAGCTGTCCCTGCGGTTTCTCTTCCAGGCAGCGGCGCAGCCACGCCATGTCCGCCGGATCGTAAAACAGCATCGCTTCCGCAGGCAGCCCGTCACGCCCGGCGCGACCGGTTTCCTGATAGTAGGATTCGATATTGCGCGGGATGTCGAAATGCACCACAAAGCGCACGTTGGGCTTGTTGATGCCCATCCCGAACGCCACCGTCGCGACCACGATTTGAAGGTCGTCGCGCTGGAATTTCTCCTGCACGTCGGCGCGGATGTGGTTCTCCAGTCCGGCGTGATACGCGGCGGCGCTAAAGCCGCGGTTTTGCAGACGCGCGGCGGTGTCTTCCACCTTCGCACGGCTGTTGCAGTAGATGATGCCGGACTTGCCGCGCTGCTCCTGCACGTAGCGCAGGAGCTGATCCAGCGGCTTGAACTTTTCCATCAGCATATAGCGGATGTTTGGACGATCGAAGCTGCTGACCTGAATGTAGGGGTCGTTCAGCCCGAGCAGACGAACGATATCCAGA
Organism: Enterobacter sp. B79-1; assembly: GCF_057444735.1. Taxonomy (NCBI): domain Bacteria; kingdom Pseudomonadati; phylum Pseudomonadota; class Gammaproteobacteria; order Enterobacterales; family Enterobacteriaceae; genus Enterobacter; species Enterobacter sp. B79-1. The sequence continues at coordinate 46,743 of NZ_JBYAZJ010000006.1, forward strand.
CGCGTGGTGTCATCCGCCGTGGCGGTAAGCGCCATAAACGGCAGCTCGGGGAAGCGCTGACGCAGCTGGCCGAGGGCGGCATATTCCGGGCGGAAATCGTGTCCCCACTGGGAGATACAGTGCGCTTCATCCACCGCCAGCAGCACCGGGTTCCAGTGCGCGAGATGGTCGAGGAAGTTATCCAGCATCAGGCGTTCCGGCGCGATATACAGCAGGCGAATCTGTCCGGTGCGGCAACCCGCCATCACCTCTTGCTGCTGCTCGCGGGTCTGCGTGGAGTTAAGACAGGCGGCCGCCACGCCGTTGGCGAGCAGCTGGTCGACCTGGTCTTTCATCAGAGAAATGAGGGGGGATACCACGACCGTCAGGCCGTTCAGCACCAGCGCGGGCACCTGATAGCAGAGGGATTTCCCGCCGCCGGTCGGCATCACCACCAGGCAATCGCGGCCTTCCAGCACGGTTTCAATGATGGTTTCCTGGCCGGGGCGGAACTGCTGGTAGCCAAAGGTTTCATGCAAAACCTGTTTAGCCAGCGATTCCTGATTCAATACTTCCGCCTGCGCCACGTTAACCCCATATGCCAGAAATGAAACAGGCGCTATTTTCAGCGCCTGAGAAAGAAACTTCAACGTTTAACGCAAAAACATTCGAGCGACCTAGAAAATATCGTTCAGCATGACGCCCACACCCACACGGGTCTGGTTGAAGTTGTAATCGATAAGCGACTCGCCGTAACCGCTGTACACCTGCGTATAAAGACGCACGTGTTTCGTTACCGGGTAGCTCAGGCCAACCTCAGCACCACCGTAGCCGGTGTTCCAGTTGTACTGGCCTTTCGCGCTCAGCACGGCATCACCCAGCTGATAGCCAATCTTGAGCTGGTAGTAGCCCATGTATTTGGTGATATCCGGGTTGTCATCGGTGCTGCCCACCACGTACCACGGCTTCACTTCCACCATCCAGTTACCGTTCTGCGCCATCAGGCGCGTATAGGCACGGTTCCAGCTGCGCGAGGTTGGGTCGGAACGTCCGTTGGAATCGTGGTTAAAGCCCACCTCGACGTCACGCAGCGTCCAGCCAGCAAATTCGTAATCCGTTGCGAAGCCGAGGAACAGCTGCGGCTCATAGTTGGTTTCACGGAAAGGCGAGGACTCCCCGCTGTTGGAGAGCTGCCACCAGGACTTTTGGGTGTATGACGCACCGAGCACCGAGTTCGGCCCAAGAATGCCTCGCCAGAACGGGAACGCGAGGCTGAGCTGGAACTTCACCTCATCTTTACGCGCATTATCGGACCAGTTATAGGAACTTATCGCCTCTTTGTTGAGATCGCTGGTCTGGGTGTAGATCACGTAGTTGGTGTCATACGGGTACAGCGTGAACGGATTGTCATGCTCCTGAAGCATATTGGCGATGATGCTGCCGCGCACTGCGGGGGCATCGTGCACTTCTTTGACGGTTGCTTCTTGCGCATATGCTGTGAGGGGCAGCGAAACCGCCGCCAGTAACCAACCCAGATACGTCCGCATCGGTGGTGTTCTCCTGAAAGGGTGATATTTAATGAATAGTTTTGTCCGGGCATTCTACAGACTTCTGCAGCAACTTCCGCCTCCTCGTTTCTGAAAGTGGAAATCCTTATTGTTGAGGCATAAAATCAACATTTTGTTAACAACAAGGATGCAACCCCTCATGTCAGCCACGCTTACCGCCGAAGAAACGTTAAAACTCGTGGGCGAGATTTTTGTGTACCACATGCCGTTTAACCGCGCGCTGGGGCTGGAGCTGGAGCGATACGAGAAAGACTTTGCCCAGCTCAGCTTTAATAATCAGCCAATGATGGTAGGCAACTGGGCGCAAAGCATTTTGCACGGCGGAGTAATTGCCTCCGCGCTGGACGTGGCGGCAGGGCTGGTCTGCGTCGGCAGCACGCTGACGCGCCATGACACCATCAATGAAGAGGAGCTCCGCCAGCGTCTTTCGCGGATGGGCACTATCGATTTACGCGTCGACTATCTGCGCCCTGGACGGGGTAATCGCTTTACCTGTACCAGCAGCCTGCTGCGCGCGGGCAACAAAGTCGCGGTAGCGCGCGTTGAGTTGCATAACGAAGAACAGGTTTATATCGCCAGCGCAACCGCCACTTATATGGTGGGTTAAGGCGATAAAAACGGGTAAAATTAATTCACTCTTTTGTAACGGATTTTCCCGATGGATGCTAAACAGACGCGGCAGGGCGTTTTACTCGCCCTTGCCGCTTATTTTATTTGGGGTATCGCACCGGCGTACTTCAAATTTATCGCCTATGTACCGGCCGACGAGATCCTCACCCACCGCGTCATCTGGTCGTTCTTCTTTATGATTGCGCTGATGAGCGTCAGCCGTCAGTGGTCCGGCGTCAAAACGCTGCTGCAAACCCCTAAAAAGGTCTTCCTGCTAGCGCTTTCTGCGGTACTGATCGGCGGCAACTGGCTGCTGTTCATTTGGGCGGTGAATAATCATCACATGCTTGAAGCGAGCCTGGGATACTTTATTAACCCGCTGGTGAACATTGTGCTGGGGATGATTTTCCTCGGCGAACGCTTTCGCCGGATGCAGTGGGTAGCGGTCATTCTGGCTTTCTGCGGCGTGCTGGTGCAGCTGTGGACCTTCGGCTCACTGCCGATTATTGCCCTCGGTCTGGCATTCAGCTTTGCGTTCTATGGGCTGGTACGTAAGAAGATTGCGGTGGAAGCGCAGACCGGGATGCTCTTTGAAACCCTGTGGCTGCTGCCGGTGGCGGCAATTTATCTCTTTGGCATCGCCGACAGCGCCACCAGCCACATGGGCAGCAACCCGTGGTCGCTGAACCTGATGCTGATGGCCGCGGGCGTGGTGACCACCATTCCGCTGCTGTGCTTCACCGGCGCGGCGACGCGCCTGCGTCTCTCCACGCTGGGCTTCTTCCAGTACATTGGCCCGACGCTGATGTTCCTGCTGGCAGTGGTGTTTTACGGGGAAGTGCCGGGTGCGGATAAGATGGTGACCTTCGCCTTTATCTGGGTGGCGCTGGCGATTTTCGTTGCCGATGCAATTTATACCCAGCGCAGGGTGCGCAAAGGGTTGTAATGTTGCCCTCACCCCAACCCTCTCCCACAGGAGAGGGAGTTCGATCGTAGGGCGGGTAAGCGCAGCGCCACCCGCCAGATTTTTACAGCCAGTTCCGACGCTTGAAATAGAGATACGGCGCCAGCCCGGCGAGGATCATGAAGATAATCGCCCCCGGGTAGCCAAAGCTCCACTTCAGCTCCGGCATAAACTCAAAGTTCATCCCATAGCTGGATGCCACCAGCGTCGGCGGCAGGAACACCACGGATACCACCGAGAAGATCTTGATGATGCGGTTCTGCTCGATGTTGATAAAGCCCATCGCAGCCTGCATCAGGAAGTTCACCTTCTGGAACAGGGATTCGTTGTGCGGCAGCAGGGATTCGATATCTCGTAAGATCTCACGCGCCTGCTCCAGCTGACCGCCCGGCAGACGTGCTTTACGCACCAGGAAGTTCAGCGCACGCTGGGTATCCATCAGACACAAACGCACTTTCCAGCCGATATCTTCCTGCTCCGCCAGCGTCGAAAGCGCTTCGTCATATTCATCGCCCTGATGGCCTTCCATGATCACGCGGCTCAGCTTTTCCAGGTCGCTATAGATGTTCTCAATTTCGTCCGCCAGCTGTTCAATTTTGGTTTCGAACAGATCGAGCAGCAGCTCGTAAGCATTACCGTCCACCATCGCCTGGCTACGGGCGCGCATGCGGTAGAGACGAAACGCAGGCAGTTCGCGCTCGCGCAGGGTAAACAGACGACCATCGCGGATGGTAAACGCCACGGTGGAGTTACCCGCGTGGTCATCAGCGTCTTCAAAGAAGAAGAAGGAGTGAATGTGCAGACCGTCTTCATCTTCAAAAAAACGTGCGGATGCTTCGATGTCTTCCAGTTCAGGACGCGTTGCCAGGCTTTGCCCCAGCTCAGATTGTACGCGAAGGCGCTCATCGTCGTCCGGCTCGACCAGATCCACCCATACGGCATCAACGAGGGGCTGTGACTCTTCGGCTTCAAGCCGAGTCAGTCGGTTATTTTCGAGTTGAAATGCGCTCAACATGACCGGGACTCCCAATGCAAAAAATATCGGACAGTTCGGTGGGCACACAGAAACAATTTGGGTTTCAGACCATTAAACAGCCTGACTCAGCGCGACGGGGATAATGCAGTCGCTGACAACCACTAAGGCCATCAGCAAGGGGAGATAGCCTTAGGAGTTGTTCCTGGATGACAGGGAATTGAGCCAGTATCTACTGGGTGTGTCCAAGGCGAATGTCCTCTTAGCGTAATCGTGCGCGCATGTTACGCCAGCAGTAACTGTGGCGTCAACACGCAACGGAACGCTGAAGGGCATTAATTGACCTTCAGCTTATAAGGTTAGCAGATTATTACAAAATAATGATATTTTTCTGAAAGTTACACGGTTTCCAGCCTGGCGTAAGCAGCCACCAGCCATTTGATCCCCTGGCCCTGGAACGCCACCTGTAAGCGGCTGTGTTCACCGCTACCTTCGAGGTTCACGATGGTGCCTTCACCAAATTTCGAATGACGCACGCGCTGGCCCAGCTTGTAGCCGGTATCGGTTTCAGTGATGGGTGAACCCATACGCTGATGGTTGACCGGACGGCTGATGCTTGCCCGCAGACGCACCTCTTCCACGCACTCTTCCGGCAGCTCGCCGATGAAGCGCGACGGACGGTGATAAACCTCTTTGCCGTACAGACGGCGGGTTTCAGCGTAGGTCAGCGTCAGCTTTTGCATCGCACGGGTCACGCCCACGTAGGCCAGACGACGCTCTTCTTCCAGACGCCCGCCTTCATCCAGCGACATCTGGCTCGGGAACATCCCCTCTTCCATCCCAACGATAAACACCTGCGGGAACTCCAGACCTTTGGCGGAGTGCAGGGTCATCAGCTGAACTGCATCCTGCCAGGTGTCCGCCTGCCCTTCTCCCGCTTCCAGTGCGGCGTGGGACAGAAACGCCTGCAGCGGCATCAGGTCTTCGTCTTCTTCGTTGTAGCTGAACTGGCGCGTTGCCGTCACCAGTTCCTCTAAGTTCTCAATACGGGTCTGGCCCTTCTCGCCTTTCTCCTGCTCGTACATGGTACGCAGGCCGGAGTCTTTAATCACCCGGTCGGTCTGCACGTGCAGCGGCATATCGGCCGTTTCCTGCGCCAGCGCGTCAATCAGTTCGAGGAAGCGCTGTAATGCGCTGGCGGCACGTCCGGCGAGCGCTTTTTCCTGCAGCAGCTCGCGGCATGCCTGCCAGAGCGTAAGCTGGCGGTCACGCGAGGCCTGGCGCACCACGTCCAGCGTGCGGTCACCGATGCCGCGCGTCGGCGTGTTCACCACGCGCTCAAACGCCGCATCGTCGTTGCGGTTGGCGATCAGGCGCAGATACGAGAGCGCATCCTTGATCTCCTGACGTTCGAAGAAGCGCATCCCGCCGTAAATGCGGTACGGCATGCTCACCTGCAGCAGCGCCTCTTCCAGCACGCGCGACTGGGCGTTGCTGCGGTAGAGAATGGCGCACTGCTCCAGGGCACCGCCGTTGTCCTGCCAGGTTTTGATGCGGTTCACCACGAAGCGGGCTTCGTCGAGCTCGTTGAAGGCGCAGTAAATCGAAATCGGTTCGCCGTCGACGCCGTCGGTCCACAGCTTTTTACCCAAACGCCCGTTGTTGTTTTCGATCAGGGCGTTAGCCGCGCTGAGGATGTTGTTCGTCGAGCGGTAGTTCTGCTCCAGACGGATGGTTTCCGCGCCGGGGAAGTCCTTGAGGAAGCGCTGGATGTTCTCCACCTGCGCCCCGCGCCAGCCGTAGATCGACTGGTCATCATCGCCTACGATCATTACCTTGCCGGTATCACCGGCCAGCAGGCGGATCCATGCGTACTGGATGTTGTTGGTATCCTGGAATTCGTCCACCAGGATATTGGTGAAGCGTTCACGGTAGTGCTGAAGGATGTGCGGCTTGTTGAGCCACAGCTCGTGGGCGCGCAGCAGCAGCTCGGCGAAATCCACCAGACCGGCGCGATCGCACGCTTCCTGATAGGCCTTGTAGACGTTCTGCCAGGTCTGCTCGACCGGGTTGCCGAAGCTCTGAATGTGGTGCGGGCGCAGCCCCTCGTCTTTCTGGCCGTTGATGTACCACATCGCCTGACGCGGCGGCCACTGCTTCTCGTCGAGGTTCATCGCCTTGATCAGGCGCTTCAGCAGGCGCAGCTGGTCTTCGCTGTCGAGGATCTGGAAATCCTGCGGCAGGTTGGCGTCCATATGGTGCGCGCGCAGCAGGCGGTGCGCCAGGCCGTGGAAGGTGCCAACCCACATACCGCCTTGGCTGGTGCCCATCAGCTGTGCGATACGGTGGCGCATCTCCGCCGCCGCCTTGTTGGTAAACGTGACCGCCATGATGGAGTACGGCGAGCAGTTCTCCACGCTCTGCAACCAGGCAATACGGTGAACCAGCACGCGCGTCTTACCACTGCCCGCTCCAGCCAGCACCAGCATATTGGTGCGCGAGGCCGCTACGGCTTCACGCTGTTTGTCATTAAGGCTGTCGAGCAGGTAAGAAACGTCCATTGGCACCGTCACATAGTATTCAGGAACACAGCAAAACGCCCGGTGGCGCTTCGCTTACCGGGCCTACAACTGCAAAACCCTGGTAATTTATACAATATTACTGGTGATTATATCAGCGTCGTGAGGGATGCCAACCGCGAAATTTCCACGTGCGGCAGAAGACGGCTATCCTTCGTGGTCATCAGGTCGGCGTTTTCTGGCTTGATCCAGCAGGCCTGCATGCCGCAGCGAATGGCACCCGCGACATCCGTGGTCAGATCGTCGCCCACGTGCAAAATTTCACCGAGCGGCAGGTTCATTTTTTCCGCTGCCAGATGGTACATATCGCTGAACGGCTTCGAGCGCCCGTGCGGGCCCGCGCGCAGCACGAACTCAAAGTAATCCCCGAGGCCAAACAGTTCAGGCTGTGCGTTACCGTTAGTGATGGCCACCAGCGGCCACTTTTCGGCAAGCTTCGCCAGCGTGTCGTGGGTCTCCTGCGGCACGTCGATACGGCTGCGCCATTTGGCGAAGTTTTCCATTGCCGCTTCGGCACCGATGGCCGCGTCCTGTACGCTCAGGCCCACGTTGAGCATCGCCTGCTCAACCGCACGACGACGCCATTCGGTCACGTCGTGGTAAATGTCCGGCTCGGTCTCCCGCAGGGACTGACGCAGGGTCTGAAAATCCTTGTTCTGCATCGCTTTCAGCGCGGGATGGTAGTTCTGCACAAACGCCAGCGACTCCTGCTCGGTACGCAGGATCACCTCACGGTTGTCATAAAGGGTGTCATCAAGGTCAAACGTCAGGGCCGAGATCTGACCGAGTGGGCGGTAAAAACGCATTATTTCCCCCGTTTGGCGCGTGGATGCGCCGCGTCATACACCGAGGCAAGGTGTTGGAAGTCTAAGTGGGTATAGATTTGAGTGGTCGACAGATTTGCGTGGCCAAGCAGTTCCTGCACGCCGCGCAGATCGCCGCTGGATTCCAGCATGTGGGTGGCGAACGAGTGGCGCAGCTTGTGCGGGTGAACGTGGCTGTTTAGCCCCTGCTTGATGCCCCACTCCGCAAAGCGCTTCTGCACGTTACGCGCCGAGATCCGCTTGCCGAGCTTTGATAAAAACAGCGCATTCTCCTCTGCGCCAAACAGCCCGCGCAGATCCAGCCAGTGCTCAATCCAGGAAACCGCGTTGCGGCCAATCGGCAGACGGCGTTCTTTGCTGCCCTTGCCCATGACCCACACTTCGCCGGATTCCAGATCGAGATGCTTTAAATCAAGGTTCACCAGCTCAGAGAGACGCAGGCCCGCACCGTACATCACCTCCAGCATCGCGCGGTCGCGCACGGCCAGCGGATCGTTAAGGTCGATATCCAGCAGGCGATTTACGTCGTCGACGTCGATATTTTTCGGCAGATGGCGAGGGGCTTTTGGCGTGGCGATACCTTTCGCCGGGTTGGCTTTTAAACCGCCCTGGCTCACCAGCCAGTCGAAGAAACTGCGCAGGGCAGAAAGCCTGAGCGCCAGGCTCGCCGGGCTGAGGTTTTTTTTACGGCTACGCACAACGAACCCGCGCACCGTGGCAGCATCACATTGTTGCCAGCTTTTCAGGCCGATCTCGTCGGCAATCTGGATGATGGCATCAAGCTGACGCTGATAGTTAAGCAGCGTTATGGGGCTGAGCTGACGTTCCACGCCCAGATAGCGCAGAAAGCGCGTGACGTCAGCGGCGAGTGCATCTGTCATACGCGCTCAATCCAGCGCTCCAGCAGCTCAGGCAGCATCAGGGCGATTTCCTGCAGCAGGTGCGTACCCTGCCCCTGCTCATAATGATGTGCGTCACGGCTGGTAAATAACATCACGCCCAGATCGCCATCGCGCCCCATCAGCGACATCGCCACCGAGCCAATCGCTTTGGCTTCCGGCAACACGACCAGCAGCTCAGGCCCGTTCAGCGGCCCGAGATAGTGCTGCTCACGGCCCAGACGCTGAATGCGTAGCGGCTCAAACGCCTGGCGGCTCAGCGACAGATGGGTAAACCCGGATGGCGCACCAATGCGCCAGCGGTCCGGGAACAGGCGAATCGTCGCGCCAGCCAGCCCAAGCTCACGCGCCCAGCGGTGGAAGCGGCTGAGGAACTCTTCAAGGCTGTGCGCCGAGGCCAGACGCGCCTGCAGGTGCAGCAGACGATAAAACAGGCTCTCGTTATTGCTGGCCTGCTCCATCAGCAGCGTCATGTTCTCTTCAAGCTGATTGATGTGCTTGCGCGAGCGCGCCATGTGCCATTCGACCAGCGACACGGTTTCACGAACCGGATGCGGTACGCGCATCTGTTCAACAACGCGTGCATTGCGGATAAAAAACTCAGGATTGTTCAGCAGGTAATCAACAACAGCGCTGTCATCCAGTTCCGTCATTATTTCCTGCAGTTCTTCCCCTGGTTGTTTCATAGATGGATAAACCCGTCATAAACATGTGTCGCCGGGCCCGTCATATACAGTGGATGACCCGGTCCTTTCCAGGCGATATCAAGCCGACCGCCCGGTAATTCCACGCGAACCTCTTCTGCCAGTAACCCTTGAGAGATGCCCACAGCAACTGCAGCACAGGCACCGCTTCCGCAGGCCTGGGTTTCGCCCGCGCCGCGCTCGTAAACCCGCAGACGGATGTGCTCACGCTTCACCACCTGCATAAAGCCGATGTTCGCGCGCTCCGGGAATCGTTCGTGGCTTTCCAGCACCGGACCGAGCGTTTCAACCGCGGCGGTTTGCACATCATCAACCTGAATCACACAGTGAGGGTTACCCATCGAGACGACGCCGCACAATACTGTCTGCTCGGCCGCACGCATAATATAGGTCTTTTCCGCTTTGTTTGCGCGGAACGGTACGGCGGAAGGCTCGAAGTTTGGCTCGCCCATATTCACGCGTACCAGCTCGTCATCGGTCACGCTGAGCACCATACGGCCGTTCGCAGTACTGACGCGAATATCGCGCTTGTTGGTCAGCCCCTTCAGGCGGACAAAGCGGGCAAAACAGCGCGCGCCGTTGCCGCACTGGTTAACTTCGCTGCCGTCAGCGTTAAAAATGCGGTAGTGGAAATCGAGATCGGGATCGTAAGGCGGCTCGACCACCAGCAGCTGATCGAACCCCACGCCCACGTGCCGATCCGCCAGGCGGCGAATCAGCTCCGGGGAGAAAAACACATTCTGCGTTACCGCGTCGACGACCATAAAATCGTTGCCAAGGCCATGCATTTTAGAGAACTGCATCATTTGCTCCATTGCGCGGGTACAGAACGTAATCTGTCAGAGATTAACCTGAGTCGGGCCACCGTTATCGCCGCGATCGTTAGTATCTGGCGTCGTCGACTCAATGCCGCTTTGCACAGGTTTCGTTGGCGGCGGTGCGTTTTTATCCTCTGGCGGGAAGTACAGTGGCCCTTTCAGTCCACAACCCGTCAGGCTAAACAGCGTGATGAGAACGGCAAGCGTTCGGAAGACGTTTTTCATTATCAAGTTGCTCGTAAGTTCAAATCTGTTTCTATCATCGCAGGAGAAGACACAAAAGCAAGAGTTTGCCGCTTTCCTGCAACGGGAATTATTTAGCGTTATACTGCCGCCATCACGAAAAACAGGAACAAAACCATGAATGACAGTGAATTCCATCGCCTTGCCGACACCCTGTGGATGACCATCGAAGAGCGCCTGGACGACTGGGACGGCGACAGCGATATCGATTGTGAAATCAACGGCGGTATCCTGACCTTAAGCTTTGAAAACGGCAGCAAAATTATTATTAACCGTCAGGAACCGCTTCACCAGGTGTGGCTGGCGGCCAAACAGGGCGGCTATCACTTCGATCTGAAGGGTGATGAGTGGGTCTGCGACCGTAGCGGCGTACCGTTCTGGGATCTGCTGGAACAGGCGGCGACCGCGCAGGCGGGTGAGAAAGTGAGTTTCAGGTAGTTTTGTTGCCGGGTGGCGGCAACAGCGACTTGAACCGTAGGCCGGGTAAGCGTTAGCGCCACCCGGCAAAAAGGATCAGGAGAAATACTGCTGCAACAGCGGCGCGGTATCCTGATTCGCCGGCGCGGCAGGCGTTACGGCCTGGGTCCGGAACGGGATCACCTGCGTACGACCATCGACGTTCACAATCTGATAGAACTGCGGCAGGTTGAAGTTAATGAAGCTTGAGCCGTAGGTAAAACGATCGTGCGAAGAGGAGTAGAAGCGGCTGACGTCGCGCACCAGCTCCTCTTTACTGCCTTCACAGTGGTGATACACCTCGGCGCGGTTAGTCTCATCAAGGATGTAGATATTGAAACCGGCATCCTCACCTGACTCTTCGAAGAAGAACTGAATAATCCCTTCGCTCGCAAAACCATCCACCACCTGCGGCAGCTTAACGTGGTTGGTTTCCACCTGCACCGACAGGCCATGCAGCTTGTTGTGTGAAATCGCGCCGTAGAACTCGATGGCATTTTCCAGCTTCTGTACTGACACGTTCAGGCGCTCGAAGAACAGCCCCCAGGTCTGGCCGGAGACGCGCAGCGCTTTAAAGCGCCCGGTTTCGTGACGGGTGCTGGAAAGACGCAGCTCGATGCACTCAGAGACCAGCTGCTGCACGCGGGTACGAATCAAACCGCGCAGGTGCTGGCTGTAGCAGAACACTTCGACGCTGTCCGGCGGCGCGGCGTCCTGGTGCATCTTGCCAAGAATGGTTTTCAGCGCTTCGATCATCGCCTGCTCGCCGTTGAAGTGCAGGGTACGTACTTCGTTCCACGAGTTGCGGTACAGCAGGTCTACGCTGCCCACCAGGCAGTTTTGCTGCTCGCCAAAGCTGAAGACGTCCAGCTTGCGGAAGTCAAAATGGACCACCTGATTGCGGAAGGCCGCCGTCGGGTCGTACTCCAGGTTGACGATAATCGCCAGATGGCGAATCTCGCACGGGCTGTAGAGCGCTTTTGGCGTTGGCGCAGGCAGACGCAGCGGGAAGTGGTGCGACACATCCGCGACCATCTCCTGCAGCTTAGCGAGATCAACCACCTCGTTGCCTTTGATAAACAGGCGCGTGCGCGAGGTCAGCAGGCCGTTGAACCAGGCCCAGGCCACCAGCTTGTTCAGATAGCGGTTATACTCCAGCGGCTGATGGCTGATGATCGAATCCATGCTTGGCGCACGGTTGTACAGATACCACCCGGTGCGGTTTGCGCGGCCCGGTGGCACAAAGATAAAGGTCAGGTTCGGCTCTGACAGGTCAGGTGAAATCTGCGGGTTCACCAGGGTGACTTTACCCGGCAGCGCTTCAAACGCGGCGTACAGCTTGCGGGTCAATACCCCGATGTCCTGCGGGCTGGCGGAAACGCTGAGGTTGTTACGGCGCGCAAAGCGGATCAGGTTACGGTAGCTTTGCATCATTGCATCGAGCAGTTCGTTGTGCGCTTCACGCACCTGATCGATCTTCCAGTTGGCGCGGTTGTCGAGCATGGACAGACGCGCTTCGTCCCATCCCCACTCTTTGACTAACTGACTGACCACTTCACGACGCCAGCCCACGCAGGCGCGTTCGCGGCTCAGTTTTTCACAGACTTTAAGATAGAAACATCGACGCACCAGATCGAGACGCGTGGTGTCATCAATGGCTTTCAGGTATTCGGTAACGCGTTCCAGCATCATGCAGTAGGCATCAAGCCCGTAGGAGACAATCTCCCCGTCGTGCAGACGCTGTTTGATGTCTTTCGCCAGCAGGCGCGGCGTAGGGTATTCCCAGGAATAGGCTTCCAGCAGCAGCGTTTTCAGCACCGCTTTGTACGGTGAGTCGATGCTCTTATAAAGCTGCCAGAGGCTCGCGCCAAAGTACTCTTCGGCGGACAGAGAGCTGAGCCCCCCCAGATCCAGCCATTCGTTTGGCGTCAGTACGCCCTGAGAATAGAGCGACATGACGTAATCGTCGTAATGCTCTTCTTCATCGCACGGCACCATATTCCACAGAATACGCTTCCCGGCGAGGCGAACGGCAGTACGGTAGAACTCATCCAGCAATAAGATGTGCTGAGTCGAGCCGCAGTCTTCACCACCGAGACTGCCGCTTTCGTTATGGCGGAAACGGTTTTCATCAATCAGGAAGAAGCTCACTTCCACGCCGAGCGACGCCGCCCAGCTCTCCAGCAGACTGCATTTACGCTGCAGCAGCTGGCGCTCTTCGTTATCGAGCCAGGATTGATGGCAGACCCAGATATCCAGGTCAGAAGAACAGCTTTGCCCTACCGATGAGGTACTCCCCATTGTGTAAACGCCAGTGATTGGCAGTTCACCTTTCGGAGAAACCTGAGGCGGCATGCCGCGGTAGAGTTCCAGCTCGTTCAGATAGTGCTGTTGGGTTTCATCAGGCGTGAAAAGGCAAATGCCCTGGGGAACGTTACCATCGAGGTAACCCGGCATCAGCGGATGGTGATAGTGCAATAATGTCGGCAGCAGACTGTATACCTGCTGGAAAGCAGGGCCCATGGCAGCAAGCGCGCGATCCACGCGCAGTTGATTTATGGCATCCAGTCTCTGTTTCAGAGTCTCAATATAGAGGTACAAGACGTATCGCCTGATGTTTCCGGGTGTCGTAAGCTATTCAAAACACGAATAACAGCGAGCCCGCAGTATTTCAAAAAGATAACCGTTACCCTTCTTTCGCCTTTATCATTATGGTGGTACCGACGAAAAAATGGTCTAAAACGTGATCAATTTAACACCTTGCCGGTTGACCGTAAAGAAAGATGCGCTACATACAAGTGTAGCACCGTTCTGTACGTGTAAATTCCTGAATACGGCTACGGCAGACGAATACGCCGCCTTGTCCCTCTCACCCTTCATCAACCGTAAAACTGCCATCCCAGAGTCAACAATGTTAGGATGGTTAGCGATTGATAATGACGGTAACAAGCATGTTAGACAATGTTTTGAGAATTGCCACACGCCAAAGCCCTCTTGCGCTCTGGCAGGCACATTATGTGAAGCAGCGCCTTGAAGCCTGCCATTCCGGATTGCGCGTCGAGCTGGTGCCGATGGTGACGCGCGGTGACGTGATCCTTGATACGCCGCTGGCGAAGGTTGGCGGAAAAGGCTTGTTTGTCAAAGAGCTGGAAATGGCCTTGCTTGAGAACCGTGCTGACATCGCCGTGCACTCCATGAAGGATGTGCCCGTTGAATTCCCGGAAGGGCTGGGGCTCGTGACCATCTGCGAACGTGAAGATCCGCGCGATGCGTTCGTCTCCAACCAGTATGATTCTCTTGACGCGTTGCCGGAAGGCAGCGTGGTTGGCACGTCCAGTTTACGCCGTCAGTGCCAGCTGGCTGAACGCCGCCCGGACCTGGTGATTCGCTCGCTGCGCGGAAACGTGGGCACGCGTCTGGGCAAGCTGGATAACGGCGACTACGATGCCATTATCCTCGCCGTTGCCGGTTTGAAGCGTCTGGGACTGGAATCACGCATTCGCGTCGCATTGCCGCCAGAGCTGTCGCTCCCGGCCGTGGGCCAGGGTGCGGTGGGCATTGAGTGCCGTCTTGACGATGCGCGCACGCGCGAGCTGCTTGCACCGCTGAACCATGACGAGACCGCCATCCGCGTAAAAGCCGAGCGCGCCATGAACACTCGCCTCGAAGGCGGCTGTCAGGTGCCAATTGGCAGCTATGCTGAATTAACCGACGGTGAGCTGTGGCTGCGTGCGCTGGTTGGCGCGCCGGACGGTTCACAGATGGTACGCGGCGAACGTCGCGGTAAGGCGCAAGATGCCGAGCAGCTTGGCGTGTCGCTGGCCGAAGAGTTACTGGATAACGGTGCCCGCGAAATTCTGGCTGACGTTTATAATGGAGAACCCCCTGCATGAGTATTCTTGTCACCCGCCCTTCTCCCGCAGGAGAGCAATTAGTGAGCCGTCTGCGCGCACTGGGGCAGGTGGCCTGGAGTTTTCCGCTGATTGAATTCTCCCCCGGTCGGGAGCTGTCCATGCTCGTCGACCAGATGAATGCCCTGCAGGAAGGCGACCTGATCTTCGCGCTGTCGCAACATGCCGTGGAATTTGCCCATGCGCAGTTGCAACAAGCAGGGAGAGAGTGGCCAACCGCTCCCCGCTATTTCGCTATCGGGCGAACAACCGCACTGGCCTTACATACCGTGAGCGGAACAGACGTTCGCTACCCGTTAGATCGGGAAATCAGCGAAGTCTTGCTACAATTACCTGAATTACAAACTATTGCCGGAAAACGTGCGCTCATTTTACGCGGTAACGGTGGACGTGAACTGTTGGGTGAAACGCTGCGGGAACGCGGGGCCAACGTCACGTTCTGCGAATGCTATCAGCGTTGTGCGAAACACTACGATGGCGCGGAAGAGGCAATGCGCTGGCATATGCGCGGCATCGATACCCTGGTCGTAACCAGCGGTGAAATGCTGCAGCAGCTATGGTCGCTTATTCCACAATGGTATCGTGAGAACTGGTTACTCCACTGTCGGCTTCTGGTCGTCAGTGAGCGTCTGGCGAACCACGCCCGGGAACTGGGCTGGCAAGATATTCGGATCGCTGATAACGCCGACAACGATGCGCTGCTGCGCGCATTACAATAACTCTCAAATGGGAAGCCATAATGACGGAACACGAAAAATCCTCCGCCGTGGTTGAAGAGACCAGGGAGACTGTGGACACAACCCCACAGCCAGAGACGACAGAGAAAACCGCTGAGAAGAAAAACGGCAGCAACAAAACCAGCCTCGCGCTGAGCGCAATTGCCATCGCCATTGCCCTGGCGGCAGGCGTTGGCCTGTACGGTCTTGTTAAGCAGCAAGGCTCTAACCAGACGGCCACCAGCGATGCGCTGGTCAATCAAATTACCGCCCTGCAAAAAGCGCAGGAGACGCAGAAAACCGAGCTGGAAGGCGTGATCAAACAGCAGGCCGCCGCGCTTGCCGATGCGAACAGCAAGCGGGAAGAGTTGACCAAACAGCTGGGTGAAGTGCAGGAGAAAGTCGCCACGATTTCCGGTACCGATGCCAAAACCTGGCTGCTCTCACAGGCCGATTTTCTGGTGAAACTGGCCGGACGTAAGCTCTGGAGCGATCAGGACGTTACCACGGCCGCCGCGCTGCTGAAAAGCGCCGACGCGAGCCTGGCAGACATGAACGACCCAAGCCTGATCGCCGCGCGCCGCGCGATTACCGAAGATATCGCCAGCCTCTCCGCCGTCTCGCAGGTGGATTACGACGGCATTATCCTCAAGGTGAACCAGCTTTCGAACCAGATTGATAACCTGCAGCTGGCGGATAACAACGACGACGACTCCCCGATGGATTCCGACGGTACCGAGCTTTCCAGCTCCCTGAGCGAATGGCGCATAAACCTGCAAAAAAGCTGGCAGAACTTTATGGACAGCTTCATCACCATCCGCCGCCGCGATGAAACCGCCGTGCCGCTGTTAGCACCGAACCAGGATATCTATCTGCGCGAAAACATCCGCTCCCGCCTGCTGGTTGCGGCACAGGCCGTACCGCGTCATCAGGAAGAGACCTACAAGCAGGCGCTGGATAACGTCTCGACGTGGGTGCGTGCGTATTACAACACTGATGACGCGACGACCACGGCCTTCCTGGAAGACATTGATAAGCTGAGCCAGCAAAACATCACCATGAACGTGCCGGATAAGCTGGAAAGTCAGCCGATTCTGGAGAAGCTGATGCAGACGCGCGTGCGTAACCTGCTGGCCCAGCCCGGCGTTCCGGCGGAAGGCACGGCTGAAGCACCGGCCGCCGCGCCAGCGCCTGAAAGCGCGCCACAAGGAGAGTAATGATGCTTAAAGTCCTCTTACTCTTTATCCTGCTGATCGCCGGGATCGTCCTGGGGCCGATGCTCGCGGGCCATCAAGGTTATGTGCTGATCCAGACTGATAACTACAACATTGAAACCAGCGTTACCGGCTTAGTGATTATCCTGGTCCTCGGCGTGGTGGTGCTGCTTGCTGTGGAATGGATCCTGCGCCGTATTTTTCGCACCGGGGCGCATACCCGCGGCTGGTTCGTTGGTCGTAAGCGCCGTCGTGCCCGTAAGCAAACAGAGCAAGCGCTGCTGAAACTGGCCGAAGGTGATTATCAGCAGGTAGAAAAGCTGATGTCGAAAAATGCCGATCACGCAGAACAGCCGGTGGTGAACTATCTGCTGGCCGCTGAAGCGGCACAGCAGCGCGGCGATGAAGCCCGTGCTAATCAACATCTTGAGCGCGCGTCCGAGCTTTCACCTAAAGATCCGATTCCGGTGGAGATCACCCGCGTTCGCCTGCAGCTGGCGCGGAACGAAAACCATGCGGCGCGCCACGGCGTTGACCGACTGCTGGAAATCACCCCACGTCATCCCGAAGTGCTGCGCCTTGCTGAACAGGCCTACATCCGTACCGGTGCCTGGGGTTCACTGCTGGATATCATTCCTTCGATGGCAAAAGCAGACGTCGGTGACGATGAACATCGTGACGAACTGCAGCGCATGGCGTGGATTGGGCTGATGGATCAGGCGCGCGCCGACCTGGGCAGCGACGGTCTGAAAACCTGGTGGAAGAACCAGAGCCGTAAAACGCGTCAGCAGGTTCCACTGCAGGTAGCGATGGCGGAACATCTGATTGAATGTGACGATCATGACACTGCGCAGGAGATCCTCCTCGACGGTCTGAAGCGCCAGTACGACGACCGCCTGGTGATGGTGATCCCGCGCCTGAAAACCAATAATCCTGAGCAGATCGAAAAAGTGCTGCGCCAGCAGATCAAAACCGTGGGCGACCGCCCGCTGCTGTGGAGCACGCTGGGCCAGTCGCTGATGAAGCACGGCGAGTGGCAGGAGGCGAGCCTCGCCTTCCGCGCGGCGCTAAAACAGCGTCCGGACGCGTTTGACTACGCCTGGCTTGCCGATTCACTGGATAAGCAGCATAAGCCGGAAGAGGCCGCCGCCATGCGGCGTGACGGGTTGCTGTTGACGTTGCAAAATAACGGTAACCAGCCGTAATTGAAATGGAGGCCTTGAGGCCTCCTTTTTTTATCTTCACTCTCCTGCTACATTCATTGCATCTTCCGCAGGAAACGAACCCGCCAATGTAACGATCGCTTTTCATTAACCCCTTTTTCGCACACGCGCATTTTGCAGCGTGGAGTAAAACGTTTTTGAAAGGAAATCGTCATGAATTCGCTTTTGTATGCGCTTATTGAAGCGCTGCGCTGCCACCGCTGGCTGCGCCTGCTTGCCTGCGCGTTTATCTTCTCTTCACTGGGGAATGGTTTGACCCAGGTTGTTGTTTTCGGCTTACTGCTGCAGTGGGCAGCACCACCGGTGCTGCTGACGCTCGCTTTTCTTTTTGCCACGGTGCCGGGACTCCTCGGCAGTATGATCGGCGAAAAATTGTGCTCTCGATTTTCCCCGTTGTCTTTACTGATTCTGACTGAGGTACTGGGATTGCTCGCCCTGCTCTTTCCCTTTCTCGGCGTGCATTATCACAGCATACCCGCCCTGCTTGCCATGCAATCCGCTGAAGCATTATTGAGTGGGATCGGCTGGCCTGCGCTAACGCTGCTGTTCAAACGCGGCCTCAGTGATGCCGAGCTGCCTGCCGCAACCGTTCTGGAGAATCTCATATTTGCTTCTCAAGTCCTTTTGGGAAGCGGACTTGGCGTCGTGCTTTTTCAGAAAATGCCGGTCGTCGATTTGCTGGCAATCGATGCCGCCAGTTTTCTGGGATCGCTCTTGATGCTTCTGCTGGCGAGGCGAGTGTTTGCGGCACGGATAAAACCCTCTCCCACCGACGCTCACGCACTCGTCGCGCTACGTTGGCAGAGGCTAACCCAGCGGCAAAAACGCTGTTTGCTCCTGCTGCCAGCACTGGCTGCCGTAGGCTCACCAGCTATGGCGTTACTGCCCGCCCTGGCGCAGGAGATACAGCCTGAGAATGCGGCAGGTCTCGCGCTGCCCCTGCTTTTCGCCAGGAGCATGGGGCAGCTTTGCGGTCCAATGTTGCTCAAGAGAGACAGTCTGACGCGCGTCGCGACCCAACCTCTCCTGCTGATGGGCTACCTTGCTCTCTTTCTGGGTGCTTATGGGGTGCTTCCGCTGTTATCCGGCTGGGTTGTGCCCGCGCTGGGAATGATCTTCATTGCACATCTGGCGTCGAATATTGTGTTTGCGGCAGGTACGTTTGGGGTGCTTAGTAACTTTCAGAAGGCCCAGATTTCGTCAGCAAGCAGTAAAGCCTGGCGCTGGCAAACGCTTAGCGCTTCTCTCTTTACTGGCCTCGCAGCGATGGTAGCGACAGCGTTCGGGGCAGTTGAGGCGCTGTATATGGTCTCTGGCACCGCGCTGCTTTTCGTTACGCTGGTACTGAGGCGTTTCAGTGATTAAGACATAAAAAAACGCCTGCTATAAAAGCAGGCGTTAAAACAGGTCTGTAAGACAACATATTTGGTGCTTCACTCAACGTTGTGTCCATGGTGTTTGATGAGGCCGAAGCGACATCTGTCAGTGGACGATAAGCACCGTAAACGGCTCTGCGTCATTCCTGAGTTTATGAGGCACTAAGGCGAACATAAGAGATGGAATGAGCATCTACACGCATATTATTGCACGTTACATGCCAGGTTTACACGCAGAACTTTTACATTGCGCAACATTCTAAGATAAAAGGAAATTCTGCTGTTAAGAACCGCCTGAAGCCCGATAATGTACCGATAAGAGATTCAACCTGTCGTCGGAAAGAGACAATAAAGCCGCCGAAATAGTAAATTGTTTATTTTCAAGGTATTGCATGTCGCCAAATCGCGACAATGGAGAAGTGTGTTGTTGGGGAATAACGACAGGGATTAAAACCGCAGAAAACAAAAAACCCCGCCGAAGCGGGGTTCAAAATTGGTCGGCGAGAGAGGATTCGAACCTCCGACCCACTGGTCCCAAACCAGTTGCGCTACCAAGCTGCGCTACTCGCCGATGTACTGCTTTTTTGAATTTTTAGTTCAATTCACTTAAAAAGTCGTGGTGCGAGGGGGGGGACTCGAACCCCCACATCCAAAGGACACTAACACCTGAAGCTAGCGCGTCTACCAATTCCGCCACCTTCGCAATTCACAACTCTTTCAAATAATGGGGTGGCTAATGGGATTCGAACCCACGACAACTGGAATCACAATCCAGGGCTCTACCAACTGAGCTATAGCCACCACTGTATTCTTTCACGCGGTACTGACTACTTCTCAGACCACCGCAGCTCTAGCACCGGGTTAATGGTGCGCCCGACAGGATTCGAACCTGAGACCTCTGCCTCCGGAGGGCAGCGCTCTATCCAGCTGAGCTACGGGCGCTTAGCGCCGTTGCGGGGCTGGATATTACGTACCTCCGTCCCCGCTGTCTAGTGCTTTTTTGAAAAAAATGCGCGTTTGGTTATGGTTTGCACATTTTGCCGCTTATTCCTCCACTTTATGCGTGGTGGCGCGGCGACCCAGGCCAAAAAGCTTATATGCCGCTGTGACGGCAGCCAGGAAGATCATCCCGACAAACAGCGACATGCGGGTATCTTCATTAAAGTACATCCCAATTAATACGCAAATCAGGAACGCCATCGTCAAATAGTTCGCGTACGGGAACAAAATGGAGCGGAACGGATGGCTGGCGATCGCTTTTTTATGCGCATGACGGAAACGCAGCTGGCTAATCAGGATCACAAACCACGGCACCATGCCCGGCAGCACGCTGGCGCTATAAACGTAAACGAACACGCGTTGCGGATTCGGGATGATGTAATTCAGACATGAACCAATCAGCAGAATCACGATCGATACTGCCACGCCCATAACCGGCACGCCCGCACGGGACACTTTCCCCATCGTCGCAGGCAGTTGGTTGTTTTTAGAAAGCGCGTAGAGCATGCGGCCACAGCTGTACATCCCGCTGTTACAGCCAGAGAGCGCAGCCGTCAGCACCACGAAGTTAATAATCCCTGCTGCTGCCGTAATACCAATCTTCGCGAAGGTTAAGACAAACGGGCTGCCGGTGGTGCCGATTTCATTCCACGGGAAGATGGTCACGATAACGAAAATTGCGCCCACATAGAAAATCAGGATACGCCACAGTACTTTGCCCACCGCGCTACGCAGCGTGACCTGCGGGTTTTTCGCTTCACCGGCAGTAATACCGATCAGCTCCACGCCCTGATAGGAGGCGACAACGATGCAGAGCGCCGTCAGGAAGCCCTTCCAGCCGCCCGCGAAGAAGCCACCGTTCTCGGTCAGGTTGCCGAAGCCAATCGCGTGCCCGCCGTTGCCGAAGCCAAAGAAAATAACCCCGAGACCCACGACAATCATCACGATAATGGTGGTGACTTTGATCATCGCAAACCAGAACTCGATCTCACCGTAGAGTCGCACGGCAGCCAGGTTAGCCAGCGCCACCAGCCCCACAGCAATGAGCGCAGGTATCCACTGGACCATGTCCGGGAACCAGAACTGTACGTAGACCCCTATCGCCGTGATTTCCGAGATGCCCACGGCCATCCACATAAACCAGTACGACCAGGCCGTAAGGTAGCCAAAGAACGGGCTCATATAGCGGTGCGCGTAAACGGCGAAAGAGCCGGTGACAGGCTCCAGGAAGAGCATTTCGCCCATTGAACGCATGATGAAGAAAACGAACAGCCCGGCGATGATGTACGCCAGTAATACGGAAGGACCCGCCCATTTGAGCGTACTTGCGGAGCCCATAAACAGGCCAACGCCGATAGTGCCGCCCAGCGCTATCAATTCAATGTGTCGAGCTTCCAGCCCACGCTGTAGCTCCGGTTTTTTCTCTGCCATAAATCCTCGGTTGTGTCTGCTGGTTACCGGCTTAAGCCGGTTATTGTTTTTTAGGGGAACTAAAATACGGTGCGAATGGTTTCTTAAATTCTGCTAAATGGCAAACGATGCATTAAAAAAATGAATGCATTGCACAGATTAGCAGCAGTTTTGCAGGGGAGTTGCAGCGCGAACAGCATATCGCGCTACATTTTGATTACATTTTACCGGTGTAGTGCCAGGCGAGATAGCGCAGCAGACGGATCTGCCGTTTGATACGCGTCGGTTGTGATAACAGACGATACAGCCACTCCAGGCCGAGGTTTTGCCAGACTTTCGGCGCGCGCTTAACGTGGCCGGTAAAGACGTCGTAGGTGCCACCCACGCCCATGTACAGGGCATCCGGGCAGACCAGACGGCAATCGCGCATCAGGATCTCCTGACGCGGCGAGCCCATCGCCACGGTGACAATTTTCGCCCCGCTGTCGCGCACGCGTTCAAACAACGCCTGCCGACTTTCAGGTTTAAAATAGCCGTCCTGGCTTCCCACAATGTTAACATTCCACTGGCTACGCAGCTTCTGCTCCGTCTGGGCCAGCACCTCCGGCTTACCGCCGATCAGGAAGACCGGCGTGCCTTCCGCTCCCGCGCGCGCCATGAGCTGCTCCCAGAGGTCAGCCCCCGCCACGCGTGAAACATTAGCGCCAGGATACTTTTTGCGGATAGAGCGCACGACGCTGATGCCGTCTGCGTACTTGAATTCGGCGGCGGTAATCAGGTCTTTCACTTCCGCGTTATCTTCAACCGCGAGCATTTTTTCCGCATTAATGGCCACCAGCGTGCCCGATTTCATCTGCCCGTCCGAGAACAGAAAATCCAGCGCGTGTTGCATATCACGCCAGCCTATAAGCTGTAGACCGCGCAGCGCATAGCGCGGCGCAGAAGTTGTGTCAGTCATTACAATCCCTACTCAGACTTGCGACAGCGTTGTGCTGCCTTGATGCTCGCGTCGGTGGACAAGCCCTGCGCTGTCAAACAGCCAGTACAACAGTTTTGCCAGCACCAGACACACACCGAAAACGACCATGAAGAACACCACGCGCGAGACGAACGAATCCAGCCCCTCGCGTGCCAGAACAATCATATTGAAAATGGCACCAAAGCAGAAACTGTGCAAAATAGCCGCCTTGTAGCGGTTGGTCTCTTCGTTACCGAGCGTGTAAAGCCAGTCGAACCATTTAATGATCAGCCCAACCGCAATCGCGCCAGGCAGGATAAACCACGCGCCGCCCATCACGACCAGCGAGCCAATCAGCGTTGGCGAGATTGCCAGGCCAGAATGGTTGTTCAGCACTTCCCAGGTAAAGTAGTTCGCCGTATTGAGCACCACGCCCGGACGGTCCGGCCACAGCCAGGTCGGAATAAAGACGTAGAAGTCGCGGGCAATCGGCGCTAATCCCTGGAAGTCGATCTTGTCGTAGTTTTGCAGCAGCAACGCCAGGTTTTCCCACGGCGAGAAGGTGTCGCGCGTGAGGTAGAGGAAGGTGTAAAACGCTTCGTCACCGGCAACGTTTAACCCATAGCGCTTCAGCGCCAGCCAGAACATTCCCACAATGCCAAATACGCCTGCCGCCGCCAGCATCCACAGGGAGATCCACCCGCGAATGATGCCGATAAACAGGAAGATGGCGAAGGCGATAATAATGTTAGCGCGCGTCCCACCCACAATCATGTAGGTCAGGATGCCGAAGGCGACGGTACTCACGAGGAAGAACAGCCACGCCTTGCTGTCCTGGCGCAGGAAAAAGACCACCAGCATCGCCGGAATGAAAAAGTAGAAGAACCGTTTGAGCGCCACGCCTGACACTTCAGCAGAGAAAATCTGGCTGTAGGACTGGAGCTTAAACAGCAGGAAGCCGTTATGCATGAAGAAGATGCCGACGCTGACCAGCGCGATAGTCATCAGCATCACCCACGTAAGGTGCGTCTCCACCCGGTTCATGGTGAAAATCGGTCGCCGCGGTGCGGACGCTGTCGCTGAGCGCAGGCGCGTTTTATAGGTGACGTAGTAGACGGCGTAGAAGCAGGTTGCGGAGAGCAGCGCCTGCAGCAAAATTTCCGGCGGGGCAACGGCCACATCAAAACGGAAAACCAGAATACTGGTCAGCGGGAAGCCGAAGTAAAAGGTCAGCAAAAACAGCAGCGAGAAGAAGACATTGAAGTTAAAGCGCACGCGACGAAACTCAAACCAGGTGAGCGTGGCGATAAACAGCGTGCTCAGCAGCCAAACCACCAACAAGCCGCTAAATTGCAACTGGCTCATGCGTTGTCTCCTGCAGCGATACGCAGCGCGCGGTGCCACGGCGTGAGGTAGTTCGGGCTAAAGAAGTCGATGCTATTTTTATCCACCAGCGCCAGCTGGCGCTGCGCTTCCCGCACGATATCGATGTTCAGCGTGTCCGAGGTAAACAATACCGGAATATGCTGCTCGGTCATATCCTGCCAGAACGGGTTTTCGCGGTTCAGCACGCATGGAACGCCTGCCTGGATAAGCAGACATAAGGTACCAATCCCCTGCTGACGGGCAAAGATAAAATAACCCAGGTCGCACTGTCTCAGGAGCGCGAGATAGTCATCAAATTCCAGCTTATCCTGCAGAATATTCACATGCTCAGCGCTGAATAACGCCAGCGCCTGCTGACGGACCTCAGCGATGTAGGCGTCGTTATTCGCCGGGTAGCCCATTGGCACTACCACGTTCACCGTATCGCCAAACTGCTGATGCACCGCCCGGAGCGCCGCAACATGTTCGTTACTGCGATCCCCGGAGTTCCCCACCAGAATCGTCAGTTTGCCCTCGCGCAGCGTATCGTTCGCCATATTGTTCAGCGCCGGGTTCATGCGAGTCGGGAAATAGAGCAGCTCACCGCGCACGTTCGGATGCCGTTCAGCAAAGTAGTTAAGATCGCCACGGGTCGCGAACACGCAGCCCACGCGCCCCTGAGCCATACGGCGCAGAGGATAGAACAGGCGAAACTTCCAGCCGCGCGACACTTCATAGAGATCGGCGCCCCAGATATGCCAGCTACACTGGGAAGGCTTTATCCCGCCGCTCAGCAGAGCCATCCACAGGCCCGTATTGAACTGCCCATGGAAGAAGAAGCGTTGTTCACGATCGGCTTTTGCCTTCGCGATGACCGCTTTCGCCAGCGCAGCTTTATCTGGCCAGAAGGTGATGTTAAGCGCCGGACACGCCGCGCCCAGGCCATTGTCCTGACCTGCAACCATAAACTCGCACGCATCAGGATTGCCCGACGCCAGCTCATCGTTGAAGAACCGCAGTACGGTCTGGTTATGGTGTGGGATGTCCGATCCCAGGATGTGAATCAGTGCAGTCATGCGCGTTTACGCCAAAGTAAAAATACGCCGCAACAGGCAGCGAAATAAACGATATAAGTTGCCATATAGGCCTGAGCAGCCCCCAGCGCGCCGTGCGAAGGGATCAGCCAGTGAGAGAACGCCGTCAGCAGCGCAAACTGACTAATCTCCGCCAGGATATACAACCGCAGCGAGGCTTTCGCAATCACCAGATAGCCGAAAACGTAAGCGCCGACTTTCAACACATCGCCTACCAGCTGCCAGGCAAACAGATCGCGCATGGCGATAAACTTTGCCGAGAAGAGCAGCCAGATGGCGACATCACGTAATAACCAGACGGTAAAGCTGGCGGCCGCCACGGCAGGAAGCACAAAACGCAGTGAGCGGAAAATCTCGCGGGTAATATCCTTTTTTACGGTCAGCCGGGATAAGGTTGGCAGCAAATAGACGCTAAAGGAAGCCGTTATAAATTGGAGGTAGGCATCGGAAATGCTGCTCACGCCCTGCCAAATCCCGACTTCATCCCAACTGTAATGCGCAGCCAGCAGGTTTCGCATCATGACGTAGGCCACCGGAAGCGTCACCGAAGTGATGAGCGCCATCAGGGTAAATTTACCTAACTGCCCCGCCAGCATCGTGTCCCACTGCGGTTTCAGGTAACGTAGCGGGATGACCCCTCTGCGCATCAGCATAAACGCTGCCGGAACGACAACCAGAGCAGGCACGAGCGCCAGCCCCAGCAGTGCGCCCTCATAGCCACCCAGACGATAGCAGAAATAATAGGCAATCACGCCGATGACGCTTCCCAGGATCAGCGCCAGCGCATTGCCCGCCGCATCACGGAAGCCCTTCATCAGTGCCAGCAGCAGGTTGGCCCAGGCAATCCCCATCTGAACCAGCGCGACCAGGCGAACCAGCCCCTGATACTGCGTGTGTCCAAACAGCCCCTGGCTAATCGGTGCCGCCGCCAGTAAAAACACAACGGCCAGCAGCGTGGAAAATCCCAGGACCATGGCCGAGGATGTTCCCACAACCGTGCGCAGTTTTTCGGCATCATCATGATGCTGAGCCACGTATTTGGTGACGCCGTTAAATATTCCCGCCCCGGCCAACACGCCGAGAACCGTGACCAGCTGGCGGAAATTGCCCGCCAGCCCGACGCCCGACGGGCCGAATGAGACAGCCAGCAACTTGACGACCAGCAATCCGGCACCAATTTTTACAAGCGTGGACGCAGCCGTCCACACCGATGCTTTTGCCAGAGACATATCAGCCGAAATAACTCAGAAGGGTATTGATCACCGTGCGTTGATTAACGGGTGCGAGGTTGTAGAACAGAGGCAGGCGGAGCAAACGCTCGCTCTCTTTGGTGGTGTAACGGTCTTCGCCCGCGAATACGCCAAACGCTTCTCCAGCCGGGCTGGAGTGCAGCGGGATGTAGTGGAATACCGCCAGAATTTCAGCCTCTTTCAGCCAGGCAATCAGGCTGCTGCGATCGTCGTTATCGCGCAGCTTGATGTAAAACATATGGGCGTTGTGGACGCAGTCTGCCGGGATCGTCGGCAGTTCAATACGCCCGGCTTTCGCCAGCGGCTCCAGCGCGTCGTAGTAGGTTTGCCACAGGGACAGGCGCTGCAGATTAATACGCTCCGCCGCCTCCAGCTGCGCCCAAAGATATGCGGCCTGCAGATCGGCCATCAGGTAGCTTGAGCCGATATCGCGCCAGGTGTACTTGTCAACCTGACCACGGAAGAACTGGCTGCGGTTGGTGCCTTTTTCGCGGATCACCTCGGCACGCTCCACCAGCGCACGGTCGTTAATCAGCGTCGCCCCACCCTCACCGCCTGCGGTGTAGTTTTTGGTTTCGTGGAAGCTAAAGCAGCCGATGTGGCCGATCGTGCCCAGCGCGCGCCCTTTGTAGGTGGACATCACGCCCTGCGCGGCGTCTTCCACCACGAACAGGTTGTGCTTTTTGGCGATCGCCATAATCGTGTCCATTTCGCACGCCACGCCCGCATAATGAACCGGGACAATCGCGCGCGTTTTGTCGGTAATCGCCGCTTCAATCAGCGTTTCGTCGATGTTCATGGTATCCGGACAGATATCCACAAAGACAATTTTTGCCCCGCGCAGGACAAACGCGTTCGCCGTAGAGACAAAGGTATAACTCGGCATGATCACTTCATCGCCGGGCTGGATGTCCAGCAGCAGTGCGGCCATCTCCAGGGAGGCCGTACAGGATGGCGTCAGCAGCACTTTGGCGCTGTGAAAACGCTGCTCCATCCACTGCTGGCAGCGACGGGTGAAACCGCCGTCGCCGCAAAGTTTGCCGCTGCCCATGGCAGACTGCATATAGTCGAGTTCCGTTCCCACGACGGGTGGTGCGTTAAATGGAATCATCATGTCACCTGTATAACCAGTAAGCGGTGGCGTCGACGTTGGCCCCACTCGCAATATAACGTTTAAGCGCGGCGGTGTTGCCCATCTGGGTCGCCACCCGCAGCGTCGATAACTGTTCCTGCTCAGCCCAGTGCAGCGCGGCCTGCATGAGTTTCTTCCCCATGCCGCGTCCGGCGAGTAAGCCGATACGCGCGTCCTGCTCATTCACCTTACGCAGGGAAACAAAGCCCTGAATCTGTCCATCCACCGCGCGGAAAACCAGACACACGTGGTCGAACGTGCCTTTTACCGCATTTTCAATCCACTGAGCATAAAAACGGCCGCTGTCTTCAGGCTTATACCAGGGAGCACGAAAGCGGCTTTGGGCAAAGGCCTGCGTCGCCATCTGGCGCAGCGCGGGAATGTCCTGCTCTGCTGCAATTTCTGCCCCTGCCGACGGGTGGCGGGAAACCGTTATGGAGAGATCAATCTCGCCTTCGACCAGCTGAAAACCATGTTGCTGCAGCGCATCCAGCAGATCGGCACGGCCCGCCGGGATCTTCGCCTGCACGCGCGGCCAGACCGCGAAGTCGGACGCCTGCAATGCAGGCGCATCGTCACGCAGACGAACAATCGCCGAAGGTCGGGCAAAAAAAGTGCTTTCCCACTCAAGGGATTCCAGCACGCCGTTGAGTTGACTCAACGCCACACGCCTTTGGTATCAACCACGTACTTCTGGGACACGGTCTTACCGGGGATCGCTTTGAACGCGTTGTGATCCACCAGCAGCACCAGCACATCCGCCGTCGCCAACGCATCGTTTAGCGCGGTCAGCGTACAATGGCCCGCCAGCTTCGCTGGCAGCTCATGGATATTCGGCTCAACCACAAGCGTCTCACCGCTGTGCCAGCCTGCTATCATCTCAGCAATTTCCATCGCCGGGCTTTCGCGCAGATCGTCAATGTTCGGTTTAAAGGCCAGGCCAAAGCAGGCAATTTTCAGCTCGCTGGCGCGCTTGCCGCTTTCAGCCAGACAATCCGCCACCGTCGCTTTTACCTGATTGAGTACCCAGTGAGGTTTGCTGTCGTTGACTTCTCGCGCGGTGCGGATCAGGCGCGCCTGATCGGGGTTTTGCGCCACGATAAACCAGGGATCGACGGCGATGCAGTGACCGCCCACGCCCGGACCCGGCTGGAGAATGTTGACGCGTGGATGGCGGTTCGCAAGGCTAATCAGCTCCCAGACGTTAATCCCCTGATCGGCACAAATCAGTGACAGTTCATTCGCAAAAGCGATGTTAACGTCGCGGAAGCTGTTTTCGGTCAGTTTGCACATCTCGGCGGTGCGGGAGTTGGTCACCACGCATTCGCCTTCAAGGAAAATCTTATACAACTCGCTGGCGCGCGCGGAACATACCGGCGTCATGCCGCCAATCACGCGGTCGTTTTTAATCAGCTCGACCATGACCTGACCCGGCAGCACACGCTCCGGACAGTAGGCGATATTAATTTCGGCCTGCTCACCCGCCTGCTGTGGGAAGGTTAAATCTGGACGGGCTTCTGCCAGCCACTGGGCCATCTGCTCGGTAGCGCCCACCGGCGACGTGGACTCGAGGATCACCAGCGCCCCTTTTTTCAACACAGGCGCGATAGATTTTGCTGCCGCCTCAACGTAAACCATGTCGGGCTCATGATCGCCTTTAAATGGCGTCGGAACCGCAATCAGAAAGGCATCGGCGTCGACCGGCGTGGTGCTGGCGCGCAGGAATCCCCCGTCGACGGCCTTTTTCACCACGAGGTCGAGATCGGGCTCCACAATATGAATTTCACCACGGTTAATGGTGTCCACCGCGCGCGCATTGATGTCGACGCCTACAACCTGCTTTTGACGAGAGGCAAAGGCCGCCGCAGTAGGCAGTCCAATGTAGCCAAGACCCACGACAGAGATGGTAGTAAAACTCATAGCGTTACCCGATTGTGTTTAAGTGCATGCAAAATACGACCACAAGACTGCCCATCACCATACGGGTTATGGGCGCGGCTCATCGCCTGATACTCTTCTTCATCGTGCAGCAGGCGCGTCACCTCGTCGACGATGCGGCGCATATCCGTGCCCACCAGACGTACCGTGCCCGCTTTTACCGCTTCCGGGCGCTCGGTGGTTTCACGCATGACCAGCACCGGTTTGCCGAGAGACGGCGCTTCTTCCTGAATCCCGCCGGAATCGGTGAGGATCAGCCAGGCGTGATTCATCAGCCAGACGAATGGCATGTAGTCCTGCGGTTCGATCAGAAGGACATTATCCACATGACCCAGAATACGGTTCACCGGCTCGCTGACGTTAGGATTGAGGTGTACCGGATAGACAATCTGCACATCTTCATTCTGCGCGGCAATCTCAGCCAGCGCGTGGCAGATTTGCTCAAAGCCGCGACCGAAACTTTCGCGACGGTGGCCCGTCACCAGGATCGTTTTCTTGCCGTTATGCAGGAAAGGATAGCGCGCAGCGAGTTCTGCCTGCAGATCGGTGTTTGCCAGCACGCGGTCACGTACCCAGATCAGCGCATCGATAACCGTATTCCCGGTGACAAAGATCTTATTGTCGGCAATATTTTCCCGCAGCAGGTTCTGACGCGCGTTTTCGGTTGGCGCAAAATGGTACATCGCCAGATGTCCGGTCAGCGTGCGGTTGGCCTCTTCCGGCCAGGGCGAGTAAAGGTTGCCTGTACGCAGGCCTGCTTCAATATGCCCAACGGGAATACGCTGATAGAACGCGGCAAGGCTGGTCGCCACGGTGGTTGTGGTGTCACCATGCACCAACACCACATCAGGTTTGAAGGATTCCAGAATAGGCTTTAACTCTTGCAAAATACGGCAGGTAATCTCCGTTAACCCCTGTCCCGGCTTCATAATGTTGAGATCGTAATCCGGGACGATAGAAAAGAGAGTTAAGACCTGATCGAGCATCTCACGGTGCTGGGCAGTCACGCAGACTTTCGCGTCAATATCAGGATCTCTGGCCAGCGCATGAACCAGAGGCGCCATCTTGATGGCCTCCGGCCTGGTGCCAAATACGGTTAGTACTTTCACATCGATTCTCTTCGATTAGGCGATGAAGGCCGTAGCCTTCATCGTAGATGGCGTTCTTAATTTGTGCGACGACGCATTAGCGCTACGCCCGCGCCAGTCAGTGCGCCCACAATCCCCCACATGATCATCAGGAATGCACGCCGTGGGCTATCGCGTTTTACAGGTTCTTCAGGCGTTCTCAAATAACGATACGTCTGAAAACGCGGTTCCAGCGTTGGGCCAACGTTCAGGGTGTTAAGCATGGCGCGGTTTTGGTCGTAATCGAGGTCAAAATCAGGGCCAACGGCCTGGAGATTTTCCAGTCGAGCCTGGAGCATTGGACGACCTAGCAGGAACATTTCAGAGTCAGGTAGTTCATCAGCAGGGACATCCGTTTCGCTGCGGGAGATATTGTGCTGCTCCGCAATTTTTAGCGCCTGCTGAATATTATGCACGCGGCGGTCGAAAATGGCTTTTGCCACCTCTTCCTGGCGTTTTACCTGCGCTTTCATCTGAATCGTTCGCGCAGCCCAGGCGCCTTTCAGCTCGTCATTAAGATGGATCGCCGCACGCTGGCTGGCAAACGCGACGTACTGACGCAGCAGATTATTGGCATCCGGTGCCGTTTCGGCAATCAGCTTCACGCTGTCGCTGACATTGCGCAGGGCATCGCCCGGCATAAACTGGATATTGTTAATCAGATCATCCAGCAGCGCGGCATCCGCTTTGGTGTTATCCACCCGACGCTGCTTGAAGTAATCGGTCTGCGACCAGAAATCGCGACGCGTATCCCATGAGGCGAGCTGCATCACGAACTCTTTGTAGGCCTCATCCATAACGGAAACCTGATCCGGCGTAGCGAGATTCGCCTTGATATCCAGGTTACGCAGGAATTGCTGCTGGGAATAGAAGCCGCCAAGCATGTTAACC
Organism: Enterobacter sp. B79-1; assembly: GCF_057444735.1. NCBI lineage: Bacteria > Pseudomonadati > Pseudomonadota > Gammaproteobacteria > Enterobacterales > Enterobacteriaceae > Enterobacter > Enterobacter sp. B79-1. The sequence continues at coordinate 77,963 of NZ_JBYAZJ010000006.1, forward strand.
GTTGGTTTGTCGGTAATCGCCGTGGTGCTCCACTCTTGTTTTGCAAAGAATGTGTAGGCCAGCGCAATGAGCGCAAAACCTATCGCAACGCCAGCAATCCATAGTTTCCCTGCCCATAAAACACGAAACAGACCACGAATATCCAACGCATTCTCATTCATTTCTGATTTTTCTCCCGCCAACGGTTGAGTCATCATCATCCCATTTTATTTCGTTAAGGTTGGATTATTATCACTATTTCGACGCATCTTGCGTTTGATACGCTTAATGAAACGAGCTACCTTCCAGGCCCGTTTAATGCAGTAGCCATACAATAAAAACGCAAGCAAAAACAGTACCAACATTACCCATTCAGGAATAAAGTGGGCATATTCCGCTACAACTCCTATCCCCGCAAGGATAGCGGCAGCCAATGTAATCAGCATAAAAGCCTGACGGGAAGTGAATCCCGCCCGCATGATAAGATGATGAATATGTTGACGGTCGGCTGTAAAAGGACTCATTCCTTTACGCAGACGACGATACATAATCGCCACCATGTCCATCAGCGGGATGGCGATAATCCATAGTGCAGTAACCGGGCTTATAGGGTGTGTTTTACCCTGCGTGGTTTCCAGCAAAATCCAAATAATAGTAAAACCGATCAATGTGCTACCCGCATCGCCCATAAAAACTTTATAGCGACGACCCAGAGCGCCAAGATTCAAGAGGATGTAAGGTAGAATGGCCGCAATCATGGCGAAGCACCACATTGCCAGGCTGTATTGACCATCAAACCACAGGATGATGCCAATAGCAGCAAATGAAACACATGACAATCCCCCCAGTAAACCATCGATCCCATCGACCATATTGAAGGCATTGATTGCGACCCATACGGCAAAGAGTGTGAGGAAGTAACCAAATGGGCCGAGCACCATCTCCCAGGCCCCAAAAATATAGCCAAGACTGCTCAAGTGAAGTTTTGCCGCAACCATCATGGCAATACCAACAGCAGCCTGTACAAAGGCGCGAATTTTTACACTGATATCGTAGCGATCGTCCAGTGCACCAACAACAACCAGAACCGCCGCACATGTCAGGTACAACCGGGCATGAGGAATATAGTAATCAGCGATAGCGAAAGTGAAGCAGATACCTGCAAATACGGAGATGCCACCCACCAATGGGATCATACCCTGATGGCGTTTACGGAAGTTGGGTTTATCCACTAATCCCAGATATTTTGCTATCTTGCGCGCAAAAAACAGAAAGCAAGTAGTAAATAAAAAAATACTGGTTAGTTCAGCAAACGTATCGAATAGGTTCACAATGGATGTTCTCAACAAATGTCAGTCAAAGAAGTATAACTATGATGGCATCAAGCCAGAAGGCATAAAGCAAACCTCTTGCGACCCATTTGTTTATTATTCAAGCTATTAATATTTTTACTGTGCGAATTATCTTATTGTCGCACTGACCGGTCAAAATTGGGAGTCTGTGATAATAGCGTATAGTCCGTAAAAGAAAAACGCCACGTAAAAACGTGGCGTTCACTGGGATAATTTACGTTACGAGCGTTTCATCATGTCGAAGAAATCGTCGTTGGTTTTGGTCATCGCCAGTTTGTTGATGAGGAACTCCATTGCGTCGATTTCACCCATTGGATGGATGATTTTGCGCAGGATCCACATTTTCTGCAGCTCTTCCTGAGTGGTGAGCAGCTCTTCCTTACGGGTACCGGAACGGTTGTAGTCGATAGCCGGGAAGACGCGTTTTTCAGCGATCTTACGAGAGAGGTGCAGTTCCATGTTGCCTGTACCTTTAAACTCTTCGTAGATAACTTCGTCCATTTTGGAGCCGGTATCAATCAACGCGGTCGCAATGATGGTCAGGCTGCCGCCCTCTTCCACGTTACGTGCCGCACCGAAGAAGCGCTTCGGGCGATGCAGGGCGTTGGCATCCACACCACCGGTCAATACTTTACCGGAAGCTGGCACCACGGTGTTGTACGCACGCGCCAGACGGGTGATGGAGTCGAGCAGGATGATCACGTCTTTCTTGTGCTCAACCAGGCGTTTCGCCTTCTCGATGACCATTTCCGCAACCTGAACGTGGCGAGATGCTGGCTCGTCGAAGGTAGAAGCAACCACTTCACCTTTAACCAGACGCTGCATCTCGGTTACTTCTTCCGGACGTTCGTCAATCAACAGTACCATCAGCACGCAGTCTGGGTGGTTGTAGGCAATGCTCTGCGCGATGTTCTGCAGCAGCATGGTTTTACCCGCTTTTGGCGGTGCCACAATCAGGCCACGCTGACCACGACCAATAGGTGATGCCAGATCCAGAACGCGAGCGGTTAAGTCTTCGGTAGAACCGTTACCACGCTCCATGCGCAGGCGAGAGTTCGCGTGCAGCGGCGTTAAGTTCTCAAAGAGGATCTTATTGCGCGAGTTTTCCGGTTTGTCGTAGTTAACTTCGTTAACTTTCAACAACGCAAAGTAGCGTTCACCCTCTTTTGGAGGACGAATCTTACCTGAAATGGTGTCACCAGTGCGGAGGTTGAAACGGCGGATTTGGCTAGGGGATACGTAGATGTCGTCAGGGCCGGCGAGGTAGGAGCTGTCTGCAGAGCGGAGGAAACCAAATCCGTCTTGCAATATTTCCAGCACACCGTCGCCAAAGATATCTTCGCCACTCTTAGCGTGCTGCTTCAGGATGGCGAAAATGATGTCCTGCTTGCGCATACGAGCCTGGTTTTCCAGCCCCATATTTTCGCCGAGAGTGATCAGCTCAGAAACCGGCGTATTCTTTAATTCGGTAAGATTCATAATGGTGTGGGTTCTTAAACTCGGGGTGATTCTCGAACTTAATGTTGTGAATGGTATGGCAGGGTCATCCATGCCTGTTTAGCGGCCATCAACTCATGTCTGTTCGCTGTCTGGTCACAGGGAAAGAACGCAGAACTGAAACGACAAGACGGATTGAGTGACAAGCCCGGAATCTAGCAACTTCACGCACTGTTCATGTTAACAACGGGAAGTATCGGGTAAAACAAGATTCAAACAACAAGATATGTTTAAAACGAAGTCATAGCTAACTTAGCACGACTAAAGCCGGGCGTCCAGAGATCCACACAATTTAGGCGCTCAGGACGCTCAGCCGAGAAACCTTACGCCAGATTAGCGTCGAGGAACTCTTTCAGTTGACCTTTGGACAGTGCGCCCACTTTGGTCGCTGCCACTTCACCGTTTTTGAACAGCAGCAGGGTCGGGATGCCACGGATACCGTATTTTGGCGCGGTGCCCGGGTTCTGGTCGATGTTCAGCTTGGCAACGGTCAGTTTGCCCTGATATTCGTCAGCGATTTCATCCAGAATCGGGGCGATCATTTTGCAAGGACCACACCATTCAGCCCAGAAATCGACGAGGGTTAGCCCGTCAGCCTTAAGCACGTCCGTGTCAAAACTGTCGTCAGTCAGGTGAATAATTTTATCGCTCATATATAACTCCACAGGAATAAGCCTGGTACGTTGGTTTTGTCTCCACCAACGACGTGTTGATGTCGCATTAACCAACTAAAGGTTGACTTTATTTCACCGGATACGCTTTCGTAAAGCAATAGTAAGCTGATATTCTACCACACTATGAGCAAAACACATTTAACAGAACAGAAGTTTTCCGACTTCGCCCTGCACCCAAAAGTGATCGAAGCCCTTGAAAATAAAGGGTTTCATAACTGCACGCCCATTCAGGCTCTCGCCCTGCCGCTTACGCTGGCCGGTCGCGATGTTGCAGGGCAGGCGCAAACCGGTACTGGCAAAACGATGGCGTTCTTAACGTCAACGTTTCATTATTTACTGTCTCATCCAGCGATTGCAGACCGCAAAGTTAACCAGCCGCGCGCGCTTATTATGGCCCCGACGCGAGAACTGGCGGTACAGATCCACGCAGACGCTGAACCTCTGGCGCAGGCTACTGGCCTTAAGCTTGGCCTGGCCTATGGCGGCGACGGCTACGATAAGCAGCTGAAGGTGCTGGAAAGCGGTGTGGATATCCTGATCGGTACCACTGGCCGTCTTATCGACTACGCCAAACAGAACCATATCAACCTCGGTGCCATCCAGGTTGTCGTGCTGGATGAAGCCGACCGTATGTACGATCTGGGCTTCATTAAAGACATCCGCTGGCTGTTCCGCCGCATGCCAGCTGCGAATCAGCGTCTGAACATGCTGTTCTCTGCAACCCTTTCTTACCGCGTTCGCGAACTGGCGTTCGAACAAATGAACAACGCCGAGTATGTGGAAGTGGAGCCAGAGCAGAAAACAGGTCACCGCATTAAAGAAGAGCTCTTCTATCCTTCGAATGAAGAGAAAATGCGTCTGCTACAAACGCTTATCGAAGAAGAATGGCCCGATCGCGCCATCATCTTTGCGAACACCAAACACCGCTGTGAAGATATCTGGGGCCATCTGGCTGCAGACGGTCACCGTGTTGGTCTGCTGACCGGCGACGTTGCACAGAAAAAACGCCTGCGTATTCTTGAAGAATTTACCCGTGGCGATCTCGATATTCTGGTCGCAACCGACGTTGCCGCTCGTGGTCTGCACATCCCAGCCGTAACGCACGTTTTTAACTATGATCTGCCAGATGACTGCGAAGACTATGTACACCGTATCGGTCGTACCGGTCGTGCGGGCGCAAGCGGTCACTCTATTAGCCTTGCGTGTGAAGAGTATGCGCTGAATCTTCCAGCCATTGAGACCTACATCGGTCACTCTATTCCGCAGAGCAAATACAACCCGGAAGCGCTGTTAAGCGAACTGCCGCCGCCGAAGCGTCTTACTCGCCCACGTTCCGGCAATGGTCCGCGTCGTTCTGGTGGCGCACCGCGTAATCGTCGTCGTTCAGGTTAAGAAATTATGCTCAGTTCCACCTCGCTATATGCGGCAATTGATCTCGGTTCGAATAGTTTTCATATGCTGGTTGTGCGCGAGGTGGCGGGAAGCATACAGACGCTGACGCGCATTAAGCGCAAGGTCCGCCTGGCGGCGGGCCTGAGCAGCGACAATCACCTCTCCCCCGAAGCCATGGAACGTGGCTGGCAGTGTCTGCGCCTCTTTGCTGAGCGCCTGCAGGACATACCCCATACCCAAATCCGCGTTGTCGCTACCGCGACGCTTCGCCTGGCGGTTAATGCCGTGGATTTTATTGCCAAAGCGCAGGAAATTCTCGGTTGCCCGGTGCAGGTCATCAGCGGTGAAGAAGAAGCGCGTCTGATCTATCAGGGCGTGGCGCACACCACCGGGGGTGACGATCGCCGTCTGGTGGTGGATATTGGCGGAGCGAGCACCGAACTGGTCACCGGCACGGGCGCCCAGGCGACGTCGCTGTTCAGCCTGTCGATGGGCTGCGTGACCTGGCTTGAGCGCTACTTTACCGACCGCAATCTCGCACAAGAGAACTTCGACGAGGCTGAAAACGCCGCGCGCGAGGTGCTGCGTCCGGTCATGGACGAATTGCGCTACCACGGCTGGAAAGTGTGTGTTGGCGCGTCCGGAACCGTACAGGCGTTGCAGGAAATCATGATGGCGCAGGGGATGGACGAGCGGATCACGCTTGCCAAACTCCAGCAACTGAAGCAACGCGCTATTCAGTGTGGTCGGCTGGAAGAGCTGGAAATTGAAGGCCTGACGCTTGAGCGTGCATTGGTTTTTCCAAGCGGTCTGGCCATTCTGATCGCCATTTTCACCGAACTGAACATCCAGTGCATGACCCTTGCAGGCGGCGCGCTGCGCGAAGGTCTGGTCTACGGAATGCTGCATCTGTCGGTTGATCTGGACATCCGCAGCCGTACGCTGCGTAACGTCCAGCGTCGCTTCATTGTGGATACCGAGCAGGCACAACGGGTGGGACAGCTGGCGTCGCTCTTTGCGGACCAGGTCAAACAGCGTTGGGATATTGAACCATTAAGTCGCGATTTGCTGCTAAGTGCATGTGCGCTGCATGAAATTGGCCTGAGCGTTGAGTACAAGCAAGCGCCGCTGCATGCCGCCTGGCTGGTGCGTAATCTTGATTTGCCGGGCTATACCCCTGCGCAGAAAAAATTGCTCGCTACCCTGCTGCTAAACCAGACCAATGCCGTGGACCTCTCTTCACTCCACCAGCAAAACGCGGTGCCGCCGCGCGTGGCCGAGCATCTGTGCCGTTTGCTTCGTCTGGCGATTTTGTTTGCCAGCCGTCGCCGCGACGATCTCCTCCCGGCAATTACGCTGGCGGCAGACGATGAAAAGCTCACGCTGACGCTACCGGAAAATTGGCTGGATAATCATCCACTTGGGGCAGAGCTGATCGAGCAAGAGTGCCAGTGGCAGAGCTACGTGCACTGGGCGCTTGAGATAAAGTAAGTCGCTGAACAATGCCGGGTGGCGGCTTCGCCTTACCCGGCCTACTCATCATTATCCCTTCTCTTTGGCTTTTGCCAGCATGGCGCGAATATTCGCCACGTTAGCCTGTCCCTTGTGCATGCGCTCTTCCGCGGTAATGACTTTGCGTTCCTGCTCCCAGATGAGATCGTCCTGAGGTAGCTCCAGCAGGAAACGGCTCGGCTCAGGGCGCACCAGTTCACCGTACTGTCTGCGCTCTTTACACAGGGTAAAAATCAGCTCTTTCTGCGCGCGGGTGATCCCCACGTAGGCCAGTCGACGCTCTTCATCGACGTTATCTTCATCAATGCTGCTCTGGTGCGGCAGTAAGCCCTCTTCCATACCGACCAGATAGACATACGGGAATTCCAGACCTTTGGACGCATGCAGGGTCATCAACTGCACCTGGTCGGCCTCTTCCTCACTCTCACCGCGCTCCATCATATCGCGCAGCGTAAAGCGGGTGACGACCTGGGTCAGCGTCATCGGCTCGTCAATGTCCGAGCCTTCCAGCATTTCGGTCATCCAGCTAAAGAGCTGGTTGACGTTTTTCATCCGCATCTCGGCCGCTTTCGGGCTGGCAGAGGTTTCGTACAGCCAGGATTCGTAGTCGATACCGTGGATCAGGTCGCGCACGGCAGCCACAGGCTCACGCTCTGCCAGCCGCTGTACTTCACCAAGCCAGTGGGTGAAGCGGGTTAAGTTGTCATATCCGCGTCCCGTCAGCGTCTGGCTTAGCCCCATATCAAAGCTGGCGGTAAACAGGCTTTTATTGCGGGTCATCGCCCACTCGCCCAACTTTTGCAGCGTTGCCGGGCCGATCTCGCGTTTCGGCGTATTCACAATGCGCAGGAAGGCACTGTCATCATCTGGGTTAGTCAGCACGCGCAGATAGGCCAGCAGATCTTTGATTTCCGGGCGCGAGAAGAATGAGGTTCCACCCGAAATTTTGTAAGGAATACGGTTCTGCATCAGCATCTTTTCAAAGACGCGCGACTGGTGATTACCGCGATAAAGGATCGCGTAATCCTTGTACTCTGTTTTATTCACGAAGTGATGGGCAATCAGCTCACCGGTGACGCGTTCAGCTTCGTGTTCTTCATTGTTGGCGCTGAGCACTTTCAGCTCTGTACCGTAGCCCAGCTCGGAGAACAGACGCTTCTCAAACACGTGTGGGTTATTGGCGATCAGGATATTCGCCGCTTTCAGGATGCGACCGGACGAACGGTAGTTCTGCTCCAGCTTAATCACCTGCAACGCCGGGAAATCTTTGCTCAGCAGCACCAGGTTTTGTGGTCGCGCGCCGCGCCAGGAGTAGATCGACTGGTCGTCGTCGCCTACCACGGTGAAACGCGCGCGTTGTCCTACCAGCAATTTCACCAGCTCGTACTGGCTGGTGTTGGTGTCCTGATATTCATCCACCAGCAGGTAGCGGATCTTGTTCTGCCAGCGCTCGCGCACCTCTTCATTACGCTGCAACAGCAACGTCGGCAGCAGGATCAGGTCGTCGAAATCCAGCACGTTACACGCTTTCATGTGCGCGTCGTACAGACCATAGCAGTGAGCGAAGATACGATCCCGTTCCCCTTTCGCGCTGGCTGCCGCCTGGGCTGGCGTCATCAGATCGTTTTTCCAGTTGGAGATCGTCGAGATCAGCTGTTGCAGCAGGACTTTGTCATCTTCAATCAGCCCTTCCGTCAGCTCCTTAAGCAGCGCCACCTGGTCAGTATCATCGAAAAGCGAGAAGTTGGACTTCATCCCCAGCGCCGCGTATTCGCGTTTAATAATATCCAGCCCCAGCGTGTGGAAGGTGGAGATCATCAGCCCGCGCGCCTCTTTACGGCCCAGCGTCTGCCCGACGCGCTCTTTCATCTCGCGCGCGGCTTTGTTGGTAAACGTTACGGCAGCGATGTGCCGCGCCTGATACCCGCATCCACGGATCAGGTGGGCAATTTTATTGGTGATGACTCGCGTTTTGCCCGATCCCGCACCCGCCAGCACCAGGCAGGGTCCGGTGACGAATTCGACGGCTTGTTGTTGTCCGGGGTTTAAACGCATAAAAGATCACTCAATGAAAGTCGGGAGAGGAGGAAAAACGCGTGGTAGTATACCGAGCGTAAACTAGTCGACTCAAGGCACGATCATGGCAAAAACAGCAGCAGCACTGCATATCCTTGTTAAAGAAGAGAAACTGGCACAGGATCTTCTGGAACAGATTAAAAACGGCGCCGACTTCGGCAAGCTGGCGAAGAAGCACTCTATCTGTCCGTCAGGTAAACGCGGCGGTGACCTGGGTGAATTCCGCCAGGGCCAGATGGTTCCGGCATTCGATAAAGTGGTCTTCTCTTGCCCGGTACTGGAGCCAACCGGTCCCCTGCACACGCAGTTCGGATACCACATTATCAAAGTGTTATACCGCAACTAACAAAAAGCCCGGTGAGTCAATGCACCGGGCTTTTTTGTCAATGGCTGCCGACAGGCTAAATGCCGTCGCCATACTCGAACGTATGATGAATACCGTTGAAGTGCTGATCCATATCCATCGACGGTTTATCGCTATCCGGTTTACCGACAATGCGCGCCGGTACGCCAGCAGCGGTGGTGTGCGGCGGTACAGGCTGCAGCACAACTGAGCCCGCCCCTATTTTGGCCCCACGTCCCACTTCGATATTACCGAGGATCTTCGCTCCCGCGCCAATCATCACCCCTTCACGGATCTTCGGATGGCGATCGCCGCTGGTTTTACCGGTACCGCCCAGGGTAACCGACTGCAGGATAGAGACATCATCTTCAATCACCGCCGTTTCGCCGACAACGATGCCAGTGGCGTGGTCGAGCATGATGCCACGACCAATTTTCGCCGCAGGGTGAATGTCCACCTGGAAGGTCACAGAAACCTGATTTTGCAGGAAGATAGCCAGCGCGCGGCGGCCTTCATTCCATAACCAGTGGCCGATGCGATAAGCCTGAAGCGCGTGGAAGCCCTTCAGATACAGTAGCGGCGTGGAGTATTTATCGACCGCCGGGTCACGCGTGCGCACGGCCTGGATATCACAGGCGGCAGAGGCGATCATCTCCGGGTCAGCGGCATAGGCCTCTTCCACCACTTCACGAATAGCGATAGCAGGCATGATGGAGGAAGCCAGTTTATTGGCGAGCATATAGCTCAGGGCGCTGCCGAGGTCTTCGTGCTTGAGTAGCGTCGCGTGGTAGAAACTGGCCAGCATAGGCTCGCAGTCGGCCAAAGCCCGGGCTTCGGCTTTTATATTGTTCCAGACGATATCCAGTTCTTCACACGGCATTGCTTACTCCAGACGATAGTTAATGACCAGCCAGTTCTGCGCTAGCTGGGTCATTCAGGTGACAACGGTTCCGACTAGTTACTGCTGCGCTCGTCCTTGCGCGCACGACCTAATAAGGTCAATGCTGCCTCGCGCGCATTTTTTCCGCAATACAATACCTGATAAATTTCCTCGGTTATTGGCATTTCGACACCGAAACGGTGCGCCAACTCGCGGACTTCCTTGGTATTGCGGTAGCCTTCAACCACCTGACCAATCTTCTCCTGCGCGCTTTTTACATCGCTGCCCTGACCGAGCATCATGCCGAAGCGGCGGTTACGAGACTGGTTATCGGTACAGGTCAACACCAGGTCACCCAGGCCTGCCATGCCCATAAAGGTGGCCGGATCGGCACCCAGCGCTTCGCCCAGGCGAGACATTTCCGTCAGCCCTCGGGTGATCAGCGCAGTACGTGCGTTCGCACCAAAACCGATACCGTCGGACATCCCGGCACCGATAGCAATCACGTTCTTCACCGCACCGCCCAGCTGTACACCGATGAAATCGGGGTTACTGTAGACGCGGAAGCTCTTGCCGCAGTGCAGCAGCTGCTGGAGATCGTCAGAGAAGGCCTGGTCAGTGGATGCCAGTGAAATCGCTGTCGGCAGGCCAGCAGCAAGCTCTTTGGCAAACGTCGGTCCGGAAATCACCGCAAGCGGGATATCATCGCCCAGCGCTTCGCGGGCTACGTCCTGCAGCAGGCGTCCGGTTTCCGCTTCCAGCCCTTTTGTCGCCCAGACAATGCGTGCATCCGGGCGCATCAGCGGCTTGATTTGACGCAGTACTTCGCCAAACACATGGCTCGGCACCACAATCAGAATGTTGCGGCTGGCCGCCAGCGCGGTCGCGAGGTCGCTTTCCAGGTGCAGGGAGTCAGGGAACGGAACGTCCGGGAGAAAAGCCACGTTGCAGCGGTCGCGTTGCAACGTCGCAATATGTTTGGGATCGTGGCCCCACAGGACCACGTCGTGACCATTTCTTGCCAGCGTGATGGCAAGAGCGGTGCCGTAAGAGCCGGCACCGATCACAATCATTGACGCATTAACAGTGCTCATCAGGCATCCTGATGTTGTTCGGCACCTTCGCCAGCCTGCTGCTGCAGATAGTTCATGAACAGCGCATCAAAGTTAACTGGCGCAAGGTTCAGTTGCGGGAATGTACCGCGAGAGACCAGGCTGGTGATGCATTCGCGAGCATACGGGAACAGGATGTTCGGGCAGTATGCACCCAGGCAATGTGCCATCTGGTTGCCTTCGATACCGCCAATGGAGAAGATGCCGCCCTGCTGTACTTCACACAGGAACGCCGTTTCTTCGCCCAGAGATGCGGTTACGGTCACACGCAGTACAACTTCATACACATCATCCGCCAGTTGGGTGGATGCGGTATCAAGATCAAGTTTAACCTCTGGCTGCCAATCTTTCTGGAAAACGTGTGGCGCATTTGGCGCTTCGAAAGAGACATCTTTGGTGTAGATGCGCTGGATCTGGAAAGTCATTTCAGTGTTGTTTTGTTCTGACATGGAAAAACCCTTTTTAATTGTCCTAAAGTCTCTTAGCTCAGCAGCGGATCGAGTCCACCACGGGCGTCGAGCGCATACAAGTCATCACAGCCACCAATGTGCTGCGCATCAATGAAAATCTGCGGAACCGTCGTGCGACCACTGCGTTGGATCATCTCTTCGCGTTTAATCGCGTCACCATCGATCGGCAGTTCCTGGAACGTTACGCCTTTGCTGTTCAGCAGTGCTTTCGCACGGTGGCAGAACGGGCAAGTTGCTTTGGTGTAGATCTCAATATTGGCCATCACTGAACTCCTTATTTACCGCGAACTAAAGGAAGATTTTCCCCGCTCCAGCCGGAAATACCTTCTTTCAGTACCGTTACGTTTTCGAAGCCTGCTTTATGCAGTGCGTTGGCAGATTCCTGCGCCTGCATGCCGGTGCCGTCAACAACGATGATCGGCTGGGCTTTATGTTTTTCCAGCTCACCAATGTTGTTCGCTTTGATTTCAGCAGGCAGCAGGTTAATAGAGCCTGCAATGTGACCTTTGCGGAAATCGTCGCGCTGACGCAAGTCGACGACGACGGCGTCTTCTTTGTTGATCAGACGTGTCGCTTCACCGCGGGTGATCACCTTAATTTTAGACGTCAGTCCCTTAAAGGTGGTGAACAGCACAGCGACCAGCAGGCCAATCCACGCGATGCTCAGAACCGGGTGGCGGCTAACGAATTGCATAATTTCTTGCATGGGGGGTAACAACTCCCGACTAAGTGATTAAAAAAACCAGGACAGGAGTATACCTGTGCGTTGTGGCAAATACAGCCAGCGACAATAAGCTAATCGATTTTCTGCGGCATGCCACGAAAAAAAAGCCTCAAAATGTCCGGGGAAGTGCCTTGCCCCTACGCATTCTTTGATCTTCTGCGGCTATTTGATCGATTCAGCTGTAGTAAAATTACGCAAATTTTTCGTCTCTTGAGCATGAGGTTGTCGCAATGTCGGTTTCTAAAAAACCTATGGTACTGGTGATTCTGGATGGCTATGGCTACCGTGAAGACAGCCAGGATAACGCTATTTTCAACGCCAAAACGCCAGTGATGGATGCACTTTGGGCGAAACGCCCTCATACCCTGATTGACGCGTCTGGCCTGGAAGTGGGCCTGCCGGACCGCCAGATGGGCAACTCCGAAGTCGGTCACGTTAACCTGGGCGCGGGTCGTATCGTGTATCAGGACCTGACGCGTCTGGACGTTGAAATCAAAGAACGCACCTTCTTCTCCAACCCAACGCTCGCAGGTGCGGTAGATAAAGCCGTTGCCGCAGGTAAAGCCGTGCACATTATGGGCCTGCTCTCTGCAGGCGGCGTGCACAGCCACGAAGATCACATCATGGCGATGGTTGAACTGGCCGCCGAGCGCGGTGCGGAAAAAATCTATCTGCACGCTTTCCTGGACGGCCGCGATACGCCGCCACGCAGCGCAAAAGGCTCTCTGCACGCCTTCGAAGAGAAATTCGCCGCGCTGGGCAAAGGCCGCGTGGCGTCCATCATTGGTCGTTACTACGCGATGGACCGCGACAACCGCTGGGATCGCGTTGAACAGGCCTATGACCTGATGACCCAGGCAAAAGGTGAATTCCAGTTCGCGACCGCCGTTGAAGCACTGGAAGCCGCTTACGCACGCGATGAAAACGATGAATTCGTGAAAGCATCCGTCATTCGTGCTGAAGGCCAGGCTGATGCCGCCTTGGAAGATGGCGACGCGCTGATCTTCATGAACTTCCGTGCTGACCGCGCGCGCGAAATCACCCGTGCATTCGTGAACAGCGACTTCGACGGTTTCGCCCGCAAGAAAGTGGTGAAACTGGACTTCATCCAGCTGACTGAATACGCCGCAGACATCAAAGCGCCTTGCGCTTATCCGCCAGCATCTCTGGCAAACACCTTCGGCGAGTGGATGGCGAAGAACGACAAAACGCAGCTGCGTATCTCTGAAACCGAAAAATACGCGCACGTCACCTTCTTCTTTAACGGCGGCGTAGAAGAGCCGTTCAAAGGTGAAGACCGCATTCTGATCAACTCGCCGAAAGTCGCTACCTACGATCTGCAGCCAGAGATGAGCTCTGCCGAGCTGACTGAAAAACTGGTTGCGGCCATCGAAAGCGGTAAGTACGACACCATCATCTGTAACTACCCGAATGGTGACATGGTGGGCCACACCGGCGTGATGGAAGCAGCGGTTAAAGCAGTTGAAGCGCTGGACAACTGTGTCGAGCAGGTAGCAAAAGCCGTTGAGTCTGTGGGCGGCCAGCTGCTGATCACCGCTGACCACGGTAACGCAGAGCAAATGCGCGACCCGGCGACCGGCCAGGCACACACCGCGCACACTAACCTGCCTGTTCCGCTGATTTATGTGGGTGATAAATCACTGAAAGCAGTGGAAGGCGGCAAGCTTTCCGACATCGCGCCAACCATGTTGACGCTGATGGGCATGCCGATCCCTGAAGAGATGACTGGTAAGCCGCTGTTCATCGTGGAATAATCGCTCCCCATGAGGGGAAAGGCGATTTTTTCAATCACATGGGTCGTGAAGCCGCTTAGGTTATCAGTCAGACCTCTGTTTTACGCCAGCGCACTCAGCGCTGGCGTATTGCTGTGCGCCGCATCCGCCCACGCGGATGACCGCGACCAGCTGAAATCCATTCAGGCCGATATCGCCGCCAAAGAGCGTGCGGTACGCCAGCAACAGCAACAGCGTTCCTCACTTCTTGCCCAGCTTAAGCAGCAGGAAGAGGCGATCTCCGCCGCCGCACGCAAACTCCGTGAAACGCAAAACACCCTCGCCCAGTTGAACAAACAGATCGATGAGATGAACGCGTCGATAGCCAAACTGGAACGCCAGCGTGATGCCCAGGAGCGCAATCTTGCCGCACAGCTTGACGCCGCGTTTCGTCAGGGTGAACACACCGGCCTCCAGCTGATCCTCAGTGGGGAAGAGAGCCAGCGCGGCCAGCGTCTGCAGGCCTACTTTGGCTACCTGAACCAGGCGCGTCAGGAGACGATCGCGCAGCTGAAGCAGACGCGCGAAGAGGTCACCACGCAAAAAGCCGAGCTGGAAGAGAAGCAGACCCAGCAGCAGACGTTGCTCTACGATCAGCAGGCCCAGCAGGCGAAGCTGGAGCAGGCGCGCAACGAGCGTAAGAAAACCCTGTCCGGCCTTGAGTCTTCCATTCAGCAAGGTCAGAGCCAGCTGAGCGAAATGCGCGCCAACGAATCGAAACTGCGTAACAGCATTGCGCGAGCAGAAGCCGCGGCGAAAGCGCGCGCGGAAAAAGAGGCGCGCGAGGCGCAGGCCGTTCGCAACAAGCAGCAGGAAGCGTCCCGTAAAGGTACCACCTACAAACCAAGCGAAAGCGAACGTTCTCTGATGGCGCGCACCGGCGGTTTAGGCTCGCCTCGCGGCCAGGCTTACTGGCCGGTTCGCGGTTCCATTCTGCATCGCTATGGCGAACAGCTGCAGGGTGAACTACGTTGGAAAGGGATCGTTATCGGTGCGTCTGAAGGTAGCGAAGTGAAAGCCATCGCCGATGGCCGCGTGATCCTGGCCGACTGGCTGCAGGGTTACGGGCTGGTCGTGGTGGTTGAACACGGTAAAGGCGACATGAGCCTTTACGGCTACAACCAGAGCGCGCTGGTCAGCGTCGGCACTCAGGTGCGCGCAGGTCAACCCATCGCCCTTGTGGGCAGCAGTGGCGGTCAGGGCCGCCCGTCACTCTATTTCGAAATTCGTCGCCAGGGTCAGGCGGTCAATCCACAGCCGTGGTTGGGAAGATAAGTTTTGCTTCAATTTCGTCGAATGATTCTCTCCGTCGCCAGCGCACTGGCGCTGGCTGCACCGGTATACGCCGGCAAACTCGCTATTGTCATTGATGACTTCGGTTATCGTCCGCACTATGAAAATCAGGTGCTGGCGATGCCGTCAGCGATCTCCGTTGCGGTCCTCCCCAATGCGCCTCACGCGCGGGAAATGGCGACCAAGGCCCATAACAGCGGTCATCAGGTCCTGATCCACCTGCCTATGGCACCGCTTAGCAAACAGCCGCTGGAAAAAGACACGCTTCGTCCGGACATGAGCAGCGATGAGATCGACCGCATCATCCGCGACGCCTACAATAAAGTGCCGTATGCCGTCGGCCTGAATAACCACATGGGCAGCGCGATGACGTCCAGTCTGTACGGAATGCTGAAAGTGATGCAGTCGCTGGAGCGCTACAACCTCTATTTCCTCGACAGCATGACCATCGGCAACAGCCAGGCCCTGCGAGCCTCTCAGGGAACCGGCGTGAAGGTGATCAAGCGCAAGGTGTTCCTGGATGACACGCAAAATGAAGCGGATATTCGGGTGCAGTTTAATCGTGCTGTACAGCTAGCCCGCCGCAACGGCTCAGCCATTGCCATCGGTCATCCGCATCCTTCAACGGTGCGCGTGCTGCAACAGATGCTGCCGACCTTACCTGCTGATATCACGCTGGTGCGACCGAGCGATCTACTCAATGAACCGCAGGTGGATACGTCTCGTCCTGGCAGCACACAGCCGCCAGCAACGCAGCCGCGTAATCCGTTCAGCGGCGTAAAAAACTGCAAGCCAAAACGGCCGCTTGAACCGGTGCATGCGACCCGCTTCTTCACAGTAATTAGCGAAAGCGTGAGCCAGAGTACGCTGGTGCAATATTTCCAGCATCAGTGGCAAGGTTGGGGTAAAAAACCCTTCCCCGCGACAGGTGACTAAGGTAGAAAGATGCCGCAACGACACAAAATCCTGCTCCTCGATACCGGTAAAGAATGGGGAGGAGGCACCAACAGCATGCTCGAACTTCTGAAGCGCATTAATCGCGAGAAGTTTGATATCACCTGTTGTTTTTACTCCGACTACAGCCGGGCCGAAGGGCAAACCATCGGTCAGGTGTTGAATGGCATTGGCATCCCGTTAATTGTCATCCCTCAGCATAAGCAGCCCGCGTGGGCGAAGATTGCAAAAGAACTGGGTCGCAGCCTGCTTTTCCTCTCGCGCAGCGGCCGCAAGGCCGTCACGCGCCATATTGATACGCTCTGGCGTATTCGCCCCAACGTTAGCAAAATCGAGACGATTTTCAGGGAAGGCGGTTTCGATACGCTGTACATGAACAACCAGCCAGGCTCTAACGAAGAGGGTTACCTGGCGGGAGCTAAACTGCGTGCGCGGATCATCCAGCACTGCCGCATTGAACCGGTGCTGACGCCGCCGCTGGTAAAGCTGGTGAATGCCCATGCCACAAAAATCATCGCCGTCTCGCACGGCGTTGAGCGCGTGTTACTTCAGCATGGCGTCCGGCCAGAGGTGTGCACAACGGTCAACAATGCCATCGACATCCACCAGCCTTTACCGGATCGACGCGCCATGCGTCATCGCCTGAACATTGATGACGATACGTTTGTCTTTGGCAGCATTGGATCGTTAATTCCTCGCAAAGCCAACCACCACACGCTGGCGGCGCTGGCACAGTTCAGCCGCAGGGAACCCGACGCAAAATGGAAGATGGTGCTGGTGGGTGAAGGTGCAGAGCGTGCCGCATTAACCGCGCAAGCCAAAGAATTGGGCATTGAGAACAACGTGATTTTCACGGGCTTCCAGAATACGCCATTTGACTACCTTGCCACGTTTGACGCGTTTATACTCGCCTCAAAAAGCGAAGGGTTGCCTCGGGTAGTGCTGGAAGCGATGCTGCTTAAAATCCCTGTTATTGGCTCTCAGGTGACGGGTACGGCTGAATTGATTGATCATGAGTCAACGGGGCTGCTCTTCCCCTGGAGCGATGTTTCACAGCTTGCTCAGCATCTGAATAATATCTGGGCGGATGCAGACCTGCGGGCTCGACTGGCTGCGGCGGCATACCAGAACGTCTGCCATACCTACGCTATCGAAAACTATGTCAGTGGTGTCGAAGCCGTTCTTGGCGCGCACTAACCAAACGAGAAGAACATGTTTAAATTCCTGAATGCTCGCTACCGCCACATCACCGGGCGACATAACATTCCGTACGCTTCCCTTCCGGTCACGCGCGATCTCGTTGCGGTGGATTCCATCGTGATCCCGTGTACGGGCGCAGATTTCGTCGAAGAAGCGTTATTGTCAGCGACGTTTGCAGAACGTTACGCCACTGCCGTCAGCGAGATCGTCATCGTCAGCGATCAGCCTGAATCCGCCTTCGGGGTACTGCCGCCGAAAACCCGCGTAGTGACGCTGAATCTTCCGGTTCGTGAGGAAGGTTACCGCTATAAGCAGATCTACCTCAGCCGTCTGGTGAAGCTTAACGCCCCGCTGCAGGCGCGCGGTGAAGGCGTATTGATGATCGACTCCGATCTCAACCTGCTCAAGATGCCCGAGATCAACATGGCAGACATGCACATCTACTCCAGCTTCCGTCAGGGCAAAATGATTGCCAAGCTGGACGGCGCGCCAGCGGAGAAAGTGCCGGCGTATTACAAGGAGACGGTGCGTCCATATCTGGTCGATCACGTTAACGGCGCGTTTCTTGCGGCAACCAAAAAAACCTGGCGCCGCATCTGCCCGCTGTGGCTGACGCTGTTCCAGGATACCTGGGAACTGATGGACGACACGCAGCCGCCGACCGATCAGCTGCCGCTCGCCGCGCTGCTGGACATGCTGGATTTAAAAACGGTTAACCTGGGTGACTGGATGAACTGGCCGGTCTCCAAGAAGATCGGTGGTCAGGAAGCCGTTGTACCGAAAGAGGTGATTGGCGCGCACGGCGGTTTCCCTCTCTCCGAATGGCAGAAGTATCTTGAATCGCCGGATAACGCGCTGCTGTTCAAAGGTCAGGACTACACCCGCAAGGTGCGTTACCTGACGGACGAAGAGAAAAAGAATCAGTGAAAAAAGGGGCCGCAGGCCCCTTTTTGATTACTTATCCCAGCTCAGGATCACTTTCCCTGACTGGCCGGAACGCATCGCGTCAAAGCCCTGCTGGAACTCATCAATGGAGAAACGATGAGTAATAATCGGGGACAGATCCAGACCGGACTGGATCAGCGCCGCCATCTTGTACCAAGTTTCGAACATCTCGCGGCCATAGATACCCTTGATGAACAGCCCCTTAAAGATGACTTTGTTCCAGTCGATGGACATATCTGACGGCGGAATACCCAGCATCGCGATACGGCCACCGTGGTTCATGGTGTCGAGCATGGTGCGGAACGCCGGTGGCGCGCCGGACATCTCCAGACCCACATCAAAGCCTTCGGTCATGCCCAACTCTTCCATCACGTCGGTCAGGCTCTCTTTCGAGACATCCACCGCGCGGGTAACGCCCATCTTACGCGCCAGCGACAGACGGTATTCGTTCACGTCGGTGATCACCACGTTGCGCGCCCCTACGTGCTTCGCTACGGCTGCCGCCATAATGCCGATGGGGCCTGCGCCGGAGACCAGCACGTCTTCACCCACCAGGTCGAAGGAGAGCACCGTGTGTACCGCGTTGCCGAACGGGTCGAAGATAGAGGCCAGATCGTCAGAGATGTTGTCCGGAATTTTGAACGCGTTAAACGCCGGGATCACCAGGTATTCCGCGAAGCAGCCCGGACGGTTTACGCCCACGCCGACGGTGTTGCGGCACAGGTGCGTACGTCCGCCGCGGCAGTTACGGCAGTGGCCGCAGGTAATATGGCCTTCGCCAGAAACGCGATCGCCAATTTTGAAGCCTTTCACTTCCTGGCCGATACCGACCACTTCGCCGACGTATTCGTGACCGACAACCATCGGTACCGGAATGGTTTTCTGCGACCATTGGTCCCAGTTGTAGATGTGAACGTCAGTGCCGCAGATGGCTGTTTTACGAATTTTGATCAGCAGATCGTTATGACCGACTTCCGGCTCCGGCACGTCGGTCATCCAAATCCCTTCTTCCGCTTTCAGTTTGGATAACGCTTTCATCACACGTCCTCAGGCAATTACGCCCAGCTGTTTGCCGATGCGGGTAAAGGCTTCCACCGCACGCTCAATTTGTTCAGGCGAATGCGCCGCAGACATCTGGGTGCGGATACGCGCCTGACCTTTTGGCACCACCGGGAAGAAGAACCCGGTGACGTAAATCCCTTCTTTCTGCAGCTCGCGGGCAAACTTCTGCGCAACGACCGCATCGCCCAGCATGACCGGAATGATCGCGTGGTCAGCTCCGGCCAGGGTAAACCCTGCGGCGCTCATTTTTTCACGGAACAGACGGGCGTTGGACCACAGGCGGTCGCGCAACTCAGCGCCGGACTCCACCATCTCCAGCACTTTGATGGAGGCAGAAACAATCGCCGGTGCCAGGGAGTTGGAGAACAGATACGGGCGAGAGCGCTGACGCAGCCACTCAACCACCTCTTTGCGCGCGGCGGTGTAGCCGCCAGATGCGCCGCCGAGCGCTTTGCCCAGCGTACCGGTGATGATGTCCACGCGGCCCATCACGTCGCAGTATTCGTGGGAACCGCGGCCGTTTTCGCCGACAAAGCCGACCGCGTGAGAGTCATCGACCATCACCAGCGCGTCGTACTTGTCTGCCAGGTCGCACACGCCCTTCAGGTTAGCGATCACGCCGTCCATGGAGAACACGCCGTCTGTGGCGATCAGCACGTGGCGAGCCCCCGCTTCGCGGGCCTCTTTCAGACGCGCTTCCAGCTCAACCATGTCGTTGTTGGCGTAGCGGAAACGCTTCGCTTTACACAGGCGTACGCCGTCGATGATGGAGGCGTGGTTCAGGGCGTCGGAGATAATCGCATCTTCTGCGCCAAGCAGGGTCTCAAACAGACCGCCGTTAGCGTCGAAGCAGGAGGAGTACAGAATCGCGTCTTCCATTCCGAGGAAGCTCGCCAGCTTTTGCTCAAGCTGCTTGTGGCTGTCCTGCGTACCGCAGATAAAGCGTACGGAGGCCATGCCGAAACCGTGGGTGTCCATGCCTTTTTTTGCAGCGGCAATCAGCTCAGGGTGATTCGCAAGACCCAGGTAGTTATTCGCACAAAAGTTGATCACATGGCTGCCGTCGGCAACGGTGATGTCCGCCTGCTGAGCAGACGTGATAATACGCTCTTCCTTGAACAACCCTTCCGCACGTGCGGTGTCGAGGTCGCTGTTTAACTGTTTGTAAAAATCACCACGCATTGCAATTCTCCAGACTCGGCAAATTTCGGCACATATTACCCAAACCTATAGTTCATGACGAGATGACGCAGTATCTCTTCTCGTTTTTGCAGCATAAATCACGTGTAACCCTGCTGCATATCGGTGAATGGCTGAAGGGTCGCCATACTAATGATATGATATGAATATTAGCGTCCGGGATTGTCCCCGGGCTCCACACTTCAAAGGTTACAGTTATGATCATCGTTACCGGCGGCGCGGGCTTTATCGGCAGCAATATTGTTAAGGCCCTCAATGACAAAGGCATCACCGACATCCTGGTGGTGGACAACCTGAAAGACGGCACCAAGTTTGTAAACCTGGTGGATCTGAACATCGCTGATTACATGGATAAAGAAGACTTCCTTATCCAGATTATGGCGGGTGAAGAGTTCGGCGAGATCGAAGCCATCTTCCACGAAGGTGCGTGTTCTTCCACCACAGAGTGGGACGGCAAGTACATGATGGACAACAACTATCAGTACTCCAAAGAGATCCTGCACTACTGCCTGGAGCGTGAAATTCCGTTCCTGTATGCCTCTTCCGCGGCAACCTACGGCGGCCGCACCTCTGACTTCATCGAATCGCGCGAGTACGAGCAGCCGCTGAACGTCTACGGTTACTCTAAGTTCCTGTTCGACGAATACGTGCGTCAGGTTCTGCCAGAAGCGAACTCGCAGATCGTCGGCTTCCGCTACTTCAACGTTTACGGGCCGCGCGAAGGCCACAAAGGCAGCATGGCAAGCGTGGCGTTCCACCTGAACACCCAGTTGAATAACGGCGAAAGTCCAAAACTGTTTGAAGGCAGCGACGGCTTCAAGCGTGACTTCGTCTACGTAGGCGACGTTGCAGCCGTAAACCTGTGGTTCTGGGAAAACGGCGTGTCCGGTATCTTCAACCTGGGCACCGGCCGCGCGGAATCCTTCCAGGCGGTGGCAGACGCGACGCTGGCGTACCACAAGAAAGGCAGCATTGAGTACATTCCGTTCCCGGATAAGCTGAAAGGCCGTTATCAGGCGTTCACGCAGGCGGACCTGACCAACCTGCGCGCCGCAGGCTACGACAAGCCGTTCAAGACCGTTGCCGAAGGCGTAACGGAATATATGGCCTGGCTGAACCGCGACGCATAAGTATGAAGATTCTGGTGATCGGCCCGTCATGGGTGGGCGACATGATGATGTCGCAAAGTCTCTATCGCACGCTCAAGGCGCGTTATCCCCAGGCGATAATCGACGTGATGGCACCCGCCTGGTGCCGTCCGCTGTTGTCGCGTATGCCGGAAGTGAACGAGGCGATCCCGATGCCGCTCGGCCACGGGGCGCTGGAAATCGGTGAACGCCGCAAGCTCGGCCACAGCCTTCGCGAGAAGCGCTATGACCGCGCGTACGTGCTGCCAAACTCCTTTAAGTCCGCCCTCGTGCCTTTCTTTGCGGGCATTCCGCACCGTACCGGCTGGCGCGGTGAAATGCGCTATGGCCTGCTGAACGACGCGCGGGTGCTGGATAAAGAGGCCTGGCCGCTGATGGTGGAGCGCTACGTGGCGCTGGCCTACGACAAAGGGGTGATGCGCAGCGCGAAAGACCTGCCGCAGCCGCTGCTCTGGCCACAGCTTCAGGTTAACGACGGGGAGAAATCCCACACCTGCAATGCGTTTGGACTTTCATCCGAACGCCCGATGATTGGCTTCTGCCCCGGTGCAGAGTTCGGTCCGGCGAAACGCTGGCCGCACTATCACTACGCCGAACTGGCGAAACAGCTGATCGACGAAGGCTACCAGATTGTGCTGTTTGGCTCGGCGAAAGATCACGAGGCGGGTAACGAAATTCTCGCCACGCTGAGCAACGAGCAGCAGGCCTGGTGCCGCAATCTGGCTGGCGAAACGCAGCTTGAGCAGGCGGTTATTTTGATCGCCGCCTGTAAGGCCGTGGTCAGCAACGACTCTGGCCTGATGCACGTGGCCGCCGCGCTGGACCGCCCGCTGGTGGCGCTATATGGCCCAAGCAGCCCGGACTTCACGCCGCCGCTGTCGCATAAAGCGCGCGTCATTCGTCTCATCACCGGCTACCACAAGGTGCGTAAAGGTGATGCTGCTGAGGGTTATCATCAGAGCCTGATCGACATTACGCCAGAGCGCGTCCTTGAAGAGCTCAACGCCCTGCTGTTGAGCGAAGAAGGATAACGAATGCGGGTATTGATCGTTAAAACGTCTTCAATGGGTGATGTTCTGCATACGCTGCCGTCGCTGACGGATGCGATGCAGGCCATTCCCGGCATTCGTTTCGACTGGGTGGTGGAAGAAGGCTTCGCGCAGATCCCCACCTGGCATGAAGCGGTTGATCGCGTGATCCCGGTGGCGATTCGCCGCTGGCGCAAAGCGTGGTTCTCCGCCCCCATTAAAGCCGAGCGCAAAGCCTTTCGCGATGCGGTGCAGGCTCAGCGTTACGATGCCATCATCGACGCGCAGGGGCTGGTCAAAAGCGCCGCGCTGGTGACGCGTCTGGCGCACGGCGTAAAGCACGGTATGGACTGGCACACCGCCCGCGAACCGCTGGCAAGCCTGTTCTATAACCGTCGCCACCACATTGCAAAACAGCAGCACGCCGTCGAACGCACCCGGGAGCTGTTCGCGAAAAGCCTCGGCTATGCGAAACCCGACACTCAGGGCGATTACGCCATTGCGCAGCATTTTTTGCGTAATACGGCCCCCTACACTCAGCCTTATCTTGTCTTCCTGCATGCCACAACGCGCGACGATAAGCACTGGCCGGAAACGCACTGGCGAAGGCTGATTGAACTAATGCAACCTTGCGGTATCCATATTAAACTCCCGTGGGGCGCTGAACATGAACGACAGCGTGCGGAGCGTCTGGCCGCAGGATTTTCGCATGTTGAGGTTTTGCCTAAACTCACGCTGGCACAGGTTGCTGCGCAGTTAGCGGGTGCGAATGCTGTCGTTTCCGTTGATACGGGATTAAGCCATTTAACCGCTGCGCTGGATCGTCCAAATCTGACGATTTTTGGCCCGACCGATCCGGGTTTGATTGGGGGTTACGGTAAAAACCAGCATCAGATGGTCAGCCCGACTCAGCAAACAAAGGATATTAGCGCAGATGCGATTTTTTTATTTTTACAGGGTAGCCACTGGCTTTCCAACAGGGATATTTAACCCATGAGTTATGTATTTCTGCTGATTTTACTCTTTCCGGTGAAGCTCATCCGGAAGCTGTTTCGTAAGGACACAGGTAAAAACCTTGTCATTCAAACAGCCAAAATCGGTGACTTTGTTAATGCTACGCCCCTCCTGGCGTACCTGCAAAAAAGCGACGTGCTTATCAGTCGCAGCGTGGGTGCGCTGGCGAAGCATGATGACACTATCGAGCAGATTTATTTTATCGAGCAGCATAAGCGCAATCTGTGGCGTAAGCTCTGCTTTGCCTGCAGGATCATGAATCGCTATGACAACGTGTATCTCCTGCAACCCAACAGCGTGAACCTCTTTTTCGCTTCCGTCTGTAATGCAAAAAACAAACAATTTTTAAGCACTTATACGCGCAGATGGTATCACGGCATTTTCTATACCACGGCTGACGGTACCGTTGAGCATGGTAAACAAACGTTGTCGGTCACAAACTATCTAAAGCTGGCGGACCGCTCGCTAACGTGGCAAGACTCCCCAAAGCACGCTACCAGGCCACTTTTTAAGCCGCAGACCTGGCCGGAAATCCTTGATAAACCCGGCGTTATCCGCATCGGCATCAGTATCGCTGCCGGGAATAAAGCGAAAACCGTTCCGCCCATTATCTGGAAGCGAATTGTTGAGCATCTCGCTGACCTGCCCTGCGAGTTTTATGTATTTGGTGCGCCCAATGAGCAGCCGTGGATGGATGATATCACCCGTGCTTATGGTGAAATGCCTAATTTCACCAACCTCATCGGGCAAATCTCCCTTGAAGAGCTTCCCTGGGCGATTTCAAAGATGGATTGCTATATCGCATCGGATTCGGGGAACGTTTATATTGCCGACGCGGTAGGTGTGCCGGTGGTGTTGCTGTTTGGACCATGCTGTCACTATGAACAGCGTCCGCTTGGCAATGTGTTGTTGATTGGTAATGACGACAATATTTGTTCTTATGTGTTTGAAACGCGTTATTATTTTTCACAAGAACGCGAAGCGTTATTCGCGGTAACAGAAGACGCGCTACGCGAGCTTAAACATTTTATCTGCGAGTTACCTACCGTTAACGCAACCACCTATGCTTTTGATGCTCAGGGAAACTAATTTCTATGGCTTTTCTTAGCGTCATTATTGCCGCGCATAACGCCGAAGATACGCTTCATGCTACGTTAGAAAGCCTGCACGCCGCGATTGATAATGCGGGTGATGCTGTTGAAGTCATTATCTTTAATGACAGTTCCGATGATGCCACCCAGGATATTATCGAGAAATGGTTGCCTGCGTTCCCGCACGCGCAATCCCGGTACGTTGAGTACCGTAACGTCGGTCATGTTCGGAACAGTGCAGTGTCTCTGGCATCAGGCGATTACATCACGATGCTGGATAGTGATGATCGACTGAAGCCTTGCAGCCTCAGGGACGCAGTGGCTTTTTTAAAAGCACAGCGTCCAGATATGCTCCTGACGCGCTTGCTGGAAATTCGTGATATCAGGAAAATCACCGCGTTCTGGCAGGGCTTTACACCCATCGCTTTATCACAGAAAGAGGCGATAAAGCGTTTCTTGCAGCATAAAGAGTTTCAGGCACATCTCATCGGTCAATTTATTCATCGGAAGTTGTACGAGAGCAATCCCATTCCATCGATGGTCTGTTACGAAGACTTTGCGGTATTTCCTGCCATGCTCATGCAGGCAGAAAAAATCAGCTATCAACGCCAGGGCCATTACTATTACATCAAACGTAGCGACAGTTTGTCGAGTCGTCTAGACGCCAGTAAAATTACGACACTTGTTGAATGTACATTAAAGATGGAAAAAACGTTTCCGCAAGCGTTTAAAAATCTGATTAATTGTCACTGGTTTGATATCTACAGTAACCATCGGCAACACCTTACCGATCAGCAGCTCAAATTCGTTAAATCACGGGTAAATGCGCTTTATTCGCTATCATTTTTCTTATCCAGCGATGTTCGTTTCAGCTATAAAAAAAGGGTTATTGAGGCATTATGGAAAAAGTAAAGTTAAGACTTTATCAGTTAACACTAGTATTGAGCCTTATCTCTTTAGCTCTGGTACTTGTTAACTCTGGAAAGCAAAGAGAGTTTTTCTATATTGCTATCTATATCAGTATAGTCGGTTTAGCATTTGAATATAAAAAAATATTCTGGCGTCCTTTTAGCATAGCTTATCCTGTAATGTTAGTAGGGTTACTTAATCTAATTTGGTATTTTACTTATGAACTACACAATGAGGGCCTTAATGCTTACAGCGATTATCTTGGAGCCAGTAAAAAATTAATTCTATCCAGTCTCTTAATCTTTTATCTTGACCGTTTTAAAAGTTATGTAAAAAAAGAAGATTTTGAGAAATATTTTTTAGTCACAACGGCGTTCGGTTTTATCCTGGCTACAGGCTATGGTATTTATCAGGCTACACAAGGGATTATTCGTGTAGAGATGGCTATAAATCGCCCAACCATCGCAGCTTATATCTACTCTGTTCTATCATTAGCACTTGTATATTGCTTGTACCTTAAGAAAAATGTGACGTTTTATGTATTGGCGGGCTTCGTCGTCTTGATATCGTTCTTCCTGATTCTATTGACTGCTACGCGCGCCGCCATGGGACTTTATCTCATACTGGCTATTTTTCTCACCCTCTATCAGTTCAGAAAAATACATCTTAATTCCTTGATGATTTTTTTATGCATAGTTGCAGGCATCATTATTGTTAGTTACAAGCCGCTCATCTCCCCTAAAATAAAACAAACAGTAAGTGAAATAGAGAATTATCAGAAAGGTCATGATGCAACTTCCCTGGGTGCTCGTTTTTCAATGTGGAATGTTGGTCTTATGACTGGCATTGCGCATCCACTGGGACAGTCCATTGAAAGTAGGGAGTTGTGGGCTCGGGATTACGTCAAAAATGGTCATTCTCATGTAGCAGCAGCGCTTGGTTACATTAAAATTCATTTACATAATGAATTCATAGAGAGATTTTCGCTGCAGGGAATACCAGGGGTTGTAATATTGTGTTTCTTCTTTTTTTCCGTCATCGCTTATGCGATGAGAAATAAAAATGGCCTACTGCTGACAACCATGCTCCTGCTTTTACTATATGGCCTGACCGACGTTATATTGTTGAGCTCAGAAGCCTTGATCTTCTTTGTTACCCTGTTTGCCTTGAGTACACCCTTTTCGCAAACCAGACAACGCTGATGATAATGCCCGCTGCGCGGGCATTAATTTTTTTTGTACTGATAAAACTCCGCCAGCGTCATCCCTACGGTTTTATCTGACAACCACGTAAACAGCGCTTCCAGATCGCGATACAAGCCCTCAATCGCCGCATCATCCTTAAACGTGGGGCTCCCGCCAGGCATAAACTCAGATGAATGAAGCATAAACTCCACGTAATCATTCCCCTGCGATAAGCACTGTTGCGCGACCTGAATCATCTGCGCGGCGTTCCCACCAGACGGTCGTAGCCAGTTCACGGACGGTGAGCGATATTTACCGCGAAGACGATCGTAGCCCTGCTTGACGGTATTCAACCAGGCCGGGTGTTTATATTGAATACTCATCGGGACTTCGAGTAGCGGGCTATTACCCGCCCGGGAAATATCATCCGTGTCCATGAAGTAGGCATGGTCAGGGAAATGCTGATAATTCGTTCCGCCACTCCCCTGCGGGGCACCTTTCGCGTTGCGCCAGTTCACGCGCGGCGTAACGGAACAATCAACCTGATAGCCCAGTTCAATAAGCAATTTGGCATAGCGGCTATCAAAGGCCCAGCGCCCGGCACGATGGCTCAGCATTTTGATCTGGAAGGTCTCTTCCAGCAGGCGGGTCATGAAGAGCACTTTTTCGCGCATCATCTCGTCTGAAAACTCAATCAGATACGGCTGCCAGCGCCAGTCATCACCCGTGAGATCGTGCTCCGGCGGGCTATTCCAGGCATGCAGGTGCATACCCACTTCCCCCTGACCGCGAGCAATAACGTCCCTTGCGAATTCAATGAAAACGGGCTCGATTGCCATCTCATAGTTTGTCAGCCAGACGGGCTTAAAACCAAAACGTTCGCAAAGCGCCTGAAAGCGCGCCAGGTAGCGTGCGTTTTCCGTTTTGATCACCCGATGGTTTTGCCAGAGATTATCGCCTTCGGTATCGATCGTGATGATAAACGCTGGTTTTTTCATAATGAGTCCATGAGACAAAGTAGTTAGCGCTATGTTACGCACGCCTCAAAGCAGGAGTAAACCCTTCCAGGGAAATTCCTGACATTGTGGAGAAAGAGTGCAAGTCGCTACCAGGTCTATTAGAATTGCCAACAGTACAACGCCGATAAGATGATGATGAATAACTTACCTGACACGCCTGATTTGCGCATTTTACTGATCAAACTTCGCCATCATGGTGACATGTTACTCACCACCCCCGTCATCGATTCGTTACGCCAAAAATGGCCTGAGGCGCAAATCGACGTGCTTCTTTATGAAGAGACACGCGATATGCTCGCCGCGCATCCGGCGATCGGCACAATTTATGGTATCGATCGCAAATGGAAGCAGCTGGGCACGCTGAAGCATCTCCAGAAAGAGTGGCAACTGCTTAGCACATTAAGAAGACAGCATTATCACCTGGTGATTAACCTTGCCGATCAGTGGCGCAGCGCCATCGTCACGCGCTTCACCGGTGCCCCGGTTCGCCTTGGGTTTGCCTTTAATAAGCGCAAGAGTGCATTCTGGCGTTTTTGTCATAGCAATTTGGTCTCTGTCGCCAATCACTCGTCACTGCACACCGTTGAGCAAAATCTTTCCATCCTTTCAGCGCTGCCGGTTGACCCAAAACCCGCCGTCACCATGGCTTACCGCCCGGATGACTGGCAACACGCACACCACCTCTTGACGCAAAAAGGTGTGGGAGAGCGATACATCGTGATTCAACCCACGTCGCGCTGGTTCTTCAAATGCTGGGATGAAGGAAAGATGGCGCAAACCATTACCGCCCTGCAGCAGAAAGGCCACACCATCGTTCTCACGGCTGGCCCGGATAAAAAAGAGATGGCAATGATCGATCGCATTCTCGCTGCCTCACCGAAAACGGGTGTCGTCTCGCTGGCAGGTCAATTGACGCTGCGTCAACTGGCATCCCTTATCGATCATGCGCGTCTGTTTATCGGCGTGGATTCCGTGCCGATGCATATGGCCGCGGCGCTTCAGACACCCTGCGTGGCGCTGTTTGGCCCCTCAAAGCTGACGTTCTGGTCTCCGTGGCAGGTCAACGGGGAGGTTATCTGGGCCGGTGACTACGGCCCGCTCCCCAATCCGGACGCCATTGATACCAACACCAAAGAACGCTATCTCGACGCCATTCCCGTAGATGCTGTCGTCTCCGCTGCAAAGAGATACCTGTAATGAAACACCATCGCCTGGCGATTGTTCGCCAAAAATATCGCCCTGATGGCGGAGCGGAACGTTTCGTCTCCCGCGCGCTGACGGCGTTAAGCAATCAAAACCTAGAGCTCAACGTTATCACCCGCGAATGGCAGGGAGAAAAGCAGGACGACTGGCATATCCACATTTGTGACCCGCGCAAGTGGGGACGCATCAGCCGCGAACGCGGTTTTGCGCATGCCGCCCGCGCACTGTGGCAGCAGCAGCAATTTGATATTGTACAAAGCCACGAGCGCATCCCGGGCTGCGATATTTACCGCGCAGGCGATGGCGTTCATCGCCGCTGGTTGCTGCAGCGTGCGCGGATTCTGCCCGCCTGGCGCGCACAAATGCTCATGCACGATCGCTACCACCGCTACGTGATGAATGCCGAACGTGAAATGTACCAGGCTCCTGAGTTGAAGGCCGTTATCTGTAATGCGGAGATGATCAAACGCGAAATCGTCGAAGACTTTGATATTGACGCAAAAAAGATACATGTGATTTATAATTCAATTGATTCCAGCCGCTTCGTTCCGGCCGAGGAAGCACAGCGTGCCGCGCTGCGTCAGCAGTTTGGTTTACCCACCACCGCCGTTGTGTTTTGCTTTGTAGGCTCAGGATTTGAACGAAAGGGATTAGCCAGCGCCATACGCGCTATCGCGGGAACCGCGGCGTGGCTGATTGTGGTTGGGCAGGATAAAGCGGAAAATCGTTATCGTGAACTCGCCCGTTCACTCGGCTGTGAAGGGCAAATCCGTTTCCTGGGGATGCAAAAAGAGACGTTGCCATTTTACCAGCTATCCGATGGTTTACTGCTGCCAACGCTGTATGATCCCTTTCCTAACGTTATTCTTGAAGCGATGGCCTGCGGTTTACCTGTCATTACTTCAGAGAGTTGCGGCGGAGCCGAATTTATTGTGCAAGGCAACAACGGATTTTACTGTGACGCACTTGATATCAACACATTGAAGGAGGCAGTAACCGCCATTCCTTCTCTGGAAAAGAATAACAATATGGGGCTAGCGGCACGTGAACGTGTAAAAGAGGCCACCCCCGAAAAACTATCAAGTCAGCTTATTTCGCTTTATCAAAAATTACTGGATTAAAAATGCGCATCCTAATGATTATTGATGGTTTACCCGGTGGAGGAGCTGAAAAAACAGTTCTTACACTTTCCAGCGGATTGATCGAAATGGGACATCAGGTCTCCCTGTTCTCCCTGCGGAAAGTGTGCGACTACGCCATCCCGGAAGGCATCGATTTTCAGGTTATTCAGGATACGTGTAAAAAACCGTGGCGGAAGCTGACGGAGATCCCGCGCCGCGCCCGACTGCTGGATAATGCGATTAAGCAGGCTGAACGCAGTGGAAAATTTGATGTGGTGTTCTCCCACCTGCATAAAACTGACCGCATCGTGGCGCACTGCCGCGCACTGGAACGCGATAAAGTCTGGTTCTGCGTACATGGCATGTTCTCGTTCTCCTATCTGCGCCATCGCAGCGGTCTTTCGCGCTGGTTTAAACATTATAAGATTCGTCATACCTACGAAAACCGCAATGTTGTGGCCGTCTCAGCCGCCGTGTTGAAAGACCTCTCGGAAACGCTGGCAATCGATCTTCGTCGCCAGGCCGTTATCCATAATCCTTTCGATATTCCAGAAATCCAGCGTCTGGCGGACGAACCCTATGAGATGCAGGGACAGGATTACCTCATTCACGTCGGCCGCTTCCACGAGCACAAACGTCACGATCGTCTCTTACGCGCCTTTGCACTGAGCCAGATAGAGACAACACTGGTCATGATGGGAAATGGCGCCGACGCTAAAATTCAAAAACTAAAACAGCTGGCTATCGAGTTGGGCATTGAAAACAAAATTGTTTTCCGTCCGTTCCAGCCCAATCCCTATCCATGGATCAAAGGCGCACGCCTCTTAGTGTTAAGCTCTGACTGTGAAGGTTTTGGTAATGTATTGGTCGAATCCATTATCTGTCAGACACCGCCCGTCAGTACAAACTGTCCGGGTGGACCCGCTGAAATCCTCACAGGCGACTTAGCGCGCGGGCTGACAGCATTAAATGATGAGTCACTGGCAAAAACGCTGGCAGATATCTATGCCTCTCCGCCAGTCGTTGATCGCGCAACGATCGCATCGTTCGGCATCAATGCCATCTGCCAGCAATATATTGCTTTGGTCGACAATCCATAATAATCAGGTTTCTTATGCAAAATTCAGCGCCATTATTAAGCGTGGTGGTTGCCGTTTATAACGGCGAAGCGTTCCTGGATCAGTTCTTTACCTGCCTTGTCAATCAACGCATCGACAGCATGGAAGTCATCATCGTCAATGACGGCTCCACTGACCGCTCGATGGAGATCGTCGAAAACTGGCGAGAAAAGCTGCCGCAGCTGCAGGTCATTGAGCAGCAAAACCAGGGTGTCTCCATCGCGCGGAATAGCGGTCTGGCCATCGCGACGGGTCAATATCTTTCCTTCCCGGATATTGATGATGTCTTTAAACCCGGCATGTATCAGCATCTGCTGGATATGGCCGTTACGCAGGATCTGGACGTCGCCACCTGTAACGGGAACTACGTCTGGGAAAATAATAAAAAACCCTCGCGCCCGATTTTCCCTGAGGACAAACTGGCCTCGACAGGCGTTATGACTGGCGCGGCATGGTTAAAGATGGCGCTGGATTCTCGTAAGTTCCTCCACGTCACCTGGTTGAATATCTATCGCCACGACTTTATCCGTAAACACAGTTTCCATTTCGAACCCGGCCTGCGCCATCAGGATATCCCGTGGACGACTGAAGTGCTGCTCGCGGCTGAGCGGGTTCAGTACACCAGTGAACGTTATTATGACTACTACATTCACTCCGCATCGGTGTCCCATATGCCAGACAATGACGACACGCTCATTCGCTCGGCGCGCCATTACATGAAAATCCTGCAGATGCTTGATGCCATCAATCAGCGCTACCCGGATAAAGTGAAAGGTATCCCGGCTTGCCACTGGCAAATCGCCAAAGAGGGACTGGGGATTATTCACACCTTCGACAACATGAAGGATGAGAAGAAGAAATCCATGATTATTAAAGAGTTCTTCGAAACGGGCATCTGGAAACTCATCTGGAAAAGTGCAAAAAGTCCGCGTTTGCGCTGGCGACTGGGCCGCCGTTACTTCCGCTTAAAGCGGTATCTGGCATAAGAGATAGCTTTACCTGGCTTAAATGCTTAGAATTTGCCCGCCGAAACTAAAAAAACGGATAATCGATTGGAATTGTTGTATACCGCCCTGCTCTATCTCATTCAGCCACTGGTGTGGCTGCGACTGTTGCTTCGTAGCCGTAAAGCACCCGCGTATCGAAAACGCTGGGCTGAACGCTATGGCTACTGCCGTAATAAAGTTGCCCCGGACGGTATTTTGCTCCATTCCGTTTCAGTTGGTGAAACGCTGGCGGCTATCCCGCTGGTTCGCGCCCTGCGTCACCGATACCCGTCACTGCCGATCACCGTCACGACCATGACGCCCACCGGCTCTGAGCGTGCGTTATCCGCTTTCGGAAAAGACGTGCATCACGTCTATCTGCCTTACGATCTGCCCTGCGCCATGAACCGTTTCCTGAATACCGTTCGCCCGAAACTGGTGATCGTGATGGAAACCGAGCTGTGGCCGAATATGATTTCCGCCCTTCATGCCCGTAAGATCCCGTTGGTTATCGCTAATGCCCGCCTGTCTGAGCGCTCGGCGAAAGGGTACGGCAAGCTGGGCAAATTTATGCGTCGCCTGCTGAGTAAAATCACCTTGATTGCGGCGCAGAATGAAGAAGATGCGGCGCGCTTCATCGCGCTAGGCCTGAAACGCAACCAGCTTGCGGTAACGGGCAGCCTTAAATTCGATATTTCCGTCACGCCTGAACTCGCCGCCCGTGCTATCACACTGCGTCGCCAGTGGGCCCCGCGACGTCAGGTCTGGATTGCGACCAGCACCCACGACGGCGAAGAAGAGATCATCCTCCAGGCGCACCGCAAGCTGCTGGAAACATTCCCTGATTTACTGCTTATCCTCGTGCCTCGCCATCCTGAGCGCTTCAAAGATGCCCGCGATATGGTGCAAAAAGGGGGTTTCAGCTACACCCTGCGCAGCAGCGGTGAGATCCCTTCCGGCAGCACTCAGGTAGTGATTGGCGATACGATGGGCGAGCTGATGCTTTTATACGGCATTGCTGACCTCGCCTTTGTCGGCGGCAGCCTGGTCGAGCGCGGCGGTCATAACCCACTGGAACCGGCAGCACACGCCATTCCGGTACTGATGGGACCGCACACGTTTAACTTCAAAGATATCTGCGCGAAATTGCAGCAGGCCGATGGTTTAATTACCGTGACCGACGCGGATTCGGTGGTCAAAGAGGTGTCTACCCTTCTGACTGACGAAGATTATCGCCTGTGGTACGGGCGTCATGCCGTCGAAGTGCTGCACCAGAACCAGGGCGCACTGACCCGTCTGCTGCAGCTTCTGCAACCTTATCTGCCTCAGCGGAGCCACTAATGTCAACGCGTCTGTCGGTCGTGATGATCGCCAAAAACGCCGCCGACCTGCTTCCGGACTGCCTGGCCTCCGTCGCCTGGGCTGACGAAATCGTCATACTGGACTCCGGCAGCACGGACAACACGGTAGACGTCGCCCGCGCGGCGGGCGCGAAAATCTATACCAATACTGACTGGCAAGGTTATGGCATTCAGCGCCAGCGCGCGCAGGAATATGCCACCGGCGATTATGTGCTAATGCTCGACACTGACGAACGCATCACGCCAGAACTGCAGCAGGCTATTCAGGCAGTGCTTTCCTCGCCTCAGCCAGGTGCGGTATACAGCATTGCCCGCCGCAACTACTTTCTTGGCCGCTTTATGCGCCACAGCGGCTGGTATCCTGACCGCGTGATGCGCCTCTACGAGCGCGAGCGGTATCAGTACAACGACAATCTGGTGCATGAATCCCTGAGCTGCGATAGCGCCCAGGTCATCCCCCTGACGGGCGATTTGCTGCACCTGACCTGCCGTGATTTCGCGAGCTTCCAGCGTAAACAGCTCAACTATGCCACCGCATGGGCGCAGGAGCGTCACCAGCGCGGCAAGAAGGCCTCGCTGACGGGTATCTTCACCCACACGCTGGGCGCGTTTCTGAAAACGCTGCTACTGCGTGGTGGCATACTGGACGGTAAACAGGGCTGGTTACTCGCGGTGGTCAATGCCCAGTATACTTTCAACAAATACACCGAGCTGTGGGCGCTCTGCCGCGGCTACTCTGAGAAAACGTGAGCCATGAGCACAAAAGCGATTTATCCGGGTACCTTCGATCCGATCACCAACGGTCATGTTGATATCATCACCCGTGCGGCGTGCATGTTCGACAAAGTGATACTGGCGATTGCCGCCAGCCCCAGCAAGAAGCCGATGTTTGACCTGAACGAGCGCGTTACGCTCGCCACCGATGCCATTTCGCATCTGCCGAACGTTGAGGTGGTTGGGTTTAGCGACCTGATGGCTAACTTCGCCCGCGCTCAGCAGGCAAACATTCTGATCCGGGGTTTACGCGCCGTAGCAGATTTTGAGTATGAGATGCAGCTGGCGCACATGAACCGCCATCTGATGCCGGAGCTGGAGAGCGTGTTCCTGATGCCCTCCAAAGAGTGGTCGTTTATCTCTTCCACGCTGGTAAAAGAGGTGGCGCGTCATCACGGCGATGTCACCCACTTCCTGCCGGTTAACGTCCACCAGGCCTTGATGGAAAAGCTAAAGTAACGCTATTTCTGGCACTGACGGCAATAGAACGTGGCGCGCTGGGCGTGCTTCGTGGCAATAATTGGCGTCCCGCAGGCTCTGCACGGTTCACCCTTACGGCCATATACCTGCAGCTCCTGGGCAAAATAGCCCGGCTTCCCGTCGCTTTGCAGGAAGTCCTTCAGCGTTGTCCCGCCCTGCTCAATAGAACGCAGCAGTACCGCTTTAATCACTCTGACCAGCAGTTCGCACTCCTGCGACGACAGCGACAAGGCCAGCCGATCGGGATGGATCCCGGCCGCAAACAACGATTCGCTGGCGTAAATATTCCCCACGCCGACCACCAGCTTGTTATCCATCAGCCAGGGCTTAATCGGGGTCTTTTTCTTTGCGCACTTCTCTTTCAGGTATTCCGCATTAAACGCATCTGACAGCGGTTCAGGCCCGAGATGCGCCAGCACGTTGTGCCCTTCCAGCTCCTTCGTCCACAGCCATGCGCCAAAACGCCGCGGGTCGGTGTAACGCAGCACTTTACCGTTGCTCATCACCAGGTCAACGTGATCGTGCTTTTCCGCAGGCAGCTCTTCAGTAAGGATGCGCAGGCTCCCGGACATCCCCAGATGGATAATAATCCAGCCGTCAGGCAGCTCCAGCAGCAGGTACTTGGCGCGACGCTGCACGCTAAGGACGGGTTTGTCACTTAACGCGTGGATCTCATCGGACACCGGCCAGCGCAGGCGCCCATTACGGACAACTGCGTGAAGAATGGTTGCGCCGACCAGATGGGGCTCAATGCCGCGACGGCTGGTCTCTACCTCTGGTAATTCAGGCATGGTTCCTCCGTTGAGATGCAGAATGCAAAAAACCCCGCAGATGCGGGGTTTTTCAATACAAGGAGACTAAAATTATTTGATTTTAGCTTCTTTGTACAGTACGTGCTGGCGTACAACTGGATCGAATTTTTTCAGTTCCAGTTTTTCCGGCTTAGTACGTTTGTTCTTCGTGGTGGTGTAGAAGTGACCTGTACCAGCAGAAGAAACCAGCTTGATTTTCTCGCGAATACCTTTAGCCATGATTTATTTCCTCTTTAAGTACTTAGT
Organism: Enterobacter sp. B79-1; assembly: GCF_057444735.1. Taxonomy (NCBI): domain Bacteria; kingdom Pseudomonadati; phylum Pseudomonadota; class Gammaproteobacteria; order Enterobacterales; family Enterobacteriaceae; genus Enterobacter; species Enterobacter sp. B79-1. Next base: position 113,915 of record NZ_JBYAZJ010000006.1, read on the forward strand.
ACTTTTCGCCACGGGCACGCAGTTCGGACAGAACTGTATCGATGCCTTTCTTATCAATAACACGCATACCTTTAGCAGATACACGCAGGGTGACAAAACGCTTCTCGCTCTCAACCCAGAAACGGTGAGAGTGCAGGTTCGGCAGGAAACGGCGTTTAGTCGCGTTCAGTGCGTGGGAACGGTTGTTACCGGTCACCGGACGCTTGCCAGTAACTTGGCAGACTCGGGACATGTCTATTCTCCAAAAATCAAATTAGCTCGAGCTTCGTATGGGGTATCGGCGCCTCGTCAGGCTTTACAGCCCGGTCATCGCATAGTTCTAAGTGAACTCTCGATTGCCAGGCCCAAATGCCAAACCCGAGATTCTCAAAGGTGGCGTAGTATACGCTGACTCGGCGGTGTGCTCAAGTCCCGAACAGACAAAGATCCCGATGGATCGCGAGAAAGGGTCTAAATCCAACCACGTTCCGCAAAAGAAATGTACTCTCCGCGGCCAATTATCAGATGGTCCAGCACACGAATGTCCATGAATTGACAGCATTTGATAATGCGTTCGGTGATTTCTTTGTCCGCTCTGCTCGGTTCTGCACAGCCAGAGGGGTGATTATGCGCGAGGATCACGCCGGCTGCATTCACTTTTATCGCTTCCCGCACAATTTCTCGCGGATACACCTCTACGTGGGTCAAGGTTCCAGAGAAAAGGTGAGTGTGTTTCAACACCCGGTTCTTATTGTCGAGAAAGATCACCATGAAGATCTCCCGCTCCATATCTGACAGCTGGCTTTGCAGGAATTCGCGGGTCATCGCCGGGGTAAGGATCGGATCTTCCTCCTCCATACGGACATTGTAAAAACGGCGGGCAAGTTCAGCAATCCCCCTCAGCTGGGCATATTTCGCCACGCCAATCCCCTCAACCTGCGCAAACGCCGCCAGATCGGCGGTCAGCAAACCATGCAGTGAACCGAAATGTTCTATCAGCTCTTTTGCCAGCGTAAATACCGTTTTCCCCTGCGTACCCGTACGCAAAAAGAGCGCCAGCAGCTCATCGTCTTTTAACAAGGTGACGCCATATCGCAGCAGTTTTTCGCGCGGTAACAGCAGTTCCGTCTCTTCCATGCCCAGCCTCCTTCTGTTTGTCATCATGCTGCCACAGGCCAATCCGGGGCTCGACGCTGACTTTTCGTTCTTGCGTAACGCCTCGCAAAGTGAACGAAGGACAAAATCACCCCGTTTTTGTGATTGTGATAAAATGCCCGCTCTCTGGTGAAACCCAACAGGAAAGAATCATGATGAGCCTGGCCGGTAAAAAAATCGTTCTTGGCGTGAGCGGCGGTATAGCAGCCTATAAAGCGCCGGACCTGGTGCGTCGCCTGCGCGAGCGCGGGGCGGATGTGAGGGTCGCGATAACCGAAGGTGGCAAAGCCTTTATCACGCCTCTGAGCCTGCAGGCTGTCTCGGGGTACCCGGTATCCGACAGCCTGCTTGACCCTGCAGCAGAAGCGGCGATGGGCCACATTGAGCTTGGGAAATGGGCAGATCTGGTGATTCTTGCCCCCGCCACGGCCGATTTGATTGCCCGCGTGGCGGCGGGCATGGCGAACGATCTGGTCTCGACCATTTGCCTCGCAACACCTGCGCCAGTCGCCGTCGTGCCCGCAATGAACCAGCAGATGTACCGTAACGCAGCCACCCAGCACAATCTGGAGACGCTGGCATCACGCGGCCTGCTTATCTGGGGCCCGGACAGCGGCAGCCAGGCGTGTGGCGATGTTGGCCCGGGTCGTATGCTGGACCCGCTGACGATTGTTGATATGGCTGCAGCCCATTTTTCGCCTGTCAACGATCTGCAACATCTCAACATCATGATTACCGCGGGTCCCACGCGCGAACCGCTGGACCCGGTGCGTTACATCACTAACCACAGCTCCGGCAAGATGGGCTTTGCCATTGCTGCTGCTGCTGCAAAACGCGGCGCGAACGTCACGCTGGTGAGCGGCCCGGTCTCACTGCCGACACCTCCGTTCGTTCAGCGCATTGACGTCATCACCGCGTTGGAAATGGAAGCCGCCGTACAGGCCCATGCGCAAAACCAGCAGATTTTTATCGGCTGTGCGGCCGTCGCGGATTATCGGGCAGAGACCATTGCAGACGCCAAAATCAAAAAGCAAGGTGATGAATTAACGATAAAAATGGTGAAAAACCCGGATATCGTTGCGGGTGTCGCCGCACTGAAAAGCCATCGTCCTTACGTTGTTGGGTTTGCCGCAGAAACAAATAATGTGGAAGAATATGCCCGGCAAAAACGTACTCGCAAAAACCTTGATTTGATTTGCGCGAACGACGTATCGCTGGCCACGCAAGGATTTAACAGCGACAGCAATGCACTGCACCTTTTCTGGCAGGATGGAGATAAAGTCTTACCGCTTGAGCGCAAGGAACTCCTGGGCCAACAATTACTGGACGAGATCGTTACCCGTTATGATGAAAAAAATCGACGTTAAGATTCTGGACCCGCGTGTTGGCGAGCAATTTCCGCTGCCGACTTATGCCACCTCCGGCTCTGCCGGTCTTGACCTGCGCGCCTGTCTCGATGACGCCGTAGAACTGGCTCCAGGTGCAACCACCCTGATCCCGACAGGCCTGGCAATTCACATTGCTGACCCGTCTCTGGCGGCGGTGATCCTGCCGCGTTCTGGTCTGGGCCATAAGCATGGCGTCGTACTGGGTAACCTGGTCGGCCTGATCGACTCTGACTATCAGGGTCAGCTGATGGTGTCCGTCTGGAACCGTGGTCAGGACAGCTTCACTATTGAACCGGGCGAGCGTATTGCGCAGATGGTCTTTGTACCGGTTGTGCAGGCAGAATTTAACCTGGTGGCAGACTTCGACGCCACCGACCGTGGCGAAGGCGGCTTCGGCCATTCCGGGCGTAAATAACCGTCCGATAGATACGCATCTCACAGCGCCATAATGCAATAACAAACCGCAAACGTCAGTTTGCGGTCGCTGTGTGGATGCCAGCCTGGCAAGTGCTTATTTTCAGGGGTATTTTGTAACATGGCAGAAAAACAAACCGCGAAAAGGAATCGTCGCGAAGAAATACTTCAGTCTCTGGCTCTGATGCTTGAATCCAGCGATGGCAGTCAACGCATCACTACCGCTAAACTGGCCGCCTCTGTAGGCGTGTCTGAGGCGGCGCTGTACCGTCATTTTCCGAGCAAGACCCGGATGTTCGACAGCCTGATCGAGTTTATTGAAGACAGCCTGATCACGCGCATCAACCTGATTCTGAAAGACGAAAAAGACACCACCGCGCGTCTGCGTCTGATTGTGCTGTTAATCCTGGGCTTTGGTGAACGCAATCCGGGCTTAACCCGTATCCTCACCGGCCACGCGCTGATGTTCGAGCAGGACAGGCTGCAGGGGCGCATTAACCAGCTTTTCGAACGTATTGAAGCGCAGCTGCGCCAGGTACTGCGCGAAAAGAAAATGCGTGAAGGCGAAGGGTACACCATTGATGAGACGCTGCTGGCGAGCCAGATCCTGGCGTTTTGCGAAGGGATGCTCTCCCGTTTTGTGCGTAGCGAATTCAAATACCGACCAACGGACGATTTTGACGCCCGCTGGCCGTTAGTGGCTGCTCAGTTGCAGTAACACCGTTGCCGGATGGCGGCTTCGCCTTATCCGGCCTACGAAATACGCAGGCCCGGTAAGCGTCGCGCCACCGGGCAATTCAATTACACGCCGAACTCTTCCCGGTACGCACGTACCGCCGCCAGATGATCCGCCATCTCCGGCTTCTCTTCCAGATAGGCAATCAGGTCTTTCAGGGTGATAATCGACGTCACTTTGCAGCTGTAATCGCGCTCAACTTCCTGAATAGCGGAAATTTCACCGCGACCACGCTCCTGACGATCCAGAGAAATCAGCACGCCAGCCAGCGTCGCACCGTTGGCCTGGATAATCTCCATCGATTCGCGGATCGCCGTGCCCGCGGTGATCACATCGTCCACCAGCATAACGCGGCCCTGCAGCGCGCTGCCGACCAGATTCCCGCCTTCACCATGGGTTTTGGCCTCTTTACGGTTAAAGCAGTACGGCACATCGCGGTCATGGTGTTCAGCCAGCGCCACCGCGGTGGTGGTCGCAATCGGAATACCTTTGTAGGCCGGACCAAACAGCAGGTCGAAATCAATTCCGGAATCCACCAGCGCTTCGGCATAGAAACGGCCTAACAGCGCCAGATCGCGCCCGGTATTAAACAGCCCGGCGTTGAAGAAATAGGGGCTCTTACGCCCGGATTTCAGCGTAAACTCGCCAAACTTAAGTACCTGCTTGTTAAGCGCAAACTCAATAAACTGGCGCTGATACGATTTCATGGATTTGCTCCTTTGGTTTTTCTGTCTTACAGGCAAAAAAAAGGCGACTCATTGGTCGCCTTTAAAATCAATTTTCTAACGCCGCTTTCTGCGTCGTTACAATGGATTCGATTCCCCCTCGGGCCAACGCCAGCAGAGAGAGAAGCTCTTCGTGGGTGAACGGCTCGCCTTCTGCCGTGCCCTGTACTTCAATGATGCGACCGTCTTCAGTCATCACCACGTTCATGTCGGTTTCGGCAGCGGAATCCTCAACGTATTCCAGATCGCAAAGCGCTTCACCGTTAACGATACCCACGGAAACCGCCGCGACCATGCCTTTCATTGGATTGGTTTTCAGCTTACCGGCCGCAACCAGCTTGTTCAGGGCATCGGCCAGCGCCACGCAGGCACCGGTAATAGACGCCGTACGCGTACCGCCGTCTGCCTGAATGACATCGCAGTCCAGCGTGATGGTAAATTCACCGAGGATTTTCAGGTCAACGGCGGCGCGCAGCGCACGCGCGATCAAACGCTGAATCTCCATGGTACGACCGCCCTGCTTGCCCTTCGCCGCTTCGCGGGCGTTACGGGTATGAGTCGCACGCGGCAGCATGCCGTACTCAGCGGTGATCCAGCCCTGGCCCTGACCTTTCAGGAAGCGCGGAACGCCTTCTTCGATAGAGGCGGTGCACAAAACCTTCGTATCACCAAACTCAACCAGCACGGAGCCTTCAGCGTGTTTTGTATAGTTACGGGTCAGGGTGACGGGACGCACCTGGTTGGCGCTACGACCTGATGGACGCATGATGGATTCTCCGGCTTGAAACGAATGTGGCTGCGCATTATACGGATTAAACGCGCTTATTCCTATCCTGACAAAGCCCTGAAAGCTATAATCCCCCCATCTCTCCTTTAAAAACGGGAATGTCTATGATCCGCAGTATGACCGCCTACGCCCGGCGTGAAATCAAGGGTAGCTGGGGCAGCGCCACATGGGAAATGCGCTCGGTAAACCAGCGTTACCTGGAAACGTATTTCCGTATGCCGGAGCAGTTCCGCAGCCTTGAGCCTGTCGTACGCGAGCGTATCCGTACGCGTCTGACGCGCGGCAAAGTGGAATGCAACCTGCGCTTTGAGCCTGATGCCAGCGCGCAAGGCGAGTTGATTCTTAACGAAAAACTGGCGAAACAGCTCGTGAATGCGGCGAACTGGGTCAAAATGCAGAGCGATGAAGGCGAAATCAACCCGGTTGATATTCTGCGCTGGCCTGGCGTCATGGCCGCCGGTGAGCAGGATCTGGATGCCATCGCCGCTGAAATCCTGGCAGCCCTCGACGGCACGCTGGACGACTTTATCGTTGCCCGTGAAACCGAAGGTCAGGCGCTGAAAGCGATGATTGAGCAGCGCCTTGAAGGCGTGAGCACCGAAGTAGCCAAAGTCCGCACCCATATGCCGGAAGTGCTGCAGTGGCAGCGCGAGCGCCTGGTCTCCAAACTGGAAGAAGCGGAAGTTCAGCTGGAAAACACCCGTCTGGAACAAGAGCTGGTGCTGATGGCGCAGCGTGTTGACGTCGCTGAAGAGCTGGACCGTCTGGAAGCGCACGTTAAAGAAACCTACAACATTCTGAAGAAGAAAGAAGCTGTAGGTCGCCGTCTGGACTTTATGATGCAGGAGTTCAACCGCGAGTCGAACACACTGGCGTCTAAATCTATCAATGCAGACGTGACGAATTCAGCGATTGAGCTGAAGGTGCTGATTGAGCAGATGCGCGAGCAGATCCAGAATATCGAGTAATGCCTTCCGGGTGGTGTCTACTGCACCACCCATTACTATTTCTAATCCGTGCTGATGCTCAATTCCCCCACCTTCCGCCCGTCATCAAGCCTGTGCAGACAAATGTGATAAAAATTTATAGGGCAAACTAACTCGCCTTAGAAAATCTCAATCGTGATCTTGCGCATAAATCGCTAACCTCCCCGCGTTCACTCCGGAGGGTATATGCTGCTTCACGTTCTTTATCTGATTGGTATCACCGCAGAAGCCATGACCGGCGCGCTTGCAGCCGGACGTCGCCGTATGGACACCTTCGGCGTGATTATTATTGCCACAGCGACCGCACTGGGCGGCGGCTCCGTGCGCGATATCCTGCTTGGCCATTACCCGCTCGGCTGGGTTAAACACCCTGAGTACGTGATTATCGTGGCGACGGCCGCCGTGCTCACCACCATTGTGGCACCCGTTATGCCCCACCTGCGCCGTCTGTTCCTGGTGCTTGATGCGCTGGGGCTGATCGTCTTTTCAATCATCGGTGCGCAAATCGCGCTTGATATGGGTGAAGGGCCGGTTATCGCCACCATTGCCGCCGTGGTCACGGGCGTATTTGGCGGAGTATTGCGTGACATGTTCTGCAAACGTATTCCCCTGGTCTTTCAAAAAGAGCTCTATGCCGGGATCTCCTTTGCCGCAGCGGTACTCTATATCGCCTTGCAGCATTACGTTTCGAACCATGATGTAGTGGTCATCTCGACGCTGCTGTTTGGCTTTACGGCCCGCATGCTGGCGCTGCGTCTGAAGCTCGGGCTGCCCGTTTTTCACTACAAGCACAGCGCGCACTGATGTCAAAATCCGTTGATGTGCTGCTCAGCGAGCCACTTCGCCAGCACGTCAACCTGAGGCGCGTGCATCCAGTTCATGATTTGCCGCGCTTTCTCCTCTCCAGTTCCCGGCAAGGTTTGCCAGTCGGCAGAACTTTTCTGGCTCATTGCCTGCCACGATCGCCCATCGATAGCGTTCAGTGTCGATTTGGATAGCGGAGCGCCCATCGCGCTAATCCAACGGATAAAAGGTTGTTCCCGCATCTGATTAAAACGATGCCAGAGCGCAAGCCCGCGCGCCGCAGAAAACCCCGGCGTGGCCTGAAGTTGCGCCTGTGTTAATAACAGCCATGAAAAGATATGTTCGAAATGATGAGCCTGCCAGAGCGTACGCCAGCCGGACTCCCCTAAACCTTCAATATCCAGCCCCTGTTTAGAACTGAGCCATGTTAGCCGGGCAAAAAACTGCTCCATGCAGTCCGGCGAGGCATAAAAACAGCTTAATGAATGGTATTGCGAGTCGGGAGGCTGCGGTTTTTGTCTGTCCGCCCCTCGCCAGACCACCTTATCCAGGCGCGGAATACCCTGTCCGGCGAGACTGATCAGCACCTGATCGCCTTGGGCGATATCCAGTCTCTGCCAACGCCCAACCGACCCCAGACTGACTCGTCGCACCTGTTTATCATCCAGTCGCACAGGCTCAAGCCCTGCAACGACGGACACCTTGCCCGTTCGCCCTACAGAAAACTGGATATTCTTTACCTCAGCAAGCTGCGAAACAGGAGAATATTTCCACGCGACAACCCAGTTTCCTTCACCAGGCAACCAGCTTTCGCCCGCAGGTTCATCCTCCGAACGCACCACAATGCCATCCGTGGCAAAGGGTAATCCGGTCTCGTGCCAGGCCGCGCGCTGTTTTTCGACGGCATCAACAGATTCGGCGGGAAGCGTATACCGCGCTGAGAGCGAAAAACCGGCTTTAGACAGCTCAACCAACGAAGTCTTCATATCTTTCGGCCCATCCGGCCAGGCCCAGATGAATACACCGATCTTGCTCAGGAGCGCGTTATCCTTTTGCCGCATCATCGCACCCGCCACCTTTGCGCGAGCGTTCATTCCGCCCATCTGGCTCTGAATGTGGTTGTCGTGTAACCAGAAAAGTTCGCCCTGTAAGACGCTATTCGCCAGCGTGCCGGTGAGCATTTGCGGCACTGACGGGATTAAACGCACCTTCCCGGTCCAGTCTTCCCCTTTCAGGCCATCACCGCGACTGATAGCCTGGGCTAACTTTCCGTCACGATAGACCAGCGTCACCGCCACACCGTCAACTTTGGGTTGCAGCCACAGATGCTGTCGGGCACGCATCCACTGTCTCAGCTCCTCTTTGCTGGTCACTTTATGCACGCCCGTATGGGCAACAGGATGTTTTACGCTCCCCGTCAGCGCGGGGAGTTTCTCTTCTGAAAGCTCGCTGCCAAAACACCGCTGCCACTGGGATAACCGTGCGTTAAGCTGGTCGTACACGTCGTCATTAACATCGCTTACCCCCTGCTTCCAGTAGGCATCATCCCAGCGTTTGATCTGCGCGCTTAACGACGCAATCTCTTTCTCTGCTTTTGCCTGCGACCACACCGGACACACCGCCGCGCCATAGCCACACCACAACACCAGTAATCCGCTTATCCATCGCCACATTGCTACTCCTCCTTTGCGTTGCAGGAGGTATAACCTGACGATCGAAACAACGCTAACGGCTACCTTTCGCTTTGCGAGGCGCTATCCAGGGTTTCTTTTTATTTCTGCAAACCGCAGGTAAAACCGGAAAACGACACGCAAAAATCAATAATCCAGGGGAAAAAGTGTGACAAAGGCTACGTCACGGTGCGCCGACGTGTATAATAAGCCCGTATGTAGGACTTCTTCGTTAACACATACAAAAGACTCTCATGGCTCAAGGCACGCTTTATATTGTTTCTGCCCCTAGTGGCGCGGGTAAATCCAGCCTTATTCAGGCACTGTTAAAAACCCAACCGTTGTACGACACACAGGTTTCTGTTTCTCACACCACGCGGGCGCCGCGTCCGGGTGAAGTGCACGGTGAACACTATTTCTTTGTAGATCACGACGAGTTCAGAGCGATGATCGGCAGAGACGCGTTTCTTGAACATGCTGAAGTGTTCGGTAACTACTACGGCACCTCGCGTGAAACCATTGAGCAGGTTCTGGCAACCGGTGTAAACGTGTTCCTGGATATCGACTGGCAGGGCGCGCAGCAAATTCGCAAGAAAATGCCTGACTCGCGCAGTATCTTTATTTTACCGCCATCGAAAGATGAACTTGATCGCCGCCTGCGTGGCCGCGGTCAGGACAGCGAAGAAGTCATCGCAAAGCGTATGGAACAGGCTGTTGCAGAAATGAGCCATTACGCGGAATATGATTACCTTATTGTGAATGATGATTTTGATGCCGCATTGAGCGATCTCAAAACCATTCTTCGTGCAGAACGTCTGCGTATGAGCCGCCAGAAGCAGCGACATGACGCATTAATCACCAAACTGTTGGCAGACTGAACCCACTTTCAGTATCATGCCCAGTCATTTCTTCACCTGTGGAGCATTTTAAGTATGGCACGCGTAACTGTTCAGGACGCTGTAGAGAAAATTGGTAACCGTTTTGACCTGGTGCTGGTCGCCGCGCGTCGCGCTCGTCAGATGCAGGTAGGCGGTAAAGATCCGCTGGTACCGGAAGAAAACGATAAAACCACCGTTATTGCACTTCGCGAAATCGAAGAAGGTCTGATCAACAACCAGATCCTCGACGTGCGTGAGCGCCAGGAGCAGCAAGAGCAGGAAGCCGCAGAACTGCAGGCCGTAACCGCTATTGCTGAAGGTCGTCGTTAATTAAACCTGCGGGTCGCCCTTGTATCTGTTTGAAAGCCTGAATCAACTGATTCAAACCTACCTGCCTGAAGACCAGATTAAGCGTCTTCAGCAGGCGTATCTCGTTGCACGTGACGCTCACGAGGGCCAGACACGTTCAAGCGGTGAACCCTATATCACGCACCCGGTAGCGGTGGCCTGTATTCTGGCCGAGATGAAACTCGACTACGAAACGCTGATGGCCGCTCTGCTGCACGACGTGATCGAAGATACCCCTGCCACTTATCAGGACATGGAACAGCTGTTTGGCAAAAGCGTTGCCGAACTGGTGGAAGGGGTCTCTAAGCTTGATAAGCTGAATTTCCGCGACAAGAAAGAGGCGCAAGCCGAAAACTTCCGCAAGATGATTATGGCGATGGTGCAGGATATCCGCGTCATTCTCATCAAACTCGCTGACCGTACCCACAACATGCGCACGCTGGGCTCACTTCGCCCGGATAAACGTCGCCGCATTGCCCGTGAAACCCTCGAAATCTACAGCCCGCTGGCGCACCGTTTAGGTATTCATCACATTAAAACCGAGCTGGAAGAGCTGGGTTTTGAAGCGTTGTACCCGAACCGCTATCGCGTGATTAAAGAGGTGGTGAAAGCCGCACGCGGTAACCGTAAAGAGATGATTCAAAAAATCCTCTCGGAAATCGAAGGGCGCTTGCAGGAAGCGGGAATTCCGTGCCGCGTCAGCGGCCGCGAGAAACATTTGTACTCCATCTACTGCAAAATGGTGCTCAAAGAGCAGCGTTTTCACTCGATCATGGATATCTACGCCTTTCGCGTGATCGTCCACGACTCCGACACCTGCTATCGCGTGCTGGGGCAGATGCACAGCCTCTACAAACCGCGTCCGGGTCGCATGAAAGATTACATCGCCATTCCAAAAGCGAACGGCTATCAATCTTTGCACACCTCGATGATCGGGCCACACGGCGTGCCTGTTGAGGTGCAAATTCGCACCGAAGACATGGACCAGATGGCAGAGATGGGTGTTGCCGCACACTGGGCGTATAAAGAGCACGGTGGCGAAAGCAGCACGACCGCACAAATCCGCGCCCAGCGCTGGATGCAGAGCCTGCTGGAGCTTCAGCAGAGTGCGGGTAGCTCGTTTGAATTTATTGAGAGCGTTAAATCCGATCTCTTCCCGGATGAGATTTACGTTTTCACCCCAGAAGGTCGCATTGTCGAACTGCCTGCGGGCGCAACGCCGGTCGACTTCGCTTACGCCGTGCATACCGACATCGGACATGCCTGCGTCGGCGCGCGTGTCGACAGACAACCTTATCCGCTGTCTCAGCCGCTCTCCAGCGGCCAGACGGTAGAAATTATTACCGCGCCGGGCGCACGTCCGAACGCGGCCTGGCTGAACTTTGTTGTGAGCTCCAAAGCGCGCGCTAAAATTCGCCAGTTGCTGAAAAACCTCAAGCGTGATGATTCCGTCAGCCTGGGGCGTCGTCTGCTCAACCACGCGTTGGGCGGCAGCCGTAAGCTGGCTGAAATTCCGCAGGAGAACGTCCAGCGTGAGCTGGAGCGCATGAAGCTCGCGTCGCTTGACGATCTGCTGGCAGAGATTGGCCTCGGCAACGCCATGAGCGTGGTGGTGGCGAAGAACCTGCAGCAAGGCGACACAACAGCGGTGCCTGCAACGACGCAAAGCCACGGACACCTGCCGATTAAAGGCGCGGACGGGGTGCTGATCACCTTCGCAAAATGTTGCCGCCCAATTCCTGGCGACCCGATTATTGCGCACGTCAGCCCGGGTAAAGGGCTGGTTATCCACCACGAGTCCTGTCGAAACATTCGCGGCTACCAGAAAGAAGCCGAGAAGTTTATGGCGGTCGAGTGGGATAAAGAGACCGCGCAGGAATTTATCACCGAAATTAAGGTGGATATGTTCAACCACCAGGGTGCCCTGGCGAACCTGACGGCAGCGATCAACACGGCCTCGTCCAATATTCAGAGTCTGAATACGGAAGAAAAAGATGGTCGCGTGTACAGCGCCTTTATTCGTCTGACCGCCCGCGACCGCGTGCATCTGGCGAATATTATGCGCAAGATCCGCGTCATGCCGGACGTGATTAAAGTCACCCGAAACCGAAACTAGGTTTATGAATTCACAACGTTATGCACGTATCTGCGAAATGCTCGCCAGGCGTCAGCCTGACCTGACGGTCTGCATGGAGCAGGTGCATAAACCTCATAACGTCTCTGCTATCGTTCGTACCGCAGATGCCGTCGGTGTGCATGAAGTGCACGCCGTCTGGCCGGACGGCCGCATGCGCAATACGGTCTCGGCGGCGGCAGGCAGCAACAGCTGGGTGTCTGTCAAAAATCATCACACCATTGGCGAAGCCGTATCGCACCTGAAAGGGCGCGGGATGCAGATCCTTGCCACTAACCTGTCCGCTAAGGCCGTGGATTTCCGCGAGATCGACTACACCCGCCCGACCTGCATTTTGATGGGTCAGGAGAAAACCGGGATCACCCAGGAAGCGCTGGATCTGGCGGATCGGGACATCATCATTCCGATGATCGGCATGGTCCAGTCTCTCAACGTCTCCGTGGCGTCTGCGCTCATTTTGTATGAAGCGCAGCGCCAGCGTCAGAACGCCGGAATGTATGAGCGCAGCAACAGCATGCTGCCGGAAGATGAACAGCAGCGCCTGCTGTTTGAAGGTGGCTATCCGGTGCTGGCTCGCGTTGCGAAGCAGAAAAAATTGCCTTACCCCCACGTCAACGCGCAGGGCGAAATTGAAGCCAATGCCGAGTGGTGGGCCACCATGCAGTACGCCGGGTAAGCGATGAAAGGCCGCCTGCTGGATGCCATCCCGCTAAACAGCCTGACGGGCGTGGGCGCGGCGCAAAGCAATAAGCTGGCAAAAATTGGCCTGCACACCGTGCAGGATCTCCTGCTTCACCTCCCCCTGCGTTACGAAGACCGCACTCAGCTTTATAAGATTGGCGATCTCCTTCCCGCCATTTACGCCACCGTTGAAGGCGAAGTCCTGAACTGCAACATCACCTTCGGCGGACGCCGGATGATGACCTGCCAGATAAGCGACGGCACCGGTATTCTCACCATGCGTTTTTTCAACTTCAACGCGGCGATGAAAAACAGCCTGGCGACGGGCCGCAGGGTGCTGGCCTATGGCGAGGCCAAACGCGGGAAGTACGGCGCAGAGATGATCCACCCGGAGTACCGCGTACAGGGCGATCTCAGTACGCCGGAGCTGCAGGAGACGCTCACCCCGGTTTACCCGACGACGGAAGGCATCAAGCAGGCGACGCTGCGTAAACTCACCGATCAGGCGCTGGAGCTGCTGGATACTTGCGCTATCACCGAGCTGCTGCCGCCCGAGCTGGCGCAAGGTATGATGAGCCTGCCCGAGGCGCTGCGCACCATGCACCGCCCGCCGCCAACGCTACAGCTCAGCGATTTAGACAGCGGCAAACACCCCGCCCAACGGCGTCTTATCCTTGAGGAATTACTGGCGCATAACCTGAGCATGCTGGCACTTCGCGCTGGCGCACAGCGTTTCCATGCCCAGGCCTTAAGCCAGAATGATGAACTCAAAGATAAGCTGCTGGCCTCGCTGCCGTTTAAACCCACCGGCGCGCAGGCGCGCGTCACCGCCGAGATTGAACGCGATATGGCGCTCGACGTGCCGATGATGCGCCTGGTGCAGGGCGACGTGGGTTCCGGCAAAACGCTGGTTGCCGCCCTGGCGGCCCTGCGCGCGATTGCCCACGGCAAGCAGGTGGCGCTGATGGCGCCGACCGAGCTGCTGGCCGAACAGCACGCCAACAATTTCCGTGCCTGGTTTGCGCCGCTGGGGATTGAAGTGGGCTGGCTTGCCGGGAAGCAAAAAGGCAAAGCGCGCCTTGCGCAACAGGAGGCCATTGCCAGCGGGCAGGTGCAGATGATTGTCGGCACGCACGCCATCTTCCAGGAGCAGGTGCAGTTTAACGGTCTTGCGCTGGTGATTATCGACGAGCAGCACCGCTTCGGCGTGCATCAGCGTCTGGCACTGTGGGAGAAAGGCCTGCAGCAGGGCTTCCACCCGCATCAGCTGATCATGACCGCTACGCCGATTCCGCGCACCCTGGCGATGACCGCCTATGCCGATCTGGATACCTCCACCATCGACGAACTGCCGCCGGGCCGTACCCCGGTCACCACGGTCGCCATTCCTGACACGCGCCGCAGCGATATCATCGACCGCGTGCGCAACGCCTGCACCCACGAAGGCCGTCAGGCCTACTGGGTCTGTACGCTGATTGAAGAGTCTGAACTGCTGGAGGCGCAGGCTGCCGAAGCCACGTGGGAAGAGCTTAAGCTGGCGTTGCCGGAGCTGAACGTCGGTCTGGTGCACGGACGCATGAAGCCCGCCGAAAAACAGGCGGTGATGCAGTCGTTCAAACAAGGTGATTTGCATCTGCTGATCGCCACCACGGTGATCGAAGTCGGCGTGGACGTCCCGAATTCCAGCCTGATGATCATCGAAAACCCGGAGCGTCTCGGCCTTGCCCAGCTCCACCAGCTGCGCGGGCGCGTTGGTCGTGGCGCGGTGGCTTCCCACTGCGTACTGCTCTACAAAGCCCCGCTATCAAAAACAGCCCAAATGCGTCTGCAGGTGCTGCGCGACAGCAACGACGGTTTTGTGATTGCGCAAAAAGACCTGGAGATCCGCGGCCCGGGCGAACTACTGGGAACGCGCCAGACCGGGAACGCCGAATTCAAAGTGGCGGATTTGCTGCGCGATCAGGCGATGATCCCCGAAGTTCAGCGCCTGGCTCGCCATATTCATGAACGCTACCCCGAACAGGCGGCAGCGTTAATTGAGCGCTGGATGCCGGAAACCGAACGCTACTCCAACGCCTGATTTCAGGCAAACATCGGCAGCATCAGGTACAGCTTGATCACCAGCGCGTTGACAATATCAATGAAGAACGCCCCGACCATCGGGACCACCAGAAACGCCATGTGCGATGGCCCGAACCGTTCAGTGATCGCCTGCATGTTGGCGATAGCCGTTGGGGTAGCCCCCAGACCAAACCCGCAGTGACCCGCCGCCAGCACCGCCGCATCGTAGTTTTTACCCATCATGCGCCAAGTCACGAACATGGCGTACAGCGCCATAAACAGCGCCTGCACCGCCAGAATCGCCACCATCGGCAGGGCCAGCGAGGCCAGCTCCCACAGCTTGAGGCTCATCAGCGCCATCGCCAGGAACAGCGACAGGCAGACGTTGCCGAGCACCGATACCGCCCGTTCAAACACGCGGTAGAAGCCCATCAGCGCCAGACCGTTGCTCAGGATCACCCCGATAAACAGCACGCAAACAAACGTCGGCAGTTCAAACGCAGAGCCCGCCAGCCATTGCGCAACCACTTTGCCCACGGTCAGGCAGATGGCGATCATCGCGATGGTTTCAATCAGCACCAGCGAGGTAATGCTGCGCCCGACGTCCGGTTTTTCGAACGCGGTCGGGACCAGCTCATCGTCCGGTCTGCCGTTCGGTGTGGTGGAGTGCTTAACCAGATATCGCGCCACCGGACCGCCAATCAGGCCACCCAGCACCAGACCAAAGGTCGCACAGGCCATCGCCACTTCCGTCGCGTTTTCAAAACCGTAGCGCTCGACGAACAATTTACTCCACGCCGCCCCGGTACCGTGACCGCCTGACAGCGTAATCGACCCTGCCAGCAGCCCCATCAGCGGATCCAGCCCCAGCAGCGTTGCCATGCCGATGCCAATGGCGTTTTGCATCAGCAACAGCCCCACCACCACAATCAGGAATACGCCGAGCACTTTACCGCCCGAGCGCAGGCTCGCCAGATTGGCGTTCAGACCGATGGTGGCAAAGAAGGCCAGCATCAGCGGGTCTTTCAGGGACATATCAAAATCGATTTCCCAGCCCATGCTTTTTTTCAGTATCAGCAGGGCCAGCGCCACCAGCAGGCCACCGGCGACAGGTTCAGGAATGGTGTATTTCTTCAGAAGGGAAACGCTATGTACCAGCTTACGGCCAAGCAGTAAGACCAGCGTTGCGGCAACAAGTGTCGACAACGTATCGAGATGAATCATGGAAGGCTCCTGTTTTGCGCGTGTTCCATACACACGCGGCGTTATCCTGGGCCGGTTTGCGCTCGTCATGAGCTCCCGGCGCAAAAAGTGTAATTTTTTTTCCCGATGGGGAGTAGAAAACCTGCGCGCAGCGGCAGAATTTCTTCCCTTTTTTTGCTGGCAATCGTTTGCTTTTACCAGGTGGTCAGATAAAATGCCCGCTTTTCCACCGTGGGATTGCCGCCGATGTCCGTTAACACCATAGAGTCGCCTGATGCGCAACCGATTGCGCAGAAGCAAAATAGCGAACTGATTTACCGCCTTGAAGACCGCCCGCCGCTGCCGCAAACGCTTTTCGCCGCCTGTCAGCATCTTCTGGCGATGTTTGTTGCGGTGATCACCCCGGCGCTGCTGATCTGCCAGGCGCTCGGTTTACCGGCGCAGGACACGCAGCACATTATCAGCATGTCTCTTTTTGCGTCCGGCGTCGCCTCTATTATTCAAATTAAAGCCTGGGGTCCGGTAGGGTCGGGATTATTGTCGATTCAGGGCACCAGCTTTAACTTCGTGGCACCGCTAATCATGGGCGGTACGGCGCTGAAAACCGGTGGGGCGGATGTTCCAACCATGATGGCGGCGCTTTTCGGCACGCTGATGCTGGCCAGCTGCACGGAGATGGTCATCTCCCGCGTTCTGCATCTGGCTCGCCGCGTCATCACCCCGCTGGTTTCCGGCGTGGTCGTAATGATTATCGGCCTGTCGCTGATTCAGGTGGGCCTGACGTCCATCGGTGGCGGTTATGCGGCAATGAGCGACCACACCTTCGGCGCACCGAAAAACCTGCTGCTGGCAGGCGTGGTGTTGGCAATCATCATTCTGCTTAACCGTCAGCGTAACCCTTACCTGCGCGTGGCCTCGCTGGTTATCGCGATGGCGGCCGGTTACCTGATGGCCTGGGCGCTGGATATGCTGCCGCAAAATACCGCACCGACGAATGCCGCGCTGATCACTATCCCAACGCCGCTCTATTACGGACTGGGCATTGACTGGGGCCTGCTGCTGCCGCTGATGCTGGTCTTTATGATCACCTCTCTGGAGACCATCGGCGACATCACCGCTACCTCGGACGTCTCTGAGCAGCCGGTGTCCGGTCCGCTGTACATGAAGCGCCTGAAAGGCGGCGTGCTGGCGAACGGACTGAACTCGTTTGTCTCTGCCGTATTCAACACCTTCCCGAACTCCTGCTTCGGTCAGAACAACGGCGTGATCCAGCTGACCGGCGTGGCCAGCCGCTACGTCGGGTTTGTGGTGGCGCTGATGCTGATCGTCCTCGGCCTGTTCCCGGCGGTAAGCGGCTTTGTGCAGCACATCCCTGAGCCGGTGCTGGGCGGCGCGACGCTGGTGATGTTCGGCACTATCGCGGCCTCCGGCGTGCGTATCGTCTCCCGCGAGCCGCTGAACCGCCGCGCGATCATGATTATCGCCCTGTCGCTGGCGGTCGGTCTGGGCGTTTCTCAGCAGCCGCTGATCCTGCAGTTTGCGCCTGACTGGGTGAAAAACCTGCTCTCTTCCGGCATTGCCGCGGGCGGTATCACCGCTATCGTTCTGAACCTCGTTTTCCCGCCTGAGAAAAATTGATTTCTCTCACGGCAGGCTGTCAAGGCCTGCCGTGACATCTCTTTACACCATTCCCGCCTTGAGCATTGCGCATAAATCGTGCATAACTCCCTTATGTACGTTTTGCGGGATGGAAGACCATGAAATTTATTGGAAAGCTGATCATCTATCTTCTGTTAGCTCTGCTTGTGGTAGCGCTGGCATTCTATATTTTGCTCCAGACCCGCTGGGGCGCGTCGCAGGTCAGCAATTGGGTTACGGTAAATACCGATTACGAACTCAACTTTGACCTGATGGATCACCGCTTTTCATCCCCTTCTCACCTCATTCTGGAAAATGTCACCTTTGGTCGTGACGGCAAACCCGCCACCCTGGTGGCCAAAAAAGTCGATATCGGTTTAAGCAGCCGTCAGGTAACCGATCCGCTGCATATGGACACCATTACCCTGTTCGATGGCACGCTGAACCTCTCTCCGCAAACCGCGCCGCTGCCTTTCCAGGCGGACCGTTTGCAGCTAAACAACATGGCCTTTAACAGCCCGAATACCGAATGGGACCTGAGCGCGCAGAAAGTCACAGGCGGCGTCAGTCCGTGGCAGCCAGAGGCGGGCAACGTGCTGGGCAAAAATGCGCAGATCCAGATGAGCGCAGGCTCGCTCACCCTGAACGGCGTCCCGGCCAGCAACGTCCTGATTCAGGGACAGCTCAACGGTAAAGAGGTGGTGCTGAGCACCATTGGCGCGGATATGGCGCGCGGCTCGCTCACCGGCTCCGCCCTGCGTAACGCTGACGGCAGCTGGATTATCGACAGCATGCGTCTGAATGAGATCCGCCTGCAAAGTGATAAATCGCTGATGGATTTCTTTGCTCCCATCACCACGCTCCCTTCCCTGCAGATTGGTCGGCTGGAGGTGACCGACGCACGCCTGCAGGGGCCGGACTGGGCGGTGACCGATCTCGATTTAAGCCTGCGCAACCTGACGCTCAGCAAAGGCGACTGGCAGAGCCAGGAAGGGCGTTTGTCTATGAACGCGAGCGAGTTTATCTACGGCTCGCTACATCTGTTCGACCCGATCCTGAACGCGGAATTCTCCCCGCAGGGTATCGCGCTGCGCCAGTTCACCTCTCGCTGGGAAGGCGGGATGGTACGCACCTCCGGCAACTGGCTGCGCGACGGCAAAGCGCTGGTGCTGGATGATGCCGCCATCGCCGGGCTGGAATACACCCTGCCTGAAAACTGGAAAACGCTGTGGATGGATCCCCTGCCGGAATGGCTGAACAGCGTGACGCTAAAAAAATTCGGCCTGAGCCGCAACCTGGTGATCGACATCGATCCCGCCTTCCCGTGGCAGATCACCTCTCTGGACGGCTATGGCGCAAACCTGCAGCTGGCGAAAGATCGCCAGTGGGGCGTCTGGGGCGGCAGCGCAACATTGAACGGTGCGGCCGCGACCTTTAACCGCGTGGACGTGCGCCGTCCGTCGCTCGCGCTGAATGCGAACGCCGCCACGGTGAACATTACCGACCTGAGCGCCTTTACCGAGAAAGGTATTCTTGAAGCCACGGCAACGGTTTCACAGCTTCCACAGCGGCAGACCACGGTGAGCCTGAACGGGCGCGGCGTGCCGCTCAACGTGCTGCAGCAGTGGGGCTGGCCTGCGCTGCCGATTACGGGTGACGGCAATATTCAGCTCACCGCCAGCGGTAGCGTGCAGGCAAATGCCCCGCTGAAGCCGACGGTGAATGCGAAGCTGAGCGCGGTAAATATGGATAAACAGCAGGTGCAGCAGACGATGACGAGCGGTATGGTTTCAACACCGGTGCAATAAACAAGCCGGGTGGCGGCTTCGCCTTACCCGGCCTACGAGGTTTTGGTTCCCTCTCCCCGTGGGAGAGGGTCAGGGTGAGGGCATCAGAGCGCACAATTATCGTAGGCCCGGTAAGCGAAGCGCCACCGGGCATTTTTTACAGCTCAGAGGTGAACCACCACCTCATCCCCCTCTGCTTTCACCACTACACCCCACTCGCTGCCAGCATGTGTACCACCTTTCACGCCGCTCACCTTCTGTACATTGCGCAAGCACACTGACCAGTTTTGCGCGTCTCCCTCGCCGGTAAAGGTCACGATGTCGCCCTGACGTGACGCCTTCAGCGTAAACGCCACGGAGCCGTCCGCCGCGGGCACTTCGCTCACCGCCGTTGCGCCGTCGTCCAGGTTAAACAGCTGGAAGGCCGTCCCCGCGTTCCACGCGTAGTCCGGCTTCTGGTTATTGTTACCCAGCGCCAACAGCGTGTTATCGCGCACGTAGACCGGCAGACTCATGAAATCGTGCTGCTGCTTATGCCAGCGGCTGCCCTGAATTTCGTCGTTGTGCCACAGGTGCGTCCAGCGACCTTCCGGCAGGTAGAACTGCACGTCGCCCGCCTCGGAGAACACCGGCGCAACCATCACCGAATCCCCCAGCATGTACTGGCGGTCGAGATAATCGCATGCCGGATCGTCCGGGAACTCCAGCATCATCGCCCGCAGCATCGGCGTGCCGAACTCGCGGGCCAGCGCCGCCTGACGATACAGATACGGCATCAGCTGACACTTCAGCTGCGTGAAGTGGCGCACCACGTCGCAGGACTCGTCATCGTACGCCCACGGCACGCGGTAGGATTTGCTACCGTGAAGGCGGCTGTGGCTGGAGAACAGCCCGAACGCGCACCAGCGTTTGTAGACGTGCGCCGGGGCGGTGTTTTCGAATCCGCCGATATCGTGGCTCCAGAACCCGAAGCCGGACAGGCCAATCGACAGCCCCCCACGCAGGCTTTCAGCCATCGATTCGTAGTTGGCGTAGCAGTCGCCGCCCCAGTGTACCGGGAACTGCTGCGCCCCCACGGACGCGGAGCGGGCAAACAGCACCGCCTCTTCTTCCCCCACCGTCTCTTTCAGCACGTTCCACACCAGCTCGTTATAGATGTAGGCGTAGTGGTTGTGCATCTTCTGCGGTTCGGACCCGTCGAACCACTGCACGTCCGTCGGGATACGCTCGCCGAAGTCGGTCTTGAAGCAGTCGACGCCGATGTCCACCAGGCCTTTCAGCTTGTCGGCATACCACTGGCACGCTTCCGGGTTGGTGAAGTCATAAATCGCCAGCCCCGGCTGCCATTTGTCCCATTGCCACAGGGAGCCGTCCGGGCGCTTGAGCAGGTAGCCCTTCTCTTTCAGTTCCCGGAAGATCGGGGATTTCTGGCCGATGTACGGGTTAATCCACACGCAGACCTTCAGCCCTTTCTCTTTCAGGCGGCGGATCATCCCTTCCGGGTCCGGGAAGGTCACCGGGTCCCACTCAAAATCGCACCACTGGAAGGCCTTCATCCAGAAGCAGTCGAAGTGGAACACGTGCAGCGGCAGGTCGCGCTCGGCCATGCCGTCGATAAAGCTGTTTACCGTCGCTTCGTCGTAGTTGGTGGTGAACGAGGTGGTCAGCCACAGGCCGAACGACCAGGCAGGCGGCAGCGCCGGGCGCCCGGTGAACTGTGTATAGCGGTTCAGCACCTCTTTCGACGTCGGGCCGTCGATCACGAAGTACTCGAGATATTCTCCTTCCACGCTGAACTGCACTTTGGAGACCTTCTCGGAGCCGACTTCAAACGAGACGTTTTCCGGGTGATTCACCAGCACGCCGTAGCCGCGGTTGGTCAGGTAGAACGGGATGTTTTTGTAGGACTGCTCGGTGCTGGTGCCGCCGTCGCGGTTCCAGGTTTCGACCGTCTGGCCGTTGCGCACCAGCGCGGTAAAGCGCTCGCCCAGGCCGTAGACCGTTTCCCCCACGCCCAGATCCAGACGTTCGAACACGTAATTGCGGTCGGTGTTGCTGTCCTGCACGTAGCCGTTGTTTTTCAGCTGGCTGCCGGTAATGCGCTGGCCGTTGCGCAGGAAATCCAGCGCCCAGAACTCGCCTTTGGTAACGCGCACGCTAACGCTGCCGCTTTTTAGCTCGGCAAATTCGGCGTTGTTTTCAATCTCAACTTTTACATCCTTCAGAACGTTCAGCGGATAGTGCGGACCGTTATTCAGCGCGCCCTGGAAGTGCTCGATGCGCACCCCGACAATTCCCTCCTGCGGGGCAAACAGGCGCACCGTGAACATCAACGTGTCGAGCTGCCAGGTGCGTTCGCGCACGTCGCGCGGCGCCACAAACACGACCAGGTCATTGCCCTGCTGCTCCACGTCGAACACCTGAACCGGATACGTCACGTTCAGGCCCGGTTGAATGAGCCAGTTCCCATCACTGATTTTCATACTCTCGTCCTCTTAGTTCTGTAGTTCTTTGCTGACCGGCAGGTTTTCAAACTCCTGCTGATTGCGGCGCGCGCCCTGCGCCAGCTCGCCCAGGATTTTGGTCAGGAAGGGGGTTTTTAGCGTGTAGTAGCGTTTGGCGATAATAGCGCTCAGCACGTAGCAGACCGCCGGGGCCAGGGTAAACAGGCCGATAATGATGCTGATGGTCGCGCTGTTCTGGGTTTTGGCTGCCGCGTCGTAGCCGCCACCTGCCAGCATCCAGCCGATCATCGCCCCGCCCAGCGCCAGGCCGAGCTTCAGCACGAACAGCGTGCCCGCAAAGCTGATGCCGGTCAGGCGCTTGCCGTTGGTCCATTCGCCGTAGTCGACGGTATCGGACATCATCACCCACTGGATCGGCGTCACCAGCTGGTGCAGCACGCCGATGACGAAGATAAAGGCGAACATCAGCACGGTGGCGTGCATCGGGACGAAGAACATCGCCACGCTGACCACCGCCAGCGCGGCGTTGGTCCACCAGAAGATGCTGACCTTGCACTTCCAGTCGGTGAGCGGTTTCGCCAGCGCGGAGCCGATCAGGTTGCCGACGCAGTAGGTGGTGAGGAACGCGACGAACACCTCCGGCGAGCCCATGATCCAGGTGCAGTAGTACATCATCGCGCCGCCGCGCACGCAGACGGCGAGGATGTTGAGGATGGTCAGCACGCCGACGATGCGCCACTGGTCGTTGTGCCAGATGTCGCGCAGGTCTTCCCGCATGGACGTGGTGCTCGGCGGCACCTGGATGCGCTCTTTGGTGGTAAAGAAGCAGAACGCCAGCATCAGGAACGCGACCACCGACAGCACGGCGATCCCGCCCTGGAAGCCGAACGCCTTATCGTCGCCGCCAATGAGGTTCACCAGCGGCATCATCAGCACCGTGGAGAGCATGCCGCCCGCCGTCGCCAGCACGAAGCGCCAGGACTGAAGGGAGATACGCTGCGTCGGGTCGTTGGTGATCACGCCACCGAGCGCGCAGTAGGGGATATTGACCACGGTATAGAGCAGGGTCAGCAGGGTGTAAGTCACGGCGGCGTAAACCATTTTGCCGTTGAGGCTGAGGTCCGGCGTGGTGTAGGCCAGTACGCAGACGATACCGAACGGGATGGCACCAAACAAAATCCATGGACGGAACTTGCCCCAGCGGCTGCGGGTGCGATCAGCAATCAGACCCATGCACGGGTCGGAGATCGCATCCAGCGCGCGCGCCAGCAGGAACATGGTGCCGACAAACCCGGCGGGAATGCCGAAAATATCGGTGTAGAAAAACATCATGTATAACATGACGTTATCAAAAATGATGTGGCTGGCGGCATCTCCCATGCCGTAGCCAATCTTCTCTTTTACTGACAATACTTCGCTCATCTTTTTTTATCCTTCACGCTGTTGGGGGCGCTGAGACCGGTTGCATTGGTTTTAAACCATTGTTTCAAAGGCGGGTATTGCGTTTTCTGGTTAGCAGATTACGTTTCTTGTTTTTTGTGATCGCGGTAAATGTTGAGAGCACGAGGGGCTAACATGAGGATTTTCTTAGGAATTAACTGAAACAGGGGGGTACAGGTCAAAAGAGAGGTGAAAAAAGTGGTGTGGGGTATGTGGTAAATGTCTGAAAGTAGCTATAATGCGCCCCGCCTCCATGTAGCAATCGAGGCGCGGAAGATCGTCATCTCCGGTGAGGTGGCTGGACTTCAAATCCAGTTGGGGACGCCAGCGTTCCCGGGCAGGTTCGACTCCTGTGATCTTCCGCCAAAAATGCTCATCTACCAACCATGAGTAAGCCTATCGTATAAGCATGCTAACTTCCTAAAATAACTTGAATAGCTTGAGTTTTCATTATTAAGTTTTTCTTGATGTTGAATGAGGAAATCCTTCGCTACAGCCAACTCTAATTTATCCCAAAGGAATGGAAGATAAATCGCGGCCGACTCCGGTGTCGAATGATTAATAATATATGAAGTATCTTTATCCTTAAATTTCTTAACAAAAGTTCTCAAATAATTTGAAGACTGATAGTTAATAGCTGTCCGATTCACCCATTTATCTAACGGTAAGCCAGAATCTATATACTCTTTCTGATTTTTGATACCAATACTGGAAAGATATTTAAACACTACAATATTTTGACTATATCTACCCGCTGATGGAATTACACTTCCAATTATACCATTTGGATCATAGCTTTTATTATCATGCAGTAAGTCATCAAATAAGTCTATGCTGCTTATTTGAGTATAACCACAGTTCCCAACTTCAATTTCTTTTCTCTTTGCTTCGGCAACTCCCACACCGACTATGAATTCAACATCAGCATGTTTTTCTACTTCATCTATATCTACAACACAAATCTTTTTTTCAGGCTCATTAGATTGAACTAAATTGTAAAGCTGCTCCTTACAATACCTTAAAATTCGTGCTGGAATTTTTCTTTTATTTTCATCAATTGATTCAAATATCGGAATAAAGTCATCCGTCCTTATTAAGGTTATTGGGATTTGAACGCCATCAATTGATGTGTAAGTGTTTGATATGGAGCAGTCGGTTAAGCCCTCATCTCTTTCAACAAAAATTAGATTATGCTGAAATTGTTCGACATTTTGTGGACCAATACATGTTGATATAGCGCTTAGCAAGGACGTAATGTTTTTATCCGACAGTGAATAACCTATAAAAACCACAGGGTGTTCAACAAAAATAGTTATTAACTTCGCTGCAAGATACGGGTTTTTCAAATTAAACTCATGATAATCCGTATCGGTCATAATTAGTGACTTTGGCTTATGGGCGCTTCCGTGTATTTTATAAATTTCAGCTATTGACTGAGGATTTGAGAATAACAACTCATTTTGGCCTGTATAAACTTTGTAATCTGGAAATAGCTGTTCCAAGAAACAGTCCCAGTTTGTCGTAATTATCCCATCAACATTTAAATTTGAAAGCAATTTTATTTCATTGTAATAATTACTTTCAGCAAGAGAAACATCGAGTGCATTTGTTAAAAATTCACAAATTTCAAAACGCAGTGCGGATGTTTTATCAACTACCTTCTTATGGTACTTTTCCCTACTACTTGCAAAACGAGCATCCTGCCACCATTCTTGATTAAAGTCTTCTGCAATAAGCCTTGCAGCAGTTGGATAAGTAGAGTCACCAGTAGCCAAATAAAACTCGAACGGTTTACCAAAAATGCAATATTTTTCTAGAAGGGACTTCCAATCACATAATCCTAGATATCTTCTAGAAAAACCTGATCCTATAAATAAAAACGGACCTGCATTACGCGACTTAAAAATTGCTGTTAATTGTGTCTTAAGCTCTAGATTATTCATTTCATAATCCAAATAAATTATTAGGTTATTGAAATAGGCATTATTTTACAGGGATTATGCCTTTGCGTGTCAGCTCATCACGACCTAAAGTTTTCAACCAATTTCCCAAACTCATCCCTTCAGACTTCGCAGCTTCCTCAAATTGCGCCTTCAACTCCGGCGTAATACGAATCTGAAAAGTTGGTGCTTTTCCGGATTTAGATTTGTTAGGGTCGCGTTTAGCTGTTGACATGTACGTACCTACGAGAGCAAGATATCTTCGCTGAGGTACGTACCTTAACATACGAAAACCTCAAATTGAAACGCCCCCGCCAGGTACTCGCAATACCGGACGAGAGCTAACCTCACCAACTATCAAGGAGTTGATTATGGCTGACTCGCATTCTACCCCAGACACCGACCAATCCGGAACCGAGCGTTCGTTAATTGTGGGATACCGCCCGAATGTTTTCGACAAATCCACGCCGAAAATCATCCTTTCCGGCAAATGGCTGCGCGCGGCGGGTTTTGATACCGGACAGCAGGTTACGGTAAAGGTGATGAAAGGGTGCATCGTTCTGGTGGCGTATAACGAGCAGGAGCAAAGGATTCTGGACGATTACAAACGCACTAAAGCAAAGTTATGCCAGATCGAGAGCACGCTGGCGAGCCTGCATTTATCATAACCGTTCCCGCTGTTATCAAGTTGGCTGCTGGGCATGCAGCCAACATAAAACACATTATGGAATGCCAAATTTCTTCCATAACATCTAAAAAGCAATCGAACCCAACATGTAATGCTAACTTACAAGTTCAATATTTGATGACATTCATCATTTCAATACCTGATGCTATTTTAACTTAGCATTTATCTTACGATGGCAACGAAATCATAATTCAACGTTATGATTTTTAAAAATCCATCTGAGAAACCAATACATCGCAAAGAGCAATTTTAAGTCCCACTTCCATATTTTATTTTCTTTTCTATTTTGAAATGAAAGTCACAATGTAAATCCATAATGGAGAGTAGTTTCCCTCAGTCTATAAAAGGAGATTGAGATGGCTATACCTGTTTACTTATGGCTTGAGGATGATTCAGGCCGGAGGATTTATGGATCTGTCGATGTAAAGGATCGGGAAGGTTCAATAGAAGTGATTGAATTTATGCATTCTATAGAACAGCCTATAGATAAATTCTCTGGAAAAATCACAGCAAAACGCATTTGTAGTACCTATGCATTCATGAAAGAGATTGATTCCTCATCCTCATATCTATACAAAGCCTTGAGCACCGGACAA
The DNA here is from genome assembly GCF_057444735.1 of Enterobacter sp. B79-1. Lineage (NCBI taxonomy): Bacteria > Pseudomonadati > Pseudomonadota > Gammaproteobacteria > Enterobacterales > Enterobacteriaceae > Enterobacter > Enterobacter sp. B79-1. Next base: position 140,418 of record NZ_JBYAZJ010000006.1, read on the forward strand.
ACGCTAAAAAAGGCAGAGTTTATATTTTACAGAATCAACTATAACGGGCTAGAGGGGGCTTACTTTAAGACTATTTTAGAAAATGCAAGAGTAGTCCAAATTGAACCTATCATGTTTGATATTAAACACCCACAAAATGAACGCTATACACACCATGAATATGTAGATCTGACATATGAAAAAATAACATGGCACTATATTGATGGGAACATCATTCATACTGACACATGGAATGAACGCGCTTAAGGAGAAAGTATGTCCTGGGAATATGATGTAAAAGAGCATAAATTTTATCTGGATGGTGTCTACCAATTTGATGCAGATTATGCAGGTGCAAGTGGTTACAAAAACGATCCGTCACAAGAATGTGTAAAAAACAGCGGACCGCTGCCACGAGGTACCTACACTATTGGGTCCCCTCATAACTCAGCCCACACTGGGAAATATACTCTCAGCCTCACGCCCTACTCGACAAATGATATGTGTGGTAGGGACTCATTTAAAATACATGGTAAAAGCAGTTTGCACCCTGACGACTCTTCAGAGGGCTGCATCATTGCTCCTCTGAGTGCCAGAAGGAGTATCTGGAAAAGCAACGATACGGTATTGATTGTCAAATGAAGCGTTTATTTTGTTTATTGCCATTACTCGTTGCAGTCAGTTCGCACGTCTTAGCAACTGAAATGACCGGTTTCGCGGCCCAGTATTACGATGAAGACGGCTCGCTGACGGAAATTTCTACAGCAATGCCCCTTTCACCGACCATCGCTATAGGCAAGCAAGCCGTACGAATGGAGGTTACTCATCTGTCAGACATCTCCAGCACACCAGTCAACAAAGACAGTTCCGCACGCTGGGTCTGCCTTCATGACGACGAGGATACGAATTACTGGTTCATTTCTGATAACGAGATGGGTGCAGGATTGTTAACTGCGCTAGTAATAGCCAGGGATGGCATCCATCACGAGTGTGCTAAAACAACGGAACCTGTCAGCGTCTCAGTCGCTAATGTTCCATTATTAAATGCGACACATGGGAATTTAGTCGCATTGTTCGGCGAGAAAGAGATAGCCAAAAAGAAAGCGATGCTTTTGTATCAGGAGACGCCAGTACAGAATGGATTCATCCAGAGTAATACGGTCTCTTATTACTTTGATGACGAAAAAGTGCGTGGCGTAATCATCGGGCAAATTACCAGTAACTAGCTTGCAGACTCCCTCTCCAGAGGGAGAGGGTGTTAAACCTGCCCGCCCAACCGCATATGCAGCAGCGGAAACGGATTCCCCTGCCCGTCCAGTTCCGAGCGTCCGACCTGCTCAAACCCCATATGGCGATAAAATCCAACGCCCTGCGGGTTCTGCTCATTCACGTCCACCTCGTTCGCACCGAACGCTGCGATGGCGTGGTTCAGCAGCAATTTCCCGACGCCCTTCCCGCGGCTCGCGTCGTCAACAAACAGCATTTCAATGCGGTTTTCATCCGCGCCTAAAAAGCCGTGAATAACGCCTGCGTCATCGCGAGCAATCACGACCTTGAGATTAGGAAGATAGGCGTTGAGCAATAGCGGGCGCAGCGCCGCAATATCGCTTTCCTGTAAAAAGTGGTGGGTGGCGCGGACGGAGGATTCCCAGATCGCGACCAGACGTTCGAAGTTTGTGGGGAGTGCGGTTTCTATTTTCATGGGGGGATCATTATAGAGCGTGGCGATTAAATCAAGTGTCCAGAAGCATGGAGGCAATAAACTGAAGACCTTAAATGCAGTTATAAACTCTCGTACACCTGAAAGCCGAGAGCGTATCAGGGAAATGGCCCGGAAGTTGGTTCAGGAAACTGGGCAGAAGATAGATCATGACAAGCAAGAATCATCATCAGGGAATGAGAACAAGGAAACGAGTCAATCTTTCATGGCAGTTGTTCGGTTTAACCGAACAACTGAGGAACGGTGAATATTGTAGTGGACTGCTCCCCCTCACCCTAGCCCTCTCCCGGTGGGAGAGGGAACCGATTGTGCGGTTTGTCCCCCCACACAGCTCGCACTAAACCCTAATCTCCATCACCGCGTACACCCCGTCCTTCGGCACCACCACAGTGACGTTTTCCACCGGCACGCCCGCCGCGAGGTGAATATCCTGCAGCTGCTGTAACGACCTCGGGTAAATATCCTCCCAGCCGATCCCCCGCAGCACAAAGTCAATTTGCGGGCTGCTGGTCAGCATGTTCGATACAATCACCGCCCCACCGGGCTTGACCAGCCGCAGCGCGCGCTGTAGAAAAATCACCGAATCGGTATCGTTGAAGTATTCGAAAATCCCCAACGCATCAACCAGTTCGGCCTGATGCTCGCCCAGCTCCAGCAGCAGGTCCTCGTTACGCACCAGCGTATGGAGCAGGTCACGTCTGAGGAGGGTTAGCTGTTCGCCCACCACAATCCCTTCCTGCGCCGCCATGGTTTCGGCCCAACTCAGGGCGACGGCATCTTTATCGACCAGCGTGAGATACACGTGCTGACCATCAAGTTTGGCATTGCGGAGCGCTTCCAGTACCGGGATGGCGGCCCCGCTCGCCAGGCTGACCCAGTTATTTTCACTGTCGTTGTGAATGTATTTCTCCACCAGCGCGGCCAGCACGCGGGCGCGGGAGCGCACGCCGATGGCATCATTGGCGTGGATAAACCACTGGCGACTGTCACTGTCCATTTTCGTCCCTTCAGGGAGACGCTCTTCCAGCGGGTTTTGCACCACAAAAAGTGCCAGCGCAGAGGGAACCAGCCGGGTTCGCCACGCGGTGAGTGCCGGACGGTTGCGAAAGGCTTGTTCGGAATAGCGGTTCTGCGGGACTAGCACCGCCTGGCCGCCCTCTTCCCATTCAACAAAAGGAGGGCGGAGCGCCGGATCGGCTTTCAGTCCCCGATCGATGGCATTTATCTCCCGGACGGTATCGCCTTTCATCGGCCACCGATCGCTGACGTCGGGAAAGGACGCACTGAAAATCGTCATATTTTCCGGTGCATCGCCGCGAAAAGGCTGCCAGTTCATGTCGTCTTTCCTCCGTTAGGCTTTTAACGGAAGTCTATCCAGGCGAGCCAGTAATACCCTACGAAGAAAGCACGATCTTCACTGCTTCACCCACACCAGTTGGTCAACCTGGAAGCCCAGACCGCGCGCGGTGTTCAGATAATCCTGTTTCACCGCATCCGGTATGGTTGGCGTGCGCGACAGGATCCACAGGTAATCGCGGTTCGGGCCGCTGACCAGCGCGTACTGGTACTTATCGTCCAGTTTGATCACGTTATACCCGCCGTAGAACGGGCCGAAGAAGGACACCTTCAGCGCGGCCGTGGTCGGTTCGCCGGTAAAGTAGGCTTTACCCTCGCTCTCATTCCACTTGTTCTTCACCGGGTCGTAGCCGCGGTTAAGCACGCTGATGCCGCCGTCGCTGCGCTTGCCGTAGGTGGCGGTCACCTGCTCCAGACCGCGTTCAAAGCGGTTTTCCAGGCGAGCGACTTCGTACCATTTGCCAAGATAGCGGCTGGCGTCAAAACCGGAAATGGGCTGCACGCCCTTCGGTGGGGTGGGGGATTTACAGGCTACCAGCGTCAGGGCAATGGCAACACCGGTCACAACAGGCCATAGCTTCATGAGAATTCCTTTCATTTGCACGGTTGGAAATTAAGTGTAGTGCACCGCGGCGGCGCTTCATCCCGTCCGCGAAAATTCGTAGTATATTGAGAGTATTCCTCAACTCTGGACACGGACATGGCTTACTCCATCGGCGAATTCGCCAGACTCAGCGGGATCACCGCCACCACGCTGCGGGCCTGGCAGCGGCGCTACGGCTTACTCAAGCCTCAGCGCACGGAGGGCGGCCACCGCCAGTACAGCGATGAGGACGTCCAGCAGGCGCTAAAAATCCTCGACTGGGTAAAAAAAGGCGTCCCGATTGGCCAGGTCAAACCGCTGCTGGAGCGCCCTACGTCGCGCCTGACCAACAACTGGCTCACGCTGCAGCAGACCATGTTACAGCGCCTGCAGGACGGCAAAATCGAGTCCCTGCGCCAGATGATTTACGACGCAGGACGCGAGTACCCAAGACCAGAACTGGTCGCGAACGTGCTGCGTCCGCTGCGCAGTCAGGTGTCGGCAAACGTCGCCGCCGCCATGACCCTGCGGGAGATCCTCGACGGCATCATCATCGCCTACACCTCGTTTTGCCTGGAAGGCGATAAAAAAGCGCCAGGCGACAACATCCTGCTCAGCGGGTGGTACCTGAATGACCCGTGCGAAGTCTGGCTCGAAGCCTTAACCCGCACCGGGCAAGGCCACCGTATCGATATTTTACCCGCGCCGCCCGCCACGCTGGCCCCGGAGATTTTCCCGGACCGCCACTGGCTTCTGGTCACGCGCGGTAAACTCACCGCCGCGCGCAAAAAGCAGATCGAGCAGTGGCAGCAGCAGGTATCGCTTGAAGTGATTATCCTCTAATCATTTTCTCCTGCGGGAATCTTCACGAAAAGTTGAATATTTTCCCGCGCCACAAATGCTAACGTTTTCCTGTGACCGACAACCCCACAGGAAAACACAATGAAAAAAACTGCCTCTCTGCTGATGCTGACCACCCTGGCCTTTGCCCCTGCCGCCTTTAGTGCTCCTGCCGGCACGCTGAGCGTACACATTCTTGACCAGCAAACCGGGATGCCGCCATCGGACGTTACCGTCACGCTGGAAAAACAGCAGCAGGACAAATGGACCCCAATTGCCAGCGGCAAAACTGACCATGACGGCCGCATCAAATCGCTTTATCCGCAGGATCAGGATATGCAGCCCGGCGTCTATAAAGTGACCTTTAAAACCGCAGATTACTTCCACGGGAAGAAGCTGGACACCTTCTTCCCGGAAATCCCGGTGCTGTTCACCGTAACCCGCACCAACGAAAAGCTGCACATCCCTCTCCTGCTGAGCCAGTACGGTTATTCAACTTACAAGGGCAGTTAATCAACATTGATTTTAAAGGGAAATAAAAAATAATTCCGCTAATACTTGGACAAATTAGTCATGTTGTGTAAGTTTTAAAGAGAAGAACGGGAGGACCACACCATGTCAACAAAACCTGTGCTCGGTATTAGCGGATGTTTGACCGGGTCTGCCGTTCGCTTCGACGGCGGACACAAGCGTATGGGCTTTGTCATGGATGAACTGGCCCAGTGGGTGAGTTTCAGGCCCGTCTGCCCGGAAATGGCGATTGGCCTGCCGACGCCACGCCCGGCCATACGCCTGACGCTGACGGACAGCGGCGAAACGCAGCTCCGCTTCAGCAAGCCGCCCCATGATGATATTACGCAGAAAATGGCCGACTTTACGGCGGACTATCTGCCAAAAATCGGCGATCTGTCGGGATTTATCGTCTGCGCGAAATCGCCAAGCTGCGGCATGGAACGCGTGCGGTTGTATGATGAAAACGGCAACCGGGGCCGCAAGGAGGGTGTCGGGCTGTTCACCGCCGCCCTGCTTGAAACCTACCCGTGGCTGCCCGTGGAGGAAGACGGTCGGCTGCACGACCCGGTGCTGCGGGAAAACTTTATCGAGCGGGTATTTGCCCTGCACGAGCTGAACACGCTGCGCGCTAAAGGCCTGACGCGCCGCGCGCTGCTGGATTTCCACAGCCGCTATAAATTGCAGCTGCTGGCGCATCATCAGGCGGGCTACCGCGAGATCGGCCCGTTCGTTGCGTCGCTGCATGAATGGGAAGATCTGGACGCCTTCTTCGTGGCGTACCGCGAAAAGCTGATGACGATCCTGAAAAAGCCCGCCTCACGGAAAAACCACACCAACGTGCTAATGCATATCCAGGGCTATTTCCGTAACCAGCTGAACAGCCGCCAGCGCGTCGAGCTGCGCGATGTGATCCTGCACTATCGCGACGGGCTGCTACCCATCCTCGCGCCGTTGACGCTGCTGAAACACTACATGGCCGAATACCCTGACCGGTATCTGATGACGCAAAACTACTTTGATCCCTATCCTGATGATTTGGGTCTGCGTCTGGCAGTAACCTGACGATAAAAATGCGAAGGCCCGTTTGACCCACAGAGGCCCAAAGCAGTACCCCGTTTAGACGACACCCTCACTGTCGTCTCTTTTTTGCATTCCACACAAAAGACTGTAATTATATACAGGATTGTTACGCAAAAAAGGGACTGCCTGTGATCACCACCCTGCACATTCAAAACTACCGCTCGATTCGCGAAATGTCGCTGGAGCTGGAGCAGCTCAACATCGTCTTTGGCCCAAACGGCACCGGAAAATCCAATATCTACAAAGCGATCCACCTGATGCACAGCGCTGCACAGGGGCAGTTTTCGCAGGCACTGGCGAACGAGGGTGGGATTTTAAAAGTGTTCTGGGCAGGCAAAACCCGCAGCGACCAGCTGCGGCGGATGAATTTGGCCGTTGAAACAGAAACCTACGAATACGAGCTGCAGGTAGGCTTTGTCGAAAAACTGCCTTACCCCTCACAGTTTCAACTCGATCCGGTGATCAAAGAAGAGTCCATCTGGCTGAGCGGCCAGCACCGCCGCCCGTCGTCCCAGCTGATGAAGCGTAAAAATCAGGCCGTATTTCTGAACAACGTGCATCACGAGAAAGTCACCCACAGCGGCACGCTGTATGAGAACGAATCGGTGTTCGGCCAGCTTGGCGAGCCGCATCTTTACCCGGAAGTGTCGCAGACGCGCGAGTCGCTGCGTAACTGGCGCTTTTATCACGAGTTTTCCGTCTCATCCGGCTCGGCCATGCGCGCGCCTCAGGTCGGTTTCCGCTCCCCGGTGCTGGCCAGCGACGGCGCAAACCTGGCGGCGGCGTTTCAGACCATCGTGGAAATTGGCGACGAGCTGCTGCTGATGCGCATCCTCGACCAGGCCTTCCCCGGCTGCGTGTTTTACAGCGACAACACCGGCGGACGTTTTCGCATGATGATGCAGCGCGAAGGGCTGAGCAGACCGCTGGAACCGGCGGAGTTCTCCGACGGCACTCTGCGTTTTCTGTGCCTGGCGGTGGCCTTGCTCAGCCCGCGCCCACCGGCGTTTATCGCGTTGAACGAACCGGAAAACAGCCTGCACCCCCAGATGCTGCCCGCCCTTGCGAGCTTAATCGCCGAGGCCAGCCGCTATTCGCAGATTTGGCTGACCAGCCACTCGCCGGAACTGGCGAATTTAATTGAGAAACAGCGATCGTTTTCGCTTTATCAGCTGTCGATGGTGGAAGGGGAAACGAAGGTGGAGAGGCTGGGGTAAACGCCGGGTGGCGCTACGCTTACCCGGCCTACGAATGAGTCCGAAAGGTCTTCCGCCACTCCGCCGGACTGACCCCAAAACGCGCCTTAAACTGCTGTCGCCAGGTGATGGCGGAATTAAACCCCACCAGTTCAGCCACGCGCTCAATCGGCATATTTCCGGCTTCAAGCAGGATCTGGCTGCGCCGCAGGCGCTCGGCGGTAAGCCAGTCGGCAACGCTCATCCCCGTGGCTTTAATAAAATGACGCGTCAGGGTGCGGCGGCTCATCGAGACCACGTCCGCCAGCGAGTCAAGGCTATGCGGTTCGGTGATGTGCTGCTGTAAATAGTCGATCAGACAGTTAATCCGACCGTCACGGGTATCTTTCGGCACCGGCTGGGCAATAAACTGCGCCTGACCGCCCTCGCGGTGCGGCGGCACAATCATCCGCCGGGCAATCTGGTTGGCGACCACGCTGCCAAAGCGCTGACGAATGATATACAGGCAGCAGTCCAGCGCAGCCGCGGTTCCGGCAGAGGTGATGATATTGCCGTCATTCACGTAGAGGGCATTGATATCCAACTGGACGTGCGGAAAAAGCGACTGGAACTGATGTTCGAACTCCCAGTGGGTGGCAGCGCGCTTGCCGTCGAGAATGCCCGCATAGCCCAGCACAAACGACCCCAGACACAACCCGACGATTTCAGCGCCATTGTCTCTCGCCTTCACCAGGCTATCGATCAACGTCTGGGGCGGGCGTTCCAGGACATGCTGCCAGTAGGGCACGACAACAATATCAGCCTGCTCAATGGCGGAGTAATCCTGCGTAGCATTGAGCGAAAAACCGTCTTTTGATGTCAGAAACCCTGGTTTTTCAGCGCAAATCGTGACATTAAAGCGCTTTTCGCTCGATACCGTATCGCCAAACAAAATGCAGGGAACGGAGTAGTGGAACGGGCTAAACCCGTCCACCGCGACAATGGCAACATGTAATAGTGACATCACTCTCTCCTTCCCTCTGCGGTGCTCAGAATATAACGCTTTCACCATCCTGGGGAATGCTCAACGCATCGCTAAACTGGTTGGCTTCGGCGTATTCACGCAGCGCGCGGCGGGTCAGCAGACAGTGGTTGATGGCCTCCATATGGGTCGCCACAATCTGTGCCTCAGGCAACAGAAAATGCACGTTCAGCACATCCTGCTCGCCCATGATAATGGGGCCAAAACCAATCACATGCGCGTAACCGGCGTTCAGTACCACGACATCCGGCTGGTGTTTTTGCATGTCGGTCGCCACCTCTTCACGCCAGATGGTATCCCCGGCGATATAAAGCGTCTTTTCATCAGGATGACGGAAGACGACGCCGCAGGCCTCGCCCAGGCGCTCCGCCAGGTCCGGCACGGCATAAGCGCGATCGGTTCCGTGCTGGCCGCCGTGGGTTTTCACGATGCTTACGTCATCAAATGCGGTCTCTTCGGTCATCACCGTCAGGTGGGTAAATCCCTGGCTGCGCAGCAGCGCGGCGTCGCTGTCATTTTGTACATAAATCGGTTTGTCTTTGGCGATCAGTGCAATGGCGGTTTGATCCCAATGATCGTCGTGCGTGTGGGTGACAATCACCGCGTCGGCATCGAGCAGCGTAGTAACCTCAACAGGTAGGTCAACGGTCGGGTTACGAATATCTGCATGCGCCGTACCCGGGAAACCCGGGTAAGCCCCTTTCGGCGCGAGCATGGGGTCAACTAAAAAACGTTTTCCCGCGTAGGTAATCAGCTGAGTGGCATTGCGAATCTGAGTAATGTTCATGGGCTATCCTCCGGTGGGTGTGATAAGGAGAATAGCCCGTGACCACGCGTTACGATGTGGGCTAAAGGGCGATGATCGATGGAATTGGGCCAAACTTACCAGCCTGGCACCGCGCCGCCGTTGAAGATCGTTTCGGCCGCTTTTGCCACCTCAGGCGACTGATACGACTGTATGAATTCCTTCACGTTTTCCGCATTTTTATTGTCTTCACGCGTCACGACAATGTTCACATACGGCGAATTTTTATCTTCAATGAAGACGCTGTCATGAACCGGCGACAGGCCGGTTTGCTGGAGGTAGGTGGTACTAATAATGGCGACATCCACCTGCGGATCGTCGAGCACGCGCGGCAGCTGCGCGCCTTCCAGCTCCATAATCTTCAGATTTTTAGGGTTTGCGGTGATATCCAGCGCCGTCGGCAGCAGGCCAACGTCCGGCTTCAGGGCAATCAGCTTCTCTTTTTGCAGCAGCAGCAACGCGCGACCGAGGTTGGTTGGGTCGTTAGGAATGGCAATCGTTGCGCCGTCTTTCAGTTCATTCACCGATTTAATCTTGCGGGAATAGCCAGCCATCGGGAAGACGAAGGTGTTTGCAACGGCAACCAGCTTGTAGCCGTGCGCCTTGTTATCTTCTGCGAGGAACGGGCGGTGCTGGAAGACGTTGGCATCCAGCTCCCCCTGGTTAGTGGCATCGTTGGGCAGCAGCGATCCGCTAAAGCCCACCAGCTCCACGTCCAGACCGTATTTCTCTTTTGCCACCTTTTTAGCGACCTCCGCCACGTCCTGCTCGGCACCGTTAATCACGCCGACCTTAATGTGTTTGCCATCATTGCTGCTTTGGTCACAGCCCGCGAGCAGCAGGCCAGTCAGGAGAAGCGCACCCAGTCGAAGTTTCACGAGACAGTTCCTTTTGTTAGACGTTTTGAAGACTATATCGACAACGCGACGGCGCGCTAAAAAACGAAAAGGAATCAATAAGAAGGATAAGTTATATGCGGCCTATTGCCGGGTGGCGCTGCGCTTACCCGGCCTACGCGCGGGGGTGTTGTAGGCCCGGTTAGCAAAGCGCCACCGAGAGATGGGCATCAGGCTGCGGTAGTCCAGTCCTCTACCCTAAGGTCTTGCACCATCCCAAATGCGCGATCGTTGGTGACAATCGTCGTACCCCGGCTGATGGCATGCGCAGCAATCAACTGGTCGAGATCGCCCATCACCTTCCCTTTCTTTTCCATCACTGCACGAAGCTCGCCGTAGGCGGCTGCGGCTTCACTGTCCCAGTCGCAAATGGTGATGGTTTTTAGAAATTCCACTATGGTTTTGTGCAGTTGGTTGTTTTGCTTTTTGGCTACGCCGTAAAGTAATTCAGCCTCCGTTACGCTTGAAATACACATTTTTTCAGGCGCAATACGCGAATATTGATTTAGAACCTCGGGGTGTTGCCTCACAAGATGGCTTACGATGTTTGTGTCCAGCATATGCAGCATGTTCTACAGCCCTTCCAGAGGATCTCGTGTCGAATAGCTCTGATTACGCTCCTCTTTGCTCAGAAACGAATCCGGCACATGCGTTTGTTTGAGCAAACGCAAAAAGTTGTCCCTGTGTCGCTCTTTTTCCGATCTTGCCGTCAAAACAATATTCCCCTCGTCATCCCGCCGGATGTAAACGCTCTCCGTATCAAACGCAAACTCAGCAGGCAGAACAACAGCCTGCTTTCGCCCTTTTTTGATCAGTTTTGCTGTGCGCTCCATTGTAACCTCTGCTGGTTTATTGGACTGGCCAGAGCATGCGCCACGACGAGAAGGCATGACAACTTCGACGCTTCAATTTCAGAAAGCGACTCGCAAAAAATAACCGAACCGCTAACTTCACGCCTGCCGACGCAGCGGCGCTTCCCGTAAAAACCACGACAGCGCAAACGCCAGCACCATAATCCCTGCCGCCAGCAGGAATACCGCATGAATGGCAGAGCCGAAGGCATCAAGGTAGTCCAGTCTCAGGGCGTCAGGCAGATGGTGGATGGCGGTCGGGTTCAGCTCGCGCGGCAGTTCCGCGCCTTCCGGAAGGCTGTCCATCAGCCCCGATTGCAGAATATTCGTGAACACCGCGCCAAACAGCGCGACGCCGATCGCCCCACCGATGGAGCGGAACAGCGTGACGCCAGAGGTGGCTACGCCGTATTGATCCGCCGACACGCTGTTTTGCACCGCCAGCACCAGCACCTGCATCACCAGTCCCAGCCCCATGCCCAGCACGCTGGTGAATAGATAAAGCTGCCAGGTTGGCGACGTGATTGAAATGCGCGTCAGTAAAAACATCCCCACCACGCCGAGCAGCGTGCCAAGGATCGGGAACAGGCGATATTTCCCGGTACGGCTGATGATCCGCCCGCTGATAATCGAGGTCAGCAGCAGCCCGCCCATTAGCGGAATGAGCTGCAAACCGGCCTGCGTTGGCGTGGCGTCTTTCACCACCTGCAGGTACAGCGGCAGGAAGGTCACTGAGCCAAACAGCGACATGCCGATGATAAAGCCAATCAGGCTGCAGAGCAGGAAGCTGCGGTCGCGGAACAGCGACAGCGGGATGATCGGCTCCCACGCCAGCCGTTCCTCATAGATAAACCCGGCAATGCCCGTCAGGCCAAAGGCCAGAATGCACCACAGCTGCGGGTCGCTCCACGGGCGAACGGTGCCGCCTTCGGTGGTAAACAGGATGATGCACAGCAGCGCCATGCTGAGATAAATCGCCCCCAGATAGTCAATCTCGTGCTTGCTGCGCCGCGCGCTGCCGTGAAATACCGCGCCTATTACCAGCAGCGCAAACAGCCCCAGCGGCAGGTTGATGTAGAAAATCCAGCGCCAGGAGGCGTGCTGGACGATAAACCCGCCAATCAGCGGCCCGATGACCGTCGCCAGGCCAAACACGCCGCCAAACAGCCCCTGATAGCGCCCGCGATCGGCTGGCGGGATCACGTCCGCCACGGCGGCCATACTGATCACCATCAGGCCGCCGCCGCCCAGCCCCTGCAGGGCGCGCATCAGCACCAGCTGGGTCATGTTCTGCGCCAGCCCGCACAGCGCGGAGCCCACGAGGAACAGCACAATGGCGATTTGCAGGACGATTTTACGCCCAAACAGATCGCCGAATTTACCGTACAGCGGCACCACGATGGTGGAGCTGAGGATATAGGCCGTCACTACCCAGGAGAGCTTATCCAGGCCGCCCAACTCACCGACAATGGTAGGCAGCGCGGTAGAGACGATGGTTTGATCAAGCGCAGAAAGCAGCATCACCAGCAGCAGCGCGCTGAACAGCAGCTTAATCGACGGCGCTTTTTGCGCGGGTGGGTTCATGACGTCGGATTCCATAAGAGATCGCTTGAAATTAATTAATCACATAATTAATATTTGTGGAAGTGATGAATAAGATCAAGAGGCACCGTGGTCATGCCAGCATTAAAAGACAATTCTGAACCGCGCCGCCCCGGCCGCCCTCGCGGGGGTAAACGCGTCACCGCCAGCCGCGAACAGCTGCTGGATATCGCCCTGAACCTCTTTTCCCGTCAGGGGATCGCCAATACCTCACTCAACGCCATTGCCAAAGAGGCGGGCGTCACGCCCGCGATGCTGCACTATTACTTCAACTCCCGCGAGCAACTGCTGGATGCGATGATTGAGGAGCGTTTCCTGCCGTTACGCGAGCGGATCGGGACGATTTTCGCCGATAACCGGGATTCGCCGGTGAACGCCCTGACGGAAATGGTTAAAGTGCTGGCCGAACTGGCGGAACAGTATCCCTGGTTTGCACCGCTGTGGATGCAGGAGGTGATTGGCGAAATGCCGGTACTGCGCACCCATCTTCAGGCGCGGTTTGGTGACGAGAAGTATCAGGCGACGCTTGCCACCCTCAAAGGCTGGCAGCAGGAAGGGAAGCTGAATCAGGCGCTGGCACCGGAGCTGCTGTTTACCACCTTGCTGAGCCTGGTGCTGGTGCCGTTTTCACGCATGCGCAATGACGAGAGGCTAAAATCCCTCTCGCCGGAGATTATTGTACGTCATGCGCTTGCCGTAATCGGCACTGGGATCGGCGGTTAAAGCGCCTTTGCCAGATAGTGGCGCTGCATGCCCGCATGGGGGTAATCCTGCAGCGACATCTGTAGCTGATAGCCCTGCTTTTCATAGAACGGGCGTGCCTGGAAGCTGGCCGTATCCACCAGCGCGTGCTTGCAGCCCTGACGTCGGGCTTCATCTTCTGCCGTTTTGATGAGCTTGCTGCCCACGCCGGAGCCGCGCAGGGATTCGCTGACCCAGAGATAGTCAATATTCAGCCAGTCACCTTTGCGCACGCCGATTAATCCGCCCAGCATGGCGCCATTATCGTCACGTACGTAAACGCCAATGTCGCCACTAAAGTTCGACATATCTAAAAACTGCCCGTTATAAGCTCTTAACCCTACAAATAACTCTTCTTTCTCTTCGGGTGTGACTTTTTTAGTAATGCTCAACTGCATATTGTTCTCCTTATTTTCAGCGCAATCTGAATATCTCACAGCTTAACCTTCATAAAAACTCCTTATTTCCTCCATTGTTTAATCCAGGAAATATTCATTCAATATGTAAATAAAAAAAGCCTTTCCAATACGCACCTAAAACGTATAATGAGAACGATCATTCTCACTTTTACACGGTAGCCGACGATGAGCACAAAGCTGGAAGAACGACAAAAATTGCGCCAGGACGAGATCATCACCGCCGCGCGCCGCTGCTTTCGCGCCAGCGGGTTTCACGCCGCCAGCATGTCGCAGATTGCCAGCGAGGCGAAGCTCAGCGTCGGACAAATTTACCGTTATTTCAGTAACAAAGACGCGATTATCGAAGAGATGATCCGCCGCATCATCGACTCGCGCATTGAGGAGATGCAGGGCAAAACGCTGGTTGAAGGGATGCCGCAGGCCCTCGCCTGGCGGCAAACGCTCAACGAGGATGACGATGCGCTGATGCTGGAAATGTCCGCCGAGGCCACGCGTAATCCTCAGGTTGCCGCCATGCTGATCGAAGCCGAATCGCGCATGTTCACCAACGCCTGCGCGCACCTGAAAAAGCAGTTCCCCCACCTGAGCGATGAGCATATTCGCTGCTGCGTGGAGATTACCGCCGTGATGATCGAAGGAACGATTTACCGTCGACTCGCGCCGTTAAAAGTACCGTCAGAACAATTAGAACCTCTTTATCAGGATATTTTAAATATGCTTTTCTCTGCGAAGTAATCGCATATGAATAATTAGCGGGAATAAGTAATTCCCCTTTTTTTACATTTCTGGCTCAGCCAGAGATGCGGTATCGCTGTGCCTTTAAATAGCCCTCCTCCCTGTTAAGCGATTAACAGGGCAGGCATCGTTCACCCTGGAAAAAGATTATGAAAACCATAACAACCTCCATCGCGGCATTACTCCTCCTGACAGGGTGCGATAATGCGCAAACATCTGCTCCCCAGCGTCCTCTTCCGGATGTGGGGATTGTCACGCTCATGAGCCAGCCTGTTTCCGTCGTCAGCGAGCTGACGGGCCGCACCACTGCCGCCATGAGCGCCGAAGTGCGCCCGCAGGTAGGCGGCATTATCCAGAAGCGGCTGTTCACCGAAGGCGATACGGTCAAGGCCGGACAGGCACTGTATCAAATTGACCCTTCCAGCTACCGCGCCGCCTACGATGAAGCCGCCGCGGCGCTAAAGCAGGCGCAGGCGCTGGTGCAGGCCGACTGCCAGAAGGCCCAGCGCTATGCGCAGCTGGTGAAAGATGACGGCGTGTCGCGTCAGGATGCAGAGGACGCGAAGTCCACCTGCGCACAGGACAAGGCCAGCGTCGAGTCAAAGAAGGCCGCGCAGGAAAGCGCGCGCATTAACCTCAACTGGACCACCGTGACCGCACCGATTGCCGGACGTATCGGCATCTCCTCCGTCACCCCCGGCGCGCTGGTGACCGCCCAGCAGGATACCGCCCTCGCCACCATTCGCGGACTGGACAGCATGTACGTCGATCTCACACGTTCCAGCGCCGATCTGCTGCGTTTACGCAAGCAAACCCTTGCCACCAATAGCGATACCCTAAGCGTGTCGTTAATCCTCGAAGACGGCAGCACCTACGGTGAAAAAGGCCGCCTGGCGTTAACCGAAGTGGCGGTGGATGAATCAACCGGCTCCGTCACGCTGCGCGCCGTCTTCCCGAACCCGCAGCATCAGCTCCTGCCGGGGATGTTTGTCCGCGCCAGAGTGGATGAAGGCATCATGAACGACGCGATCCTGGCACCGCAGCAGGGCATCACCCGCGACGCCAAAGGCACCGCTACCGCGCTGGTGGTCAATGCCAGCAACAAGGTCGAGCAGCGTCAGCTGGAAACGGGCGACACCTACGGCGACAAATGGCTGGTGCTGAGCGGCCTGAAGGCGGGCGATAAGCTGATTGTGGAAGGCACCGACAAGGTGACCGCCGGGCAGGAAGTGAAAGCCGAAGAGATGAAAGCCAGTGGAGGAAACGCCTGATGTTTTCCCGTTTCTTCGTGCGTCGCCCGGTCTTTGCCTGGGTTATCGCCATTCTTATCATGCTCGCCGGGATGCTGGCGATCCGCTCGCTGCCGGTCGCGCAGTACCCGGACGTCGCCCCGCCGTCGATCAAGATCTCCGCCACCTACACCGGTGCCTCCGCGCAGACGCTGGAAAACAGCGTGACGCAGGTGATCGAGCAGCAGCTCACCGGGCTGGATAACCTGCTCTACTTCACCTCCACCAGCAGCTCGGACGGGTCGGTAAGCATCAACGTCACCTTCGAACAGGGAACCGATCCGGACACCGCGCAGGTGCAGGTGCAAAACAAGGTTCAGCAGGCGGAATCTCGCCTGCCGACCGAGGTACAGCAGTCCGGCATTACCGTCGAGAAATCGCAGAGCAACTTCCTGCTGATCATGGGCGTGTACGATAAAACCGACGCCGCCAGCAGCTCGGATATCGCCGACTGGCTGGTGAGCAATATGCAGGACCCGCTGGCGCGCGTGGAGGGCGTTGGCAGCCTGCAGGTGTTCGGTGCGGAATACGCGATGCGCATCTGGCTCGACCCGGCGAAGCTGGCGTCCTACTCGCTAATGCCGTCCGACGTGCAGAGCGCGATTGAAGCCCAGAACGTGCAGGTTTCCGCCGGTAAAATCGGCGCGCTGCCCTCGTCAAACGCCCAGCAGCTGACCGCCACCGTCCGCGCCCAGTCGCGCCTGCAGACGGTGGATCAGTTTAAAAATATCATCGTGAAGAGCCAGTCCAACGGTGCGGTGGTGCGCATCAGCGACGTCGCCCGCGTGGAGATGGGCAGCGAAGATTACACCGCCACCGCGAAGCTCAACGGCCACCCGGCGGCGGGTATGGCGGTCATGCTTTCACCGGGTGCGAACGCGCTCAACACTGCCACTGCGGTGAAAGACAAGATTGCCGAGTTCAAAAAGTCGATGCCGAAAGGCTATGACGTGGCCTACCCGAAAGACAGCACCGAGTTCATCAAGATCTCCGTTGAGGACGTGATTCAGACCCTGTTCGAAGCCATTATCCTCGTGGTGGTGGTGATGTACCTGTTCCTGCAAAACATTCGCGCCACGCTGATCCCGGCGCTGGCGGTACCTGTCGTTCTGCTGGGCACCTTCGGCGTGCTGGCGCTGTTCGGCTATTCCATTAACACCCTGACGCTGTTTGCGATGGTGCTGGCGATTGGGCTTTTGGTGGATGACGCCATCGTGGTGGTGGAAAACGTCGAGCGTATTATGCGCGACGAAGGCCTGCCCGCCCGCGAAGCCACCGAAAAATCGATGGGCGAAATCTCCGGTGCGCTGATCGCCATTGCGCTGGTGCTCTCTGCGGTATTCCTGCCGATGGCCTTCTTCGGCGGCTCCACCGGGGTGATTTACCGTCAGTTCTCGGTCACCATCATTTCGGCGATGTTCCTCTCCGTGGTGGTGGCGTTGACCCTGACGCCCGCGCTCTGCGGCTCAATTCTGAGCCACACGACGCCGCACAAAAAGGGCTTCTTCGGCGCGTTTAACCGCTTCTACAGCAGGACCGAGCATGGCTATCAGAACAAGGTGCTGCGGGCCCTGCGCCGCTCGGGCGGCATGCTGGTCATCTACGCCCTGCTCTGCGGCGCGATGGGCTTCGCCATGCTTAAGCTGCCGGGCAGCTTCCTGCCAACGGAAGACCAGGGCGAAATCATGGTGCAGTACACCCTGCCAGCCGGCGCGACGACGGTGCGTACCGCCGAAGTCAGCCGCCAGGTGCGCGAGTGGTTCCTCACCAAAGAGAAAGCCAACACCAACGTGATCTTCACCATTGAAGGCTTCAGCTTCAGCGGCAGCGGCCAGAACGCCGGGATGGCGTTTGTCTCCCTGAAAAACTGGTCAGAGCGTAAAGGCGATGAGAATACCGCGCAGGCCATCGCCCTGCGCGCCACGCAGGAGCTGAGCACCATCCGCGATGCGACCATCTTTGCCATGACGCCGCCTGCGGTGGACGGTCTGGGCCAGAGCAACGGCTTTACCTTTGAGCTGATGGCCAGCGGCGGCACCGACCGCGACGCGCTGTTGAAACTGCGTAACCAGCTGATTGGCGAAGCCAATCAGGACAGTTCGCTGCACGCCGTGCGCGCCAACGATCTGCCGCAAATGCCGCAGCTTCAGGTTGATATCGACAACAACAAGGCCGTGTCGCTGGGGCTGTCCCTGAGCGACGTCACCGACACCCTCTCCAGCGCCTGGGGCGGGACCTACGTGAACGACTTTATCGATCGCGGCCGCGTGAAAAAGGTCTACATCCAGGGCGACAGCGACTATCGCGCCGTGCCGTCGGATCTCAACAAATGGTATGTGCGCGGCAGCGACAGCACCATGACCCCGTTCTCCGCCTTCGCCACCACCCGCTGGGAGTACGGCCCGGAAAGCCTGGTGCGCTACAACGGCTCGGCGGCGTATGAGATTCAGGGCGAAAACGCCAGCGGCGCCAGCTCCGGCACGGCGATGAGCAAAATGGAGCAGCTGGCAAACAGCCTGCCGTCCGGCAGCACCTGGGCGTGGAGCGGTTTGTCGTTGCAGGAAAAACTGGCGAGCGGTCAGGCGATGAGCCTTTATGCCCTTTCCATTCTCGTGGTGTTCCTGTGCCTGGCAGCGCTGTATGAGAGCTGGTCGGTGCCGATTTCGGTCATCATGGTGATCCCGCTTGGCGTGCTGGGCGCGGCCGTCGCCGCATCCCTACGCGGCCTGAACAACGACGTCTACTTCCAGGTGGCGCTGCTGACCACCATCGGCCTGTCGTCGAAGAACGCCATTCTGATTGTGGAATTTGCCGAAGCCAAAGTCGCGGAAGGGTACTCCCTGACGCGCGCCGCGCTGCGTGCCGCTCAGACGCGTCTGCGACCGATCATCATGACCTCGCTGGCGTTTATCGCAGGGGTGACGCCGCTGGCCGTGGCAACCGGGGCAGGTGCCAACAGCCGCGTGGCGATCGGTACCGGCATTATCGGTGGGACGCTGGCCGCGACGTTGCTGGCGATCTTCTTCGTCCCCTTATTCTTTGTACTGGTGAAACGTCTGTTCTCCGGTAAGCACGCAAACCGGAGGTCATAATGTTTCGTGTATCTATTTTAGCGTTAGCCCTGCTGAGCGCAGGCTGTGTGTCGTTAGACCCAACGTATCAACGCCCGGACGCCCCCGTCCCGGCAACCTTACCCGGCGCGCACGGCGAAGCCACCGCCGTGGTGAGCCAGTGGCAGCAGGTGATGAACGACGCGCGGCTGAAAAGCGTGGTGACGATGGCGCTGAACAGCAACCGCGACGTGCAAAAAGCGATTGCGGATATCGACGCCGCCCGCGCCCAGTACGGTGAAACGCGCTCGTCCCTGTTCCCGACGGTGGACGCCGAGCTGAGCCACACCCGCAGCCGCACGTTGGCAAGCGGCGTGACCACCAGCGACGAAGCCAACGGCGCGGTCTCCAGCTTCGAGCTGGATCTGTTTGGCCGCAACCAGAGCCTCTCCCGCGCCGCGCGTGAAACCTGGCTTGCCAGCGAGTTCACCGCGCAGAACACGCGCCTGACGATGGTTAGCGAGCTGACCACGGCCTGGGTAACGCTGGCCGCCGATAACAGCAACCTGGCGCTGGCAAAATCCACGATGGAGAGCGCCGCAAACTCGCTGAAAATTGTGAAGCGCCAGCAGGACGTGGGCGTGGCGGCGGCGACGGACGTCAGTGAAGCGATGGCGGTTTACCAGCAGGCGCGCGCCAGCGTGGCGAGCTACCAGACGCTGGTGATGCAGGACAAAAATGCCCTTAATCTGCTGGCGGGCGATACGGTGCCGGACAACCTGCTGCCCGGCACGCTGGAGAGCCTGAGCGATAATGCCATCACGCTGATCCCGGCGGGCGTCAGCTCCAGCGCGCTGCTGCGTCGCCCGGATATTCAGGAGGCCGAGCATAACCTGCTGAGCGCCAACGCCAACATCGGCGCGGCGCGCGCCAACTTCTTCCCGACCATCTCGCTCACCGCCAGCGCGGGCGTCGGCAGCGATTCGCTCTCCTCCCTGTTCAGCCACGGGATGAAGGTCTGGTCGTTTGCACCGTCCATCACCCTGCCGCTGTTTAGCGGCGGGAACAACCTGGCACAGCTGCGCTACGCGGAAGCGGAGAAGAAGGGGCTGATCGCCACCTACGAGAAAGCCATCCAGAGCGCGTTTAAGGACGTGGCCGACGCGCTGGCGCGGCGTGAAACCCTGAGCGAGCAGCTGGATGCCCAGCGAGAATACGTGGCGGCGGAGCAAAAAACGCTGGATGTGGCAACGCGCAGCTATAAGGCAGGCGCGGGGGATTATCTGACGGTGCTTACCGCGCAGCGGTCGCTGTGGTCGGCGCAGGAATCACTGATTGCGCTGCAGCAAACCGACCTGGAAAACCGCATCACGCTGTGGCAGTCGCTGGGCGGCGGGATTCAGTAACCTCATCGGTGGGCGATTCTCATGCGCAGAAAAGAGAAAATCATACTTTCGGCTGGAATCGCTACACTGAATGTAACGATATATTTCATGGGAAGCATGTGACGTTAACTGGAGGTTTCGATGAAAGCTGCGCACCTGGTTTGCCTGCTCGTTTGCCTGTTGTTCGCCGCGTTTGTTCACGCACAGGAGAAGGACGATCCGGCGAAAGATGCCCAGATAAAACAGCAGGTTCTGAAAGATGTGAAGAAAACCTGCACGCCACAGAAAAAGCAGAGCGATAAGGCCTGGCAGGCAATGATTTTGTCGTCGGAGGCCAACCAGCTGCTGATCAAAAACGCCATCACCGCCGTGAAGCGCGACAATCTGGACGCCTACTGGGATGCCGTCAGTCAGGTGGATTGTATGGAAGACTATTGAGGGCGGGAAAGCCGGGTGGCGGCTGCGCCTTACCCGGCCTACAAAACATTTTTAACGCTTCCGCATATCCGGAATAATTAAATCCCCGCGCAGCACGTACGACCCCAGCATCTGCGTTTTCTCCGTCAGCCAGCTCACAATCCGCGCCGCCATGGCATCCATGGAATATTCAATCGCCGGGATCACCGGAATACCCGGCAGATGCAGCGATCCGCCCAGGCTGAAGACCATGATGTCGTCCGGCACCGATTTATTAAACGCCTGCAGCTGCGGGATCACCCGCTGGGCTTCCTGCTCGTCGGCCACCAGCAGCGCGTTGAAATTCAGGGTGCTGGCGTTGTTCAGCAGCTCCTGCAGCGCAACGGATGAGGAGGTGGCGTCCATAAAGACCAGGTTGCGATTAAAGGGCAGGAAATTTTTCTCCAGCGCATGCTTGTAGCCGAGCAGCACCTGGTCGGCAAAACCGCTGCCGTGCGGGTGGATCAGCGCAATCTGGCGACGCCCCTGGCTGGTGAGGTAGTTACAGGCGGTTTCGGCGGCAAACGCGTGATCGAACTGGATGCTGTTGGCGTTATCAGACTCCATACAGTCGACCAGAATGACGTTTTCCATATCCACGTCCAGCGGAAAACGGGCACCAATCACCAGGATATCATCACAGAGCCCGCAGGAGAGTTCTTCAAGGGCGTGCATCACTTCCGCTTTGCTATGCGCGAAGCGCAGCAGCAGATGTTTTTGATGCTGGCTGAGCTGTTTTTCCAGCGCGTACAGATAACCGGTGGTCTGGTTAATGTTTTCCTGCGCGCAAATCACGCCAATACAGCCCGTCGACTGGCTTAGCAGTGATTGTGCAATCACGTTAGGACGATAGTTCAGCTCATCCACCGCTTTCAGAACGGCCTGACGGCTGGCTTCCTTCACGCCGCGTGACCCGCTCAACACCCGTGATACCGTGGCTTTGGACACCCCGGCCAGACGTGATACATCGTTGATTGTAGACATCTCTCTCCCCTGGCAGGCCAACTTCACGCCTGCAAATTCCATTACCGCTACGGCTCACATTATAGCCAGAACGGAGTATATCCGTTTCCGTTTTTCATGGAAACCGATTTTCCGTTTCCACTCAAAATGACGTCATAACAGCCAAATTCCGTGATGCAGATCGTGGTAATAAGCCCCATAAGCACAGCTTCTTGATGGTTGTCACACTTCTGTCTTTTATAAATGGAAACCGGTTTCCGTATGATGTCCAATCATCTCCGCAATAACTTTTTACATTTAGAGGATGGTTGTCGATGTTCAAGATTATGCTGTGCTGCTCTGCCGGGATGTCCACCAGCCTGTTGGTCAGCAAAATGGTCGATGTCGCGAAAGAACGTGGTTTGCCGGTGAAGATTGATGCGTACGGTGTTTCCGAATTTGATACGCAGTTTCCGCAATACCAGGTTGTCCTTCTCGGACCGCAAGTGAAATACATGTTAAAGACACTCTCAGACAAGGCGGCGACGCAAGGCATTCCGGTACAGCCCATCGACATGATGGACTACGGCATGCAGCGTGGCGATAAAGTACTGGACTATGCTCTGTCGCTCATCGAAGCGGCACACTAAAAGGTGTTCACATGAGTTCGTTATATCAATCCATGGTCGCGGTGATTGAGCAGTCAATTACCCCGCTGGCCGCAAAGCTGGGTCAGCAAAAGTATGTGATTGCAATCCGCGACGGATTTACCGCCGCGCTGCCGTTTATGATCATCGGCTCGTTTATGCTGGTGTTTATCTTCCCGCCGTTTTCGGCGGATACCACCAACAGCTTTGCCCGCGGCTGGCTGGATTTCTCCCAGACCTACCGCGAGCAGCTGATGCTGCCGTTTAACCTCAGCATGGGCGTCATGACCTTCTTCATCTCGGTGGGGATTGGGGCAAGCCTGGGGCGTCAGTTCAACCTCGACCCGGTGATGTCCGGCCTGCTGGCCTTTATGGCCTTCCTGCTGGTCGCCGCACCCTATGCCGACGGCAAAATCTCGACCCAGTATCTCTCCGGCCAGGGCATCTTCACCGCGCTAATCACCGCCATCTACTCCACCCGCGTGTATGCGTGGCTAAAGGAAAACAAAGTCACCATTCGCCTGCCGAAGGAAGTGCCGACCGGCGTGGCGCGTTCGTTTGAGATCCTGATCCCGGTGATGGTGGTGATCGGCACGCTGCACCCGCTGAACCTGTTCATTGAAGCGCAGACCGGGATGATCATTCCGCAGGCGATCATGCACCTGCTGGAACCGCTGGTGTCCGCCTCTGACTCCCTGCCCGCCATTCTGCTCTCCGTGCTGCTGTGCCAGATCTTTTGGTTTGCGGGTATCCACGGCTCGCTGATTGTCACCGGCATCATGAACCCGTTCTGGATGGCTAACCTCTCGGCAAACCAGGCGGCGCTGGCGGCTGGCGCGGCGCTGCCGCACGTTTACCTGCAGGGCTTCTGGGATCACTACCTGCTGATTGGCGGCGTAGGCTCCACCCTGCCGCTGGCGTTCCTGCTGCTGCGTAGCCGCGTTACCCACCTGCGCACCATCGGCAAAATGGGCGTGGTGCCAAGCTTCTTTAACATCAACGAACCGATTCTGTTTGGCGCACCGATCATCATGAACCCGATGCTGTTTATCCCGTTCGTGTTTGTTCCGCTGGTCAACGCCTGCCTGGCGTACGGCGCAACCAAACTCGGCTGGCTGGCTCAGGTGGTTTCGTTAACCCCGTGGACCACCCCTGCACCGATTGGTGCGTCATGGGCGGCGAACTGGGCGCTCAGCCCGGTGGTGATGTGCCTGGTCTGTATGGTGATGTCCGCGCTGATGTACCTGCCGTTCCTGCGCGCCTATGAGCGTACGCTCATCAAAAACGAAGAGCAGAAAGCTCAGGCGACCGTCGGTAACGCTGAAGCCGCCAGCAATTAAGTCAAAGAGGAAGAGTCATGAAATACGCATTTCCCGATAACTTCTGGTGGGGCAGCGCAAGCTCCGCTCTCCAGACCGAAGGGGCAAGAGAGGGCGAAACCACATGGGATTACTGGTTTGCCCGCGAGCCGAACCGTTTTCACAACGGCGTGGGGCCGCAGCAGACCTCCACGTTTTATCAGCACTGGAAAACGGACATTCAACTGTTAAAGCAGCTGAACCACAACAGCTTTCGCACCTCGATTAGCTGGGCGCGCCTGATCCCCGACGGTATCGGTGAAGTGAACCCGGAAGCGGTCGATTTTTACAATCAGGTCATTGATGAGCTGAATGAACAGGGCATCACGCCGTTTATCACCCTGTTCCACTTCGACATGCCGATGGCGATGCAGGAAATCGGCGGCTGGGAAAACCGCGACGTGGTGGACGCTTACGCCCGCTATGCGCAGATCTGCTTCGAGCTGTTCGGCGACCGCGTGCTGCACTGGTTTACCTTCAACGAGCCGATCGTGCCGGTAGAAGGCGGTTACCTGTACGACTTCCACTATCCGAACGTGGTGGATTTTCGTCGGGCGGCCACCGTGGCGTATCACACCGTGCTGGCCCATGCGAAGGCGGTGCAGGCTTACCGCGCCGGGCATTACGCGGGGGAGATTGGCATCGTGCTGAACCTGACGCCGTCATACCCGCGTTCGCAGAATCCGGCAGACGTGAAGGCGGCGCACATCGCAGACCTGATGTTTAACCGCAGCTTCCTTGACCCGGTTCTGCGCGGTGAATACCCGGCAGACCTGGTGGCGCTGCTGAAATCCTACGATCAATTACCCGCCTGTAAACCGGAAGACGGTTTCCTTATTGCAGAAGGGAAAATCGACCTGCTCGGCGTGAACTACTATCAGCCGCGTCGCGTGAAGTGTCGCGACAGCGCGGTGAACCCGCAGGCGCCGTTTATGCCGGAGTGGTTCTTTGATAGCTACGAGATGCCGGGCCGCAAGATGAACCCGTACCGCGGCTGGGAAATCTACGAGCCGGGTATTTACGATATTCTGGTTAACCTGCGCGACAATTACGGCAACCCACGCTGCTTTATTTCTGAAAACGGCATGGGCGTCGAAAATGAGCAGCGCTTTATTGAAAATGGCCAGATTAACGATCAATACCGCATCGAGTTTATTTCCGAACATTTAGCCTGGCTGCATAAGGGTATTAGCGAAGGGTGCAATTGTCTTGGTTACCATATGTGGACGTTTATTGATAACTGGTCGTGGTGTAACGCGTATAAAAATCGCTACGGATTTATCCAGCTCGATTTAGAAACGCAGGAACGCACCATCAAGAAAAGCGGAGAGTGGTTTGCCGCCACCGCCTTAAATAATAGCTTTGATAAAGAGTAATGATGATGATCGCACTAGAAGAAGCCGTAATGGAAATTATCGTCAACGCCGGGCAGTCCCGCAGCCTGTGCTTTGAAGCACTGCACGCGGCGCGTCAGGGCAACATTGACGAGGCCAAAAGCCTGCTGCGCGAAGCCGACGGCTACGCGCGCCAGGCGCACAAGATGCAGACCAAACTGATCGAGCAGGATGCGGGCGAAGGACGCCAGCCGATGACGTTAATCATGGTGCACGCGCAGGATCATTTAATGAATTCCTTATTAGCGCGTGAATTATCCGAAGAAATTATTCATTTATATCAGAGATAGCCTATGGCGAAATAAATTACTGTAATACCTCTGTACCTTAAATATAATTCCACTTGTTCTGATGATAGCGACATACTCTGTCAGATCGGAGCGGGATGGTTATTGTCTGAATAAAATTAAACTATATTGAGATAACCATGAATACGATTAAAAAACTTCCATTAACCATGGCGGTTATCGCCGCGCTTTGCCCAATTTCCGTGCTCGCACAGGAATTCACACAGGAGCAAATCGACGCCATTGTGGCAAAAGCGGTGGATAAAGCCCTGGCCGAACGTCAGGCCAAAATGGATGCGGCGGTCGCGAAAAAAGCGGACGTGGTAACCGAGCCGCAAAGCGCGGCGCAGTCCCCGGATATGGCGATTCCGTTCGGCATTAAATTTACCGGCTACGCCCGCTACGGCGCGCACTTCCAGGCCGCCGATCAGAAATACGTGGCGGTGGACGGCTCCTACAACGGCGCGTCCGCCATTGGTCGTCTGGGCAACGAAGGCAACGGCGGGGAATTCCAGCTTTCCAAGGCCTTCAAGGGTGAAAACGGCGCCATCTGGGACATCAACGTGATGATCGACCACTGGGGCGACGAAGTTAACCTGAAAAAAGCCTACGCGGGCGTGACCAACATTATGGCCTCCAACCCGAACGCCTATTTCTGGGCCGGTCGTGACTTCCACCAGCGTCCGCAGCAGGGCATCAACGATTACTTCTGGATGAACCACGACGGCCAGGGCGCCGGGGTGAAGAACTTCGACATCGGCGGCGTGCAGTTCGACGTGGCCGCCGTGGCGGCGGTGGAATCCTGTAGCCCGGAAGTGATGGAAGACGAAGCGAACCCGTCGCGCATCACCTGTACCGGCGGTTCCGGCACGGGCGACAAAGGCAACTACGCCGCGACCTCAAAAATCCACGGCATGAAGCTCGGCCCGATCGACATGGAGCTGTACGCCAACTACGGCTTTGACTCCAAGGCGGTGGAGAGCGACGAGCGTCTGAACGCCTGGCAGGGCGGCGTGGTGCTGAGCCACACCAACGACAGCGGCGTGAACAAGGTGATCGCCCGCTACTCCGATAACGCGGACAACAGCGTGTTCAACAAAACCGAGGATCTGACCACGGTTTACGCCAGCTTTGAAGGGCTGTACAAATTCACCCAGGCGACGGAGGTGGAGTACATCCTCGCCTTCCACGACTACGACAACAGCCGCGATAAGACCGACAACCGCAAGAACTACAACGCCATCGTGCGCCCAATGCACTGGTGGAACGACGTTCACTCCACCTGGCTGGAAGCGGGCTGGCAGCACGTTGATTACGACAACGGCGGCGATAACAAGGGCTGGAAGCTGACCCTGTCGCAGAACATGTCTATCGCCATGGGGCCGGAGTTCCGCCCGATGCTGCGCTTCTACGTGACCGGCGGCAAAGTGGATAACGAGCGCACCGCACGCGTGAACAACACCAAAGACGAAACTCTCGACGACTTCAACGTCGGCGCGATGTGGGAGGCGTGGTTCTAGTACAGCGACGTTTGTTTCGCCCGGCGGCGCTGCGCTTGCACGGGCCTACAAAACCTTGTAGGCCGGGTAAGCACAGCACCACCCGGCGAGATCCCATGTTATGCTAGAAAAAAATCAACATAGCAGGGGAGAAAATGGGTTCCACACGTAAAGGGATGCTGAACGTCCTGATTGCCGCCGTTTTATGGGGCAGCTCAGGGGTTTGCGCGCAGTACATCATGGAGAAAAGCCACATTTCTTCGCCTTACCTGACCATGGTTCGCCTGCTCTTTACCGGCGTGATCCTGCTGACGCTCTCTTTCGTTCACGGCGACAAGATTTTCTCGGTCATTAAGCATCGCAAAGACGCCCTCAGCCTGCTGATTTTCTCACTCGTCGGCGCGCTTACCGTGCAGCTCACCTTTCTGCTGACGATTGAAAAATCCAACGCCGCGACCGCTACCGTGCTGCAGTTCCTGTCCCCGACCATCATCGTGGCGTGGTTCGCCCTGGCGCGGAAAAAGCGTCCCGGCGTGTTTGTGCTGTCGGCCATCATGACGTCCCTTGTCGGCACCTTCCTGCTGGTCACCCACGGCGACCCAACCTCGCTCTCCATCTCGCCTGCCGCACTGTTCTTCGGCATCGCCTCGGCGTTTGCCGCCGCGTTTTATACCACGTACCCGTCGACGCTGATCGCCCGCTACGGCACGCTGCCGATTGTCGGCTGGAGCATGTTGATTGCCGGGTTAATGCTGACGCCGTTCTACGCCGGGCGCGGGACCACGTTCGTGATTGACGGCAGCCTGCTGCTGGCGTTTTTCTACCTGGTGGTGATCGGTACCGCGCTGACGTTCAGCCTGTACCTGAAAGGCGCACAGATGATCGGCGGGCCGAAGGCGAGCATTCTGAGCTGCGCCGAACCCTTGAGCAGCGCGTTGCTGTCGGTGATTTTGCTGGGCGTGGCGTTCACCCTGCCGGACTGGCTGGGGACGCTGCTGATTGTGTCGTCGGTGGTGCTGATTTCGATGGATTCGAGAAGACGGGTTCAGACATCGGCGTGATCTACGAATAATAGTGATAGCGGCACATTAAAATAGTGAGAGCGCTATCCGACACCCCGTAAACCAGACGATCGGTATCATTGATTCGGCGGGACCAGTACCCGGAAAGATTACCTTTAAGCGGTTCCGGCTTACCCAGGCCATCGAAGGGTTGACGCTTCGCATCTTCAATCAATTTATTGATTCTGCGAAGCGTTCTCTTATCCTGCTCCTGCCACCACAGGTAATCATCCCAGCCGTTATTAGTCCAAATCAGTAGCCTGGTCATCTATCAGATCCCTCTGGATGGTTTTTCCGGTGTTTGCCTGTGCGATTGACTCCATCAGTCGACTGGCGTTAGCAGGCGAACTCATCAGATGGATGGTTTCCATCATTGAGTTGTAGTGCTGAAGAGACATCACCACCGCATCACCCCCGTTGCGGCGGCTGATGATGGTTGTCTCCACGTTGTCATTCACGTCGTCTAACACATCTTTGAGTCGGCTTCGTGCTTCGGTAAAAGTCACAACCTGCATACTTCCTCCTGTACAAGTTACGGTACAAGTATATCGATGAAGTGACTACTAATCAATCAACGTGCCTTAACCTTCCCCGCCACCAGCAGCGCCGTCAGCAGCATCAGGGTTCCGGAAATCACCAGCGGTGACGTCAGCCCCAGATGGTCGAGCGCTACGCCGCCAATGGCCGCGCCGCAGGTGTTCGCCAGCTGGATCACCGCCACCTGAATCGACCCGGCCTTTTCCGCCTGATCGGCAAGCGTGCGGGTGATCCACGTCGACCAGCCCACCGGCACCAGCGCAAAGGCAAAGCCCCAGATAATCGCAATCGCAGACGCCACCCACTTATCGCTGCCCCACAGCACCAGCACCGCCGCGCTCCCCGCCAGCACCAGCGGCGCGCCCGCCAGCGCGACCTTCAGGGAGCGTTTCAGAAACTGCGACGACAGCGAGGTGCCGACAAAACTGGCGATACCGAAGCTCAGCAGCACCAGCGTCAGGCCGTCCACGTCAAAGCCCGCCATGGTCATAAACACCGGGCGGATGTAGGTGAAGAAGGCAAACTGCCCGGCAAAGGCCATAAAGATAGCAGTCATCCCCGCCATCACGCCGGGGCGCTTCAGCAGCGCGAACATGTTCTGCTTATGATGCGCCGCTTCACCCGGCAGGGACGGCAGCGCTTTCCACACCCAAATGATACAGAGCAGGCCCATCACCGCCGCGGCGTTAAAGACGTTACGCCAGCCGATAATCCCGCCGAGGAAGCTGCCGAGCGGCGCAGCAATCACTAGTGCGATGGAGACCGCACCGAAGATAACGGAAAGCGCTTTTGGCACCGTGCGCGCGGGCACCAGTCGCATGGTCAGCGAAGCGGACATCGCCCAGAAGCCGCCGAGCCCCAGACCAAGACAGGCGCGCCCCAGCAGCAGCAGGGTGAAGCTTTCAGCAAAAGAGACCAGCAGGCAGGAGAGCGTCAGCAGCACGCTGAACAGGATGACCACCTTGCGGCGGTCGATAGTGCCAATCACTTGGGTGATAAACAGGCTGGCGAACATCGCCACGAAGGCGGTGACGGTAACGGACTGCCCCGCCACGCCTTCGGAAATGCCCAGATCCTGCGCCATCGGCGTCAGCAGGCTCACCGGCAGAAACTCAACGGTAATCAGGCAGGCGACGCAGAACGCCACGGAGAAAACCGCCGACCAGTTGGGGCGAGAAACCTCTTTAGTCTGCGGTCTGGTCGTGGGCTGGATATGTTCTGTCATGGCGTCACCTGAAGATAAAAACGTGCGGAAAAGTCGCGCAGTTTATCATCAAAAGTGTGACGGATTTAACGATTTGACAACTTTTCTTTCATCGCAGCATTCGCCAGCCCGACGATCCACTCCTGGTGCCCGTTAATCATCGGGTTCGGCACGGTGCGCGCTAATTCCTTTGCTGGAGCGCCTTTCTGCGACTCCTGGGTCAAAATGCGCACGCGGTTGCCGGGCAGGTCTTCAAACAGCCAGGCGTGGATAACATCGAGACGCGAATTTGCATCCCCTTCCACCCAGCCGTGCCACGCAATACGTGCCGCTTCACCGTCAACGGGAGGCATATACTCCGTCACCTGCGCCTCAACCGGAAAGCCAAAGGTGGTGAAGCGAAAGCGGGCGTTAGCGCTCAGTTCAGGACCGCTGCCGTCGTGGAAACGGATATCCTCGGCGTTGCTGTAGTAGCCCGGCCAAAGGGTGGTGTCGTTAAGCTGCGCCCAAATTTCTTCCGCGCTCAGCCCGGCGACGATGATTTCGTTAGATGCAAAGTTATCGGTGGTGCCTGGCAGGTAGTCGTTCGGCCAGATAATGGCGGATTGTTTCATGGTTTACCTCATCGTTTTAGTGGATGAGGTGATGGTGCGCCCGTGAGTGGTATAAATCTAATGACGATGCTTTATACTCTTCATCACGGTTCGTGATATCAGTGCAGGTAAAACACGCCCTCTTCCGGCAAGAAGAGCTGGTTATAACGCAGTTGAAAGGCGTTAAGCTCCTGCGGGTCCGGCTCTATCTCGCGCATAAAGCCAAGCGCCAGACGAATTTGCGCATCGGTGATCGGCGCGGCCAGACGGGCTTTACGCAGCATGCGGTGCCAGGTATGCAGATTCTCTTCGCTGGCGTCGACGATGCAGACCTGCCAGATCAGCAGCACCTGGGCGGCATTTTGCAGATGCGCCTCGTCGGGGCGTTCAAGATAGCGGATAAACTCATTGCCCGGCGTTTTACCGAACTGGTCAATCATCGACTCGACCGGCATTGGGGTGATCCCCAGCCGCTCGCTTAAACGTTTGATGGCGCGGCGGGAGTCTGAGGTCAGGACACGAAATCCCACCACAAACACCACGGCAAGCGTTGCCAGCATTATCCAGACCATGCGTTCTCCTTAGACTAGCCGCTCATCATAGCGGGAAACGCAGCGCGTCGACAGCGGGCAGCGCCATAATAGTAAACGGAAAAGAGGTGGAAAAACGTCATGAAAGCGGATCTGCGCACGCTGGATCTTAACCTGCTGAAAACGCTGGATACCCTGCTGGACGAACGCAGCGTCACCCGCGCGGCGGCGCGTCTTGCCCTGACTCAGCCCGCCGTAAGCGGCATGCTCAATCGCCTGCGGGATTACTTCGACGATCCGCTCTTCATCCGCGCCCCGCATGGGATGGTGCCAACCACGCGCGCCGAAGCGTTAGCCGCTCCGGTGAAGCGCATTCTCGCTGATATCGACGTGCTGCTGCAGCCCGTGGCTTTTGACCCGATCACCGCAACGCTCACCTTCACCCTCGCCGCGACCGATTACGCCCTGCGCGCGGTGGTGGTGCCGTTTATCGCCGCCCTTAAGGTGCAGGCGCCTGGCATTCGCGTGCGCGTGGTGCCCGTGGAATCGGGTCGCCTGGTCAGCCAGCTTGAACGGGGCAGCGTTGACGTGGCGCTGATCACCCCGCATACCACGCCAGATGAGCTTCACAGCCGGGCACTTTATGATGAACGGTACGTTTGCATGATGCGCGCCGACCACCCGGATGCCGGAAAGCCCATGACGCTAGACCGGTTTTGCGCCCTGGAGCATATGCTGGTCTCTTACGAGGGCGACGGTTTTCGCGGCGTAACGGATGGCGCGCTGGAGAAGACTGGCCGAACGCGGCACGTAGGATTATCGGTGAGTAACTTTTTAGTCCTGCCGGACATGCTGGCCCTCAGCGATATGATTGCCGTTGTGCCATCACGCATAGCGGAAAACCAGGCGGGGATGTTTGTCTGCGAGACGCCAGTTCCCGTGCCTGGCTTTACCAAAAGCATGGCCTGGCACGGCAGAACGCACCGCAATCCCGCGCAGGCGTGGCTGCGCGGGCTGTTGCTGGAGACCAGTCAGCGAGCCTGAAGCCCCTTCAGCAGCGCCTCGTGGAAGCGTGCAGGATCCTGCATCTGCGGCGCGTGGCCCATGTCGCTAAATTCCACCAGCGTCGCGTGTGGAATACGTTTTGCCGTCTCTTTCCCCAATACCGCATAGTTTCCCAGCGTCTTGCGGATTTCCGGCGGGGCGAGGTCTTTCCCGATGGCAGTGTTGTCCTTCGTACCGATCATCAATAATACCGGCATCTTTAACTCACTAAATTCATAGATAACCGGCTGGGTGTAAATCATGTCGTAGAGCAGCGCCGAGTTCCAGGCCACGCGCGTCTTACCCGGCCCGTTGTTAAGCCCGGCGAGCATAGTCACCCAGCGCTCGTATTCCGGCTTCCACTCCCCGGCGTAGTAGGTATTTTTCTCGTACTGTCGAATGCCGTCGGCGCTGACGTTCAGCTCGCGCTGGTACCACTGGTCAACCGTAATGTGCGGCACGCCGCGCGCTTTCCAGTCCTCCAGACCAATCGGATTGACCATCACCAGCTGTTCAACCTGCTGCGGCCACATCAGCGCGTAGCGGGTCGCCAGCATGCCGCCGGTCGAGTGGCCGATGACCGTCACGCGATCGACGCCGAGCGATTTGAGCAGCACGTGGGTGTTATCCGCCAGCTGCTGGAAGGTGTACTGATACCGCTCCGGCTTGGTGGATTTGCAGAAGCCTATCTGGTCAGGGGCTATCACCCGATATCCGCTCGCCGAAAGCGCGCGGATCGTGGCGTCCCACGTGCCGGCGCAGAAGTTTTTGCCGTGCATCAACACCACGGTGCGGCCGTTGGGCTTTTCCGGCTTCACGTCCAGGTAAGCCATATCCAGAGATTGATTTTGCGAGGTAAAGGTAAAGTGTTTTACCGGCCAGCCGTAGTCAAAACCTTCCAGCTTCTCGCCGTAGGTGGGGGCATCCGCGGCCATCGCGGGGGAGGCCAGCGCCATCAGCAGCGCGAGGCAGGACAATCGTCGGGTCAACATGCAAGCTCTCCGTTAGCAAAAGGGGCTAAGGCTGCACGAAAGGCGGCAGCAAAAAACACTGTAGAGCATACGGAGGAGCGGGTGTGTAAAGCGGGGTAAAGGTAAGCGTGAGGGAAATAAAAAAGCCCGGCGGTCAGCCGGGCAAAGAAGTCACCTGCACACTCAGGCTGCTTTCAATTTCTGCTTCTGCGCACGATTCTCGCGGCGAATTTTACGTTCTTCCAGCACCGCGACCATCGCCATCAGGACGATACAGCCGATGGCTGCCGCATCCAGCGCCGCGAAGGTGCCCGCCCAGCCGGTGAGGCCGAAAATTGGCGTGCCGTCGGCAATCATACCTAAGCCGAGCTTGGCGAAGCTGTCGCCGATCAGGTAGGCGAAGGTGCCTTTAATCCCATCGGCGGCGCCGATCGCTTTTTTCGGGACGAAGCCCACTGCCGCCACGCCGATCAGTAATTGCGGACCAAACACCAGGAAGCCGAGCGCGAACAGGGACGCCAGATAAACGTACTGGTTGCTGGCATGCTGGTACACGCCGAGGGTGGCGATTATCAGCGCCAGCGCGACGCAGGCCACCAGCGCGCGACGACCGTTGGCGAGGTCAGAGAGCCAGCCCCACAGCAGCGTGCCGACCAGCGCGCCCACTTCGAACAGGGTGAAGCCCTGAATGGCCACTTCCTTAGAAAGCTTCAGCTCCTGGAAGGCATACACGGTCGACCACTGGTCGATGCCGATGCGCACCACGTAGAGGAAGATGTTTGAGAAGCACAGCAGCCAGATCACTTTGTTTTTCAGCACGTACTCAACAAAGATCTGCCATTTGGACATCTCGTTTTCTTCGGTCTCTTTGTCCTCTTCGCTGATCTCCTCACCGAACAGCTCTTCGGCTTTACCGAGGCCGTAGGATTCCGGGGAGTCGCTGCCGTAGCGCAGGCCGATAAAGCCAACAATCAGGGCGATAATGGACGGGAAGATAAACATGCCGATCACGTGGCCGTCGAACAGGTAGTTCGCGCCGAACAGCGCCACGCCTGCCGCACCTGCCCCGCCGAGGTTGTGGGAGATGTTCCACATGCCGAGGTACGAACCACGCTTGCGGCGCGGGGTCCATTTGGTGATGGTGGAGTAACTGCACGACCCGCCAGTGCTCTGGAAGAAACCGCTCAGGGCATAGAAGGCGATCATCATGAACAGGCTGACGGAACCCGCGCCCATGCTGGCGCTGAAGCCGAGCATACAGATTGCGGAGAGGATCAGCATAAACGGCAGGAACTGCTTGGTGTTTTTGCCGTCCGCGTAGTAGGAAACGACGGTTTTCCCCACGCCGTAGGTGATGGAGAAGCCCAGGCCAATCATCCCCAGCTGCGTCATGCTCAGCCCGTAGGTTGAGATCATGTCGTTCTGTGCGATGTTAAAGTTTTTGCGGATCAGGTACATGGTCAGGTAGCCGATGAAGACCACCAGATAAGACTGCATGAACGGTTTGAACCACATCTTGCGCCGCACGTCGAGCGGCAGATCCAGGGTCGGCTTGCGCACCTGATTTAAGAAGGCCAGCATGACTGAGTTACTCCTGAGCTGATTTTTGCAGCATTGTAAAAATCAGCCGGGAGAGATGCCTGAGACAGCGTCCAGGTAAAACCGGGAAAATTTCCTAGTTTTGCGCCATTCGGGGTGAAAAGGTGAGACGCATCACGCTTCACTCACCTCGCGCGGGGCCTGCGCGTGCAAAAACGGCAGCAGCAGCAGGGCGGAAATCCCCGCCGCGATGGCGATCACCGCGAAGAACCCGCTCCAGTGCCAGACGTCGATCACCCGTGCCAGCGGCCAGCCGGAGAGCGACGCGCCGAGGTAGGCAAACAGCCCGACAAAGCCCGTCGCCGCGCCTGCCGCCTCTTTGTGGGAACACTCCGCCGCCGCCATGCCGATCAGCATCTGCGGGCCAAAGACAAAGAAGCCGATGGTGAAGAAGCACGCCGCCTGCATCACGTAGCTGGCAAAAGGCATCAGCCACAGCGAGCCGACGGAGAGCAAAATCCCGGCAGCAAAAATCAGGTTCATCGGCCCACGGTTGCCGTTGAACAGCTTGTCCGACCCCCAGCCCGCCACCAGCGCGCCGATAAACCCGCCCAGCTCGAACATCGTCACCGCCGAGTTGGCGGTCACCAGGTCCACGCCGAGTGTCTCGGACATGTACAGATTGCCCCAGTCGTTGATGGCCGCGCGCACCACGTAGACCAGCACGTAGCAGAGCGACAGCAGCCAGATGTAAGGGTTCTTCAGCACGTACTTAGTGAGGATCTCCCTGCGGGTCAGCCCCGCGCCTTCCTGCTGCTGGGCAATCTCCATCTCGTCGTGCCGCCAGTCGCCCACCGCCGGCAGGCCGACGGTTTGCGGCCTGTCGCGCAGGCGCCAGCAGAGGAACAGCCCGGCGACAATCGCGAGGCCACCGGCAATCATCATCCCCGCGCGCCAGCCGTAGTGCAGCGCTGCGGCTCCCACGACCATCGGGATCAGCGCCCCGCCGACGTTATGCGCGGTGTTCCAGATTGCCCACCAGCCGCCGCGCTCGTTGCGCGAGTACCAGGCGGTGAGCAGGCGGGCGCAGACCGGCGCGCCCCAGCCCTGGAAAAAGGCGTTCAGTGCCCACAGCAGGGCAAAGGCCCAAAGCGACGTCGAGAAGCCAAACAGAATGTTCACCACACCGGTGGCGATCAGCCCAACGCCCATAAAATAGCGCGCGTTGGAGCGGTCGCTGACAATGCCTGAGAAGAACTTCGACAGGCCGTAGGTGATGTAAAACAGCGTCGCCAGCAGGCCGATATCGGTGCGCGTCATCACGCCGCTGGCGAGGATTTCCGGCGCAGCGGCGTTGAAGCTTTTGCGGGTGAAGTAGAACAGCGCGTAGCCGAGCCAGATGGTAATCAGGATATGGCGACGCCAGTAGCGGTAGCGGGCGTCGATTTCCGCTTTGTCGCCAATCGGCGCGGCGCTGGCAGGGGTTTTAAACATGGTGGCTCCTTAGCGGCAGGCTGACGCTGACGCGCGTCCCGTGGGTGCAGGAGATGTTCAGCGTGCCGCCCAGCGCCTTCACGCGCTCGCGCATGCCCGCCAGGCCAAAGCCCTGCAGCCCGGAGCCCGGCGGCAGGCCGCAGCCGTCGTCTTCAATCACCAGCTTGAGGCTGTCATCCTGCTGCCAGCCCTGGATCGTGACCGCGCTGGCGCTGGCGTGTTTGACGATATTGTTCAGCCCTTCCTGACAGACGCGAAACAGCGTCACGCGCTGGCCTTCGCTCAGCGCAGGCTCGTTAATGCGCCAGTCGAGATGGCTAACAATGCCGCGGCTTTCCAGCTCCATCTCGCGCATCAGGGAGCGCACCGCCTGCTCAAGCGACAGGTCGTCGAGCTGGCGCGGGCGCAGCCGTCCTAACAGGCGGCGAACGGAGTCATAGACGCCCAGCGAAAGCTGTTCGATATGCGCCCCGCCCTGCTTCACGCCCGCGTTTTCTGCCGCCAGACGCTGGACAATGCCCGCCTGGGTGCGAATGGCGGTGATGGTCTGGCCGATATCGTCGTGCAGCTCGCGGGCGACCTCCTGCCGCACGCTCTCTTCCGTCTCCAGCAGGCGCTCCGCCAGACGACGGTTGCGCGCCAGTTCGGTTTGCAGGGACTGGTTCAGCTCGCGCAGGCGCTGAATGCCCGCGCCGAGAAGCAGCCCGGTCAGGCTCTGGGCCAGCAGGGACAGCAGTAAATCCACAGGATGATCGTGCCAGGTCTGGCTGGCGATCAGCGCGATGGCGTTCATCAGCGTGGCGATCAGCGCCCCCTGCCAGCCGTAGTGCCAGGCCAGAGCGATAATCGGCAGCGCCAGACAAAACGGCGTGAAGCGTGAAAGCTCTGCGGGCAGGCCAAGCTGTAGCCACAGGCTCACCACAAACAGCAGCAGATACCAGATGAGGTGCCGGGCGCGCCAGTTCACCGGTTGGGAAACCAGCGCCGGGCCGAGCGGCTGCCAGACGGTGCTGGTGAGGTAGTGCCAGATTACGAGGCAGGTCGGGGCCAGCGTCAAACCGCCGGTGAGGGTCAGCAGCAGGGCGTTGAGCATCTCCTTCTCGCCGACCCACGGAAGCGACTGCAGCAGCGCGGCGGCAATCAGCGCCGCCCCCTGACGCAGCAGCGTGCGCCAATCGCGCTGGTGACGGTAGCGGGAAATCAGCGCAACCGGGAGAAGCGTGAGCAGACTTCCGGTCATCAATAAGGGTAAGTGTGCCAGGGCCACTTCCTGCGCCAGCCAGACCAGCATCAGCCACTCTGCGCCGAGCAAAACCGGCCAGTAGCCGCGCGGGCACTGGAGCATTAAGCCCAGACGCAGGCCGAAGGGAAACAGCAGCACCGCCAGCTCCGGGCGTTCCACCAGGTGCAGGCTGATGCTCCACAGGCAGAACCAGGCGGCGGAGAAGATAAAAAAGCTGGCGACGACGGCGATCAGCTGTGAAAAAGCGGAACTCATTGCCAGCTGTCGAACATGCGGCGCGCCAGCTCGACGTCGTTGCTGACGTTAAGTTTTTCCATCAGGTTGGCGCGGTGAACGTGCACGGTTTTCGGGGACAGATCCAGCTCGGCGGCAATCTCTTTTACCGACATTCCCTGCGCGAGTTTTTCCGCAACCTGACGCTCGCGTTTGGTGAGCGGATCCTGACGTCCGGCCGCCAGCTTGATGGCGATATCCGGCGTTAAATAGCAGCCGCCGGTGGAGACCGTACGCACCGCGGCGATCAGCTCGTCCGGGCTACAGCGTTTAGAGAGGAAACCGCGCGCGCCCGCGTTGAGCGCCTGCTCGACCAGCGCCGGGCTGTCGTGGACAGACAGCATAATCGTCGACATCCCTTTCGGCAGCTGGCTTAGCAGCTCCAGCCCGGAGAGATCCGGCATCGAGATGTCGCAGATACAGACCTGCACTCCGCGCCCCGGCAGGCCCGCCAGCGCCTCGCGACCGGAGCCAAACTCGGCCACGACCTGAAAATCCAGTTCGAGGTTCAGAAGCTGGGCAAAGCCGGAGCGGACGATAAGGTGGTCGTCGATGAGAGCGATGGTGGTCATGTATGTTCCTGCGGTCTGAAAATGCCGGATAGCGCTGCGCTTATCCGGCCTACAAGAGCGAAAGGCGCTTACCTTAAGCGATTTACTCGAAAAACACCGCAATTTTGTTAAACATGGTGGGATCGGACTGGTTGCGCGCCACTTTGGTGACATCTTCCAGCTTGTCGATCTGCGCCATCATTTGCTCCAGACGCTGGTCATCGTTAACCAGTAGCCAGATGCGGCTGTGCTCGCTGCCCTGAATCGGCAGACAGAGAATGCCTTCCACGTTAAACGCCCGGCGGGCAAACAGCCCACAAACGTGCGTCATGACGCCAGGGTGGTTGCGGACGGTGAGTTCCAGAATGACGTTATCATGTTGTTTCTGCATAGCTTATTCTCCCACCATCTCAGTATTTGCCGCTCCCGGCGGCACCATCGGATACACTTTTTGTTCAGGGTCGATACGCACGTGGATCAGCGCCGGGCCGGGGCGAGAAATCGCCGCCTGCAGCGCCGCGTGGGCATCCTCTTCGGCGTTCAGATCGCAGGTATGCAGACCAAAACCGGCGGCAATCTGCATAAAGTTAATCATCCCCGGATAGGTCGCCGCAAACACGCCCTGCTTGTAGAACAGGCTCTGCTGCTGGTGAACCAGCCCCAGCGCCTCGTTGTTCATCAGGATGATTTTCACGTCTAACTGGTTTTCGGCCGCGG
Source organism: Enterobacter sp. B79-1 (assembly GCF_057444735.1). NCBI lineage: Bacteria > Pseudomonadati > Pseudomonadota > Gammaproteobacteria > Enterobacterales > Enterobacteriaceae > Enterobacter > Enterobacter sp. B79-1. Next base: position 178,819 of record NZ_JBYAZJ010000006.1, read on the forward strand.
TCGCCATTTCCTGAATGTTCATCATCAGGCTGCCGTCGCCCGAGAAGCAGATGACCTTGCGGTCCGGATTGGCGAGCGCCGCGCCCACGGCTGCGGGCAGGCCAAAACCCATGGTGCCCAGACCGCCGGAGGTCAGCCACTGGCGCGGACGGTTCAGCGGGTAGGCCTGAGCGGTCCACATCTGGTGCTGGCCGACGTCGGTGGTGATAATCGCGCTGTCATCCACGCAGGCGGCGACGGCGTTGATCAGCCCGTAGTGGCTCAGCGGGTCGCCTTCGGTTGGGATGGCGCCCGGGAACTCGCGCTGCAGATCGGCCACCAGCTGACGCCAGTCGGCGCGGTCGGCTGCGTCCGTCTGCGGGATCAGCTGCGCCAGCACCTCGGCCACGTCGCCCTGAATCGCCACGTGCGGCTGCTTGATTTTACCCAGCTCGGCGCGGTCGATATCCACGTGAATGATTTTGGCGTTCGGGCAGAACTGCTCGGTTTTGCCAATCGCCCGGTCATCAAAACGTGCGCCCATAACGATCAGCAAATCCGCTTCTTGCAGGATGTAGTTGGTGCTGCGCGCGCCGTGCATGCCCAGCATGCCGAGAGAGAGCGGGTGCGCTTTAGGCAGCATGCCCAGCGCCATCAGGGTCATGGTGGTCGGCAGGTTGGCTTTTTCCGCAAACTGGCGGATTTCATCCGCGGCGTTAATCGCCCCGCCGCCCAGATAGAGCACCGGGCGTTTGGCGGCGTTAATCATGGCGGCGGCATCGCGTACGCTCTCAGCGCTGAATGCCGGCGCGGGCGCACGGTCGCCCGGCTCCGGCAGCACGTCAATCTCGATCTCTGCGGTCTGGACATCCTTAGGAATGTCTATCCACACCGGGCCCGGGCGGCCAGACTGCGCAATGCGGAACGCATCGCTGATAACCTGAGGCAGCTCGCTGATATCGCGTACTAAATAGTTATGTTTGGTGATGGGGATAGAGATGCCGTAGGTATCCACTTCCTGGAACGCATCGGTACCGATCATCGAGGACGGTACCTGGCCGGTAATGCAGATCAGCGGAATGGAGTCGAGACGCGCGTCGGCGATGGCGGTCACCAGGTTGGTTGCGCCCGGGCCGCTGCAGGCCATACAGACCGCCGGTTTGCCCTGCGTACGTGCCATGCCCTGAGCGATAAAGCCTGCCCCCTGCTCGTGACGCGCCAGCACGTGGCGGATCTGTGTGCTTTGGCTTAACGCATCGTACAGCGGCAGCACCGTGCCGCCCGGGATACCCGCAACGGTAGTGATGCCCTGTCGTTCCAGCAAATGAACGATCAGCTGCGCGCCGGTGAAACGCGTCTTGGTGGATGTTGTGCCCGAAATTGCCATGCTCCAGTCCTTTTCTTCTGGGCCGACTTTCCGGGGAGGCTCTTAAACGAAAAACCCCGCCCGGTTTGCGCCGGCGGGGTTTTGGATTCGTGTGTTGATCCAGTCCCTACGGCGCATTGCCGACGACCACCACCACACGCACGACGACCACTGCGGCTGGTTGCGCAGTTTTTAGTAGGGTCGAAGTGAAGATGGATGAAGTCATTGGGGACCTGTGTTTGGAATCATTGATGTAATTTATACAAACACAGGTTTTCGGGCGTGACAATGGAAATATTTTCATCTGCACAAAAATGCGTCAGGGATCACGTTTCAGTACGTTGCTCGCTCATTCCAGGAGTCACTATAAATGACATTTCCATCGCAATGCTTCCAGGTGATTTTCTCGTAGCGTATGAGAACCGTTTCAAGGTGTGTTCCGGTGTTTGCGCCGGGATACAGGTCTGGTGTGATTGAGGTTATTTTCACATTCTCCAGGAGGATATTAAAATATTCCTGTTCTAAACCCGCCTCATTAATCTGATACATCTTAATGGTGGCTGACTGGAGCGTTCTTCCCGTACTCAGTGCGCGAAAAAGAAGTGGGGTTACACGATCAAATTCTTTCTGGAACATGATGGGCATGTGTATACGCGTGCCCGTTAATTTCCCGGTATTCCCGTCGACAGGGATGTTGACATTATGAGTAAACGATTTAAGTTCAATTGCACCTTCACGCCCTGACACAAGGCAAGGACCAACCATAGGAGAACCATTTTCATCGGTTAGAAACAAATAAGCTGGGTTTGACATAAAAAATCCTTTTTATACTATTTAATCGTACTTATCAAATCGGCCAAAAATTATCGGATGAAGAATAATAAATACAATGATAGAAATGAATGTGAGTAATACCCAGTGGTCAGGCACCAACCACAGGAACAAAGAGGCGCACGCAAAAATATAAACGGGGAATAAAACATCCGAGAATAGAATTGACAGCAAACTCTTAAACATGCTCCTTACCCTTTAAGTCGTTATAAATCGCATCGAAATCCTTATAGAATCCCATCTGTACCTTCTTAATGAGTTCAGACAGGAAAGGCTCAAAAAAGTAGTAAAGCATCTCCAGTTGTGCGGCATAGAGGGTGGCGTAATATTTAGGGTCCAATGTTTTCAGGCGACGAGCAGCAAGAGCACATTTCTGTTCCGTTCCAATCAGTTGAAGCGCCATGACAACGTTAGGTACGCGGCGTGCAAGCCGTTCGACGACGATTTCAGAGAGTATGCCAGATTCGGAAAGGAATTTGGCCAGCCCCCATGCTATCGCCAAACGCGCGGCCTTGCTTGTCGGTATGTTGTTAACAAGCCCTGTTACTTTTGAATCCATCTTACGAACGCGATTTTGTTCATTTCCATTTTCAGAATCGGTAATAACACTTTCAAAATAAAGGAATAGCATGTGTGCTATTACATCGCGATAACGATAAAGCGAGAGAATTGAGAGGTACATTCTCTTTTCTTCTGAGAGAAGCTCATCACACACATCGTGATAGCTGGGGATTAAGCATGAAGAGTACCAACTTACTCGCTCCATTCCTGAGTAAATATCAGAACCGATCCCCTTTAATGCTTTCCATGTCCCTGCAACGCCTTGCTGTCCATAAAGAGCTAACTGCCTGTCACTCTGGAACTTCATCTTTAAATAATCAGATGCTTGCATAATGTATCCATACGATATTTTTGGCCACAAAAATATACATTGAAAAACTCTGAATTTCAAACAAGCAAGATTAAATTACTGTAATATTTACGTGAGAAATAAGTTAGTTAACTTATAATCATAATCAATACATATATAATAGATATTTTGGATTTATAAAATATATATTTATAGTAAATCGCATGTCAGCTGCGTCCATTGCCAATAAGTCAACAGACATCTTTTTTGAGCAGACCAGAAAACAAAAAACCCCGCCGGAGCGAGGTTTTTATCAGGGTTTTGCGGTTGGTCGCCGCAGAACACACTGTGTTACGTCAACGCAAAAAGTATACGCGATCGAAGACGAACGCGCAATTCCGGCACGGATTTTGACGTTTTTGAGTATGGATCGCCTTCCAAATTTTGCCCATAAAATACTGTTCATGCATACAGTATTTATCTATACTGAGGGTGTTCGCAGTGAGCGAGGGGGCCGCAGTTCTACCGGCGCAACGAAGTCCTGGCTGAAACGGGTGGTGCCGTCAGTGCCTTAACCCCCTGAAGTGAGCACACTGTGTTACGTCAATCCAGGTGCTGGCAACAGGCGGCGGAAAGGTACGCCAGCATCGTGCTCCTTTTAACCAAAAGGAGACGCGTATGAGCGTAGTGGATATGGTGATACTTATCCTCAAACTCATTGTTGCAGTACTGCAACTGCTTGATGCTGTCCTGAAATTCCTTCGGTAATTCAGGTTCAAGTCGCACCTGAGAGGGGCGGGCTACCGCCCCTCTTTAATAACGAGGGAATGCTATGTCGCGTCTGTTAATTGAGCCTGTCACACCGGATGAGCCGGGGTATATTGCCCTGAAGGCGGAAAGTATCGCATTGAATTTCAACATGCTGCGCAGGCTGGAAGAGAACTGGCAGCGGGGTGAAAACCGCTTTAACGCGCCGGGTGAAAAGCTGCTGGGTGCGTTTCTTAACGGCAAGCTGGTCGGCGTGTGCGGCCTCAACCGCGATCCGTTCAGCCAGCAGCCGCGCGCCGGACGTATTCGCCATCTCTACGTCAGCGAGAAGTGTCGCGGGCTGGGCATTGGCAAACAGCTTTTGACCGTGGTCATGGCCGATGCCAGCATCTGGTTTGATTTCCTGAATACCCATGCGCCGGACAGCGCATACGGATTTTATTATCAAGCGGGTTTTACGCTGGTCTCAGACGAACCGCGGGTGACGCACCGCCTTTTTTGTGCGGTGTAACCGGCTGGCAGCCTCGGGGTGTGAATGTTACAGTTGAGTGACAATTCATCACCCGATACGCCATGACCCTCACCGTATTCTGCATTTTGCTCTTCGCCGCGCTGCTGCATGCCAGCTGGAACGCCATCGTTAAGGCCGGAACGGACAAGCTCTACTCCGCAATAAGCGTCAGCGGTTCCGCCACGGTTATCGCTCTGGTCTTACTGCCGTTTTCTCCACAGCCATCTGCTGCAAGCTGGCCGTTTTTGATTGTCTCCTGTGCCTTACAGGTTGTGTACACCGTGCTGGTCGCGAAGACCTATCAGGTCTCTGACATGAGCCAGACCTATCCGCTGATGCGCGGCACCGCCCCGCTGCTGGTGGCGCTGATCAGCGTGCTGGCGCTCGGCGATAGCCTCTCATGGCTCGCCTGGTCCGGCATTGGCGTGATCTGCCTGTCGATTCTCATTATGGCGATGCATGGCCGTATGCAGTCACGCAAAGGGATCTGGCTCGCGCTGCTGAACGCCTGTTTCATCGCAGGCTATACGCTGGTGGACGGCACCGGCGTGCGGTTATCGGACACCGCGCTGGGCTATACGCTGTGGACCTTCTTTATGAACGGCTTCTGCCTGCTGAGCTGGGCAATGGTGGCAGGTCGGCGCGAGGCGTCCGGCTACCTGCGCCTGCACTGGAAAAAGGGATTGCTCGGCGGCGTTGGTACCATGGGATCTTACGGTCTGGCGCTTTGGGCAATGACGCAGGCCCCGCTGGCAGTGGTCGCGGCGCTGCGTGAAACCTCAATTCTCTTTGGGGCACTGATCGCATTTGTCCTTTTAAAAGAGAAGGTTGCGGGTTTGCGCATCGTGGCGGCGCTGGGTATTGCCGGCGGTGCTATTCTGCTGCGCCTGGCGTAAATCACTGGCAACATTAGTTGCCGTTCTTGTTTACAAATCCTGCCTTCCCCATTTTTTTCATTCACCACGACAATGCTTAAATTGTCATCTCTCTGTGGTAGATTCCTCGCGCATTTATGGGAATGCGCAGTCACTTATTCTTCATTTTTATCTTTTGGCAAAAGTATTCAGCGACATGAAAAAACAAAGGAACGTTAACTTATTGTTGATGCTGGTGTTACTGGTGGCCGTCGGTCAGATGGCGCAAACCATCTACATTCCGGCGATTGCCGACATGGCAAAGGAACTTAACGTCCGCGAGGGCGCAGTGCAGAGCGTGATGGCAGCGTACCTGCTGACCTATGGCGTTTCGCAACTCTTTTACGGCCCGCTGTCCGACCGCGTCGGGCGTCGTCCGGTGATCCTGGTGGGTATGAGCATTTTCATGGTGGCAACCGTGATTGCGATGATGACCCATAACCTGACCGTATTGATTGCCGCCAGCGCCTTACAGGGTGTCGGAACCGGCGTCGGCGGGGTGATGGCGCGAACCTTACCGCGCGATATGTATCAGGGCACCCAGCTCCGTCATGCCAACAGCCTGTTGAACATGGGTATTCTGGTCAGCCCGCTTCTCGCCCCGCTGATTGGCGGCCTGCTGGACACGATGTGGTCCTGGCGCGCCTGCTACGCCTTCCTGCTGATGCTGTGCATCATTGTCACCTTCAGCATGGCGCGCTGGATGCCGGAAACGCGCCCGCAGGACGCGCCGCGCACGAAGCTCATCACCAGCTACAAAACGCTGTTCGGTAACGGCTCGTTCACCTGCTACCTGCTGATGCTGATCGGCGGCCTGGCGGGTATCGCGGTGTTCGAAGCCTGCTCCGGCGTGCTGCTGGGCGCGGGGCTGGGTCTGAGCAGCATGGTCGTAAGTATTCTGTTTATTCTGCCGATCCCGGCGGCGTTCTTCGGCGCGTGGTTTGCCGGACGCCCGAACAAACGCTTCTCAACCCTGATGTGGCAGTCGGTGATCAGCTGCCTGCTGGCAGGATTGATGATGTGGATCCCGGGACTGTTCGGCGTGATGACGGTCTGGACGCTGCTCATCCCGGCTGCGCTGTTCTTCTTCGGCGCGGGCATGCTGTTCCCGCTCGCCACCAGCGGCGCGATGGAGCCGTTCCCGTTCCTTGCTGGCACGGCGGGCGCGCTGGTGGGCGGTTTGCAGAACATCGGTTCCGGCGCGCTGGCCTGGCTCTCGGCCATGATGCCGCAGACCGGGCAGGCTAGTCTGGGGTTACTGATGACGCTGATGGGGCTGCTGATTTTACTGTGCTGGCTGCCGCTGGCGTCGCGTGTCCCGCATCACGAGCAGCCGGTTTAACCGCATGATGGCCCGGCTTCTCGCCGGGCTTTTCACAGACGGGCGAAATCATCGCCTGTAGTAACGGCTCTGGCGCAGGCCGCCAGGCGCCCTCTTCCCCGTCGTAAAACTGGAAGTCCGCGTTCAACGCATACGGGATTTTCGCCTTTTGCAGCTCGCAGGCCATAAAGGTGGCGAAGGCCAGCTGCGAAGCGGTTGGCGTGAGGTGGTTTGACTCCCCCACGCCCCAGCCCCCGACCCAGCTAACGTGCCCGGTTTTTTGCTGCCAGCGCAGCGCGGTATTGATGCGATTATGGATAGCCGCTTTCTCCGCCGCCGTGCCGGACGTCCACGGGTATTTACCGCTATTTTTCAGCGGCCCCCACGGGAAAATATGCCACTCCGCCAGCAGGTAGTTTTGACTGTGCGCAGGCAGCTTCAGGCTGGATAAATCCTCCGGCGCGGCACGCAGGCGTGGCGCAATAAAGATCATGCGCTGCGGGTCAATGTCGTGGATCGCTTTAATGGTTTTTTCATACACGCGGTTTAGCGACGTGAGGTTGTGGTTAAGCTTGTCGGCGGGCTCATAAATGAGATCAAAACCCAGCAGCGGGTAGCTCTGACCGAAATAGTGCGCCACGGCAATCCACCAGTTGATCGTCTCTTTCTCGTTATCGGCTTTTGGGTCGTTTTTATATTCATCAGCCTGATAAGCGACTATCGGGATCACGCCATACTGCTCGCAGGCTTCTACCAGCTTGCGCAGGTGGATCAGCCGCGCTTCCGTCGGCTCATCGGCCACGCGGATGCGCACGTGGGTAATGCCTTTTGCACGAAAATCCCGTACCACCAGCGGGTCGAATTCGCGTATGCCGCGCTCGGTGCGCGCCCAGTCCACATCCATTCCGACGCCCAGCTGCTGCGCATAATGGGCAGCCGTCAGCGGCGGCTCAGCGGCAATCGCCCAGCAGGAAGAGATCAGCAACGCAGTGGCAATAAAAGGCTTTAACACGGTTTACCCTGGATAAATCGAAAGCATTACCTGTATTTAGCACGCTTTTTCACATTTGGTGTAGAGCGAAAGCGTAATAATTCGTCAACCTGCCAGCTCTCTCAGCCAGCCGATAAAGGCATCTATTTTCGGCCACTGACGGCCAGAAAGCGTCGAGATATAGTAGTGCTGATGGCATTTCAGGGTCTTTTCACCAAACGGGGCGATAAGCTCGCCCCGTTCGAGCCGTTTCTGCACCAGCCGCTTTCTGCCCATCGCGACGCCGACGTGATTGATGGCCGCAATAATCGCTAAATCGGAACGATCAAAGCCAATGCCCGACGATGGCGGCATATTCACCGCAAAGTGCTGTGCCCAGCTCAGCCACTCATCCGTACCGGAATCATTGCTCCAGGCCTGACGGTCGTGGAGTAATGCGCAGTGGATGGGGTTTGAGGGCCAATAGAACGAAACGTGCACTAAGAAGATAATTCATTGTTTATAATTATTTTAGTTGTGTATCTTTGAGTGAGTCGAAAACTCACGTTAAGAGCTTTTGGTAATAAGATTGTCAAAAATGATCCACATATTAAGGGGTCTTTAAGTAGGTACCAGGGTGCGACTACATTGAAAGAACAGTATTTTGGTATCTGCGGTCTCGTATACCCAGTCACCCGGTTAAGCAATTCCCCAACTGACTTAACCTTCGATCGAATCACCTCCCCCATGTGGTTTTTTCGTTTACAGGACAAGAGATTACGCGCGAAAAAAGGATCTCAAGAAGATCCTTTTGATTGTTTAATACCTAATCGTAATACAGTGCAGCATTGGGAGCACTTCCTACCGACATAAGAGGTTTTTTCTCAATACACCGCGCATCTACAGACATTTCATAAAAACAAAGCAGGTCAGAGTCTTGATCTGTACCGTGGTCGATCCGATACCCATCGCCAAAGTCCATAATGGTTACATTGTAATAACCATCATCATTTTTATGCGGAATACCGTACTTTCCCTGAATCATGGTCTTATTAGCTTCCCACCAAGCGATCTGACGGCTTTTCAGATATGGAAAATGTTTGACCAGCAAAATATCTCCATGGCAGTCATACATTTTGCTGCACACGTTCTCCCCATGAACAGCAGATATTTCAACCGGCGTAAGAAACTGCCACAGTACATAGCCGCAGACAGCCACTACAATCGCACCGCCGATCTGTCGCTTATTCACTCCACATCTCCCGTTATCTCCACGGTGGCATTCATCTCAGTGATAAATGGCTTATACCCGTATTGATCCCAGCGCTGGAGTGCGAACCACAGACGGAAAATTCGGAACTCACGGTACACAGGGTTAAGAACATCATCGTCATCAAGGCCAAAGTGATCCTGAACCCGGTAATGAACCATTGCCCTGTAACTGTTACCGCTCACCTGCAGTGATACCAGCGTGATATGTGTCGACCAGGTATCATGGACAGTGATAACCAGCCCATTGGTGTTATCTATCTTACGATCAAACTTAGGAAGTATTGCCTCACTGATTTCTCTATAAAAAACGTTCTCCTTAGATAAAGGGATAAATCCATATTCATAATCAATGGCAGACTTCATGGCTTTTTTTATTTTCAACAACGAGCTTTTATCTGAATGGTCATTCAGGATCTGCTCTTTCAGTGCCTGATCCAACAACGGGCTGCTGTACGGCGTGCCGTAGTTCTCCTGCATATGCGTAATCATCTCGGTGATGATGCTCTTGTACGGACCGTGGAAGGAGTACAGCCTCGCCAACTCACGAAACTCATCAAACATCAGCCGAGTCGCCTCGCCCTTGCTGATAGACGGCATCTGCTGCTCAAGGCTCTGCATCGCATAAGGGGAATACTGGGTGGCGGTGCTCGCTGTCGGCTGCAGTTTCAGCGTTCTGGGGTTCACCTTCGCGGACACATTGTCCACGTCGATATAAAACTGATTACGCAGTGCCAGCGTATCCAGATCGCCATAGCGCATGTCTTTAGCCCGGTAATCATCCATCTGCCGCACCGTCTGGTAAATCCGCGCCGGCAACGGAAGAGGTTCAGGGCGGGGCTTTTTCGCCGCCTGTGCGTGCTGTTCCGGCTCCGGGGCTGCAACTGGTGCCATCCTGGCGCTTGCCGCTGACAGCTGCGGGATCGTACCCGGTGCAATCAGAAAATTGGTCCCCTGCGGGCACCCGCAACGGATCTCCGCGCCGTCCACCGCAACAGCGACACTGTTTGAGCACCGGTGATCGCCATCCACAATGATCCCCACTTTCCCACATTTCGGGCAGGGGGTGGTCTTGTCGCCAATATAGAGTTTTAGCAACCCCATGACCGACATACCGGGCCGGGCCGCGATACATTGTGCCCCAGAGGTGGTTTTATCTCCGTGTAATCCGACATTCTTGCCGTGAACGCTACACCCTCTCATGATGGACATAATTCAGCCCTCTGCCGGTAAAAAATCGTCATCCACCGGCAGCCCTTTCAACTCATTCAGCGTACATCTCGCCTGTGGTGTACTGATAATCACATCGCCGTTACTCAGCCTGCTGCCGACCAGTGCAATACTCTGCTCACCTTTCCGAAATTTCGAACCACTGCCGGTAACAATCCGGGCAGTGGTCCCGTCCGGGTAAACCACCTCATCACCAACCAGCGCAATATTAACTTTCTGCCCGCCATCAAGCTCGATTTCAGCTCCATTCCACACAGCCCGAACCACCCCGCCTCGCCGGGTCAGCGCCCCGTCAACCGCGATCCGGTAAATCGCCACCACCGGATGTTCACGCATGAATACCTCCTGCTCTTCAACAGCCTGATGGGCCCCCTCAGACATCGCAGCCTTCTTCTCAGCTGAAAATGACGGACGCGCCATTGAGGCGGCTAATTCCGGGGTCAGTTCATTGGTGTATTGTTGTGACATATAAAATCCCTCTTTTTACTATGGTTTATGTGCTTATAGTAACCAGACGGTAGCTTTTAACCAAAATTAAATGGCGACTTTATGGTGTTCTAAGCGGACTTCCCTTTCTCAAGAATTTTATACATCGTGGAACGGACAATGCCGAGCGGCCGAGCTATCGCCGTGGCCCCGTTCCGCCATGCTGTGGCGCGGGCGATCTGTTACGAGCAACGCGCTGAGATCAGAAAGCGCTATCGTGAAGGGCAGAAAGATCAACTGGGTGCGCTGGGCTTGGTCAATAACGCAGTGGTATTGTGGAACACGCTTTATATGTAGGAAGCATAGAGTTGATTGTTTTAACCATCGTAAAACTGAAGTTTCACCCGTTCCTCGCGCCGATGCTGCCGCTCTACCCGAACGTCAGCCCGGAGATCATCACCATTGCCATCGGTTCCGGCGCCATTGGCTGCACGATCGTGACCGATTCCCTCTTCTGGCTGGTGAAGCAATACTGCGGCGCGACCCTGAATGAGACCTTCAAATACTATACGACGGCGACGTTTATCGCCTCGGTGCTTGCACTTGGCGGCACATTCCTGCTTTCCTTCATTATCTGAGCGCGAAGAGACGTATTATGGAAAACGCAACTATCACTACTTTAACCGCACAGTTTCCTCTGGTTGAGGATCTGATTGCCCTGAAAGAAACCACCTGGCTCAACCCGAACGCCACCACGCTTGCAGAAGGGTTGCCGTATGTCGGGCTGACCAAAGCCGACGTGGAAGACGCGCATGCTCGCCTCAACCGCTTCGCGCCGTACCTGGCGAAAGCCTTCCCGGAAACGGCCTCCACGAAGGGGATTATTGAATCCGAACTGGTCGCCATTCCGGCAATGCAGGCGCGGCTGGAGAAAGAGTCTGGCAAATCCGTTCCCGGCACGCTGCTGCTAAAAAAAGACAGCCATTTGCCGATCTCCGGCTCGATCAAAGCGCGCGGCGGCATCTATGAGGTGCTGACCCACGCGGAGAAACTGGCGCTTGAAGCCGGGTTGCTGAGCCTCGAAGACGACTACAGCATTCTGCTGGAGCCGCGCTTTAAGGAATTCTTTAGCCAGTACAGCATTGCGGTAGGCTCAACCGGCAACCTCGGGATGTCCATCGGTATTATGAGCGCCCGCATCGGCTTTAAGGTGACGGTGCATATGTCCGCCGACGCCCGCGAGTGGAAGAAAGCCAAACTGCGCAGCCATGGCGTCATCGTCGTGGAATATGAGCAGGATTACGGCGTGGCGGTAGAGCAGGGACGAAAGGCGGCGGAAAGCGATCCCAACTGCTTTTTCATCGACGATGAAAACTCGCGCACCTTATTCCTGGGCTATGCGGTGGCGGGCGAGCGCCTGAAGGCGCAGTTTGCCGAACAGGGCCGGGTGGTGGATGTGGAGCATCCGCTGTACGTCTACCTGCCGTGCGGCGTCGGCGGCGGCCCTGGCGGCGTGGCGTTTGGCCTGAAGCTGGCCTTTGGCGATAACGTTCACTGTTTCTTCGCGGAGCCAACGCACTCACCGTGCATGCTGCTGGGCGTCTACACCGGCCTGCACGATGAGATTGCCGTGCAGGATCTGGGCATTGATAACGTGACGGCAGCGGACGGCCTGGCGGTAGGACGCGCCTCCGGCTTCGTGGGCCGCGCGATGGAGCGCCTGCTCAACGGGTTCTATACGCTTTCCGACCAGAGCATGTACGACATGCTCGGCTGGCTGGCGCAGGAGGAAGGCATTCGGCTGGAACCGTCCGCGCTGGCGGGGATGGCTGGGCCGCTGCGCGTTCATTCGCATACCAACGTTACCCACCTGGTTTGGGCGACCGGCGGCGGGATGGTACCGGAAGACGAGATGGCGAAGTATCTGGCGAAAGGGAAGTAATTATGCCGGGTGGCGGCTGCGCCTTACCCGGCCTATAACTGCAAAATTTGTTGAATGTGGGTGACCGCAAACAGCAGTGACAGAGACAGCACGGCCAGGGCGATGAGGAACTTATCCCGCACCGCCTTCGGCTGTACAAAGTCATCCTGCGCCACGTCCATCAGGTTACGGCTGCGGGTATAGCGCCATAAAATAATCGCCACCAGCGCCAGCACGACCAACGAAACCCAGAATGGCCCCCCCGTGCGGTGCCAGTTGTGCTTAATCGCCAGGGCAATCAGCGCGCCATACCCCAGCAGCGTGCGCAGCCAGGCCAGTGACGTCCGCTCCGGCTGCAGGCCGGGGTCCGCTTCGCGTCGCGCTTTGCGGTTATCCGCCATAGAACACCAGTACCATTACCACGCCCGCCACCGTCAGCAGAATCGTGCTGATAATCAGCAGCCCGCGCGTATAGGGCAGATCCTGCTTCAGACGCATCGCCTTCTCATTGCGCAGCCAGCGCAGGTAGCCGTAAATCGCCAGCACGCCCGCGAACAGGCACAGCAGCAGCGCCAGCACTTCACGAATTAATGGGGTGGCAAACTCGGGAGCAAGCTGATCGAGGCCGACACCGGCGGCCAGAAAGCCCAGCGCGGTGCGGATCCACGCTAAAAACGTGCGTTCATTAGCCAGAGAGAAGCGGTAGTCCGGCGCTTCGCCGAGGCGGGAAATTTTCATGAAGGTTCCTTGTCGTGCTACGGGCAGGCTTCAGCATAGCGTAAATCGACAAGGACAAGGAGACCGGCATCGGGCGATGCCGGTCAGGACGATTAATGCAGCTCTGGCCAGTACGCTTTGTTGGCCTCGATCAGATCATCCAGAATCGCTTTCGCGACGGACGCGCTCGGCACGGTTTTCGACAGGGTGATAGCCTGCCAGAGTTTCTGGTACGAGCGCTGCTCCCAGGCATCCACCACCAGTTTTTCCACCGCCACCTGCTGGCTCATCAGCCCTTTCTGGAAGTGTGGAATATCGCCCACCGTGAGCGGTTCCGGTCCGTTATGGCCCACCAGGCACGGAATCTCCACCATCGCGTCGGCATCGAAGTTATGGATGGCCCCGTTGTTTGGCACAATCAGCAGCATCCGCTCCTGGGTGTTGAAGGCAATCGCGGTTGCCAGATCGACGATGTACGAGGCATGTTCATCGATTTCCAGCTCACCGGCGGACGAGTTCCCGGCTTCGATAATCGCCCGGCAGGAACTGAAAACGTGCTTCTCACGGTGATCCATGACCTCATTGGCGCGGGTGCGTTCCGGGTTGGAATGCGCGACCACGTAGTCCGGGAACAGGTAGTACTTCAGGTAGGTGTTCGGCATGGTGTCCGGATCCAGCGCCTGCACGTCTTTTGCTTTGGCAAAGGTATCGTTCCAGCTCGCTTCGGTATGCGCATCTTCCGAAGGCGGAACATAGCCGTTTTTCGCCACGTATTCGCGCAGCTTCGGCATCAGATCGTTGCCGTTGAGATCTTCAATCGACGTCCACCAGCCGAAATGGTTCAAGCCGTAGTAGCGCACGCGCATCTCCTTGCGGTCCTTCAGGCCGACAATCTGCGCCATACGCCCTTCAATGCCGATCGGCATATCGCAGATGTTGAGGATTTTGGCGTTCGGACGCAGACGGCGCGTGGCTTCCGCAACAATCGCCGCCGGGTTGGAGTAGTTCAGCATCCACGCGTTCGGTGAGTACTGCTCCATATAGTCCACCAGCTCCAGCACGCCGCCGATAGAGCGCATGCCGTAGGAAATCCCGCCAGGTCCGCAGGTTTCCTGGCCCAGCACGCCGTGGCGCAGCGGGATTTTTTCATCTTTTTCACGCATCGGGTATTTGCCCACACGGATATGCGCCATCACGAAATCCACATCGCTAAACGCCGCTTTCGGATCGGTGGTGTAGCTGAACTCAATCTCCGGCGCCTGCTCCCTGAGGATGATTTTGCACGCTTCGGCGATGGTTTCCTGACGTGCGCCGTCGTTGTCATAAAATTTCAGGGCGCGCAGCGGGAAACGGTCACGGTTGGCTAACAGCATCAGGACGATACCAGGCGTAAAGGTGCTGCCGCCGCCTGCAATGACAACTGAGAATTTTTTCATGATATAGCCTCTGTCAGGGTGGTTTGTTCATTTGTTAAAGGAGTTTTCATCAGCGATTCCAGCTGGTCGCGCACCTGAGGAACGTTCAGGCCGACAATCACCTGAATGCCGTTGCCGCGTCGCACCACGCCGTGGGCGCCGAGGGCTTTGAAGACGTCATCGCTTTGGGTTTTCGCCATATCGACCAGGGCGATACGCAAGCGGGTGGCGCAGTTGTCAATGCTTTCGATGTTGGCCGCGCCGCCGAGCGCCTGAAGGAACCCGGCAGCCTGCCCGACCTGCTGGCTGGCCGCTGCCGGGGCGGTGGTTTGCCCGCGCGCCGCCTTATAGTCGGCCTTGCTGTAGAGTTTGATTTCGCTCTCTTCCCGGCCCGGCGTTTTCAGGTTCAGACGTTCGATCAGCGTTTTGAAGACCACGAAGTAGATCCCGGTGAAGCAGATGCCGATGCCGATCTGGGTGAATACCGTCGAGGCGTGGTTATGGAACATCGGGATCCAGTTTTGCGGCAGGAACTGGTCCAGCAGGCCGCCGCCCATGTTCCCGACCACGCCGAAGGCGTACATCACCGTTGCCATGGTGGCTGCCAGCACGGCGTGCACGGCAAACAGCAGCGGCGAAATAAACAGGAAGGTGAATTCGAGGGGTTCAGTGATGCCCACCAGCACGGCGGTGAGCGTAGCCGGGACCAGCAGGCCAGCCACCTTGACGCGGTTTTCCGGCGACGCGGTGTACCAGATAGCGAATGCAATCCCCACCGAGCCAAACACTTTTGAGTTGCCGTGCAGCGCGAACCCGCCTTCCGGGAAGAGGGTTTTCAGCGGCAGGGTGCTTTGGCTGAACGCCTGCAGGTGCTGCGCCCAGTAAACCTGGATACCGCCTTCCACCGCCGCCGGGCCGAAGATAAACGGACCGTAGACGAAGTGGTGCAATCCGGTTGGGATCAGAATGCGTTCCAGGAAGGTATACACCCACACGCCCAGCGCACCGGCAGAGCGCAGGAACGCCTGCAGGGACTCGATGCCCATCTGCACTTTCGGCCAGCCCAGCAGCGTCAGCCAGGCGCAGGGGATCATGACGAAGAACGCGAGGATAACGACGAAGGAGCTGCCCTGGAAAATCCCCAGAAACACCGGCAGCGGCTTGTCGAAGTAGCGGTTGTGGATGGCGGTGACGATGCCTGAAATCACAATGGCGCCGATGATGCTGGTATCGAGCGTTTTGATCCCGGCAATCATCGCCAGCCCGCTACCCGCCGTCGGTTCTGCGGAGAAGTCGACGCCAAAGAAGTGGCCCCAGGTCATCCCCATCGCGTTAATGAAGTAGTTCCAGGTCAGGAAGCTAATCAACACCGCCAGACAGGCGCGGCCCTGCGCCTGCTTCGCCAGGCCAATCGGCAGGCCGACGGCAAAAATCAGCGGCATATTGCGAAACACCGCCCAGCCACCCTCTTCAATGATGTGAACGATCTGCGCAAAAAGATGATCGGGGGCGGTTAAGGCTTCGCCGACAAACAGCGGGTTGCGAAGCATGATGGCGATTCCCACCACGATCCCGGCGAACGGAAACAGCAACACCGGGGTAAACATGGCACCGCCAAAACGTTGTATTTGACTGAGCATTTTTAAATCCTCATGAAACAACCTGTAGGGGTAGAGGCCTTTATGGTTTTTTGCTGGCCTGAGGTGAGCATAAGAACTTACTGATGCGCGAACATGGCGTGCCGCTGCGATTCGTGATCCCATTCATGGTTTTATTTTGACCAATCAGGTCTACTTTTAGCGGTAAACATGGACATGTCAGGACACAATCCACGCGCTAATAAGGGCAGAGAGGTCTACTGGTGATCTACAAATCAATCGCCGACAGATTGCGGCTGCGGCTGAATTCGTCGGACTACAACATCGGCAGCCCGCTGCCGGGCGAAAAAGCGCTGGCGCAGGAGTTTGGCGTGGCGCGAATGACCATCCGCAAGGCGCTGGATCTGCTGGTGAGCTGGGGGCTGGTTGAGCGGCGGCACGGCAGCGGAACCTTTGTCTCACGCAAAGACGTCCACCACGAAACCACCAACCTGACCGGGCTGGTGGAGGTGCTGCGTCAGCAGGGAAAAGAGGTGCAGAGTAAGGTGCTGCAGTTCGAAGTGATGCCCGCCCCGCCCGCCATCGCCAGCCAGCTGCGGATTCAGGTGGATGAGCGGATCTATTTTTCCCGGCGGGTGCGCTACGTGGACGGGAAGCCGCTGATGCTGGAGGACAGCTTTATGCCGGTGAAGCTGTTTCGCAACCTCTCGCTGGCGCATCTTGAGGGGTCTAAGTTTGATTACATCGAGAAGGAGTGTGGGATCACCATCAGCGGCAACTATGAGAGCCTGACGCCGGTGCTGGCAGATAAAACGCTGGCCGGTTATATGAACCTGCCGGAACAGACGCCACTGCTGCGCATTACCTCTCTCTCCTACAGCGACAGCGGCGAGTTCCTCAATTATTCCGTGATGTTCCGCAATACCAGTGATTACCAGGTGGACTACCATCTGCGGCGCATCCACCCGGACGACCTGCTAGCTCATCCCCCAGAACAGCACCGCCAGTAGCTGCGGGGTGATGATGCGCAGGAACATCACCAGCGGATAGACGGTGGCATAGGAGAGCGCGGCCGCGCCGCTGGTGGCGTGCAGGTTGTTGGCAAAGGCCAGCGCGGGCGGATCGGTCATGGAGCCCGCCAGCATGCCGCACAGCGTCAGGTAGTTCATTTTGGCGAACATCCGCGCCAGTATTCCCACCGTCAACAGCGGGATCGCCGTGATGAAAATACCGTAGCCGACCCAGCTCATCCCTTCACCCTTGACCAGGGTATCGACAAAATCTCCACCGGATTTCAGGCCGACCACCGCCAGGAACAGCACGATGCCCAGCTCGCGCAGCGCCAGGTTGGCGCTCGGCGGCATAAACCAGTAGAGCTTCCCGATACAGCCGATACGCCCGAGGATCAGCGCCATAATCAGCGGCCCGCCCGCCAGACCCAGCTTGAGCGCCACCGGGAAGCCCGGCACGTACACAGGAATAGAGCCGAGCAGCACGCCGAGCCCGATGCCGATAAACACCGGCAGCATCTGCACCTGCTGCAGTTTTTGCTGGGCGTTACCCACCATATCCGCCACGGCGTCGATGGACGACGGGCGACCGACCAGGTTCAGGATATCCCCGAACTGCAGGCTGGCGTCCTGGCTGGCAACCAGTTCGACACCCGCACGGTTAAGGCGGGAGATCACCACGTCATAGCGCTCTTTGACCTGCAGATCGCGTATTTTCTTGCCCAAAACCTTTTCATTGGTCACGACAACGCGCTCGACGCGCATATCGGTGCCGCGGGTTGAGAGCGAGGTATCCACTTCCTGCCCAATCACCAGACGGGCGTTGTTTAAATCGCCGGGCTGACCGACCAGGTGCAGCAGATCGCCCTGCTGAATGACGGTGCCGGGTGCGGGCACCATCAGCATATCGTCACGCTTAAGGCGGGAGCAGATGATGTTAGCGCTGTTGAGGATCGGCACGTCCTGAATTGCCATATTGTTCAGGTTGGGGTTATCGACGCGAATATTGATGGTTTTGATCGGCATATGGCCGTTGGTGAGCGTGGTTTCATGATCCATCGCCTCTTTTTCAACGTTGACGCGAAACAACACCCGCACCAGCCACATGGAGAGCAGAATGCCGCAAATCCCAAACGGATAGGCCATGGCGTAGCTCATCCCCATCTGGTCGACAATGCCGGGTTCGATACCCAAATCGCGCAGGATTTGCTGGCCCGCGCCGAGCGCTGGCGTGTTGGTGACCGCCCCGGAGAAAATGCCCAGCACCACGGGCAGCGGGATATCGAAGATTTTGTGCAGGATCGCGGTGACCAGCCCGCCCATCACCACAATGCCGAGGGCAAACAGGTTGAGCCGTAGTCCGGAGACCCGAAGTGAAGCAAAAAAGCCCGGCCCGACCTGAATGCCGATGGTATAGACGAAGAGGATCAGGCCGAACTCCTGAGTAAAGTGGAGCATTTCGGCGCTGAGGACCAGCCCGAGCTGGTCGGCAAAGTGCCCGACAAAAATGCCGCCAAACAGCACCCCACCAATCCCAAACCCGACGCCGCGGATTTTGATATTCCCTATCCACAGGCCAACAACAGCGACCAGGGCCAACACGCTGACGGTTAACGCGATATCACTCATGATCCACTTCCTGTGCATAACCTTAGTTATGCTAAGGATTCTCTCAGAGCCGGATGCGATTGTATGGGCGATGGCGCACAAAAAAGCCCTGCCGTGGCAGGGCTTCGTGCAGTCTGTGAGTATTGTCGGGTGGCGGCTGCGCCTTACCCGACCTACAGGAGCGGCAGGATTTGTAGGCCGGGTAAGGCATAGCCGCCACCCGGCAAAAAAGTCTATTAACTATTCAACGCCGGACGCTCGCTAATGGCGATACGCTGCGGCGCGATGGCTTCCGGCACGTTGCGGAGCAGGTCGATATGCAGCAGCCCGTTGGTAAACGTCGCGCCGGACACTTCCATATGGTCTGCCAGGGTAAAGCTCAGGCTAAACGGCTGATTAACCAGCCCCTGATGCAGCCATTTGGTCTCGGTCTCTTGTTTTTCCGGCGTCCCTTTCACGGTCAGACGCGTACCTTCAAGCTGGATATCCAGATCGTCCTGGCGGAAGCCGGCTAGCGCAAGGGTGATGCGATAGTGGTTATCGTCGCTTTTTTCGATATTGTACGGCGGAAACGTCTGTTGCTCGGTGGTGCTTTGCAGGGCGTTAGCCAGTTTGTCAAAACCAATCCACTGACGCAGCAGGGGGGATAAATCGTAGTTACGCATACTAAATCTCCTTCTGAGAAGCGAGTTCGGCACAGTTTAATTTTGTGCGCAGTTGTTCCTGCAAATCCTGATGGATTCGCATATGCTCCCGTTACGGCAAGCAATTCTGGGTGGGCCGCTCACGCGACCCGCGTAATTAGTTAATTTCGATACGGCGCGGTTTTTTCTCTTCCGGAATCACACGTTCCAGTTCGATAAACAGCAGGCCGTTAACCAGGTTCGCGCCTTTAACGTGAATGTTCTCGGCTAACTGGAACTTGCGTTCAAAGTTGCGCTCGGCGATGCCCTGATAAAGGTAGGTACGTTCTTTCTGCTCGGCCGCATGGGAACCTTTCACCACCAGCAGATTGTCCTGCGCGGTGATCTCCAGTTCGTTTTCTGCAAAACCGGCGACGGCAATAGCGATGCGGTAGTGGTTTTCGTCAACCAGCTCAACATTGTATGGAGGGTAGCCGTTGCTCTGGCTTTGGTTATTTTCTAAATGGTTAAACAGGCGGTCAAAACCAATTGCAGAACGGTATAGCGGAGAAAGATCGAAGTTACGCATAAATAAAACTCCTGAAATCAGCGAGAAAATGTAGCCTTCCACCATGGACAGGCCTTTGTGCCCCCGAACACCCATCAGGCGAGTTCGTTATCGGGCCACATTCTTAAAATGGGTCTGGATACGGGCTTTTCAAGCGTATTGATGTGAGATTTTTTTGCACTTTGCGGGTTGTCGCTTAGACTGGGACAACAGCACAAAGAGTTAAATTGCGATGGCTGCCACAGTGCGGGGTTTTCGGGCTATTCATTTAGGGTAAGGCTCGCTATAACCCTGAGTTGCAGGTCGATGCAGTGTTATTAACGATGACTGAGTGATGATGAAAAATGTTCTGATAAAGCTGACAGCGTTCAGCGGGGTGGTATTACTTTGCGGGTGCTCGAGCGTGATGTCTCACACCGGCGGTAAAGAAGGAACATATCCGGGGACGCGCGCCAGTGCGGCCATGATTTCCGATGACGACACAAACTGGGGAACCAAATCTCTGGTTATCCTGGATATGCCTTTCACGGCAGTCGCCGATACGCTGCTACTCCCGTGGGACATGTTCCGCACGGACAGTTCCGTGCGCTCACGCGTTGAGAAAAGCGAGCAGGAAAATCTAGCGACCAACGCCGTCATCCCGCCCGCTGCAATGCCCCCGCGTTAGTCCTCAGCGGTTTCCGTTAGCCACAGCTGGCGGAAACCGTCCGTCTCTTCCATCCAGGCGATAGAGCGCCCGTCAGGCGAGAACACGACCGCATCCGCAGACGGTGGATTGCCGCGATCGGACGTCAAAAACGTCACCTCTCCGGTCTGCGCGTCGCAGCAGGCGATCCGGTTTTCAAGCACACACCCCAGCATGTTCCCGGAAGGGTGCCAGTTGAACGCAGACTGAATCCCGCTCTCCGTATGGGTTAACTGGCGCGGCTCGCCGCCCTCAGGAGAGATCAGCCACAGCTGCACAATGCCGTTATCATCCCGCATCAGAAACGCGATCTGCGTTCCCTGCGGATTACTGCGAACCCAGTGGCGCGGCACGTTCACCAGCCCCGGATAACGGTTCTGGTGAGTGAAGGTCAATCGACGCTGCATCACCCCGGCAGGTGGCGCTGGCAGCGTCTCTGGCGTTCCCTGCAGCGGCGCATCACCCGCTCGTTTCCAGCCCTGCTCGTCCTGCGGTAACGCGACAATAAACAACTCGGGTACTTTTACGCCCTTTTCAGACAGCGTGTCGCCGATAAACGCCAGCCTGTCGTTGCCTACCCAGCCCTCCTCATAGGCGCGGTTGATTTCATCGCTGCCCGGCTGTGGGTTGGGCGTGGTGCGGCTGACCAGCACGCTCCAGAAGGTTCCCGGATAGTCACGCGGATGATTCCCCTGCGGGTTCACCGGGCCGAAAGGCGCAGCCACGCCGACGTTGCGTAAATCGAGCTTCGGATCGCGCTCGTGCAGCACGTGGTCGTTATAGGTGAAGCTGACGAGCTGCCCGTTCGGGCTAAAGACGTGCACATGGCTTCCGCCGCGCAGCGCGCCTGCGGTGTAGGGCGCAGTGATATCCATCGCGTCAAGATTGCTCACCTGTCCGTTACAGGCAATGACTCCCTGACGATGATGAAAATCGTAGTGCCAGTCTGCGTCCGGGTTTTTCGGGCCGTGGATAAAGACGTATTTGTCCTGTGCCGGATGAACGGTCACCACGCCGACGTGCGCGCCGTCAGTGGCGCGATAGATCACCTCCACCTCACCCGTAGCGACATTGACCCGCTCAATGGTTTCGCCGGTAAATGACGCACCAGACGGGCGTACGTCGTAGACCAGCCACTGGCTGTCCGGCATCCAGGTATTGATGTTTGTCAGCTGGTGATGGCGGGAAGCGAAGGTGATTTGTTTCATGAGGATACCCTGATGCACGGTGAGTGCATCAGGGTAAAACATCCGTAGGGATTAGCCTACTCGTTTCACATCACCCACCAGCAGGATGTAGGAGAGCGCGCCGATCAGCGCCACGGCGGAGATGTAGACCAGCGCCGGGCCGAAGCCGTAGTCCTGCGCCAGGTAGCCGATGACCAGCGGTACGGTGATCCCGCCCAGCCCGCCGACAAAGTTGAACACGCCGCCGGTCAGGCCAATCAGCCGCATCGGCGCGAGGGACGACACCAGCGACCAGGTGATAGAGGCGAAACCGTTACCGAAGAACGCCACCGCCATCAGGGTCATAATCCACACCGGATCGTTGGTGTAGTTGGCACCCATGATGCAGGTGGAGATCAGCAGCCCGCAGATAATCGGCGTTTTACGCGCCACGCCCAGCGAGTAGCCTTTTTTCACCAGCTTATCGGCCAGCCAGCCGGAGAGCAGCACGCCGAAAAACGCCGCGAGGAACGGCACGGTGGTCATAAAGCCCGCTTTCAGTGCCGTAATGCCCTTTTCCTGGGTCAGGTAGTTCGGGAACCAGGTCAGGAAGAACCACAGCGTGGAGGTCACCGCGAACTGGCCTAAATACACGCCCACCAGCTTACGGTCGAAGACCAGCTTCCAGTCCGCTTTGGTCAGCGGCTGGCGCGCCTCTTTTTTCACCGGCGCATCGCCATCCACCAGGCCACCGCCGTCGCGGATGTAGTCCAGCTCGGCTTTGGTGATGCTTTTGGTCATCCGTGGAGGTTGATAGACCTTAAACCAAATTAGCGACCAGATAATGCCAATCCCACCGGTGACGATGAACACCCAATGCCAGCTCAGCAGCTCCTGGATCCAGATCAGCAGCGGCGTCAGGAACGCCAGGCCAACAAACTGCCCGGAGGTGTAAAAGCCGACGGCAGAAGCGCGCTCATGTTCCGGGAACCAGCTGGTCACCATGCGGTTATTGGTGGGAAAGGCGGGCGCTTCGAAAACCCCAGTGATCGCGCGCAGGCCAATCAGCGACATCAGCCCGGTCGCGAAGCCCTGGAACAGCGTCGCCACGGACCAGCCGAAAATGGCGATAAAGTAGGTCAGACGTGAACCCACGCGGTCAAGGAACCAGCCGCCGGGGATCTGGCAGAGCGTATACAGCCAGGCAAACGCCGAGAAGACGTAGCCCATTTCCGCTTTGGTGATGCCAAACTCTTCCTGAATATGAGCCGATGCCACGGCAAGGTTGGCGCGGTCGACATAGCAAATGACCACGGTAATAAAGATCATGATTAGCGTCAGGTAGCGGCGACGCCCGGTTTTTGCAGCAGTAACTGGAATATCCATCGCAATCTGTCTCCAGATTTTGGGCATAGCGAAGCCGCTCACCATGCCCTGTAATTTACAGAGGGTTATATTTTTGTATGTACGTTTTTATTGCCCGGTGGCGCTTCGCTTACCGGGCCTACGGGAGAGTAGGCCGGATAAGCGTAGCGCCATCCGGCTTTACCATTCGGCTACGGAACCGTCCTCATGACGCCATAGCGGGTTGCGCCAGTCTGGCGCGTTTTTACTGAGCTCAATAACTTTGGCTTCGTCAATTTCTACGCCAAGGCCCGGCTTCGTTAACGGTTTAAAGAAACCGCCTTCCATGCTGAAGTCTTCTTTGTTTTTCACAAAATCGAGCAGCTCCGCGCCCTTGTTATAGTGAATCCCCATGCTCTGTTCCTGGAACACGGCGTTGCGGGAGACAAAGTCCACATGCAGACAGGCTGCCAGCGCGATCGGCCCGAGCGGGCAGTGCGGCGCCAGCGCCACATCGTAGGCTTCTGCCATTCCGGCAATTTTGTAGCATTCGGTGATGCCGCCCGCGTGGGAGAGGTCCGGTTGCAGGATCGCAATGCCGCCCGCTTCGAGCACGCGTTTAAACTCGAAGCGCGAGAACATGCGTTCCCCCGCCGCGATGGGAATGTGCGTCTGTTCAGCCAGTTTCGGATAGTATTCCGCCTGCTCTGCCAGCACCGGCTCTTCGATAAACAGCGGGCGATACGGCTCCAGCTCTTTAATCAGCACTTTGGCCATCGGCGCGCTGACGCGGCCGTGGAAGTCCAGACCAAACTCGATCTCGTTGCCGAAGGCTTCACGGATTTGCGCCACGGTATTCACCGCGCGATCCACCGCACGCGAGTTGTCGATAATGCCCATCTCTTCGCAGCCGTTGAGCTTGAAGGTATCAAAGCCAATGTTGCGCAGCTGCGTGATGCCGTCGATCACTTCCGCAGGACGGTCGCCGCCGACCCAGCTGTAGGCTTT
The DNA here is from genome assembly GCF_057444735.1 of Enterobacter sp. B79-1. Lineage (NCBI taxonomy): Bacteria > Pseudomonadati > Pseudomonadota > Gammaproteobacteria > Enterobacterales > Enterobacteriaceae > Enterobacter > Enterobacter sp. B79-1. The sequence goes on from NZ_JBYAZJ010000006.1 coordinate 202,917, forward strand.
AATTTTGTCGCGCACCAGGCCGCCCATCAGCTGCCAGACCGGCGCGTTCAGCACTTTGCCTTTGATATCCCACAGCGCCTGGTCGATACCGGCGATGGCGCTCATCAGGATCGGCCCCCCGCGGTAGAAGCCCGCGCGGTACATCACCTGCCACAGGTCGTTGATGCGCGCCGGATCCTGGCCAATCAGGTATTCACCCAGCTCGTGAACCGCCGCTTCAACGGTGCGCGCGCGTCCTTCAATCACCGGTTCGCCCCAGCCCACAACGCCTTCATCGGTTTCGATTTTCAGGAACATCCAGCGCGGGGGTAAACGGTACGTGGTGAGTTTGGTTATTTTCATTTCACTGCCTCTCGATACGCTTTCACGAATGCTGCCGCCTGCTGTGCGGTACGTTCCACGGACTGCCCGGCGCGATACAGATCGCTGCCCAGCCCCGCGCCCACACAGCCCGCGCTCATCCACTGGCCCAGGTTTTCTGGCGTTACGCCGCCCACGGCAAAGACCGGCACGCTGGCAGGCAATACCGCTTTCAACGCTTTGATGTAGTCAGGGCCAAAGGCCGACGACGGGAATATTTTGAGCGACTGTGCGCCCGCATCCAGAGCAGTAAAGGCTTCCGTGGCGGTGGCGCATCCCGGGCAGACGGTCATGCCGTAACCCACCGCGCGGCGGATCACCTCAGGCTGAATGTTGGGCGTGACGATAAGCTTGCAGCCCATTTTCGCCAGTTCATCCACCTGCTCCGGGTGCAGCACGGTGCCTGCGCCAATCAGCGCCTTCTCACCGAACGCCTCCACCACGGCCGGAATGCTTTTTTCCCATTCCGGCGAGTTGAGCGGGATTTCTACCGCGTCGAATCCGGCGTCGATAACCGCACCGACGTGGGCTAACGCCTCATCGGGCGTGATGCCGCGCAAAATTGCGATAAGGGGAAGATCAGTTTGCCACTGCATGAGCGATGCTCCTTATTCCTGCCTGAAATGCCGTGTCGCCGGATACCGTTGCAACATCACACCCAACGGCGCGGAACGCCTGCTCGTAGCGCGACGTCAGCGATGCGCCGGCGACAAGGGTGACGGCCTGCTCGTGCGCGATGAAATCACGCATGCTGGCGACTTCTGCGCCAATCAGCAGGCCGGAGAGAAATTCGCTGACCTGCTCGCGCGGGAGATTTCCAAGCACGTGCGAGGCGCGAACCTCAAAAAGCTGCGGCAAAACGGCAGGGGAAGCGATCCCACGTTCAAGCCCGGCAGCAAACGCCTCTGACGAGGCTTCCTGCTCCGGCAAACCGGCTCCCACCAGCGAGTGGTTGAGCAGCAAATGGTGCAGCTCGCCGGTCATCACGGTGCGAAAATCGTGGATTTGCTCAGCATCAGCCTGGACCCACTTGCAGTGCGTTCCGGGCATGACGTAGACAGAAGAAGGAGAAAGCGTGCGCGCGCCAAGCAGCTGCGTCTCTTCGCCGCGCATCACGTTGTGGTTATCGTCGCGAGAGACGCACAAGCCGGGAATAATCCAGATATTGTCGCCAACGGACGTTAACTGCTCGCCAATAGCGGAGAAGTGGGCGGGAACCGGCAGATAAGGCGCGACTTTCCAGCCTACGTTACTGCCGACCATACCCGCCATGACCACCGGCGTGGCGCTATCGCGCCAGTGTTGTGTGACCTCTGCTAACACCGCCTCGGGGGATTTACCGTTCAGGCGCGTCACGCCTGCTTCTGATTGCCTGCTCTCCAGGCACTGCTCGCCCTTATAAAGCCAGGCGCGCAGATTGGTCGATCCCCAGTCAATTGCGATGTAGCGAGATGTCATGTGATTTCCTTCAGCCTTCGTGTCGAGCTGGCGATCATGGTAAGTGCCGCCTGCTCTGCCGCATCGCCATCCTGATGCCGTATCGCATCGAACAGCGCTTTATGTTCCTGGAGCGTTTTCGGCATGTTGGCCTCATCGCCCATCCAGGTACGTTCAAATACTGCTCGCTGTAGCGAGCTGATCGCTACGCTAAGCTGCTGTAATACCGGGTTATGCACCGACTGCAGCACCGCTTCGTGGTAGCGAATATCCGCCTCGTTAAACGCTTCCCGGTTCTGGTTATTGGCGATCATGGCGTTTAAAGCCGACTCAATCTGCGCCAAATCGCCGGACGTTGCGCGCTCCGCCGCCCAGCGGGCGATGGCCGGTTCCACCAGGTTTCGTACCTCGCTCATCGCACCGATAAGCCTTGGGTCGTAGTCGTTTTCCAGCACCCACTGCAGAACGTCGGTATCGAGGTAGTTCCACTGGTTGCGCGGGGCAACAAACGCGCCGCGGTACCGTTTCATTTCAATCAGCCGTTTCGCCATCAGCGAGCGGAACACTTCCCGGATGATGTTGCGCGAGGTTTCAAACTCCTCGCACAGTTCGGCCTCTGCCGGCAGCGGTGAACCGGGAACGTATTTGCCCCCCACAATCTGGGTGCCCAGCGTGATGACGATGCGATCGGTTTTATTGAGAGTCATGGAGAGTCCTTGTGCTCTGTATGTCCATCACTACTTTACCGCGACCGCTGAATTTCACCTCACTTTTGCAGTACAAACGTGAGGGTGTTCGTCTTTGCCGTGACGGTAATGTAGTACAATCGTTTAATGTTGTACTACAATACAGATCACAAAAAGAACAATTCAATAAATTCAGCGCAAAAAAAAGCCCCAGTTGATAACCGAGGCTGATGATTAAAAATAAGCGTTACTGCAGCACAAATTTCTCGATCGCGTGGGCAACGCCGTCTTCCAGGTTGGATTTGGTCACGAAGTTGGCCACTTCTTTCACCGACGGAATGGCGTTATCCATCGCCACGCCCATGCCCGCGAACTCAATCATCGCGATGTCGTTTTCCTGGTCACCCAGCGCCATGATCTCTTCCGGTTTGATACCCAGCGCATCAGCAAGCGATTTTACGCCAGTGCCTTTATTGACGCGTTTATCGAGGATTTCGAGGAAGTATGGCGCGCTTTTTAGCACGGTGTACTTCTCTTTTACCTCCGCCGGAATGCGTGCGATGGCTTTATCCAGGATTTCAGGCTCGTCGATCATCATCACTTTCAGGAACTGGGTCGCCGGGTCCATCTTCTCGGCTTCACAGAACACCAGTGGGATCGTCGCGACAAAGGATTCATGCACCGTGTAGTAGCTGATGTCGCGGTTAGCGGTGTACAGCGTGTTGCGATCGAGCGCGTGGAAGTGCGACCCCACTTCACGGGACAGTTTTTCCAGGAACAGGTAGTCATCATAGTTCAGCGCAGTTTGCGCCACCGTGCTGCCGTCTGCCGCTTTCTGCACCAGCGCGCCGTTGTAGGTGATGCAGTAGTCACCAGGCTGATTCATGTGCAGCTCTTTCAGGTAGCTGTGTACGCCCGCATACGGACGGCCCGTGGTCAGGACCACATTCACGCCCTTCGCGCGGGCGGCGGCGATCGCGTTTTTAACGGCTGGAGAGATGGTGTGGTCTGGCAGCAGCAGCGTGCCGTCCATGTCGATTGCAATGAGTTTGATAGCCATGAGATCCCCGGGATAAATGAGTGCTGCCTCATGCTAACGCGATTAAGCCCACAAAAATAGAGCTACATTGCGCAACAGAAATACCCCTTTTACGCAAATCCCGGGGAGCGCTGACTTACTCGCGGGTAAGGACGATTTTGCCAAACGCGCCGCGATCGAGGTGTTCAAACGCCTGTTCAAGCTCGTTAAAACGGTAGCGATGTTCGATCACAGGTTTCAGTCCGGTCACATCCACGGCGCGGACGAAATCTTCCAGCGCCCGGCGGTGGCCTACGCCAATCCCCTGAATGACGGGGGATTTCAGCAGCAGTTCACCAGCTGAGAGCGTAATCTCCGTCCCGGCCAGCACGCCAATCACGGAGATACGCCCGTGAACGGCAACGGCGCGCAGGGAATGCTTCAGGTTCTCTCCCCCTACGGTTTCGATAATATGGTCGATGCCGCGATCCTGCGTGAGCGCCAGCGTATTTTCAGCCCAGTCACCCTTCAGACGGTTGATGCCCTGATTAGCCCCCAGTTTTTTGGCCTGCGCCAGTTTTTCATCGCTTCCCGAGGTGACAAACACCTCTGCGCCGTGCGCTTTTGCGATTTGCAAAGCAAAGAGCGCCACGCCGCCCGTGCCCTGCACCAGCACCGATTGCCCGGCGCGCAGCTGGCCGCGTTCCACCAGCGCAAACCAGGCGGTAAGCCCTGCGCAGGGCAGCGTGCTGGCCTCGGCGTCATCCAGGGTCTCCGGAGAGGCCACCAGCGCGTCTTCCTTCACAATCACATACTCGGCCAGCATGCCCTGGAAGTATCCGCCGGACGTTTTATAGGGCAGATTGCGCGCGTCCGCCTGCGGCTTACCGTCGATCCACTCAGGGAAGAAGGTTGAGATGACGCGTGCGCCAGGTTTGAAGCGCGTAACGCCTTCACCAATGCTGTCCACCACGCCCGCCATGTCAGACGCCGGGGTAAACGGGAAGGAAAGCGGGATCGGCATCGTGCCTTCAACAACCATTTTATCGCGATAGTTAAGCGCAACGGCATTCACCCGCACGCGCACTTCACCCGGGCCTGGCTGTGGAACGGGTGCCTGAGTCAGCTTGAGGTTCTCGCGCCCGAGGGCATCCATGGACCAGCGTTGCATTGTCTCTGTCATTTTATTTCTCCTGCCATCAGATGGGCTTTAGTCCTGACAGTCTACCGTTGACCAAGTGTCGCCAGTGGCGATAAGTTTTCTCTTTATTGACGCCAGAATAGATACAATCCATGACCGATACGCTGAAGGATATTCCTGTTTTTGTGGCCGCCGTTGAGGCGGGAAGTTTCGCGCAGGCCGCCATTCGTCTGCATTTGTCACGCTCGGCGGTAGGAAAAAGCATCGCTCGCCTCGAAGAGCGGCTGGGGGTACGTCTTTTTCAACGCACCACCCGCAGCCAGAGTCTGACCGATAACGGCGCCCTTTTTTATGAACGCTGCCTGCGCGCGCTGGAGGAGATTCGGGGTGCGGAATCGCTGCTTGAAACCGGGAAACAGCAGGTCAGCGGTCGCCTGCGCGTTGCCATGCCAGTGCTGTTTGGTCGCCAGTGCGTCGCCCCGCTGCTGATCGCGCTGGCGCAGGAACACCCCGGGCTTGAGCTTGAAATGTCATTCAGCGACCGCGTGGTGGATCTTGTGGAGGAAGGGTTTGATATGGCAGTGCGGAACGGCACGCTTCAGGACAGCAGCGTGCTGGTCGCCAGAAAGCTGGGGGAACACCGCATGGTGCTGTGCGCCGCGCCGGAGTATCTGCTGAAGAAAGGCCAGCCACAAAGCGTTAATGATTTACCCCAGCATACGGCCATTAACTATTTGAGCGCAGGCAGAGTATTGCCCTGGCAGCTGATGGATAGCGAAGGAACGTCGCGCACCTTTACCCCTCGATCGTCGCTCAACATGGATGATTTGCAGGCGATCTGCGACGCTGCGCTGGCCGGACACGGCATTGCATGGCTGCCCTGCTGGATGGTCGTTAAAGATATTCACCAGGGTAAACTCGTCCCGCTCCTGAAGCAGGCGCCGGATGTGCATTTCAACGTTCATGCGGTGTGGCAGCAGACTCCGCATCTGCCGCTGAGGGTAAGAATGGCGATAGATACGCTGGCGAGCCGTTTACCGTCCGTGATGTCGCTGGATATGCCTGCGCCCACAAAAAAGCCGCGCTAAAAGCGCGGCCAGTTTTCGTGCGGTATAACGACGATTAAATATCGATATTTGCCGCTTTCAGGGCGTTCTCTTCGATGAAGGCACGACGTGGTTCAACCGCATCGCCCATCAGGGTCGTGAACAGCTGGTCCGCAGCAATTGCGTCCTTAACGGTGACGCGCAGCATGCGGCGGCTTTCCGGATCCATGGTGGTTTCCCACAGCTGGTCCGGGTTCATTTCGCCCAGACCTTTATAGCGCTGGATCGCGAGGCCACGACGGGACTCTTTCACCAGCCAGTCCAGCGCCTGCTCGAAGCTGGCTACCGGCTGACGACGTTCGCCACGTTCGATGAACGCATCGTCTTCGATCAGCCCGCGCAGCGTCTCACCGAGCGAGCAGATACGGCGGTATTCCGGACCGGTCACAAACTCGTGTTCCAGCGGGTAGTCGGTATCAACGCCGTGGGTACGCACGCGAATAATAGGCTCGAACTGCTTATCGGCGTTCTGCTGGATATCGCATTTCCACATGCTGCCGTGCTGCTCTTTCTCGTTCAGATCGGTCACCAGAGCGTTCACCCAGCGGGTCACGGTCTGCTCGTCGCTCAGATCGGCTTCGGTCAGGGTTGGCTGATAAACCAGCTCCTTCAGCAGCGTTTTCGGATAACGGCGTTCCATACGCGTGATCATTTTCTGCGTGGCGTTGAACTCGGACACCAGACGCTCCAGCGGCTCACCGGCCAGTGCAGGGGCGTGAGAGTTCGCGTGCAGGGTCGCACCATCAAGCGCGATCGCGATTTGGTACTGATCCATCGCTTCGTCGTCTTTAATGTACTGTTCCTGCTTGCCTTTCTTCACTTTGTACAGCGGCGGCTGTGCAATGTAGACGTGGCCACGCTCAACGATTTCAGGCATCTGACGATAGAAGAAGGTCAACAGCAGCGTACGGATGTGCGAGCCGTCGACGTCCGCATCGGTCATGATGATGATGCTGTGGTAGCGCAGCTTGTCCGGGTTGTACTCATCACGGCCGATGCCGCAGCCCAGCGCGGTGATGAGGGTCGCCACTTCCTGAGAAGAGAGCATCTTGTCGAAACGGGCTTTCTCAACGTTGAGGATTTTACCCTTCAGCGGCAGAATCGCCTGGTTCTTACGGTTACGGCCCTGCTTCGCAGAACCGCCCGCGGAGTCCCCTTCCACGAGGTAGAGTTCAGACAGCGCCGGGTCACGTTCCTGGCAGTCAGCCAGTTTGCCCGGCAGGCCTGCTAAGTCCAGCGCGCCTTTACGACGGGTCATTTCACGGGCTTTGCGCGCCGCTTCACGGGCACGTGCCGCATCGATAATTTTGCCCACCACGATTTTCGCGTCGGACGGGTTTTCCAGCAGGTATTCGCTCAGCAGTTCGTTCATCTGCTGCTCAACGGCCGATTTCACCTCGGAAGAGACCAGCTTGTCTTTGGTCTGTGAGGAGAACTTCGGATCCGGCACCTTCACGGAAACCACGGCAATCAGGCCTTCACGGGCGTCGTCACCGGTGGCGCTGACTTTCGCTTTCTTGCTGTAGCCTTCTTTGTCCATGTAGGCGTTCAGGGTACGGGTCATCGCCGCACGGAAGCCTGCAAGGTGCGTACCGCCGTCACGCTGTGGAATGTTGTTGGTAAAGCAGTAGATGTTTTCCTGGAAACCGTCGTTCCACTGCAGCGCCACTTCCACGCCGATACCGTCTTTTTCGGTAGAGAAATAGAAGATATTCGGGTGAATTGGCGTTTTGTTCTTGTTCAGATACTCAACGAACGCTTTGATACCACCTTCGTAATGGAAGTGATCTTCTTTGCCGTCACGCTTATCTTTCAGGCGAATAGACACGCCGGAGTTCAGGAACGACAGTTCGCGCAGGCGTTTCGCCAGGATGTCGTACTCGAATTCGGTGACGTTGGTGAAGGTTTCATGGCTCGGCCAGAAACGTACCAGGGTACCGGTTTTGTCGGTATCGCCGGTGACGGCCAGCGGGGCCTGCGGCACGCCGTGAGTATACAGCTGACGGTGAATTTTGCCTTCGCGCTGAATAACCAGCTCCAGCTTCTGCGACAGGGCGTTAACCACGGAGACGCCTACGCCGTGCAGGCCGCCGGAAACTTTATAGGAGTTATCGTCGAATTTACCGCCTGCGTGCAGGACGGTCATGATCACTTCCGCAGCAGATACACCCTCTTCCGGGTGAATACCGGTTGGGATGCCACGACCATCATCGGTGACGGAGACGGAGTTGTCCGCATGGATGGTGACCACGATGTCTTTACAGTGACCCGCGAGCGCTTCGTCGATAGCGTTATCTACCACCTCGAATACCATGTGGTGCAGACCGGTGCCGTCATCCGTGTCGCCGATATACATACCCGGGCGCTTACGCACCGCATCCAGCCCTTTCAGGACTTTGATACTGGAGGAGTCATAAGAATTCGACATCAACGTTTCTCGCTCATTTCAACTTGGGTTAATCCGTTATTTTACCCTTTTCCACGGTAAACATCTTCGAATTTTCGTCCGACATGTCTATAACGTGTTCAGCGCTAATGGCGCTGACGAAAACCTGCGACTGCGTGGCTTTTAAGCGGCTGGCAAGCAGCCCGCGCCGCGCGTCGTCGAGTTCCGAGGCAAAATCATCTATCAGGTACAGGCAGCGTCTTCCGCTTTCGCGGGTGAGAAACTCTCCCTGTGCCAGGCGCAGCGCGCACATCAGGAGCTTGAGCTGCCCGCGCGACAGCGTATCTTCCACCGGCGCACCGTCGGCACGAATGCGGAAATCCGCCTTGTGCGGGCCGTGCGCGGTGTAGGTCAACATGCGATCGCGCTCGAAGTTTCTCTCTAACACCTCGGCATAATCCGTCTCTTTCTCCCAGCCGCGCTGGAAGGAGAAGGTGAGAGTGAATTCGGGTAAAAACTGTTTGCAGGTATCGGCCATGTCTTCGGCGATACCTGCGCTGTATTCGGCACGCCAGTTGCTGATTTGTTCCGCGAGAGGGATTAATTCCCTATCCCACGGACGCAGCTGGGCGTAGCGTGTAACCTGGCGCAACGCGGCATTACGCTGCTTTAGCAGGCGCTTCAGGTTGCTCCAGGCGTTAAAGAAACCGGCTTCGTTGTGAAAGCATCCCCAGTCGAGGAACGCTCTTCTGTATTTGGGGCCGCCGTTGAGTAAAGTAAACCCCTCCGGCGTAATCAGCTGCATTGGCATCAGCAGCGCCAGCTCTGCCACTTTATGGCCGTCGGTGCCGTCGATGCGCACCTTGCTGTCGCCCTGCTTGTCTTTGGTCAGGCCAATGGCGGTTTCCCGCTCCGCCCCCTGCAAACGACCGTGCAGAACAAAGGATTCCTGCTCGTGGCGAATGACGCGACCAATCTGCAAACTGCGAAACGCCCGACCGTGGCCGAGCGTATAGATGGCTTCCAGCACGCTGGTTTTGCCGCTGCCGTTTGCGCCAACCAGGAAGTTAAAGCCAGGGGATAAAGCGAGATCCGCGCTTTCGATATTGCGAAAGTCGCGGATCAACAGACGGGTGAGCGACATTACAGTCTCATTGGCATGACAACATAAGCCGCGCTTTGGCTGGCCGCATCTTCAATCTGTACGCTTGAAACGGAGTCGGTCAGCAGAATGCGCACGTTCTCGCATTTCAGTGCATTCAACACATCCAGCACGTAACTGACGTTAAAGCCGATTTCCATCTCGGTTCCGGCGTAGGTGACGTCCAGAATTTCTTCTGCCTCTTCCTGCTCCGGGTTGTTAGCGGTGATTTTGATCTGGTTTTCGCTCACGTACAGGCGCACGCCGCGGAATTTCTCGTTAGAGAGAATGGCCGCACGGGCAAAAGCCTGCTTGAGGCTGTCGCAGCCTGCTTCCAGCGTTTTGTCCGGGTTTTTCGGCAATACGCGGCGATAATCCGGGAAACGACCGTCAACCAGCTTAGACGTGAAGACAAAATCACCCACGTGTGCGCGGATGTTGTTGCTGCCGATCTGCACGCGCAGCGGCGTGTCGCCACCGTCGAGCATACGCATCAGCTCAATCACCCCTTTACGCGGCACGATCACCGAATGGTTTGGCAGTGAGTCGCCAATCGGCATAGAACAGACCGCCAGACGGTGGCCGTCGGTGGCTACGGTACGCAGCTCTTCACCTTCGGTTTCGAACAGCATGCCGTTTAAGTAGTAACGAACGTCCTGATGCGCCATGGAGAACTGCGTAGCTTCAATCAGACGCTTCATCGTCGCCTGTGGCAGGGTGAATTCAACTTCGCTCTGCCAGTCGTCCAGGTTCGGGAAGTCTGCAGCAGGCAGCGTGGAGAGCGAGAAACGGCTGCGGCCAGAACGCACCAGCATACGGTCGCCTTCCAGCTGCACGGCGATTTCAGCGCCTTCCGGCAGCCCACGGCAGATATCAAAGAATTTACGTGCCGGAACCGTGGTCGCGCCTGCGTCGTGCGGCTGAGTCAGCGTAACGCGCGCGATCATTTCCATTTCCAGATCCGTGCCGGTCAGCGACAGCGTACCGTCCGCGACCTGAAGCAGCAGGTTTCCGAGAATAGGCAGCGTTGGGCGGCCACCTAATGGGCCACTCACCTGTTGCAGCGGTTTTAATAAATGTTCACGTTCAACGGTAAATTTCATAGCGTCACGATGATAATGTTCTGATTAAATTGGAAAAATCTTCTTTTATGTCGTGGCTTTCTTCGCGTAACTGCTCAATCTTACGACAAGCGTGCAGCACGGTCGTATGGTCACGGCCACCAAACGCATCCCCGATTTCCGGCAGACTGTGGTTGGTTAACTCCTTTGCCAGCGCCATCGCCATCTGACGCGGACGCGCCACCGAGCGGGAACGACGTTTAGACAGTAAATCTGCCACTTTGATCTTGTAGTACTCAGCCACCGTCTTTTGAATATTGTCGATGGTGACCAGTTTTTCCTGCAATGCCAGCAAATCGCGCAGCGCTTCACGCACAAAATCGATGGTGATCGCACGACCGGTGAAGTTGGCGTTGGCAATCACACGGTTCAGCGCGCCTTCCAGCTCACGCACGTTGGAGCGCAGACGCTTGGCAATAAAGAACGCCACCTCACCCGGCAGGCGAATGTCGTTTTCATCGGCTTTCTTCATCAGGATCGCGACGCGGGTTTCCAGCTCCGGTGGCTCGATCGCCACGGTCAGGCCCCAGCCGAAGCGGGATTTCAGACGATCTTCAACGCCGTTGATCTCTTTTGGATAACGATCCGAGGTCAAAATGATCTGCTGATTGCCTTCCAGCAGGGCGTTGAAGGTATGGAAAAATTCTTCCTGCGATCGTTCTTTATTGGCAAAGAACTGGATGTCATCGATCAGCAGGGCGTCAACGGAACGATAGTAGCGTTTAAACTCTTCGATCGCATTGTTTTGCAGGGCTTTTACCATGTCCTGAACGAAGCGCTCGGAGTGCATATACACCACTTTCGCATTAGGCTTGCGCGCCATAATGCCGTTACCCACTGCATGCAGCAGGTGCGTTTTACCCAGACCCGTGCCGCCATAAAGGAACAGCGGGTTATAAGCACCACCGGGGTTATCAGCAACCTGACGGGCCGCCGCGCGCGCCAGCTGGTTCGACTTACCTTCAACGAAGTTATCGAAGGTGTGCTTAACGTTAACGTTAGAGCGATAGGTTGGCTCAGCGGGCGCAGGGACGTTATCCCAGCCCTGACGAGCAGGTGCGACGCGAGGGGCCGGAGCAGGAGCGGCCTGAGCTGGCGCGGCTACGTTCACGGTTTCACGTACGGTTTGGGTGACCGGCTTTGTGCCCACTTCAAAGCGCAGCTGTGGGGCATCTGACCCGCAGAAATCGTTCAGCAGTCCATTGATATTATTAAGGTACTTGTCCCTTACCCAATCGAGCACAAAACGGTTTGGCGCATACAAAGCCAGCGTGTTATCGCTCAGTTCCGCCTGCAACGGGCGGATCCACATACTGAATTCTGTGGCTGGTAACTCATCCTGCAATCGGGCAAGACACTGCTGCCAAAGCGAAAGTGACACGGCGGACTCCACTCGAACAATAAAAGAAAACTATTGAATATTCATGATTGTTGGCGCACATCGACATGACCCTGTGCAAAAGGGGGATGTGCGAATTGCTATCTGCAATTTAATCCTGACCAGGATCCTGGGATCCCGATCGGGACCGCGGATCATAGCCTAAACTGAGCCAGAGATCTTCTGTTTCTCACAGATTCTTCCCGATTTATCCACAGGAAGATCCGAAACCGGGTAAGTGTAAACGATCCTGACGCGAGTGCCCCACGATTTAGCCCGCATATTGGAAAAATTAATGAGCACAGACAATTTATTGCTTAAATGATCTAACGAAGATCCGGGACGATCCTTGCGCTTTGTTCGGGAGCCCGTATAATCCTCGACCCGGCGCGTGATGCTCATCTTCCTGCGTCGTCCGTTGCTCATTTTCCACGCGAAAACGTGCGGAAATACGCGGGAAATAAGGAAAGAGAATTGACTCCGGAGTGTACAATTATTACAATCCGGCCTCTTTAATCACCCACGCTGAGGCGTTAGTCGTTCGAAACTCGTTCGGGTATACGCAAAAGTCAGTGAATTTATTCAAGTTTAGGTAGAAATCGCCATGAAACGCACTTTTCAACCGTCTGTACTGAAGCGCAACCGTTCTCACGGCTTCCGTGCTCGTATGGCTACTAAAAATGGTCGTCAGGTTCTGGCACGTCGTCGTGCTAAAGGCCGCGCTCGTCTGACCGTTTCCAAGTAATAAAGCTAACCCCTGAGTGGTTAAGCTAGCATTTCCCAGGGAGTTACGTTTGTTAACTCCCACTCATTTCACTTTCGTCTTCCAGCAGCCACAACGGGCTGGCACGCCGCAAATCACCATCCTCGGCCGCCAAAATTCGCTGGGGCATCCCCGCATCGGTCTCACAGTCGCCAAGAAAAATGTTAAGCGTGCGCATGAACGCAATCGGATTAAACGTCTGACGCGTGAAAGCTTCCGTTTACGTCAACACGAACTGCCTTCTATGGATTTCGTGGTGGTGGCGAAAAGGGGGGTTGCCGACCTCGATAACCGTGCTCTCTCGGAAGCGTTGGAAAAATTATGGCGCCGCCACTGTCGCCTGGCTCACGGGTCCTGATAGCCCTCATTCGGGTCTATCAGCGCCTGATTAGTCCGCTACTCGGGCCACATTGCCGTTTCACGCCAACATGCTCAAGCTACGGAATTGAGGCATTGCGCAGGTTTGGAGTGATAAAAGGCAGTTGGTTGACGGTGAAACGCGTATTAAAATGCCACCCTTTACACCCAGGTGGAGACGACCCCGTCCCTCCAGGACCCTTTGATACCAGAGAACACTAACGATGGATTCGCAACGCAATCTTCTTATCATCGCTTTGTTGTTCGTGTCTTTCATGATCTGGCAGGCATGGGAGCAGGATAAAAATCCTCAACCCCAGCAGCAGACCACGCAGACCACGACCACCGCAGCGGGTAGCGCCGCCGACCAGGGCGTACCGGCCAGTGGCCAGGGGAAACAGATTACGGTTAAGACCGATGTGCTTGAGCTGACTATCAACACCCGTGGTGGTGATGTTGAGCAGGCGCTGCTGTTGACCTACCCGAAAGAGCTGAAGTCTACCGAACCGTTCCAGTTACTGGAAACCACACCTGAGTTCCTGTATCAGGCTCAGAGCGGCCTGACCGGTCGTGATGGCCCGGATAACCCGGCTAACGGTGCGCGTCCGCTGTATACCGTCGAGAGTGATACCTTTGTGCTGGCCGATGGTCAGAACGAACTCGCTATCCCGATGACCTACACCGACGCGGCGGGCAATACCTTCACCAAAACCTTCACCCTGAAACGTGGTGAATATGCGGTGAACGTGGGCTACAGCGTACAGAACGCCGGTGAAAAACCGCTGGAAATCTCGACCTTTGGTCAGTTGAAGCAGTCCATCAATCTGCCGTCTCACCGTGACACCGGAAGCAGCAACTTTGCGCTGCATACCTTCCGCGGCGCGGCGTACTCCACGCCTGATGCGAAGTACGAGAAATACAAATTCGACACCATTGCCGATAACGAAAACCTGAACGTCAGCGCTAAAGGCGGTTGGGTGGCAATGCTGCAGCAGTATTTCGCAACAGCATGGGTGCCAAATAACGACGGTACCAACAACTTCTACACCGCGAACCTCGGCAACGGTATTGCAGCTATCGGCTACAAATCACAGCCGGTTCTGGTGCAGCCGGGTCAAACCGGTAAGCTGGCAAGCACCCTGTGGGTCGGCCCGGAAATCCAGGACAAAATGGCTGCTGTTGCGCCGCACCTGGATCTGACCGTCGATTACGGCTGGTTGTGGTTCATCTCTCAGCCGCTGTTTAAGCTGCTGAAGTTCATCCACAGCTTCCTGGGTAACTGGGGCTTCTCCATCATCGTTATCACCTTCATCGTTCGTGGCATCATGTACCCGCTGACTAAAGCGCAGTACACCTCCATGGCGAAGATGCGAATGCTGCAGCCAAAGATTCAGGCTATGCGTGAGCGTCTGGGCGATGACAAACAGCGTCAGAGCCAGGAGATGATGGCCCTGTATAAAGCAGAGAAAGTAAACCCACTGGGTGGTTGCTTCCCGCTGCTGATTCAGATGCCAATCTTCCTTGCGCTGTACTACATGCTGATGGGCTCCGTTGAGCTGCGCCACGCGCCGTTCGCCCTGTGGATCCATGACCTGTCTGCACAGGACCCGTACTACATCCTGCCGATCCTGATGGGCGTGACGATGTTCTTCATCCAGAAGATGTCGCCGACCACCGTGACCGACCCGATGCAGCAGAAGATCATGACCTTTATGCCGGTCATCTTCACCGTGTTCTTCCTGTGGTTCCCGTCAGGTCTGGTGCTGTACTATATCGTCAGCAACCTGGTGACCATCATCCAGCAGCAGCTGATTTACCGTGGTCTGGAAAAACGTGGCCTGCATAGCCGCGAAAAGAAAAAGTCCTGATTCGGTAAGTTAACGCTAAAATAAGGGCGGTCGATTGACCGCCTTTTTTATTTGTATTGAACGAGACCAACCATGAGCCATAACGACACTATCGTCGCCCAGGCAACCCCACCGGGACGCGGTGGTGTAGGCATTCTGCGCATCTCCGGCCTGAAGGCGCGCGAGGTGGCCGAAGCGGTGCTGGGTAAACTGCCAAAGCCGCGCTACGCTGATTACCTGCCGTTTAAAGATACCGACGGCACGCCGCTGGACCAGGGCATTGCGCTGTGGTTCCCCGGCCCGAACTCCTTTACCGGCGAAGACGTGCTGGAGCTGCAGGGCCACGGCGGCCCGGTTATCCTCGACCTGCTGTTAAAACGTATTCTGACCCTGCCTGGCCTGCGCATTGCGAAGCCGGGCGAGTTCTCCGAGCGTGCTTTCCTCAACGACAAGCTCGACCTGGCGCAGGCAGAAGCGATTGCAGACCTGATCGACGCCAGTTCCGAACAGGCGGCTCGTTCCGCCCTGAACTCGCTGCAGGGGGCATTCTCCGCGCGCGTAAATCACCTTGTGGAAGCACTTACTCACCTGCGCATCTACGTCGAAGCGGCTATCGACTTCCCGGATGAGGAGATCGACTTCCTCTCTGACGGTAAAATCGAAGCCCAGCTCAACCAGGTGATGAACGATCTCGACGCCGTGCGTGCCGAAGCACGTCAGGGCAGCCTGCTGCGTGAAGGGATGAAGGTAGTGATTGCTGGTCGCCCTAACGCCGGGAAATCAAGCCTGCTGAACGCCCTGGCGGGCCGTGAAGCGGCGATCGTGACTGACATTGCCGGAACCACCCGCGACGTGCTGCGCGAGCATATCCACATCGACGGGATGCCGCTGCATATCATCGACACCGCCGGTCTGCGCGACGCCAGCGACGAGGTCGAACGCATCGGTATCGAACGCGCCTGGCAGGAGATCGAGCAGGCCGACCGCGTACTGTTTATGGTGGACGGCACCACGACCGACGCCGTCGACCCGGCTGACATCTGGCCAGACTTTATCGCCCGTCTTCCGGCCAAGCTGCCGATCACCGTGGTGCGTAACAAAGCGGATGTCACCGGCGAAACGCTGGGCATCAGCGATGTGAACGGTCACTCACTGATTCGCCTGTCGGCGCGTACCGGTGAAGGCGTTGACGACCTGCGTAACCATCTCAAGCAGAGCATGGGCTTTGACACCAGCATGGAAGGCGGCTTCCTGGCGCGTCGCCGTCACCTGCAGGCGCTGGAAGAGGCGGCGAACCACCTTGTTCAGGGTAAAGCGCAGCTGATCGGCGCGTGGGCGGGCGAACTGCTGGCGGAAGAGCTGCGTCTGGCGCAGCAGAATCTGAGCGAGATCACCGGGGAGTTTACGTCGGACGATCTGCTGGGAAGGATTTTCTCAAGTTTCTGTATCGGTAAGTAATCCCCGCTCAGTAATGGTGATTTCCTCCCGGGAAATCACCATTATCCAAATGGCAACTCGCCTTATCTCTTTTCACCCCCTATGCTGCATGCCTGCATCTATGGGGGGTTTATGGCTCGTTTTCTGTTTTGTAGTTTCGCGTTGGTTCTGCTTTATCCGTCGGGCATTGATATGTATCTGGTGGGACTCCCCCACATCGCCCGCGATCTGGGTGCCAGCGAAGCGCAGCTGCACATCGCGTTTTCGGCCTACCTCGCGGGGATGGCGTCGTCGATGGTGTTTGCCGGGAAGATTGCGGATAAAGCAGGCCGCCAGCCTGTCGCGATAACGGGTGCCATCATTTTTGCCCTGGCCTCTCTTCTCTGTTCACAGGCGCAGAACAGCACCGTGTTCCTGTCGGGCCGCTTCATTCAGGGCATTGGAGCCGGTGGCTGTTACGTCGTCGCTTTTGCCATTTTGCGCGACACCTTAAGCGCCCAGCGCCGCGCCAAAGTGCTGTCGATGCTGAACGGTATTACCTGCATCATCCCGGTGCTGGCGCCCGTAGTGGGCTACCTGATCATGCTGAAATTCCCGTGGCAGAGCCTGTTCTGGACCATGGCGGCGATGGGTGCGCTGGTCTTTATTCTGTCTATCACCGTACTGAAAGAAACCCACCCGGGCTCGCAGAATACCGGTCATACCCCAACGATTCACCCAACTGAGAAGCTGCTTAACCGCTTCTTCCTCAGTCGTCTGGCCGTGACCACGTTAAGCGTGGCGGTGATCCTGACCTATGTAAACGTTTCCCCTGTCTTGCTGATGGAAACCATGGGCTTCGATCGCGGTCAGTATTCAACGGTGATGGCACTGACCGCGATGGTCAGCATGGCTGTCTCATTTTCTACCCCGTTTGCGCTGAACATTTTTCGCCAGCGCACGCTAATGCTGGCCTCACAGGCATTGTTCCTTGCCGCAGGCGTGATTCTGGCGATCGCGAGTTCGCACGCGGTGATGCTGGTGGGCATCACGCTCATCTGCGCCGGTTTTTCCGTCGGCTTTGGCGTGGCGATGAGCCAGGCGCTCGGGCCGTTCTCGCTGCGCGCGGGTGTAGCGAGTTCGGTATTGGGCATTGCGCAGGTCTGCGGTTCATCGCTGTGGATTTGGCTGGCAGCCGTTCTTGGTCTTAATGCGCTGAATATGCTGATCGGGATTCTGATTGGCTGTAGCATTGTCTGCATTACCTTACTTATGGTCATCCAGCCCGCGGCGCATTATGAAGAAGCCCATCAGCAGTCTCGATCTTAATCTCCTGCTTTGCCTACAGCTTTTGCTGCAGGAGCGCAGCGTCACCAAAGCCGCGAAGCGGATGAACGTGACGCCGTCTGCGGTGAGTAAATCACTGGCCAAGCTGCGCGACTGGTTCGAAGACCCGCTGTTTGTGAAAACGCCGTTAGGGCTGCTGCCCACTCCGCTGACGGTAAGCCTGGAGCAGGATCTGGCCGACTGGATGCAGATTGGCAATCAGATCCTCGATAAATTTCACCATGACTCCCCGGGCGGGCTGACGTTCGTGCTAGCTGCCGAAACGCCGTTGATGCTGATCCGCTTTAACGCCCTGCTGGAGCAGGTGAATCAGCGCTATCCGCAGGCTACGGTGAAGATGCGCCACTGGGATTACGATTCGCTGGATGCCATTACGCGTGGAGAGGTGGATCTGGGATTCACCGGGCGCGAAACGCACCCGCGATCGCGTGAATTGCTGAAGCTAATGCCGTGGTTTATCGACTACGAGATCCTGTTTAGCGACCGTCCGTGCGTGTATCTGCGTGAGGATCATCCGGCGCTACAGGAGGAGTGGAACCTGGAGACCTTTCTGCGCTACCCGCATATCAGCATTTTCTGGGAACGCAGCGATACCTGGGCGCTCGACGAGGTGCTAAGAGAGATGGGGCGCGAGCGTAATATCGCCATGAGCCTGCCCGGCTTCGAGCAGTCGATGTTTATGGCCGCACAGCCCGACCATAACTATATCGCCACCGCACCTTACTACTGCCATCACTACAATCAGCTCCACCAGCGAAAACTGATCGCGCTTCCTATTCCCATTGACGAAGCGCAGGCTGAAAAGCTGACCGTGCCTTTCACCATGATCTGGCATAAACGGAACAGCCATAACCCCAAAATCCTTTGGTTGCGTGAGACAATCAAAGCGCTGTACGCCGCTCCAGGTCCTGTTTTTGCCTAAGAAAATGTAAAGTTCGGTCCTAAGTCTTCTCTTACTCCCATTTACTGATTAAAACAGGAGTCAAGTTAAGCGATAATCATGTAACCGTTTAACCGATTACGACCATTATCAAGGAGCGAAAAATGGCAACGCACTTTGCAAGAGGGATACTTACAGACGGACATCTCGTATCGGCCAGAATTTCTTCAGCCTGTCACACTGAAGCGCTCACGCTCCCGGAGCACCGCAGGACGCGGTTTTTAGCCTCCAGAGCACTTCTCGCAGAGCTTATGTTCATGCTCTACGGCACCAGCGAGCTGCCTGACATTATTATCCAGCCAGAAGGCCGTCCGGTATTCGCTGACCCGGAACTCCCCCGGTTTTCCATCGCCTATACTGGCAACATTATTGGTGTCGCGCTCACTACCGAGGGTGACTGTGGACTGGATATGGAACTTCAGCGCGCGACGCGCAGCTTCAACGGTGCTAATGCGCATAACGACTACCCGCTCTCCAGCAATGAAAAACTTTGGGTACGCAATCAAAACGATCCTGTTGAAGCCAGAGCCCAACTCATCACCCTGCGTCAGAGCATTCGTAAGCTCTGTGGGTGTGCGTCTGACGATGCCAGCCTGTTGCAACTCCTGCCAGGATCGGGACGCCTGCGTGCCACGAGAGCCACGCTGGTTGAAGCGCTCAGCGATGCCGAGGACGTGTTAATCTGGTCCATTGCCGTCACCCCGGCCATCGAACGTATGAAAATCTGGGAATTTGACAGTCAACAGGGATGGCGTAGCCTTCCTGATGTGCCCGAGCGCGCCAACGAGCCCGCCGCGCGCCTGATGCGTTTAACCAGTTTACCGGCAGAAAAAGCAATCACTCTTAGCTGATCCATTCAGGGTCATCATGATGAAACAGGAGTAATCATGTCTGAAACGTTGAAAGTTGTTACGTTACTGGGAAGCCTGCGCAAAGGTTCATTTAACGGGATGGTCGCCCGCACCCTGCCACAGCTGGCACCTGCGGGGATGGAAATTAGCGCTCTGCCGTCCATTGGCGATATTCCGCTTTATGATGCTGACGTTCAGCAGGAAGAGGGATTCCCGCAGAGCGTTGAGGCGCTGGCGGAGCAAATTCGCCAGGCTGACGGAGTGGTCATCGTGACGCCAGAGTATAACTACTCGGTTCCGGGCGGTCTGAAGAACGCCATCGACTGGCTTTCTCGCCTGCCGGAGCAACCGCTCGCGGGCAAGCCAGTGCTGATCCAGACCAGCTCGATGGGCGCGATTGGCGGCGCGCGCTGCCAGTATCACCTGCGCCAGATCCTGGTGTTCCTGGATGCGATGGTGATGAACAAGCCGGAGTTTATGGGCGGTGTGATTCAGAATAAGGTCGACCCGCAGACGGGTGAAGTGGTGGATCAGAGCACGCGCGATCATCTGTCTGGCCAGCTGACGGCGTTTGGGGATTATATTAAGCGGGTTAAAGCCTGATAAAAAAGCCCGGTGGCGCTAGCGCTTACCGGGCCTACACTCGTCAGTAGGTCAGGTAAGCGAAGCGCCACCTGACACCACAAACCGCACCTTAGTGCGCGTCAATAAACACAATCTTCAGCACAAACAGCAGCGCCACAACGATCACACACGGGCTGAGCTCGCGGAAGCGACCCGTACCAATCTTCATCACGCAGTAAGAGATAAAGCCCAGCGCGATACCTTCAGTGATCGAGAAGCTGAACGGCATCATCACGGCGGTGATAAACGCCGGTACCGCTTCGGTTAAATCTTCCCATTTCACGCGCGCCAGGCTCGATGTCATCAGCACGCCAACGTAGATCAGCGCGCCTGCAGCCGCATACGGTGGAACCATCCCCGCCAGCGGAGAAAGGAAGATCACCAGCAGGAACAGAATGCCGACCACCACCGCCGTCAAACCCGTACGGCCGCCCACGGACACGCCGGAAGAGGACTCAATGTAAGCGGTCACAGAGGATGTCCCGATGAAAGAACCCGCCACGGAGGAGACGCTATCCACAAACAGCGCCTGCTTCATGCGCGGGAATTTGCCTTTCTCATCCGCCAGACCCGCTTTGTCGGTCACGCCGATCAGCGTGCCGGAGGAGTCAAACAGGTTAACCAGCATGAAGGAGAAAATCACGCCCGCCAGACCGAGGTTCAGGGAGCCCGCCAGGTCAACGTGACCAATAACGGTAGAGACGCTCGGTGGCGCGGAGACGATCCCGTGATACTGGACATCGCCCAGCATCCAGCCCAGCAGCGTGGTGACCACGATGGACACCAGCACCGCCGCGTGAATATTGCGGGAAGCCAGGATCGCGATGATAAAGAAGCCCAGCACGCCCAGCAGCACGCTGTGAGAGGTCAGGTTGCCGATGCTCACCAGCGTTTCCGGGTTCGCCACGATCACACCGGCGTTTTTCAGACCCATCATGCCGATGAACAGGCCGATACCGCTGGTGATACCCACGCGCAGGCTCACCGGGATATTGGCAATCATCCAGTAGCGCACGCGGAAAATGGTCAGCAGCAGCAGGCCGACGGCGCCCCAGAAGATAGCGCCCATGCCAACCTGCCACGGCAGGCCCATCGCCTGAACGACCACGAACGCGAAGAACGCATTCAGACCCATTGCCGGTGCCAGCGCAACCGGCAGGTTAGCGAACACACCCATCAGGATGCTGCCAAGGGCAGCAATCAGACAGGTGGTCACGAAGACGGCGCTGGTATCCATGCCAGCAACGCCCAGAATTTGCGGGTTAACAAAAACGATATACACCATCGTCAGGAAGGTGGTGAAACCGGCGATCACTTCGGTGCGTGCCGTTGTGCCGTGCTCGCGCAGTTTGAACACGCGCTCAAGCAGACCCTGACCAGATGTCTGGGTTGTGTGTTGTTGACTCATCATCAATTTCCGAACAAGGAGGGAAAATTCGTCGCTATCCTATACCAAAATGCGACAATAGTGGCGGTTATGAGATACTTTTTTCATTGATTTTGCTTATACGGCAACGATTGCGTCTCGTTAAACTGCCGTACGTAAACGTTAAACTTGTTAAAAGGGAAGGGCATGTCCGGAATTGAAGCGGTATTTTTCGACTGCGACGGAACGCTGGTCGACAGTGAGGTCATTTGTTCCCGCGCATATGTGGCCATGTTCCAGGAATTTGGCATTACGCTCGATCTCGAAGAGGTGTTCAAACGCTTTAAGGGCGTGAAGCTGTACGAGATCATCGACATCAT
Organism: Enterobacter sp. B79-1; assembly: GCF_057444735.1. Taxonomy (NCBI): domain Bacteria; kingdom Pseudomonadati; phylum Pseudomonadota; class Gammaproteobacteria; order Enterobacterales; family Enterobacteriaceae; genus Enterobacter; species Enterobacter sp. B79-1. The sequence goes on from NZ_JBYAZJ010000006.1 coordinate 224,582, forward strand.
TAACCAGGAACACGGTGTGGATCTGGCGAAAGCCGATCTGGAACCGGTGTACCGCGCCGAGGTCGCACGCCTGTTCGACTCCGAGCTGGAAGTTATCGCCGGGGCTAACGCGTTGCTGGATGCGATGACGGTGCCAATCTGCGTGGTCTCTAACGGCCCGGTCAGCAAAATGCAGCACTCGCTGGGCAAGCTTGAGATGTTGCACCATTTCCCGGAAAAACTGTTCAGCGGCTACGATATCCAGCGGTGGAAGCCCGATCCGGCGCTGATGTTCCATGCAGCAAAAGCGATGAACGTCAACGTCGAGAACTGCATTCTGGTGGATGATTCGTCTGCGGGCGCACAGTCGGGAATTGATGCGGGCATGGAGGTGTTTTACTTCTGCGCCGATCCGCACAACAAGCCGATCGAGCATCCAAACGTGACAACCTTTACCGATCTGGCGCAGCTGCCGGAACTGTGGAAGGCGCGCGGGTGGGATATTACTCGCTGAAAAAACAAAGCCGGATGGCGCTAACGCTTATCCGGCCTACAAGGCTCGTAGGGCGGGTAAGCGATAGCGCCACCCGCCACAAACATCACTCTTTCGGATCTTTACCCGCCAGCAGCTTGTCCAGCTCATCGCCGCCCACGTGACGGAAGTCCTGACCTTTCACGAAGTAGAAGATGTATTCGCAAATGTTCTGGCAGCGGTCCCCGATACGCTCGATGGAGCGCGCGCAGAACAGGGCAGTCAGTACGCTTGGGATGGTACGTGAATCTTCCATCATGTAAGTCATCAGCTGACGCACGATGCCTTCATACTCCTGGTCGACTTTCTTGTCTTCACGGTAAATACGCACCGCTTCGTCCAGATCCATACGCGCAAAGGCATCCAGCACGTCGTGCAGCATCTGCACGGTGTGGCGGCCCAGCGACTCCAGGCTCACCAGCAGTGGCTGGTGCTGCTGAGAGAACTTCTCCAGCGCGGTACGGCAGATTTTATCCGCAACGTCACCAATACGCTCCAGCTCGGCGATGGTCTTGATGATCGCCATCACCAGACGCAGATCGCTCGCCGTCGGCTGGCGTTTCGCGATAATGCGCACGCAAGCTTCGTCGATAGCCACTTCCATCATGTTGACGTTTTTGTCGCCTTCAATGACGCGCTTCGCCAGCTCGCTGTCCTGGTTGTGCATCGCCGTAATTGCATCAGAAAGCTGCTGCTCGACCATGCCGCCCATGGTCATCACCTGGGTGCGAATGCTTTCCAGCTCTGCGTTGAACTGGCCGGAAATGTGTTTATTAAGATTGAGGTTGTCCATGGTTTCTCCACATGCACTAAGGCAAATCAACCGTAGCGGCCAGTAATATAATCTTCGGTTTGTTTCTTCGCGGGCCTGGTGAACAGCGCATCCGTATCGCTGAACTCAATCAACTCGCCCAGATACATAAACGCCGTATGATCGGAACAACGCGCAGCCTGTTGCATGTTGTGGGTCACGATAACCACGGTGTAATCCTGCTTCAGCTCGGTGATGAGCTCTTCAATACGGCCGGTTGAGATCGGGTCCAGCGCTGAACACGGCTCATCAAGCAGCAACACTTCCGGGCGAATGGCGATACCGCGCGCAATGCACAGACGCTGCTGCTGACCACCGGAGAGAGAGTAACCGCTCTGGTGCAATTTATCTTTGGTTTCGTTCCATAATGCGGCCTTGGTCAACGCCCACTGTACGCGCTCGTCCATATCGGCGCGGGAGAGCTTTTCAAACAGGCGCACGCCAAAGGCGATGTTGTCATAAATCGACATCGGGAACGGCGTGGGTTTCTGGAACACCATGCCTACTTTGGCACGCAGCAGGGCGATATCCTGGGCCTGGGTCAGAATGTTTTCGCCGTCCAGGATGATTTCACCTTCGGCGCGCTGCTCCGGATAGAGCGAATACATTTTGTTAAAGGTACGCAGCAGCGTGGATTTTCCACAGCCGGATGGACCGATAAATGCCGTGACCTGGTTCTTCGCGATATCCAGGTTGATGTTCTTCAGGGCATGGAATTTGCCGTAGTAGAAGTTCAAATCACGAACCTGAATCTTACCCGGGGCAGTATCAACCATACTCATTGACTCATTTCCTCATTCGGCGCCGCGAGCTGCCGCGCCGTAAAAATTTAACCGTGTTTCTTCTTCGCGAAAATGACGCGCGCCAGAATGTTCAGCAACAGTACGCAAAGGGTAATGATCAGCACCCCGGCCCAGGCCAGCTGCTGCCACTCCGCGAATGGGCTCATCGCAAATTTAAAGATCGTCACCGGCAGGTTGGCGATCGGCTGCATCATGTCCGTACTCCAGAACTGGTTGGAGAGGGATGTAAACAGCAGTGGCGCCGTTTCACCTGCAATACGCGCAATCGCCAGCAGGATACCGGTCATGATCCCGGAGATAGACGCTTTCAGCGTAATCGCGGAGATCATCTTCCATTTCGGCGTACCCAGCGCGTAAGCCGCTTCACGCAGGCTGTCCGGCACCAGTTTCAGCATGTTCTCGGTGGTACGAATGACGATAGGCACCTGCAGCAGCGCCAGGGCAATCACACCCGCCCAGCCGGAGAAGTGTTCCATCTGTGCCACCACGACGGTGTAGACGAACAGACCCACCACGATAGACGGCGCGGACAGCAGAATGTCGTTGATGAAGCGAATCACTTCCGCCAGCCAGGATTTACGCCCATATTCTGCCAGGTAGATGCCCGCCATGATGCCCAGCGGCGTACCGAAGACCGTCGCCCACAGGATCAGCAGGCCGCTACCCGCCAGGGCGTTCGCCAGACCACCACCCGCCGTGTTTGGCGGAGGCGTCATCTCGGTGAACAGCGCCAGCGACATACCGTCAATTCCACGAACGATCGTCGAGAACAGGATCCAGACCAGCCAGAACAGGCCGAATGCCATCGTCGCCATAGAGAGCGTTAACGCAATCCGGTTTTTTATGCGGCGTTTGGCCTGCATTTTGCGGCGGGATTCCGCCAGTTCAGCGGTAGCTTGCATTTCGAGAGTTGCCATTAGCGTGCCCCCTCATTTTTGGCGAGACGCATAATCATCAGCTTGGAAATCGCCAGAACAATGAAGGTGATAACAAACAGAATCAGCCCCAGCTCCATCAGTGCCGCAACGTGCAGGCCGGATTCCGCTTCCGCAAATTCGTTTGCCAGTGCAGAGGTAATACTGTTGCCCGGCATGTAGAGCGACGCGCTGTCGAGCTGGTAGGTGTTACCGATGATAAAGGTGACCGCCATGGTTTCACCCAGCGCACGACCTAAGCCCAGCATCACGCCCCCGATCACCCCATTTTTGGTGAACGGAAGAACAATGCGCCAGATAACTTCCCAGGTAGTGCAGCCGATACCGTAGGCTGACTCTTTCATCATCACCGGGGTCTGTTCGAAGACATCGCGCATAACCGCCGCAATGTAAGGAATAATCATGATGGCGAGGATCACACCCGCAGCCAGAATACCGATACCGAATGCCGGGCCTGAGAACAGGGCCCCCACAAACGGAATGGCGGAAAGCACGTTACCGACCGGCTCCTGGAAGTACGTTGCGAACAGCGGAGCAAAGATGAACAGACCCCACATGCCGTAAACGATACTTGGAATGGCCGCCAGCAGTTCGATAGCAATACCGAGCGGGCGTCGCAGCCAGCCAGGCGCCAGCTCCGTCAGGAACAGGGCAATACCAAAGCTCACCGGAACCGCAATCAGCAGGGCGATGAACGAGGTCACCAGCGTGCCGTAAATGGGCACCAGGGCTCCGTAGATATCGTTCGGCGCGTCCCACTCTTTAGTCCACAGGAAGGAGAACCCAAATTTCTGGATGCTCGGCCAGGAGGAGAAAATCAGAGACACGATAATGCCGCCCAGCAGCAATAGCACAATCAGCGCAGCCAGTTTTACCAGCGCGCTGAAAATCATGTCGCCTTTTTTACCCGGAGGGTTAAATGCAGGCTTGGTTGCAGCCATAAATCACTCTTCTGTTTGAGACGTTTTTACGAATATGCCCGGTGGCGCTGACGCTTACCGGGCCTACAGATTAAACCGTAGGGCGGGTAAGCGCAGCGCCACCCGCCATCTTCGTTAAATATATCCTGTTAGTACAGCGCTTTACCGCTGCTGTCTTTCACGTTGGTTTTCCATGCAGCACGAATCTGCTCAACCACGCTGTCTGGCAGGCTGGCGTAATCCAGGTCGTTAGCCTGTTTGCCACCATTTTTGTATGCCCAGTCGAAGAACTTCAGCACTTCAGTACCCTGCTCTGGTTTCTTCTGATCTTTGTGAATCAGAATGAACGTCGTAGAGGTGATTGGCCACGCGTCGTCGCCTTTCTGGTTAGTCAGGTCCTGCGCGAAGGATTTGCTCCAGTCAGCGCCTTTTGCGGCGTTAGCAAAGTTCTCTTCGGTCGGGCTAACCGGTTTACCGTCAGCTGAAACCAGTTTGGTGTAAGCCAGGTTGTTCTGCTTAGCGTAAGCGTATTCTACGTAACCGATGGAGCCTGGCAGACGCTGTACGAACGCGGCGATACCGTCGTTACCTTTACCGCCCAGACCGGTTGGCCAGTTAACGGTAGAGCCGGAGCCGACTTTAGATTTCCACTCTTCGTTCACTTTCGCCAGATAGCTGGTGAAGACGAAGGAGGTACCGGAACCGTCAGCACGACGAACCACAGCGATATTCTGCGAAGGCAGCTTAACGCCCGGGTTCAGTTTGGTGATGGCTTCGTCATCCCATTTTTTGATTTTACCCAGGTAGATGTCACCCAGGGTTTTGCCGTCCAGCACCAGCTCGCCTGACTTCAGGCCAGGGATGTTAACGGCCAGCACAACGCCGCCGATCACGGTCGGGAACTGGAACAGGCCTTCCTGATTCAGTTTTTCATCAGACAGAGGGGCATCTGACGCACCGAAATCTACGGTATTAGCGGTAATTTGTTTTACGCCACCGGAGGAGCCGATACCCTGATAGTTAACCTTGTTACCGGTTTCTTTCTGGTAGGTATCTGCCCATTTGGCATACACCGGCGCAGGGAAGGTTGCACCAGCGCCAGTCAGGCTTGCTGCTGCGAATGCAGAGAAAGCGCTCATCGATAAGGTCGCGGCGACAACAGTTGCGACAGTGGTACGCATAACTTTCATAATGTCTCCTGCAAGGATTTCGTAAATCATTGTTTAAGTGGCTACGATGAGCAAAATAGGACAAACAGGTGACAGATAAATGTACGAATTATGACATTTTTATGACAGTGCAAATCATTACCATAACCCTTTGAATAATTTATTTTTTTATTCAATAGGCGGTAATATTTTTGTCACATTAGTTGCAGTAAGTGTGGTCTATCCGGCGAAATATGACAACGGCTGTCATCAACAGCCGTCATGAGTTCAGTTTGAAAATTCCAGGGTTATGGTGGCATCTGCGTTAAACGTGCCGGGCGTCGGTCTGGCTCCGGTAGCGCTGGCCGGGGCGGCAGAGAACGTAATAGTACCGTTACTTTTTCCGCCAATAATGCTTGTAGAACCCATCTCCGTTTTGAGCGCGCCGCCGTTCACCATCACCGGGTCGCCGTTTGTATCGTAGATTTTGATCCCCACGTTGTTGTTTGACGTAGAAACCATCGTGTTGTCGGCGCTGGCTGCCGTAGCGTTAAAATCAGCATTCACCTTTTGCGAGCGGTCCAGGCCGGAACAACTCACCGTAACGGTTTTCTCAATTTTTTTACTGGTTATCGATGTGCCGGGCGTGGCGGAAAATTCAGAGGCGGGGATCTGACCAAAATCGATATTAATCACCTGCCCGTCGTTAATTTCACACTGCTGGGACGCAATGATTGAGCCTTTGATCCTGACTTTTGCGATCGCCTCTCCCCTGGGCAAATCATTAGATATTCCGCCGTAGACGAGGGCGACATCGGTCAGAGGAATTGTGACCAATCCGGTGATCGATTTTCGAATATAAAACGAGAGCATCGAAGACGTTCCGGTATCAAGCGTAATATCGTTTGACGAGCCACAGGTGTGAGAGGCTGTACTGCGGTTCGAAACGTGCTCAAAAGGAATTGCAGTGTAACCCACGTTTTTGATGAAGATCTTTACGCCGACATCGAGATATTCATTAAAATTGTAATAAGAGACCTCACCAATCTTTTTATCAAATACGAGACCGCCAGTTGGATCCGCTGTGTAGTAGATTGCCGAAAATCCCTTATTAAGCCGGTGCTTTGAATCGCAGGAACAGTTGACCTGATAGCTGTCGCTGGCCGTCGCCTCGGCGATATCCACCATCGTTTTTCCCGGAACGTTATCTTTCGCGCTAATACTCGTTTGCGGAAAATTCAGGTTAAGCACATGTGTTCCTGAAATGGTCGTGCAGGTTCCTGCCACCTCAGCGAACGCCGTCGGGCTGGCTAGTATCAGCAGGCCAGCGATAAATAAGCTCTTCATCTAAAATCCTTTTTAGTTACATACGACGGTTTGTTGGACCAGCGACGCTCCGGTCTGGGGAGAAATATGGAACGGTGCCCGGCATTCCACGACGTTACCCGCCCCCCACCGCAGCGCAAAAGATCCCTCTTCCGGAACGCCAGACAGGTAAAGCTGCCCGTTTTCTCCCACGATGCCCGTCAGCAGCTCACCTTTACTTTCGCCGTTCGCGACGGCACCAAACGGTGCAGGCTTGCCGTTTGCCAGTATGACGTTGAATAGCACCCGATAACCCAGGTGGGTCAGAAACTCTGCTTTGACAATCGCACCGCGGGTCGGCACAAGATCGATCACGCTGTTTTCAAGCTCCACGTTGGCTCGGGAGAAATAGTCGTTGTCGATGGCCACCCGGTTTTCGTCATAAGGATTAAGCTGGGTTTTCACCGCATAACCGCGCCAGTCGGTGGCCACGCCAGAGGTGTTTTCAACGGCTAGCCCCGACGCACCGGGCGTTTTGATCAGCGCAACCGTCTCTCCAAGCTGCTGCGAGAACGTGACGCCTTCACCGTGCACAATAACGCCCCCGCGCGCGCCGAAATTAAGGTGTTCGGCATTTGCACTGTAGGCGTAGCTGCCGTCCAGCGTGCCGTAAGTGCCGTTATAGGTCATCGCAAGGTTGCTGGCATCCGCTGCGCTATCGCCTGTCCAGGATTGTTGCAGGTTATACGAGAGATTATCCCGCTCCAGCAGCGTTCCACTTAACCCCACCTGATGGGATGCCTGCGCGCTGTCGTTTTGCGTCATGGCATAGTTGAGGTAACTGTTTTTCACCCAGCCGGACAGCGGAACCGAAAGAGAAAACATAAAGATGTTTTCGCCCCCGTTGTTATCCTCATCTTCGCTGGCACTGTCGTGGTGCGTCGCGCTATCGGTGTAGCTCCACGACACGTTCCAGGAAACCATGCCGAGATTGTTGCTGTAGCCAGTCTGGATCAAGCGTTCTACCGCCTCCGTTTGCCAGTACTGTTGACGGCTCAGCGTCAGATAAACGTTCCCCCAGCCGCGTCCAAAAGACTGAGTCCATGTTCCCTCCAGACGGCTACGGCGGTTGCCCGTTTCCCAAAAATTACTTTCATCCCCCTGACGCGATGACCACTCGTTGAGGGTATAAAAACCCTGAGTAGAATAGCGGTAGCCCACCAGCCTGAAATTCGTGTCGGTGGCATCAATACGCTTGGAGTATAAGAAACGATAGGATTGCCCCTGGGATTCATCGCCGTCATCAAACCGGGCTTTCGCCTGCGTCACGTCCATAGAAAGCGCGCCAAACGCGCCCAGATCTTTACCCACACCCAGCGCCGCCGCGCGGTACTCGTCCGCCAATTGCACGCCGCCATAAAGCGTGATGCCGGCTGGCAGCCCGCGCATGATTTGCGCCTGCATAACGTTTGGGGTAAAGCGATTGTCTTCCCGCATTTCGCCAATGCTGACGTCGAAGTCGGTTTGACCTTCACGTTTCAGAATGGCCAGCGAAGCATAAGGCTGGATAAAATGTTGCTCGCTGCCGTCCTCTTCTTTGATGGTCACGTCCAAATCCCCACCCGAGCTGGTGGTATTGAGATCGGTAAGGGCAAACGCTCCTTGCGGTACGGCAGACTGATAGATGACGTAACCGTTTTGCTTGATCGTCACCATGGCGTTGCTTTTCGCTACGCCGCGCACCACAGGTGCGAAGCCGTTCATGCTGGCGGGCAGCATGTCATCATCGGTGTAAAGCCGCACCCCGCGCAGTCTGGCACCATCAAAAACATCGCTTGCCGACCAGGTATCGCCCACCATGAACTGGCTGCGCAGCCCGGGAATATCACGCTGTAGCCACGAGCTGACGGAGTGATATTCAGCATTGCCGCCTTCAGCGCTCAACGTACTGTAGTTACGTACCCGCCAGGCGCCGAGATTCAGACCATTTTGCAGGTTGAGGTAATAGCTGTCCGCCGTGTCGTCGTAATCAGAGCGTACGGTATGGGAGCCTGAAAAGTCATAATTAACCGAAAGCGCATTGATCCCCTGGTCCCAGCGTTCGGGGCTGATATAGCCCATGGCATAGTTGTCCAGCCAAATCTGCGGTATCACAATATTGAGCGTCAGTTTGTCCGTATCGAATTGCCATACGGAACCTTCAACAAGCGGCCCCGGCGCGACGCAGGCATCGTCATCAATGTTTGTAAGCGCTTTGATGGCATCCGCTTTTACACCGAACGCTTTTAGCTGGCTGGACAGGTGGGTGAAGCAGGGCTGGATCTCCCCCTCCTGCTTATCCGCTATAAATGTGACCTCGCGGCGCTCACGTTTTTTCCCGTTAATAAGGATATCCACTTTGTACGTGCCGGGTGGCAGCGTGTTTGCACGATCGAACTGATGAATATCAATACCCGCCGGATGGTCAATCTCCAGCAAGGCGGGGTTAAAGAAGGCTTCTTTCGCCTGTAGCTGGCAAGCCAGCAGGAGCAGCGCCCCGGAGGCAAAGAGAACGTGAACAGGTGAACCGGCCATCTCGCATCATTCCTTGTTTTGCACTTAAAGGGAGAGATTCAGAGGCTCGCTAATCGCACCGTAATCATTGATAAAACGCCAACGAAGCGCTTTACCAGCCGCGCCTGCGGGTAAAGGCAGCGTTAGCTTCTCGAAGGGTTTAAGCATATTGAGCGGAATTTCTTTGCCGTCGACGAACACGTCCATCACGTTGATATGAATTGGAGCAGGATTTTCTATTTGCAGATGGTTTCCTACGCGCTGCCATTTCACCTTCATATACGCTTTTTCGGGCGTCATATTGAGCGCCACCGGGCGCCAGAACAGTTTGATTCGGGTTTTAATGGCAATTTCCATCGTGTTGCTATCCGCACTGCTCCCGGATGGCGGAATATTTTTGATATTCAGCCAGAAAACCGATTCCCGATCTTCGGGAAGCGCTCCCTTGGTTTTAATAATGCGCAGGATTTTTTCCTGCTGCGGCTCCAGACGTGAAACCGGTGGAATAGCCGTGAAGGGAGGTGGGGTAGTCTCTTTTTTATCAAATGGCTCAACCCAAACCTGGATCAGGTAGGGGACGTTTGTCTCTTTATTGAAGATAGAAAACGTTTCATCAGCGCGATCGCTATTAAAAATCACGCGGGTGCCGCCGATAATAACCCCAGCGTAGGATAGAGACATATTCAAAAGACAAATAACAACGAACAGCGACTTAATAAAGTTGCACAACATAATTTCATCCGTGAAATGAGCCTGCTAAAGGAAAATTCGCCAGTACTCTCGCTTTTAACGTCAGCAGGCCCGGGCGAAAATCGATTACTTCATGTATTCGATGGTGAACTGTGAATCAGCGTTAGCTGTGCCTGGCGTAACATCGGCAGAAGTCGCGATATAACGCGCGATAAATTTCAGCTCAGCATTTCCTGAATCAATGGTTGTATAAGAGGAATCTTTGTACAGCTTAACCTGTGAATTATCAGCGCGGTTATAGATACGAATTGCCACGCCCGTCGCCGCGGTCTCTGTTCCCTCACCGGTATAGTCGCCTGGAGTCGATGCAGTTATCGGGGTGCCAATGGCTAAATCGCCATTGCCGTCAGAGGCTTCGGTGCCGTCAAAACGCGCTGCCGCCTGAGTGTACGTGGCCGGACATTTTTCCAGCTTAATGCTAAATTCGGTTGGGGCCGCAGTGGAGCCTACTATCGAGCCAAAAGCCGATCGGTTCACCTTACCCAGGGCGACGGTCTGGCCAATAGTATCCGTGGTGACTTCACAGGTGCTGTCGATAACCTCACCGGTAAAATGCACCACGCCATCAGACGCGAGCGCCTGGTTTGCCATAAACAGTGAGCACAGAACAAAAGAACCTGTAATCCAATTACGTTTCATTACCACTCCGTTAAATCATGATTAATTCATTCATAAAAAAAATATCAGCGAAAGAATCTCCGCCTGAATGAGATTATATTTTATTAAGATTCACAAACAAAATCGGTGGCAGGTAAGAAAAAATTAAATGAAAAGATAAATAAAATAACTTGATAAAATAAATGCTGATTAATTAAAGAGTTGAAAGGGGTTAACATTCCTTATATTAGTCCAAAAGACATATTCAGAAACAGACACAAATAACAGTTAATACTTTTTAGGAATAAATTTAGGTCGTAATAAAAAAGCCTCACATTTTCATGCGAGGCTTTTTCCATTATGTGTCGAATGATTATTCTACGGTGACGGATTTCGCCAGGTTACGCGGCTGGTCAACGTCGGTGCCTTTGATCAGCGCCACGTGATAGGCCAGAAGCTGCAGCGGAACGGTGTAGAAGATCGGTGCAATCACCTCTTCAACGTGCGGCATCTCGATGATGTGCATGTTATCACTGCTGGCGAAACCGGCATCTTTATCAGCGAAGACGTACAGGACACCGCCGCGGGCGCGCACTTCTTCGATGTTGGATTTCAGTTTTTCCAGCAGTTCGTTGTTAGGTGCCACAACGATGACCGGCATATCTGCATCGATCAGCGCCAGCGGGCCGTGTTTCAGCTCGCCTGCCGCATAGGCTTCAGCGTGGATGTAAGAGATCTCTTTCAGCTTCAGCGCGCCTTCCAGCGCAATCGGATACTGATCGCCACGACCCAGGAACAGGGCGTGATGTTTGTCAGAGAAGTCTTCAGCCAGCGCTTCAATGCGTTTGTCCTGAGACAGCATCTGCTCAATACGGCTCGGCAGCGCCTGCAGGCCGTGAACGATGTCGTGCTCAACGGAAGCATCTTCGCCTTTCAGACGCGCCAGTTTCGCCACCAGCATCAGCAGAACGGTCAGCTGAGTGGTAAAGGCTTTCGTGGAGGCCACGCCGATTTCGGTGCCCGCTTTGGTCATCAGCGCCAGATCGGACTCACGCACCAGCGATGAGCCTGGGACGTTACAGATGGCCAGCGAACCCAGGTAACCGAGCTCTTTAGACAGACGCAGCGCTGCCAGCGTGTCTGCCGTTTCGCCGGACTGTGAAAGGGTGATCATCAGGCTGTTACGGCGCACCGCGGATTTGCGATAGCGGAATTCAGACGCGATTTCCACGTCGCACGGCACGCCCGCCAGGGATTCAAACCAGTAGCGAGAGACCATACCGGAGTTGTAGGAGGTGCCGCAGGCCACGATCTGAATATGCTCAACTTTACCGAGCAGTTCGTTGGCGTTTGCGCCCAGCTCGCTCAGGTCAACCTCACCGTGGCTAATGCGCCCGGTCAGGGTGTTTTTGATGGCGTTTGGCTGCTCGTAAATCTCTTTCTGCATGTAGTGACGGTACGCGCCTTTGTCGCCCGCGTCGTACTGCAGGTTAGATTCGATCTCCTGGCGTTTTACCTGCTCGCCTTTGGTATCGAATACGGTCACGCTGCGACGGGTCACTTCCGCGATATCCCCCTCTTCCAGGAAGATAAAGCGACGGGTAACCGGCAGGAGCGCCAGCTGGTCAGAAGCGATGAAGTTTTCACCCATGCCCAGACCGATAACCATCGGGCTACCGGAACGCGCAGCCAGCAGCGTAGACGGGTCGCGGGAATCCATGATCACCGTACCGTAGGCACCGCGCAGCTGAGGAATGGTGCGCAGTACCGCTTCACGCAGCGTGCCGCCCTGCTCCAGCTCCCAGTGCACCAGGTGAGCAATCACTTCGGTGTCAGTTTCAGAGACGAAGGTGTAGCCGCGCGCTTTCAGTTCTTCGCGCAGCGGTTCGTGGTTTTCGATAATGCCGTTGTGCACGACTACGATGTGTTCAGACACATGCGGGTGCGCGTTACCTTCAGACGGTTCGCCGTGCGTCGCCCAGCGGGTATGCGCAATACCGGTACCACCGTGCAGCGGGTGTTCTTCCGCGGCCTGGGCCAGCATCTGCACTTTACCGAGACGGCGCAGACGGGTCATATGACCTTCTGCATCAACGACAGCCAAACCGGCAGAGTCGTAGCCACGGTATTCCAGACGACGTAAACCTTCGAGAAGGATTTCAGCAATATCACGCTGCGCAACTGCGCCAACAATTCCACACATAGTTTTAGATTCCGAATTTAGGCATGCTGCCTGCGTTGTCGCTGACCTGTATTTACCCTTTCCGGGCGCCCCGAGCCTTGTAGAGAGTGGGGTTATTTTTATGGGTACTGCTTGTGGGGGGAGATATATATTTATCTCCTCACCCGGGTTTGCCTGATGACGGCTACGCCTTATCAGGCCTACTCAATCGTAGGGCGGGTAAGCGTAGCGCCACCCGCCTTGTTGTTACTTTTTCTTCACCGGGCGTTTCCAGCCCTGCTTGTTGACCTGCGGAACGCGGCTTAACACCAGCTCGTTCGCGGCCACATCGCGCGTAACGGTTGTTCCAGCAGCAATGGTCACGCCGTTACCCACGGTAACAGGCGCCACCAGCTGCGTATCGGAGCCAACGAACACGTCATCACCGATGATGGTTTTAAACTTGTTGGCACCGTCATAGTTGCAGGTAATGGTTCCCGCGCCGATGTTCACGTTGTCGCCAATTTCCGCATCGCCCAGATAGGTCAGATGACCGGCTTTCGAGCCTTTACCCAGACGCGCTTTTTTCATTTCCACGAAGTTACCAACATGTGAGCCTTCCAGCAGCTCAGCACCCGGGCGCAAGCGTGCAAACGGGCCGATAGTACAAGCTACATCCAGACGGGCATCTTCCACCACGCTGTACGGGCTAATTTCGCAGTCGTCACCGATAACGCTGTTTTTAATCACGCAGCCGGTGCCAATTTTGACGCGGTTGCCCAGCGTGACGTTGCCTTCAACGATAACGTTAGTATCAATCTCAACGTCACGCCCGTGCGACAGGGTACCGCGCAGATCGAAACGTGCCGGATCGCGAAGCATCACACCCGCAAGAAGCAGCTTTTCGGCCTGCTCGGACTGATAAATACGCTCAAGACGGGAAAGCTGGAGACGGTTGTTCACGCCGTCCGTTTCGCTGATACGCGCCGGATGAACGGCAGCAATTTCACGCCCTTCGTGATACGCCATCGCAATGATATCGGTGATGTAGTATTCACCCTGCGCATTATTGTTGTTGAGCTGAGACAGCCAGCGTTTCATATCCGCGCCGTTGGCAATCAGGATACCGGTGTTAATTTCCGGGATCTGGCGCTGTTCCTCGCTGGCATCTTTGTGTTCTACGATGCCGGTCACCTTGCCGTTTTCGCGGGTGATGCGGCCATAGCCGCTCGGGTCGTCCAGTACGACGGTGAGAAGGCCAATACCGCCCTGGGGTTTAGCTTCACGCAGGCGGGTCAGGGTTTCAACGGAGATCAGCGGGACATCGCCGTACAGCATCAGAATGTCTTCGTCATCGGCAAAGAACGGGGCCGCCTGCTGCATCGCATGGCCAGTTCCCAGCTGTTCAGCCTGAAGCACCCAGTTGAGCTTGTCGTCACACAGCGTCTTTTTCAGTAAATCGCCACCGTGGCCGTAGACCAGGTTTACCTGACGAGCGCCCAATTCATTTGCTGCATCAATGACATGCTGCACCATTGGCTTTCCTGCCAACGTGTGAAGCACTTTAGGCAGATCGGAATACATGCGGGTACCTTTGCCAGCGGCAAGGATCACCACGCTCATCGCACTGTTTGACATACGCATCCTGACGGTAGTTTGAGTGAGAAGTAAAAACGTTTGATGCTTAAAATTCTACATCTTTTTCATCATGAATTAAGGCAAAAAAAAAGCCAGCCTGGTATCCAGACTGGCTTTTGAGCTTTTCAAGCCGGTGTTACATCGCTTTTTTGGTCAACTCGATAACGCGCAGTTTCGCGATCGCTTTGGCCAGTTCCGCAGACGCCTGAGCGTAATCCACGTCACCATGAGAGCTGCTAATGTGCTCTTCAGCCTTACGCTTCGATTCCAGGGCTCGCGCTTCGTCGAGATCCTGGCCACGAATAGCGGTATCGGCCAGAACGGTCACACTGCCAGGCTGCACTTCAAGAATGCCGCCGGACAGATAGATAAACTCTTCATGACCGAACTGTTTAACGATGCGGATCATACCAGGCTTAATGGCGGTGAGCAGCGGTGCGTGACCCGGGAAAATACCCAGTTCACCTTCACTACCCGTTACCTGGATTTTCTCGACCAGACCAGAGAACATTTGTTGCTCTGCGCTGACGACGTCCAGGTGGTAAGTCATTGCCATATCACCCTCCGATTAAGGCGTTAAAGTTTTTTGGCTTTTTCCACGGCTTCTTCGATGGAACCAACCATGTAGAACGCCTGCTCTGGCAGGTGATCGTATTCGCCTTCCATGATGCCTTTAAAGCCACGGATGGTGTCTTTCAGGGAAACGTATTTACCCGGAGAACCGGTGAATACTTCCGCAACGAAGAACGGCTGGGACAGGAAGCGCTGGATCTTACGAGCACGTGCTACCACCAGTTTGTCTTCTTCAGACAGTTCATCCATACCCAGGATGGCGATGATGTCTTTCAGTTCCTGGTAACGCTGCAGCAGGGACTGTACGCCACGCGCGGTGTCGTAGTGTTCCTGACCAACAACCAGTGGATCCAGCTGACGGCTGGTGGAGTCCAGCGGGTCAACGGCTGGGTAGATACCCAGAGACGCGATCTGACGGCTCAGTACCACGGTTGCATCTAAGTGCGCAAAGGTGGTTGCTGGAGATGGGTCAGTCAAGTCATCCGCAGGTACGTATACCGCCTGAACGGAGGTGATAGAACCGGTTTTGGTAGAGGTGATACGTTCCTGAAGAACACCCATCTCTTCCGCCAGCGTTGGCTGATAACCTACCGCTGAAGGCATACGACCCAGCAGTGCAGATACTTCAGTACCGGCCAGGGTGTAACGGTAGATGTTATCAACGAACAGCAGAACGTCACGGCCTTCGTCACGGAACTTCTCAGCCATAGTCAGACCGGTCAGCGCAACGCGCAGACGGTTTCCTGGTGGCTCGTTCATCTGGCCGTAAACCAGGGAAACTTTGTCCAGAACGTTGGAGTCGGTCATTTCGTGGTAAAAGTCGTTACCCTCACGAGTACGCTCACCCACGCCCGCAAACACAGAGTAACCGGAGTGCTCGATCGCGATGTTACGGATCAGCTCCATCATGTTTACAGTTTTACCTACACCCGCACCACCGAACAGACCGACTTTACCGCCCTTCGCGAACGGACACATCAGGTCGATAACTTTGATACCGGTTTCCAGCAGTTCCTGAGAGCTTGACAGCTCTTCGTAGGAAGGTGCTGCGCGGTGGATAGCCCAACGCTCTTCTTCACCGATGTCGCCTTTCATGTCGATTGGTTGACCCAATACGTTCATGATACGACCCAGTGTTGCTTTACCTACCGGGACTTCGATCGGGTGCTCAAGGTCTTTGACTTCCAGACCACGACGCAGACCGTCGGAAGAACCCATTGCGATGGTACGCACGATACCACCACCGAGCTGCTGCTGAACTTCCAGCACCAGGCTCTCGTTACCATTCTGTACCTCAAGAGCATCGTACACGCGCGGTACGGCATCCTGAGGGAACTCGACGTCAACCACGGCGCCGATTACCTGGACAATTTTTCCAGTAGCCATCTTGAATCCTCTACGAATTAACCTGGTTATACCGCGGATGCACCACCGACGATCTCGGTGAGTTCCTGAGTAATGCTGGCCTGACGAGCTTTGTTGTATACCAACTGCAGCTCTTTAATCAGGCTGCCGCCATTGTCGGTCGCGGCTTTCATCGCCACCATACGTGCGGCCTGCTCGCTGGCCAGGTTTTCTACAACACCCTGATAAACCTGTGATTCAACGTAACGACGCAGCAGGGTATCCAGCAGCGGTTTCGGATCAGGTTCATACAGGTAATCCCAGGCTTTTTGCTTCAACTCGTCATCTTCTGATGCCGGTAAAGGCAACATTTGAGTGAGCGTTGGAACCTGAGACATCGTGTTAATAAATTTGTTGCTGACAACATACAGTCTGTCCAGACGACCTTCATCGTAGGCCTGCAACATCACTTTAACCGGACCGATCAGTTCGGACAGGGACGGGTTATCACCCATACCGGTCACCTGAGCGACAATGTTGCCACCCACGGAGTTAAAGAAAGAAACGCCCTTAGAGCCGATCATTGCGATATCGCACTGAACGCCTTTCTCGGACCATGCTTTCATATCCGCCAGCAGTTTTTTGAACAGGTTAATGTTCAAGCCGCCGCACAGACCACGGTCGGTCGACACCACCAGGTAGCCCACGCGCTTAACGTCGCGTTCTTCCAGGTAAGGGTGCTTATATTCCAGATTACCGTTCGCAAGGTGACCAATCACTTTGCGCATGGTATCTGCATAAGGACGGCTGGCCGCCATGCGATCCTGCGATTTACGCATTTTGGAAGCGGCGACCATCTCCATCGCTTTAGTGATCTTTTGCGTGTTCTGGACGCTTGCGATCTTACTACGTATCTCTTTTGCGCCGGCCATGAGCTTCTCCTCAATGCCAGGCGGCTTGTCGTGAGACAAGCCGCCGGACGATTACCAGGACTGGGTTGCTTTGAAGGAATCGAGGATAGCTTTCAGCTTGCCTTCGATTTCGTCGTTATAGCCACCGGTCTGGTTGATCTCTTGCATCAGCGGAGCGTGATCACGGTCGACGTAAGCCAGCAGAGCGGCTTCGAAGCTACCGATTTTCGCCAGTTCCACATCTTCGAGGTAACCGCGTTCAGCCGCGAACAGCACCAGGCCCTGCTGAGCAACAGACATTGGCGCGTACTGTTTCTGCTTCAGCAGCTCGGTCACTTTCTGACCGTGGCTCAGCTGTTTACGGGTTGCTTCGTCCAGATCGGATGCGAACTGAGAGAACGCAGCCAGTTCACGATACTGTGCCAGAGCGGTACGGATACCACCGGACAGTTTCTTGATGATCTTGGTCTGAGCAGCACCACCAACACGGGATACGGAGATACCCGGGTTAACCGCCGGACGAATACCGGAGTTAAACAGGTTGGTTTCCAGGAAGATCTGACCATCGGTAATGGAGATTACGTTGGTCGGAACGAACGCAGAAACGTCACCCGCCTGGGTTTCAATGATCGGCAGAGCGGTCAGAGAGCCCGTTTGACCCTTCACTTCACCTTTGGTGAAGTTCTCGACGTATTCCGCGTTAACGCGGGAAGCACGCTCCAGCAGACGAGAGTGGAGGTAGAATACGTCGCCCGGGAATGCTTCACGTCCAGGTGGACGACGGAGCAGCAGGGAAACCTGACGATAAGCAACAGCCTGTTTAGACAGGTCATCGTATACGATCAGCGCATCTTCACCGCGGTCACGGAAGTATTCGCCCATTGCGCAACCGGCGTATGGCGCCAGGTATTGCAGTGCAGCAGATTCAGAAGCGGTCGCCACAACAACGATGGTGTTAGCCAGCGCGCCGTGCTCTTCCAGTTTACGAACCACGTTGGAAATGGTGGACGCTTTCTGGCCGATAGCCACGTACACACATTTGATGCCGGAGTCACGCTGGTTGATGATGGCGTCGATTGCCATCGCGGTTTTACCGGTCTGACGGTCACCGATGATCAGTTCACGCTGACCACGACCGATTGGGATCATGGCATCAACGGACTTATAACCAGTCTGCACTGGCTGATCAACGGACTGACGATCGATAACGCCCGGTGCGATAACTTCGATTGGGGAGAAGCCATCGTGCTCAACCGGACCTTTACCGTCGATTGGCGCACCCAGGGTGTTAACTACGCGACCCAGCAGGCCACGGCCAACCGGCACTTCCAGAATACGGCCAGTACACTTAACCTTCATGCCTTCGGCGAGGTCAGCGTATGGACCCATCACAACTGCACCTACGGAGTCGCGCTCCAGGTTCAGTGCGATAGCGTAACGGTTACCCGGCAGGGAAATCATCTCACCCTGCATACAATCGGCCAGGCCGTGGATGCGGATAACACCGTCACTTACAGAAACAATAGTACCTTCGTTATGAGCTTCACTCACAACATTGAACTGAGCAATGCGCTGCTTGATCAGTTCGCTGATTTCGGTGGAATTCAGTTGCATGCTCCAGTCCCCTTAAGACTGCAAGACGTCTGCAAGGCGTTCAAGACGGCCGCGTACGCTGCCATCAATGACCATATCACCCGAGCGGATGATTACGCCTGCCATTACAGACTTATCGATTTTGCAATTCAGCTTAACTTTGCGTGACAGACGTTTTTCCATCGCGGCGGTGATTTTCGCAAGCTGTTCGGTACTGAGTTCAGTCGCAGAAGTCACTTCGACTTCGGCAGTCGCTTCACTCAGCGCACGTAAGTGCTCAAACTGCTCGAGAACATCCGGGAGCACACGGAGACGACCATTTTCAGCCATAACCTTAATCAGGTTCTGGCCATTGGCATCCAGTTGCTCTCCGCACACGGCGATAAACGACGCGGCGAGGGTATCAGGCGCTAATGCACCAGACAGCAACTCGGCCATTTGTTCGTTTTTCGTCACCTCAGCGGCAAACGCCAGCATATCCTGCCAGCGATCGACATTTTGGTGTTCGACAGCAAAGTCAAAAGCTGCTTTGGCGTAGGGGCGAGCTACCGTAACAAATTCAGACATCAGCCCCTCCCTCCTTACAGTTCAGCGACAAGTTTGTCCACGATGTCGCTGTTAGCAGCTTCATCCACGGAACGTTCGATGATCTTCTCGGCGCCAGCAACAGCCAGAATCGCAACCTGCTTACGCAGTTCTTCACGAGCACGTTTACGCTCAGCTTCAATTTCAGCCTGAGCCTGTGTCACGATCTTAGTACGTTCCTGTTCTGCTTCAGCTTTGGCTTCGTCCAGGATCTGAGAACGGCGTTTGTTAGCCTGTTCAATGATTACCTGAGCTTCAGCTTTCGCTTTTTTCAGCTGGTCTGTCGCGTTGGCCTGTGCAAGGTCCAAATCTTTCTTAGCGCGTTCTGCGGAAGCCAGACCGTCAGCAATTTCTTTCTGACGTTTTTCGATGGCAGCCATTAAAGGCGGCCATACATACTTCATGCAGAACCAGACAAAGAGAATAAACGCGATGGCCTGGCCGAGGATTGTTGCGTTCATGTTCACAGCACAATACCTCTTTAATTTCTGTGGCTTGGGGTTTTAAAACTACTACTACGCGACAGCAAACATCACGTACAGACCCAGACCTACAGCGATCATTGGGATTGCATCCACCAGACCCATAACGATAAAGAACTGAGTACGCAGCAGAGGAATCAGATCAGGTTGACGCGCTGCGCCTTCCAGGAATTTGCCCCCGAGGATGCCGATACCGATCGCAGCACCGATAGCCGCCAGACCCATCATCACAGCGGCAGCCATGTACAGCAGATCCATATTCAGGTTTTCCATGACAGTCTCCAGTTTGTTTCAATTAAAACGTAGTAGTGTTGGTAAAAAATCAGTGCTCTTCAGACGCCATCGACAGATAGACGATCGTCAGAACCATGAAGATAAAGGCTTGCAGCGTAATGATCAGGATGTGGAAAATGGCCCATGGCACATTCAGAATCCACTGTGACCACCACGGCAGAAGACCCGCGATCAGAATGAAAATCAGCTCACCCGCATACATGTTGCCGAACAGTCGCAGACCCAGTGAAACAGGTTTGGACAGCAGGCTAACGCCTTCCAGGATCAGGTTGACCGGAATAAACGCCCAGTGGTTGAACGGCTGCAAGGTAAGCTCTTTCACAAAGCCGCTTACGCCTTTCATTTTGATGCTGTAGAAAAGAATCAGGATAAACACGCCCAGTGCCATCGACAGGGTGATGTTCACGTCCGCAGACGGTACAACACGCAGCGCAGGCAGGCCGAAGATGTGCTCGCCGATGAACGGCAGCAGGTCAATTGGCAGCAGGTCCATCAGGTTCATCAGGAAGACCCAAACGAACACGGTCAGGGCCAGCGGAGCAATCAGCTTGCTCTTGCCATGGTACATGTCTTTCACGCTGCCATGGACGAAGCCGATGATCATTTCGACGAAGGTCTGGAATTTCCCTGGTACACCGCTGGTCGCTCGTTTAGCAACACCGCGGAACATGGCCAGGAACAGAAGACCCAAAACCACCGAGAAGAACATGGAGTCGATGTTGATCGTCCAGAAGGTGGCCGGGGGGTTATGTGGATCCACCAGCGAGAATGTACGCAGGTCCAGCTGAAGGTTATTCAGATGGTGACCTATGTAATCCTGCGGCGTCATATTTTCTGAAGCCATGATGCCTTTTACCCTTTGTTATTGATTACAGCTGGAGCCAGAACTTGTACCACCAGCACCAAAACCCACGTTGCTATCAGCGGCATGAATACCACTTTCAAAACCGCCAGCGCCATCACCAGTAAAGCAAAGGTCAGCAACACCTTACACACTTCGCCGAGGGCGAAGGACCAGGCCACGCGGCCTTTGGCGGGTGTATGCGCCTGATGACGCCAGGCAAAAATCATAAACAACACGTTTGGCAGAACCACCGCCAAACCCCCGCACACGGCGGAGATGCCCCAGAAGGGGTCTTTGAGGCTAAACAGCAGTCCACTTGCTATCACAGCCAGAAACTGAATGAACAGAAGCTTACGAGCAACGTTTCTACTCAAGAGCGACACAGACATCACGTTTTTACTCCTGCTCCCTTCGAGGTATGCCGCGTGTCGTATAAAACGTCCTTTAAGGCTCAGAGTCAAGCATCAAAAAGCGGTCAAATTATACGGTGCGCACCCGTGATTTCAAACATTAAGTAGCGAAAAGGTGAATAAATGTTTAAATATTTTTCCCCGCCGCTGTTTTTCAACTTTTGACGTCCGCGTTGACCTTCAGGCAAAACTGCAAACAGCGCGAAAACGTTGGCGAGAAAGCGTGCACGAGATCACAAAATGCACATTTACGATAAGGTTGTATTTATCAAAGACGTAAATCTGATTATTTCATCCTTATGAAATTAAAGACAAAATATCGCAACTATTTTCAAAACAACCCTGTATACAACAAAAACCTTTTATTGACATTCTTAATAAAAATTTAACATTGTTTTCTTGTTGCCGCTTTTCACTTTTAGCAGGCTGATATTTTCGCAGTTGATTATCTTAACGGTGAACAATAACCACAACGTTAACTGCAAGAAAATCCATGGTAACAACAAGGTTAAATTTAGCTCAGAATAATCCCCGGAAATGCGCTGCTTTTTAACACAACAAGAACAGCACAAATTCCCCATTTTTTATTTAATTTTTAAAAATTGTTTGGCTTAAGAATCACCAGATGACGCTCACCCTCAAGGTGAGGGACCTGTAATTTTTCAATTGATTCCACGGCAAAACCTTCCGGGAGCTGCTCAATTTCGTCCTCAGGGACGAGTCCTTTCAAGGCATAAAAACGCCCTTCCTTCGCAGGCAGATGCTTGCACCAGCTCACCATATCGTTGAGCGAGGCAAATGCACGGCTAATCACCCCATCAAACGGTGGCTCTGCCGGGAACGCTTCTACCCTGCTCTGGACGGGAGTGATGTTTTCAAGCTTCAGCTCGTGCTGAACCTGGCGCAAGAAGCGAATACGTTTTCCGAGGCTGTCTAGCAGTGTGAAATGGCTCTCAGGACGAACAATCGACAGCGGAACACCCGGTAAACCAGGTCCCGTACCCACGTCGATAAAGCGCTCCCCCTTCAGATACGGCGCCACCACGATGCTATCGAGAATATGGCGTATCAGCATCTCGTTGGGATCGCGCACTGACGTCAGGTTGTACGCTTTGTTCCATTTGTTCAGCATATCGACATAGGCCACCAGCTGGTTTTTCTGGTGATCGGTGAGCGAAATACCTGCTTCATCCAGCAGACGAGAGAGTTTATTGAGCACGGTGGGTACCTGTTTAGAGATTTTTCGCCCGGTGGCGCTGCCGCTTACCGGGCCTACGAATAAGTAGGGCGGGTCAGCGAAGCGCCACCCGCCAAAAACAATGTCAATTATGCGCTGCGGCGCAGCATGCCTTGCTTTTTCAGCCACACCAGCAGAATCGAAATCGCGGCAGGTGTGACGCCGGAGATACGGGAAGCCTGGCCGATCGACACAGGTTTGTGATCGTTCAGCTTAGCGATCACTTCGTTGGAAAGGCCCGTTACCTGGCGGTAGTCCAGCATTTCCGGCAGCAGCGTGTTTTCGTTGCGCTGCTGTTTTTCGATCTCATCCTGCTGACGCGCGATATAACCTTCGTATTTCACCTGGATTTCGACCTGCTCGGCCGCTTCAGCGTCTTCCAGGCCAGGCGCGAACGCGGTCAGTTTGACCAGGTTCTCGTAGGTCACTTCAGGGCGACGCAGCAGATCTTCGCCGCTGGCTTCACGTGACAGCGGCGCTGTTAAGTGAGCATTCACTTCGGCAGCGGTTTCCGCCTGTGGATTCACCCAGGTGGTTTTCAGACGCTGACGTTCCTGCTCAATGCGTTCCAGCTTCTCGTTAAAACGCGCCCAGCGTTCGTCATCCACCAGACCCAGCTCGCGGCCCATTTCAGTCAGACGGAGGTCGGCGTTGTCTTCGCGCAGCATCAGGCGATATTCCGCGCGAGAGGTAAACATACGGTACGGTTCTTTGGTACCCAGCGTGCAGAGATCGTCAACCAGCACGCCCAGATAAGCCTGGGAACGCCCCGGTGCCCAGCCCTCTTTCTCGGCAGAGAAGCGGGCGGCGTTCAGACCGGCAAGCAGACCCTGCGCTGCGGCTTCTTCGTAGCCGGTCGTGCCGTTAATCTGGCCCGCGAAGAACAGACCCTGGATGAATTTGCTTTCCAGGGTTGGCTTCAGGTCACGCGGATCGAAGAAATCGTACTCAATAGCGTAGCCAGGGCGAACAATTTTTGCGTTCTCCATGCCCTGCATTGAGCGAACAATTTGCATCTGTACATCGAACGGCAGGCTGGTGGAGATGCCGTTCGGGTAAATTTCGTTTGAGGTCAGCCCTTCCGGCTCCAGGAAGATCTGGTGCTGGTTACGATCGGCAAAGCGCATCACCTTGTCTTCGATCGACGGGCAGTAGCGCGGGCCGATCCCTTCGATCACGCCAGCATACATTGGGCTACGATCGAGGTTATTGCGGATCACGTCATGGGTTTTCTCGTTGGTGTGCGTGATGTAGCACGGTACCTGCTGCGGATGCTGAGCCGCATTGCCCATGAACGAGAACACCGGCATCGGATTATCACCGTGCTGTTGCGCCAGCACGCTGAAATCAATGGTCCGCGCGTCAATACGCGGCGGTGTACCGGTTTTCAGGCGGCTGACGCGCAGCGGCAGTTCGCGCAGACGACGTGACAGTGGGATAGACGGCGGATCGCCAGCACGGCCACCGCTGTAGTTATCCAGGCCGATATGAATTTTTCCGTCCAGGAATGTCCCGACGGTCAGCACAACCGCTTTTGCGCGGAACTTGAGACCCATCTGGGTCACGGCACCCACGACGCGATCGTTCTCGACGATAAGATCTTCAACAGCCTGCTGGAAGATCATCAGGTTCGGCTGGTTCTCCAGCGCAGTGCGTACAGCCTGGCGGTAAAGCACGCGGTCTGCCTGTGCACGGGTCGCACGAACAGCAGGCCCTTTACTCGCGTTTAGTATCCTAAACTGGATGCCTGCATGATCGATCGCTTTCGCCATCAGGCCGCCAAGTGCATCCACTTCTTTTACCAGGTGTCCTTTCCCAATGCCGCCAATCGCCGGATTACAGGACATTTGTCCCAGCGTGTCGATATTGTGTGTCAAAAGCAGGGTCTGCTGACCCATTCGCGCTGCGGCCATTGCGGCCTCAGTGCCTGCATGACCCCCGCCAATGATGATGACGTCAAAAGGATCCTGATAAAACATGGTGGTCTGCCTCGCGTAAAGCGGTATGAAAATGGATTGAAGCCCGGGCCGTGGATTCTACTCAACTTTAGTCTTTCGAGAAAGCATTGGGATCCTGGGCTATTAAAAAGAAGATCTTTTTATTTAGAGATCTGTTCTATTGTGATCTCTTATTAGGATCGCGGTCTGCTGTGGATAAGTCCGATCCGGCAAATAAGATCATCAGGTTAGGAAGGATCGTTTGCTGTGAATGATCGGTGATCCTGAAACGTATAAGCTGGGATCAGATCGCGACTTTATACACAGGCCAAAAACATCCCCAGAGTTGTTCTTTGGATAACTACGGGTTAATACGAGCTTTTAACCAGAGTTATCCACACCTGTTCGCGCGATCTTTAATCGTTTTTGAGTAAATTTTTCCAATCTGCTAGCCAGATCTCGGCCGGATCTTCCGGAATGTCGTGATCGAGGATGTTGATCTTGAGCGTTTCACCCAGCTGTTTTGCTCCACACGCAGTGACAGCGGCTTCAACTTTCTCTATGGCACCGCAGAAGGTGTCATATTCACGACTGCCGATCCCCACCGCGCCAAAACGGACGTTTGACAGGTCAGGCTGTTGTTCCAGCAGTTCGTCATATAAAGGTTGCAGATTATCCGGGAGATCGCCCGCGCCGTGCGTGGAGGTAATCAGCAGCCAGACCCCGTCAGCCGGGAGATCTTCAAGTAACGGCCCGTGCAAGGTTTCTGTCGAAAAGCCTGCATCTTCCAGCTTTTCAGCCAGATGTTCCGCCACGTATTCCGCACCGCCAAGGGTGCTGCCACTGATAAGGGTAATGTCCGCCATTGATCGCTCGCTCAGATAAAGAGGCGATCATTGTACGCTGTGAGCGAGCTGGGATCTACCTGTGGAAAATGTGGGTATGAGTTTGCCCGATCAGGGGCGGATGGTACGCATGATCGGGTTTTGCAGGGAGATCAGCGTCTCGGTGGACTGAATTTCATCAATTGTTTGGATCTTGTTGATAAGTACCTGCTGGAGGGCATCGATGGATCGGCACATCACCTTTATAAAGATGCTGTAATGCCCGGTGGTGTAGTACGCCTCGGTGACTTCATCCAGCGCGTTCAGCTTCGCCAGCGCGGAAGGGTAGTCTTTTGCGCTTTTAAGAATGATGCCGATAAAGCAGCAGACGTCATAACCCAGCTGCTTTGGGCTGACGTCGATGCGCGCGCCAGTAATGATCCCTGCCTGTTTCATCTTCTCTACACGAACGTGAATCGTCCCAGGGCTGACGCCAAATTGTTTCGCCAGTTCGGCGTAGGCGGTGCGTGCATTGGCCATTAAGGCCTCGAGGATGCCGCGGTCCAGATTGTCGATCTGATAATTTTCCATAGCTTTTTCTTATGAAGATTAATGAATCACTCTATTCTAGCGTCTTATTTTAACGAATCAAAAGTGAAGTCGGCTTTTTGTTGATGGGTTATTGAATTAAGTGCCGGTTCTGTTGCTTAATCAGTACCAACAGGACGCAGGAGTATAAATAATGAAAACCGCTTACATTGCAAAACAACGCCAGATCAGTTTCGTTAAATCCCATTTTTCCCGCCAACTGGAAGAGAAGCTTGGCCTGATTGAAGTTCAGGCGCCAATTCTCAGCCGCGTGGGTGACGGGACGCAGGATAACTTGTCTGGATGCGAAAAAGCGGTACAGGTGAAAGTGAAAACACTGCCAGACGCCCAGTTCGAAGTGGTTCATTCCCTGGCGAAATGGAAGCGTCAAACTCTGGGGCAACACGACTTCAGCGCGGGCGAAGGACTTTACACGCACATGAAAGCCCTTCGTCCCGACGAAGATCGCCTCACTCCAATTCACTCCGTATACGTTGACCAGTGGGACTGGGAGCGCGTGATGGGTGACGGCGAGCGCCACGTTGGCACGCTGAAATCTACCGTTGAAGCGATCTACGCCGGAATCAAAGCCACCGAAGCGGCAGTGAGCAAAGAGTTTGGTCTGGCACCGTTCCTGCCGGAAACGATCCACTTTGTACACAGTCAGGAACTGCTGAGCCGCTTCCCGGGTCTGGATGCCAAAGGTCGTGAACGTGCGATTGCTAAAGAGTTAGGTGCCGTTTTCCTGATCGGGATCGGCGGGAAATTGTCTGACGGCAAACGTCACGACGTCCGTGCGCCGGACTACGACGACTGGAGCACTGCAGGTGAATCTGAATTTGCCGGTCTGAACGGTGATATTCTGGTCTGGAACCCGGTTCTGGAAGATGCCTTTGAGCTCTCTTCTATGGGGATCCGCGTGGATGCGGAGGCACTGAAGCGTCAGCTGGCGGTTACTGGTGATGAAGATCGCCTCAAATTAGAGTGGCACCAGGCGCTGCTGCGCGGTGAAATGCCGCAGACCATCGGCGGCGGTATCGGACAGTCCCGTCTGACCATGCTGCTGCTTCAACTGCCACATATCGGTCAGGTGCAGTGTGGCGTATGGCCGCAGCAGGTACGTGAAAGCGTCGGTTCTCTTCTTTAATTAACGCCGCCAGCGTCTGAGCAGACGGCTACGCAGCCCGGTATCAAAGCGCCAGATATGATCGAAGATGCGCATGATGCCGGGTTTTCCATGCACGGACATCGCGACGGCATGGAACCGGTGCTGGTGCACCCGCTGTAACTCCTTCACTTTATTCACCACGTCATCCGGCAGCCGCTGGGCGATGAAATCGGAAATCACCACCGCGTCGGCGTCGTACCAGTCACCACCCTGCATACGCTCCACAATGCTGCGAAAACAGCTGGCCAGATCGGTACCGCCGCGAAAACGCTGGCTCAAAAAGCGGATCGCCTGTTCGATCCCCTGCTGGTTCGTCAATTCATAGCCCACCACCTCGCTGGAGAACAGCATGATGAAGCAGCGGCGCCGATCGGCGAGCGCGACGCGCATCAGCGCCAGGCAGAACGCCTTCGCGCACTGCTCGTTAAAGCCGCCCATCGAGCCGGACGTATCCACGCAGACAATAAAAGGCCCGCGCGGCTGCTCATCAAAGTCCTGATGAACCACTGGACGCTGGCTTACCTTCTCGCGCCAGGATTCCCCATGCAGTCGATAGGTGAGGAGCTGCTTTTCCACCAGCCGACGATAGAACTCATATTCCAGCTCGGTCATCCCCAGCGTGCTTAGCTCGGTCGGCAGCAGGCGTAAGATGTCGTCGCTTTGCTGCAATCCATCCACCTGCTCGGGCACGGTGGCCGGTTCGCGGACCAGCGTGCGGAAGGTTTCCATCGGCGCGTCTTTCTTTGGGACCGATTTTGCCTCCCGCGAGCGGCCAAGCTGTTCCGCAAGCTTCATCAGCTCGGGCTGCTGCGTTAGAAAGTCGCCGTACTTCACGATCAGCTGGTAGTCCCCGCGCTTCAGCTGCCCGGCGCTCATGTCCCAGAGGCGTCCGGCAGCGTTTTCATTTTCTACCAGCACCTCTTCAAGCTGGCCGCTCAGCGTCATACGCTCCTGAACTTCGCTGAGCAGCTGTTCACGCTCTTCATCCAGCAGCTGCTGGTTCAGCGTTGTGGCCTGAACCACCAGGCTCAGCCGCCAGCGCTGTAAAAAAAGGGTATGCAGCGCGGGGGTAAAGGTGGCGTTATCCGTAACCAGCGCCCGCGCCTGGCTGGCAAACGGAGAGTGGACTTTATCAAGCAGCGTAAGGGTTTGCGGTAGCTGGACGATAAACTGCGGTGTCGACAGCCGTTGGCACTGCTGATAGCTGGCGACCTCCTCCGTCAATTCAGGCGGAACTTCCGTCTCCTTAAACCGCTGGCGAAGGTTACCGCGCCAGCGTGGGAGATCGTCGGTCATCGCCTTTTTGAGCCTGGGGAATTTTTCAAAGAAAGCCGCCAGCTGCGGAGAGGCCAGAAGGGTAATGACCACCTCTTCAATCAACCCTTCCTCGCTGACTGCCAGCATCACGTTGAGCGTGTCCAGCGTTAGCATTGACGCGCCTGTTTGATCTGCGCGCTGACGTCCTGCAGGCTGGCTTCGATACGACCTAACCAGTCGCTATGAATAAAGAGGCATTTTTGCTGCTCGCTGAAGCGCGTGTGCTGCTGGTGCCATTCCGTATCCAGCGCTTCCAGTTGCTGCTTGATCTCTTCCGGCACGCTATCCGAAGCAGTGCCCGGCAGCGCCAGACGCGATCCTTGCAGGCTGACATCGCGGATCACCAGATGCTGGCTGCTATCCACTTCCATCGTCAGCGGCTGGGCAAAACCAATACCGTTGAGCTTGCCGCGGATCTCACCGCCCTTATCGAGCCACTGCGCCAGCGTTTCGCGCTCAATCGTAATGTGGACCACCTGCATATCGTGCAGTTTGAGCGGCTGCTGGAGCAGCAGCGTGAGCGTCGTACCAGTCAGATCGGCAGGAAGCTCATAGTGCGGTTTGCGGGCGAACATGCCACCAAGGCGATTCACTTTCAGCGCGGTTTTATCACTTTGCTGCTGCTGAAGCTGGATGCGCCGCTGGGCAATCGCCCCCAGCTGGTTGAGCATCGCCTGCTGCCCCCAGGCGTGTCCGGTCATCAATATTTCAAGCTGCTGCTGCATCAAATTCATCCCTTCGGCATCGTGCCAAAGGCAGTCTTTTAGCAGGATGAGATCGATTGGCGCAACGGCATCACGACCGCTGAACAAGGCGCTGGCCTGCAACAGACGGATCGCTTTTTTCCAGCGACGGTCAGAGACGTAAGGTGCAGCAGGCAGCAAATCAAGCTGTTGGCGCAGCATGAAGATCAGCTCAAAGACCGCGTCGGGCAGGGTGATTTTGCCGATGTCCTGTTGCCACTGGTGATACTCCTCATCGGTGACCTGCAGCGAAGCAGACACCGGATTCTCGTTCTCATCCTGCTGGCTTATCAGCAGGGAGCGGAAATTTGATTTATCCTGCACTTTGTCCAGCCACAGGCGGATCAACATGCGGTCATACAGCGCTTCCAGGCTGCTGTCGGCTTCAGGCAGTTCGTTGGAAGCCGCCACCAGCAGGCGCATCGGGATTTTCTCTTCGCTGGCACCGTTGCGGAACCGACGTTCGTTAATCGCCGTCAGCAGGGTATTCAGAATCGCCGGGCCGGCTTTCCAGATCTCATCAAGAAAGACAATTTCAGCCTCTGGCAGATACCCCGCCGTCAAACGCTCATAGCGCCCTTCATCTTTCAGCGCCTGAATGGAAAGCGGGCCAAACACTTCTTCGGGGGTGGAAAAGCGGGTCATGAGATATTCGAAGGCGCGGGCGTTCTGAAAAGCAAATTTGAGCCTGCGGGCAATCAGGCTTTTGGCAATGCCCGGTGGACCCAGCAAAAACACGCTTTCACCGCTCAATGCCGCCAGTAGACAGAGGCGAATGGCGTGGCTACGCTCGTAAAGGCCTTTCTCCAGCGCGCTGCTAAGGCGGGAAATTCTTTCTGCTAATAAATGTGAGTGAGCCATAATAGTTTTGCATCCTTTCGCCGTCGTGGCGGCCAATTGAAGCGAGTATAGACGTTTCGGTCAGGGCTGGTAATAGACTGAAGTGCGGCGCAATTTACTTTGCGCTACATTAACGCGGTTGCATTTAGGGGTACGATTTTGCAGTGAATCGTGCATACTGTGCGCTTTTTGTGGGCCAAGGGACTAGGCACACATTTGTTATTTAAACGAAAAGACTAGTCTATGAGCACTGATAATAAGCAATCATTACCCGCAATTACGCTTGCGGCGATCGGGGTTGTCTATGGTGATATCGGCACCAGCCCGCTGTATACGCTACGTGAATGTTTGTCCGGCCAGTTTGGGTTTGGTGTTGAACGCGATGCCGTTTTTGGTTTCCTGTCACTCATCTTCTGGCTGCTGATTCTGGTCGTTTCCGTTAAATATCTCTCTTTCGTCATGCGTGCAGATAACGCAGGCGAAGGCGGTATCCTGACGCTGATGTCCCTTGCCGGACGCAATACCTCTGCCAGAATGACGTCGGTGCTCGTGATCATCGGGCTGATTGGCGGCAGTTTCTTCTACGGGGAAGTGGTGATAACGCCCGCTATTTCGGTGCTCTCGGCGATAGAGGGGCTTGAAATTATCGCGCCACAGCTCGAGACATGGGTGGTTCCGCTGGCCATTATCGTTCTGACGCTGCTGTTTGTGATCCAAAAGCACGGTACCGGGCTGGTGGGGAAACTGTTTGCGCCGATTATGCTGGCCTGGTTCCTGATCCTTGCTGCGCTTGGATTGCGCAGCATTATCGCGAACCCGGAAGTGCTGCATGCGCTGAACCCTTACTGGGCGGTGCATTTCTTCCTCGAATATAAAGTGGTTTCCTTCGTGGCGCTGGGTGCCGTCGTGCTCTCCATTACCGGTGTGGAAGCGCTGTATGCTGACATGGGGCACTTCGGGAAACTGCCTATCCGCGTGGCATGGTTTATTGTGGTGCTGCCGTCGCTGGTGCTGAACTACTTCGGCCAGGGCGCACTGCTGCTTACAAACCCAGAGGCGATTAAGAACCCGTTCTTCCTGCTGGCGCCGGACTGGGCGCTGGTGCCGATGCTGATCCTGGCGACGCTGGCGACCGTCATTGCCTCTCAGGCGGTGATTTCTGGCGTGTTTTCTCTGACGCGCCAGGCCGTGCGTCTGGGTTATCTCTCACCGATGCGCATCATCCATACCTCGGAGATGGAGTCCGGCCAGATCTACATTCCTTTCATTAACTGGCTGCTCTATTTTGCGGTGGTGATCGTCATCGTTAGCTTCGAGCACTCCAGTAACCTGGCGGCGGCGTACGGTATTGCCGTGACCGGTACGATGGTGCTGACCTCGATTCTCTCCACCACGGTGGCGTACCGTAACTGGCACTGGAATAAATTCCTCGTGGCGATGATTCTGGTGGGCTTCCTGTGCATCGACGTGCCGCTGTTCTCTGCGAACCTCGACAAGATAGTGTCCGGTGGCTGGCTGCCGCTGACGCTGGGTCTGGTGATGTTCATTGTCATGACCACCTGGAAAAGCGAGCGTTTCCGACTGCTGCGCCGCATGCACGAGCACGGGAATTCTCTGGAGGCGATGATCGCTTCTCTGGAGAAATCCCCGCCGGTCCGCGTGCCGGGTACCGCGGTATATATGTCTCGAGCATTGAACGTGATTCCGTTCGCGCTGATGCATAACCTCAAGCACAACAAAGTGCTGCACGAGCGGGTGATCCTGCTGACGCTGCGCACCGAAGATGCGCCGTATGTCCACAACGTGCGCCGCGTGCAGATTGAGCAACTGTCGCCGACTTTCTGGCGCGTGGTGGCAAGCTACGGCTGGCGCGAAACGCCGAACGTGGAAGAGGTGTTCCACCGCTGCGGTCTGGAAGGGCTGAGCTGCCGGATGATGGAGACGTCGTTCTTTATGTCGCACGAGTCGCTGATCATCGGCAAGCGCCCGTGGTATCTGCGCCTGCGCGGCAAGCTGTACCTCATCCTGCAGCGTAACGCCCTGCGCGCGCCTGACCAGTTTGAGATCCCGCCTAACCGCGTGATTGAGCTGGGAACGCAGGTCGAGATCTAATCCCTCCTGAAAATGCCGGGTGGCGCTTCGCTTACCCGGCCTACCGAACCTGTAGGCCCGCGCAAGCGAAGCACCGCCGGGCAATTTATCCCCTCCATATTTGACTTAGCGAAACGTTTCGACGTCGATCACAAATCTGTTACGTCATGATGGTTTTCTGAACACTCTTGCGTCTACACTACTTTTAGCGAAACGTTTCGCTAGTGGAGCAAGAAAATGAAGAAAGGCACGGTTCTCAACTCAGAAATCTCATCGGTTATTTCCCGTCTTGGGCATACCGATACGCTGGTGGTTTGCGATGCAGGCTTACCGGTTCCGCGCAGCACAACCCGTATCGATATGGCGTTAACGCAGGGTGTTCCTTCGTTTATGCAGGTACTGGAAGTCGTGACGGCGGAGATGCAGGTTGAGGCAGCCATTCTCGCGGCGGAAATCAAACAATATAATCCGCAACTCCACGAAACGTTGCTCGGCCACATTGAGCAACTGCAACAACACCAGGGAAACACCATAGAAATTCGTTACACGACGCACGAACAGTTCAAACAACAAACCGCAGACAGTCAGGCGGTGATTCGCAGCGGGGAGTGTTCCCCGTATGCGAATATCATTCTCTGTGCTGGCGTCACCTTCTGAGGCCATCATGGACGCATTACTGCAACTCAAAGGGATCGATAAGTCGTTCCCGGGCGTAAAAGCCCTCTCCGGTGCGGCGCTGAACGTCTACGCCGGGCGCGTCATGGCGCTGGTGGGCGAGAACGGTGCCGGCAAATCCACCATGATGAAAGTGCTGACAGGTATCTATCAACGCGATGCCGGTTCACTCGTCTGGCTGGGGAAAGAGACCACCTTCAATGGCCCGAAATCCTCTCAGGAAGCGGGCATCGGCATTATTCACCAGGAGCTGAACCTCATCCCTCAGCTCACCATTGCGGAAAACATCTTTCTCGGCCGCGAGTTTGTTAACCGGTTCGGCAAAATCGACTGGAAAACCATGTATGCCGAAGCGGACAAGCTGCTGGCGAAGCTGAACCTGCGCTTTAGGAGCGACCGTCTGGTGGGCGATCTCTCGATTGGCGATCAGCAGATGGTGGAAATCGCGAAGGTACTGAGCTTTGAGTCGAAGGTCATCATTATGGATGAACCGACCGATGCCCTGACCGATACCGAAACTGAATCCCTGTTCCGCGTGATCCGCGAGCTGAAATCGCAGGGGCGCGGGATTGTCTATATCTCTCACCGTATGAAAGAGATCTTCGAAATCTGCGATGACGTCACCGTCTTCCGCGACGGACAGTTTATTGCCGAGCGCGAAGTGGCGACGCTGACTGAAGATTCGCTTATCGAAATGATGGTGGGACGTAAGCTGGAAGATCAGTATCCGCATCTGGATAAAGCGCCGGGTGAGATCCGCCTGAAGGTGGATAACCTCTGTGGTCCGGGCGTGAACGACGTGACCTTTACCCTGCGCCAGGGCGAGATCCTGGGCGTGGCGGGCCTGATGGGGGCCGGACGTACCGAGCTGATGAAAGTGTTGTACGGCGCACTGCCGCGTACCAGCGGTTATGTCACCCTCGACGGTCATGACGTGGTCACTCGCTCTCCGCAGGATGGTCTGGCGAACGGCATCGTCTATATCTCCGAAGACCGTAAGCGCGACGGCCTGGTGCTGGGCATGTCGGTAAAAGAGAACATGTCCCTGACCGCGCTGCGCTATTTCAGCCACAGCGGCGGTACGCTGAAGCATAAAGACGAGCAGCAGGCAGTGAGCGATTTTATCCGCCTCTTTAACGTCAAAACCCCGTCGATGGAGCAGGCGATTGGCCTCTTATCCGGCGGGAATCAGCAAAAAGTGGCGATTGCGCGCGGGCTGATGACGCGCCCGAAAGTGTTGATCCTCGACGAGCCAACCCGCGGCGTGGACGTGGGCGCGAAGAAAGAGATCTATCAGCTGATTAACCAGTTTAAGGCCGATGGTCTGAGCATCATTCTGGTCTCTTCCGAGATGCCAGAAGTATTAGGCATGAGCGATCGCATAATCGTCATGCATGAAGGGCATCTCGGCGGTGAATTCACTCGCGAGCAGGCCACCCAGGAAGTTCTGATGGCTGCCGCTGTGGGCAAGCTTAA
The DNA here is from genome assembly GCF_057444735.1 of Enterobacter sp. B79-1. NCBI lineage: Bacteria > Pseudomonadati > Pseudomonadota > Gammaproteobacteria > Enterobacterales > Enterobacteriaceae > Enterobacter > Enterobacter sp. B79-1. The sequence goes on from NZ_JBYAZJ010000006.1 coordinate 258,646, forward strand.
TCGCGTGAATCAGGAGTAAGAAGATGACTACCCAGGCTGTCTCTGGTCGCCGCTATTTCACAAAGGCATGGCTGATGGAACAAAAATCGCTGATTGCCCTGCTGGTGCTGATCGCGATTGTGTCGACCATGAGCCCGAATTTCTTCACCGTTAATAACCTGTTCAATATTCTGCAGCAGACGTCGGTGAACGCCATTATGGCGGTCGGCATGACGCTGGTGATTTTGACCTCGGGTATCGATCTGTCCGTCGGTTCCCTGCTGGCGCTCACCGGTGCGATCGCCGCTTCAATTGTAGGAATTGAGGTCAACGCGCTGGTGGCCGTGGCCGCTGCCCTGGCGGCAGGCGCGGCGATTGGTGCCGTAACCGGCGTGATTGTGGCAAAAGGCCGCGTTCAGGCGTTCATCGCCACGCTGGTGATGATGCTGCTGCTGCGCGGTGTGACCATGGTGTACACCAACGGCAGCCCGGTGAATACCGGCTTTACCGAGAATGCCGATCTGTTTGGCTGGTTCGGTATCGGTCGTCCGCTGGGTGTTCCTACCCCGGTCTGGATCATGGCTATCGTCTTCCTGGCGGCGTGGTACATGCTGCATCACACCCGTCTGGGCCGTTATATCTATGCGCTGGGCGGTAACGAAGCGGCAACGCGTCTGTCCGGTATCAGCGTGAATAAAGTCAAAATTATCGTTTACTCCCTGTGCGGTCTTCTGGCGTCACTGGCGGGCATCATCGAAGTGGCGCGCCTCTCTTCTGCGCAGCCGACGGCGGGTACGGGGTATGAGCTGGATGCCATTGCGGCAGTGGTTCTGGGCGGTACGAGTCTTGCGGGCGGTAAAGGTCGCATTGTTGGGACATTGATCGGCGCACTGATTCTTGGTTTCCTGAATAATGGTTTGAATTTGTTAGGTGTTTCCTCCTATTACCAGATGATCGTTAAGGCAGTGGTGATTTTGCTGGCGGTACTGGTAGACAACAAAAAACAGTAACTGACGACACTACAGGACATCTTAGATATGAACATGAAAAAACTGGCTACCCTGGTTTCTGCTGTCGCGCTGAGCGCAACCGTAAGTGCTAACGCCATGGCGAAAGATACCATCGCGCTGGTTGTCTCTACCCTGAACAACCCGTTCTTCGTCTCCCTGAAGGATGGCGCGCAGAAAGAAGCGGACAAACTGGGCTACAACCTGGTGGTGCTGGATTCACAGAACAACCCGGCAAAAGAGCTGGCGAACGTTCAGGACTTAACCGTCCGTGGCACCAAAATTTTGCTGATCAACCCAACTGATTCTGATGCCGTAGGTAACGCCGTGAAGATGGCAAACCAGGCGAAAATTCCGGTGATCACTCTGGACCGTCAGGCAACGAAAGGCGAAGTAGTGAGCCACATTGCGTCTGATAACGTGCTGGGCGGCAAAATCGCCGGTGATTACATCGCGAAGAAAGCCGGCGAAGGCGCGAAAGTTATCGAACTGCAGGGCATTGCCGGTACGTCCGCAGCCCGTGAGCGTGGTGAAGGCTTCCAGCAGGCTGTGGCGGCACACAAATTCAACGTGCTGGCGAGCCAGCCGGCAGACTTCGACCGTACTAAAGGTCTGAACGTTATGCAGAACCTGCTGACTGCGCATCCTGACGTGCAGGCTGTATTCGCGCAGAACGACGAAATGGCGTTGGGCGCGCTGCGTGCCCTGCAGACCGCAGGTAAATCTGATGTGATGGTTGTCGGATTTGACGGCACGCCGGATGGTGAAAAAGCAGTAAATGATGGCAAACTGGCTGCGACCATCGCTCAGCTGCCTGAGCAGATTGGCGCGACTGGCGTTGAAACTGCCGACAAAGTGCTGAAGGGCGAAAAAGTTCAGGCCAAATACCCGGTTGACCTGAAGCTGGTCATCAAGCAGTAAAAGGCGAATCAGGCAGTCGCTGGCTGCCTGAGGGACACCAATAAAGAAAAGTGTGGCATACGCCACCGGGTAACACCGGTGGCGCTCTCAGATGGACAACCCAACCATGAAAACCGCAGGCAACCTCGTCGTCCTTGGCAGTATCAATGCCGATCACATTCTTAACCTTGAAACCTTCCCGACACCGGGTGAAACCGTCACGGGTAACCAGTACCAGGTGGCCTTCGGCGGTAAAGGCGCAAACCAGGCCGTCGCCGCAGGACGCAGCGGGGCGAATATCGCGTTTATTGCCTGTACCGGCGATGACGATACCGGTGAGCGCGTACGCAAACAGCTGGCGAGCGACAACATTGATGTTTCGCCAGTAAGCGTAGTCGAAGGGGAATCTACTGGCGTGGCGCTGATTTTCGTCAACGCGGAAGGTGAGAATGTCATCGGTATTCATGCTGGCGCTAACGCTGCGCTGACAACGGAGCGTGTAGAAGCGCAACGTGCAATCATTAGCGGAGCCGACGCCCTGCTGATGCAGCTGGAGTCACCGGTTGAAAGCGTGTTGGCTGCCGCCAACATTGCACATGAAAATCATACCACTGTCGTACTTAACCCGGCTCCAGCCCGTGTATTATCAGACGAGCTGCTGGCGCTGGTGGACATCATTACGCCGAACGAAACCGAAGCCGAAAAGCTGACGGGCATCCGCGTAGAAAATGATGACGATGCTGCGCGAGCCGCGGGTGCACTGCATGATAAAGGCATCGGCACCGTGATTATCACCCTTGGTAGCCGCGGGGTGTGGGTAAGTGCCAATGGCGAAGGCCGCCGCGTGCCGGGCTTTAAGGTTAAAGCCATCGATACCATTGCGGCGGGAGATACCTTTAACGGTGCGCTGGTGACGGCGCTGCTGGAAGGGAGAGCAATGGATGAGGCCATCCGCTTCGCACATGCCGCCGCCGCGATTGCGGTGATGCGTAAGGGGGCCCAGCCTTCCGTTCCGTGGCGTAAAGAGATCGATGAATTTTTAAGTCAGCAGGGGTAACGCTTGGCCACAATGAAAGATGTCGCCCGCATGGCGGGCGTTTCTACCTCGACGGTCTCTCACGTCATCAATAACGATCGCTTCGTCAGCGAGGCGATCCGGGAAAAAGTCGACGCGGCGATAAAAGAACTCAACTATGCGCCGTCGGCGCTGGCGCGCAGCCTCAAACTTAACCAGACGCGCACCATCGGTATGCTGATCACCGCCAGTACCAACCCTTTTTACTCTGAACTGGTACGCGGCGTGGAGCGCAGCTGCTTCGAGCGTGGCTACAGCCTGGTGCTGTGCAATACCGAAGGCGATGAGCAGCGCATGAACCGCAACCTGGAAACGCTGATGCAAAAACGCGTCGACGGGCTACTGCTGCTTTGCACCGAAACGCACCAGCCCTCGAAAGAGATCATCCAGCGTTATCCTTCTATCCCAACGGTGATGATGGACTGGGCACCGTTCGACGGCACCAGCGATCTGATTCAGGATAACTCCCTGCTGGGCGGCGATATGGCGACTCAGCACCTGATTGATAAAGGACACACTCGCATTGCCTGTATTACGGGGCCGCTGGATAAAACTCCGGCGCGTTTGCGTCTGGAAGGGTATCTCTCTGCCATGGAACGGGCGGGGCTTGCCATTCCTGATGGCTATCGGATCACCGGTGATTTTGAGTTCAACGGCGGTTTCGAGGCGATGCAGAAACTGCTGGCGCAAAACCCGCGTCCGCAGGCGGTGTTTATTGGTAATGACGCGATGGCGTTTGGTGCCTACCAGGCGTTGTATCAGGCGGGGCTACGCGTGCCGGACGATATGGCGGTGATTGGCTACGACGATATCGAACTGGCCAGCTACATGACGCCGCCGCTGACCACGATCCATCAGCCAAAAGATGAACTGGGCGAGCTGGCCATCGATGTGTTGATCCACCGTATGGCGCAGCCCTCGCTGCAGCAGCAACGTCTGCAGCTTACTCCTGTTCTGATGGAACGCGGTTCGGTTTAGCTTTCTCTTTGTGGCGCTCTTTAATCAGGTTTCGGCCGTCTTTCGGTTTTAACAGCATAAAGACCAGCGCCGACACCACGGTGAGTGCGCCCATGGTAATAAAGGTATAGTGGAACTGCTCAACGGTATTCGCGCTGTCGAAACCTTCATAAAACCGCAGCACCGCCGCACTCACGGCAACGCCCAGACTTATCGATAATTGCTGTGTGACGGCCAGCACGCTGTTGCCGCTGCTGGCGTTCTCGTCAGTCAGGTCGGCGAGGGTGATGGTGTTCATCGACGTGAACTGCGTCGACATCGCCATGCCCAGCACAAACAGCGGCAGGATCAGCATCCAGACCGGCAACGCGGCGGACTGTAATGAGAACTGCGCAATCATCAGCCCGATAAACACCGTCACCCCAACCAGCGTCTTACGATAGCCAAACCAGCGCAGCACCTGCGTGACGGTTGATTTTGCCAGGATCGAACCCATCGCTGTGGGCGCCATCATGCAACCAGCAATCAGGGCCGGGTAGCCGAAACCGACCTGCAGCATCAATGGCATCAGGAACGGTACGCAACCCGTGCCCAGACGTGATGCAATGTTGCCCGCTATCCCTACGGAAAACGTTCGGGTGTTAAAGAGCCCCAGGGAGATTAACGGTGTCGGGTGACGGCGCGCGTGACGTATATAAAGAAGGAATAACAGAATACCGCCGAGGATAACGGAGAGTGCCATCCACGTCGCGACGATCTTCTCGCCAAACAGCTCCATCCCGCTGGAGAACAGCACCAGGCTCAGGCCAAACAGGAAAAAGCCGCCCATGTCGAAGCTGCGTCTTGGCGTGGTGAAGTCCGGCATATACTTGCGGGCATAAAACAGGCCCGCCACACCAATCGGAATATTAATCAGGAAGATCCAGTGCCAGCTTGCCCAGGTGACAAACACCCCACCGAGTACCGGACCCAGTATCGGGCCGACAAGACCTGGCATAGTGACGAAATTCAACACCGGGAGTAATTCGCTGCGCGGATAGGCTCGCAATAACGCCAGACGCGCGACGGGCATCATCATCGCGCCGCCGATCCCCTGAAGCACGCGGAAGATAACCAGCTCCGTGAGGGAGGTTGAGAGCGCGCAGGCCAGAGAGCCGAGCGTGAAAAGCGTCACGGCCAGCATGAATATCTTACGGGTGCCGAAACGGTCAGCCAGCCACCCGCTCACGGGGATCAGCATCGCGACCGTCAGGGTGTAACTGATGATAGCGGACTGCATCGCCAGTGGGGAACGGTTGAGGCTTTGGGCTATCGCGGGAAGTGCGGTGTTAAGGATAGTGGCATCCAGTGCCTGCATAAAAAACGCCATGGCTGCAATCCACGGCAATCCGGCCATGCTGCGCGCTTTTTTCTTTGTCATTTAGTCACCTGCTGGTGGGTGGGTGCGGCCAGCAATGTCTGACACGCGCTCAGGGCCCGCTGCCCGTCGCTCTCCTGAATGGCGTCTACAATTGCCTGGTGCAGCTCCAGCTTCACCACTTCATCCTGGGTAATAGAGGTAAAGTAAGTGTGGTACACCGAATGGAATAATGAAGCAAAGGAGGTCAGGAACGGGTTGGCGCTCATCGTATAAATATGTTCATGCCAGGCCATGTCGACTTCAACCCAGCGTTCGCGGTTAAAGTGTTTTTTTAGGTAGGCCATCTCTGCCATTAAGGTATTAAGCTGGGCTTTTTGTTCGGCAGTTCCGAGCGTGGCGGCGAGTAGACACGCCTGAGGTTCGAGGCTGCTGCGCATCACAAGAAAATGATCGACAACCTGATGGAAATTATCTTCAGTCATCCACCAGGAGAGTAGCTCCTGATCGAGGAAGTTCCAGTTAGCCTGAGGCATCACTCGCGTGCCAATGCGCGGACGCGGAAGCACCATGCCTTTTGCCGTTAACGTTTTTACAGCTTCGCGAACGGCTGTGCGGCTAACCCCAAACTGTTCTCCCAGTTCAATTTCGCCCGGCAGGATGCTACCCGGGGCATATTTACCCGCTAAAATCAGCTGAGCCAGCTTCTCTGCCAGTACATATGACAGGTTTTTTTGGGCTGCCAGCTGTTGTGCGCTTAAGGGCATCGCTTTTATTCCTTAATGATTCATGCTGATAAGTATGCCACCTCGGGTGTGATTGTGGTTGCAGATACATCAAATAGAACAATTTGTAGCTTGATTTCACCGGTATTGGTGAAAAAAAGCACGGACAGAAACTTTTTTTAAATTTCCTCTTGTCACCTCAGAATAACTCCCTATAATGCGCCTCCACTGACACGGAACAACGGCACACACGCCGCCGGGTCGGCAGAGAAAAGCGAAAATAAACGCTTGACTCTGAAGCGGGAAAGCGTAATATGCACACCCCGCGCCGCTGCGAAAAGCGAAGCGGCACTGCTCTTTAACAATTTATCAGACAATCTGTGTGGGCA
>NZ_JBYAZJ010000007.1:0-240112 GCF_057444735.1 Enterobacter sp. B79-1
CGTGAGCGGCGACACCACCGATGACAACACCCCGACCCTGAGCGGCAAGGCCGAGCCGGGCAGCACGGTGAACATCATCGACAACGGCCAGGTTATCGGCTCCACGAAGGTGAACCCGGACGGTAGCTGGAGCTTCACCCCGGATCAGGCGCTCTCCAACGGCGAGCATGACCTGACCACCACCGTGACCGATCCGTCAGGCAACACCGGACCGGAAGGGTCGCACGTGGTCATCACCGTTGACGTGGTCCCGGGCAAGGTGGAAATCACCGGCGTGACCGATGACGTCGGCAGCGTGACCGGCAGCCTGTCCCAGAACGCGGTTACCGACGATACCCGTCCGCAAATCAGCGGCACGGCGAAGGCGGGCAGCACCGTAACCATCATGGACGGCAGCAACGTGCTGGGCACCACCACCGCGGGCGCGGACGGCACCTGGAGCTTCACGCCGAGCGTGGATCTGGGTCGCGGCGAGCACAGCTTCACCGCCACGGCGAAGGATCCGATGGGCAACGAGTCAAGCAGCAGCAGCTGGACCGTGACCATCGATACCGATGCGCCGGTGAAACCGACCATCGACGCGGCGCTGGACGACGTGGGCACCGTACAGGGCACCCTGTCTGACGGCAGCAGCACCGACGACCCGACGCCAACCCTGAGCGGCAAGGCGGAAGCGGGCAGCACCGTGAAGATCTACGATCAGAACGGCCTGCTGGGCGAAGTGACGGCGAAGGCCGACGGCACCTGGAGCTTCTCACCGACGGCGAAACTGCCGGAAGGCGAGCACCGCTTCCACGTGACGGCGACGGACAAGGCGGGTAATACCAGCGCAGCGTCCGACGATTTCGTGCTGAACCTGGACTACACCGCACCAGATGCAAGCAAAGTGAGCATCACTGACGTGGTGGATGACTTTGGTTCTGTGACCGGCTCCGTGACGTCAGGCGGTAAGACTGACGATAACACGCCGCTGATCAAAGGCACCGGCGCGGAAGCGGGCAACACCATCACCGTGTACAACGGCGACAAGGTGATTGGCACCGCCAAAGTGCAGGCAGACGGCACCTGGGAACTGCAGGTCACCAAGGCGCTGCCTGACGGCACCTATAACCTGACGGTTAAAGAGACCGACAGCGTGGGTAACACCACGGCGGCTTCACCGGAATACATTATTCAGATCGATGCAGGCGGTCAGCCGCTGCCACCGACCCTGAGCAGTGTCGAAGATGACGTCGCGCCGCATACCGGTCCATTGCAGAAGGATGCGACAACCAACGACAACACCCTGCTTCTGACCGGTACTGCGGAAGCCAACGTGACGGTTCGCATTTACGGCGGCCCGAACGGCACCACCTTACTGGGTGAAACGCAGGCTGATGCCCAGGGCAAATGGAGCTTCAACACGCCGAAACTGGCGGACGGTGTTCATACGTTTGTGGCGGAAGCCATTAACGACATCGGACAGGTGAGCCCGCAAACCGGCGGATTCCCGGTCACGGTGGATACCAGCGCGCCGGGTGAAGTCACTGGCTTCATCGTTAGCGATAACGAAGGTCCGAAGACTGGCGTATTGTCGAATGGCGACACCACTGACGATGCGACGCCGACCATCAGCGGTAAAGCAGAGCCTGGCAGCGTTGTTCACGTCTACGTGAACGGTCAGGAAAACGGCACCGCGGTGGCAGACGCTAACGGTAACTGGACCTACACCACCGGTTCACTGGCGGATGGGGAATACACCTTCACCGCGCGCGCTGAAGATTCAGCGGGCAACCTGGGTGCAGAAAATGCTGGCGTCACCGTCACGCTTGATACCTCCAGCGTACCGGTCACTATCGTTCGTGTGATGGACGATAAAGGCACCGTAACTGGCGAACTGAAGGCCAATGACGTGACTGACGATGCCCGTCCGGACATTATCGGTAAGGCGAAAGCAGGCAGCATCGTGACCATCAAAGATGGCAGCGTGGTGCTGGGCACCGTGACGGCAGATGCCAGCGGTAACTGGACATTCACTCCAACCAGCGATCTGGGCGATGGCGTACATAACATTACGGCGACCGCTAAAGATCTGACCGGTAAAGAGGATACCTCCAGCACCTTCAGCTTCGAAATTGACAGTAAAGCACCGAATCGTCCGAGCATTGATTACGCGGAAGATCAGGTGGGTACCGTTAAGGACGACCTGAACAGCAACGACGTGACTGACGATCCACAGCCAATCCTGCACGGTACGGCCGAAGCGAACAGCACCGTCAACATCTACTCCGTTGATGGCACGCTGTTGGGTTCAGTCACCGCGAACAGCAGCGGCGCATGGAACTTCAAGCCGGGCAGTAAGTTGCCAGAAGGGAAAAACACCTTCTATGTGACGGCGACGGATAAAGCCGGAAACGTCAGCGACAAGTCTGCGGACTTCGTGCTGACCACCGACTACACCGCGCCGGATGCGAGCAAAGTGACCATTGATTCCGTCACGGATAACGTGGGGAACGTTCAGGGGATTGTTGCGGATGGCGGCGTTCTGGACGATTCACGTCCGGTGATCCGCGGCTCTGGTGCTGAAGTGGGCAACGTCATTACGGTCTACACCACCGATAAAGACGGCAACACGAAGGTACTGGGTACCACCACGGTTGATCAGAACGGCAAATGGGAACTGACGCCATCTGAGTCTCTGTACGGTGACTCCATCAACAAACTGACCGTGACGGAAACCGATCGGGTTGGCAACGTGGCGAAACCGGCTGACAGCTATGACGTCATTATGTCCGATACCCCGGATGCACCAGCGATCGTTAACGTTCTGGACGATACCGGCACAACCGTTATCAACCTGGCCAACAATGCGTTGACCAAAGACGATACGCCGACCCTGAACGGGACTGCGGACGGTGCTGCGGGCGATACGATCACCATCTACAACGGCAGTCAGGTTGTAGGTAAAACAACGCTGAACAGCGATGGCACCTGGAGCTTCACGCCATCTCCGGCACTGGCTGACGGTAGCTACACCTTTACGGTGACCAATACCAACAGCGCGGGTCAGGAGAGCGATCGCAGCGGTTCGTTCACGGTAACCATTGATTCAACAGCACCGAATCCGGTTTCCGGTCTGCAGGTGTCTGACGATCAGGGTGCCTGGAAAGGTCAGTTGACCGAGGGCATGACCACGGACGACAACAAACCGACCTTCACCGGTAAAGCGGAGCAGGGCAGCACGGTCACTATCTATGATAATGGCCAGGCGATCGGTTCAGTCACCGTCACCAACCCTGACGGTAGCTGGCAGTTCACCCCGTCCACGCCGCTGGTTGATGGCGAACACCAGTTCGCGACTCAGGTAACGGATCCGGCGGGTAACAGCAGTGCGATCGTTGACGATATCACCGTTAACGTCTCCACGGGCGCAAGCTATCTGCAGCTGCTGCAGGTGGTGGATGATGTCCAGGAAGCGGGTGGTTCTCGCGTGCTTCGCGATGGTGAAGTCACGAACGATAGCCAGGTACAGCTGGTCGGTAAGGCGACGGCAGGCAGCACCATTATCATCACCGATGTCGGTGGCGTTCAGCTGGGTACCGTGAAAGCGGATGCCAATGGTAACTGGGAATTCACGCCGATGAGTAGCCTGAGCGATGGCGCGCATACCCTGCGCATCACCGGGACCGATCCGTCGAATAACCCGCTCACGCCGATCGACTTCGATCTGGTTGTGGACACGGTTGCGCCTGTCGCACCGGTTATTACCAACGTGCTGGACGATGTGGATCCGGTTCAGGGTTCCGTTGCTCACGGCAAGCCGACCAACGACACCACGCCGGAAATTACCGGTACGGCAGAGAAGGGCAGCACGGTGAATGTGTACCATCAGGTGGATGCGACAACCCGCATTCTGCTGGGTACCGCCGTGGCCGATAGCACAACGGGTCAGTGGACGCTGCAAATCAGCGACGCGAACAAGCTGGCTGAAGGCACCTGGAATCTGGTTGCAACCTCCACGGATGCAGCAGGCAACGTCAGTACGCCAAGCAACACCTGGACGATTGTTGTCGATACCACCGTGTCTGACGCGGTTATCAACATCAGCTCGATCTCGGAAGACCGTGGTGCTTCAGACGCTGACTTCATCACCAGCGATAACACGCTGTTGATTAACGGTGAGCTGAACAAAGCCCTGCAGGCGGACGAGTGGGTTGAGATTAGCCTCGACAACGGTGTGACCTGGACGCGTGCTTCAACGGTAACCGGCACATCCTGGACTGTGGATATGCAGAGCACGCCGCTGAACGATGGCGCGTACACCATTCAGGCTCGCGTGGTGGATAACGCCGGTAACGTCGGCAGCACCGATTCTCAGGCGCTGCAGGTGGCATCGGGCGGCAGTGACATGAACGGTCTGTCAACGACAACCAAAGTGACTACCGATACCAGTCATGGTCTGACGACCGGGGATCACTTCAGCCATGCCGCAACGGCGACTAACGGCGACATGGTCACCCGTGACCGTACCGTCACCCTTAGCGGTAACCTGAGCGCGGCGCTGCAGGCTGGCGAACATCTGCAGATCTCTCTGGATAACGGAAAGACCTGGAAAACGCTGGCACTTAACGGCCAGAGCTGGAGCTATGAACTGCCGGAAGCGACGGCAAGCACCACCCACAGCTTCAAGCTGCAGGTGATTGACGTTGCGGGCAACCCGGGTACGAACACGAAGTTTGCGGATAGCTACAACGTGGTCATCGATCTGGATTCGCCTGATGCCATCACGATGGCGCCGGATGTGCCTCAGCACACCAGCACGGGAGATTCGTTCACCTTCTCCAGCGGTCAGTATGGTCGCGTTGAAGCGGGGGCAATTGTCTCTCTGGTGAGCGACGTCAACAGCAACGGCACCTATCAGGAAGGCCTGGATCAGATCATCGGCTTCGCGAAAGCGAACGCGGACGGCTCCTGGAGCCTGAACACGACCCTGCCTGCGGGCGCGCATAACCTGGCCTTTGTGGTCTGGGACGAGGCGGGCAACCGCTCAAGCATGAGCGCAAGCACCAGCACGGGCGTCACCGAAGGTGGTGGTAGTACGCTGATTGAACAGACCTGGGGTGGCACAACCGATGCGGACAGCCGTGGCCTGAACGCCGCTGCGGTCACCATCAGCCAGGACGGTTTGTGGTCGTTCTTCCAGAGTGCCCGCGGCACGTCAGGAAGCACAACGGCTAACGCCGGACGAGTGTACGACTCCGTCACGCGTGAAGACTACGATTCGACGTACCTTGCACAGCCGTCCACCGACAACGGTGCGGGTTACAACGTAGATAGCACGTCGTACAGCCGTTATGTGAACTCCGCAGCCTTTGCGGACATCAACCGCGATGGTTATGCCGACGTAATGTCTCAGATCAGTAGCTATAGTAACGCGGGTCGTACCGCCTACTGGCTGCAGAACGCCGATGGTAGTTACTCTGCGAAGGCACTGGATCAAGGCACTCTGAACCACCTCGGTGGCGTGATTTCCTATGACCGTGAAGGTGATGGTTATCTGGACTTTGTGCTGGGCGACTCGGAAGCGGACTCCATCTCGTTCATCAAGAATGAGCAGGGTACGCTGAGTTACGAGGACAACGCCGGCTTCTCTGACGGACACCCAGGCGGGGCATTGCCAACGGCGTTGAGCGTGCTGCACGAAGTGGGCGCTGTGGATATCGATAATAACGGTACCGTAGATATTACGGCACATATCGACTACAACGGCGCAGGCAGCTTCGTTGGTAACAACTCACGCGGTCTGGGGATCTTGTATAACCAGACTACCGGAACGTCGAAGACCAACTTCGGTGAAGTCGGCTACTACGCGAACGTGTTCCGTGACGATGGCCATGAAGACTACGGTAACTTGTCTATCTCCATGACCTATGCGGATTACAACAACGACGGTTGGTTGGATCTGTTCCTGAGCCGTGGTTCGAAGGGCAGTTCTAACAGCGACGAGAGCCGTATCTATCTCAACGATGGTACCGGCAAGCTCAATGCAACCGACGGTCAGGCGCAGTGGTTTGGCGATAACGTTGATGGCGGTACGTCGCTGGCAGTGGACTGGAACCACGACGGTAAGATGGACATCATCGAAGTGCCGCGCTCTGGCGTGACAGGCTCGCCGATGCTGTATACCAATACCGGCAGCAACAACTGGGGGACCAATAAGGTTAGCCTGACGGGTAGCACGACGTTCAACAACATGACCGGTGCCGTGGCGCTTGACTACGACTGGGACGGTTCGATGGACCTGGTGCTGTACCGTTCGGGTGCGGACGCTGATGTGGTGGCAAGAGACGATGCGGGACGCACGATGCTGGTGAAAAACACCAATATCGCGGCGGACGGCACCAGCCTGCAGATCCGTATTGTTGACGGTAACGGCATCAATACCTTCTACAGCAACACCGTGAAGCTCTATAACTCGGCGGGCGAGCTTGTCGCTACCCAGCTGATTAACCCGCAGTCCTCCGGCTCCAGCAACAGCATGGGTCTGGTGAGCTTCTTCGGACTGGATCCGAACGAAGTTTACTCCGTGCAGATGCTGCGTATTACCGACGGTAAAGCGGATCACGTTGGCGCAACGGGCAGCATTGGCGGTTACACCAACGGTACGGTGAATGAGAACTGGGGTGGCCTGACAACAGGTAAAGCCCACGACTCCTACGTGCTGACGGCGGAAAGCGGCAGCGCCGCGAACAACACCACTGGCAACAGCGGGATCGTGGGTACGGGCTATAACGACACCTTCTTCGGTTCGGCGGGTAACGACACCTACAACGGTGGCGGCGGCTGGAACCAGATTGTGAGCGGCAAGCCAGTCTGGAGTGAAACTGCGGGTATGGATGTGGTTGACTACAGCCGTTCTACCAGTGCGGTTAACGCCAACCTGTGGACAGGTACTGCAACCGGTAACGGCACCGATAAGCTCCTCAGCATTGAGGGACTGGTCGGGTCAAACCAGCAGGATACCTTCACGGATAACTCCGCGAACAACCTGTTCGAAGGTCGTGGTGGCAATGATGCCTTCTACCTGGTCAACGGCGGTAACGACACGCTGATGTACAAGGTGCTGGCAGGAATGACCAACGACGGTACCGGCGGCAACGGCCACGACACGATCCACGGCTTCAAGGTGGGTAATCTGGTGAAAGACAGTGATGCAGATCTGCTCGATATGAGCGAGCTGCTTGACTACAAGGGCTCTGTCTCCTTCTTCGAGGACGATGGAAAACTGGAGCTGGATTACTCCTCTCGCGGCGTGCTTGATTACGTCAAGGTGGAGGTTGTCGGAAGCGATACCGTGATCAGTATCGACCGTGACGGTCAGGGCGGACAACATGGCTTTACGCAGGTTGTCACACTGGCTGACGTTCAAACCGATCTGGTTACGCTGCTGCAGAATAACCAAATAATGATGTAACCCAGTAAAACCCGCCATCTTCGGATGGCGGGCTTTCTGCGCATATCTGAAGTAATACGATCAATCACTGGGTGAATCAGGAATTTGAAAATGAAAATAACCCCTCGGAATTTTAAAAAAATAAACCTGGCGTTCTGTGTCGCTGCTGCATTAAGTGCATTTATGGCCAACCCCGCTTATTCAGCTGAAAAAGTGGAAAAGGCCATTGATTTACCGGTAGTGATCAAACCGACGCCAAAAAATACGGCACCGCAACCTTATCGTCCGGTGGCGGGCGTGACGCCTGAGCTGGCACAGGTTGTCGTCTATTACCCACAGGGCACAGTTCCTGCAGCGGTCTATGTTGACCGCGAGCTGCAGTCCGTGTTGTTACCAGGACAGTTTACCGTCCTGTGTGCGGCACCGGGCGCGCACACGGTGGAGTCATTCTTTAACGATCACCCGACGTATCAGGGCAAGCAAAACCCTCAGCAGCAGTTGAGCACCGAAAGCGCACAGACCTATTTTATTCAGGTTAATCCGGGCACTGCGGGCAATACAGCGGCGCTGGAGGAACGTTCGCGTGCGGAAACGCTTCTGAAAAATATGCACAAGCAGACCAAAATTATTAACCGTGCATCTCAGGTCAAACCCTGTGATTACGTGAATAACACCGGCGTAGTGCTCATTCAGGAACAGGTGCTGTTCCGCTTTGCGGCGAGCAACTCAGCGGGAATTTTTGCCGAATCTCGTAAGAAGCTGGATGACGTGGTGAAGTTTATCCGTCAGGCGAATAACGTTCGTGAGATCCAGATCGTGGGCTATACCGATGCGATTGGTAGCCGTGAGGCCAACCAGCGTCTGTCTGAAGCACGTGCGAATACCGTTCGTTCGTTGCTGATCGAGAAAGGAATCAAGCCAGAGATGATCAACAACACCGTTGGTCAGGGCGTGGCGCAGAGCGCTGAAGGCTGCGGTACAAATGCCAGCCAGCAGGCGGCAGGCTGTAACGTTAACAGCCGTCGTGTGGAAATTTTAGTGAAAAGCCACTAAGCCGCGTGTATGACTAAAATACGGATCGCAGAGATGCTATCCGTATTTTTTTTAGTGGTATATCAAAGAGAAAGGTTCTGAAAAACGAGGTGTCATGCAAACTGTGGTTCGTGGGTGTTGATCTTCGCATTGGTGTACTGCTTTTTCTTTTCTCTGATTATCTCATGCTCAATTGACGCTTTAATGATCTCGCCGCAGGAATATATTTTCTTTAAAGAGTTAAAGCCCAGCTGTTTCATTATGTTGTTGGTGTACGTATAGGTGGTTTTGGGCTTAATGTTGTGCACGATACTGATATCATCAATGGAATAACCCGCAATCATCAGCTTTAACACAGAGAACTCCATATGCGTCAGTTCGATGTATTTCTTGATAATCTTGTTTTTGCTTGGGTGGCGCTGCGTATGCATTTTTTTTATGATCTCATCGTTCGTGAGATTGTTGATATTCACAAGGCGATGCTTGTAATGGGAGCAAATGCAGGAAAACAGCTCCGGAAAAATGTCCGAGTGATAAGCAATAATGATTTCTGAAATGGCTGCGTTATTTGTTTTTCTACGTAGGGAAATCAACCAGTGGAAATAAACAATATTGCTGTATATGGAATCAGGTAAAACCAGGTACAACGTATAAAAAGACCCTCTCCTGATCTCCTTCGCCCAGGCAAACAAGTTTCTTTGGTCATCAAACGAGATAATTTTCTCTTTACTGAATGTACCGGATAGCAAGTGACTCAGGCCGATGTTACTGAAGTTACATCGGGATAAAATAACTCTGGAGGTATCCATGGGTATTCCTTTAGTGAACTATACCCGTCATACTTCAAGTTGCCTGTGCGTTGGCTGTCCTCGCTCACCCCAGTCACGTACTTATGTACGCTCCTGGGGATTCGCTGCGTCGCCGCCTTCATGCAACTCGAATTATTTAGGCTATAAAATGGAAAAAAGTCCATCTTCGTAATCTTTGCATACCGACAGACAGGTATTACGGTATGAATATATTTATATTCTACACGATATAAATAAACGCTTGATTGAGAAGACTCCCTCACTAAATGGGAATTGTTTACCTGAGTCGCACGGTTTTGCTTTTAGACATTAATGTAAGAATGCGAGGTTTTCAACCAGGAATATTCCACGTATGCAGGACAGATAAAACGGGGAGCGTTATAATTTCAACAGTTACGATTCACGTGTATTACTCCTCGTTAGCGACGTTTTGTGTAATGGAAAATTAAAAAGGGAATGTCATTGTTCAGAGGTGACATTGAGAAAAGCATGAAGAAAATTTCAGTTCTGTTTATTTTAACCTCTATTATTTTGCTTGCAGGCTGCCAGATTGCACCGGGCAGCCATATTGATACGTCCGGGAAAAACATTGTTCAGGCACAGGATGATAAAACGCTCAACGACGTCGATATCAATGTGTATCCCGTTACGCCAGCCCTGATCGAGCGGTTACGGGAAAACGTGATGGTTGCGCAGGGTAATGCCGAGCTGAACAAGCGTCTGGACGCGTATGAGTACCGTATTGGCGTGGGCGATATCATTATGGTGACGGTGTGGGAACACCCGGAGCTCACCACGCCGTCAGGCCAGTATCGCAGCGCCAGCGACACCGGCAACTGGGTGCATTCAGACGGGACCATTTTTTATCCTTACATCGGCAAAATTGCCGTGAAGGACAAAACGGTCACCGAAGTGAGGGAGATGATCACCGAGCATCTGGCTAAATATATTGAATCCCCGCAGGTCGATGTGGGGATCGCCGCATTCCGCTCGCAAAAAGTGACGGTCTCCGGCGAGGTGAATCAATCCGGCCAACAGCCTATCACCAACGTGCCGCTGACCATTATTGATGCGGTAAACCAGGCGGGCGGGCTGACCGAGAATGCAGACTGGGGCAATGTGGTATTAACCCAGGGCGGTAAGAAGTCGAAGGTCTCCCTGCAGGCGCTCATGCAATACGGGGATTTGCAGCAAAATAAACTGCTCTACCCTGGCGATATTCTCTATATCCCGCGCAATGACGATTTAAAAGTCTTTGTGATGGGGGATGTCGTCAAGCAAACCACCATGAAAATGGATCGTTCCGGCATGACGCTGACAGAAGCGCTGGGGAATGCGGAAGGGATCAATCAAATGACAAGCGATGCCAGCGGCATATTTGTTATTCGCTCTGAGGCAAAACCTGATGCAGAAGCGGGGAAACAAGCGGCTATTTATCAGCTCGACGCGCGTGATGCCACTGCGCTGGTATTAGGCACGGAATTTAAGCTTAAGCCATACGATATTGTCTATGTCACGACGGCGCCGGTTGCACGCTGGAACAGGGTGATTAACCAGTTAATGCCAACCATTAATGGTATCTACAGCCTGACGGAAACCACGCGCTTTGTCAGAAACTGGGGTAACTGATCGTGTATGGGCGATATACCTCCATCCTGGTCGTCTGCACCGGCAATATCTGTCGTTCCCCGGCGGGGGAACGGATTTTGCGTTCGCGCTTACCCGGCATGAGGGTGGACTCTGCCGGTATTTCCGCGTTAACAGGGGAACCGGCGGATCCCGTCATGCGGCAGTCTGCCAGCAAACAGGGTTTTTCTTTAGAGGGCCATCTTGCCCGACAGCTTACGCCTGCTATGTGCCGCGAATACGATCTGATCCTGACCATGGATAAGCATCATATTGAAGCGGTTACACAACTGGCGATGGAAGCCCGGGGTAAGACCTTTTTATTCGGATATTGGCTCCAGCAACTGGAAATTTCAGATCCTTATCGCCGGGGAGCAGAAATATCCGACATCATTTTCAAACAACTTTTTTCCGCTGCCGAAGAATGGGTCAAGGTTTTCCAGCAGGTTAAATAATCAAGGCTGATTAGAGTATGTATAACAAACACGTTAGCAATCCCCCTCCCGATCCTGTTCAGCGGGAGGAGGACATTGATATTGTTCAAATCCTTAAAGTGCTGTTTTACAGCAAAGTCTGGATAGCGGCGACGACCATTCTGTTTATCATTATGGGGATTATTATTGCTAACATCTCGACGCCGATTTACAAGAGCGATGCGTTAATTCAGGTTGAGAAGAATTCCTCCTTAAGTATTTTAAACAAGCTGTCTACCATGCTCCCGGAAGGCTCCGGAGTCAGTTCTGAATCCGAGGTGTCGTTACTCAAATCACGTTTAGTGATGGGTAAAACGGTACGGGATTTGAAGCTGGATATTGTCGCAAGAGAAAAAACCTATCCTGTTGCGAATGCCACTCTGCAGCGTCTGTTGGGTCATGAACCGGCGACGCTCGATATTGCCTATTTGTCCGTACCGGATAAATGGATGAATACTCCGCTGAATCTGGACATCGCGGTTTCTGGAGACTTCGCCCTGCACGTGGGGGATGCCGTCGTGAAAGGTAAAGTGGGTGTACCTGTTCAGGCCAGCGGTATTGAGCTTCTGATCGAGAAAGCCAAACTCACAGAAAACACCGCCTTCATTGTGACGAAGCGCAATGAGCATTCGGTCATTGAAGAGCTCAAAGAGCGCGTCTCCATTGATACCAAGTCGGGGGGGAATGGCATGCTGCACCTGAGCATGATCGGCCCCGACCCGGTGACGATCAGCCAGATCCTGGACAGTATTGCTCAGAACTATTTGGCGCAGGACGTTGAGCGCAAATCGGCAGAGGCAAGCAAAAGCCTGGCGTTTTTAAATAAGCAGCTGTTGCAGATCAAAAGCAATCTGGTTAACGCCGAGAGTAAACTGAATGAATTCAGAAAGAATAATGAGTCCGTTGACCTGTCATTAGAAGCTAAATTCATTCTGGATAACGTCGTCTCTATTGATACGCAGCTTAATGAACTGACCTTTAAAGAGGCGGAAATTTCCAAGCTGTATAAGCGTACGCACCCGGCCTATAAAGCGTTGTCTGAGAAAAAAGCCATTCTGGTTGCGGAAAAAGAAAAGCTGAACCAGCGTATTAGCGCGATGCCCAGCACCCAGCAAGAAATTTTAAGCATGACCCGCGACGTCCAGATGGGTAACGATATTTATATGATTTTGCTGAATAAACAGCACGAGCTTAATATCAGTAAGGCCAGTACCCTGGGGAATGTGCGTATTATTGACCATGCGGTCACGCAGCAGAAACCGGTGAAACCGAAAAAAATATTGATTGTTCTCTTATCAGCCTTAATGGGGTTCCTCTTTTCCTCCGGGGTCATCCTCGTTCGCAACATGCTGATAAAAGGGATCCGGCAACCTGCTGAGCTGGAGAAACGTGGCATTCCTGTCCTCGCCGTTGTTCCCCTGGCGCCTGAGTTAACGAAGCGCAGGCGGTGCCGCGCCATTCCGACTTACCAGTCTGACGAGCTGCTGGCGAAATCGACGCCAACGTCGCTGGCGGTCGAAGCGTTAAGGGGGCTGCGTACCAGCCTCCATTTTGCGATGCTGAAATCGGACAACAAAATATTAATGATCTCCGGGACGTCGCCCGGGGTCGGTAAATCTTTCGTGAGTTCTAACCTCGCCGTACTGATGGCGCAGGCGGGTACGCGGGTCTTGTTGATCGACTGCGATTTACGACGAGGGTATTTGCACCGTGTTTTCTCTGCGGCAGAAAATGGGGCAGGGCTTGCGGATTATTTATCTCAGGACGTTAATATTTCGACTGTTATTCAGCACACGGAATACCCGGAAGTGGATTTTATTGGTCGCGGACGAATGACCAATAATCCTGCTGAGCTTTTTATGTCTGAGAAATTCAAGACGCTGCTCACGTCGTGCTCAACGCAATATGACGTGATTATCATTGATACCCCGCCGATCCTGAGCGTGACGGATGCGTCCATTGTTGGCCGATATGCATCAACATCCCTGATGGTGGTGCGCTTTGAGCAGAACTCCCTGAAAGAGGTGGAGGCAGGGCTGCGCCGCTTCGATCAAAATGGCATCGCCATCCAGGGCACCATATTTAACGGCGTAGAGAAGCGCGCCGCTGAACCTTACACCTACGGCGACTATTCCTATCAGGAATAAAATCTAGTAACGGAACAGGTCAACACTATCCGGGATGTATAAAATTCCGAATATTGGATGACTTGTTCCTAATCAAAAGTTCCATATATGTGGTGCAGTCTGAATGCCAATTCAGATCAAAAATGACAGAATTAGCCTCAATTCTATGCTCTTAAATTCTAATTAATGAAATGGAAGGAAACCACAGGAGGTCAATCATCATAGGATGTGAAGTAATTATTTAGAGTGGCGAAGTTATATTTCTAAAAGAATGTAATGATTCCGTAATAAAGAGTAGGTAATAATGAAAAGTAAAAAGAATAATGTCTTTCAATTAGAGCTTAAGTGGCACCCTGTTGCCGCTTCGGTTCTGCTCGCTCTGCCATTTGTTGCGCACACAGCAGAGATCAGCATGAAGAACGGTATCGTTGCTTCTGCTGGAAACGTGCCTGTCATTAACATTAACAAAGCCAACGATAAGGGGCTTTCGCATAATGTGTATGACAAGTTAAACGTGGACAAGAACGGTCTGATCTTCAATAACAGTGCTGCAGGATCGAATACCGTTCTGGCAGGCCAGATTCAGGGTAACAGCAACCTGACCTCCGGCTCAGCGAAAGTTATTCTGAACGAAGTGACCTCGAAAAATGCCTCTGCTATTAACGGCATGATGGAAGTCGCAGGTGATAAGGCAGATTTAATTATCGCCAACCCGAACGGTATTACCGTTAACGGTGGTGGTTCAATTAACACCAGTAAATTGACCCTGACGACCGGTACGCCGGATATTCAGAATGACCAGCTGGCGGGTTACTCCGTCAACGGTGGCACCATTACCCTGGGTAAACTGAATAACTCCAGCCCAACTGAAATTCTGTCTCGTAATGTCGTTGTGACGGATAAAGTCACCGCTAACGAGCTGAACGTTGTGGCGGGCAATAACTACGTTAACGCAGCAGGCCAGGTGACCGGGTCGGTAACCGCTGCCGGTACGCGTAATGCCAATAGCATTGACGTTGCTGCGCTGGGCGGTATGTACGCCAATAAGATTAACCTCGTCAGCACCGAAAGCGGTGTCGGCGTCCGTAACCAGGGCGTTATTGCGGGTGGTCTCAATGGGGTCAATATTGACGCCAACGGCCAGCTGCTGAACAACAATGCACGCATTGAGTCCTCTGGTCAGATCAATATCAAAACCAATGGCGCACTGAGCAACACCACCGGGGATATTACCTCCGTCGGCACCATCGCGCTGGACACCAACAAAAACAGTCTCAACAACAGCCGTTCGGGCAACATCTCGACGATGGCTGACCTCTATGTCAACAGCGGCGCTGTCGACAACACCAACGGCAAAATGGCGGCGGCGGGTATGCTGGCGGCCGACACCAACGGCAATACCTTAACCAACTACGGTAAAGGCAATGCGGTTGGGATTGAAGCCGGTATCGTGGCGTTAAAAACCGGTACGCTGAACAACAGCAACGGTCAGATTAAGGGCGGATACGTTGGCCTTGAGTCTGCCGCGGTGAACAACAACAGCGGTTTGGTTGACTCCCTGGGTGATGTGAACGTTGTCAGCGGCGGCAACGTCGACAACAACAGAGGTATGATCCGTTCCGCAGGCGGTTTCACGAAAATCGCAGCCAAAGGTGCGGTCAACAACGGCTCGACCAAAACGGCCGATACCGCCAGCGATGACTCTTTAGGCATTATCGCCGAGAAGGGCGTACAGATTGCGGCGAACAGCATCAATAACAACGGTGGGCAGATGGCGTCGAATGGCGATATCTCCCTGGAAAGCGCCGGCGCTATTGATAACTACTCCGGCAAGCTGAACTCCACCAGCAAAGTGATCGCCAAAGCGGCCTCTATGCGTAACGACAACGGCGGCGTGGCGGGTAAAACCGGCGTTAGCGTTGCGGTGGGTGGCAACATCACGAACTACATCGGCGTTTACAGCTCTGAAGAGGGCGATGTTGCTCTGGCATCCAATGCCCTGAACAACCGCGGCGGCTTCATTATGGGACAAAACGTCTCCATTAATGCCAACGCAGGCGTGAACAACAACACGGCGTTCATCGTTGCAAGCAAAGTATTAAGCGTCACTGCGGGCGATAACATCGAAAACCGCTACGGTACCGATTTCGGTTCAGCATTCGGCACCTACTTCGGTATGCCGCAGCAGAACGGCGGTATGGTCGGTAAAGAAGGCGTTTCGCTCTCCGGGAATTACATCTACAACAACCAGAGCCGTATTGTTGCTGAAGATGGCCCACTGACCCTGCTGGCAAAAGGCAACGTGGATAACTCCCGCGCACTGCTGGTGAGCGGAGGGGATGCAAACATCAAGGTTGGCGGTTCGCTGAACAATAACTACTCCACCCTCTACAGTGCGGGCAACATGGCTATTGATGCCAACAGCCTGAGCAACTACAGCGACGGCGCGCTCGAAGACAACAATGCAACGGGCGTGATTGCGGCGGATAAGAACCTGACCATGAATCTGAAGGGCAGCCTGACCAACTATGGTTGGATCAGCAGCCTGGGCGATGCCATCGTCAACATTCTGAACGGCTCTTTCACCAACCGTAATACCGTTTCTGCTGAGAAATCACTGACGGTATCCGCGCTGACCGGTATCGAAAACCTGAAAGATATCGCCGCTGGCGAGAATCTGGTGGTGAATTCCCAGCGTGGCGTGACCAACAGCTCCAACAGCAACATGGTTGGCGATAAGGTTACGATCACAGCGGGTTATGACATCAATAACCGCGGGAACATCGTTGCTGACAGCAGCCTGGCAATGAGCGCGAAAGGCAATATCTATAACGATCTGAATATGATCAGCTATGGTGACGCGACCTTAAGTGCCAATACCATTGATAACAACTCGCGCAAAATCAAAGCGGTCGGTGATTTAACGCTGACTGCCGCCGGGAACGTGAATAACAGCCGCGGTGAAATCAGCTCTGAGGCTGGCGACGTGACTATCACTGCAGGTGGAACGGTTGATAACTACTACGGTCAGATCCTGTCCGGTAGCGACATTGCCCTGAAAGCGAACCGACTGAATAACGATTACGGTCGGGTTGCAGCAAACGGCAATATCGATCTGGCGCTGACAGGTAATTTCGACAGCAACCGTGGTTCAGTTCTTTCGCAGGCGGGTAACATCAAGCTGGCGGCCAACACCGTTGATAACAACAATGGTCTGATCGCAGGTAAGAACGTTACCGTCGATGCAAAAGGCACTGTGTACAACAACACCGCAATGATCGTGGCGGACAATAAGCTCTCCGTTAACGCGGCAGGGAATATTGAAAACCGTGACGGTAACAACTTTGTTCGTAATCATGGCGAAACCTTCGGCGTGACGGGCGATGTTGGCGGCATGATTGGTCGTGAAGGCGTGTCGCTTTCCGGTCAGAACGTCTACAACAACAACAGCAGCATCATCGCGGATGAAGGTGCGCTGAGCGTGCTGTCCAAAGGGACGCTGGATAACACCCGTGCGATGCTGGTAAGCGGTGCAGATGCTGTTATCAAAGCAGCGGGTACGTTCTATAACAACTATGCTACCACCTACAGCGCGGGCAACCTGGACGTGACCGCAGGTTCGCTGAGCAACTACAGCGATGGCAGCATGGAGAACAACACGGCCACCGGCGTTATCGCATCAGACAAGAACGTTAATCTGACTGTTGATAACAGCGTGACCAACTACGGCTGGATCAGCGGTAAAGGCGATCTGAACTTCAATATCCTGAAAGGTGCACTGACTAACCGCAATGCCATCTCTTCAGGTAACGCACTGGCAATTAATGCCCTGAACGGTGTTGAGAACTTTAAAGACATCGTGGGTGTGACCAGCGCGAAAATTGATACTCAGCGTCATGTGACCAATAACGCCAACAGCAATATCCTTGCGCAGAATATCGCGATTAATGCCGGTACCGACATTAATAACCGCGGTAATATCGTGAGTGATTATACCCTGCTGGTGAAAACAGCGGGCAATATTTATAACTACCTGAATATGGTGAGTTATGGTGTTGCCGGTGTCACCGTCAACAACTTGACTAACAGCGGTAGCAACGCCGTATTTGGCGGCCTGTCTGGTATGG
Organism: Enterobacter sp. B79-1; assembly: GCF_057444735.1. NCBI lineage: Bacteria > Pseudomonadati > Pseudomonadota > Gammaproteobacteria > Enterobacterales > Enterobacteriaceae > Enterobacter > Enterobacter sp. B79-1. The sequence continues at coordinate 17,626 of NZ_JBYAZJ010000007.1, forward strand.
AACTTAATGCAAATAAAGTGACCAATACCGGCGACGTTGTAGGTATGTAATTTGTAAGGTGTAACACAAGGCAGCAGCTATCGCCTGATAGCGCAAAGTCAGAACGAGACCCTGCTGCCTTTTTTTCTGAGAAAGTTAATGAAATCGCGATTTAAATTTTTACCCTTATTGTTGCTGTTAAGTTTTCATGCCTTCGCGGAAGAGGGTATTAATAACCTGATTAAACAGCAGCAAAATGCCGATTTGAATACTTTCAAAGAACAAAAGGTATACCGGCAGGACGTTTATTCCAGTACCGAACGTAAAGTATTCAGGCTGAATGATTTACCGCAAGAAGAGAACTGCTTCACGATTAGGTCTCTGGTTCTTGAAAATGATTTTCTTCAGCGTAAGACCGACAGGGCAATCAAAAAAGAGATCCTCGGCCGCTGTGTAGGCAGTATTGGCGTGGTGAAAATTGCCGCGGCGCTGCAAGATTTTTATATCGATGCGGGTTACATCACCACCCGTATTACGATCCCAACGCAAAACATTGCGTCCGGCACGCTGAAGCTTGACGTGAGTGCAGGGAAAATTGAAAAGATTATTGTCGACAGTAACGACATTAATCCGCTGATGCTGCCTTTTGCGAAAGAAGACATCCTGAATATTCGCGATATTGAGCAGGGGCTGGAAAACCTCCAGCAGGAGCCGGGTGTTGACGTCAAAATCAACATCGAACCGTGCACAAAGCAGGGATATAGCACGATTCACATCAACACGAACCGTGAAAAAAACTGGAGCGTGCGGGCGAGCTATAACAACTGGGGTGTGAAAGAAACGGGGCAGTATCTGACCTCTGCAGTGGGTTACCTGTACAACACTGCCCGCTTCAGCGACCTGTTTTATCTCGCGGGAACAAAAAGCACCAATGGCCGCTATGAAAGTGTGAGTGGTTACTACGCGCTGCCGGTAGGCTACTGGAACTATTCTCTGTTCTACAGCACCAGCAAGTCGCGTCAGACCCTACCGCTTTTCTACACCACCGTGGACTATGCGGGGAAAAGTGATTACGCAAACCTCAAAGCATCACGCATGCTCTACCGGGACAAAACCCACAAGGTGAGCGGCAGCGCCGAGCTGATACGCCGGAAATCTGGCTATACGGTGGAGGGGGAAGAGCTGGTCTTGCAGAAGCGCGATATGGATAACGTCAAGGTTGGCGTTAACTATAAGCAGCAGTTAGTGAATGCTCACTGGGATTCGTCGCTCTCCTGGCAGCGATTCCTGAGCTGGTTCGGGGCGGAACATACGCCCGATATGATCTATGGCAACGTCAGCCCTGTTAGCCAGCTTATTAATGTTGAAAGCAACTATACCCGCCAGCTCGGCGGCAATGTGTATAACGCTTTTTTTTTGGCGCAATACGCGCCGCGCGAGCTGACGCTGCAGGACCAAATGACAATGGGCGACCGGTGGAGCGTGCGCGGGTTTGAAAACAGCGTGGGCCTCACCGGGAACAGCGGATACTACCTGCAAAATACCGTTTATCGTCCGGTGCGGGGCATAGACGCTAACTACTATTTGGGTGTCGACGCAGGCCATATAAGACGGGACAGCCTCTACGGCGAAGAGATTATCATCGGCAGCACAATAGGTATTCAAGGTAACGTCAAAAGCCTGGCGTACGATTCGTCAATCTCCATGCCGGTAAAATACCCGGGCAGCATGGACGTGAATAAATTTAATTTTAATCTGAATGTTTCTTATCAGCTCTGAACAGGGAAGTACGAAAAATGCGTATCGGCACGGACATCGTGGAAGTTTCGCGAATAGAGCGGGCGATAAAAAACTGGCAAACCGATTTTTTACATCGCGTCTTTACCCAACAGGAAAATATAAAAATTAACCGCGAAGACCCGAATTATGAACGAGCCTCGGGATTTTGGGCGGCAAAAGAGGCGGTCGTCAAAGCGCTCGGCTGTGGATATCGCGACGGGATCACCTTTAAGGATATCGAAATTGGCCATGACGAATTGGGGTGCCCCCATTTTATTTTTTCCGGGCGAGTAAAAGAGATGCTTGTCGAAAAGCAGCTCGAGAATGCCTCGCTCAGTATTTCGCATTGTCAGAATTATGCGACTGCCGTTGTCATACTTTATTAACCTAACTATTTGTGAATATTATGTATCAATATAACGATCTTAAGGAAAAGACGGTTCTGGTCACCGGAGCGAGCGGAGATATTGGTCTGGCGATCTGCGCGAAGTTTCTCGATCAGGGCTGCGATGTTTACGCGCTGTATAAATCAAATGCTACGCAGTTAACGGAGCTGAAAGAGACGCATCCGGCGGGCAGCAAGCTGTCTATTATTCAGTGCGATCTCGCCGATCCGCAGAGCGTTTCTGCACTCTGTTCTCACCTGACGGAAGCCGTCGGCAAGCTGGATGTGCTGGTGAACAATGCCGGTATTGTGAAAGACAGCCTCTTTGCCTCAATGAGCTTTGATGATTTCAGCCAGGTGGTGGACACCAACCTGTTCAGTATTTTCCGCCTGACCAAAGAGGCGTTAATGCTGCTGCGTTCTTCAGAAAACCCGGCCATCATCAACGTCGCGTCCATTGCGGCCATTATCCCAAGCGTGGGGCAGGCGAACTACAGCGCGTCTAAAGGGGCGATTCTGGGCTTCACCCGTACGCTGGCTGCCGAGCTGGCACCGTACGGCGTGCGCGTCAACGCCATCGCGCCGGGGATGATTGAATCCAAAATGGTGAAGAAAGTCTCCCGCACGGTGGTGCGCGGCGTGACCGCCTCTATTCCGCTGCGTCGTCTGGGCAAATGTGACGAGGTGGCCAATACCGTCGTCTATTTGGGCTCGACGGCATCCAGTTACATTGTGGGTCAAACCATCGTTATCGATGGCGGCCTGGTGATGCGGTGAGTTATGTCTAAATACGTTATCCCCTCGAAGATCTTTCTGGAAATGGGCGGCTGGCGTCAGCCGCTGCTGATGGTCGACAGAATTGATGACTTCAAATACGGCGAAAATGGCTTTGTGAAGGTGACGAAGCACATCACCTATAACGAGCCTTATCTGCTCGGGCACTTCCCGGACGATCCGATCATGCCCGGGGTGATTATTTCTGAAATCTTTGGTCAGGCCAGTGAGTACCTCTCGTTCCTCACCGATATCTGCGATATCTACAGCGAGACGTACGGCGGTGAACTCAAATCGTTACGCGATATCCATGCGCTCATCACGCGTGATGAGATGCGGGAGATCATCCGCACCCGCCGCGCGCAGGTGCGCGGGGTACTGGCTGCCCAGAATTTGAAATTTAAAGACATTGCCTACCCTGGCGACTCGATTGAAGTCACCAGCAAGCTGGCATTTTCTGATGCTCATGGCTTTAAGCACTATTCCGTGACGGCGAACGTCGGGAAGCGATTAATCAGCCACGGCACCATTATTAATTACCGCGAAAGTAAGTAAACCCCTGAGAGAGTTAATACCATGACAACAATGAAAAATGAAATTGACCAGCGCAAGGATGTGCTGATGACAATTAAAACCGAGATTATTCAGCGTTTAAATATTCAGCGCGATGAATCTCAAATTGATGATGATACAGCCCTGTTTGGCAATGGCTTAAAGCTGGATTCCGTCGATGCAACGGAAATCGTGGTCATGCTGGATAAAGTTTTCGATATTAAAGTTAACGAAAGCGACGATCCTTCTTATATGAGAAGTATCAATAATCTGGCGACGTTTATCATCCAGAAGAAAAAAGCTTAATTTATCTTTGCGAATAACAGGATCCCGTTATGAAGTCTCTTTATGATTTCCATTTGAAAAACAATGCGAAAATGGGCATTTACAACAATGCCAACGTTCCTTCTGCCTATCATGACCCGATGGTGGAATACAAAGCCGTACGTGAAAATGCCCTGCTGGTGGACTATTCACACATGTCCATCGTCAGCGTGATGGGTGATGACGCCTGGGCCCTGGTGAATAACCTGGTCTCTGCCGATGTCTCTATTATTCGTGACGAGCAGGGGATCTACTCTCTGGTGCTGAATGAAGACGGTACCGTCCGCGGCGACGTGTACGTGCTCTGCTCATCCGACGGCTATTACATCCTGTCTGAAAACATCCCGTCATCGGAGCTGATCGCGGGTCTGAATGCCCTTCTGGAAAAAGCCGACGAGCTGGATATTCAGGAAACCCCGGAAATTGCCGACATGCGCGAGCAGAGCTGGGGCGCAATCATGGTTGAAGGGCCTTACTCCTGGGAGCTGATGTCCGAAATCCACGGTTTCGACGTCATCGGCCTGCCTTACTACGAGTACATGAATACCGATAACGAACTGATGGTATTCCGCTGCGGCAAACACGGCGAGTTCGCCTACATGGTTGTGGGCCAGCAGGAACAGCTGCTGGATCAGTGGCAGCAGCTGCTGGAGCACGGTAGCAAATACCAGCTGCAGACCGGCGGGCTGGACTACCAGAAAATTGTGCGTATCGAAAACCCAGGCTGGGATGACGCGCTGTGGGCTGGCTACAACCTTAACCCGGTAGAGCTGCAGCTGCAGTGGGCCGTGCAGTACGACAAAGAAGGCTTTGTGGGTAAAGACGCCGTTGAAGAACTGTCTCACGGTGAAGGCGCGCGCAAGGTTATCGGCATGATCGTCGAAGGGGAATGCGCGGGCATTGCTTCAGGCGACAGCGTGCTGGTTGACGGTCAGGCTGTAGGTAACGTAGTGAAAGCGGTCTTCTCTCCGGCGCTGCAGTGCTTCATTGCGCTGGCACTGCTGGAAAATGAATACGCATGGTCTGATATCAGCGGTTTCGCTATTCAAACGAATACGCAAACCGTCGCGGCAAAAACCAAAGGTATGCCATTTATTTATAACCTGAGCATGCTGGTTAATCCGACTGAGCACAGCTTTATCGACGCGTCTAAAGCGAAAAGCGCGCTGTAATTCATTATTCATCTTTAACAGTGAGTGAGATATCCGTGGGCAATATAACGCCGCGGATCCTTTCTCACTGTTTAGTGTCTGTACACGGTGGTACATAGTTATGAAGACAAACCGGAAACGCGTTGTTATTACCGGGATTGGGATCCTTTCCTCACTGGCAGAAAACCTTCAGGATTTTAGAGACGCATTATTAAATAAAAAAAATGGCGTCACCGACAGCGTGCGTTTTTCAAAATGGTTTGAAAACGCCCGCGCGGCTGAAGTGTTACATGATATTGATTATTCAGAATTACCGGATGACGTTATTGCGTCACTGGATAATGCTGCACTCTGGGCCTATAAGGTCGGTAAAGACGCGCTGAATCAGGCGGGGCTGGCCGAGAACAAAACGCACCTGAAAGAGACGGGCCTGATTGTGGGCGTCTCCTCCGCGGGCACCGAGGCGTTCTTACCGCTGTTTGAACAACGCATGGAAGATTTCTCCCTGCGTAAAGCGCTGTTCTCCGGCGGTTTCTCTTCCTGCTGTTCCAGCGTCTCTACGCTGCTCGGACTGCAGGGCGGGGTTGAACTGGTTGCGACCGCCTGTACGGCCAGCCCTAACGCGGTCGGCATGGCGTTTGACTATATCCAGAACGGCAAAAGCAAAACGATGCTGGCCGTCGGGACAGAGCCGATCTACCTGCCAACCTTCGCCGGTTTTTATGCCCTGAACGTCATGCATCCGGAAGCCTGTACGCCGTTTTCCGGCAACTCCGGCATGTCGATTGGTGAAGGCGCGGGCGCCGTGGTGCTGGAAGAGTACGAGCACGCCGTCGCGCGCGGCGCCACCATTTACGGTGAAATCCTCTCCTACGCCACCTCCTGCGATGCGTTCCACGAAACCGGACCGGATCCGCGCGCCAGCGGTGCCGTACAGGTGATGCATAAGGCGATGGAAAACGCGGGCGTCACCCCGGAGCAGATTGAGTACGTCAACGCCCACGGTACCGGCACTGAAGCGAACGACCGCATCGAAACGCTGGCAATGAAAAAGGTGTTCGCCAACAACGAGAAGCTGTTGGTCAGCTCTACCAAGTCTTACTTTGGCCATAACATCGGTGCGGCGGGTATCGTCGAACTGATCGCGTGTCTGGTGACGCTGCCGGATAACCGCGTTCTGCCGACGCTGAACTTCAACAACGCGCGTCCAAACTGCGATCTGGACTACGTGCCAAACGACTTCCGCGACCAGAAAATCAACCTCTTCATGAAGAACAATTATGCCTTCGGCGGTAATAACTGCAGCATGATTATCAGCATGGAGCCGTGTTCTGTTCCGGTCAGCACCTACGATGAAAAACGCGTGGCAATCTCCGGTCTGGGGGCCGTCTCTGCGATTGGTCACACCGTTAACGAGATCCTCGATAACGTCTGGAAGCAGAACCATACCGTTGAACTGGGCGGCGTCACCTTCCCGGAAGACACGCTGGAAGAGGCGAAAGAGCTGCTGGATGTGCTTGAATCAACCCGTCAGTTTGAGACGCTGTTTGGTGAAGAGTTCAGCGTGCTGACGGCCACCCGTCCGGAAGCGAACGAGCACTTTAAAACCTTCCAGGTCACCGGCCTTGAGCCGCGTAAGCATCTGCGTCGCTTTGACCCGCGTAAAGCCACCCGTGGCGGCACCTTCGCGCTGATTGCGCTGTCCGAAGCGCTGGAACAGGCGAAGCGTAAAATTAAACGTGATGGCGATGCGCTAGGCATGGTGATGGGGATGTCCAGCGGCCCGCAGGAAACCACCTACAAATACCTGCAAAGCCTGAAGCCAGACCCGCGCAAGGTCAGAACCTCTGAGTTCCCGGGCTCGCTGATGAACTCAATCCCGACGTTCTGCGGTATTTCCGAAGGGATCAAGGGCTACACCACCACCCTGGCGACCGGGGAGAATGCGGCATTAGGCGCATTAACCTACGGCTACGAAATCGTGCGTCAGGATCTGCAGCCGCAGGTGCTGGTGGGCGGTGCGGACGAGTATTTCCCGTCGATGTCACTTTATATGGATGCCGTCACCCGCAAGCTCCATATGACCTCTGACGCTCGCGACTACCACATCTACGGTAACGATTCGAAGGGCTACATTCCCGGCGAAGGCGCCTGCATGCTGCTGCTGGAAGATCCGCAGCGCGCCGCAGAGCGTGGTGCTGAGGTGCTGGCAGAAGTGGTCGGTTACGGTAAAGCCTGTAGCAACAGCTACTTCGATGCCTCTCAGCAGGACGAGAAATCCGCCTCCATGGCGCTGGCGATTACCCGTGCGCTGAAGGATGCCGGCGTCACGGCGCAGGAGATCGATCTGGTCTGCGGCACCAGCAACGGCAGCGATGAAAGCTCACGCATTGAAATCGATGCCATCGTTGAAGCCTTCGCTCAGGCCAAACCGGACGTGCCGGTCGTGAACTATAACGCCTGCTTTGGCTTTGTCGCGTCTGCTGCCGGGCTGCTTAACCTGGCCGTCATCATTGACTGTATTAAGAAGCAGGCGGTTCCCGCCATTCCTCATACCGTTGAGTTCTTCGATAAGCGAATCAACTTCGTTCGTGAACCGTTGAAGCTCGCCCTGAAGCACGTGCTGCTGGTGGGCGCGACGGAAGGCGGCAACTACTACGCGTTTGTGATTAAAGGATAATATTGTGGATAATGCCGCTATCATTTCGGGGTTCAGTTCCTGTCTGCCGTTTGCCGAAGACAGTATTCAGCTTATTCAAAATCTGAAGCTGGGCAAACGTGTTGAAAGAAAGCCCTGGTTTAAATCCGACGACGAGGCAATTAAGTGTGGGTTCGATGGCAATAAGCATATTGCCACGCTGGATCATACGGATGATAGCGCATTAGATCTGCTTTATCGTCTGATCGACGATGCACTCGCCCAGGCCGGATTAGATGTTCAATGGCTGGCCGGGTGCAACGCCCGCGTTTATTTAACCGGCATCGGCCCTCGGGTCGATGGCATGGCCTTCAAGAGTTTCTATAACAAAAATGATATTGAAGATATTCATCTGACAAAATCATTAATGACCCTGCACGTCGATAATATGTCGCAGGATCGTATTGCCGGAAATCTTGCGCGTAAATATCACCTGCAGTATTTACCGCCCAATATGAACTGCACCAGTAATTCAGCGATGACGGCGGTGCATTTAGGTTGCCAGGCAATTGAGCATGGCGGCGTTGATATTGTGCTGGTGGTGAACTGCTCAAAAATTAAAACCCAGGATATCTGGTTCCTCGATACCCAGTCGATGCTGGATACGCACCTGGTCCAGCCGTTCGGTGAAAATAGTAAAGGCGTGCTTTTTGCTGAGGGATACAGCGCGATCCTGCTGGAAAATGCGCGCCACCGACGCGCCAGAAAAGCTGGGCATGGGATACGACTGCAAACCACCTACACGCAGATCAGTGCCGGAAGAAGCAATGACAGTTCCTGGCTCAGCACCAATGTATTAAAGGTGATGCAGGCCGCGATGAAAAAAGCGGACCTCAGCACGGAAGATCTGTGCGCGATTATGCCGCACGGCAACGGCTCATCCATCAGTGATAAAGCGGAAGCAAAGGCGATAGAGGTCTTTGCTGAGGGAAATACCCTTCCGGTTCTCGCCTATAAAGGCCAGATTGGCTATACCGCCACCGGCTCAGGCATCGTCGATTTAATTATTGGTCACCATACGTTATCGCAGAAAGAGCTGATTTCACCCGTGGGCAACGACGCCATTATTGATAGCGTTGCGCAGCATGTTGTTATTGACCGCGGCATCATTGGGCACCACAAAAACCATCTGCTTAAGGTAGGGGTTGGCGTGGATGGTTCAATTATCGGTGCCGTGATGTCTGATATTCATCGAGGCCTTTGAACGATTATGGAGAGCCCTATGTATTTATCCTCATTTTCGCTTATTGAGCCGGAAGATAAATTTTATTTCTATCAACCCAGCTGGTTAAACGCCTGGGAAGCACACTTATACAATAAGGCGATGAAATCCACCCATGCTCATGGCTGGGGATTAAAACGTTTTGGTACGCAGCCGGATCTCTATCCCGGTGAAATGATCCGTAACCCGCAATATCAAAAATACCTTGAGGCGATGGAGCAGGCGGCGGATGACGCGCTTATGGCGCTGCCCACAAAAGAGCGGATGCGGTTATTGAAGCAGCGCACGGCATTTATTTATGTCGACGCCTGGGGGGAATCCGGGCCGTTTGAGAATATTTCCAGCGCGCTGCATATCTCAACGATCGACACGCTGCCCAAAAATCTGGTCAAGAAATTCTCGGTTAACGCTCCCACCTGCAAGCTCCGCGGTGAGAAGCAATCCTTCGTGCAGGCCCTCAGCCTGGCCAACGACTACCTGAGCTGGGATGTCTTTGATTTTGTCGTGATCTGCACGGCGTACCGGGCGATCCCGATCCTGGTGTTTTCTGATGAAGACATTGCCCTCAAGTGGGGAGAGAAGCGTAAAGGCAAGGCCGAAGACGTCAATTTAACGGTTGAACGCGCCGGGTGTTTCATCTTCAGCCAGCAGGAAAGCGCTATCCGGGTGAAGGGTGGGCAGTACGTCATGGCCGATGCCATCGAGCACACCCAGGTTCCCGAACAGATTGCATTTTCGGGCCTGCGCAAAGACCTGCTGTCTCGCTCGACGTTGCCCGCGAAGAACACGCTGGATCTGGTTGATCTCTACGGTGCCAGCGGCTGCCTGACTCCAGCGTTAAGTTTTGCCTGGCTCAAACAACACGCTGATTTTTCGGGGCGATTAAGAACCATCGTTCCCGACAAGCAGTTTGGTTACAGCTATTTCGACATTGAATATTGCAAGGAATAACGACATCTCCATGAGCGGAATAATTAAAGAACTCCCAACGATATCGCTGAACAATATCTATAAGAGTTATGGCTCGGGCGAAGGCAAAGTCGATGCCCTGAAAAATATCAATCTGGAAATAGAAAAAGGCGAATTTCTGGCGCTCTGCGGGCCTTCCGGCAGCGGCAAAAGTACGTTGTTAAATATCCTGTCGGGAATTGATAAACCCACCGTCGGTTCGGTGATGTTTCTGAAAAAATTACTGAATCATCTGCCGGAAGACCAATTATCGGCGATCCGCGGCAAGCATTTGGGTTTTATTTTTCAGTTTTTCAATCTGATACCGGTACTGAGCGTTTTCGATAACGTGTTTTTCCCGCTGGTGTTAAACGGCCACGTCGGGAAAAAAGAGGCCAAAGAGCGGGCGCTGCACTTCATCGACAGCGTCGGGCTTGCGGGATTCACCGAGCGTAAACCGGGCCAGCTTTCGGGCGGCCAGCAGCAGCGCGTGGCCATCGCCCGGGCGCTGGCGCACGACCCGCAGGTGGTCATTGCCGATGAGCCAACCGGAAACCTCGATCTGGTCACCGGGGAGGCCATTCTGGATCTTCTGCTGAAAATTAACCAGGAGACGCGCACCACTTTTATTATTTCCACGCATTCAAGCCAGCTTAAAGAGCGTGCGCGGCGCGTGGTTGAAATTAAGGACGGAGTTTTAGTTCATGATTCACAATCGTAATTTTTTCCTTCTTTGCTGGTTTTTGCTGTGCCTGGCCTATGTCGGGAACATCAACGCCGCACCGGCGCCCGTCGCCGAGCATGTCATCAAGAGCGGTTTTCCGCAGGAAGCGGACATGCTTGCAGAGATGACGCAGTCGCTCTTTAAAGAATACAAAGCCAACGACAATCCTCTTTCGCTGGTTTTCTATGCCTACGGAACGTTGCGTCAGGCCGATCGCGCTCTCCAGACCAACGATTTTATTCGCGCATCTGAGTACGGGAAAACGGGCTTTTTCTATCTGGACGAGGCGGTTGATCTGTATGAAGACAACATGCTGGTGCGCTATATGCGTGCCCGGGTCGATGCCTGGCTGCCTGCGTCAATCGGGCGCTGCGTGGTGACGTTAAACGATACGGAAAAAATGCTGAATACGCCTGACGTATTCAATGCGGGTCTGGTGGAACACATCAACGAAATGCGTTATCGCGCGCTGTTGAGTTGCAAACGCAAGCGGCAGGCAGACGCGTTACTGGCAGAGATTGAACTGCGTAATGCGAATACGGCATCGTCTCTGGCATCGGGCAGTGCGCCAGAGTGGGATATCAACGAAGTGACAGAAGTATTGTTGCCGCTGGCGAAAGGGAAATAAATGTCCGGGGAAATGGTGTTAGCGAATAGCGTTGTGTTGTTGATCCTGCTTTTTGTCCTCTGGTGTGTCGTATTCCGATCGCGGGACGTGAAGTTTGCTTTTTTAAATCTGTTTCGCCACAAAAGGCGATCGTTTTCGACCATGGCGGCCATCATGCTGGGCGGCGTGTCGATTTTCCTGTACGGCGGGTTTATTGATTACTCTTTCTGGATTTTGAAAGAGCAAACGATTCGAACCAATATTGGTCATGTGCAAATTTATAACAAAAATTATTTTGAGACCTCCAATAAAAACAAAAGCCTGATCGACGATTATCCGGCATTAAAGAAAGCGATTCTTAACGATCCGGCTCTGGCTGAGGATATCTCGACGCTCTCTGGTCAGCTGGAGTTCACCGGCGTTATTTCACAGTATGAGAGTGAAACCTCCAGCTATTTTTCCGCGCTGGGCGTTGAACCGCTACCTGCACTGAAGCTGGGCTCGTTTGATAAATTAATCACCGGCAGCGATCTGTCCCGCATCCGCACGGACGAAATCACGCTGGGAAGCGGCCTGGCGAAAACGCTGAATGCGCATTACGACGACTGGCTGGACGTGCTGGTGGTCAATACGCAAGGCGGGCAGGGCGCGCTCTCCATGAAGCTACGCGGCATCTTTGAATCCGGGATCAAAGATTACGATGACGTGGCGATGAAAATTCCGCTGGGTACGGCTCAACGTATTATGGGCACCAACAGCGTGAGTAAAGTGCTGATCCTGCTGAACGAGGACGATACAGCCGCGTTCACGGCGAAACTGCGTGGCTTTATTGCCGAGCATAACTTACCGCTGATCGTAAAAGACTGGAAAGACGCCTCGATATTTTATCAGCAGGTGGAAGGGCTGTTATCCGGGATCTATTTCTTTATTAAGCTGATTGTCGGTCTGATTGTCATCTTCATGATCGGTAATTCGATGACGATGAATATTATCGAACGCACCCGTGAAATTACGACGCTCAGAGCCATCGGCCTCAAACCGCTGCATGTGACCCGCCTGTTTTTACTGGAAGGGATTTTCATCGGCATTATCGGCGCGATTGGCAGTCTGGCGATAGGTTACGCCATTGCCAGCGTCATTAATCTGTACGGTATCGCGATGCCACCGTCGCCGGGGCAATCGCAGGGCTATACCGCATTTATTAAAACCGACAGCGTCGCGCTTAACTGGATAACCTTGGTATTGCCGATCCTGACCGCCACGGGGGCCTCGGTATTACCCGCATTACGTGCTTCACGGCTCAATATTTCGGACGCATTTAAATTCTCGTAAGGAAGCGATATGAAACGCAGTGTTATGGCCTCACTCCTTTTGGGTGCCTGTCTGTTTTCGGCAGGGGCGTACTCCGCCTCTGCCGATGACAAGGCGGTGGATATTATTCGTCGTGCGGATGAAGTCCGTTCGCCAAATAAACCCTTTCGCTACACCCTCACCATCCATGAATTTAAAACGGGCGCCACGCAGCCCGACAATAAACAGGTGCTGGATATTTCCATGCGCTTTATGAAGCCAGAAGGTGAGATGAAAGCGGATGCCCGCTCCCTGGCGCGCTTTATTTATCCGCCGCGCGACAAGGGAAAGGTGCTGCTCTCTGACTGGTACGATTTATGGTTCTACACGCCAGAACTCCGCCGTCCTGTTCCCGTCTCTCGCCAGCAGCGACTGATTGGGCAAATTTCCAATGGCGACGTCATTGTCACCAACTTTGAATATGCCTACGACGCCACGCTGAAGGGTGAAGAGCCTTGCGGCGAAACGCAGTGCTATAAGCTGGAGCTGGTGCGTAAATCGGCTGAAGTGACCTGGCCGAAGGTGGACTATTACGTTGAAAAAGAGGGGGATAACCGTCCTTATAAAGCTGCCTATTTCTCTCTGGACAATAAGTTAATCAAAGAAGTGCTTTATCAGGATTTCCAGATGGTATTAGGCAAAATGCGCCCGATGAAAATCGTGGTGAAAGAGGCGCGCCACGGCAAGAGCTATTCCGTCATGACCTACAGCGATGTGCGTTATGAATCGTTACCTGAATCGGCGTTCACCCGCGAGTCTATTCAGCGAGGCGTGAAATGAAGCGCACGTTAACAGGCTTAACCCTAATGCTCGCCGCGCTGCCCGTCAGCGTATTTGCGGATTGTCTGTCCGGCAGTGACGTTGCAAAGAACACGTCTGTCACGCTGTATGAGCAGGTGTCTGTCGTTAAAAAACAGATTTCGGAGTGGCGAATCAATGGCCGAAACCCGTACACCCGACACAATATCTACAACGATGCCGGGGTGAATGTCGCAAGCCGCTGTTCGCTGGTTGAGGATACGCTGGACCTGGATTTATCCCTCTATGGGCTAACCTGGTATTCCCCGCGTAAGCTCGGTGCGTTTGAAGAAGATGACCGCCGTTCACGTCTGTTAATTGAGCGCCTTAAGCTGGTCTACACCCTGTCGGACAGCCTGCAGCTTGAGGTCGGGAAGCTTCCGTCCAGGCCGGGGCTCTTCTTCCTGCGCTCGCCTTCGGATCTCACGCCGCATTATTACGACGGTGCAAAACCGACGCGGCTTTACGATCCCCAGCTCCGCTCGGCTTATCAGTCTTCCTCCTGGGCTGCAACGCTGACGATGGATAACCGGGACGAGTCGCTTTCGCTGACGATGATCCCGAAGCTGGCGACGGTGGATGAATACTATCTGACCTCCGGGAACTGGTCTGCGAATCAGCGCGGCAACAGCAGTGAATCCTGGCTGCTGAGCTATTCCTCCCATGTCTTCCGTGACCATACGCCGGGGATGCGCGTCCTGATGGGCGACTCGCTGTCGCTCGCGCTTTCAGACAGTTACAACTATACCCCTCAGCTCACGCTCAATGCCGACGTGGCGTGGCATGCGGAGCAGCGCTGGCGTCATCTGTCTGAAGAGAAAAGCGCGGAGCTGGAGCGGTATCAGTTCCCCACCTCGCTGTATGAAACAAAAGAGAAACAGGGCGTTGAGCTGGCCGTGGGCGGGCAATATACCTCTGATACCTTCAACGTTTTCGGCCTGGAATACTACTACCAGAGCGAAGGCTATTCGCGATCAGAATGGCGCAAGCAGCGCGATCTGATGACCTTTTTGAACACCGGCACAGGCTATGCACCGCTCGACAGGGCATATGATTCCTATAAATACCTGATGGCCTCCGAGATAAGCAATACGGGGAACAAAGGCATGCTGCAGGGAAAACATTATCTCAACGCCTGGTCCAGCGTGCAGTTCACGCATCAGATTACCGCACAGCCCTATTTCATCCTTAACCTGATGGATAAAAGCACCATGGCAGGGCTACACCTCAGCGCACCGCTGACGTTTATTGATGACCAGCTGGAAGCGTATACCGGCGTCTATTCCGCACTGGGTAGCGCAAATTCTGAGTTTGCATTCTTCGGTGATGTCGCCGGTGGTTATGTTGGCTTTAAGTATTATTTATAAGGAAATGACTATGACGCTTGATAATGCATCGCAGCCTGTCGTGCTGCTGTTTTCCGGGCAAGGGAACCCGGTAATCGGGATGGGCAGCGATCTGTGGGATCTGAATTCGACGACGAAACAGATCTGGGATTGCGCCAGCGATATTTCTGGCCTCGATCTTCGCCGACTCTGCCTGAAGGGGCCGATGAACAGATTGATCCAGACCACGGTACAGCAGCTGGCCGTCACGGCGATCAACGTATCGCTCTATAGCCTTTGCCGTGAGCGTTTCCCCAACCTTCGGGTGACGGGCGCCTGTGGCCACAGCGTCGGGGAATACAGTGCGCTCTATGCGGCGGGGGCAGTCTCTCTGGAGACCTTATTCCGCACCCTGCATTTCCGCGCCAGCACCATGGATGCGGTGAGCAAAAAGCAGAAAGGGGCAATGATCGCGCTGAAAGGGGCGGATTTTGCCACCCTGAGCGACATCATCACCCGTTCCGGGATTGCGCTGGATATCAGCTGTGACAACACGCCGCGCCAGCAGGTTATCGGCGGGACACCGGCGGCACTGAGCGACTTCGCCCAGTTGCTGGCGGATGAGGGCTATGAGCCGATCAAACTCGGCGTCAGCGGTGCCTGGCACACGCGTTTAATGGAAGAGGGCGTCCAGCTGATGCGGGATTTCCTCGCCGGACAACCTTTCACCTCACCCGCGTATGATGTGCTGATGAACGTGACGGGCAGGATGGAAATCGTGCCGGAAAACATCAAAGAAAATCTGTCGTTGCACCTGACCCACACGGTGAAATGGAACGATTCTGTCGCCAGATTTATCAACCATTCAGAGCGTCCGCTGTTCCTGGAGATGAGTAACAAACCTTATCTCGGTCAAATGCTGAATGATTTTGCCGGTTTTAATGCCGAACGCGTCCTGCACTGCAGAAAAGCATTAGAGATGTAATGGTCGAGATATGATTCCAGATTATTTAACGTTCATTCGCTTTCAGGATAAAAGGAACCTTCTTTTTATCTCTATCGTGACCTTGATCCTGATGGGTTTTTACTGGAAAAACGCCGGGTTTTCCTTTACCCGGCAGGATGCCTGGCTGGCGAGCGGTATTTTTGCGCTGATCCTGTATAGCTTCATTGCCGATCTCAAGGCGTTCTGGGCCTATAAGTGCGTGGTCAAAAATGTCGATTTATCTGTGTTTCTGCAGAAAGAGAATAAGCCGGTGAATGCGATGATTGTCGAACCGGTGATGGTGCTCGCGATCGCCACGCTGGTTTTCGCAGGCATTATTGCGCTGATGCTCACCCTGGCTCAGCCTGGGATCGTGCTGCTGACGCTGACCATCGTCGCGCCGCTCATCGTCTGGGGAATGTTCGCAGCGATGCGTTCGATCTACATCCGACAGGTCATCGCCTCGGCGCGGGACAAAGGGAAATATAAACGTCTGTCCCATTATGTCGCCATTGCTGTCGTCATGTCCGTCGTCATGAACCTGCTGACGATTAGCCCCTTACGGAACAGTGAACAGTTCGATCGCTATGGCCGTTACTTCACCCTCGAGTCCATCATTACCATGCTGGTGCTCTGCGCGGTGGTGCTGGCCATTAATCTGCTGTTTTTACGGTTCACGAAGCGGTATATCTTCCTGGGGCATCTTTTCCTTAACGAGATCGACCTGTTTTTCTCCTCGACGATCCCCTGGCGCAGCCTGTCCGGGAAACCTTTGTGGCTGAGGCTGGTGATGCTGGTGGGTGTGGAGTTTGTCTGGACGGCCGTGGTGGGATTGCTACTCACGCTGCTGGGGTGGAAGGTGTGGTTTGAGGTGTACTTCCTGCTGAGCTACCTGCCTTGTCTGGCCTATTACACCCTCCACGCCTGGTGGAAATGGCATAACGATTTCATGATGTCGAGCGACATGTATTTGCGCTGGGCGGAGATCGATAAAGAAAACGCCCTCTGGTAAGACGCGAAGGGCAATAAAAAAGCCAGACCCTCAGCGATGAGGGGCTGGCTTTTTTTATCAGGTCGATACGGCTCAGGCTATCCGCATCCAGGTGAGCATCATCGCGGCGCTGGCAATGACGTTCACGTTGGAAATGTACCCGTCATAACGATTATTAATGGCGGAAAGCTGGTTGTTAAAGTGGTCGTTTTCAGCGGTCAGCACATCCAGCAACGTGCGTTTTCCGAGGTGATACCACTGCTGGTAGAACATCTGGCGCACGCGGTCAGTTTCGCCTGAGAGACGCTCGTAATCATCTGCACGCAGGAATGACGAGTCGCGTACCTGCACCTGATAGTTAATCTGATACTCCAGATCGCGGTAGCTCACTTCATATTGCTGCTGCGCCACGTTGGCTTTTGCGCGGGCCGTCATCTGAGCGGCGCGCTGAGAGCCGCCGCTAAACGCCTCCCACTCCACGTTCAGGCCGGTATACCAGCCCGCTTCATTACCGTTACCGTCCTTGGCGGTGCTCTTGGAGACCACCCAGTTTACCTGCGGCAGCGCAGCCGATTTAATGCTTTCTGCTTCCGATTCCGCCGCGCGAACTTTGGACTGCAGGTTAAGCATCATCGGGTTCTTGTCCAGCGAGCCGATGGCGACGGATGCCGGGATAATCGTATCCTGCCAGCTCAAATTCTCTGGCAGCACAGGCTCTGCGCCAAGCAGGCGCACAAGCTTGATTTTACTGGCGCTCAGCTGATGCTCGATGTTGTCGAGACTCGCCTGAGCGGACATCAGTTTCGCTTTCGCCTGCACCAGTTCGCTTTCTCTGCCGCGGTCCGCCTGGGTGATTTGCGACAGCATGTTGACCAGCTCTTTCATGCGGCCAACATAGTTCTTCGCCACCTGTTTACTTTGCTGGTACCGACTCATGTTCATTAGCTCGGACACGGTGTTATAGGCCAGCTGCTCGCGAGAATACTCTTTGGAATAGCGGGCCGCTTTTGCCGTTTCCAGCGAGTTATCGACCTGATGGCTGATTCGTCCCCAGTCGATCACGGGGGTGTTGACGGATACCGTCCCGCTGGAGTCGCTGATATGCGTATTGTTGGACGACTGGCGGTCTCCCCCCACGGTTGTCAGCGGCGACGTTACGCCCAGCCGCACCTGCGGCATACGCTGGCCTTTGACCTGATCCACCATGTAGTCCGAGGCCAGAACCTCAGAGGAGGCCGCACGCAGCTCAGGGCTGTACGCCAGCGCTCTTGCCACCATGCTGCGCAGGAATTCCCGCGAATCATTGGTGCTGGCACCGTTGAAATAGCCTTGCGACATGCCGCTGGTGGCGCGGGGGCTTGCCGATGCGCCCTGTTGGCGAACGTTCGCGTAGGCCGGTTCGGGCTTATAGTATTCTTTAACGGGCGGGAAGAAATCGTAATTCGTTTTCAGTGCCGCTTTGTTACTCGTACTGTTCTCGAGCTTCGGCTCAGGTGCCACTGTTTGCTGCGTCGCGGCGTAGCTTGCCGGTCGTGATGCGGGGTACGTTTGCGTAGGTACGGTTTTATGCGTACTGGCGTACTGCGACTGCGTGCGCATCGAGGGCAGCGAAGTCCGTTGAACCGTCCCCGGCGTGCTCGCGCGTACCGCAGGCTGCGCTGGCGTCTGCGCGGCGCGGGTTAACTGTGACTGTGTGCGCATCGGCGGCAGCGAGGACAGGTCTTTTTTAACCTGCGCCACGTCAGCCGCGTGGAGCGGAATGACAAAAGAAGAGCAGGGCAAACAGAGTGCAACCGCAGTGGCTACCCTGGCCCAACGACGCTCTTTACGTGCCTTAACCATAAAATTATCTCTCTCTGAATGCTTCGCGCGCTTTCAGTATCGGTTTGAGGATGTAAGACAAAATGGTCTTCTCCCCGGTTCTGATTTCAACGTTCGCCACCATGCCTGGTATGATTGGGAACTCCTTGTCTTTAACCTGCAGTGCCGCCCGATTGGTGCGGACGAAGACCCGGTAATAGGTCGAATCGCCACGTCCCTGACGCGCTTTTTCCTCATCAATCAGGGTGTCGGAACTCAGGTGCTCGACGACGCCGGTTAACCCGCCGTAAATGGCGTAGTCGTAGGCGGTAATTTTTACCGTGGCGGGCAGCCCCGGATGGATAAAGGCCACATCGGACGGTTTGATTTTGGCTTCGACCAGCAGGTTATCTTCGAGCGGGATGATGGTCATGATTTCCGCCCCTTGCTGAATAACGCCGCCGCGCGTGGTCACGCGAATGTTGTTGACGGTGCCGCGTACCGGCGCAACCACCGTGGTTCGGTTCATCACATCCTGACGCCCGCGCAGGATCTCTTCCGCCTGCGCCAGTTCAGATTCCAGCCGGTTAAGCTCGCTGTTGGCGTCGGAGCGGAAGCGGTTGGTCCGCTCTGCGATCTGCAGGCTGAACTCGTTGGCCTGACGCTTCAGGCGCAGGATCTCCACATCTGACATCAGCCCTTTACGGGCCAGCGGCTCTGACAGGCTGACCTCGTTTTGCGCCAGGGACAGGCTGCGCTGTAAGGCCTGAACGCTCTCGTTCAGGGTTTTGAGGCGCGCGTTATAGGCCTGGGTTTCATCACGCACGATGGACTCAATCCCGGCGATGTCGGGCGGGAACGACAACGGCGTGTCGTAAGCTTCCGCGCGAAGGCGGGCAATGCTGCCCTTAAGCCCCTGCACTTTAGAGAGGGATTCACCGTAGCTGGCCCCGGCGCGGGTCGGGTCAATTTTCAGCAGAATTTGCCCTTTCTCGACGATATCCCCCTCCTGAACGTTCAGCTCCTCAAGAATGCCCCCTTCCAGGCTCTGAATGAGCTGCTCGCGGCTGGCCGGGATCACTTTGCCATCGCCGCGGGTGATCTCCTCAACCCGGGCGAAATGCGCCCACACCAGCGACACCACCACCACCAGGGCGATGGTGTAGAGCATGATCATGCTGAACGGGGTTTTCTGTGCGATCAGCGCGCCCTGCAGGTCATGCATGAATTTCAAATCGTCTGCTTTGACCTTTCCTGTGGCCTGCGGTTTTTGCACTGCCAGCTGCGTTTTCCCGCCGTTGCCGTCTACCTTTCTCAACGCCGTGGAGGATGCATCCGTCCCGGAGTCGGCCTCTCCCTTTGAGGCGTTATGATTCACTTCGTCCTCGTTCATCATCCATTTACACCTTGTTTCTGTTGCTTCTCTTCAACCGAATGCATCGCTTGTTTTTTCTTCATCACATTCTCATTCAGGCTGGCCATCACCTGATCTTTTGGCCCGTCTTTCACGACATGCCCGTCTTCCAGCACAATCAGACGCTCAACCAGGCTAAGTACCGACATGCGATGGGTCACAATGATCAGCGTTTGCCCTTGTGTCGCCTCTTTGAGCCGACGCAGGAACAGCGTTTCGGTCATGGCATCCATTGAGCTGGTGGGTTCATCCATCAGCAGGACCTTTGGGCGCAGCAGCAGGCAGCGGGCCAGGGCAACAAGCTGTTTTTGTCCACCGGAAAGGCAGTTGCCCATTTCGCCAATTGGCATGTCAAAACCCAGCGGGTGTCTGGCGGCCACGTGATCCAGCCCGGTCAGACGCACGACGCGCAGGAACTCCTCCGTGCTTACGCCGGGGTTGCCAATGATGATGTTGTAGCGCAGCGTGCCGAAAAAGAGACGGCAATCCTGGCCGACATAGCCCACCGCGGCTCGCCAGTCCGCCGGGTCAATCTGGGTGGCATCTACGCCGTCAATGAACATCTGGCCGCTGCTTTGCTGATACAGGCGGGCCATCACGCGCAACAGCGTCGATTTCCCGCTGCCGATTTTGCCCAGCACGGCGATTTGCTCACCGGCTTCAACATTGATGTTGATGTTGTCGAGGATGCGCGGCGCAACCATCATGCCCGGCACCGGATAGGTAAAGCCCACCTTGTTGAGGCGCATGCTGCCGGTGAAATTCGGCGTCGGCAGATAATTGAGCAAGGCATCGCGGTCGGTCGGTGTTTCCATCAGCTGGTTCAGCGATTTCAGCGCGGTTTTGGCATGCTGATAGCGCAGCGCTAACCCGACAACCGACGCCAGCGGTGCAAGCGAGCGGCTGGAAAGGATCACCACCCCAATCATCGCCCCCATCGACAGCTCGCCAGCGTGAATGAGATACACGCCAAGAACGACGATGCAGACCGTCGTGATTTGCTGCACGAAAGAGACAAAGTTGGTAGTCAGCATCGAGAGATAACGCGTTTTCATCGACGACGCGGCTGCCAGAGCGCTGAAATCATCCCAGCGTTTTTGCATCACCCCTTCGCCCTGTGCCGCTTTCAGCGCTTCCAGCCCTTCAATGCTCTCAATCAGCAGACCCTGCTTCAGTGAGATTTCGCGGACGTTCTCTTCCATGTAGCGGCCCAGCGGCCACTGGATGATGATGCTGACAATCAAAATCAGCGGCATCGCGACTAACGGCACGATCGCCAGCGGGCCGCCAATCAGGTAGATGACGAACATGAAGAGGGCGCAAAACGGCAGGTCGGACAACGTTGCCAGCGTTGCTGAGGTAATAAAGTCGCGCACGGCCTCAAAATCACGCAGCTGGTTGGCAAAGGTGCCCGAGGACTGTGGCTTGTATTCCATTCGCATCGACATCACCTGACGGAACAGTTTTGCTCCGAGTATCAGGTCCGCTTTTTTCCCGGCGATGTCGATCAGGTAGGCACGAATTTGTCGGCTACAGAATTCAAATACAATGGCAATTACCACGCCAATCGCCAGCGACCACAGCGTTACGTAGGCCTGCGTGGGAATGACGCGGTCGTAGACGTTCATGGTAAAGAAGGTGCCTGCCAGCGTGAGAATGTTCGCCAGCAGAGCGGCCAGCGCCGCGCTGTAGAAGTAGTGGCGGTAGCGCCATAGCGTCGAATAGAGCCAATGCCCTTCCGCCTGAGCCTGCGGCAGCAGCTGGTCGTCTGCACGCTCGTCCAGCGTCGGCTTGCGCGTCGTGACGAGGGCATAACCGCCGTAGACGTCGTTTAACTCCGCCTCCGTCACGACAACGGTTCCTTCGTTTTCCGGTACTACAATCTTATAAGTATGTTCTCCGCGTTTTCCGTTACGCGCGGTAAGAATGCAATAGGTCCCGTCTTTACGTGCTATCAGTAAAGGAAATAGCCACGAGGAAAGGGTGCTCAGATCGCGCTTGACCCAACCGGCCGATATTCCCATCTGGTCAAGCATGCGCAATGCCATTTCTGGCTCAAGCTTGTCGCTTTTTGGCAGGCCAGCATAGAGGACTTCTTTGCTGGCAAACTTAGCATGATGTATACAAAGCCATTCAACACCCCACAGAAGGGAATCTTTTCGGGGATCTTCAATATTATTGAAGTCGTGCTCTGAATTAATTTCAACGGTGGAAAGATGCGTGCTCATTATCGAATCCAGACCTGTAGTGACGTTCCTCACTTAGAATTAAAAAAGTAAAGAATGTGCGATTTAAAAAACGACCAGAAACATCCATGAATACGATGAGTGGTAGCGGATTGTTTATGCTGAAAATACAAGCGCTGGCAATATCTTAGTGTATGAGTTAAGCATCAGGCACACAATAAGGATAAGTAACCACTCGCTTAGGAATAATTTACATCTCGGCAGGTAAATGTCTGTTTCCTGCGTATTACTATTCAACTGGCAAGTCTTGATATGGGAACGCCAAGTTTATTCTCTATACGTATTTTCATGGCGTAGATATTTTTTACGTTAGTCGCATTTTTCATGGCGATTTTTTTTGGCAGTTGTCCCTTATACAATTCAGCAAAAAGCGCGTATTCATTTGTACTTAACTTTGCCTTTTTCTCCGAGGGGCGTGTGATCTTGCCCATAAAGGATTGAGTAATCTTGGTTTTGATATCTTCTGTCACATCATCATGAAAAATGACCGCGCTGATGACCGTTTCGCTCGTGTCGTTGTAAAACCAGTAGTGCGCGATAGCGGCCATTTTTTTATCCGTGATTAAAATCAATCTGGAGTTTTTAAACTGACTTAACCAGTTGTTTGTTAAGAAGTAATTTATGTTTTTATAGTTAAAATCAATAACCACAATAGGCTGTGAAATCACTTTTGAATTAATATTGCTAAAATATTGCAGCAGTCCCTCAATCAGGAATGAGTTATTCTCTGGCCAAATGTAAAATTCTACTCCAGTACACTCTACATTCTTTTTTGTTTGTACAGATGTATAGACGCATTTATTCACGCATCCATAGCAGCGCATTGCGTTGTTGTGGTGTTCAATATTATTAATAATCACTCTATCCATTAAGTTAAACGCAGTGCGTCCATATTATAAATATTAAATTTGATATAATATATCAACATTCATCTTAAAATTGCATTACGGATGAAAACGGGTAGCAGTAAGATTACTCGCGGTCGTACCAGGAATTTTCGACAGCGAGTATTTTACTGCATGATGCCATGCCAGCCGTTTTTTTCAGTATACGTCAGCTTGCGAGTCGCGTAATTGACACACCCAGCTTGCGTTCGATTCTGTTTTTCATCGCATAGGTGTTCTTGACACTGGTTCCGTTTCGGTATGCGATTTTCTTGGGCGTCCATCCGTTGAAAAGAAACGCAAACAGGCTGTATTCATTCTGGCTCAGTTTTGGCCTGCTGCCTGCGGGCTTAATCGTTTTCGCGAGGAAGGTTTTCTGCAGTTTTGTTGCCACCTCCTCGGCCGTGTCGTCGTAAAAGATCACCGAACTTATCGTCGTGTCGGACGTGTCGTTGTAAAACCAGTAATGGGCAATGGCGGTCATCTTCTTATCGGTGACAAGAATCAGTCTCATGTTCTTGAACTGATCCAGCCAGTTGTCTGACAGGAAGTAATTGATGTTTTTATGGCTAAAATCAATAATCACCACAGGCTGAGTAATGTATTTATCATTTACGTCAGTGAAATAATGACGAATGCCTTCAACAAGAAAACTATTATTGTCAGGCCAGATGTAATACTCAAGACCCGAGCACTCTTTAATTTCATGCAGTGCGGAATTGTCAAAATGACATTTTTTATCACAACCATAGCAATGCATAGATGGCGTATGACAGACGGGCAGTCTATCAGTGGAAGATAAATAGATTGGGTTGTTAGTCGCACTGTACATATTTTACCTCACACGCACTGAATCGATACATTAATAATGAGAAGATGTTTAGCGAAATTGCTTTCGTTCTTTAGGAATAATCATACAGACCACCAGGTAAAATTCTTAATTAAATAATATGAATTGTCACTCTGGTACTCTTATTAAGATTTAAATTCATTAAAAACAGTTAGTTATGTGTTTTCTTAAATGGAAATGTGACATGTGAAATGTTTATTTAGCGTTGTGGTTGTTGTCGTTTTGTTGATTTTTTATGATGCGCTCTTTACGTCGTGGAATGTATGTTGAGATATCGGAAATATCGACCGTTACGTCCCTGGACTTTATTAACTAAAGTAATCAGAGTTGATATTTTAAATATCTGAAATGGTCTGTTGGCAAAAATAAAAAAATAGAATAATGACAAGCGTATTTTAATAACCGGGATCGGCGAAAGAAGAGGGTGAAGATATCAATAATGAGAACGCTCGCCCTTAGGGGGCAAAGTTGCGCATATGACATAACCGTTGGTTAACATAATAAAAACAATTTAGGTGCATAAAATTAACAATTGATCGTTTTTGGTGCATATGTTGCACTATTTTTGTGCATTCCCTGGCATGTATGCGTGTTGGCGTGTGTCTGTGCCCGACCGAATCGATTAAAATAATATATTAAAAATCATCACCTTAATTTTACCCCTGTCATTTGTATTTGAACCAATGGCGAATTGGTTCGTTTATTGCTTAATCATTAGCACGATAAGTAGCGCGTCATATCAATAACTTATCGTTAATAAAAATAAAGTCATGATGAAAGCGAGCGAACCAATATGGAAAAACCGTCACGGTTTCTGGCCAATTCCAGCACCGCGCTTGAGCAGCTGCGCGGGTTAATCAACCAGCATGAGTCAACACCAGGCATTCCGCTGCCCACGGAACGTGAGCTGTCGGATACTCTCGGCGTAGGGCGACGTGAAGTCCGTCGTGCGCTGGACGTGCTGGAAGAAGAGGGGCGTATCTGGCGAAAGCAGGGGAAAGGGACCTTTATTGGCCCGGCAGCTCCTGTTGAACCGCTGGCCCTTCAGGGATTGGTTCAGCAGACTAACCTGCTGGAAGTGATGGAAGCTCGTCTACAGCTTGAACCCGGCTTAGCCCGGCTTGCGGCACTGCGTGCCACCAGGGAAAACCTCGCGCTCATGCAGCGCATGCTGGAACACATTGATAAGGTCAGCCCGGATGACCGCGATCTCAACGAACTGTGGGATAGCGCCTTTCATCGCGCCATTGCCGAAGCCGCAGGCAACCGCCTGATGCTCGGGCTTTTTGATGCGATTGATGCCGTCCGCCGGGAACCCGGCTGGCAGCATCTGCGTGAACTTGCCCGCACGCCTGAACGTGTCGACAGCTACAACGACCACCATCACAAGATCATGTCCGCGATTATCCATCGTCAGCCTAATGAAGCCGCCGCCGCGATGCGCGAGCACCTGCTCAGCCTGCAGGCCGCGCTGATTCAGGCGATCCACCTTGAGGACGATTTCACGCTATGACGACCCTACCCTTTAAGGACGCCACGCCCGTATTGCGGCTGAATAATCTCAACGTCAGGTTTTCCGGCTCGCCGGTGAGCGTGCTTGACGGCATTTCCCTGACGGTCAAAGCGGGCGAAACGCTGGCGCTGGTGGGGGAGTCCGGCTGCGGAAAAAGTATCACCTCATTAGCGCTGATGGGGTTACTGCCCGCCAGCGCGCAGATTGTCAGCGGTGAGATGCAGTTTCGTCGTCATGACCTGCGCAAGCTCTCGCCGCGGGAATATGCCGATCTGCGCGGCAGCGAGCTGGCGATGATTTTCCAGGAGCCCATGACCTCGCTCAATCCGGCGTTTACGCTGGGCGATCAGCTCAGCGAAGCGGTCATACGCCACCAGAACGTTTCGCGCGCCGAGTCGATGAAGGTCGCGCTGCAGATCCTCGAGAAGGTGCAGATCCCGGCGGCAGAGATGCGCCTCAGAGCCTATCCGCATCAGCTCTCCGGCGGCATGCGCCAGCGGGTGATGATTGCGATGGCGCTGATTAACCACCCTAAACTGCTGATTGCTGATGAGCCCACCACCGCGCTCGACGTCACCATTCAGGCGCAAATCCTCGCCTTGCTCAACACCCTGAAAGCGGAAACCGGCACGGCGGTGCTGATGATCACCCACGATTTAGGCGTGGTGGCGGAAGTCGCCCAGCAGGTCGCGGTGATGTATGCCGGGCAGGTGGTGGAGCAGGGCAGCGTCGAGGCGATATTCGCCGACCCGCAGCACCCGTACACCATCGGCCTGATGGGCTCGATTCCTTCTCTCGGGGCGCGTAAAGGGCAACTCTCGACCATTCCCGGCGCGGTACCGCTGCCGGAATCCATGCCTGAAGGCTGCCGTTTCGCAACGCGCTGCCCGTTTGCTCAGACGCGCTGCCACGCTGAAAAACCGCAGCTTACTACGCTCGGCGCGGGCCATCAGGTTGCCTGCTTCCGCGTGCCGCTCGAACAGCACATTGCCCTGGGAGAAATCGCATGACCATCCCCATTCTTGAAGCCCGCGACCTGAGTAAACGCTTCCCCGGTCCGAAAAAGCTCTTTGCCCCGGCACGCTTTGTCACGGCGGTCGATCGCGTCTCACTTTCGGTGATGCCGGGCGAAACGCTGGCGATTGTCGGCGAGTCCGGCTCCGGGAAATCTACCCTCGGACGTCTGCTGCTGCGCCTGCTGGCCGCCAGCGAAGGGCGCGTGTTTTATCAGGGGGAGGAGATCACCGACGCCTCCGGTGCCCGTCTTAACCAGCTCCGGCGCGAGCTGCAGATTATCTTTCAGGATCCCTTCGCCTCGCTGAACCCGCGCATGACGGTGGAGCAGATTGTCGGTGAGCCGCTGTGGCTGCATCAGAACATGAAAAAAGCGGACCGCCAGTACCGCGTCGCCGAACTGCTTAAAACCGTTGGTCTGCCTGCCGCCTGGGCCGGGCGTTACCCGCACGAGTTTTCCGGCGGTCAGCGCCAGCGTATCGGCATCGCGCGCGCGCTGGCCTCGGGACCGAAGCTACTGCTGGGTGATGAGCCGGTATCCGCGCTGGACGTCTCCGTTCAGGCGCAGGTGGTCAACCTGCTGGAAAGCCTGAAGCACCAGCTGGGGCTGACGATGGTGATTGTCGCCCACGGTCTGGCGGTGATCCGCCATATGAGCGACCGCGTGGCGGTCATGTACCTTGGGCAAATCGTTGAGCTTGCCACCGTCGATGAGATTTTTGACGCACCGCTGCACCCCTATACCCAGGCGCTGATTGCCTCTGCACCGCAGATGCAGCCGGGCGTTGAGCGCGATGCGCCGCTGCTGCAGGGGGATCTGCCCAACCCGGCCAGTCCGCCGTCCGGCTGCCGTTTCCACACCCGCTGCCCGTACGTTACCGATGAATGTCGCCAGGTCGAGCCGATTAATCAGGTGCTCGACGGGGGGCGTCAGGTTGCCTGCCACCGCTGGCAGGAAATTAACCGCGATCGCAGCGTTATCCAGATTGCTCCGCCATCCGCCGCTTTTCTGCGCCGCCGCGCGCTGTTTGAACACGCGGCCACTCACTCGTCCCTTCCTTCAAGGAACTCATGATAATGACAATGCGTAATTCTCTTTTGACCGTACTGGGAAGTGTTATGTTGCTTGGCGCGGCGCTGCCCGCCCATTCTGAAAGCGTGCTGCGAATCGGTCTGGGCGCTGACCCGGACATGCTCGACCCGCATCTGGCGCGCACCTACTATGGCCGCTTCGTCTTTGCCTCTCTCTGCGACAGGCTGGTGGACGTGGATGAAAACCTGAAGGTTGTCCCCGGTCTGGCTAAAGACTGGGCGTGGAGCGAGGACGGTAAAACCCTGACGCTCAATCTGCGAGACGGGGTCACCTTCCACGACGGTGAGAAATTCGATGCCGCCGCCGCAAAATACAACCTCGACCGCGCCCTGACCCTGAAAGGCTCCCTGCGTAAAAGCGAGATCTCGTCGGTGGAGTCGGTAGAGGTCACCGGCCCGATGCAGATTGCGCTGCACCTGAAAACGCCGGATGCCGCGCTGCTGATGCAGCTCACCGACCGCGCGGGCGCGATGATGGCCCCCGAGGCGGCGAAAAAGCCTGGCTTTGCCGCCCATCCGGTTTGTTCCGGCCCGTACAAGTTCGACAGCCGCGTGTCCCAGGACCGCATCGTTCTGACCCGTTTCGACAACTACTGGAACAAAGGCGCCTACCACTTCGACAAAATTATCTATCTGCCGATCCCGGATGCCTCCGTGCGCCTCGCGAACCTCCGTGCGGGCGATCTTGATCTGACCGAAGGCATCGCCGCCAGCGACGTTAAAACCGTCGAAGCCGACAGCAAGCTGGCGCTGGCGAAGGTGACCGGTCTGGGCTATCAGGGCATCACCTTCAATATCAACAACGGCAAGGTACCGGCGAACGATCCGTTCAAGGACGCTCGCGTGCGCGAGGCGTTTTCTCAGGCCATCGACCGCGATGCGTTAAACCAGGTGGTCTTTGAGGGGCTCTACACCCCGGCCAACCAGGCGTTTTCACCGGTCAGCCCGTATCACGTTAACCTGCCGGTGCCGCCGCGTGACGTCGACAAAGCAAAAGCACTGCTGAAAGCCGCCGGTGTGACCGCGCCGCTGACCGTCAACCTGCTGGTGCCAAACAACCCAACCTCGCAGCAGGTGGGTCAGGTATTGCAGGCGATGGTCGCCGAGGCCGGTTTCACCCTGAACCTGCAAATGACCGAATTTGCCACGCTGCTCGATCGCCAGCAGAGCGGTGACTATCAGCTGAGCTTCTCCGGCTGGTCGGGACGCCCGGATCCGGACGGCAGCATCTACGGCTTTATCAACAGCAAAGGCACGCTTAACGACGGCCGCTACAGCAACGCGCAGGTCGATGAATGGCTGACCCAGGCGCGCCAGAGCACCGACCAGGCCGCACGCCAGCCGCTGTACGACAAGGTGGTGAAGCAGCTCCAGACCGATATGCCGATTGCCTACCTCTACTTTGAGCCGCGCATTTTTGGCCTGAACAAAAGCGTGCAGGGCTTTAAGCCGTACCCGGACGGCATCGTGCGTCTGGCCGGTTTGACGCTGGCGAAATAAACGTCCTGAGGAGAACCCATGCTGGAACTGATTTGCAAACGTCTGCTGCTGGCCGTCCCGACGCTATTGCTGGTGAGCATGATGGTGTTCGGGCTGCAAAAGCTGCTGCCCGGCGACCCGCTGATCGCCATGGCCGGGGAGGAGCGCGACCCGGCGGTGATCGCCCAGCTGCGCGCGGAGCTGAACCTCGATGCGCCGATCCCCGTGCAGTATTTTCACTGGCTGACGCGGGCGCTGCAGGGCGATCTGGGCGTCTCCTTACGCACGCACGAACCGGTGACGCAGCTTATCGCCAGCAAGCTGCCGGTCACGCTGGAGCTGTCGCTGCTGGCGATGATTATCGCGCTGGTGTTTGGCATCAGCATGGGGATCCTCGCGGCGGTGAACAAAAACAGCTGGGTCGATCACGGGGCGAACTTCGTGGCGATCTCGGGGATCTCGATCCCGCACTTCTGGCTGGGGATCCTGCTGATTCTGGTCTTTTCGGTAAACCTGCAGTGGCTACCCGCGTCCGGCTACGTGCCGTTCAGTGAAGATCCGCTCCAGAACCTGCGCACGCTGCTGCTGCCCGCGTCCGTGCTCGGAACGGGGCTCGCGGCAACGCTGATGCGCCACACCCGCGCCTCGATGATTGCGGTACTGAAGGCGGACTACATTCGCACCGCGCGGGCGAAAGGGCTGCTGCCGAAGGCGGTGATCCTGAAGCACGCGTTCCGCAACGCGCTGGTGCCGGTGATCACCCTCACCACGCTGCTGTTCGGCGAACTGTTGGGCGGCGCGGTGCTGACCGAGCAGGTCTTCACCATTCCGGGCTTCGGCAAGATGATCGTCGACTCGGTATTCAACCGTGACTACGCGGTGGTGCAGGGCGTGGTGCTGATCGTGGCGATTGGCTTCCTGATGCTCAACCTGCTGGCCGACGTGCTCTACGTCCTTATCAACCCGAAAATGCGAGGTTAACCATGGCGGAACTGACAACGCAAACCGTTACCCCCGCGCTGCCGCGCGCGCAGAACCGGGTGCTGAAGAAATTCCTCGGCAATAAAAGCGCGGTGATTGGCGCGGTGGTCGTGGGGTTCTTTGTGCTGGTGGCGCTGCTGGCACCGTGGATTGCCCCGTTCGACCCGGTTAAAGCCAACTTTCTGGCGGTGCGCAAAGCGCCGTCGGCGATGTACTGGTTCGGCACCGACGAGCTGGGGCGCGACATTTTATCCCGCATTATCTGGGGGGCGCGCACCTCGCTGATGGCGGGCTGTATGTCTGTGGTGATTGCGGTGGTTATCGGCGTGCCGCTGGGGCTGATGGCGGGCTACTTCCAGAAGATGTGGGACGGGGTGATCTCGCGCTTTATCGAGGCGCTGCTGGCCTGTCCGTTCCTGATCATGGCGATCGCGCTGGGGGCATTTTTGGGCCCGAGCCTGACCAACGCGATGATCGCCATCGGTCTTTCGGCGATGCCGATCTTCGCCCGCCTGACGCGCGGCCAGGTGATCGCCATTCGCAACGAAGAGTACATCGACGGCGCGCGGGCGATTGGCCTGCCGGATCGCTGGATCATCATTAAATACGTCCTGCCAAACGTGATGTCACCGATCCTGGTGCAGGCCACGCTGGCGATTGCCTCGGCGATTATCGCCGAAGCCAGCCTGTCGTTTTTAGGGCTGGGACAGCAGCCGCCCAATCCGTCCTGGGGGTCCATGCTCAATACCGCGAAAGGGTTTCTTGAGCAGGCGCCGTGGATGTCCGTGTTCCCCGGCGTGGCGATTTTCCTTGCCGTGCAGGGCTTTAATTTACTCGGCGACGGGCTGCGCGATGCGCTCGATCCGCGCCACGACTAAGGAGTCATGATGACCAAAGCGCTTGATTTTACGTCCGGTTACGCTTCACGACGCCCGCCGATGCTGGGCCATAACGCGGTTGCGACATCGCAGCCGCTGGCGGCACAGGCAGGCATGAAGATGCTGCAGCTGGGCGGGAATGCCGTGGATGCGGCCATTGCCACCGCGATGGCGCTGACGGTGGTTGAGCCGACCGGCAACGGGATCGGCAGCGACGCCTTTGCCATCGTCTGGGACGGTGAAAAGCTGCACGGCCTGAACGCGTCCGGTCGTTCGCCTGCGAGCTGGCATGCGGATCTGTTTGCCGGTAAAACCGCGGTGCCGGAAATAGGCTGGGACGCGGTGACCGTGCCGGGGGCGGTATCCGGCTGGGTCGCGCTGGCGGAACGCTTCGGCACGCTGCCGCTGACCACGCTGGCGCAGCCCGCCATTGACTATGCGCGCAACGGCTTCCCGGTCTCCCCGCTGATTGGCCATCTCTGGCAGCGCGGCTATAACAAGCTGAAGGATCAGCCGGGCTTCAGCGCCTGCTTCGCACCGGAAGGCCGCGCCCCGCGCGTGGGGGAAATCTTCCGTAACCCGGCGCAGGCGAACTCGCTGGAGCTGATTGCGAAAACCAACGGCGACGCGTTTTATCGCGGCGAGCTGGCGCAGAAAATCGCCGCTTTTGCCAAAGAGCACGGCGCGCACCTGACGGCTGAGGATCTGGCAAACCACCGCGTGGACTGGGTCCAGCTGCTGTCGCGCGACTTCGCGGGCGGTTCGGTGCAGGAGCTGCCGCCAAACGGCCAGGGGATCGCCACGCTGATTGCGCTGGGCATTCTTGAGCAGTGCGGCATTGAGAAGCATCATCCGGATTCCGTGCAGTCTCTTCATCTCTCCATCGAGGCGATGAAGCTGGCGCTGGCGGATCTCGACCGCTACGTGGCGGATGAAGAACACATGGCGTTCGCGGCGAAAGAGCTGCTGAGCGACCCTTATCTGAAGTCGCGCGCCGCGCTTATCGACCACGATAAAGCCTCTGATTTTGTCTACGGCTCCCCGACGCAGAGCGGCACGGTCTACATCAGCACCGCCGACGCCAGCGGGATGATGGTCTCGTTTATTCAGTCCAACTATATGGGCTTTGGATCAGGCATCGTGGTGCCGGACACCGGGATCAGCCTGCAAAACCGGGGCTGCGGGTTTGTGCTGGATCCACATCACCCGAACGCGCTGGCGGGCAGCAAGCGTCCGTTCCATACCATCATTCCGGGCTTTGCGATGGACGGCAACGGCCAGCCGCTGATGTCCTTTGGCGTGATGGGCGGCCCGATGCAGGCGCAGGGGCACATGCAGATGGCGCTGCGCATTATGCTGCACGGACAAAACCCGCAGGCGGCGATTGACGCCCCGCGCTGGCGCGTGGTGCAGGGCAGGGAGGTGATCGTTGAATCAACGTTCGATCGCAATACGATTGCCGCGCTGCGCGAACGGGGGCATCAGATCGTGGTGGAAGATCCGCTTCAGGATTACAACTTCGGCGGTGCGCAGGTGATTTACCGCCTGCCGGAAGGGCACTACGTGGCCGCGACGGAAAGCCGCAAAGACGGGCAGGCGTTGGTGAGTTAATTAACGCCCGGTGGCGCTGCGCTGACCGGGCCTACGCTGTGCTCTATGTAGGCCGGGTAAGGCGTAGCCGCCACCCGGCTTTTTTTCACCCAATACTGAACGGATCCGCATCCTGCCACGCCGGAAACTTCTCCCGATACTCCTTCAGCGCCGTCAACGACAGCTCGGCATCAATACGCGTCGCCTGATGCGGCTCGGCGGTGGCAATAATTTCTCCCTGCGGATTCACCACCCGGCTGTCGCCGCGGTAGTGATGCCCGTTGCCGTCGGTTCCCACGCGGTTACAGCCCACCACGTACGCCTGGTTCTCTATAGCGCGCGCCGCCAGCAGCGTCTGCCAGTGCAGCGAACGCGGCGCAGGCCAGTTGGCGACGTACAGCGCCAGGTCGTAATCGTTGCGGTTGCGCGACCACACCGGGAAGCGCAGGTCGTAGCAGACCAGCGGCAAAATACGCCAGCCGCGCCACTCGAACACCACGCGTTCGTTACCCGCTTCATAGTGATGGTGCTCATCCGCCATGCGGAACAGGTGGCGTTTATCGTAGAAGTGCACCTTTCCTTCCGGCTCCACCAGCAGGAAGCGGTTCACCGGTCCGCGTTCGGTTTGTAGCGCGGCGCTACCGGCAATGAGCGCGTTGGTCTCCTGCGCTTTGGTCTGCATCCAGGCGACCACCTCGTCCTGAGGCATCGACTGTTTCGCCGCTTCCATGGCGAAGCCGGTAGTGAACATCTCCGGCAGGACAATCACATCACGCCCGGTAATCTCTTCCAGTTGACGATCAAAGTGGCGCAGGTTGGCGGGGCCATCCATCCACACTAAAGGTTGCTGCAAAATCGAAATCTTCAAACCAGGCACGATACAGACTCCTCAAAAGACCGCTTTTTGACACTGTAGCACGTCATTACGAGAAAATGTGGCAATAAAAAACCCCGCGCGAGGCGGGGTTTGTACAAGCGAAACGCGTTACGCTGCTTCAGGTTTGCGGTGCTTCTCCGGGAGCTTTACCGGCTGCGTCGCCAGCTCGTCCGGTTCGAAATCATCCACGTTAATACTGCGCAGACGGCTCTCTTCGGCTTTCACCAGCAGAGCGGCTTCATCTTTATTGATAATGCCACCGGCCAGCGCCTGTTTTGCCAGTTCGTCCAGACGGGTAAACGGCAGGTTTTTGCCCAGCTGTTTACAGATCTTCTGGTGAATCGGATCGGCGGCCATCACGTCCAGCAGCGCCTCTTCCAGCAGTCCCACCGGGTTATGCGGCGTCGGCTCAAGATACTGACCACGACCGATACGGGAGCGGGTTGCGCTCGGTACCTGCAGGATCTTCGCTACCTTGTGGTCCAGCTTGTCGGACGGTGCCAGATGGTGACGTCCGGTTGGGAAGATCACCGCGCGCAGGGCACCCGCCACGAAGCGGCTCGGGAAGTTCGCCAGCAGGTCGTCAATCGCCTGTTCGGCCTGATACATCGCATCCTGCACGCCCCAGTGCACCAGCGGCAGATCCGCTTCCTGACGGCCTTCGTCGTCGTAGCGCTTCAGGACCGCCGAGGCCAGGAAGATCTGGCTCAGTACGTCGCCCAGACGGGCAGAGATACGTTCGCGACGCTTCAGGCTACCGCCCAGCACCGCCATGGAGACGTCAGACAGCAGAGCCAGGTTGGCGCTCAGTCGGTTCAGATGCTGGTAGTAACGTTTGGTCGCATCGCCGGTTGGCGTCGCGCTGGTGAGGCCGCGCGTCAGGCCCAGCCAGAAGCTGCGCACCTTGTTGCTGCCCACGTGACCGATATGTTTGAACAGCAGCTTATCGAAGGCATCCACGTCGTTGTTCTGCGCGGCGGCCATCTCTTCCAGCACGTACGGATGGCAGCGAATTGCGCCCTGACCGAAGATCATCATGCTGCGGGTCAGGATGTTTGCCCCTTCCACGGTGATGGCAATCGGTGCGCCCTGATAGCCGCGCGCCAGGAAGTTGCCTTCGCCGAGCATAATGCCTTTACCGCCTGCAATATCCATCGCGTCAATGATCGACTGCTGCGCGCGGTGGGTACAGTGGTACTTCACAATTGCGGACAGCACGGCCGGTTTTTCACCCAGCATAATGCCGTAGGTAATCAGAGAAGCAGCGGCATCCATCACGTAGGCATTGCCCGCGATACGCGCCAGCGGCTCTTCGATACCTTCCATCTTGCCGATGGAGATTTTGAACTGACGGCGGATGTGGGCGTACGCACCAATCCCCATCGCTACCGACTTCAGACCGCCGGTTGAGTTCGACGGCAGGGTAATGCCGCGACCCACAGACAGACATTCCACCAGCATACGCCAGCCCTGACCGGCCATTTTCGGACCGCCGATGATGTAGTCAATCGGCACGAAGATATCCTGGCCGCGGGTTGGACCGTTCTGGAACGGCACGTTCAGCGGGAAGTGACGACGACCAATTTCAACGCCTGGGGTAGAGGTTGGGATCAGCGCACAGGTAATGCCCAGATCTTCATCGCCGCCCAGCAGTTTTTCCGGGTCAGAGAGCTTAAAGGCCAGACCCAGTACGGTGGCGATAGGCGCCAGGGTGATATAACGCTTGTTCCAGGTCAGGCGCATGCCAAGCACCTGTTCACCCTGCCATTCGCCCATGCAGACCACGCCGGTATCCGGGATCGCGCCTGCATCGGAGCCCGCTTCCGGGCTGGTCAGCGCGAAGCAAGGGATTTCCTGACCGCGTGCCAGACGCGGCAGGTAGTGATCTTTTTGCTCTTCGGTACCGTAATGCTGCAGCAGTTCGCCCGGGCCTAAGGAGTTAGGCACGCCAACGGTAATCGCCAGGATCCCGGAAACGCCCGCCAGCTTTTGCAGGACGCGAGCCTGAGCGTAAGCGGAGAACTCCAGACCGCCGTACTCTTTCTTGATGATCATCGCGAAGAAGCGATGTTCTTTCAGATATGCCCACAGCTCTGGCGGCAGATCGGCCATTTCATGGGTGATGGCAAAGTCGTTTGCCATGCGGCACGCCTCTTCCACCGGGCCGTCAATAAAGGCCTGCTCTTCAGCGGTCAGACGCGGCTGCGGATAGTTGTGCAGCTTTTTCCAGTCAGGATTGCCCTGGAACAAATCGCCTTCCCACCAGGTGGTGCCCGCATCAATCGCTTCTTTCTCAGTGCGTGACATTGGCGGCATCACTTTGCGGAAGCCTTTAAACACCGGCGCGGAGATCATCGACTTACGCATCGGTGCCAGGTTAAACGGCAGAAGAATGATGGCAAGAGGGACTAAAAGCCAGATATTCCAGAGACCTGCGACGCCAAGCGCAGCCGTCCAGGCCAGAAGAATCAGGCTGCTCAGGAATAAACTTACGCGGTGATAGAACAGCACACCGAGCAGTACAACGGTTGCGAGAATGCTCAAAATCATCATAAAGAAAAGCTCCCTTGCTTGTAGGAGGTCTGACCACTTGTGATGATATGGTTGTAGTTGATGTAAATTCCTTTAGCAATGTGTTTACAAAATAATTACAACCTGGTTCACATTGTTCGCGTTTTCGTCGGCACGAAAAAACAAAACGCCGGACGATTCGCATGGCTTTAGCTTCTCGCTTTTGACGCTATCCGGTACACTCCACTGTGTTATTTCATCAATACTGAAGGATTATCCTCATGTACCAGGATCTTATTCGTAACGAACTGAACGAAGCGGCGGAAACGCTGGCGAACTTTCTGAAAGATGATGCCAATATTCACGCTATTCAGCGCGCAGCGGTCCTGCTGGCCGACAGCTTCAAAGCCGGTGGCAAAGTGCTCTCCTGCGGTAACGGTGGCTCCCACTGTGACGCCATGCACTTCGCCGAAGAGCTGACCGGACGCTATCGCGAAAACCGTCCGGGCTACCCGGCGATTGCGATTTCCGACGTGAGCCACATCTCCTGCGTAGGCAACGACTTCGGTTACGACCACATCTTCTCCCGCTACGTTGAAGCGGTAGGCCGTGAAGGCGACGTGCTGCTGGGGATCTCGACCTCTGGCAACTCCGGCAACGTGATCAAAGCGATCGCCGCCGCGCGTGAAAAAGGGATGAAAGTCATCACCCTGACAGGTAAAGATGGCGGTAAGATGGACGGTACAGCGGACGTTGAAATCCGCGTTCCGCACTTCGGTTATGCTGACCGTATTCAGGAAATTCACATCAAAGTGATCCATATCCTGATCCAACTGATCGAAAAAGAGATGGTTAAGTAAGAAGGCTATTTTATTTGCCATTTTGAATCCGGGCAGTGCTCGAAATCCTCACGTACTACGTGTACGCTCCGGTTTCTGCGCGCTGTCCGAATCCAAACTGGCTGCAACAATTACGCCTTCCCGCGTTAAGGCGTTTTGTGGAGGTGTTGTATGTGCGAACTGCTCGGGATGAGCGCTAATGTGCCAACCGATATCTGCTTTAGTTTCACCGGGCTGGTTCAGCGCGGTGGAGGAACCGGGCCGCATAAAGACGGCTGGGGCATCACCTTCTACGAAGGCAAAGGGTGTCGCACGTTCAAAGATCCACAGCCCAGCTTCAACTCACCGATTGCCAAACTGGTGCAGGACTACCCCATCAAGTCCCGCTCGGTGATCGCCCACATCCGTCAGGCAAACCGCGGCGAAGTGGCGCTGGAAAATACCCATCCGTTTACCCGTGAACTGTGGGGCCGTAACTGGACCTACGCGCACAACGGGCAGCTTACGGGCTATAAGTCGCTGGAGACGGGCAATTTCCGCCCGGTCGGCGAAACGGACAGCGAAAAAGCCTTCTGCTGGCTGCTGCACAAGCTGACGGAGCGCTATCCCCGCACGCCCGGCAACATGGCCGCCGTATTCAAATATATCGCGACGCTGGCGTCTGAACTGCGTGAAAAAGGCGTGTTCAACATGCTGCTTTCTGACGGGCGCTATGTGATGGCGTTCTGCTCAACGAATCTGTTCTGGATCACCCGCCGCGCGCCGTTTGGCGTTGCGACGCTGCTCGATCAGGATGTGGAGATAGACTTTCAGAAGGAGACCACACCGAACGATGTGGTCACTGTTATCGCAACGCAGCCGCTGACGGGCAACGAAACCTGGCAAAAGATTATGCCAGGCGAGTGGGTGCTATTTTGTCTCGGGGACCGTGTAATTTGACGCCAGCTGCGGGTGGACGACTTCGTGGCTCAGCGGCTTGCTGACCACGTAACGACCATCGACGATAGAGACCACCGGTGGCTTGCGGGTCTGCTCAAAGTAGTCGTAACCTGGCTTCAGCTGTTTCCAGAAATCCGCGTAGTAGGAGTACTTATGACGCGCCATGTTGGCGTCCGTCATGCGGAACGGATAGATGCTGACCTGTACGTTAGGCTGCCCAAAGACCAGCGCGCCCGTGACAAACTGGAAAATCTCATCAATGCCGGAGTCGGTCATCGCATAACAGCCGACAGACACGCAGGCACCGTGGATCATCAGGTATTTACCTTCATAACCGTGTGCACGGTCATAGGCATTCGGGAAGCCAATGTTAATGGCTTTATAGAAGCGGCTGTCAGGTTTTAGCTGACTACGCTGAACATTGTAAAACCCTTCCGGACTTTTGAAATCGCCCTGACGCTGTTTTGGCCCCAGACCACCGGAGTAGTTACAAATTTTGTAACTATCAAGCAGCTGATATGTCTCGCCCATTTTCACAAACAGATCGAGAGTGCGTTCTTCCTTGAAGATTTGAATATAAACCGGGGATCCCATCAGCTGTTGTTTATATTCTTTGCTAACCGGTGTCGTTGAGCTATTACTGCTGAGCAGTCCGGCAAACGACATGCACGGCATCAGAAGCATCGCAATGAACAATGCGATTTTACGCATACTACTAGTTCCTTGATAAAACCATGACCAAATTGCCAGGACGGCAAAAGAGACCCGAAATCAGATTAATCTGGACAGGAGCGCTCACATTAGCACCGATAAAGATTTTCGCAAGAGCCAACCTTTGTGTTTACAAATTAGTTTTACTTTATAACCCATTCAAATCGCCCTGACTCCAGGAACTTTGCGTAATAGCTCGCATTTTGGCGCCCCAGGAGGCGGATCTTCTGCCCCCTCAGGGACGAAAATGGTACACTTCACCCCCTCTGGATTGTTGTTCATGGATACCTGCTAACTACATGTTTAGAATAAGAAAAGGACTTGATCTGCCTATTTCCGGTGTGCCCGATCAGCACGTCGCACAAGGGGCCAGCGTTCGCCATGTCGCTATTTTGGGCGACGATTATGTGGGGATGCGCCCGGCGATGCTGGTGCAAGAGGGCGATCGCGTCATAAAAGGCCAGGCGCTCTTCGAGGATAAAAAAAATCCGGGCGTCTTGTTTACGGCCCCGGCCAGCGGCACCGTTGTGGCGATTCATCGCGGTGAACGCCGCGTGCTGCAATCCGTTGTGATCCGTCTTGAAGGCGATGAGCAGCGCGAGTTTGCACGTTTTGATGTGGCCGACCTCGCGACACTCAGCCGCGAATCCGTGCATGCGCAGCTGCTGGCGTCGGGGTTGTGGACATCACTTCGCACCCGCCCCTTTAGCAAGTCACCGGTTCCGGGAACCGTACCGGCGGCTATTTTCGTTACCGCCATCGACACCAATCCGCTCGGTGCGGATCCGCAGCCTATTATCCTGGCGCAGCGCAAGGCGTTTGATGCCGGGTTGACCCTTTTAACGCGCCTTACACCCGGGAAAGTTCATGTCTGCCAGGCGAGCGGTGGCAAGCTTGGCGGCCATCCGCAGGGGCAGGTCACGTTTAATGAGTTTGCTGGCCCGCATCCGGCGGGGCTGGTTGGCACACACATCCACTTCCTTGAACCGGTGAGCCTGACAAAACAGGTCTGGCATCTGAATTATCAGGATGTGATTGCCATAGGTACGCTCTTTACCACGGGTGAGCTGTGTGCAGAACGCACGATCGCCATTGGTGGACCGCAGGCGACAAACCCACGTCTGGTGAAGACGCTATTAGGTGCAGATATCAATGAGCTGCTGACCGATGAAACCAAAGCGGGTGAAAACCGCCTGATTTCCGGTTCGGTACTCAGTGGCCGTCATGCCGTTGCCGCGCAGGCTTATCTGGGGCGCTTCCATCTGCAGGTGAGCATCGTTCAGGAAGGGCGTGAGAAAGAGCTGTTCGGCTGGGTTCTGCCTGGTGCAGAAAAATACTCCGTCACCCGCACCACGCTGGGTCACTTCCTGCGCCGTAAGCTTTTCAACTTCTCCACCAGCACCCACGGCGGTGAGCGTGCGATGGTACCCATTGGTAACTACGAGCGCGTAATGCCGCTGGATATTCTGCCTACCGTGCTGCTGCGCGATCTCCTTGCTGGCGATACCGACGGCGCGCAGGCGCTGGGCTGCCTGGAGCTGGACGAAGAAGATCTGGCGCTCTGTACCTATGTGTGTCCAGGCAAATACGAATACGGACCCGTATTGCGCGAGGTGTTAACCCGCATTGAGCAGGAAGGATAACGATGGGCTTAAAACACCTCTTTGAAAAAATTGAGCCGCACTTTACCGAAGGGAAGCTCAAAAAGTACTACCCGCTGTATGAAGCGACAACGACCATTTTCTACACGCCGGGGCTGGTGACGAAAGGGGCGGCGCACGTGCGCGACGCCATCGATCTCAAGCGAATGATGATCCTGGTATGGTTTGCCGTCTTCCCGGCCATGTTCTGGGGCATGTACAACGTCGGCTTGCAGACCATTCCGGCACTGCACCACATGTACGATGCACAGCAGCTGGCGCAGGTGATCCAGTCCGACTGGCATTACCGTCTGGCGCAGTCGCTGGGGGTAAGCTTTGCGCCCGACGCGGGCTGGCTGAGTATGATGACGCTGGGCGCGGTATTCTTCCTGCCAATCTATATCACGGTCTTTATCGTGGGCGGCTTCTGGGAAGTGCTGTTTGCCATTATTCGCAAACATGAGATCAACGAAGGCTTCTTCGTGACCTCTATTCTGTTTGCCCTGATTGTTCCCCCGACGCTGCCGCTCTGGCAGGCGGCGCTGGGCATCAGTTTCGGCGTGGTGATTGCCAAAGAGATCTTCGGCGGGACCGGACGCAACTTCCTCAACCCGGCACTGGCGGGGCGCGCGTTCCTGTTCTTTGCTTACCCGGCGCAGATCTCCGGCGACCTGGTGTGGACGGCAGCCGACGGTTTCTCCGGCGCAACGCCGCTTTCACAGTGGGCGGCAGGCGGCGGCGAAACGTTGGTTAACAATGCTACCGGCCAGCCGGTCACCTGGTTCGATGCCTTTATAGGCAACATTCCGGGTTCCATTGGCGAAGTGTCTACCCTGATGATTTTGCTTGGCGGGGCCATCATTCTGTTTGGTCGTGTGGCCTCCTGGCGCATCGTCGCAGGCGTCATGCTCGGCATGGTGCTGACCGCAACGCTGTTCAATCTCATTGGTTCAAGCACTAACCCGATGTTCTCCATGCCGTGGTACTGGCACCTTGTGCTGGGAGGCTTTGCGTTCGGCATGATGTTCATGGCGACCGATCCCGTCTCGGCCTCGTTTACCGATAGAGGTAAATGGTGTTACGGCGCGCTCATCGGCGTGATGTGTGTCCTGATTCGCGTGGTCAACCCGGCCTATCCGGAAGGGATGATGTTGGCCATTCTGTTTGCCAACCTGTTTGCGCCGCTGTTCGACTATCTGGTCGTGCGTGCCAACATTAAGCGGAGGAAGGCGCGTGGCTGAGGTTAAAAATAACGACAGCATCAGCAAAACGCTGCTGGTGGTGCTGGTACTGTGTCTGGTCTGTTCCATTGTGGTTGCGGGGTCTGCCGTGGGGTTAAAACCGCTGCAGCAGGAGCAACGCGCGCTGGATAAACAGCGTAACATTCTCGCCGTGGCCGGGCTGATGCAGGAAGGCATGACGAAGGACGACGTCGCAGACGTGTTTGCCGAACGTATTACCGCGCGGCTGGTGGATCTAAAAACCGGTGAGCTGATGGATAAAGACCCGGCGAAGTATAACCAGGCGCTGGCGCTGAAAGATCCGCAGATGAGCACCGTGCTTGACGCATCGCAGGATCCGGCAGGTATAAAGCGCCGCAGCAACATTGCGGAGATCTACCTGGTGCGTGACGAGCAAAAACGCGTACAGGAAGTGGTTTTGCCGATTTACGGCAACGGGCTGTGGTCAATGATGTATGCCTTTGTGGCACTGGATACCGATGGCCGCACGGTCAAAGGCATTACCTATTACGATCAGGGCGAAACGCCAGGGCTGGGTGGCGAAGTTGAGAACCCTAACTGGCGGGCACAGTTTGTCGGCAAAAAAGTGCTCGACGATAGCGGTCAGCCTGCTCTGAGAGTCGTGAAAGGGGGGGCGCGTCCCGGGGATGAATTCGCCGTTGACGGCCTTTCAGGGGCGACGCTCACCTCAAACGGGGTGCAGCACAGTTTTGATTTCTGGATGGGCGAACTTGGCTTTGGTCCTTTCCTGAAAAACGTACGTGAAGGAGCGCTGAATAATGGCTGATACGGGTGAACTGAAAGAAGTCAAAAAGGTGCTCATTGGCCCGCTGCTCGCCAATAACCCGATCACGCTGCAGGTGCTGGGTGTCTGCTCAGCCCTGGCGGTGACGACCAAGCTGGAAACGGCGGTGGTGATGACGCTGGCGGTCACGCTGGTCACGGCGTTCTCCAGCATGTTTATCTCGATGATCCGCCACCACATCCCCAACAGCGTGAGGATCATCGTGCAGATGGCGATCATCGCCTCGCTGGTGATCGTGGTCGATCAGCTGCTGCGCGCTTTTGCCTACGAAACATCAAAACAGCTTTCGGTGTTTGTCGGGTTGATTATCACCAACTGTATCGTGATGGGCCGCGCAGAAGCTTACGCCATGAAGATGCCGCCGCTCGCGAGCTTTATGGACGGTATCGGCAACGGCCTCGGCTACGGCGTGATCCTCCTGACGGTAGGGTTCCTGCGCGAGCTGATTGGCAGCGGCAAGCTGTTTGGCATCACGGTGCTGGACACGGTGCAGAACGGCGGCTGGTATCTGCCGAACGGCCTGTTCCTGCTCGCGCCAAGCGCATTTTTCATTATCGGTTTGCTGATCTGGCTGATTCGTACGTTGAAGCCTGAACAGCAGGAAAAGGAGTAACCGACAATGGCTCATTACCTGAGTTTATTTGTGCGCGCGGTGTTTGTTGAAAACATGGCGCTCGCGTTTTTCCTCGGCATGTGTACATTTCTTGCCGTGTCTAAAAAGGTCTCCACGGCATTTGGCCTGGGCGTGGCGGTCACCGTTGTGTTGGGGCTTTCGGTTCCGATTAACAACCTGGTGTTCAACTTCGTGCTGCGGGACGGCGCGCTAGTGGAAGGGGTCGATCTCAGCTTCCTCAACTTCATCACCTTTATCGGCGTGATCGCGGCGCTGGTGCAAATCCTTGAGATGATCCTCGATAAGTATTTCCCGTCGCTGTACAACGCGCTGGGGATCTTCCTGCCGCTGATCGCGGTGAACTGCGCCATCTTCGGCGGCGTCTCGTTTATGGTTCAGCGCGATTACAACTTCAGCGAATCCGTGGTCTATGGCTTCGGTTCCGGCATCGGCTGGATGCTGGCGATTGTGACCATGGCGGGGATCCGCGAAAAAATGAAATATGCCAACGTGCCTGCGGGTCTGCGTGGCTTAGGGA
Source organism: Enterobacter sp. B79-1 (assembly GCF_057444735.1). Classification (NCBI taxonomy): domain Bacteria; kingdom Pseudomonadati; phylum Pseudomonadota; class Gammaproteobacteria; order Enterobacterales; family Enterobacteriaceae; genus Enterobacter; species Enterobacter sp. B79-1. The sequence continues at coordinate 60,673 of NZ_JBYAZJ010000007.1, forward strand.
TCACCTTTATCACCACCGGCCTGATGGCGTTGGGCTTTATGTCCTTCTCCGGTGTGCAGCTATAAGGGCTAACAGATGGAAATTATTCTTGGCGTGGTGATGTTCACGCTGATTGTTCTGGTGCTGTCAGGGCTGATTCTGGCGGCGCGTGCGAAGCTGGTGAACGCTGGTGATGTCATTATTGATATCAACGATGACCCGCAAAATCAGATCCGTACCCCGGCAGGGGACAAACTGCTCAATACGCTCTCGGGCAATGGGATCTTTGTCTCGTCAGCCTGCGGCGGCGGTGGCTCATGCGGGCAGTGCCGTGTGACGGTGAAAGAGGGCGGCGGTGATATCCTGCCAACTGAACTTTCCCATATCACGAAGCGTGAAGCGAAAGAGGGGTGCCGTCTCGCCTGTCAGGTCGCGGTGCGCCAGAACATGAAGATTGAGCTGCCGGAAGAGATCTTCGGCGTCAAAAAATGGGAGTGCGAGGTTATCTCTAACGATAACAAAGCCACCTTCATTAAAGAGCTTAAGCTGCGTGTCCCTGAAGGAGAGAGCGTTCCGTTCCGCGCGGGCGGGTATATCCAGATTGATTGTCCGGCGCACACCGTGGCGTATGCCGACTTCGACGTGCCCGAGGAGTATCGGGCCGACTGGGACAAATTCAATCTCTTCCGCTTTGTTTCCGAAGTAAAAGAGCCGACGTTGCGTGCTTACTCCATGGCTAACTATCCGGAAGAGAAGGGCATTATCATGCTCAACGTGCGTATCGCCACGCCGCCGCCGAATGTGCCGAATGCACCGCCGGGCGTGATGTCGTCGTATATCTGGTCCCTTAAGCCAGGCGACAAAGTGACGATCTCCGGTCCGTTCGGTGAGTTCTTTGCCAAAGATACCGACGCGGAAATGGTCTTTATCGGTGGCGGTGCCGGTATGGCCCCGATGCGCTCGCACATTTTTGACCAGCTCAAACGTCTAAGCAGCAAGCGTAAAATCAGCTTCTGGTACGGGGCACGCTCCCTGCGCGAGATGTTCTACGACGACGAGTTTGAACAGCTGGCGCGTGAAAACCCTAACTTTACCTTCCACGTGGCGCTTTCCGATCCGCAGCCGGAAGATAACTGGACGGGCTATACGGGCTTCATCCACAACGTGCTGTACGAAAACTACCTCAAACAGCACCCGGCACCGGAAGACTGCGAGTTCTATATGTGTGGTCCGCCGATGATGAACGCCGCCGTGATTAAGATGCTTAAAGATCTTGGCGTCGAAGATGAGAACATCATGCTTGATGATTTTGGAGGCTGATGATGCTGACGTTTCTGGCAACATTCGCGGTGTTTGTGCTGGTGGTGCTCGGCATGTCGTTAGGCTGGATCATCAAGCGTAAAAGCATTCAGGGCAGCTGTGGCGGTATTTCATCCCTTGGGATGGAAAAGGTGTGCGATTGCCCGGAACCGTGCGATGCACGGAAAAAAAGAATGGCCCGCGAGCAGCAGCGCATCATTTAAGTGTATGTGAGCCGGGTAAGGCAAAGCCGCCACCCGGCGTTTTCACATCTGCTTCTCAATCCTCATTTATTTACTGTATACTTATCCAGTAATGAGTGAGGGCTTACTATGCGCAAAATAATCCATGTCGATATGGACTGCTTTTTTGCCGCAGTGGAGATGCGTGACAACCCGGCGCTGCGGGATATTCCCATCGCCATTGGCGGCAGCCGCGTGCAGCGCGGTGTGATCAGCACCGCCAACTATCCCGCGCGCAAATTTGGCGTGCGCAGCGCCATGCCGACTGCGATGGCCTTAAAGCTTTGCCCTCATCTCACGCTCCTGCCCGGTCGGTTTGATGCTTATAAAGAGGCCTCAATTCATATTCGTGAAATCTTCTCCCGCTACACCTCACTGATAGAACCGCTGTCGCTGGACGAAGCCTATCTGGATGTGACCGACAGTGTGCATTGCCACGGATCCGCCACGCTGATGGCCCAGGAGATCCGCCAGACGATATTCAACGAACTGAACCTGACCGCATCGGCGGGCGTCGCGCCCGTGAAATTCCTCGCTAAAATCGCCTCCGATTTAAATAAACCTAACGGTCAGTTCGTCATCACCCCTGAAGAGATGCCTGCGTTTTTGAAAACGCTGCCGCTCGGCAAAATACCCGGCGTGGGGAAAGTCTCCGCCGCAAAGCTTGAAAGCATGGGGCTACGGACCTGCGAAGACGTGCAGCGAAGCGATCTCGCCATGCTGCTTAAGCGCTTTGGAAAGTTTGGTCGCGTGCTGTGGGAGCGCAGCCAGGGCATTGACGATCGCGATGTGAACAGCGAACGGCTACGGAAATCCGTCGGCGTTGAGCGCACCCTCATTGAAGATATTCATGACTGGTCCGAGTGCGAGGCCATTATCACGGAACAGCTTTACCCTGAGCTGGAGCGACGCTTAACCAAGGTGAAGCCGGACCTGCTGATCGCCCGTCAGGGCATCAAGCTAAAATTCAACGATTTCCAGCAGACCACGCAGGAACACGTCTGGCCGCGTCTGAATAAAGACGATCTGATTGCGACCGCAAAAAAGGCATGGGAAGAGCGCCGGGGCGGGCGAGGGGTGAGGCTGGTGGGATTGCACGTCACGCTGCTGGACCCGCAGCTGGAAAGACAGCTGGTATTGGGATTGTAAAAAAGCCCGGTGCGCTACGCTTACCGGGCCTATGTTTTTCACGCTCTCCTTGTGGGAGAGGGCTGGGGTGAGGGTATTACTTAGCAGGAATCGCTTTCAGCAGTTCAGTCAGCAGCGTCCAGTAATGGCCGACGCTTTCGATATGAACCTGCTCATCCGGTGAGTGCGGACCGGTGATGGTTGGCCCGATAGACACCATGTCCATGTCAGGATACGGCTTCTTGAACAGACCGCATTCCAGACCGGCGTGGATAACCTGAATGTTCGGGGTGCTGTTGAACAGACGCTGATATGTTTCACGCACCAGTGCCATGACCGGAGAGCTTGCGTCCGGCTGCCAGCCCGGGTAGCTGCCTTTCGCGGAGGTTTTTGCGCCCGCCAGCGTGCCCAGAGACTCCAGCATGCTCACTACGTACTCTTTACCGCTGTCGATCAGGGAACGGATCAGGCAGATGATCTCTGCGCTGTCGTCGCCCATGGTCACCACGCCCACGTTCAGGGAGGTTTCTACCACGCCTTTTGCAACGTCAGAGTTGCGGATCACGCCGTTTGGCGTCGCGTTCAGCAGCTGAACGAAGGTGTCGCGAGACTGCGCGGTCAGGGCGGCTTTATCCGTGGTCACGGATTCCAGCACTACGGTCAGGTTCTTCTCTTTCTCAGAAAGTTCGTTTTTCAGGATATCGAGATAAACGCTGGAGAGCTTTTTCAGCTCGTCTGCTTTTGCCGCAGGAACGGCTACGGTGGCGAAGGCTTCGCGCGGGATCGCGTTGCGCAGGGTACCGCCGTTGAAGTCGACCAGACGCAGATCCAGCTCAGCCGCGTGACCCGCCAGGAAGCGTGCCAGTAGTTTATTGGCATTACCGAGACCCAGATGAATATCGCCGCCGGAGTGGCCGCCTTTCAGCCCTTTCAGCGTCAGCTTGAAGGTCTGGTAGCCTGCGGGAATCGCTTCACGAGACAGCGGCAGGGTAGAAATGAAATCAATCCCGCCCGCGCAGCCCATGTAGATCTCGCCTTCTTCTTCGGAGTCGGTGTTGATCAGGATGTCCGCCTGCAGCCAGTTGGCCTGCAGACCGAACGCACCGTCCATGCCTGCTTCTTCGGTCATGGTCAGCAGCACTTCCAGTGGACCGTGCTCAACGCTGTCGTCGGCCAGCACCGCCAGCGCAGAGGCCATACCGATGCCGTTATCCGCGCCCAGGGTGGTGCCGCGCGCTTTCACCCACTCGCCGTCGATGTACGGTTGAATCGGGTCTTTAGTGAAGTCGTGAACGGTATCGTTGTTTTTCTGCGGAACCATGTCCAGGTGCGCCTGCAGCACAACCGGTTTACGGTTTTCCATGCCTGCGGTGGCAGGCTTGCGGATCAGAATGTTGCCAACCTGGTCGCGCTCGGCGTGCAGACCTTTTTCCTTCGCCCAGCCCATAATGTGTTCGGCAAGCTGTTCTTCATGGTAGGAAGGGTGTGGAATGGAACAGATTTTGGCAAAAATATCCCACAGCGGTTGTGGAGATAATTGAGACAGTTCAGACACGATAAGTCTCCTTGTCGATGCGCTGCAAACTGGGTTGCAGGTCACAGGGTTAGCAGGTTAATAGTTACCACAAGACAGGCTTGCGAGATGCATCTGAGAATACCACTTTCTCCGACGGCGGGTAGCATAAAGCATGTAAAAACTCAGGCTTGGGGCGCTAAACACTGGTTTTTAGTGCGTCAGATCTCTATAATCTCGCGCAACCTATTTCCCCCTCGAACACTTTTTAAGCCGTATATAAACAGGCTGGGACACTTCACATGAGCGAAAAATACGTCGTCACCTGGGACATGTTGCAGATTCACGCACGCAAACTGGCTGCGCGTCTGATGCCTTCCGAGCAGTGGAAAGGCATTATTGCCGTTAGCCGCGGCGGTCTGGTACCGGGGGCGCTGTTGGCACGTGAGCTGGGTATTCGTCATGTCGATACCGTATGTATCTCCAGCTATGACCACGACAACCAGCGCGAGCTGACCGTGCTGAAACGCGCGGAAGGCGACGGTGAAGGCTTCATCGTTATTGACGATCTGGTCGATACCGGTGGTACCGCAGTGGCTATCCGTGAAATGTATCCAAAAGCGCACTTCGTCACGATCTTCGCAAAACCGGCGGGTCGCCCACTGGTTGACGATTACGTGATTGATATCCCGCAGGATACCTGGATTGAACAGCCATGGGATATGGGCGTGGTCTTCGTACCGCCTATTTCAGGCCGTTAATCCCAGTACGTAACTTTACACGCCCGGCAATGCCGGGCGTTGTTCTTTTTATCCTGCCACGCGTTACAATGGACGTTATATGACGTATCCATGGAGGCAACGCAATGACGCAGGCGAATCTCACCGAAACTCTCTTTAAACCCCGTTTCAAACACCCTGAAACGTCGACGCTGGTGCGTCGGTTTAATCCGGGGACCATGCCTGCCGTCCAGTCTGCGTTAGACGGTAAAAACGTGCCCCACTGGTATCGCATGATTAACCGCCTGATGTGGATCTGGCGTGGTATCGATCCGCGTGAAATCCTTGACGTGCAGGCGCGTATCGTCATGAGCGAATCTGAACGGACCGACAGCGAGCTTTACGATACGGTGGTGGGCTATCGCGGCGGCAACTGGATCTATGAATGGTCGAAGCAGGCGATGCTCTGGCAGCAAAAAGCCAACCAGGAAGAGGATGCCACGCGCAGCGGCAAGCACTGGCTGCATGCGGCCAATCTCTACGCCATTGCCGCGTACCCACATCTGAAAGGTGATGAACTGGCGGAGCAGGCCCAGGCGCTGGCGAACCGTGCTTACGAAGAGGCGGCGCAGCGTTTGCCGGGCCAGATGCGCGAGCTTGAGTTCAGCATTCCTGGTGGCGCACCCGTCACCGGGTTCCTGCATATGCCGGAAGGCGAAGGCCCGTTCCCGACCGTACTGATGTGCGGCGGGCTGGATTCCCTGCAAATTGATTATTACAGCCTGTTTGAGCGCTACTTCGCACCAAAAGGGATCGCGATGCTGACGCTCGACATGCCTTCTATTGGTTTCTCGTCGAAGTGGAAATTGACTCAGGACTCGAGCCTGCTGCACCAGCATGCGCTTAAAGCACTGGAGAATATTCCCTGGGTTGACCATACCCGCGTGGCGGCTTTTGGCTTCAGATTTGGGGCGAACGTTGCGGTGCGTCTGGCCTATCTTGAATCTTCGCGCCTGAAGGCTGTGGCCTGTCTGGGCCCGGTGGTTCACGCGCTGCTCAGCGATCCTGCCCGTCAGGGCAGCGTGCCGGAAATGTACCTTGATGTGCTGGCCAGTCGTCTTGGCATGCATGATGCATCAGACGAAGCGCTGCGCGTTGAGCTCAATCGTTACTCGTTAAAAACGCAGGGGTTGCTGGGACGCCGCTGCCCAACGCCGATGCTGTCAGGTTTCTGGAAAAACGATCCGTTCAGTCCGGAAGAAGAGTCGCGCTTAATCACGTCGTCATCTTCGGATGGCAAGTTGCTTGAAGTGCCATTCAGCCCGGTGTATCAGAATTTTGACAAGGCGTTAAAAGAGATTACACGCTGGATCGCGCAGAGATTGTGTTAATAGATTGCTAAATTTTGATGGTTTGGTAAAACAGTGGCTTCACAAAAGGAGATCGCAATGACGTTACCGAGTGGACATCCGAAAAGTAGACTGATCAAGAAGTTCATGGCTCTTGGCCCGTATATTCGAGAAGAGCAGTGTGAAGAGAATCGCTTTTTTTTCGACTGCCTGGCTGTTTGCGTCAACGTGAAGCCTGCACCCGAAAAACGTGAATTCTGGGGCTGGTGGATGGAAATGGAAGCAGAGGAAAAACGCTTTACCTACAGCTACCAGTTTGGCCTGTTTAACAAAGACGGTTACTGGCAAGCGGCGCCTATTAAAGATCAGGAAGTGATCGACCGCCTGGAACATACGCTGAAAGAGTATCTCGGCAAGGCTAGCGCGCTGCTGGCAACGCTGGATCTGAAGCTGGAGCCTGCGGATGATTTTTCCAGCGAGGCGGTTAAGCTGACCGCCTGATAGTCTTCTCCCTCTCCCTGTGGGAGAGGGCCGGGGTGAGGGCACCAGACCGCATTAATCCCCGACAATAAAAAAACCGGCATCAAGCCGGTTTTTTTATTTCCACAAAATCAGAACTGGTACGTCATACCCAGCGCGACGATATCATCGCTGCTTACACCCAGTTTATTGTCGTCATCAATCTGGTTGATTTTATAATCAACAAACGCGGACATGTTTTTGTTGAAATAATAGGTTGCGCCCACGTCGATATATTTCACGATATCTTCGTCGCCAATGCCTTCGATGTCTTTGCCTTTAGATTGAACATAGCCAACGGATGGACGCAGTCCAAAGTCAAACTGATATTGCGCAACCACTTCGAAGTTTTGCGCTTTATTCGCGAAACCACCGGAGATTGGGGCCATATTGCGGGTTTCTGAATAGATAGTAGCCAGATAAATATCATTGGCATCATATTTCAGACCGGTTGCCCAGCCTTCGGCTTTTTTACCTTCACCGCGCGTCAGCAGGTTCTGCTCGTTGGTGCGATCGGAGTTAGCATAAGCACCGATGACAGAGAAATCGCTGCCGCCGAAGTCATAGCTCAGAGACGTACCGAAGCCATCCCCGTTCTGCTTTTTCACGTCGCGGTTTTCATTTTTGCCCTGGTATTGCAGGGTCATATCCAGACCGTCCACCACGCCAAAGAAGTCGGTGTTACGATAGGTGGCAAGACCGGAGGCACGCTTGGTCATGAAGTTGTCGGTTTGCGCCAGACCGTCGCCACCGAACTCAGGGAACATATCGGTGTAGGATGCAACGTCATACAGCGCCCCGAGGTTACGACCATAATCCAGAGAACCAAAGTCTTTTAATTTAAGACCGGCAAACGCCAGACGCGTTTTCTGAGAGGAGTCGCTCTCTGCTTTGTTTCCGGCAAATTCTGCTTCCCAACGGCCATAGCCCGTCAGCTGATCGTTAATCTGCGTTTCACCTTTAAAGCCGAAACGCACGTAAGTCTGGTCACCGTCTTTAGCGTCATCATCACTGAGGTAGTGCATTGCTTTTACTTTGCCGTACACGTCCAGTTTATTACCGTTCTTATTATAAACCTCTGCTGCGTGAACAGATGCGGAAGCCACAACGCCCATTACCACTAATGCCAGAGTGCTCTTTTTCATTTTCAATCCTGAGTTTTATATACGCGCTAATATTCGCTGAACGCTAAGCCGACGCTTATGTTCCGTGAAAAAACAGGAAGGGTTTTATCGTCCGCGGGTGAACGTTTTATGACAATTTAAGAATATGTTTAAAAAAGTATGTTTTAATTTTTCAGTAATAAAATTGTCAAAATCAGCCGCTACGCTTCCTGATCCCGCGCAACAAAGTGTTTTGCTTTGTGCTAAGGCAGTTGGCAACGGGGCTGAGTCCTGTTAAAACGTTCGTTCGACATCATTTTCCCTTATCGTTGAACGGCAGAGAATCATGAGTGACAGCCAGACGCTGGTGGTAAAACTCGGTACCAGTGTGTTAACAGGCGGATCGCGCCGCCTTAATCGCGCCCACATTGTTGAGCTTGTACGTCAGTGCGCTCAGCTACATGCCGCAGGGCATCGTATTGTTATCGTGACCTCCGGGGCGATTGCCGCCGGGCGTGAACATCTGGGTTACCCCGAACTCCCCGCGACGATAGCCTCTAAACAGCTGCTGGCCGCCGTGGGACAAAGCCGACTCATTCAACTCTGGGAGCAGTTGTTCTCTATCTATGGTATTCACGTCGGGCAGATGCTGCTGACGCGTGCGGATATGGAAGACAGAGAGCGTTTCCTGAACGCGCGCGATACGCTGCGTGCGCTGCTGGACAACAATATTGTTCCGGTCATTAATGAAAACGACGCCGTGGCCACCGCTGAAATTAAAGTGGGTGATAACGATAACCTCTCTGCGCTGGCGGCGATTCTGGCCGGTGCCGATAAACTCCTGCTTCTGACCGATCAGCAGGGGCTGTTCACCGCCGACCCGCGTTCTAACCCGGAAGCTGAACTGATTACCGATGTTCACGGCATTGACGATGCCCTGCGCGCCATCGCCGGTGACAGCGTTTCAGGCCTAGGAACCGGCGGAATGGGCACCAAGCTGCAGGCCGCCGACGTCGCGTGCCGTGCCGGTATCGACACCATCATTGCTGCGGGCAGCCGTCCGGGCGTGATTGGCGACGTGATGGAAGGCATCTCTGTCGGCACCCGCTTCCACGCCCAGGAATCCCCGCTGGAAAACCGCAAACGCTGGATATTTGGCGCGCCGCCTGCTGGCGAACTCGTCGTCGATGAAGGGGCCACTGCCGCGATTCTGGAACGAGGGAGTTCATTACTTCCTAAAGGAATTAAAAGCGTGACAGGCAACTTCTCCCGTGGTGAAGTGATCCGCATCCGTAGCCTTGAAGGCCGCGACATCGCCCACGGCGTAAGCCGCTATAACAGCGACGCGCTGCGCCGCATCGCGGGCCACCATTCGCAGCAAATCGATGCCATTCTTGGCTACGAGTATGGCCCGGTTGCCGTACATCGCGATGACATGATTATTCGTTAAGGAGCCAGAACATGCTGGAACAAATGGGCGCAGCCGCGAAGGCCGCCTCTTACAAACTGGCGCTCCTTTCCAGCCGCGAGAAAAACCGTGTGCTGGAAAAAATCGCTGATTATCTGGAAGCACAGTCCCAGGAAATTTTGCTCGCCAACGAGCAGGATCTGCTGGAAGCCCGTCGCAACGGTTTGAGCGAAGCGATGCTTGACCGTCTGGCGCTGACGCCGGCACGCCTGAAAGGCATCGCCGACGATGTCCGTCAGGTCTGTAATCTGGCCGATCCGGTAGGGCAGGTCATTGATGGTGGGCTGCTCGACAGCGGTTTACGTCTTGAGCGCCGCCGCGTGCCGCTCGGCGTGATCGGCGTCATTTACGAAGCCCGCCCAAACGTCACCGTTGACGTCGCCTCTCTGTGCCTGAAAACCGGTAACGCCGCTATTCTGCGCGGTGGAAAAGAGACATGGCGCACCAACGCCGCGACGGTGAAAGTCATTCAGCAGGCGCTCGAAGAGTGTGGCTTACCGGCGGGGGCCGTACAGGCGATCGAGAGCCCGGACCGCGCGCTGGTCAACGAAATGCTGCGCATGGACAAATACATCGACATGCTGATCCCACGCGGTGGCGCTGGCCTGCACAAGCTGTGCCGCGAGCAGTCGACCATTCCGGTGATCACCGGCGGTATCGGCGTGTGCCATATCGTGGTCGACGACAGTGCGGAGATTGAACCGGCGCTGAAGATTATCGTGAACGCAAAAACCCAACGTCCAAGCACCTGTAATACGGTAGAAACGCTGCTGGTGCATCAGGATATTGCGAACACCTTCCTGCCAGCTCTGAGCAAGCAGATGGCAGAGAGCGGCGTGACGCTGCACGCCGACGCCAACGCGCTCGCGCTGCTTAAAGATGGCCCGGCTAACGTCGTTCCCGTCAACCCGGAGCAGTACGACGACGAATTCCTGTCGCTGGATCTGAACGTGAAAGTGGTTGCGGATCTCGACGACGCCATTGCGCACATTCGTGAACACGGCACCCAGCATTCGGACGCGATCCTGACGCGCACGCTTCGCAATGCCGATCGCTTCGTGAACGAAGTGGATTCCTCCGCGGTGTATGTGAATGCCTCCACCCGCTTCACCGACGGTGGACAGTTTGGTTTGGGCGCAGAAGTGGCGGTCAGTACGCAAAAACTGCACGCGCGCGGTCCGATGGGACTCGAAGCGCTGACCACGTACAAGTGGATCGGCTTCGGTGACGATACGATTCGTGCGTAAATAATCACGGGTGATGCAAAAGTAGCCGTTTGATTCAAAAGGGCATTGACGCATCACCCGGATAGATCTAACCTTTTGCCCCGTGGTTACACTCGTAACCGGCCTCTCAGGGCCGATATAGCTCAGTTGGTAGAGCAGCGCATTCGTAATGCGAAGGTCGTAGGTTCGACTCCTATTATCGGCACCATCTTTTTCAGATAATTACTTCACATTCAGGTATACGACGTTCTCTTCTTGTGCCGTATTTGAGAAATTGCGACCAATAATCGTGTCAATTTGCGCGTTTGCTCTGTCATATGGCCAATTAATAAATGAGCGTATCGTTGACCGCTACTGTAAACCATTATCACATCGGCACGTATAATACGTCACACGCTATTGTGTTGGATGCCGATCCTGATGGTCTATTGTGATTGCCGATTAATCAATCTTCAGAATATTAATGATAAATTTAACCTGCTGTGGCGATTTTTGTTATCTCTGCATTTACAACACATCTTGTGGAGGTGTTCAGCAACAGGTTTTGGCTTTGAAATAAACCTAAGCATCTTTTTAGTGCAAAATTCGAGCAGTCATGTCCCTTTTAAAATGTTCTCAAAATCAGCGCTGCTTAGATCCGGTGCAGAGCACAACATATCCCTCGCCAATGCCCGGCGACGCTGAAGGAGTTCGTCTAGCGTTTCTTCAAACGTCGTGATTTCAGAGTCCATTACGGTTGGATAATAAACATACACATCCTTTGTCTGGCCGATACGGTAAGCGCGGTCAGTTGCCTGATCTTCTTTGGCCGGATTCCAGCAGCGGGTGAAATGAATAACGTGGTTGGCTTTCTGCACGTTAACCCCAAACCCAACCGCGACGGTGGAGAGAATAATCACGCCAAAGCCTAGTTGGGACTGGAAATCATCAATCAATCGCTGACGGCTATTTTGACTCTGACTTTTAGTGCTGGTATCGCCATTGATGATGACCGGACGGAAACCGAATCGTTGCTGAACAGCACGTTGAATTTCTCGCTGGAGATCGCGCAGCTCGGTAAAGATAATCACTTTATCTTTGCTGGTATGCTTAATTTCATCCAGTGTTTTCAACATCCAGTTTAGCTTGGGCGACCCTTCCTGATAACGAGGCTCAGGATTAACAACTGCCGGGTGCGCGCAAATGAGTTTAAGGCGATGTAATAACCCTAACATCCCCGCACTTGCCTGCTGCATGCCCTCACTCAGTGCTTGCTGTTGTTGCCAGTTAGCGATTGAAGAAAGATACAGTTGCTTTTGCGGGCCAGAAAGCGGCAGTTGCTTACAGCTGGTGACTTCGATTTTTTGCGGCAAATCACGCGCAACCTCTTCTTTAGTCCGGCGTAATGTCTGGGGTTCAATCAACGCTCGTAAACTTTCAAGCTGCCCTGTATCCCGACCCGCTTCGTTCTCTATAGGGCGAACATAGTGTTTGCCAAATTCATTGAGTGCGCCTAACAGGCCAGGCTGTGCGAAATCAAAGAGGCTCCACAGGTCTACAAGTGTGTTTTCAACAGGCGTGCCGGTACATGCCACTTTGAATCTTGCTTGTATCGCATTGGCTGCATGAGTGATTAATGCCGCCGGGTTCTTTATTTTTTGTGCCTCGTCGCAGACCATGATGGACCATGGCTGGCGTGCCAGGGAGAACTCTTGATCGCGAAGCGTCTCGTAGGTTGTCAGAATGATTTTCGCCTCACCCTGCCAGCCGGGTTTGAGCAAATTTTTGATCCCCTGACTTTGGAGATGAGCAGGAATCGCTTGTTTCGGGTATTTCACCGCTTTGATAGTGTCGCCATACAATTTCATCACCGAAATCCCGGAGGTGTAGAAGAAATTGTCGAGTTCACGCTCCCAGTTATCCAAAAGAGAGACGGGGGCAACGATGAGACTTGGTGGCTCGTCAGGGAATTTTTCAATGAACCACACCAGGAAGCTCAGGATCTGCAGCGTTTTCCCCAGCCCCATATCATCCGCGAGCAGGCAACCTGCAGTTTCCTGAGGTGAACGAAGGAAAAGCTGCTGAAGCCAGGCCACACCTTCACGCTGGTGGTCTTTGAGTCGGATGTGCTCTTTCAGGCTCAGTGGAATTTCAGGTTCAGCATGGCGTGCATTGAGGAGTGAATTTCGGCGCTGTTTAATGTAAACCGCTTCTTCAATATTCTGTTCAATTTTGAGCACTGCCCGGGCTGCTTTTTCAGCAACATTGCTCTCTGATTCATGTGCTGCATTTTGCTGTTTTTCCCAGTTTTTACTGAAGGTTTTCGCCGCATCCAGTGGCAGTTCAGTCTCATTCCAGGGGGAGATGATATGCGTTTCGCCAGTTGCTTCAGCCTGGGTAATTCTCTCCTGCAGTTCATCGAAATGCTGTAGGTTATCAGGTTGCCAGCCATCCAGTGTTTCTACCGAAAATTCGGAGAAGTCGATGCCCTCAGGGAGCCAGTTTTCGCTTTGCGCCTTGGTCAGCCAAGGAGAGGATATTTTTTCGAACTCACCGATGCCAATGACCCGATCGCCATATTTGCCCAGATCCAGGACATCGTTAAATTCTTTACCTTCGACTTCCTGTTGCCAACGCAACAACAGCGACTGGCAATCATGCCATTGCTGTTCAGTGAATTGGCTCAGTTCCAGCTCGTAACCCTGCCAGGAACCCGCTGGCATTTGCGCTGCAACACTTATCCCTACGGCCTGAACAAATTTTTCCAGTTCCCATGGAGCCGAGAATAGGAATGACACCTCCGATTGCGGCAAGGGTGAGACTGGCTCCAGCACCAGCGTAATACTCTCTATCTTATTCTCATCATTGATCTGGGGGTGAAGCCTGAAGTGATGAAAGAATATACGGGCATCAACCAATGCCTGTTCGTGTTCCTCGGGGGCAATAACACTGGCGGCATCCTCACCCAGGAAAGTATAGGGATTGCGAACAAAGGAAAGCGCTTCACTTCCGGCAACCCGGCGACCGGGAATGGAGTGTATTGAATTCAGGACTTCTTTTACTTCAGGTGGGATGATGACATGGCTGAGCTCGCCGTTCTCTCCGGGAATACGATAGCTATCGTGGACCTGTGAGTTTTTGTCAAAACTGCCAAGCCAGTTAGCGGGTTGGTCCTCAAAGTGGGGTTCAATCTCGATAACGGCAGTATCAGCAATTGTCGCCTTACGCAGGCGTAACGACAATGAAGTGGGTTTGATGACATGCGTTTTTTCTAAATAATCATCAAATTTTGCAGCAGCCTGTTTTGCGCATTTGCGAATTGCAGCCCATCCCAGTTGGTTAGTGGTTTCGCCGGGAGCCTGAGTTTGTTGCATGCGTAGCTGCTCGGTTGCCTGCAAAAGCGCCCAGTTTTCTCGTGATAACAGGTGCTGATGGTTTTCATGAGTAAAAATAGCCCCGGTGCGGCTAAGACGGATCGATTGACGCATGGGAAACGTAGCCCATTCAGCAATCCAGATGCGGAAATCATTATCGCTTAAGGCTCCTCGCGAACTTAAACTTGCACGTAGAGGCAAAACCTCAGGCACGCCAATCAAAGGCAGACTGCTGGCATGCTCTTCATCTTCCAGCAGGCGATACAGCGATTCCCAGCTCAACAACCATCGGTCTGTTAGTGATATCAGATAGTCTTCTTCAGCCAGTTGCTCTAGCCAGGATGCCAGAGCCCAAAGCTCTGGGTCATCAACCAACGATTGCGGAAAACTGAGCCCGTTTTCTTCAGTCTGGTACTGATTCTTCAGGTGGCGTTCTATCTGCTGACGGTTTCCCGTCAGTTTACTTAACAGACGTTTCAGCATTATTTAATCCAGTAGCGATGCGGTTCTTTACTTACGGGTGCGAAGCCGAGTCGGAGTAACTCTCTTTCCGTTGTGTCATCCGGTATTTTGAGCTGGACAGACAGCACGCCACCTTTTTGCCGGTTATCACTGACGATGCATGAGGTATTTTCAACCAGGCGCTGTATTGCTGTATCCCGCAATGGATTGATGATTTTGATGTCAACTTGTACAGCTGAGGAGGGCACATTCTTGTCGACAAACTTGACGGGTTCTTCAGCCATCCAGCGGATACCCAGTTGGCGCAGTTCATCGTCGTATTTCAGCATCCAGCCAGTGATGCGGGTCTTGTTGTACCCTTCGGCTCGAGGGGTATGTGGAAGACGAAGAACATTACGGTGTTTGTCTTTTAATTGGATATTGATATCCAATGTATGTGACTCTGGGTTAAATGGAGCCAGGCCTACTCGGTAGGCATACATCGCGTTACCCGTCCCGGAAAATTCTACGAAGATATAATCGTTAATCTGCATGATCATCGCGTTATCAAAACTACGTCCACCGCGTAGATGGCTTAGCCTCCCACGATTCTCCTCGCGGAATTTCACAAAATCGCTTCCACGATCTTGCCAGGCATCTGGCCCCATCACGATACGGGTGAATCCCATCTGATTCGCGAAACGTAGCCAATAATACAGCCTTGCCTGATCGACATCGCCATTGCCGCGAAGCAGTTCAAAGAAGTGCATCAGGTCCTGTTTTGCTAACCAGCCACGCACCATTGCAGCGACAGGCTCAGAAACATACTGATGCCACTTATTCTGCTGACTCTTGAGCTGAGGGTTATCCCAGTATTCCAGGGCGGCCTGTTTCAGGGCGGAATGCGCTTGATCGCGATAGGTTGAATGATAGTAACGGGTTAACGTTGCCGTCATGATGTCATCGCGAAAACGTACCCACTGCGCCGCCAGGCCCAATAGCCAACTGATTTTGTCCAGATAGTGAGGATCGTCCAGAGTATCAAGCTGCGCTAACAGCACTGTGAAAATACGTTTCCACAACCAGCTGCTATCGGGTATTTGCGCTATTTTTTCTAATGATGATAAAGAGTTACTTTCACCGGAAAGCAACTGTTGGGATATCACACCGCCAGCCTGAGGCGTAAAAATGTCGTGATAAAACTCGATGGTTTTCATCCACGACTTTTCTCTGCGGATAGCGGCTTTTACTACGGGGTACCCCCTGGTGATATGACCACGCAGTACACACCAGTGCGGGTTTATTTCTGGCGATTCGTGTTTGTAGGCAAAATAACTTGAACAGAGTGCAGCCCAGTCCTTGCGTTTTAGTGTCCTGGATTCAATCTGTTTTTTGATAGCACTATCGACATGGGGAAAGAATGTATCATCCTCCAGTAATACTGGCCTGTCAGGGTAGAGCGGATCGGTATCGGCGAGGCCATAAAACACCATTCGCCACTCACGTTCGGTCAGTTCTTCTGCAAGACGAAAACGACGCAGCGCCGCCAGCCGCATTTCATGTGGCGGGGGGGGGATTTTCTCTGCTTTATCAAATCGCTTTTCCATCTCACGACCAGCAGAAGACAGAGCCTGGAAATCGTTACGCAGGTAATTGTCATCCTTCTGGCTGGAAGAGAGCTTCTCTGCAATACGTTGCGATAGAGAACTCAACGCGGGCGTCATTGCGGCATTACCAGCTGGCAAACTTCTTTATTCACAACGGGCGGGAAATCCACCTCGTCTGCGGCATCATGCTTATCTTTCAGACCGAAGAACTGCATACGCAACTCAACGCGGCGGCTGGCTTCTTTGCTCTCTTTCGCGTTATTAAAAGAGACGCCCCCCGCAAGGAAAAGCTTACGAATTTGGATCTGCTGTTCTGCAGAGATGCTTTTTTGCAGAGGACTGCGGCTATCGAGCAAACTGCACATGACCCATTCAGAACGCTGCAGGGAAAGATGGAGGTTGTAAAGGTACGAACCGTCGGTGTCGGTAAATCCTTCAATGACGATTTGTTTAAACCACTTTTTGCCTTCGTCACTGTCGGATGCCTCCAGCACAAGTGGAACGACATCCTGTAATGCTTTTTGCCCTTCAGCATTCAGGAAAAAACGGTTGTGGTCGAAACGACCCGCTTCACCAAAGCTGATGCGGTTATCGTGGCAATCCACCACGATGGTTTTGTTTACACTGCGGGCATGCAGCTCCAGGCGCTCACATAATCTGGCGATGTCCTGCCCCCTGACTTTTTCCCCTTGCTCCGCGCGTTGAATTCGTTGTGTGACGGAGCTTAGCGACGCGACCATCACCACCAGAAATAACACCATCATGGCGGTCATCAGATCGGCGTAAGAAATCCAGAAGGGCTTCTCAGCTTCATCACTGCGGCGCTTTTTAACGCCAAATGCATTCCCAAACATCAGCTGTCACTCCCTCAGGCACGCACGCGAGACAGTACATCATCAAGCTCGCTGACGCTTTCACCGATCTGCTCGACAGAGCTCGCAAGCAGAGTAGAGGCTTTCGCCATTTCGACGTCCAGTTTGCCCAGCGTCTTATCGAGACTGCGTGAAACACCTTCTGAGAAGTCTTCAAAGCCTTTCCCAAGCACATCGCTGACATTTTCCATAAAGGTCTGCGCTTCGCGGTTATAGCTCTGCAAGCGCTCTCCATGCTGTTTAAGATCGGTGATGAACTGGCTGCGGGTGGTTTGTTCAGACTGGGTATTTGCGGCGAGCAACTCCAGCATGGCAATGGATTTGCTGACAGCTTCCCGATTGTTTCGATAATCGGCCACCACAGAGGTGAGTTCGCTGGTGGCAAGGGAGAGCGATGAACCCGCCGATTGGGCTTTATTCAGTACGTCAGCCGTCAGGTGATTCGCTTCCGACACCTTATCGCCTGCGTGTTCAAAACGCTCGGCGGCAACACGCATTTTATCCGCGCCGTTTTGCATATCCTGAATCTGTCGGTTGGTCTGTTCTGCGAGTCTGTTCAGCGTTTCGGTGGTTCCCTGATGCTGACTAGCAACGGTTTCAATCAACTGTTTGATCTGATCGTCTACTTCACTCATCACACGCTGTGTCTGTTCGTGCAGAGACTGCTGGTTAGCCTGCTGATTTGCTGATATCTGTTGCTGACCCTTATCAATCTGACCAAACAGACTGCCCAACTGCTCCCCGAGTGCTTCGACAGAGGCCGCCATTTTCTCCATGGTTGCGCTTTGTCCCTGCTGCACTGAATTCTGAATGGCTTCAATAAAGGCGGACATATGTTCTGCCTGAGCTTTTTCCCGCGCTTCGCTATCGGCAAACATTTTCTCAAGCTGTCGTGCCATGCGCTCACCGGCACCTTCACCCTCAGCGCCAATTTTCGCAACAGAGGCTTGTAAACTGGTCAGCATGTCATTCATGCCTGCCTGCATGGCCTGCTGGCCCGATTTCATTTCAGAGAGGAGTTGTTCAATTAACTGCGCGCTACCCTGGCGGGAATCGTCGCTGACCTGACGCATATCCTGCAGCAGAGCGGAGAATCCGCTTTGCATCGTCTGGATAGCCCCGACGGTTTGCCCCATCATTTCGTTGAGATTCGTAAACTGCTGGCCAAAGGTGGTATCGAGCTTCGCCATAAATGCGGTCAGCACATCCTGCAGCATGTTCTGTACCATACCGCTTTGATCGCCGCTGGCGGTCTGAACCGCACCCGCAATTTTATCCAGCGGTGACTTCAGGCTATTTTCGATTGCGCCACTCACCTGATCGGCAAACTGTGCGCCAGATTCTCGGTAGGTGTTGCTTAATGTATTCGCGAGGCGTTCATTTTCAACTTTCTGGCTTTCGGCGAGATGCAGCAGCATGTCACGAAGATCGGTAACCAGGCTCTCTTTCAGATGACGCGCCTGGGTAGCACTTTCGTTGCTGGATTTCACCAGCGAGGCGAGGTATTCCTCCCCCACGCCGCTGTCATAGAGGGAATCAAGAGCAGCAGTGAATTGTTCAAGGCATTTGTAGCATTTCGCCAGATAAAATTTTTCTATCCAGGTGATGATGATTGAGAATCCGATCGCGAAAGCAGAGCCAAGGAATGCGTATAACACATCGTGCAGTAAATTATTGACACTGCTGGTAACCTGCTCCGGCGTGCTGGGGTCGAAGTGGTTGAGGCCAATCATCAGGCCGTAAAACGTACCGATAATCCCCACACCGGTCAGAATACCGGGCAGGTGTTTGAAGAATTCCGTATTGAGTGGAATATCGACTAACTGCTGCTCAGAGAAGTAGCTCGAGCTTGGCGCCGTGGCACGAATGCGGACGATTTTTTCTTCCCCACCTTCCAGCTCACTCTGCGGGTGTAACGTCTCTTCAAACTCATTCCACGCGTGTTTGAGTTCAGGGCGCTTAAAGAGATTTTGAAGATGGGCGAGCTGTTCCTCTGGGGAATTGCTTTTAATGCTATTAATTGATTGGGTGTATTTTTTCAGGCTGTTAACAATGTTAATGGCCCGGAATAAATAAAAGAAAATAAAGCAGGCAACGGCCAGGCTCACGATGCAGATTACGCTGAAGGGCACATAATGGGGCTCCACAGATGTAAGCGTCACTAAAAATGAATTAAGCCAGGACATATTTTTACCCGTTGAATATATTAATCAGCATTTAAATTACCATCGACAACAATCTGATTACCTTTAATCAAAATTTCTTTGTTGTGAAAGCCATCGCCGCGCCGCGATCCGCAAACAGCCCCACCCGTTCATGGGATGAGCGGTACATGCAGGGAGATTTAATGGAATGGCGGTTTAGTTTCCTATTATTTAGCGATCAAAAGCAAATTTCTTTACGTTGTTTCGTTTGTAATCATTAACGTTCCGGGTATCATTTTGCGAACTGCATTCCAAAACTGAATTTGCGATAAGGCATTTTTGCGCTTTCGCTGCGATCGACCTCGAGGATTTTCATGAACAACGCCGAACAACAGTTCCTGAACGAGCTGGATAATAAATTCTGGAAGGCCGCCGACAAGCTGCGCGCCAACATGGATGCCGCCAACTACAAGCATGTGGTGCTGGGGCTCATCTTCCTGAAGTATGTTTCAGATGCCTTTGAGGCCCGTCAGCAGGAGCTCATCACCCTGTTCCGCGATGTCGGTAACCCGGACAACATCTACGCCATGTCGCGGGAGGATTATGAGTCCGACGAAGAGTACGCACAGGCGATTGCCGATGAACTGGAGGTGGAAGATTACTACACCGAAAAGAACATCTTCTGGGTACCGAAAGCTGCGCGCTGGGACACGCTGAAAAACAAAGCCATGCTGCCAACCGGCACCGTGCTGTGGGTAGATGAAACCACCGGAAAGGATGTGACGTTGCGCTCCGTGTCCTGGCTGGTGGATAACGCGCTCGATGAAATCGAAAAAACCAACCCCAAGCTGAAAGGCATTTTGAACCGCATCAGCCAGTATCAGCTGGGCAACGAGGTGTTAACCGGACTGATTAATACCTTCTCGGATGCCAACTTTAGCAATCCGGAATATAACGGCGAGAAGCTCAACTTAAAGAGCAAAGATATTCTCGGCCACGTGTACGAGTATTTCCTCGGTCAGTTCGCGCTGGCGGAAGGTAAGCAGGGCGGACAGTACTACACGCCAAAAAGCATCGTGACCCTGATTGTCGAAATGCTCCAGCCCTATAACGGCCGCGTGTATGACCCGGCGATGGGCTCCGGCGGGTTTTTCGTCTCCAGCGACCGCTTTATTGAAGAGCACGCAGGCGAGAAGCAGTACAACGCCGCCGAGCAGAAGCAGAAGATTTCCGTTTACGGCCAGGAATCCAACCCGACCACCTGGAAACTGGCGGCGATGAACATGGCGATCCGCGGGATCGACTTTAACTTCGGCAACAAAAACGCCGATACCCTGCTGGACGACCAGCACCCGGATCTGCGCGCCGACTTCGTGATGGCTAACCCGCCGTTCAACATGAAGGAGTGGTGGAGCGCCAAGCTGGAAAACGACGTGCGCTGGAAATACGGCACGCCGCCGCAGGGCAACGCCAACTTTGCGTGGATGCAGCACATGCTCCACCACCTAGCGCCGAAAGGCTCGATGGCGCTGCTGCTGGCCAATGGCTCGATGAGCTCCAACACCAACAACGAAGGCGAGATCCGCCGTAACCTGATCGAAGCCGATCTGGTCGAGTGCATGGTCGCGCTGCCGAGTCAGCTGTTTACCAACACCCAAATTCCGGCCTGCATCTGGTTCCTGACCAAAGACAAATCCGGCGGTAACGGCAAAGCGCACCGTAAAGGCGAAGTGCTGTTTATTGACGCGCGCCAGATTGGCTATATGAAAGACCGCGTGCTGCGTGATTTCACCGATGAAGATATCGCCAAAATTGCCGACACCTTCCATAACTGGCAGGCGGATAAAGAGTACGAAGACGAAGCCGGATTCTGCTTCTCCGCAACGCTGGAAGATATTCAGAAAAACGACTTTGTGCTGACCCCTGGGCGTTATGTCGGTGCTGCCGAGCAGGACGAAGACGATGAACCCTTTGCTGAGAAGATGGCGCGACTGACGTCGCAACTTAAAGAACAACTGGAAGAGAGTGCGAAGCTGGAAGCGCAGATTAAGGCGAATCTGGGGGGGCTGGGTTATGAGTTTTGAGTTATATGAATACAAAATTGAGGATCTTGGTAAAGTTATCACTGGTAAAACACCGCCTTCCAAAATTAGTGATGCTTTTAGCGCTCAAGGTATTCCTTTTGTAACGCCAAAAGATATGGACGGTCGTAGACTTATAGATAAAACCGAACGGTATTTGTCTTCCCAGGGTATTGAAGCGGTACGGAATTGCTTACTGCCTCAAAATAGCATAGCGGTGTCCTGTATTGGATCAGATATGGGGAAAGCGGTTTTATTACCCGGAGAAAGTATTACCAATCAGCAGATAAATTCCATCGTGGTAGATTCAAAACGTTTTGATTACAAGTATGTCTATTATTATCTTTCAACTCTGCAGGATGAGTTCAAAGCAATTTCTGGAGGAAGTGCAACCCCCATTTTGAATAAGGGGCATTTCAGCCAATTTAAGGTTTCATTACCTATCAGACCCGTACAAGATAAAATCTCATTAATACTTGATTCCTTGGATGCAAAAATAGAAGTAAATACCGAAATCAACCAAACCTTAGAGCAAATGGCGCAAGTCCTGTTCAAAAGCTGGTTTGTCGATTTTGAACCGGTAAAAGCCAAAATTGCAGTGCTGGAAGCTGGTGGTTCGCAGGAAGATGCGACGCTTGCTGCTATGACTGCTATTTCCGGGAAAGATGCTAATGCACTGGTAGTTTTTGAACGTGAACACCCTGAATATTATGCCGAATTGAAAACCACGGCAGAACTGTTTCCGTCTGCGATGCAGGAGGGGGCGTTGGGAGCAACTCCTACGGGGTGGAAATTGGGCTGTATTGGCGATATTAGTCATCGTATAAGAACAAAAGTTGGCTCTACTTCAGCTGTTGTGCTTTCTGCTATTGCATCCGGGGATTTAGTCCCTTCCGACGAACATTTTACAAAGCAGGTATATAGCAAGTCCATTGAAAAGTATATACTGGTGGAGCAATGGTCTTTTGCATATAATCCATCCCGAATTAATATTGGTTCAATTGGATTAAATGTTAGGAATGTAAACGGAGCAGTTAGCCCAGTTTATGTTGTTTTTAAAACTGAGCAAGAGTACAAATGGTATGTTGAAATTCTGACAAAAACTACATATTTCAAAAACAATGTAAATATTTTGGCCAGCGGTAGTGTAAGACAGTCACTTTCTTATGATGATTTATCATCTATTCCTTTGTGTATTCCAGACGTTAGTATTGTTAATGTTTTCAATGAAAAGTACGAGGGGTACCTAACCTTTATCGAACAATATCGAAATCAAAATAATACGCTGATATCTATCCGTGACACCCTCCTCCCCAAACTCCTCTCCGGTGAAATCACCCTGCCGGAAGCCGAGCAGGCGGTAAGCGAGGCGGAAAATGTTTAAAGTCGACACGCCGACCAACAGCCTGCATTCCTTGCAGGAAGTGTCGTTCAGCAGCCTCGGTTTCCGTGAACGCGACCACCTGCAGGAGTGGCTGGCAAAGAATCCCCAAGCGTTAACCCGCGACAACGACGATGAGCTGCTGATTATCCAA
Source organism: Enterobacter sp. B79-1 (assembly GCF_057444735.1). Classification (NCBI taxonomy): domain Bacteria; kingdom Pseudomonadati; phylum Pseudomonadota; class Gammaproteobacteria; order Enterobacterales; family Enterobacteriaceae; genus Enterobacter; species Enterobacter sp. B79-1. The sequence continues at coordinate 83,251 of NZ_JBYAZJ010000007.1, forward strand.
AAAGAGTTCGCCGGTTTTGACGATACCAAAGAGCGCCTCGATCTGCTGGCGCTGGATAAAAAAGGCAACCTGGTCATCATCGAGAACAAGCTCGATGACTCCGGGCGCGACGTGGTGTGGCAGGCGCTGAAATACGCCGGGTACTGCGCCAACCTGCGTCAGGAGAGCGTGGTTGAGATCTTCCAGCTCTATCTGGATCAGTACGATCCCAACGAGAACCGCCAGGCAGCAGACGTCATCGCCGAATTTATGGGCTGGGAAAGCCTGAAAGAAGGGGTGCTCAATCGTAAAGGCACCCAGCGGGTCATCATGGTTGCGGCTAATTTCCGCAAAGAGGTAACTAATACCGCGCTGTGGCTGATGCAGTTTGGTATCCGGGCGCAGTGCTTCAAAGTGACCCCTTACCGTTTCGGTGAAGATGTATTTGTCGATATCCGCCAGGTGATCCCAACCCCGGAAGCAGAGTCGTACATGATCGGCATGGCGCAGAAAGAGGCGGAAGAACAGTCAACCTCCAGCAGTAGCGAACTGCAGCAACGCCATTATCTGCGCCGTGAATTCTGGACGATGGCGTTGGAAAAATTCCGCACCAGCCCCTGTTCACTGTTTAACAACCGTGCTCCCTCGACCGATCACTGGCTGGCCGCCGGGTCGGGTGTTAGCGGCGTGCCCTTTGAACTGATCTTTTCCCAGAAAGATGCTCGCGTGCAGCTCAATATTTCGCGCGGGGATGCACTGGAAAATACCTGGCTTTTTGAACGCCTTCAGGAACGCAAAACGCACATTGAATCGTTGTTTGGCGAGCCGCTTGACTGGCGTTTACTGCCAGAGCGAAAAAGCTGCCAGATCGTCTGTTCAAAGACGTTTGACGGCGGCAATAAAGAGATATGGCCTGCCATTATCGACTGGATGATGGATAGCATGAACCGTCTGGAAAAAGCGATCCGCCCGAGCCTGCTGGAACTGGCGATTGAGCTGAAACAGACCGGTATGATCACCGAGGGAGAGGAAGAGTAATGCTGAGCGAAGACGATTTAGAGCAGCAATGCCTGAAATGGTTTGCTGAACAGGACTGGGAAGTACTGCACGGGCCCGACATTGCGCCGGATGGCGACAACCCGCTGCGTGCTTCATTTCATGATGTGTTTCTGCGCCCGGTAATGCTGGAGCAGCTGCAAACCATCAATCCCCATCTCCCTGTTTCCGTGCTGGAGGAGGTGATACTGCGTATTGCCCATGCCCAAAGCCCGGATCTGGTCGTCAGTAACAAAGCATTCCACCACCTGTTGCTCGACGGTGTGCCCGTTGAGTACAAACGTGAAGACAAGACGGTTCACGATAAAGCGCTGCTGATGGATTTTAACCATCCCGGCAATAACCGCTTTATGGTCGTGAATCAGGTTGCTATTCAAGGGATAAAGCAGGTTCGTCGCCCGGATATCATTGGCTATATCAATGGCCTGCCGGTGGCGGTGATTGAGCTGAAAAGCCCAATTGATGCCAATGCCGATATCTGGGCTGCGTTTAACCAGCTGCAGACCTATAAAAACGAACTCAGCGACCTGTTTATCTGCAATGAAGCACTGGTGGTGAGCGATGGGCAGAATGCCCGTATTGGTTCACTGACTGCCGATGAGGAGCGTTTCCTACCGTGGAAAACCGTGGCTAACGAAGACGATAAACCACAGTTCGACTGGCAGTTGCAAACCGTCGTGAAGGGCTTCTTTAACCGTGCGCTTCTGCTCGATTACATTCGCTACTTTGTGCTGTTTGAGTCTGACGGCAAACGTTTGATTAAGAAGATTGCCGCTTACCATCAGTTCCACGCGGTGCGTGAAGCCGTCGCGGCCACGATTGTGGCGTCTACCGGCAAACATCTGCCGCTGCGCAGCAACATTACTCCGGGCAGTAAAAAAGCAGGCGTGGTGTGGCATACCCAGGGTTCCGGCAAAAGTATCTCCATGTGCTGCTACGCCGGGAAGCTGCTGCAACAGGCGGAGATGAACAATCCGACCATCGTGGTGGTGACCGACCGTAACGATCTGGACGGGCAGCTCTACGCGACTTTCTGCCAGGCGCAGGACTTGCTGAAACAGATGCCATTACAGGCCAACGATCGCGACGAACTGCGCGAGCTGCTCAATGCCCGTGAATCCGGCGGTATCATCTTTACCACCGTGCAAAAGTTTGCGCCGCTGGACAGCGAACAGAGCCATCCGGCACTTAATCAGCGCAGCAACATCGTGGTGATTTCCGATGAAGCGCACCGCAGTCAGTATGGCCTGAGCGCCACGCTCGACAGACAAACTGGCGTCTATAAATACGGCTACGCCAAACATATGCGCGATGCGCTGCCGAATGCGTCGTTTATGGGCTTCACCGGTACGCCAATTGCCTCTGAAGATAAAGATACCCGTGCCGTGTTCGGCGATTACGTCTCTATCTACGACATTCAGGATGCGGTTGATGACGGCGCGACGGTGCCGATTTACTACGAATCCCGACTGGCAAAACTCGACCTGAATCATGATGAGCTGGAAACGCTCTCCGACCAGGTGGATGAGCTGGTGGAGGATGAAGAGACGGGCCAGCAGGAGAAAACCAAAGGCGACTGGAGCCGTCTGGAAAAGCTGGTGGGTTCCGAGCCGCGCATCAAACAGGTAGCCGCGGATCTGGTTCAGCATTTTGAAACGCGCAATGCGGCCATGAACGGCAAGGCGATGATTGTCGCCATGAGCCGTGATATCTGCGTGAAGCTCTACAACGCTATTACAGAGATCCGCCCGGACTGGCACAGCACGGATGTTGAGCAAGGCGCTATCAAAGTCATCATGACCGGTTCCGCGTCTGATAAAGACCATCTCCAGCCGCATATCTACAATAAGCAGACCAAAAAGCGTCTTGAAGCCCGCTTTAAGGATTTGAACGATCCGCTGAAGCTGGTGATTGTCCGTGATATGTGGCTGACCGGATTTGATGCGCCGTGCTGCCACACCATGTATATAGACAAGCCGATGCGCGGCCATAACCTGATGCAGGCCATCGCACGTGTTAACCGCGTGTTCCGCGATAAACCCGGCGGGCTGGTGGTGGATTACATTGGTATCGCCAACGAACTGAAGCAGGCGCTAAAAACCTACACTGATTCGAAAGGAAAAGGGCAGACCACGGTGGATGCCCGCGAAGCCTTTGCCATTCTGTTGGAAAAAATCGACGTCATTCACGGGATGTTTGCACCCTCAGCAGGAAAACCCGGCTTTAGCTACGAAGGTTTTTCTCGCGATCCATTAGCGTTCTTGCGCGATGCCGTTAACTACATTTTGGGTCTGGATGACGGTAAAAAGCGCTACCTCGATGTCTCGCTGGCGATGAGCAAAGCCTGGTCGCTCTGTAACACCCTTGATGAAGCTGAACCCTTACAGGAGGAGTTCGCGTTCCTTTCGGCGGTCAGAGTGGGGCTTATCAAACTTGATCCGAAGGCAAAATTTAGCCAGTCGGAGAAAAACTCCCTCTTGAGCAAGATCCTCGATAACGCGGTTGTTGCTACTGGGGTTGAGGATGTTTTTGCCCTGGCCGGGTTGGATAAACCAAACATAGGTTTGCTGTCCGATGAATTCCTGGAAGAAGTGCGGGAGATGCCGCAGCGTAATCTGGCCGTGGAGCTGCTAGAAAAACTGCTCAATGACGGCATTCATGCACGTTCGGGTAATAACGTGGTACAGCAGAAGAAATACTCCGATCGCCTGAAAGCCGTACTACTCAAATACAATAACAGGGCGATTGAAACCGCACAGGTGATTGAAGAGCTGATCCAGATGGCGAAAGCGTTCCAGGAAGCGATGGCGCGCGATGATGCGCTGGGCTTAAATCCGGATGAAATTGCCTTCTACGATGCGCTGGCGGAAAACGAAAGCGCGGTGCGTGAACTGGGCGATGAAACGCTAAGAAAGCTGGCTATTGAGGTGACGCGGCAATTGCGTAAATCCACTACGGTTGACTGGCAGGTACGTGAGAGTGTGCGTGCGCGGCTCCGTATTCTGGTGCGCCAAACGCTGCGTAAATACAAATATCCACCGGACAAAACGCCTGGCGCCGTGGAGCTGATTTTGAAACAGGCCGAAGTGGTGTCGAACAGTTGGACGTCATAGCGATGTATCTCCATTGGTGATAGAGGGGAGTATCGTCCTCCGTTAAACGTGATGCGTGAAATTGTTCTGAACGACATACCCAATAAAAGATCGGCAACAGCCGGTCTTTTATATTTTTTAACTGTCCACCACATCAAATTGACTAATTCACTGCTCACTTCCCTTAAAAGGAAATCTCCATCATTCCTGGCGTATTAACCATTACATCCCTCTGACAGCCCCGGCAAACCATCACACATCTCCTGCAACTCATTAAACATCCTTGCCACATGGAAACCATCGCACACGGAATGATGGACCTGTACCGCCATAGGCACCAATACTTTCCCATCCTGCTCGTAGTATTTTCCAAACGTGAACATAGGGGAAAAGAAGTTCTTCATGTGCGCAATGTTCATCGTAAAGTTAGTAAACGTTACCCAGGGAATAGACGATACGAAAAAGACATTTTCCCGTGACTCTTCCTTCGGCCAGTAAGAAAGGTTATTGCCATAGCGCGCAACGTCTTCTGCATAGGTATTCTGGAAGCTATGCATATTGCCGTCGAAGTTGCTCCACAATGACGAAAACGTCTCCGTTTCGGGATGGAAAATGGTATAGCTTGGATGGATTTCATTCCATATAACCAGCTCATCGTCCTTCATGGCCATACGGAATTCCGGATGCCGGTTCATAATTTTAGAAAGGAGAAAAATAATCGTCGGATAAAACTTCCAGCCGACCTCTTTGATATGTTTTCGCAGCACGGTAATGTCGATCAGAACCGTTTGGTTAATTGTACACTCTGCAAATGACTGGAATACCTCAAAATGTTCTCTCCTTGCCCAACGAGATAAATCAACAGGCGTATATTCCGGCATTGTATTTTTCATTTTTAACCCTTTGATTATCAAAATGGTTTTAGGTCATAAACAGCCCTAACACCCATTCAACTGCACCTGATTACCTTGTTTACCTCAGGCTGAGGTTTTCCGAACAGGTATCCCTGCACGAGATCGCAGCCAAGCACCTGAAGACGTTCAAGCTGCTCTTCGGTTTCAACGCCTTCTGCAATGACCCGCATATTGAGGCTCTTGGCCATGCCGGTAATCAATTTAACGATATTCAGTGCTTCATTCTGCGTGGATATAGAATTCACAAAGGATTTGTCTATTTTGATTTTGTCAAAATTCAGTTCACTCAGTCTTGAGAGTGAAGAATATCCCGTCCCGAAATCATCGATAGAAATTTTTACGCCCAACGATCTCAGCTTTTTAAGAATACTGATCGGCATGTTGCTGTCACTGAAGAGCGAAGACTCGGTAACCTCTAGCTCAAGGCGGTTAGCCGGTAGTCCTGTCTCTTTCAGAATGGACTGCACCATCGTCGTAAACGATTTGCTGCCCAGCTGAATCGGTGAGACATTCACAGAAATTCTTGCCGGAACGGCCCAGGAAACCGCTTCACGGCAGGCAATCTCAAGCACAATTTTGCCAATTTCATTGATCTTGCCGGTTTTTTCGGCAACGGAGATGAAGCTATCTGGCGACAGAATTCCCCTCACAGGGTGTTTCCAACGAATAAGCGCTTCATAGCCGTAAATTTCATTACTGAAAGAATCGACAATAGGCTGGTAATAAACAACGAATTCATTGTTATCGAGCGCCAGCGCCATATCATGCTCAAGGGTTCTGCTTTCCTGTAATTTTTGCAGCATCCACTGTCGGAAGACTTTTATCTGCTGTGAACCCTCTTTTTTGGCCTCGTAGAGTGCCAGATCGGCAAATTTATAAAGATAATCAGAGCGCCGTTCATTATCAGATAAAACGATACCCACACAGGTGGCAATTTTTATCAGTTGGTTATTAATGGTATAGGGCTGGCTAATATGATTACTGATTTCTTTTGCGCGCGAAACGGCTGCCGTTTCGGTGAGGCCACTCGACAGAAGGGCAAACTCGTCTCCGCCCAAACGGTAAAACGTATCAGTGGCGCTGCTCATTGAGGTGAGTCGTCGGGATACCTGATTCAACAGTAAATCACCGGCATCATGGCCATAGGTATCGTTGACCTCTTTGAACCGGTCTAAATCAAATAACATCACCGTGACAGGGATGTGGTTTTTGTCTGCATGAAGATTAATTTTGCTGAGATCGTCCCAGAAGAAAAGGCGGTTTTTCATGCCGGTCAGGGAGTCATGATAAACATCATACTCCAGCTTCGCGTTCTGAATTTGCAGCTTTTCTTTTGATATCTGAAGTTCGTCAGCAAGGCTTTTAACCTGCATGTGTGCTTTGAGAATGTTTTTATTCTGGTAGATCATTAAGAACCCCAGAATAAAGCTTAATATCACCAGAAGTAACGAAAGTGCGGAATAGATATAATAGAGTATTTGTATTTTTCTATTGGATTCATTAATCGTATTAATATCTTTTGTTAACGCACTTGAAGAGAGTTGGCTTAGTGGCGCATCGAGCAGATGCATATCAGCCAAATATTTTTTTAACTCTGCATGGCTCATTTTTTCCAGATGACTATCCAGATAAGAAAGTATTTCTTCCAGGCGTGCAGCGAGCGCCTGATGCGTTTTATCGCTTTCGATATAGCGACCTAAATCTCCCTCCTTCATTAACTCACCCTGGCTGAGCATAATTTCGAGGCGCATGCGGGCCTGGTCTATCGTAACCTCATCGGTATCGGTTGCGTACAGACCAAGCCATGATTCAAATCGGTAATACTCTGATACCAGTTGAGCCACGGACCAGGACTCAGTGTAGTGAGTCAGTTTTTGCAACTCTTGCTGACGATCGTAAACAAGAAATGCAATATATCCTGTCGTGATAAAAAGAGAAAAAATGATACCAACCAGTATCCTGTTCATTATGTTCTCCTGAACTGCTATTCAATCTTCATTTTGCTAACCTGCCATGCCGAGCGCGAGTAAAAAATCTGATTATTCAATTCAGGAAGACTGTCATAAGGGTAAACAATGAATGATGGGCCTTTATCGCGAATGCGCATATATTCGCCATTGATCTTTAAGGCAAGTATGGCGTTGTATTTTTTAAAGTCGCTGAGAGGGATCTCGGTAGCGTAATCATTGAGCGCAATAACATTAACGACAGAACCCTTCGCGCCAACATAATCCATGAGTTTGCCCATTGGGACACCCTCAAATTTTGTACGGCCAGTGTACCAGGGAGATGTCGTCTCAAAACTCACCATACCCAGTTTTTCAAGGCTGGCGAGATCAAACACTGCTTTTCCCTCTTCATTGGTATTTTCTATATTACCGTAAATCGTCAAAATGGGTTTTCCAACGGGTTTTGGCAGTTCGCCAGCCCAGGCTAAACTCTGTACCAGACAGCATACCAGCATTAGGGTTAATCGCATTATGGCCTCCACTTTTGAACAGAAGTATATGAATTATAATTTAGTTATCACAGTAGTTTATGTATTTTATTGAGTCGCTATTACTTCTGTACTCGCGTGAGGATTTAGTTTAGCAAAATCAATGTCTTGTGTAGTTTTAGGCGGGTGCGTTTGAATCACATACAACGCCTCTTTTTTTTGAGGCACGCTATACTGACTTGAATAAACTCTCTTGCGTTTAAAAAACGATCGCTTTAATTGAGTGTTATTTTCTCACCACAAAGATTGTATCTGTCATGAACAGGTAAAAAAAACGCCACCCAATGGGCGGCGTCGTCATATTTAGCGATTGTCCAGCGTAGTGCACCGTTACTTTTTCGTGCCCGGTGAAGCATCGAGTGGCAAACGCCATAGCTCGTAGCGTTCATGACCGGGTTTGACCACTCCAGCAAAGTGGTCATTAAGGCTACTTGAGGTAAAGATCAGGTCACCGTCCGGACGAATAGCCGGCGTGTCTGGCCAGCGTACGGATTCATTTTCAGCAATAAGCGACATTGTACGGGTCTTCGGATCATACCTGACAATGCCGTTGTGGGTGACATCCGTAATATAGAGGTTGCCCTTTGCATCGGTCACCAGACCGTCCGTGTTGCCTCCCACCGTGCCCAGATTCTGGATTTGTCCGGTAATCTGCGCATCGGCTAAGCCAGGCTGCTTCAGAACGGCAGTCGGTACCGCGTACGCATGTGTTCCCGTCGTCACCGTCCAGTACAATGTCTCAGCATCGGGAGAAAGCGCAATGCCATTGATGCCAATCAGCAGCGGTTTACCCGGCCACACTTCCGCACCGTGGGAAACGACTTTTACGCCGGGTTCAATCTGTAGGGCAGGGTGACGATCCAGTACGCGTCGGGCTGCGCCGGCGGTAAAATCCACAACGATCAGACCGACACGGTTTTCAGGCGCACTTCGCGATCCGCTGTCGGAAATGTATGCGATACGACGATCTTCATCGACAACGACATCATTGAGGAAGCTCGCCTTACGGTCAGCCACGCCGTCCAGTGGGATCCGTTTAACCGTGCGGCCCGAGTCGAGATCCAGCACGACCAGTTTCTGCGACCCTGCGGGGGATTCCGCTTCTCCCGCGACGAACCCCATATCCAGCGCCCATAACCAGCCGTTCTTACGATCAACATAAAAGCCGAGCACGTTGCGCAGGTTCCGATCGGGAGCAGAATCTACCGCGTTACCCTGGCGTGACGGAAATGCCGTCAGGCGCGCCGGGCCCGACTGAATGCGGGTATCCAGAATACTTAACGTGGCGGGGGCACTGGCCGAAACCAGTCGCGGCGTGCTGACAAAGGCTCGGCTCTTTGCATCAAAGTGAATACCGGCGATTGGGGCATTAACCGACCCGGAAAAAAGCGCCGGCTGCCCGTTCTCTGGTGTATTCCAGCTTACGCCTGAATAGCTGCGCCAGCGTTCAAGAGGCACTTGATTCGCCGCGCTGGCGTAGCTTGCGAACAAAAACAATACCGCCATCGCAATGGCGGAGAAAGTACGGGTACAGTGGGACATAAATGCTCCAGTGAAGAGAGTAAGAAGCGGCTTCTTAATCCGGTATCAAAGAATGGAGCGGAACGTGCCGCCCTCGACGCGTACCGCAGCTCCGTTAGACGGTGCGCCGAGTGGGCTTGCCAGCAGCGCGACCATAGCGGCTATTTCGTCAGCCTCGATCATTCGTGCGATCAGCGTGCTGGCGATAGCCAGCCCAATTCCTGCGGTCGCTCCAGTGACAAGTGCGGTCTTACCAGCGAGTTGAAGATCCATAATTTTTGCCTTTTGGTGATAAGTGCGGTCACTTTACTCATCTCCCAATCGGAGATAAATTAGCGAAATTGAAAAACATTTGTTCGTGAAAGAGCAAAATGAGCAGAAAATTCGATTATCTCGGCGATGTTGAAGTCTTCATTACTGTCGTTGAACATGGCTCATTTACCGCGGCTGCGGTTGCCCTTTCAACCACCCCCTCTGTCTTAAGCCGCGCGGTGTCCCGCCTTGAAGTACGTCTTGGACGACAGCTATTACAGCGCACCACTCGTCGCGTGGGGCTCACGGAAGCCGGACGAATTTATCTGGAGCAGGCGCGAGCGGCGTTTTCCCTGCTTGATGACGCCGAACGGGATGGTCGTGGGCAGGGGGGCGATCTGACGGGCCGTGTGAGGATCAGCGTTCCGACCACCTACGGGCACTATTGTCTGCCGCCCCTGCTGGCTCGCTTTTCTCAACAGTATCCGCACGTTCAGGTAGAACTGAATATCACCAATCGCAACGTCGATCTGATCGCGGAGGGATTCGATCTCGCTGTTCGTCTGGGTCAGATGCCCGATAGTGGCTTAGTGGCGCGCAAGCTGGAAGATGCGTCATTGCTTCTGGTGGCATCCCCTGCTTACCTTCATCGAACGGGCGTCCCGCAGACGCTGGATGAGCTGCAACAGCACCGCTGTCTGCCTTTTATCATGCCGCGAACGGGGCGCATTGCACCCTGGGTGTTCCGGGATGATGGACGCGACGTTGACTGGCTGCCCCGTTCAACCTTCGAAATATCGGATGACGTGCTGGGCGTGGTTTCACTGGCGGAACAGGGGATGGGGATCTGCCAGAGCTATGAATTTATCGTCCGCGACAGGATAGCGCGCGGCCAGCTCGTCGAAGTGCTGCCCCATTTACGCGGGCGCTCGCGGCCTTTCTCCGTGATCTTCGCGCCGCACCGTCGTCAGTCGGCAGCCACTCGCGCGATGATCGCCCTTCTGACCGCAGACGCATGACAAGGAACTGTTCACCATGAAAAAAGATAGCTATGCCTTTCTGATCCCACTTATCGTTGGCGGGTTGGCGTTGATATTCGGTTTTGTTGTCTGGTCAATCAAGATTTATCGCGTGACCTTTCTCACCGTCCTGGGAGAACAGGTTCTTGCGGTTGGCGCATTGCTGCTGCCGCTGGTGGTGATGGCGATGTTCATCGCGAAGAGAGCGTTCAAAGGCAAAACCGTTGTTGACGTTGTCAAAATTTACCTCGGCCTCATCATCTTCAGCCTGCCGGTAGTCATTTTCGTCATCGTTACCGCGGCCTGGCTACTGGGCGGAGAATACTCTGCCTGGAGTCAACCTTACCGGTATGAATCCGGCGGCCGAAAAAGCTGTTCGGGGGCGAAAGTCTATGAGCCGGAACTCAAGAGAGAGATCCGCATCTGTTACCCGCAGGGGAATTATTTTATCGACAGCACCCTGTACGTGGAAAAGCGGAGTAATTCGCTGGGCATGGTGGTGCTTTGGGCAATCACACGGCCCTGAACCCGGGGCCGACTCATCCCCCTTAGCTCGCCTCCAGCATCCCAAAGCTCACAATCCGCGACCGGCCCAGCTCTTTCGCCCGGTACAGGGCCACATCCGCGGCGCGCAGCAGGCTGTCACTCTGGGCATGTTGCGGGTAGCTGGCGATACCAATGGATACATCCACCGGACCAATCTCGGTCAGCCCATAGCGAAGCGACAGCTCATGCACGCCGTTGTAAATTTTCTGCGCACAGGCATGCGCTTCTTCTTCATCGGCACCGGAAAGCAGAACCAGGAACTCTTCGCCACCGTAGCGGAAGGCCATACCCGTATTATGCGCGGCGCGCTGAACAACCGACGCCACGCTTTTAATGACCTGGTCACCCGCTTCATGACCAAAGCGGTCATTAATGCTCTTGAAGTGATCGATGTCGATCATCAGACAGCTTACCGGTTGCTCGCTTCGCATGGCCTGCGCCATTTGCGTCCGCAACGTATCTTCCAGATGATGACGGTTACGTAAACCCGTGAGCGGGTCGAACAGCGCTTTTTCCAGTAGAGCATCGCGTAGCTTCTGGTTGGCCAGTGCCAGCCCCAGCGCTTCAGCCATAAGTTCAAGATAAGCGCGGGAGGGCGCGGTTTCAGGCGTGATGTTCTGGAAAGAGAGCAGGCCGATGGCTTCGCCCTGCGCAATGAGCGGAACGCACAGGGACCTGTGTGCTTGCGATTCTGGCAGGTGATAACAACCAATGTCAGGTTCACCGTTCACCGGGGGATGGCTCTGCCCGCGCCGGACGGCCCAGCATTCATCCGGATGGAATGCGGGTGTGTCACCCTCCGGGGACAACCATTCTGCTGCGCAGCGCATCTGCCAGGGTTCGCGATCAAAAATATATAATCGCCCGGAAACGCCCGGCGCAATATTGGGCGCAAACAGCTCTGCCACATTAATAACGTCGGCGAGGTTTTCACAGCCCTGCAACCGCTGGGTCATACGAGCCAGCAGCTCGCGGATCGCCCAGTCGGCATCGCGCTCTTTTTCCAGCTGCTGTCGCACCAGCCCGTTCTCGCGGAAAATGCGGATGGCCTGGGCCATATCGCCTATTTCATCAATCTGGGTAAAGTTTGGCGTTTCAACGGCATAGTCCTGCGAAGCCAGCCGGTGTACGACGTCGCTCAGCCGAACCACCGGGTGAAGTACACGACGCTTGAGAATAAAGCCCATCACGAACAAGAAGAGCAGGGCCGTGAGGCCGACCATCACTTCCGACACCGTGCGCAGTGCTTTCGATGTTTTGGTAGCCGCCTGTACGTCGGCAATGATGCGCTTATCCAGTATCTGGCGGAAATGATCAATCTGGCTCTGCGCGCGCTCCATCTCTTGTTCGTAGACAGGGCCATAAAGCAGGGCAACAGCCTGCTGTTGCTCGCCACGGGCTATGCTGTCGAGTGCGGTCTGCTGCTCGTCCTGCAGTTCATCAATGATTTTTAATCCTTCCTGAAGCAGCATGAGTTCTTCGCCGGAGGCGCCGTTATCTTTTAACTGCATCAGATGATGCTCTATGCTTTTTAATTCGCTCTCTTTCTGCCGATATTCTTCCCGAATAGAAGGTTCTTTTTTGATGACGAACAGGCGCGCTAAATCAGAGAGCATCCAGGTATGTGTCTCGATCTCTTCCGTAAGCTGATCAAATACCTGCCGTTGCTTAACGGCCTGACGTTCAACGTTATCGGCGTTGGATGCCAGGAGCATAACGATGCCAGAGGCGAGGGTCAGGCACACCGTGGCACCGTAGGCCCAGTTTGTTATCGTGGCGATTCGCACCTGTGGGATCCTTCTACGACAAGAGTGGGGAGGCGTTTTTCAAATTATAGAAAATGTTTGATTTAGCGTGAAAAGAAAGGCGGCAAAGAGCCGCCTGGAATGAAGAGAAACGTTATAGATCTGGCCGGTTTTTTCCTTCTTCGATGAAGTCTGCGTCCAGCTCTTCGGCGTTACCTTCGTGATCGCGCCCTGAGAACAGGTTCCAGCAGGCGATAAACAGCGCGGCAATCAGCGGTCCGATGACAAAGCCGTTAATGCCGTACAGCTCCATGCCGCCGAGGGTGGAGATCAGAATCAGGTAGTCCGGCATTTTGGTGTCTTTGCCTACCAGCAGCGGGCGCAGAATATTGTCCACCAGCCCAACGATGATCACGAAGAAACCGACAATAAACAGCCCTTGCCACAGCTGGTGGGTGGCGAACAGGAAGATGGCCGCAGGCACCCAGACAATCGCCGAGCCGACGGCAGGCACCAGCGAGAGGAAGGCCATCAGCGCGCCCCAAAGTATGCTGCCATCAATGCCTGCAATGGCAAACGCAATACCGCCGAGCGTGCCCTGGACCACGGCGACCACCGCCGTGCCTTTTACCGTTGCCCGCGAGACGCCGACGAATTTGGCGAACAGGTGCTGTTTGGCAAAATCAGACAGCGGCAGGGAATCAAGGATCTGGTGCACCAGATACGGGCCGTCTTTCAGCAGGAAGAACAGCAGATAGAGCATGATGCCGAAGCTGATGGCAAAACCGAACGTCCCCTTACCGATCAGAAACGCGCTGCCAGCCAGATACTGCCCCCCCTGCAACGCCACGTCAGAGAGTTTCTTCTGGATTTGCGCGGCGTTAGTCAGGTTGTGGTCCGCCAGAAAACCACTGGCCCAGTCCGGCAGGCGGTTAAAGATGCTCGCGATCACTTCCGGGAATTGTGTGTTGTTCGCTTGCAGCTTGGTGTACACCACGTTCAGCTCAATGGCGAGCGAGGAGAGGATCACCATCAGCGGGATAAAGACGATCAGGCAGATAATGCACAGCGTCAGGAACGAGGCCAGCCCGTTGCGATCGCCAAGCGCAGCGCGCAGTTTGTTTTTCACCGGGTTAAAGATGATGGTCAGGATGGCGGCCCACAAAATCGCGGAGAAGTAGGGCGACAGCACGTCGAAGAAGGCCCAGGTCACAAGGGCGAGGATGAAAATAAAGAAACCTTTGGTCAGTCCGTTAAAGCGCATAGTCAGTCCTGGTTACTAAGAAACTGTGTCGACTATAGAACTGATTGTAGGATTTACCAACCCTTGCGCCGTGGGGCGGCGTTGCGGTATGAATCCGTTATTCACGGATACCACTTTCGACTGACCGAAGATCGCCTCTTTCCGCACCATGCTGTAAGCATCTGCTTGCGGAGGTGCTTATGGCCTGGCGTCCGATTCTCTATGTGATCCTCACAACACATCCCCGACTCAGCGCGCGGCGTGCCCGTCTGCGTCTGGTCATCTAGCTTTTTATTAACAATCGCGGTATAACACACCTTCTTTGGATGTTTAGATGTCCATACGTTTAGAAGGTAATATGCAAACACAACAAGAAAATGGGCAGCTTAAGCGCACCATGAAAACACGCCACCTGATTATGCTTTCGCTGGGTGGCGTGATTGGCACAGGGTTATTTTTCAATACGGGCTATATCATTTCGACGACCGGGGCGGCGGGCACGCTGCTGGCGTACCTGATTGGCGCGCTGGTGGTCTGGCTGGTGATGCAGTGTCTGGGCGAGCTTTCCGTGGCGATGCCGGAAACCGGCGCGTTCCACGTCTATGCCGCCCGCTATCTGGGGCCGGCGACGGGCTACACCGTGGCGTGGCTCTACTGGCTCACCTGGACGGTGGCGCTTGGGTCGAGCTTTACCGCCGCCGGGTTCTGCATGCAGTACTGGTTCCCGCAGGTGCCCGTCTGGGCCTGGTGCGTGGTCTTCTGCGCGGTGATTTTTGGCCTCAACGTCATCTCGACGCGCTTCTTTGCTGAAGGTGAGTTCTGGTTCTCGCTGGTGAAAGTCATCACCATCATTGCCTTTATTATTCTCGGCGGGGCGGCGATCTTTGGTTTTATCCCGATGCAGGACGGTGCACCCGCGCCGGGCTTAAGCAATATTACCGCCGAAGGCTGGTTCCCGCACGGCGGCCTGCCGATCCTGATGACCATGGTGGCGGTGAATTTTGCCTTCTCCGGTACCGAGCTTATCGGCATCGCGGCGGGTGAAACCGAAAACCCGCACAAGGTGATTCCGGTGGCGATCCGCACCACCATTGCACGCCTGATTATCTTCTTTATCGGCACCGTGTTTGTACTGGCGGCGCTGATCCCGATGCAGCAGGCCGGGGTAGAAAAGAGCCCGTTCGTGCTGGTGTTCGAAAAGGTCGGTATTCCTTATGCGGCTGATATCTTTAACTTTGTGATCCTGACGGCGATCCTCTCGGCGGCGAACTCCGGTCTGTACGCGTCTGGACGCATGCTGTGGTCGCTCTCGAATGAGAAAACGCTGCCGCGCTGCTTTGCCCGCGTCAACAAAAACGGCGTGCCGCTGACGGCGCTGTCGGTTTCCATGCTCGGCGGCGTGCTGGCGCTGTTCTCAAGCGTGATTGCGCCGGACACGGTGTTTGTGGCGCTGTCTGCAATTTCCGGATTTGCGGTGGTGGCGGTGTGGATCAGCATCTGCGCGTCGCACTTCGTTTTCCGTCGCCGCCATTTGCAGTCCGGCCAGCCGCTCTCTGCACTGCAGTACCGTGCGCCGTGGTATCCGCTGGTGCCGGTGCTCGGCTTTGTCCTCTGCGTGGTGGCCTGTGTCGGCCTGTGGTTTGATCCGAGCCAGCGCATTGCGCTTTACTGCGGGCTGCCGTTTGTCGCCCTGTGTTATGGTGCGTACTACCTGACCCGAAATCTGACATCGCAGGAGCCTGAACATGTCGCAGAATAATCCGCTTACCGCCCTCCTTGAAAAGCAGCCCTTCGTGGTGCTGGATGGCGCGATGGCAACGGAGCTGGAAGCGCGCGGCTGTAACCTTGCAGACAGCCTCTGGTCTGCCAAAGTGCTGGTTGAAAACCCGGAACTCATCCGTGAAGTGCATCTTGATTACTACCGCGCGGGTGCGCAGGTGGCGATCACCGCCAGCTATCAGGCCACGCCTGCGGGCTTTTCCGCGCGCGGTCTGGACGAGGCGCAGTCTCGCGCGCTGATCGGTAAAAGCGTGGAGCTGGCGCGTAAGGCGCGCGAAGCGTATCTTGCTGAAAATCCGCATGCGGGCACGCTGCTGGTGGCGGGATCTGTCGGGCCATACGGAGCCTATCTGGCGGATGGCTCAGAGTATCGCGGCGACTACGTGCGCAGTGCGCAAGAATTCACCACCTTCCATCGTCCTCGCGTGGAAGCGCTGCTGGATGCGGGCGCTGACCTGCTGGCCTGCGAAACCCTACCGTCCTTTGAGGAGATTAAGGCGCTGGCGGCGTTGCTGTCTGAATATCCCCGCGCCCGGGCGTGGTTCTCCTTCACCTTACGCGACAGCGAGCACCTGAGCGACGGTACGCCGCTGCGTGAGGTGGTCGACGCGCTGGCACACTCTCCGCACATTGTTGCGCTGGGCATTAACTGCATCGCCCTGGAAAACACCACCGCGGCGCTGAAGCATCTGCAAAGCCTGACGGCGCTGCCGCTGGTGGTCTACCCGAACTCGGGCGAGCACTATGACGCGGTAACCAAAACCTGGCACCACCACGGTGAAGCGTGCGAGACGCTGGCTGGGTATTTGCCGCAGTGGCTGGAAGCGGGAGCGAAGTTAATCGGCGGATGCTGTCGCACCACGCCGAAAGACATTGCTGAGCTGAATGCGCAGCGCTGAGTCTTTTGCCGGGTGGCGGCTGCGCCTCACCCGGCACACATCATGCCGCCTCCGCCAGTACAAACATCCCGTACGGGTGGATCTCAAGATAGTACGCATCGCCCACGTCTGGCTGCAGGCGCGTGGCGTTCACCTGCAGTAAAATCTCCTGTCCGTGCCAGTCGACAATCACCTCATACTGCGGACCCATATAGGCGACGTGGCGGATAGTGCAGCGCTGGCTCGCCTCGCCGTGCTGGCTGAGCGTAATCGCCTCCGGACGCACGCCGACGGTGCCTTCGCCCTGCGTAGCAAAGTGCAGCGGACGCGGCAGACGGTAGCCGTGGATTTCCACGACATCCTCGCTGAAGCGGGCCGGGAAGAGGTTGGCATCACCCATAAAACTCGCCATAAAGCGAGACGCCGGCTGCCGATACAAATCCTGAGGCGAGCCAATCTGCATAATGTTGCCCTTGTTCATCACCAGCACGGTGTCGGAGACCGCAAACGCCTCGCTTTGATCGTGCGTCACGTACAGCGAGGTGATGTTGAACTGCTTTTGCAGCTCGCGGATTTTGTCCCGCATGCTGCGCCTGAGGTTCGCATCGAGGTTGCTCAGCGGTTCATCGAACAGCAACACTTTGGGTTTGAGGATCAGAGCGCGGGCCAGCGCCACGCGCTGCTGCTGGCCGCCGGAAATCTGATCCACGTAGCGATCTTCAAACCCCTCCAGGTCAACCATCGCCAGGGCTTCTTTGACCCGCGTTTTTATCTCTGCGCGCGAAACGCCCAGCATCTTCAGACCGTAGCCCACGTTCTCGCCCAGCGACATATGCGGGAAGAGCGCGTAGGACTGGAACACCATACAGATATCGCGCTGCTGAATGGAGCGGTGGGTCACATCCTCGCCATCGATGTAAATCTGCCCTTCGGTCGGTTTTTCCAGCCCGGCGACCAGGCGCAGCACGGTGGTTTTACCGCATCCGGACGGGCCGAGCAGCGTTACCATTTGTCCCTGCGGGATCGCCAGGTTGATGTTTTCAATTACCGTGTTTGCGCCAAAGCGTTTGGTCACGTTGCGCAGTTCAACAAAATGTTTCTCAGTCATAGTGTTACGCCTGGTTTTTGGCTTTTGAACGGGCGATACGCGCCTCGCCGATCAGCCAGTCAAAGAGGAAAATGATCGCCAGCATGACCACAATCAGGATCGAGCCGTAGGCAATCGCCACGCCGTATTCGCCGTCTTCCACGCGGTTCAGAATGTAGGCCGTTGCCACGCGGGTGTCCGGCGTGACGAGGAACACAATGGCGCTGACGGTGGTGATGGCGCGCACAAAGCTGTAAATCAGCGCCGATAAAATGGCCGGACGCAGCAGCGGCAGCAGGATGTGGGTGATGGTGCGCAGGCTTCCGGCACGCAGGCTCAGCGAGGCCTCGTCCAGTGACTTGTCGATCTGCCCTAATCCCGCGATCCCGGCGCGAATCCCCACCGGCACGTTACGCATTACCATGGAGATAATCACGATGGCGGCGGTGCCCGTGAGGTACACCGGCGCGCTGTTAAAGGCCAGAATGTACGACACGCCCGCCACGGTACCCGGTACGGCAAAGCACAGCATGGTGGTGAACTCGATGGTCTTTTTACCCCGGAACTGCTGACGGACCACAACCCAGGCAATCAGCAGGCCGAAGGCGGCGGTGATCGGCGCGGCAATCCCGGCGTAGAGCAGGGTATCGAGCAGCGAAGGCCACGCGCCGTCGCT
This sequence comes from Enterobacter sp. B79-1, assembly GCF_057444735.1. Classification (NCBI taxonomy): domain Bacteria; kingdom Pseudomonadati; phylum Pseudomonadota; class Gammaproteobacteria; order Enterobacterales; family Enterobacteriaceae; genus Enterobacter; species Enterobacter sp. B79-1. The sequence continues at coordinate 101,535 of NZ_JBYAZJ010000007.1, forward strand.
CATCCCCTGGCCAAACAGCTTGATAAAGTTATCCAGCGTCAGGGTGTAATCCACGCCCCAGTTGACGGTAAAGCTGCCGTAGAAAATGCTGCCGTAGAGCAGGGCGTTAAAGGCGATCCACACCGCCAGCAGGGCGATCACGCTCCACACCAGCGTCACCGGCAGCGGCTGCACGTCGCCGCGGTACGATTTACCGGACACGGTGACGTAGGAGCGCTTGCCGATCCACATGTACTGGATGCAGAACACCAGCAGCGAGAACAGCAGCAGGAAGGCCCCAAGGGTACTCGCTGCCTGATAATCCAGCTGTGAGCCGGTAATGTAGAAGTAGATCTGCGTGGCCAGCACGTCGAAGTTCCCGCCCAGCACCAGCGGGTTACTGAAGTCGGCCAGCGACTGCACAATCACGATTAAGAACGCATTCGCCAGCGCCGGTTTCAGCAGCGGCACGAAGACGCCGTTAAAGGTCTGCCAGCGGCTGGCGCGCAGGGTGTACGAGGCCTCTTCCAGCGACGGGTGGATGGTTTTGATCGCGCCGTCGAGGATCATAAAGGCCATCGGCGTGAAGGCCAGCACCTGCGCCAGCCAGATGCCGGTGAAGCCGTACAGCCAGTTGGTATTGGTTAACCCAAACCAGTCCACCATCAGCTCAGTCATATAGCCAGAACGCCCCATCATCAGCGTAACGCCCAACCCCACCACAAACGGCGGGGTCACGATGGGAAGAATCGAGAAGATACGGCCAATGATGGCGCTGCGTTTAGCGATGCGCGTGGTGTAGATCGCCAGCACCAGGCCAAAGAAGGTGCAGCCGACCCCGACGGCTATCGACAGCAGAATCGAGTTGATGATGACCTGGATAATGTGCGCCTGCGACAGCACGTTCATAAAGGCCAGCGGGGCGAATTCACCTGCGTCGTTGGTGAACATCGGAATGAAAATGGCGATGCTCGGCCAGACGATAAAAATGCCGATCAGCGCCACGATCGTAATCAGCGAGCCGATGACAAAGCGATCGCCGCCCAGCCACTCCAGGCGGGTGAGGGCCAGCGTCATGATGGCGCCCAGGGCAACAAACAGCACGATGGTGGCATAGCCTAAACCGCGTCCTTCCACGGTGGCGCTGATGACCACGAACGCCATACACAGCAGCGCCCAACCCGCGTCAAGGTAGTGGCGGCTGCGCTGCTCGCGCTTCGCCTCGTTAAACGGGCGCACCAGCAGCAGGCTCGGCAGCAGGTACCACAGCCAGCTGACGTTGACATGGGACCAGCCGTAGGCGTCGAGGATCTCATCCCCGGTAGATTCCAGCAGGCCGTAATCAAGGCTCCAGCTCGGCAGCAGGGCAAAGGCCAGCCAGCCGAGTAAAACCCACAGGAATACCGCATCCCATTTTTTGGCGGGATGAAGAGCAAGTGTCTGTGACATAGCAATTCCGGGTGTTAAGGAAATTGTAGGCCGGGTAAGCGTAGCGCCACCCGGCAATTACCGCGGTAGTGAGCTTATTTCCCCATCTTCACGTCGCTGACCCATTTATTGATCAGCGCTTTACGCACGTCCGTGGAGCCGTACTTGTCCATGTCATAGCTGATGAGCTTCAGGTCATCGAGCTTGAGCGAGTTCGGCGAGGTTTCCGCCGTGGTGTTGGTCAGGATTTGGTAGGATTTGCCCTTCTTCCACGCCAGCTCCTGCGCCTCTTTGGAGAGCACCCAGTCCACGAACAGCTTCGCGTTCTCTTCGTTGCGCGCGCCCTTCAGAATGCTCACGCCGCCAATTTCATACCCGGTGCCTTCGCACGGAGAGATCAGCTCCAGCGGCGCACCCTGCTCTTTTTCCAGCGAGTAGTCGTGCAGGAAGCCGATGCCGATGGCGGTTTCACCGCGCGCGGCGTTACGTGCCGGGGCAATGCCGGATTTGGTGTACTGAGACACGTTGCCGTTCAGCTGTTTCAGGTAGTCGAAGGCCTGGTCTTCCCCCCACAGCTGGACGAAGGTTGCCAGCGCGGTATAGGCGGTACCGGAGCTTTGCGGATCGGCGATCTGGATCTCGCCCTTGTATTCCGGTTTGGTCAGATCCTTCCAGCATTTGGGGACCGGCAGGTTTTTCTCTTTCAGGCGCTGGGTGTTGACGCCAAAACCTAAGATCCCAACGTAAACCGCTGAGGAGAGGTTGCCCTTCACCTTGGCCGGATCGCGGAATTTCTCCATGATCTGTTCCAGGTTTTTCGATTTATAGGGCTGGAGTAGCCCCATTTCACCGGCCTGGGACTGCGGATCGAGCGTGCCGCCGTACCAGACATCGGCCTGCGGGTTTTTCTTCTCGGCATCCACTTTCGCCAGCGTGCTGCCGGAGCCGTTGCGGATAAACGAGGTTTTAACATCGTACTTTTCACCGAACGCTTTGGTTTCGACTTCGCACATTTCGTTGGTGGCGCTGCAGTACACCACCAGACGGCCTTTGGCCTGTGCGGTACCGGTTAAGGTAGCCAGCGCAATCCCGGAAGCAATGAGGGTAGAGAGAAGCGTTGTTTTCATTATTCAGCCCTTTTTATGACGTTATGTGACTGCGAGAAGCGGTGATGCCCGCCATCAGCAAGGGCATCAGTAATAAACCCATCAGGACGGCGGCAATCGAGAGCAAACTGAACATCCCCGACCAGCCGTAGCGTTCAATCACCTGCGACAGCGGCCACCCGGCCAGCGAGGCGCCCAGATAGGCAAATACGCCGAGAAAGCCGGTAATCGAGCCTGCCGCCTGTTTGTGTCCACACTCAACGGCGGCAAGGCCAATGAGCATCTGCGGACCGAAGACGAAAAATCCGACCGTAAAAAAGCACATCGCCAGCAGGGCGTAGTGGTGAACCGGTGCCAGCCACAGCGCAGCGACAGACACCATCAGCCCCAGCGTGAACAGCAAAATCATCGGTGCACGCTGGCCGCTGAACAGCAGGTCTGACCCCCATCCAGCAAACAATGCGCCCAGTAACCCGCCCACTTCGAACAGCATCACCGTGGCGTTGGCGCTGAGCAGGTTCACGCCGTGGCTTTCTGCCAGCCAGATATTGCCCCAGTCGTTCAGGGCGATGCGGATGAGATACACCAGCACATACGACGCCCCGAGCAGCCAGATCATCGGGTTTTGCAGCATGGTGGTGCGCAACATCTGCCATAGCCCCATTGGCGGGCTTTGCTGCTGCTGGCGCAGCTCCAGCGGATCGCTCCGCCACTCCCCGACCGTGGGCAGACCCTCTTCCTGCGGTGTGCCCCGCAGCTGTGTGGTCAGCCACAGGCCGAGCACGATGCTGATGATCCCCGGTGTCAGCATCGCCGCCTGCCAGCCCCATCGGTGGGCGGCAACGGCGCAAATCAACGGAATAATCGCGCCACCGATATTGATGGAGGTATTCCAGCAGCCCCACCAGAAGCCGCGCTCGTTACGCGAATACCAGTGGGTCAGCAGCCTGGCGCAGGGCGGCCAGCCCCAGCCCTGAAAGAAGCCGTTCAACGTCCAGATAAACAGCAGCAGCGGGAACGCATCGCTAAAGCTGAACAGCACGTTCAGCACGCCCGTTGCCAGCAGCCCGATGCCCATAAAGGCGCGCTGTCCGTGGCTGTCGTGCCAGAGCCCGGCGGCGAATTTGGACAGCCCGTAGCTGAGATAAAACAGCGAGCCGATAAGCCCGATATCGCCCTTGCTGAGCCCCAAATCCAGCTGCAGCGCGGGTAAAACAGTGTTCAGACTTTTTCGCGTCAGGTAAAACGCGGCGTAGCCAATCACCATACAAAGGAGCAGCCTGGGGCGCAGCGCCCGGTAACGTTGTGAAACCTCTTCAGCAGACAGTGCGTGCATGGCGTTCTCCGTTTGAGATGACTGTAAGGAAGTGCGGCATAAATGGGATGAGACAAAGTCTGGAGTGACTAAGACTTTTTCCTGGTCAGAGCGGCGTTTGTTGCAAATTTGTGGGCAGGTTAACAATTACGCGCGTCCCGAGACGGGATTCCAGCGTCAGTTCGCCGCCGAGCGCCGAGACGCGTTCGCGCATGCCCTGAATGCCGAAGCCGGGCTGCTGCTGCGGGCTGATGCCGCTGCCGTTATCGTGCACCTCAAGATAGAGCCGCGCGTGACGCTGGCAGAGCAAAATCGTGACTTCGCTGGCGTTGGCGTGTTTGCAGACGTTGTTGAGCAGCTCCTGGAGCAGGCGATACAGGGTAAAGACCAGCGTTTCGCTCTCCGGCGGCGTGGGAAGCCGGTAGTCAAAACGGCAGCGGATCCCGCGTTCAGCAAAGGCGAACTCGTTGACCAGGTGGTGCAGAGCCTCCTGGAGCGACAGCTCGTCCAGCACGGGTGGGCGGAGCTGGCGCAGCAGCTGGCGCGTGGAGTGGTGAATACGCCGCGCGAGATCGTTTATCTGTCCGGCGGCCTCAATGGCGAGCGGCGTATCGCTCGCCCGCTTCACCAGCTGAGACTGGATCTGGATAGCGGTGATGTTCTGGCCGATTTCGTCGTGAAGCTCGCGCGCCAGCTGCTTGCGGGTGTCCTCTTCGGAATGGATCAGTTTTTCCGCCAGCGCCCGTCTGGCCTGAAGTTCATTCTCAAGCCGATGGCGATAGCGTTCGAGGTTCATTGCCAGATGCTGCTGGCGGCTGATGGCGATCCCCAGGCCAATCCCCAGCAGCGACTGGGTAGAGAGAAAAATTTCCAGTTCGAGAAGGTCGCTAAACCCGACGCCCACCTGGCGGGCAATGGTGATCATCATGCTGCCGAGCAGCCCCGAAAGGACACCGCCCTGCCAGCCGAATTTCCACGCCATCACCACGTTGGGCAGGAACACGACAATCAGCAGCAGCCGCTCCAGCGCCGGGGAGAGCACCATCTGCGTGCCGATGCCGATAATGAAAAACAGGCTGCACCAGATAATCAGCGAGGTGCGCAGCGGCGGATTGCTGGTGTCCAGCCCCAGCAGATGGTATCGATGCTGCTGGCGTAAAAATTCGAAGACCAGATAGACGAACGGCGTAAGCAGCACGCCACCAGTAAAGGAGCCAAGCAAAAGCAGCGTGGCCGGGCTGTCCAGAAAGGGCGACAGGAGCAAGGTTTGCAGCAGGGCATTCACCGTCACCGCCGCAATCAGCGTCGACAGCCGCTGCCAGTAGAGCGGGAAGCGGTGCCAGTACCTCTGCGCCAGCCAGGCGCTGACGATGCCGATAAGCGGCACGGCCAGCATCAGATAACGCGTGAGGAGTTGCTCGCCGTGCAGCCACAGAATGGCGGCAAGGGGGGGGAGAATTAATGCAGGCCAGTAGCGGCGTGAAAGTAAAATCATCAGCGCCAGCCACACGCCCTGCGGCAGAAACAGCACCGCCTGCTGGCCGTTGTGGGTAAGGTAGAAGCTCAGCGTCCACAGCATCAGCCAGCCGGTTCCCCAGGCCAGCATAATGAACAGGGACAGGATCAGATGCCGGACAGCGCGCCGCATCAGTGGCCCGTGAGCAGTTGGTTATCAAGCGCGAAGTGCACCAGGTCGATGGTACTGCTGCACTGAAGCTTGCCCAGCACGTTGGCGCGATGGACATGAACGGTTTTATGGCTCAGCGAAAGCGTATAGGCAATCTCCTTCACGCTTTCGCCTTTCACCAGCAGCTCAAACACTTCGCGCTCGCGCGGAGTGAGCGCCTCAAGCGCTTTTGGCATCGGCTCGCCGCCGCGCAGCGCTTTTACCGCATCGGCGCACAGGTAATGCCCGCCCATGCCGACGGCGCGCACGGCCTGCACCAGCTCCTCCGGGCCGCAGCGCTTGGTCAGATAGCCGCTTGCACCCGCGTCGAGGGCACTTTGCACAAAGGCCGGTGTGTCGTAGATGCTCAGGATGATGGCGCGAAACGTCGGCCGCTGCTGGCGCAGGCGCTTGAGCAGGCTAAGACCGTTTTCGTCCGGCATCGCGACGTCCATCACCGCCACGTCGATATCGTTGCGCGACAGGGCGGGCCACGCCTCCGCCGCGCTGCTAAACTGGCCCTCAACGATCACATCCTCTTCCAGATTTAACAGTTGGGCGAAACCGGAACGCACCACCACGTGATCGTCCACCAGCACCACTTTAATCATCTCGACACCCTTTGCTCATTCGTTGACCTATGATGCCCGTTGCCGGCGGGCTGGCAATCCTGCGGCTGCGGTTATGTAACCGATGTAACAAAATTGCAATAAATCCACAGCCCACTTTTTAACTATCCTTTGCCGGTTTTTTTCTAAAAACGATTCGGAATGAGCGATGCCTTTTTATTCCTTTATCAAAATTCCCGCGCCGGAAATACTGCCCTCATAACAACAAGGGGAGCAGGCAATATGGCAATTTCATCGCGAATCACATTACTCGGCGCACTGGCGCTGTGGGCTTTTCAGGCGCAGGCGGTAGACGTCACCGTTGCGTATCAAACCTCTGCGGAACCGGCGAAAGTCGCGCAGGCGGACAACACCTTTGCCAAAGAGAGCGGCGCGAAAGTCGACTGGCGCAAGTTCGACAGCGGGGCATCCGTCGTGCGTGCGTTAGCCTCTGGCGACGTGCAGATCGGCAATATTGGATCCAGCCCGCTGGCGGTGGCGGCCAGCCAGCAGGTGCCGATTGAGGTGTTCCTGCTCGCCTCACAGCTCGGTAACTCTGAAGCGCTGGTGGTGAAGAAAAACATCACCAAACCGGAAGATCTGATCGGCAAACGCATCGCCGTGCCGTTCATTTCAACTACGCACTACAGCCTGCTGGCGGCGCTGAAACACTGGGGCATCAAGCCGGGTCAGGTACAAATTCTCAACCTGCAGCCGCCGGCGATTATCGCCGCCTGGCAGCGCGGCGACATTGACGGGGCCTACGTGTGGGCACCGGCGGTGAACGAGCTGGAAAAAGACGGCACCGTGCTGACCGACTCTGAAAAAGTGGGCCAGTGGGGCGCGCCAACCCTCGACGTGTGGGTCGTGCGCAAAGACTTCGCCGAGAAACATCCTGAGGTGGTGAAAGCCTTTGCGAAAAGCGCGATTGACGCCCAGCAGCCGTACATCAGTAACCCGGATGAATGGCTGAAGCAGCCCGCCAACCTGGAAAAACTCTCCCGCCTGAGCGGCGTGCCGGAGGCGGACGTGCCGGGACTGGTGAAAGGCAATACCTATCTGACGCCTGCGCAGCAGGTGCAGCAGCTGACCGGGCCGGTGAACAAAGCGATTGTGGATACCGCCACCTTCCTGAAAGAGCAGGGCAAAGTGCCTGCGGTGGCAGCGGATTACAGCCAGTACGTGACCGATCGTTTTGTGAAATAAGGAGTCCGCCATGCTGAATATTACGAACCTGTACGCCGATTACGGTGGTAAGCCCGCGCTGGAGGAGATCAACCTGACGCTGGACAGCGGTGAGCTGCTGGTGGTGCTGGGCCCGTCAGGGTGCGGAAAAACCACGCTGCTGAATCTGATCGCCGGGTTTGTCCCTTATCAGCATGGCACCATTCAACTGGAAGGCAAAAAGGTGGAAGGCCCTGGCGCCGAGCGCGGCGTGGTCTTCCAGAACGAAGGATTGCTTCCCTGGCGCAACGTGCAGGAAAACGTGGCGTTTGGGCTACAGCTCGCCGGCGTTGGCCGTGAGCAGCGGCTGGCGACGGCGCGGGCGATGCTGAAAAAAGTGGGGCTGGAAGGGGCGGAAAAACGCTTTGTCTGGCAGCTTTCCGGCGGCCAGCGGCAGCGCGTAGGTATTGCCCGCGCGCTGGCCGCAAATCCGCAGCTGTTGCTGCTGGACGAGCCGTTCGGGGCGCTGGATGCCTTCACCCGCGAGCAGATGCAAACCCTGCTGCTGCGCCTGTGGCATGAGACGGGCAAGCAGGTGCTGTTGATTACCCACGATATCGAAGAGGCGGTGTTTATGGCGACGGAACTGGTGCTGCTCTCGCCGGGGCCGGGCCGCGTGCTGGAGCGTTTGCCGCTGGATTTCGCCCGCCGCTACGTCGCGGGAGAACCCGTGCGCAGCATCAAATCCGATCCGCTGTTTATCGAACAGCGTGAATATGTCTTAAGCCGCGTGTTTGAACAACGGGAGGCTTTCTCATGAGCATCGTCTTCAGTGAAAAAACGCGCCGTACGCGCCTCGCACTGCGCTGGCCGTTCTCGCGCCAGATAACCCTCAGCGTCGGCACGCTGCTGGTATTGCTGGCGGTGTGGTGGGCGGTTGCTGCCCAGCAGTGGGTCAGCCCGCTGTTTCTGCCGCCGCCGGGACAGGTGCTGGCCAAACTCATTAGCATCGCCGGGCCTCAGGGCTTTATGGATGCCACGCTCTGGCAGCACCTGGGTGCAAGTCTGGCGCGTATTCTGGTGGCGCTGCTGGCGGCGGTAATTATCGGGATTCCGGTCGGGATCGCGATGGGGCTGAGTCCGACGGTGCGCGGCATCCTCGACCCGCTGATTGAGCTTTACCGTCCGGTGCCGCCGCTGGCCTATCTGCCGCTGATGGTGATCTGGTTCGGCATCGGTGAAACGTCAAAAATCCTGCTGATTTATCTGGCAATTTTCGCCCCGGTCGCCATGTCGGCGCTGGCGGGCGTGAAGAGCGCCCAGCAGGTGCGGATCCGCGCGGCGCAGTCGCTGGGCGCCAGCCGCACGCAGGTGCTGCTGTTCGTGATTTTACCGGGCGCACTGCCGGAGATTTTAACCGGGCTGCGCATCGGCCTCGGCGTGGGCTGGTCCACGCTGGTGGCGGCAGAGCTGATTGCAGCCACGCGCGGCCTTGGGTTTATGGTGCAGTCGGCGGGAGAGTTCCTGGCGACTGACGTGGTACTGGCAGGGATCGCGGTGATCGCCGCGATCGCCTTTGGATTAGAACTGGGGCTGCGCGCGTTACAGCGCCGCCTGACGCCCTGGCATGGAGAAATACAATGAGTGAACGTCTGACGATTACCCCGCTGGGGCCGTACATTGGCGCGCAGGTGTCGGGCCTGGATGTGACCCGTCCGCTGAGCGATAACCAGTTCGAGCAGCTATACCACGCGGTGCTGCGCCATCAGGTTGTTTTCCTGCGCGAACAGGCGATCACCCCGCAGCAGCAGCGCGCGCTGGCCCTGCGCTTTGGCGATCTGCATATCCACCCTGTCTATCCGCATGCGGAAGGCGTGGAGGAGATTATCGTTCTGGACACCCACAACGATAACCCGCCGGATAACGACAACTGGCACACCGACGTGACCTTTATCGAGACGCCGCCCGCCGGGGCGATTCTGGCGGCGAAGCTGCTGCCAGAAACCGGCGGCGATACGCTGTGGGCCAGCGGCATTGCGGCGTATGAGGCGCTCTCCGCGCCGTTCCGGACGCTGCTGAGCGGGCTGCGGGCGGAGCACGACTTCAAAAAATCGTTCCAGGAGTACAAGTACCGTAAAACGGAAGAGGAACATCAGCGCTGGCAGGAGGCGGTCGCGAAACATCCTCCATTGCTGCACCCGGTGGTGCGTACCCATCCGGTCACGGGCAAGCAGGCGCTGTTTGTGAATGAAGGGTTCACAACGCGCATTGTGGACGTATCCGAGAAAGAGAGTGAGGCGCTGCTGGGATTCCTGTTCGCACATATCACCAAGCCGGAGTTTCAGGTGCGCTGGCGCTGGCAGGAGAACGACCTGGCGATCTGGGATAACCGCGTAACGCAGCACTATGCCAATGCGGACTATCTTCCGCAGCGCAGGATTATGCAGCGGGCGACGATTTTGGGGGATAAGCCGTTTTACCGTCCCTGAACCGTCGCACCCGTAGGCCGGTAAGGCGTAGCCGCCAGCCGGCAATTGTGCACCGTTCTTGCCGGGTGGCGCTGCGCTTACCCGGCCTACAAAAAACCGCACATTTAAAGGTGCGCCTCAATATACCGCTGATAGCGGTTCGCCTTCAGGTAACACAAATCCACCAGCACCAGCCCGTCGACGCAGTTGTTGAACGCCGGGTCGCTGCCAAAATCAATAAACTGCACGCCGCCGGGTTCGCACAGCTCGGAATACTGCTTGTAGAGCGGCGGAATGCCGCAGCCCAGATTGCCGAGCAGGGATTTCAGCTTCGTCAGATCGTCCACGTAATCCACGCCGCCAAACTGCGCAAGCACGTCCGGCAGCGAGGCGGGATACGGCTGACGTGAGGCGGCTAGCGGATGCGTCGCCGGGAACCACAGGCGGTAAAATGCCACCAGCAGATCCCGCGCCGCAGGCGGTAAACCACCTGAGATGGAGACCGGACCAAACAGGTAGCGGTAGTGCGGATAACGCGCCAGATAAGCCCCAATCCCGGACCATAAATAATCCAGGCCGCGGCGTCCCCAGTAGCGCGGCTGAATGAAGCTGCGCCCCAGTTCAATACCGTGTTCCAGCACGTCCTGCATTTTGTCGTCGTAGTGGAACAGGCTATAGCTGTACAACCCTTCCAGACCGCGACGTTCAACCTGTTTTGCGGTCGGCATAAAGCGATACGCGCCGACGATCTCCAGATCCTCTTCATCCCAGAGGATCAGGTGCAGATAATCGTCATCATAGCTGTCCGTGTCCCGGCGTTTGCCGCTCCCTTCCTCCACCGCGCGAAAGGCAATCTCGCGCAGGCGGCCCAGCTCGCGCAGCAGCGGGGCGTCTTCCTGACCGTTGCGCTGCCAAAGATAGATGGTTTTACCGTCGCTGGTTTTCCCCAGGCACTCGGCCTGCGCCAGTTCACGCCTCAGCGTAGCCCGGTCTTCAGGACGGGCAATGGCGCACTGGGTTTTAAAGACGCCAGGCACTCCCTTGCCAAGACGCATCACGTGCTGACGGCACTGCTCGGCCATCTCACGCGACGAAAGGGTGGCGCTATGCCAGTGATGCCACGCAATCTGCTGGCCGATTTTAATCGGCAGCTGGCTATGGCGTCGGCGGAACATCTGCTGCATCAGCAGCAGCAAGGACAGCGTCGGCGACACCAGCGTGCTGGCATAAAAGAGCAGGCTGTTATGCGCCTGAATATGCACCGGCAGCAGCGGAGTGCGCAGCTTGCTGGCGAGTTTGATAAAGCCTGAGTGCCACTTTTTATCGCGGACGCCTTTTCGCGTCGGCCGGGAAACTTCGCCCGCCGGAAAGAAGATCAGCACGCCTGCGTTCTGCAGATGCTGTTCCATCTGAACCAGGGATGTTTTCGCCGTCCTGCCGCCCATATTGTCCACCGGAATAAACAGCGAACTGAGGGGCTCAAGGTGACTCAGCATCCGGTTGGTCACGACTTTAACATCGCGCCGCACGCGGGAGACGGCGTACATCAGCGCCAGCCCGTCCAGCGTACCCGTCGGGTGGTTGGCAATAATGACCAGCGGGCCATGTTCGGGGATTTGTTCGAGATCGCGGGCGGAAACGGTGCAGAGAATATCAAGGTGTTCCAGAACTTGCTCCACCATATCCAGCCCTTTCAGGTGGCGGTGGGCTGAGGCAAATTGCTGAAATTCGTCTTCGTAAAACAGTCTTTTTAACAGACTTTTTTGCCAGGGTGCAGGCCTCGCCTGAGGCCAAAGATCGTCGAGAACGCTATCGAGGCTAAACATGGTTACTCCTCCTGCCGTCTTGCGAAGACAGTAGAAGGAGCAGATGTCGGTTGTATTGCAGTTTGGTGAAGATTAGCGGAGGATTTTCTTCTCAGCCAGATCCAGCGCGAAGTAGCTGAAGATCAGGTCCGCACCCGCGCGTTTGATCGCGCCCAGGCTTTCGAGAACCACTTTCTCTTCGTCAATCGCACCTGCCTGCGCGGCGAATTTGATCATCGCGTACTCGCCGCTGACCTGGTAAGCGCCCAGCGGCAGCTCGGTGCGCTCGCGGATGTCGCGCAGGATATCAAGATACGCGCCCGCCGGTTTCACCATCAGGCAGTCTGCGCCCTGAGCTTCATCAAGCAGAGATTCACGAATCGCTTCCCGACGGTTCAGCGGGTTCATCTGATAGGTTTTACGATCGCCTTTCAGCGCCGTGCCCGCCGCTTCACGGAACGGGCCGTAGAAGGAGGAGGCGAATTTGGTGGAGTAAGACATGATGGCGGTGTCGGTAAAGCCCGCCGCGTCCAGCGCCTGACGAATCGCCTGAACCTGTCCGTCCATCGCGGCAGAAGGCGCGATGAAATCCGCACCGGCAGCGGCTGCGACGACAGCCTGCTTACCAAGGTTCAGCAGGGTGGCATCGTTATCCACGCCGTGATCGCACAGCACGCCGCAGTGGCCGTGAGAGGTATATTCGCAGAAGCAGGTATCGGACATGACGATCATTTCCGGCACGGTCTCTTTGCAGATGCGGGACATGCGGGCGACGAGGCCATCTTCTTTCCATGCATCGCTGCCGGTGGCGTCGGTATGGTGAGAGATGCCGAAGGTCATCACCGAGCGGATCCCCGCGTTGGCGATGCGTTCAATCTCACGCGCCAGATGTTTTTCCGGAATGCGCATCACGCCCGGCATCGCCTCGATGGCTTTGTAGTCATCGATCTCTTCTTCGACAAAAATCGGCAACACCAGATCGTTTAAGGTCAGGGTTGTCTCTTCAAACATAGCGCGCAGTGCAGGTGACTTGCGCAGGCGGCGGGGACGTGCAATTAAATCGGTCATGGTATGCCTGATGTTTGTGGAACAAAGAAGACCAGTGTACATGAAAGTGAAGAGGGGTGTTTTACGAAATTGGGCATTTTGATTTTGCGAAATGCGCCAAAACAAGCCGCATCAAATGTCTCTATTATAGAATGAATGATGGCTTTTTAGGGAGCGTGAAATATTGGCGGCAGTTTTGAATTGAATAGAAGGTATCATTATAAATGATCTATTATTTTTAATTATATTATCCTGATCAATAAAATAAGGTTGTAATTTGCTGATTTTATAATATTTATTCACAATGATTGTTATGGTTCCGTTTTTTTAGACGTGAGTTGTCTGGATACGGACTTAATTGAATCATTCATTGAACCTTTTAGAAATGAAATTGCATAATTCCCTCCGCAATTAAACATTGCAAAATGATTTGACGGACAAACTTGCTTACGTCCCTGAGGAGGGATGACCCAATGCAAACATGGAAAAAGAAACTGGTTGTATCTCAACTTGCATTAGCCTGCACCCTGGCTATCGCTTCTCAGGCTAATGCGAAGGATATTTCCGGCACGACGTATAATACGTTTGGATATGATAATACCGCCTCTACCCCCTGGTATTATGGTTACGCAGACTGGGATTACTCGGATGCCACCCATGATGGTGATATTTATCCGGTGATTAACAAATCCACAGTAAACGGTGTTATTTCAACATACTATCTGGATGATGGCGTTAATGGTCGGGCGAATGCGTTGAGTATTTCCAACAGCACCATCAACGGCATGATCACGTCTGAGTGTATGACCACGACGTGTGAAGATGGCACGGAAACAGATGGTACAGCACATACGCAGTATGACCGTTTCAGCCTGACGGTAGATAACAGCACCATCAATGACACCTACGAGCATTATGCTTATGACGTTGTGAATGGTGACACTACCGAAACCCATTATCAGGATACCTATGCTCTGGGTAACGCGATTACGCTGGATGTAGAGTCTGATATCGTTATTCAGAATAACTCCCACGTTGCCGGTATCACGCTGACGCAGGGTTACCAGGATCTGGATAATACCCCGTATGACGGTGTGGAAGGCGTTGCCAATAGCAGCAACTTCTTTACCGATACCCTGGTGGTGAAAGACTCCGTGCTGACCTCCGGCGCATACAGCGATCTGGGCACCAGCGGTTTCTATGGTCAAACGGCCAAGCCGAGCGACTACGGTGAAACCAACGCGACGGCGGCGGATGACGCGGCGCTGATCGTGGCTGCCAGCGCGTCTGACAACGCGATGCAGACGACAGCGACGTTCGATCACTCCACCGTTACAGGTGACATCCTGTTCTCCAGTACCTTCGATAACAACTTCTACGAGAATGGCGACCCGGCAACCGATACCACCGATGACGGTGTGTATAACCCAACCACCAACGGCTGGGACGGTACCGATACACTGGATGTCACTCTGACTAACGGCAGCAAGTGGGTGGGTGCAGCGCAGTCCAGCGTTGAAGCCATCGGCACCGCACAAATGTACGGTGAAGGTTACAGCGACGTTGACTGGAGTGCCCTGTCTCCAAACAGCATCTGGCCGGGTTCCACCTTCGACAGCAACGGTCACGTTGCGGGTGAAGAGGTTTATCAGAGCGGCCTGTTCAACGTGGCGCTGGATAACGGTTCCGAGTGGGATACCCGTAAAGTCTCCAACATCGACGCGCTGACGGTGAATAATCAGTCGCAGGTCAATGTTGAAAACTCTGGCCTGCTGGCGGACACCATCACGCTGACCAATGCTTCAACGCTGAATATCGGTGACAGCGGCGCGGTCGCGACCGACAGCCTGTACCTGGACAGCTACAGCCGTGCAGCGCTGACTGAAGAGACCGCTGAGCTGTATGCCAACACCATTACCGTAGACAACGGTGCCGAGCTGGCGCTGGGTATGGGTCAGGTTGATACGCACAACATGGTGCTGACCGACGGCGGCGCGCTGAACGTGGCCAGCCGCGATTACGTGCTGAACAGCGATCTGAACAACGCGCGCTATATCACCAACGATAAGTACAATGCCGATTACGACTACGGCGTTGTGGCGATTAATTCTGATGGCCATCTGTCAGTAAACGGTGACGTTGCAGGTAACTACAAAGTGCGCATCGATGATGCGACCGGTGCCGGTTCCGTTGCCGATTACAAAAATAAAGAGATCGTCCGCATCTATGACAATAACGCGGATACCACAGCCAGCTTTACTGCCGCGAACAAAGCGGATTTAGGTGCCTACACCTATCAGGCGCAGCAGAAAGGTGACACCGTTGTTCTGCAGCAGAAAGAGCTGACTGACTATGCCAACATGGCGCTGAGCATCCCGTCTGCTAACAGCAACATCTGGAACCTGCAGCAGGATACCGTCGGCACGCGTCTGACCAACAGCCGCCACGGCCTGGCGGATAACGGCGGAGCGTGGGTGAGCTACTTCGGTGGTAACTTCGACGCTGATAATGGCAACGTTAGCTACGATCAGGACGTGAGCGGCATTATGGTCGGTCTGGATACCCAGATTGACGGTAACAATGCGAAATGGATCGTCGGTGGTGCTGCAGGCTTCGCGAAGGGCGATATCAGCGATCGTACCGGTCAGGTTGATCAGGACAGTCAGACTGCGATGGTCTACGCGTCAGCGAAGTTCATGAACGATCTGTTCCTCGACAGCTCCCTGAGCTACACCCGCTTCAACAACGATCTCTCCGCTACCATGAGCAACGGTCAGTATGTTGACGGTGACACCACGACCGATGCGGTCGGCTTTGGGATGAAACTGGGCTACGACTGGAAACCAAACCTGTCTGGCTACATCACGCCTTACGCGGCGGTATCCGGGCTGTTCCAGTCTGGGGATGATTACCAGCTGAGCAACGACATGCGAATTGATGGGCAGTCATACGACAGCCTGCGTTATGAGCTTGGCGTAGATGCGGGTTATACCTTCAATTACGGCGGAGAGCAGGCGTTGACGCCTTACTTCAAGCTGGCTTACGTGTATGACGATGCCGACAACAATGCTGATGTGAACGACGACAGCATCGACAACGGTGTTGAAGGTTCCGCGGTTCGTGTGGGTCTGGGCACGCAGTTCAGCTTCACGAAGAACTTCAGTGCATATACTGATGCAACTTATCTCGGTGGCGGCGACGTTGACCAGAACTGGGGTGCAAATCTGGGTGTGAAATATACCTGGTAAAATATAAAAAGCGGGGGAATATTTCCCCCGCTTTTTTATATAACAATTAAAAATAATCGAGAACCGACAGATACAGATGACTTGAGGTCTGCATGAATGTTAATGCGAAGCCACTTTCTGAATTAAGCCGGATCGTACAGTGCCTGGAAGTCGCCAGCACCCCTTTTAAGACCGCGCCACAGAAATTAATTTCAACCGTCAATAATGATGACGATGATGTTCCATACACATTTGTAATACAAACCGGCGTCGTTGCCATCCACAGAAAGTCAGATGAACTTCTCGTGGGGATTGCAAAGGCACCCTATATTTATGGTTTAAGCGCGTGGGTAAATAATAGCCATCAGGAATATGTGATGATGGCGCATTCACATTGCTCAGGTTTTTATTTACCTGCCTCTTCACTGTACCAACGGCTTCAGCAAGCCTCACTCTGGCAAGACGCATTTTGTTGGCTGTCGTGGATCAACCATCATCTGGGTAAACGTGACATGCAACTGGTGGGGAATAACTCTTACAGCCAGATCCGGGCCATGCTCATTAATATGGCCGAGTGGGATGAAACGCTGCGCTCAAAAATTGGCGTTATGAATCATATTCAGCGTAGCACAGGGATCTCACGCTCTGTGGTCGCGGAAGTTCTGGCAGCGCTGCGGCAGGGTAATTATATTACGATGAGCCGGGGCAAACTGGTTAGCATCAACCGTCTGCCCGCGGACTATTAGGTCAGTTAGACGCCGTCAGCACCTGCGCTTTATTCGCGCTCAGCTCAGCAACCAGATTATTGATGCCATCGCTCATGTTGACGAAGCGCGTGTTCGGCGAGCGGGTAACGACCACAAACGCCCCTACGTTGGACTGCGGGATCATCGCCATATAGGTGATGAATCCGCCACCGCCGCCGGTTTTCTGAATAATGCCCGGGCGGCCGTCTTTCGGCGCCATGTACACCCAGCCCAAACCGAGGGCGTCGGCTTTACCCGGTACGTCCATGCCGATAACGCGGGTCAGTTGGGTACGCTGATAAATCAGCGTTTGCATGCGATCGGCCTGGTGGGTGCGAGAGTAGAAATCCGAAGAGAGGAACTGCTGCATCCAGCGCATCATGTCGCCAGGCGTTGAATACACCCCACCGCTGCCGATCGCCGCCAGGGTGTTATTACACGGGCTGGCACCTTTTTCAGCGACCATCAGGCGACGGCACTGGTCCGGGGAGGGGGTAAAGGTGGTGTCCTTCATCCCCAACGGACGGGTAATCTGCTCTTCAAACAGCTGAGGATAGGGTTTACCCGAAGCGGTCGATAACGCATCGGCCAGCAGATCAAACGCGAGGTTTGAATAGGCGGCCTGCGAACCCGGCGTGGTTTTCAGCGTCGCTGTGCTCAGGTAATTCCAGCGCTGTTCGCGCGTCGGCCAGACAAAGACGGGACGATGTGCCGCGCCGCCAGGTTGTTCTCGCGGCAGGGCACTGGTGTGGGTCGCCAGGTTGACCAGTCTGATGGGGGCACCCTGATAAGTCGGGACGCGAGCGCCGGGTGGTGCATATTTGCTGAGCGGGTCGTCGAGTTTAACCACGCCCTGGTCGAGAAGCTTCACCAGCATTTCGCTGGTCATCAGCTTGGTAATGGAGGCAATACGGATCACCGAATCCAGCTGCGGGTGAATGTTATTCCCCGGGCGCGTTTCACCAAAGCTGCGAAACACGCGCTGGTTACCGTCAATCACCACCAGCGCCATTCCCGTCGCGCCGCTACCGTAATAGATCAGGTTCGCGTAGCGATCGGCGATATCAGAGGCTAAAACCGGGGCCGTCAGCGGCTGCGCTGCCTGGGCGGTGGAAAAGCTCACCGCACATAGCGCGGCGAAAGAGAGCAGACAACGTTTCAACGAAAAGCATCCATCAAGTAAATAAGGAAAGTTAGGGGTATTTATACTACTAATCGGTAAGCTGCAAAGGCCCGAATTGCATAACGATAGCGAGAAAAACGTAACCATGGGTAAATATGAACAATTTACTTGCGGCCTGGATCCCATTTTGTGACATCGGGCTTATGATAGGCACCAGTGCTACTCAATCTTGCGGAGAACGGTATGTCTGATAAGCGTGTGGTTATGGTGGTTGATATGCAGAACGGGGTATTCGAGACGCCGCGTCATCAGCGCGAGAAATGTGTCTCTCTGATCAACCAGCTTACGCAGGCAGCCGACAGGGTGGTTTTTATACAGCATACCGAAGCCGGGGGCCTGGAAGAGGGAAGTGAAGGGTTTGCGTTGCTTCCTGAGCTAAATCAGCCAGCAGGTGCGTTGTACGTCACCAAAACCGCCTGTGATGCCTTCTATAACACCGCGCTTGAGACGCTGCTGCGTGAACAGGGCATTCGCGAGTTTGTCATTTGCGGCTGTGCCACCGATTACTGTGTCGATGCCACCCTCAAAAACGGCGTCAGCCGGGGCTACCACATCACGGTTGCTGAAGATGCCCACACCACGGCCAATCGCCCGGCGGCGGAAGCCCAGGTTCTGATTGCGCACTACAATGATGTCTGGCGTAACTTCATCGCCCCTGCCAATCCACCTTCGGTGAAACGCACCGAAACAATTCTCGAAAACTGGAAAGCGAACTAATAATAAACCCACGGGTCTGACCTTTTTGCCTGCGCCGCTGGCGGGTTCAGGCCAGATTTTCGTGTGGCGATGTGTTGAGCACAGCAACAGCCAGAACAACAAAAAGGAAGCACAATGTTTAAGTCTTTTTTCCCAAAGCCGGGGCCTTTTTTCCTGTCGGCATTTATTTGGGCACTGATTGCTGTCATTTTCTGGCAGGCGGGCGGCGGCGCATGGCTGACGCGTATCACGGGGGCAACGGGTGAGGTGCCAATTAGCGCCGCGCGCTTCTGGTCGCTCAGCTACCTGCTGTTTTACGCCTACTACACGGTCTGCGTGGGGCTGTTTGCGGTTTTCTGGTTTATCTACTCTCCACACCGCTGGCAATACTGGTCGATTCTGGGCACCTCGCTGATCATCTTTGTGACCTGGTTCCTGGTCGAAGTCGGCGTGGCGGTGAACGCCTGGTATGCCCCCTTCTACGATCTGATCCAGACGGCGCTGAGTTCCCCGCATAAGGTGACGATTAACCAGTTCTACCATGAGGTGGGTATCTTCCTCGGCATCGCCCTGATTGCGGTCGTCATTGGCGTGATGAACAATTTCTTCGTTAGCCACTATGTCTTCCGCTGGCGTACCGCCATGAACGAACACTATATGGCGCACTGGCAGCACCTGCGTCATATCGAAGGTGCCGCGCAGCGTGTGCAGGAAGACACCATGCGTTTTGCCTCTACGCTTGAAGACATGGGTGTCAGTTTTATCAACGCCATTATGACGCTGATCGCCTTCCTGCCGGTGCTGGTGACGCTTTCCGCACACGTGCCGGAGCTGCCGATTATTGGTCACCTGCCGTATGGTCTGGTTATCGCCGCGATTGTCTGGTCGTTGATGGGCACGGGGCTGCTGGCGGTGGTCGGCATCAAGCTGCCGGGTCTGGAGTTTAAAAATCAGCGTGTCGAAGCGGCCTACCGTAAAGAGCTGGTTTACGGCGAAGATGATGCTAACCGCGCCTCGCCACCGACCGTTCGCGAGCTGTTTGGCGCCGTGCGTCGCAACTATTTCCGCCTCTATTTCCACTATATGTATTTCAACATTGCGCGCATTCTGTATCTGCAGGTTGATAACGTTTTCGGTTTGTTCCTGCTGTTCCCGTCGATTGTTGCGGGTACGATTACGCTGGGCCTGATGACGCAGATCACCAACGTCTTTGGTCAGGTGCGCGGTTCGTTCCAGTATCTGATCAGCTCCTGGACCACGCTGGTGGAACTGATGTCCATCTACAAACGTTTACGCAGCTTCGAGCGCGAGCTGGACGATAAAGATCTGCAGGAAGTCACCAACACATTTAGCTAATACAGGGAGTTGCTATGTCTTTTGCCGTACCGCGTACGTTATCGCTGTCCTTACTTGCTGCCCTGGTACTGGTGGGGTGTGCCGAGAAAGGGGCCACGCCACTCAAAAAAGGGGAAAAGCCCGTGGACGTGGCGAGCGTTGTCCGGGAAAAAATGCCCGCCAGCGTGAAGGATCGCAACGCGTGGGCAGAGGCACTGGCAAAGACCTTTGAAAGCCAGAAAATTGCCCCTACCGAGGAGAATATCTGCTCGGTACTGGCGGTGGCGCAGCAGGAATCAATGTACCAGTCAGACCCGGTCGTGCCGGGTCTGAACAAAATTGCCTGGAAAGAGATCGACCGCCGCGCGGAATCGATGCATATCCCGGTGTTCCTGGTCCATACCGCGCTTAAAATCACCTCGCCAAACGGCAAAAGCTATAGCGATAGGCTGGATACGGTGAAAACTGAGAAACAGCTAAGCGCCATTTTTGATGACTTCATCAACATGGTGCCGATGGGGCAAAAACTGTTTGGCTCGCTTAACCCGGTACACACCGGCGGTCCGATGCAGGTCAGCATCGCCTTTGCAGAAAAACATACCGACGGCTATCCGTGGAAAATCGACGGAACGGTGCGTCAGGAGGTCTTCTCCCTGCGCGGCGGGCTCTGGTTTGGCACTTATCACCTTCTTAACTACCCGGCGAATTACAGCGAGCCGCTGTACCGCTTTGCAGACTTTAACGCGGGCTGGTATGCCAGCAGGAACGCAGCGTTCCAGAATGCCGTGAGCCGGGCATCCGGGGTGAAGCTGGCGCTGGATGGCGATCTGATTGCCTACGGCAGCAGCGAAGCGGGTACGACCGAACGTGCAGTGCGCAAACTGGCGACAAAGCTGGATATGAGCAACAGCGATATTCGCCGTCAGCTGGAGAAGGGCGACAGTCTCGCATTTGAGAAAACGGATTTGTATCAGCAGGTCTTTGCGCTGGCAGAGAAGAAAAGTGGAAAAGCGTTACCGAGGGCTATCCTGCCCGGCATTCAGCTCGAGAGCCCGAAAATCACGCGTAACCTGACAACTGCATGGTTCGCGAAACGCGTGGATGACCGCCGGGCTCGCTGTATGGGGATTTAGAAACGACGGCGCAGGCGAAGCACTAAGGCAATGACGCCAAGAATCATGCACCCGACGAGGAAGGGGACCAGGCCAAACAGGGTGCTTACCCCGAAACCGATCTCAACGCGTGGGCGCCCGCTATCCTGAACCTGCATCAGGTGTTCATAAACGCCAGGCGCATGAACCAGCATGTTGAGAAGCTGTGAGCCTGCCCAGAAGCAGAACAGCACAAACAGGGCATAGGCGATATTACCCGCCGTGGAGGTTTTTGGTTGTTTGCCGCCAAAAATCGGTTTCGACAATGTAAAATCAGCCATAAAGACCTCCCGAAATGTCACTCTGTTTTATACGTTTCGTATAGGGTGAGTTTGACAGGTCATCGCATTTGTCAATATCAGAATCGTGGTAATTTACCCTCAGGAATGCTCCTGGATTGATGATTTCTGCATCACATCACAATTTGATCACTTAAGTGAAATTGCGTCGCGTTTCAGAATTTCCGCATTCGCCACAGACCCGGCCATAAAACTGTGAGAGGATGTCTTTTTTTCCTGCCGGAGTTGTTATGAAACTCACGTTAAAACTACGCCGTGACTGGCATTACTACGCCTTTGCTATTGGGCTGATCTTTATTCTTAACGGTGTTGTGGGGCTATTGGGGTTTGAGGCAAAAGGCTGGCAAACCTATGCCGTGGGGCTGGTCACCTGGGTCATCAGTTTCTGGCTGGCAGGGTTGATTATCCGCCGCCGCCCTGAAGAGACGACAGCGGAAGAGACGGAAACGGTGAAGAAAACCGATTAACCGTTTACGGAGCTTTTAAGGGCGCTGTCAGCGGCGTGACGCTCCAGCGCCAGTTCGATCAGGCGAGTGATGAGTTCCGGATAGCTCATTCCGCTGGCCTGCCACAGTTTCGGATACATGCTGATGTTGGTGAAGCCTGGCAGCGTGTTGATCTCGTTAATGACCACGTCGTTTTCCGGCGTCAGGAACACATCAACGCGAGCCATACCGCAGCAGCCCAGCGCCTGATAAGCTTCTACGGCGATCGCGCGGATCTTATCGTTGATGACCGGATCGATAACCGCAGGTACCACAACCTGCGCGCCTTTATCATCAATGTATTTGGTATCGTAAGAGTAGAAATCGCTGTTCAACACGACTTCACCGCAGGTGCTTGCTTGTGGGAAATCATTCCCCAGCACGGCGCACTCAATTTCGCGGCCTTTGATACCCTGTTCAACCACCACTTTGTGGTCAAACTCAAACGCCAGACGCACGGCGTCGGTAAATTGCGCTTCGGTGGTGACTTTGCTGACGCCAACGGAGGAGCCCTGATTCGCCGGTTTGACGAACAGCGGCAGGCCGAGCTGGCTGGAAATCTGCGCGAAATCGAATTTCTCGCGGTTGGCGCGGGTGAGCGTGACGAACGGCGCAATATTCAGCCCGGCATCGCGCAGCAGACGCTTGGTGACGTCTTTGTCCATACAGGCGGCGGAGCCCAGCACGTCGGAGCCGACAAACGGCAGGTTCGCCATGCGCAACATCCCCTGCAAAGAGCCGTCTTCGCCCAGCGTGCCGTGCACGATAGGGAAAATAACGTCAATCTGAGCCAGCGCCTGCGCATTACCGGCGTCAATAAATTGCCCCTGAACCAGGCCTGGTACGGTCGCGACGCTGGTTTCTGAAGGATTAAGGGCGATGTGCGCCGGATCGTTAGCATTGATCAGGTACTGGCTGGCATCGTTAACATGCCACTGACCCTGTTTATCAATACCCAGCAGCACCACGTCGAAACGGCTTTTATCGATCGCATCGACAATATTTTTGGCCGACTGCAATGACACCTCGTGCTCTGCTGATTTTCCCCCAAAGACAATACCTACGCGCTGCTTTGCCATCTCACTCTCTTCCAGTCTGTCGAAAAGCCAATAACATACCACGATGCCCTGCGGGTTTCGCGGCCTTCTGCCATAATGTTTTGGGGTTATCGTGGGGGGCGCGTGAAAGGAAAAAGTCTGCTAACCGTTTTCATTATTGTGGCTGTCGCAACGGCGGGCTACCGCTGGTTGCCGTCTCATTACAACCCTTTTACGCCGCTTACCCTTGACGATCCTCCCGGAAAAATCACCCAGTTTAAGCTTCGGCGCTTAACGCCGGAGGCCTGCGAAAGCCTCCTAACCGAAGCAAATCTAAGAGCGCTTATCCGCACGCAGCCGGTGGCTGACAGCGCGGGAGCATGCCCGCTCAGTAACGTGGTGCGCGTGAGTAATTTCGGTCCGGTCAGCCTGAACAGCAGTTTTCTGGCCAGTTGCCCTCTGGCATTAAGCTCTGCGCTGTTTGTCAGTCAGCAGGCCCGGCCGCTGACGAAAAGCTGGATGGGCAGCGAGCTTACGCGCATCGACCATCTGGGAAGCTATGCCTGTCGTAATATTTACGGCCGCCCGGATGCGCGTCGCAGTGAACATGCCACGGCAGAGGCGCTGGACATCAGCGCATTTCGGCTGGCAAACGGTGAGCGGATCACCATTCTGAGGGGCTGGTCGTCGGCTAAAACCCAGCCGTGGCTTCAGGCTCTGCTGGCGGCGAGCTGTGGGTATTACGGTAACGGTCTGGGGCCAGAATATAACGCGGCCCACGCTAACCATTTCCATCTTGGGATGCGCGGCTTCGGCCTGTGCCGCTGAAGCATAATCTTTCGTCAGAAAGTGGATAATTTGTGACTTGTTTCACAAATATGATGACTGGGAAGATAAAACACCAAAGTCAGCAAGGCCGCATCTCTGGTGCGACGTCAACGCGCGTAACTTGCTAATCTGTCGGCGAATTCGCCTAAAAATGAAGACTATTTCTGTTATGGAATCCTGGAAAGTTAACCTCATCTCGGTCTGGTTCGGCTGTTTCTTTACCGGACTGGCCATTAGCCAGATTTTACCCTTTCTGCCGCTGTACGTGTCTCAGCTGGGGGTGACCTCCCATGAAGCCCTCTCTATGTGGTCAGGGTTGACGTTCAGCGTCACGTTTCTGGTTTCGGCCATCGTCTCGCCGATGTGGGGCAGCCTGGCGGACAGAAAAGGCCGCAAGCTGATGCTGCTGCGTGCATCCCTCGGTATGGCGATCGCCATTTTGCTTCAGGCCTTTGCCACCAACGTCTGGCAGCTGTTTATCCTGCGGGCAATCATGGGGCTGACTTCCGGGTATATTCCGAACGCGATGGCGCTGGTGGCCTCGCAGGTGCCGCGTGAACGTAGCGGCTGGGCGCTGAGTACGCTCTCTACCGCGCAGATCAGCGGGGTCATCGGCGGCCCGCTGCTGGGGGGATTCCTCGCGGATCACGTGGGGCTGAGAGCGGTATTTTTCATCACCGCGATACTGCTGGTGATCAGTTTTCTGGTGACGCTTTTCCTGATCAAAGAAGGGGGCCGTCCCGTTGTCAGCAAATCAGAACGCCTGAGCGGCAGGGCGGTCTTTGCCTCGCTGCCTTATCCCGGCCTGATGATCAGCCTTTTTGTCACCACCATGGTGATCCAGCTGTGTAATGGTTCCGTCGGGCCTATTCTGGCGCTGTTTATCAAGTCGATGGAGCCAGACAGCAGCAATATCGCCTTTCTCGCGGGGTTGATTGCGGCGGTGCCTGGCGTGTCGGCTCTGATCTCTGCGCCGCGGCTTGGCAAACTGGGCGACCGGATTGGCACGGCGCGCATCCTGATGGCCACACTGATATTTGCGGTCATACTCTTTTTCGCTATGTCGTTCGTAACGACCCCGCTTCAGCTTGGCGTTCTGCGCTTCTTGCTTGGTTTTGCCGATGGAGCCATGTTGCCCGCCGTGCAAACACTGCTGGTGAAATATTCCAGTGACCAGGTCACCGGGCGTATTTTTGGTTACAACCAGTCGTTTATGTATTTGGGCAACGTCGCCGGTCCGCTTATTGGTGCATCCGTTTCCGCGATGGCCGGTTTCCGTTGGGTATTTGCCGCGACGGCTGTGGTGGTGTTGATAAATATTATCCAGCTGGCTATTGCACTGCGTCGTCGCAGACAATTAGCGGAGGCAAAAGGAGCCCGTTAACCCTGGGGATGTATTATATATTTTTATGGCTGCCGCTTTTTTATATAACAAAAAGCGGCCTGTTGTTATAGAAAAACGTTTCGCTGCGGTGCGCGCTACGCTATTTTTGACGTAACGTCACTTTTGCATAAGATAATACTTTTCTCCTCTTTGCATAAATCATTGAGAGTGCTAATTTCAGGGAAAACCCATAAGGAAATAGCACCATGAAGAATCTCATTACTGAGTTGTTGGTTAAGCTTGCACAAAAGGAAGAAGAGTCGAAAGAATTGGTCGCCCAGGTTGAGGCGCTGGAAATAGTCGTCACCGCGCTACTCAGACATATGGCTGCCCAGGATCAACAGGCGTTAATTGACAGCATTGAAAGCGCGCTGGACAACGCCAAACCTGATTCACAGGTTCCACCTGAGGACGCCGAAATGCTCCATCAATACATAAAAAAGCTGTTAAGGCATCCGCGCAGCTAAACTGTCACAATGCGTGACGGGCTGTCATAGAAATGTCATGCCGGTTGCCTATAGTCGCTCTGTTTTTATTTTTATGTATTTGTACATGGAGAAAATAAAGTGAAACAGAGCGCGCTTTTTATCGCATTAATCCCGCTGTTATTTGCCCCTGCTATTCACGCTGAAACCGCGAATATGAACGTCCTCGAACATCGTGCTGCGCAGGGGGATATCACCCAGCCCGGTGGTGCGCGCCGTCTCTCAGAGGATCAGACTGCCGCCATTCGCGCTTCTCTGAATGAAAACCCCGCTAAAAATATTATTCTGCTGATTGGCGACGGAATGGGGGATTCCGAAATTACGGCGGCGAGAAATTATGCCGAAGGAGCGGGCGGCTATTTTAAAGGCATCGATGCGCTGCCTCTGACGGGACAATATACCCATTACTCGCTGGATAAAAAAACCGGTAAACCGGATTACGTCACGGATTCAGCCGCATCAGCAACGGCGTGGGCAACCGGTGTGAAAACCTATAATGGCGCGCTGGGCGTCGATATTCACGAGAAAGATCATCAAACCATTCTGGAAATGGCGAAAGCGGCGGGGCTGGCAACCGGCAACGTCTCTACCGCTGAGCTTCAGGATGCCACCCCGGCCGCGTTGATGTCGCACGTGACCTCGCGTAAATGCTATGGCCCGTCGGTGACCCGCGAAAAATGTCCGACCAATGCGCTGGAAAACGGCGGTAAAGGCTCGATTACAGAACAGATGCTGAACGCGCGCCCTGACGTGACGCTGGGCGGTGGGGCGAAAACCTTTGCCGAAACGGCGACGGCCGGTGAGTGGCAGGGTAAAACGCTGCGCGAGCAGGCGCAGGCGCGCGGCTATCAGCTGGTAAGCGATGCGGCTTCTCTGGCGGCGATTACCGAAGCAAACCAGGACAAACCGCTGCTGGGACTGTTCTCTGACGGCAACATGCCGGTGCGCTGGGAAGGGCCAAAAGCCTCGTACCACGGCAATATCGATAAGCCAGCGGTGACCTGTACGCCAAACCCGAAACGGAATGACAGCGTTCCTACGCTGGCGGCGATGACGGACAAAGCCATCTCTCTGCTGAGCAAGAGCGAAAAAGGCTTCTTCCTGCAGGTAGAAGGGGCGTCAATCGATAAGCAAGACCACGCGGCGAACCCGTGCGGGCAGATTGGCGAAACGGTGGATCTCGACGAAGCGGTGCAAAAAGCGCTCGAGTTTGCGAAGAAAGACGGTAACACGCTGGTGGTGGTCACCGCTGACCACGCGCATTCAAGCCAGATTATCCCTCCCGATACCAAAGCACCGGGTCTGACGCAGGCGCTGACGACCAAAGACGGTGCCGTGATGGTGATGAGCTATGGCAATTCTGAAGAAGAGTCTATGGAACATACCGGCACACAGCTGCGCATCGCGGCGTACGGCCCACATGCTGCGAACGTGGTGGGTTTGACTGACCAGACCGATCTGTTCTACACCATGAAGGCCGCGCTGAGGCTGAAATAAGTTCGTCACCCGGCGGAAATCGTGGCTGCCGGGTGGTATTTTCCCCGTCACGAACCAGACTTAGAGTGGAAATTCACATAAAGGATAGTGCAATGAAAACGACAATACTGGTTACCTTACTCTCAGGCGTGTTCTTGATGGCTTCTGCGCATGCGGAAGAAAAGACCTTTACGCCCCAGCAGCAGCGTATGACAACCTGTAATCAACAGGCGACCTCGCAATCTCTGAAGGGCGATGCCCGTAAGACCTACATGAGCGACTGCCTTAAAAACGGTGCCTCGAAACCGGATGAAAAAAGCCTGACGCCGCAGCAGCAAAAAATGCGCGAGTGTAATGCGAAGGCCACCGAGCAGTCCCTGAAAGGGGATGACCGCAGTAAGTTCATGAGCGCCTGTCTGAAGAAAAAAGTGTAGTTCTAACGGGTGAGTTGCCGTCGCGGCTCACCCGAAATTTCATACTTTCCCCGAAATCCCCCTCTCTATAATTTGGGAAAATGTTTCAGAATATTCCCAAAAATGATGAATGATGAAATCTATTACAACAAAGAGAGCATTCAGGAAGAGTGGAATAAACATCTTTCTCAGGATGACTCACACCGCTCCGGGATACGATTTTGCCGGCGGATCCGGCTGGCGCGCGTGGTGGGGCTGGCAGCCATGTTTTTCCCGATTGCGGGTGTGCTGGTTACCCATTTTCTCCCAGGCGGCTGGTGGTTATTACTGGTGGGGTGGGCCTTCGTCTGGCCACATCTCGCCTGGCAACTTGCCTGCCGCTCATCCCAACCGTTTTGCAGTGAAATCGTTAACCTGAAGGTAGATGCAATCATCGCCGGTGTCTGGATTGGCCTGATGGGCCTGAATGCGCTGCCCACGGCGGCGCTGATCATGATGATCGGCATGAATATGATGGGATCGGGCGGTTTTCGGCTGTTTATTGCCGGTATTATCATTATCCTGTTTTCCGCTTTGGTCACGCTGCAGCTGAACGGCAGCATGATTACGCTTTATTCTGAGCCGCTGGAGTGGTGGCTGACGCTACCGGTTCTGATGCTGTACCCGATGCTGTTTGCCTGGGTCAGTCACCGGACGGCGGTTCGGCTGGCTGAGCATAAACGGCGGCTTGAGCTAATGAGCACGCGCGACGGGATGACGGGGGTGTTCAATCGCCGCCACTGGGAAACGCTTTTGCGCAATGAATATGAGCAATGCCGTCGCAGCCATCAAACGGCGACAATATTGCTCATCGACATTGATCACTTTAAGAGCATTAACGATACATGGGGCCATGACGTCGGCGATGAAGCGATAGTGGCTATCACCCGCCAGCTGCAGTTGACGCTACGCTCGTGTGATTTTATTGGCCGTTTTGGTGGGGATGAATTTGCCGTGATTATGTCCGGTACGCCTGCGGAAAGTGCTATTGCCGCGATGTCCCGCGTACACGAACGTCTGGTCAACATGCCGCTACCCGGAGCACCTTCAGAAAGGATCCGTATTAGCGTCGGGGTTGCCCCCTGGGGACCGCAATTCGGACACTACCGCGAATGGTTAAAAGCAGCAGATGTTGCCCTCTATAAAGCGAAAAATGCCGGACGAGGTCGCACCGAAGTGGCAGCCTGACGCCCGGCTCTGTTTATCAGGATTTACTCAGCTTCTCTGATTTTTCCATGCATTTTGCCATCGCCTCGATGACGGCAGCACGGAATCCGCGCTCTTCCAGCACGCGCACGGCTTCAATCGTTGTGCCGCCCGGAGAGCAGACCATATCCTTCAGTTCACCCGGATGTTTACCCGTCTCGAGCACCATTTTGGCGGAGCCCATGACGGCCTGCGCGGCAAATTTATAGGCCTGCGCGCGCGGCATACCGCCCAGCACCGCGGCATCCGCCATCGCTTCAATAAACATAAAGACATACGCAGGGGCTGAACCGCTTACGCCGACAACCGGATGGATCATCGCTTCAGAAATGACTTCTGCCTCACCGAAGCAGCGGAAAATGTTCAGGACATCCGCCACGTCTTCGGCGGTGACCAGCGCGTTAGGGGTGATAGATGTCATCCCGGCGTTGACCAGAGAAGGGGTATTTGGCATCGCGCGGACGATTTTACGGTCGTGACCGAGCGCGCGAGCCAGCTGGTCGAGGGTCACACCGGCGGCAATGGACACCACCAGCGTCTCTTTATTCAGGCTGGAGGTGATATCGCTCAGCACTTTGATCATGATGTTCGGCTTCACGGCACCAAAGACGATATCCGCGACCTGGGCGACGTCCTGCGCGCTTTCGGCGGCATTGATACCGTACTCATCATGCAACGCCGCGACTTTATCCGGTGATGGGGTATAGACCCAAATCTGTCCCGGCAGTACCTGCCCGCTGGCGATCAGGCCACCCAGGATGGCTTTGCCCATGTTACCGCAGCCGATAAACCCGATTTTCTTGTCCATCACGTCTCTCCGTTATTATGCGTTGTTATCTCTGATTGATAGGTTTATAGCTTAACAACGAAAAGCAGGCGACAATAGCCGTCAATGCGATACAAGGGTGACAATATGGCGATTTGGGTTGATGCGGATGCCTGTCCGAATGTGATTAAAGAGATTTTGTTCCGCGCCGCCGAGCGCGTACAGATGCCATTAACGCTGGTGGCGAACCAGAATATCCGCGTGCCGCCTTCCCGGTTCATCCGCTCTTTGCGCGTACCGGCCGGGTTCGATGTGGCGGATAATGAAATTGTGCGTCTGTGCAGCGCCGAGGATTTAGTGATCACGGCGGATATTCCCCTGGCCGCAGAAGTGCTGGAGAAAGGGGCGGCAGCGCTGAACCCGCGTGGTGAACGTTATTCGCCGTCGACTATTCGCGAAAAGCTCACCATGCGCGATTTTATGGACACCATGCGCGCCAGCGGCGTGCAGACTGGCGGGCCTGATAGCCTGTCTCAGCGTGACCGTCAGCAGTTTGCTGCCGAGCTGGATAAATGGCTGCTGGAAGTGAAGCGCCGCACGGCGTAATGATAACCATTGTCAAAATGTGGTACAGTGTGGCCTCCACAGGGTTGTCATCCCGTACCGCTTTGCAGTAAAGTAAACGCAACATCTTCTGCAATCATTTCTTTACAGTCTTCAGCCTTCCGGCATCAAGGGGAAACACCTGGTTATGAACCCACCCATCTTTTTAGTTGGCCCTCGCGGCTGTGGGAAAACCACCGTTGGCCTGGAACTGGCGTGCGTGTGCCAGAGTCAATTTGTTGATACCGATCACTGGCTTCAGGAACATGCGGCTCAAACCATCGCAGAGATTGTCGAAAAAGAGGGCTGGGAGAGCTTTCGCGCGCGTGAAACTGCCGCGCTGGAAGCGGTAACATCGCCTGCGACTATCATTGCAACGGGTGGGGGCATTATCCTGGCGGAGTACAACCGGCAGTTTATGCGCGAAAAAGGGATTGTGATTTATCTCTGCGCGGCGGTCTCTACCCTGGTTGGACGTCTTGAAGCGTTTCCGGAAGAGGGGCAGCGTCCTGCGCTGACCGCGAAGCCGCTCAGCGAAGAAGTGAGTGAGGTGCTTGCGGAACGCGATGCATTATACCGCGAGGCGGCACACCACGTTGTGGATGCCTCTGCTTCACCTGAAGAGGTTGTTATTCAGATTATTACCGCCCTTCGTTTGGCCTGCGCCAGCTAACGGCCGTCTATACTCATAGCTCAGACATAAAAAAAGGATGAGCTATGCCAACCAGACCTCCCTATCCGCGTGAAGCACGCATTGTTACCGTTGAAAAGGGTCATGCCGACCATACCGTGACCTGGTATCAGCTGCGTGCCGATCACCCCAAACCCGATTCGCTGATCAGCGAACATGAAACCGAACAAGAAGCGCTGGATGCGAAACGGCGTTACGAAGATCCCGATAAGTCCTGATTAAATTCCTAAACCACGCAAAACCGTGCCTGAATCACACTTTTAACGCATCGTGAATGTTAAGCACGAGTTAATATTTAGTTATTACAGGGTGATTCGGCATGGGCCTGGGATCTTTACATTTCGGTGCAGAGATCCCCTGCTACGCTTGGTGCTGTTTTGTTGAAAAAACGAACGGTGCAGCGTAGTGAGCCTGTACCTGTGTAACGGTTGTGGTAGTAATGGAAGGCGATCAAAATGAAGGCGACATTGGCGATCCTCACTATTGGTGTGGTCCCTGTAAGCGAAGTATTACCGCTCTTAACCGAGCATGTCTCTGAGCAACAGATCGCTCATCTTAGCCTGTTGGGTAAGATGAGCCGTGAAGAGGTCATGGAAGACTACGCGCTAGATGAAGGGGAGGATCCCCTGGCGACGTTATTAAGTGACGGTAAACTGGCGCATGTGTCACGCCAGAAAATCGAGCGCGCGCTTCAGGGTGTTATTGAAGTGCTCGATAATCAGGGTTATGACGTCATTTTATTAATGAGCACGGCACCGATAACAGGACTGGTTGCGCGTAATGCGATTTTGCTGGAACCGATGAGAATTATTCCGCCGCTGGTGGCCTCGATTGTCGACGGTCATCAGGTGGGGGTCATTGTTCCCATCGAGGAACTGATGGATAACCAGGAGGCAAAATGGCAGGTGCTGGAAAAAGTCCCGCTGTATGCGCTGGCTAATCCGTTCTGGGACAGTGAAGCGGCGCTTATTGCCGCAGGACGGGAGCTGATGGAGAGAGGCGCGGATGTGTTGATTCTGGACTGTCTCGGCTTCCATCAGCACCATCGCGATTTACTGCAAAAAGCACTCGATATACCGGTGCTGTTGTCCAATGTTCTGATGGCGCGTCTGGCGTCTGAATTACTGGTGTAATGATTTTGCGTGACAGGCCATGAGCATGGCCCCTATAGTGGATTTTTATCTATAAATATAAGGGCCAGTTCATGCTTCAAAGTAACGAATACTTTTCCGGTAAAGTGAAATCCATCGGTTTTACCAGCAGCAGCACTGGCCGCGCCAGTGTCGGCGTTATGGCGGAAGGGGAATATACCTTTGGCACTGCGGAAGCAGAAGAGATGACGGTTGTGAGCGGCGCGCTGAACGTCTTACTGCCAGGTGAAACGGAATGGAAAGTTTACGCTGCCGGGCAAGTATTCAACGTCCCTGCCCACAGTGAATTCCATCTGCAGGTTGCTGAGCCTACCTCTTATCTGTGCCGCTATCTGAAATAAAAAATAAGCCGGGTGGCGCTAACGCTTACCCGGCCTACGTTTTGTCTGTTATCTCTGCGCTTCGCCGCCGAGACCTTCCACCAGATTCTGAATCAACGCGGCCAGCTCTCCGGTCATCAGGATGAAGTCCGCGTCAAAACGCTGGGCATAATCTTCCCGGTCGATATCTTCGTTCTGATCGCGCAGCTCGTCGCAGAACTTGAGGCGTTTCACCGAGCCGTCATCGCACATCATGAACTGAATGCGCTGCTGCCAGTCGAGTGCCAGCTTGGTCACGACTTTGCCCGCTTCAATGTGTACGGCGATCTCGTCGCTCACCAGATCCTGCTTTTTCGCGCGGATCACACCGCCATCTTCCAGCAGGGCTTTCAGCTCTGCTTCATCCAGGATCTGGAAACCTTGCGCGGCAGTCCCGCTGCGTACCCACTCGGTCAGAGTCAGCTCAATCGGCGTTTCCAGCGCCAGCGGAACGACCGGTAAAGAGCCGATGCTTTTGCGCAGCAGGGCCAGCGTGTCTTCTGCTTTCTTGGCGCTGGCGCAGTCCACCATGATCAGCCCGTTTACGGTGTCGATCCACATCATAGTCTGGCTGAAGCGGCTGAACGCGCGAGGCAGCAGGGAGTGCAGCACTTCGTCTTTCAGCGAATCTTTTTCGGTCTTTTTCAGCTTGCGGCCCTGTTCGGCTTCCAGCTTGAAAATTTTCGCTTCGAGCGCCTGCTTGACGACCGGCGTAGGGAGGATTTTTTCCTCTTTACGCGCACAAACGATAATTTGACCGGTGCTGCTGGCGTGGGTCAGGGCATCGCTTTGTGAACCCATTGGCGGAACCCAACCGGTTTTTGCCATATCCTGGCTACCGCAAGGGGAAAAGGTGTAAGCGGCTAACTGTTTTTCCATCTCTTCTGCACGCAGCGAAACGTCGCGGCTGAGACGGTAAACCATCAAATTTTTGAACCACAGCATGATAATTTCCACGGCCTTGTCGTTAAATCAGCGGGCATGATAACGAATTGTCGCATCGCTTGCATTGCTAATCGGGTAGGCGGCTTCTACTCTGTTGATAATCAAAATAATGAGGAGTCTCTTGTGCGTATTGGGATCGATTTAGGCGGCACCAAAACTGAAGTGATTGCGTTGAGCGAGCAGGGGGAACAGCTGTTTCGCCACCGCTTGCCTACGCCGCGTGATGATTATCACCAGACTATCGAGACGATTGCCCGGCTGGTCGAGTTGGCCGAGCAGGCAACAGGGCAGACGGGCAGTGTTGGAATGGGGATCCCCGGGTCGATCTCGCCGTACACCGGCGTGGTGAAAAACGCCAACTCTACGTGGCTCAACGGCCAGCCGTTTGATAAAGATTTGAGCGCGCGTCTTAAACGCGATGTGCGTCTGGCTAACGATGCCAACTGTCTGGCGGTATCGGAAGCTATCGACGGTGCTGCTGCAGGCGCCCAGACCGTTTTTGCGGTCATTATCGGTACGGGCTGCGGCGCGGGTGTGGCCTTCGGCGGTCGCGCCCACATTGGTGGCAACGGCACGGCGGGCGAGTGGGGACATAATCCATTGCCGTGGATGGACGAAGACGAACTTAACTATCGCGCGGAAGTGCCGTGCTACTGCGGAAAGCAGGGCTGTATCGAGACCTTTATTTCCGGTACGGGGTTTGCTACGGACTACCATCGCCTGAGCGGGCAGGCGCTGAAGGGAAATGAGATTATGCGTCTGGTTGAAGAACAGGATCCGGTCGCGGAACTGGCGCTTAGCCGGTATGAAATGCGGCTGGCGAAATCGCTGGCGCACGTGGTTAACATTCTCGACCCGGATGTGATCGTGCTTGGCGGTGGGATGAGCAACGTTGACCGGCTGTACGCCACGGTGCCGAATCTGGTCAGGCAATGGGTCTTCGGCGGCGAGTGTGAAACCCCGATCCGCAAAGCGGTGCACGGGGATTCCAGCGGCGTGCGCGGCGCGGCATGGCTGTGGCCGGAATAAACTTTTTTTCCCCTCTCCCTGTGGGAGAGGGCCAGGGTGAGGCAAGGTAAAAGCAAAACAGCAACGCAAGTTGCTGTTTTTGATGTTTGTACCCTCTCCCCGTGGGAGAGGGCCAGGGTGAGGGCACCAGACCGCACCGCCCCCATTTATTCCACCGCAAACACCTTATCCAGCCTGCTATACCCCAGCCCGTTAATCTTCTTCACCTTGATCTGCACCGGAATGCGCTCTTTCATCGCCTCAACGTGGCTGATCACGCCGATGGTTTTGCCGGTAGCGTTCAGCGCGTCGAGCGCATCCAGCGCGGTATCCAGCGTTTCGCTGTCCAGCGTGCCGAATCCTTCGTCGAGGAACAGGGAATCGATCCGCGTCTTGTGACTCACTAAATCCGACAGCGCCAGGGCCAGCGCCAGGCTCACCAGGAAGCTTTCGCCGCCCGAGAGCGTACGGGTATCGCGCACCGCGTCCGCCTGCCAGGTATCGACCACTTCCAGCTCCAGCGCATCGCTGACTTTCCGCTGAAGCAGATAGCGTCCGTGCAGGCGATTAAGCTGTTGATTAGCGAGCCAGACCAGATTATCCAGCGTCAGCCCCTGAGCGAATTTACGGAATCGGTCGCCGGTGCTGGAGCCAATCAGGGAATTCAGGTAGCCCCAGTCGTCCGCCAGGCGCGCGGCCTCTTCTATTTGCTGCATAAGCGCCTGCTGGTGCAGACGGTTATCGCTGTCCTGCTTGAGCTGCTGGCGGATCTCACCCTGATGCGTGGTGTTCTCACGAAGTTGATGTGCCAGTTGCTCCAATTGCATTTGTAATGTTTGAACATCGGCGTCCAGCCCTTCCGGGCGCAGCGCCTGATGGTCCTCTCGCTGCCGGGTCGCTTGCGCGGAGAGCGCTGTCGCCTGCTGTACCTGGTTTTCCAGCGTCTGCTTTAGCTGCTCAAGGCGTCGAATGGTGTCGGCATCCAGCAGCGCAGAAAGGAACGCGTCTTGATCCTCAAAACAACTTGCCGCCAGTGCCGTGGCGAATTGCGCCTGTGACTGCTGCAAACGTTCTTTCTCCAGCGCCTCCTGCTGTTGCTGCGCGGTAAGCTGACTTTGCAGCGACACGCATTCGTCGTGAATTTCGCGCCAGTTCGCGGGGATCGCCGTTTCGGTTTCAGTGGCCTCCGTTGCCGGAAGGGTATCGAGCAGCGGCGTCAGGGCGTTAATACGTTCCAGCGTCGCGCCATGCTGGGTCTGTTTCTCCTGCCACTGCGCGTATTCGCTTTCACGTGAGGCGAGCCAGACGGATTCAGTGCCTGCATCCGGAATACCCAGCGACAGCGTATGCAGGGACGTTTCCACTGCCTGACGCGTCGCCGCCAGCTGCTGCTGGTACTGACGCTCCTGTTCTTCTTGCTCGCTAAGCTGCGTTTGTAGGGTCAAACGCTGGCTGAGCTGATAAAGCTGCTGCTCGTAGTGCTCCTGCTCGCTCATCCACGGGGCAATATCCTCCTGAATATTCAGCGTAATATTCAGAGAAGCACACATTTCCAGCCACTCTTTAGTGAGCGCTTGCTCTTCCTGAGAGAGCGCCTGCGCTTCGTCTGTCTCGCGTTGGATCTGCTGTGACAGGGCGTTAACCTGGCCGAGAACTAACAAACCTTCGTCTTTAAGTGCGGCGACCTCTTTAGCTAACTGGTCGCGGCGGCGTTGATTTTCACTGAGTTCCAGCGCCTGGTATGCCGTCACGGCCGGATGGGTTTTGGAGCCGCACAGCGGGCAAGGTAGCCCGGCCTGGAGTTGAGCACGCTCCGCCTCAAGGCTTTTGATTTTCTCTTCCTGCCTGCAGAGTGTTTCAACGTCCAGATAGTGCTGGTTTTTTTCTTTATACTGCTGGCGGCGCTGTGCCAGCGTTTCATTAAGCGCGACCAGCCCGGTCTGTGCTTTTTGCACGCTTTCGGCGTTCTGGCGCTGACGTTTTTGCAGCGGTTGATAGCGGGCATGGAGAGCGGTCAGGCGCTGGCGCGTAAACCGGGTTTGCGCCCGTTGCTCCATCGCCATTGCGACCTCGTCAGCCGTCAGCGTGAGGGAACTTTCTGGCAGACCCGTCAGCTTATGGCGTAATTCAGTGATGCGCGCAGCAAGCGTAGTGAGCTGATTTTTATCGCGATTAAGCTGAGAGAAGTGAGCCCGCCAGCCTGCAATCTCCTGGCCCCACAGGCGGTACCGATCGTGGTCTGTCAGCCACTGTGCCAGTGCCGCCAGTTCTGTCTGAAGCTGCGTATGAGTATGTAAAGCGCCGTTGCGGATCCGCGAGCGCAAGGCGGTTTTTTCCAGTAAGCGAGTATTTACTTCAACAATACGCTGCTTCGTTTGCGCCAGGCGTGATGCCTGTTCTTGCTGATGTTCCCACAGCGGGCGGAGCTGGGACGCGGGTTGCGCGAGCTGGAGCTTTGCCAGGTCTGGGGCTGCATCAGTCAGCGCCTGTTGCGTCTGCTGCTGTAAGGTCGTAGCGCGCTGCTGTTCGCGGATAAGCTCTTCGCTGCGAGTAAGCCACTGAAATTCTTTCTGGTGGCTCTGCTGCTGCGCCAGCAGGGTTTTCTCTTCGTCAGTAAGTGCCTGCAAACTTTGCTGTAACTGCTGCTGTTGCTCTTCGCTCAACAGCACGACGCCCGCCGCCTGCGCCTCGCACTTTTCAAGCACGCTGCGGGCGGCTTTGTGTTTTTCAAACACCATGGCGGAAATCTGGCCGTAGATCTCGGTGCCGGTCAGCTCTTCCAGCAGCTCGGCGCGATCGCTCGGTTTGGCGTTCAGGAAGGCGGCAAACTGCCCCTGTGAGAGCAGCATGGAGCGGGTAAAGCGGCCATAGTCCAGTCCGGTGAGCGCAGCGGTTTGCTCCAGTTTATCCGTCACTTTGTCGGCCAGGATTTTGCCATCTTCGCAGCGCGCCAGCTCCACGCGCGGCGCCTGCAGGTTCCCGTCAGGCTGGTTGCGCGCGCGGTTCTGGCTCCAGAACGCGCGATAGGCGATGCCCTTTACCTCGAACTCCACTTCCGCCAGGCACTCGGCGGTGTCGCGCGTCATCAGGTCGTTTTGCGCCTGAGAGACCTTCTGCAGTCGTGGCGTTTCGTGGTAAAGCGCCAGACAGATGGCGTCGAGCAGGGTGGTTTTCCCGGCACCGGTGGCACCGGTAATGGCAAACAGCCCGTTGCTGGCAAACGGCTCAGCGGTAAAGTCGATTTTCCACTCGCCCTTGAGCGAGTTCAGGTTTTTCAGGCGCAGGCTGAGAATTTTCATGCGTTTTCTCCCTCATCGTTAAGCGCATGCAGGGTATGCGTGAACAGCTCGTTGAGCCTTACTCGCTTCGCGTCGTCAATCTCTTCCTGAGACAACCGGCGCTCAAACACCTCTTCGACCCGCAGTTCACTGAGCGTTTCACGCTGCGCACCTGACAGAATTTTCTCGCGCTGCTCCCGGCTACGGCGAACCAGTAAGACCTCGACGGGCAGATCGTCCGTCAGCGCCTGAATTTTCCTTTGCATATCATGCAGGTAGTCATCGGTGGTGATTTCGATATCCAGCCAGACGGGCGGAACCTGCTCGACACCACGCCACTGCTCAAGCTGTTCAGTGATGGCCGCCAGATCGCCTTTTAGCACCGCCAGCGGCTGGGTGACGGGCACGTCCAGCGTCTCGACAGCGCTGAGTTTACCGTCGGTAAAACTGACCAGATGCACGGATTTGGCTTTGCCTGTTTCATCGAAGCTGAGTGAAATGGGCGAGCCGCAATAGCGGATATGCTCGCAGCCGCCGACGATCTGCGCCCGGTGAATGTGCCCGAGCGCGATGTAGTCGGCAGGCGGGAAGTTCTGCGCCGGGAAGGCATCCAGCGTGCCGATATAGATGTCACGTACGGCGTCACTTTTACTGGCACCCACGGTGGTGAGATGCCCGGTCGCAATCACCGGGATTGCCGCTTCGCCGCGCAGGGCGCAGGCATCGGTATGCTGCTGGTGATAATA
Source organism: Enterobacter sp. B79-1 (assembly GCF_057444735.1). NCBI lineage: Bacteria > Pseudomonadati > Pseudomonadota > Gammaproteobacteria > Enterobacterales > Enterobacteriaceae > Enterobacter > Enterobacter sp. B79-1. The sequence goes on from NZ_JBYAZJ010000007.1 coordinate 139,658, forward strand.
ATCAGTGATAGCCTGTAATAAATGCTGTTGCTTTTCGCCGCCGGAAAGTCCCGCCTGGCTCTGTACGATATCCCGCGGGCGCAAAAACGGAATGGGACACAGCACCGCACCCGGCGTGCCGTCACGTTTTTTCAGGATCTGCGGGGCATGTCCGGCGCTGGCCACCACGGTGGTATTGAGAAACGCCAGAATATCGCGGGATTCATTCAGCGTGGCCACAGAATCGTGATTTCCGGCGACAATCACCAGATGACAGCCGGTCTGCTGCAGATTCACCACGAAACGGTTATAGAGCTCACGCGCATAGCTCGGTGGGGAACCGGTATCGAAGATGTCACCCGCGACAATAATCGCATCGACGTCATGCGATTGCGCCGTCTCCAGCAGCCAGTTCAGGAAGGCTTCGTGTTCCGCCGCCCGGCTTTTGCTGTAAAAGTTTTGACCCAGATGCCAGTCTGAAGTGTGAAGTATGCGCATAGCTGATCCGTGGCGAAAAGAGTTGATGGCGATTATAAACTCTCAGGGGATGGAAAATAACCGCTGTAATAAAACAACAGTTTGCCATTTATGGTGGTAATGTTTTTCATAAATCTGTCATAAATCTGACGCATAATGACGCCGCATTACAAACTTGTAACTTAAATAAGATAAGACAGGGCAAAGTATGGCGAGACGTATTCTGGTCGTAGAAGATGAAGCTCCAATTCGTGAAATGGTGTGCTTCGTGCTCGAACAAAATGGCTTCCAGCCGGTTGAAGCGGAAGATTATGACAGCGCGGTGAACCAGCTGAATGAACCCTGGCCCGATCTGATTCTGCTTGACTGGATGTTGCCTGGCGGCTCTGGACTGCAGTTTATCAAACATCTTAAACGTGAAGCGATGACCCGCGATATTCCGGTGGTTATGCTGACTGCGCGCGGTGAAGAAGAGGATCGCGTGCGCGGTCTGGAAACCGGCGCGGACGATTACATCACCAAGCCGTTCTCCCCCAAAGAGCTGGTTGCTCGTATCAAAGCCGTTATGCGCCGCATTTCGCCGATGGCGGTAGAAGAGGTGATTGAGATGCAGGGCCTGAGCCTTGACCCCACCTCACACCGCGTGATGACGGGCGAAAATCCCCTCGACATGGGGCCTACCGAATTCAAACTCCTGCACTTCTTTATGACCCACCCGGAACGTGTCTACAGTCGCGAGCAGTTGCTGAATAACGTCTGGGGAACTAACGTGTATGTGGAAGACCGGACGGTTGATGTGCATATTCGCCGCCTGCGTAAAGCGCTGGAGCTGAGCGGTCACGATCGCATGGTGCAGACGGTCCGCGGTACGGGTTATCGTTTTTCGACCCGTTTCTGAACAGTGACAGGAGTGTGACGCGTGCTGGAACGTCTGTCATGGAAAAGGCTCGTCTTTGAACTGATCTTATGCTGTATTCCGGCCTTCATTTTGGGGGCCATCGTTGGGCATCTGCCGTGGTTTTTGCTGGCGGCAGTGACCGGGTTATTAGTTTGGCATTTCTGGAACTTACTGCGCCTCTCCTGGTGGCTGTGGGTAGACAGAAGCATGACCCCTCCGCCGGGAAGCGGCAGCTGGGAACCGCTGCTGTATGGTCTGCACCAGATGCAGATGCGTAATAAAAAACGTCGTCGCGAGCTGGGAAGCTTAATCAAACGCTTTCGCAGCGGCGCAGAGTCGCTGCCGGATGCCGTCATTCTGACCACTGAAGAAGGCACAATTTTCTGGTGTAACGGTCTGGCGCAACAGCTGCTGGGCCTGCGCTGGCCGGACGATAATGGGCAAAATATCCTTAACCTGTTGCGTTATCCGGAGTTCACGCTGTATCTGAAAAAGCGTGATTTTACGGGGCCGCACAATCTGAGGCTCAACAACGGGCGTCATCTGGAAATCCGCGTGATGCCTTACAGCGATCGGCAGTGGCTGATGGTGGCGCGGGATGTCACCCAGATGCACCAGCTGGAAGGGGCGAGACGCAACTTCTTCGCGAACGTGAGCCACGAATTACGCACCCCGTTGACCGTGCTTCAGGGCTACCTGGAGATGATGCAGGAGCAAACGCTCGAAGGTGCGCCGCGTGAAAAAGCGCTGCACACCATGCGCGAGCAAACGCACCGTATGGAAGGCCTGGTCAAGCAACTGCTGACGCTCTCGAAGATTGAAGCCGCACCTTCACTGGCACTGAATGACACCATCGATGTGCCGATGATGCTGCGGGTGGTGGAGCGGGAAGCGCAAACGTTAAGCCATAAAAAACATCACATTAGCTTTGAGGTCGACAGCACCCTGAAGGTGCTCGGCAGTGAAGATGAACTGCGCAGCGCTATCTCCAACCTGGTGTATAACGCGGTGAATCATACCCCGGAAGGGACCCATATCGTGGTGCGCTGGCAGCGTGTTACCGCGGGCGCTGAGTTTAGCGTTGAGGACAACGGGCCGGGAATTGCCCCTGAGCACATACCGCGTCTGACCGAGCGATTCTACCGTGTGGATAAAGCGCGCTCGCGGCAGACCGGGGGAAGCGGCCTGGGGCTGGCGATTGTGAAACACGCGGTGAATCATCATGAAAGCCGTCTTGATATTCAGAGTACGCTGGGTAAAGGAACCCGCTTCAGCTTTGTTATTCCGGAACGATTAATTGCCAAAAAGATCGCCTGACGGCAGGCGTGTCATTTTACCTTTCCACGGGCCAGCATTTGCTGGCCCGTTTGCTTTGCAGTCAAGCGAAACGCGTGTGAATATTATACGGTTGATGCTTTTTTGTTCGCATGATTAGCCATGGGTTTTTCTTATAATTAGTGCATTGTGCTGGTCTGTTTTTTCATGCTGGCATATTGTTCTGGTTTTGCGATCCCTCCTTGCCTTTAAACGTTATAAGCGTTTAAATTGCCCCCCAGATACTGTCAGACCGACTGTATTTGCGTGGTAAATCGAAAAACTATTCTTCTCCACGCCAGGACGGGAGCATTTCCCGCTGAAATTGAGCAAATTTTCCGCTGTATCGTCCCGTCAGGGATAGCGAAAATCTCAACGTTTTCAACACCACATCCACAGGCAGTAAGGTTTTATGACCCATCACTTAAAATCGCGTGACATCATCGCGCTGGGCTTTATGACATTTGCGCTGTTCGTTGGCGCAGGTAACATCATTTTCCCTCCAATGGTTGGCTTACAGGCGGGTGAACACGTCTGGACAGCTGCGTTTGGTTTCCTGATTACTGCCGTGGGTCTACCGGTCCTCACCGTTGTCGCGCTGGCGAAAGTCGGTGGCGGCGTGGACAGCCTCAGCACCCCGATTGGCAAAGTGGCTGGCGTTCTGCTGGCGACCGTCTGCTATCTGGCCGTTGGTCCACTGTTTGCGACCCCGCGTACGGCGACCGTTTCCTTTGAAGTGGGGATTGCTCCGCTGACGGGTGACGGCGCGATGCCGCTGTTTATCTACAGCCTGATCTACTTCGCGATTGTGATTCTGGTTTCCCTCTATCCGGGCAAATTGCTGGATACCGTGGGTAACTTCCTGGCGCCGCTGAAAATTGTGGCCCTGATCGTGCTGGCGGTAGCCGCTATCGTCTGGCCTGCAGGCCCGATTAGCGACGCGATGGACGCCTATAAAAATGCGGCGTTCTCCAACGGCTTTGTGAACGGCTATCTGACGATGGATACGCTGGGCGCGATGGTGTTTGGTATCGTTATCGTCAATGCCGCGCGTTCCCGCGGCGTGACTGAAGCGCGCCTGCTGACTCGCTATACCATCTGGGCTGGCCTGATGGCCGGTGTGGGTCTGACGCTGCTGTATCTGGCACTGTTCCGCCTGGGTTCCGACAGCGCCATGCTGGTCGATCAGAACGCCAACGGTGCAGCTATCCTGCACGCTTACGTTCAGCACACCTTCGGTGGTGCGGGCAGCATGCTGCTGGCGGCGCTTATCTTCCTGGCGTGTCTGGTAACCGCAGTGGGCCTGACCTGCGCCTGTGCAGAGTTCTTCGCACAGTATCTGCCGCTCTCTTACCGCACCCTGGTGTTTATCCTCGGCATCTTCTCTATGGCGGTGTCCAACCTCGGTCTGAGCCACCTGATTCAGGTCTCGATTCCGGTACTGACGGCGATTTATCCGCCGTGCATCGTGCTGGTGGTGCTGAGCTTTACTCGCCCGTGGTGGAACAACTCGTCGCGAATTATTGCGCCAGCCATGTTTATCAGCCTGATTTTTGGTATCCTTGACGGGATTAAAGCATCAGCTTTCGCAGACATTCTGCCTGCATGGACACAGCGTCTGCCGCTGTCTGAGCAAGGCCTGGCCTGGCTGATGCCTACCGTTGTTGCACTGGTTCTGGCGATTATCTGGGACCGTGCTGCAGGGCGTCAGGTCGCATCGAACGCCCATTAATCAACGGCAACAAACTGTTTAACCACGGGGCTTAAGGCCCCGTGGTTTTTTGTTTTTTTCGTGTTGAATGGCAAGATTTAAATGGAAAGCACTAACAAACTTAAACGTGGATTGAGCACGCGCCACATCCGCTTTATGGCGCTGGGTTCTGCTATCGGCACCGGTCTTTTTTATGGCTCGGCAGATGCCATCAAAATGGCCGGTCCCAGCGTTCTGCTGGCGTACATCATCGGCGGCGTGGCGGCCTATATCATCATGCGCGCGCTGGGTGAGATGTCGGTTCACAACCCGTCTGCCAGCTCCTTCTCGCGCTACGCGCAGGAAAACTTAGGCCCGCTGGCCGGGTTTATCACCGGCTGGACCTACTGCTTTGAAATCCTGATTGTGGCGATTGCCGACGTGACCGCGTTTGGCATTTATATGGGCGTCTGGTTCCCGGCGGTGCCGCACTGGATATGGGTGCTGAGCGTGGTGCTGATCATCTGCGCCGTCAACCTGATGAGCGTGAAGGTGTTTGGTGAGTTGGAGTTCTGGTTCTCCTTCTTTAAAGTCGCGACCATTATCATCATGATCCTCGCCGGTTTCGGCATCATCATCTGGGGTATTGGTAACGGCGGCCAGCCGACCGGTATCCACAACCTGTGGAGCAACGGCGGCTTCTTCAGTAACGGCTGGCTCGGCATGGTGATGTCGCTCCAGATGGTCATGTTTGCCTACGGCGGTATCGAGATTATCGGTATTACCGCTGGTGAAGCGAAAGACCCGGAGAAATCCATTCCGCGCGCCATCAACTCGGTGCCGATGCGTATTCTGGTGTTCTATGTGGGTACGCTGTTCGTGATCATGTCCATCTACCCGTGGAACCAGGTAGGCACCAACGGCAGCCCATTTGTACTGACCTTCCAGCACATGGGCATCGCCTTTGCCGCCAGCATTCTCAACTTTGTGGTGCTGACCGCGTCGCTGTCGGCAATCAACAGTGACGTCTTTGGCGTGGGCCGTATGCTTCACGGCATGGCGGAGCAGGGCAGCGCGCCGAAGGTGTTCGCCAAAACCTCACGCCGCGGCACGCCGTGGGTGACCGTCGTGGTCATGACCGTGGCGCTGCTGTTCTCGGTTTACCTGAACTACATCATGCCGGAAAACGTCTTCCTGGTGATTGCATCGCTGGCGACTTTCGCGACGGTGTGGGTGTGGATTATGATCCTGCTGTCGCAGATTGCGTTCCGCCGCCGCCTGTCGCCGGATGAGGCGAAAGCGCTGAAGTTCAAAGTCCCGGGCGGGGTGGCAACCACCGTCGTTGGGCTGATCTTCCTGGTGTTTATCATTGGCCTGATTGGCTACCACCCGGACACCCGTATTTCCCTGTACGTGGGCTTCGCGTGGATCGTCCTGCTGCTGGTGGGCTGGATGTTCAAATGCCGCCGCGACCGTCAGCTGGCGGAAGCACAGTAATATTTTTTCTCCCTCTCCCTGTGGGAGAGGGTTGGGGTGAGGGCATCAGGCCGCACTGATGCCTCCTCCTCCTTTCTCCTCCCCCAATAATCCCGAACACGATGAGCTATCCTTAACCACCCTGTGGCAAGGTGACGTCAATTTCATCAAAGGGGATTCGTGATGTTAAATGCCTGGCACCTTCCGGTTGCCCCATTTGTTAAGCAAAACAAAGACAACCTTGTGATTACGCTCTGGCTGGCGGGGGAAAATCAGCCTGAACGGGTGACACTCCGCGCTGAAATAGATAACGAAGAGACCGGGCTGAAAATGCACAAGCTGCGCAGCCAGCCGCAGCCGGGGATCACGGCGTGGCGGGCGAATATCGACCTGAATAGCGGACAGCCCCGTCGCCGTTACAGCTTCAAACTGCTGTGGAACAACCGTCAGCTGTGGTTTACCCCGCAGGGGTTTAGTCGTTTCCCGCCCGCACGGCTGCAGCAGTTTGCGGTCGATTACCCGGATAACGGCCCGCAGTGGGTTAACGATCAGGTCTTTTACCAGATTTTCCCGGACCGCTTTGCGCGCAGCGAAAAGCGCACCGCACAGCAGGATAAGGTTTATTACCACCACGCGGCGGGTCACGACGTCATTATGAAAGCGTGGGATGACCCGGTGACGGCGCAGGCTGGCGGCTCGACCTTTTACGGCGGCGATCTCGACGGCATCAGCGAAAAACTGCCGTACCTGAAAAAGCTTGGCGTGACGGCGCTCTACCTGAACCCGGTGTTTAAAGCCCCAAGCGTGCATAAATACGATACGCAGGATTATCGCCACGTTGACGAACAGTTTGGCGGTGACGAGGCGCTGCTGCGCCTGCGTAAGAACACCCAAAATGAAGGCATGCGCCTGATCCTGGACGGCGTGTTCAACCACAGCGGAGATTCGCACGCCTGGTTTGACCGTCATAATCAGTCGATGGGCGGGGCATGTCATAACCCGGACTCGCCGCAGCGCGACTGGTACAGCTTTAACGAGGAGGGCCGCGCCCTGGACTGGCTGGGTTACGCCAGCCTGCCGAAGCTGGATTTCCAGTCGCCAACGCTCGTGAATGAAATCTACGGCGGCGAAGACAGCATCGTCCGCCACTGGTTGAAAGCGCCGTGGAACATGGATGGCTGGCGTCTGGACGTGGTGCATATGCTCGGTGAAGCGGGCGGGGCGCGGAACAACCTTCAGCACGTCGCCGGGATCACGCGCTCGGCAAAAGCGGCCCAGCCTGAAGCGTTTGTCTTCGGCGAGCACTTTGGCGACGCGCGCCAGTGGCTGCAGAACGATGCGGAAGATGCAGCAATGAACTATCGCGGCTTTACCTTCCCGCTGTGGGGATTCCTCGCTAATACCGATATCTCCTACGATCCGAACCATATTGACGCTGAAACCTGCATGGCGTGGATGGAGAACTATCGCGCCGGTCTGTCTCATCAGCAGCAGCTGCGGATGTTTAACCAGCTCGATAGTCACGACACCGCGCGCTTTAAATCCCTGCTCGGCAAGGATGTGGCGCGTCTGCCGCTGGCGGTGACCTGGCTCTTCACCTGGCCTGGGGTGCCGTGTATTTATTACGGCGACGAAGTGGGGCTGGACGGCAACAACGATCCGTTCTGCCGCAAAACCTTCCCGTGGGAGCCGGCGAAACAGGACAAGGTGCTGTTCAGCCTGTATCAGCGGCTGGCGAAGCTGCGTAAACAGAATCAGGCTCTGCGCTACGGCGGCTGTCAGGTGGTCTATGCGCACGATAACGTGGTGGTGTTTGCCCGCGTCTATAACCAGCAACGCGTGCTGATCGCCATCAACCGGGGAGAGGCCTGCGAAGTGGTGCTGGATGATTCACCGCTGCTGAAGGTAGCGACGTGGAAAATTAAAGAGGGCAAGGCGACGATACAGGACGGCGTGCTGGCGCTGCCTGCGGTATCCGCGACGATCTGGTTCGGCAGCTAAGACCTGTTATTGTTTCCACCTTTTAAGATGGCGCAAATGCAACTATTTGTGTCAATCTTAACGGATCGTTTACGGTGAAGGTGGAAACATGGACGAGCTTTACATCCTTGGCTGTTTGTTCCTGGTTTTTGCGCTGGGCGTTGCGCCGGTGCTTGCGGTTATCGGCTTTAACCGAAGCTCGGCGGCGAAACAGGAGATCGCCCGGCTGCGCCAGCGCATTGAGGCGTTAGAGCAGCGCGGCGTGCCTGAAAGCGCGCCGGAGCCGGTGCAAGCCACCGCACAGGTGGCTGTGACCGGGCCGGTGGTTGAGGACGCTCCCACGCCTGTCGACCCCTGGCGCCCCGATAATCCCGCTGCCGTGGCAAAACCCGCTCCGGCCCCGGTGCCTGCGGCAAAACAGCCTTCTGCCTTTGGCGGCATACTGACGTCGCTGGTGCGCTGGTTCATGCAGGGTAATCCGCTGGCGAAGCTTGGGATCCTGCTGCTCTTCCTCGGTCTTTCATTCCTGCTGCGCTATACCGTTGAACATTCCCTGTTCCCGCTTGAGGTGCGCCTCGTGGCAACGGCGCTGTTTGCCATCGTTCTGCTGGCGGTTGGGTGGCGGCTGCGGCACAGGCAGCGTGTCTATGCGCTGATCCTTCAGGGCGGGGCGACCGGCGTGCTCTACCTGACGGTGTTTGGCGCATTCCGGCTCTGGCAAATGCTGCCGATGACGCTGGCCTTTGCGCTTCTGGTGGTGATATGCGCGGCGAGCGTCGGGCTGGCGGTGCTGCAGAAGGCGCTGAGCCTCGCCATGCTGGCGAGCCTCGGCGGGTATCTTGCGCCGCTGCTGTTGTCCACCGGGGGCGGTAGCTTTGTGGCACTGTTCTCTTTCTATCTTCTGCTTTCCATCGGCATTCTCGCGATCAGCATCTGGCAGCACTGGCGCGAGCTGAATCTGCTCGGGCTGCTGTTTACGTTCGGCGTGGGCGGCCTGTGGGGGCTGAATGACTACCAGCCTGAAAACTACTGGGTATGCCAGCTGTTCCTGATTGCCAATACGCTGATATTCGGCGTCCTGAGCGTGGCGCTGTCGCTGCGGGCGCAGGAGAAAGGGAAGCAAATTATTGACGGCGTGCTGCTGTTTGCTCCGCCGCTGATCGGTTTCGGGATGCAGTACGGCATGACCCGGCACTGGGAATATGGCCCGGCCCTGAGCGCGCTGGGGTACGGCGCATTTTATCTTACCCTCGCGTTCCTTGCCCTGCGGCGCTATCCCTCCATCGGACGACCGCTGGTCATGGCCGCGCTGGCCATCGGTGGCGGGTTCGCGACGCTCGCCATTCCGCTGGCGCTGTCGGCGCGCTGGACGGCGATGGCCTGGGCGCTGGAGGGGCTGGGTATCCTCTGGCTGGGCGTGCAGCAGCACCAGCGTCGCATGAGCTATAGCGGCACGGCGCTGCTGGTGCTGGCGCTCGGCAGCGCGCTGTGGGCGCAAGCGAACGGCGTGACGTCGCTGAGCCTGCTGCTGATCTTCTCCATCCTCAGTCTTTGCTGGCTGGCTGCGGCCTGGCTGTGGCGGACTCTCTTCCTGCCGGTCAGCTGGGCGCTGCTGGCCGGTGGGCTGCTGTTCTGGCTGGTGGCGCTCTTGGGCGCATCGGGGCTGGTGATGACGCAGGAATTACCGATTCTGGCGGGCGTGCTGGCGCTGACGGCGGCGTCGGTCTGGGGCTGGCGGCAGGTGGCTGCGCGTTTAGCGTGGCGGGAGCTGGATGCCAGCAAATGGCTGCTGTGGGCGGTTATGCTGCTGATGGTGGGGTATCAGCTTTGGCACCAGCAGATCGTTGCCGCCGGCTGGTCAAATCTGGCCTGGTGCGTTGCGCTTCCTGCTGCGCTGATGCTGCTGTGGCGCGACGGTGAAAGACTCCTGCCGCGCATCGCGATGGGGCTACATTTGTCGCTGTTCTGGATGATTTTGCTGGCGCTGGCCGCTGAGCTTTTCTGGTTTGCCCGGTCGTTGCCGTGGGGCATGGCGGCCTGGGGCAGCGGCTTAGCGATGGCAGCAGGCGGCGGGGTGATTATGGCGCTCTCTGCAGCCGTACGGCGTCGCGGGTGGCCGTTCCGGGAGTGGCCTGCGCTCTACGCCTGCCTGGCACCGCTCCCCGTGGTCGTGGCGCTGCTGGTATTGCTGGTGGTGACCAATTTCCAGGACGGCGTGGTCTATCGCCAGACCTGGCTGCCGCTGGTAAACCCGCTTGAGGAAGGCGCGGCGTTCGCGTTGCTGGGGCTGGTGGTCTTTTATCGCGCTGTGGATCGCTATTACCCGGCGTGGCTCTCGCAGGCCCGCCCGTGGCCTGCCGTCGCGATGATGGCGTTTGCCTTCTGGTGGCTGAACGGTGCGCTGATGCGCGCGCTGGCCTGGTACGGCGATGTGGCCTGGAATATGGCATCGCTGTGGGATTCGCGGCTTATCCAGACCAGTTTTGCCCTGTTCTGGATGCTGAGCGCGCTGGTGGTCATGATCCATGCCACCCGTCGGGCTTCCCGCCAGGAGTGGCTTAGCGGTGCCGCGCTGCTGGGTGTGGTAATGGTTAAACTGATGCTGGTGGACAGCGCGGGCGGAGGCGGTTTGTCGCGCGCGGTGGCGTTTATCGGCGTGGCGATACTGGTTCTGATCGTGGGGTATTTCTCACCGCTACCGCCCAAAACAGGAGATGAAAAATGAAATGGATGAAAGCGGTAGCCTGTACCGCGCTGCTGGCGCTTTCCGGCCCGGCGTTCTGCGACGAGGGACAAACGGAAGCGCCCCGGGACTATGCCTTTGGTCTTTCACTCGATACGTCTGTTCCTTCCCGGTGGTATCGGGTAATGCTGCCGCTGGCCGTCTATGAGCAAAGCACGTCGCCGGATCTGCACGATGTCCGCGTCTTTAACCAGTCGGGCGAGCCGGTTCCCTTCAGCCTGGTCAGCGCGACGCGTCCACAGGCCCCAGTGCAATCCACGGCGCTGCGCCTCTTTCCGCTGGACGCCTCGCCGCTTGCGGCTGCCTCAGACGCCGGTGATAGCGATAAGATCCTGCTCCGTTCCCGAAACGGCGTTGAAATTGTGCTGGAGGGGCAAAAAGCCGCCGCAGCCGGGCAACATTATCTGCTGACCCTGCCTGAGCAGGCGACGGAAGAGATGGCCATATCCCAGCTGCAGCTGCTCTGGAATACCCTTCAGACGCCGTGGCAGGGAACGGCGTCGGTCTATTACAGCGAGGATCTTAAGCGCTGGTATACCCTGCGCGAGGATATGCCATTGCTGGACGTCGTCAGCGGCCAGGATCGTCTTAAGCTCGATCGGATCGATACCGATGCGGTTTTATCTCCCGATGCGAATCGCTATCTCATGGTGGTGCTGAATACAAAAAGCCAGGGGATAACCTTGACCGGCGTAAACGCAATTAGCGCACCTGCGCAGGCGGCCCCGGAAGTGGTCAATCTTGAGGGAGAAGGGAAGATGTTATCGACAAGTGAAGCGCAGTGGCACTGGGCGCGCCCGCAGCCGCTGAGTGCTGTCAGCATCTCACTGAATGGCGATGGCGTCCTTCCCGTGGAGATAGCGTGGCGGAGTTCGGAAAAAGACGCGTGGCACCCCCTGAAGAAAGAGGTTCTGTACCGTCTGGAGGGGAAAACGTCGCCACCGGTTTCGCTTCACGGGGGGCTTGTGCAGGCAGTGAAAATCACGACGCTGAACGCGCGTCTGCCAGAATACCTGCCGAGCGTGACGGGACATCGCGACCGCTACGATCTGGTGTTCAACGCGCAGGGGAAAGCGCCGTACGTGCTCGCCTGGGGCAACGGTGCCGCAAAGCCTGCCAGCGTGGAGCCCGGCATGCTGATCCCGGCCGACCTGCGCAAGACCTATGATATGGCGAACCTGCCGCAGGCCGACATTCGTGATGATGTCGCGTTAGGCGGCGAGGGGCGCCTGACCGCTACCTCTGCGGCCGAGCGGGAGAGCAGGATGAACACGCTGCTGGTATGGGGCGTGCTGATTGCAGGGGTGATTCTGCTGGCGGGCATGGCCTGGCGCATCTGGCGAGAGACGCAGCGTAAGGCATAAAAAAAGGCCCGCATAAGCGGGCCTTTTTCGTAAACCGTGCCGATTACAGGCTGGATACGTTCTCAGACAGGTATTTAGCCACGCCGTCTGGAGACGCGTTCATACCTTCTTTTCCTTTTTCCCACTGAGCCGGGCACACTTCGCCGTGCTCTTCGTGGAACTGCAGCGCGTCAACCATGCGCAGCATTTCGTCGATGTTACGACCCAGCGGCAGATCGTTCACAACCTGGTGACGAACGATGCCGTTTGCGTCGATCAGGAAAGAACCACGCAGGGCAACGCCAGCGTCCGGATGTTCGATACCGTAAGCCTGCTGGATTTCGCGTTTGATGTCCGCAACCATTGCGTATTTCACCGCACCGATGCCGCCATTTTCGACAGGGGTGTTACGCCATGCGTTGTGTACAAACTCAGAGTCGAAGGAGACGCCAACCACTTCCACGCCACGCTTCTGGAATTCTTCATAACGTTTGTCGAACGCGATCAGCTCAGACGGGCAAACGAAAGTGAAGTCCATTGGCCAGAAGAACAGAACGGTCGCTTTACCGTTGGTGTGCTGTTTGAAGTTGAAGTTTTCAACGATTTCACCGTTGCCCAGAACTGCTGCAGCTGTAAAATCCGGAGCCGGACGAGTTACCAGAACCATATGATTCTCCTGTAGATACTAAGGTTATTTGGAACGCAACGCGGGCCAGTATAGAGAGTGTTCGGGAATAAGACAAAGAGGTGGTGACAATCGTTCCGCCAGCTTTTACCTATCAATCATACCGGCATCACAGTTCTTTATTTTTCGCCTGCGTCATCATGCGCGGGTAAAACTGCCAGAAACGCGTTTCCAGCGCATCGTAATGTTCATCCAGGTCATACCAGGAGTCGCGTAGCGCATCCAGACGCGGGCGGCGGCTCGCCATCCCATTCAGCACGTTCTGGATGAAATCCATCTCGCCGTAGCGCTCCAGCCAGCGTTCCGACCACAGGTAGTTATTCAGATTCACAAATCGCGGCGGTGAGTCCGGTAAAATAATCGACACCTGCTGATGGGCATAGCGCACAAATTCGGGCAGCGGCATCTCCGGCGACAGCTGTTCCCAGTGGCGCGACAGGAAGTGATCCCACATCACATCAAGCGTGATCGGCGCAACGCGGCGCGTCTCAGGGCGAAACCACGCTTTGGCTTCCGTCACTTCCGGCAGGTTATCGGTCAGCACGTCGATGCGGCGGTGCATAAAAATTCCGTCGACAACCTCAGGGGAATATGCTTCTGCGGGGTTGCCGCGTACAAAATCGGCCAGCAAATTGCCGGAAAGGGAGCTGTCAGCGAGGTGTGCGAGATGCAGGTGAGCGAGAAAATTCATGCGTTTTATTTGTCCGGGGGCGGCTAGTTGTTGCAGCAAAAGGGTGTGAGCACTAGACTATGCCGCCTGTTTTTAAGTCACGAGTATACGTCATGCGCGTCGCCGATTTCTCCTTTGAACTACCTGAATCCCTGATTGCTCACTATCCCATGCCTGAGCGAAGCAGCTGTCGCTTACTGTCACTGGATGGGCCGACGGGCGAGCTGACGCACGGTACTTTCACCGATTTGCTCGACAAGCTCAACCCTGGCGATCTGCTGGTCTTTAACAACACCCGCGTGATCCCGGCGCGCCTGTTTGGCCGTAAAGCCAGCGGCGGCAAGATTGAAGTGCTGGTCGAACGTATGCTCGATGATAAACGTATTCTGGCACATATTCGCGCATCCAAAGCGCCGAAGCCGGGCGCTGAGCTGCTGCTGGGCGATGACGAGAGCATCAAAGCGACCATGACCGCGCGTCACGACGCGCTGTTTGAGGTGGCGTTTGACGACGAGCGCACGGTGCTCGATATCCTGAACGCCATCGGCCATATGCCGCTGCCGCCGTACATTGAGCGTCCGGACGAAGAGGCCGACCGCGAGCTGTATCAGACCGTCTACAGCCAGAAGCCGGGTGCCGTAGCCGCACCAACCGCGGGTCTGCACTTTGATGAGCCGCTGCTGGAAAAACTGCGCGCGAAGGGCATTGAGATGGCGTTTGTGACGCTGCACGTCGGTGCGGGCACTTTCCAGCCGGTGCGCGTGGACAGCATTGAAGACCACATCATGCACTCTGAATACGCCGAAGTACCGCAAGAGGTTGTGGATGCGGTGCTGGCGGCGAAAGGCCGCGGTAGCCGCGTGATTGCTGTGGGCACAACTTCCGTGCGTTCGCTTGAGAGCGCCGCGCAGGCCGCGAAAAGCGATCTTATCGAGCCGTTCTTTGGCGATACGCAGATCTTTATCTACCCGGGCTATCAGTACAAAGTCATTGATGCGCTGGTGACCAACTTCCATCTGCCTGAATCGACGCTGATTATGCTGGTTTCCGCGTTTGCCGGTTATCAGCATACGATGAACGCCTACAAGTCTGCGGTAGAACAAAAATATCGCTTTTTTAGCTACGGGGACGCGATGTTTATCACGTACAATCCGCAGGCTTTGAATGAGCGTGTCGGGGAATAAGTCCGCGGCACCGTTTTACAACGTTGGACTGTTTTTCTGACGTCGGAGAAAAAATGAAATTTGAACTCGATACCACCGATGGCCGCGCGCGTCGCGGTCGCCTGGTGTTTGATCGCGGCGTGGTTGAAACCCCCGCGTTTATGCCTGTGGGCACGTACGGCACCGTAAAAGGGATGACGCCGGAAGAAGTTGAAGCCACTGGCGCACAGATTATCCTCGGTAACACCTTCCACCTGTGGCTGCGTCCGGGTCAGGAGATCATGAAGCTCCACGGCGACCTGCATGACTTCATGCAGTGGAAAGGTCCCATCCTGACCGACTCCGGCGGCTTCCAGGTATTCAGCCTGGGCGATATCCGCAAGATCACCGAAAAGGGCGTTCATTTCCGTAACCCAATCAACGGCGATCCGATTTTCCTCGATCCCGAAAAATCGATGGAGATTCAGTACGATCTCGGCTCCGACATCGTAATGATCTTCGACGAATGTACGCCGTACCCGGCGGACTGGGACTACGCCAAGCGCTCCATGGAAATGTCCTTGCGCTGGGCGCAGCGCAGCCGCGACCGTTTTGACTCCTTACAGAACAAAAATGCGCTGTTCGGCATCATCCAGGGCAGCGTTTACGAAGATTTACGCGATATCTCCGTTAAAGGTCTGGTAGAGATAGGTTTTGATGGCTACGCTGTCGGCGGTTTGGCTGTGGGTGAGCCGAAGGAAGACATGCACCGCATTCTGGAGCATGTCTGCCCGCAAATCCCGGCGGATAAACCACGATACCTGATGGGGGTGGGTAAACCAGAAGACCTGGTTGAAGGCGTTCGTCGCGGCATTGATATGTTCGACTGCGTCATGCCAACCCGCAACGCGCGTAACGGTCATCTGTTCGTAACCGATGGCGTGGTGAAAATCCGTAACGCGAAGCATAAGAGTGACACCAGCCCGCTCGATTCCGAGTGCGATTGCTATACCTGTCGCAATTATTCTCGCGCGTATCTGCATCATCTCGATCGTTGTAACGAGATTTTGGGCGCGCGTCTCAATACCATTCATAATCTTCGTTATTATCAGCGCTTAATGGCTGGTTTACGTAAGGCTATCGAAGAGGGTAAATTAGAGAGCTTCGTGACCGATTTCTACCAACGTCAGGGCCGGGATGTCCCACCTTTGAACGTTGATTAATTTTAATAATGAGGGAATTTGAATGAGCTTTTTTATTTCTGATGCGGTAGCAGCAACAGGTGCTCCAGCGCAGGGCAGCCCGATGTCTCTGATTCTGATGCTGGTTGTGTTTGGTCTGATCTTCTACTTCATGATCCTGCGTCCACAGCAGAAGCGCACCAAAGAGCACAAAAACCTGATGAACTCCATTGCGAAAGGCGATGAAGTACTGACCAACGGTGGCCTGGTCGGTCGCGTGACCAAAGTAGCGGAAAGCGGCTACATTGCAATCGCGCTGAACGACACCACTGAAGTGGTTATCAAACGTGACTTCGTAGCTGCCGTTCTGCCGAAAGGCACCATGAAGGCGCTGTAATCCCAACTTTTCCCAAAGGGAACTGCCGTGTTAAACCGTTATCCTTTGTGGAAGTACATCATGCTGGTCGTCGTGATTATCGTCGGCCTGCTGTACGCGCTTCCCAACCTGTATGGTGAGGATCCGGCCGTTCAAATCACTGGCGCGCGCGGCGTCGCCGCCAGTGAGCAAACGCTGATCCAGGTCCAGAAAACGTTACAAGAAGAAAAAATTACCGCTAAGTCTGTGGCACTGGAAGAGGGCGCAATTCTTGCTCGCTTCGACACCACCGACACGCAGCTCCGCGCCCGTGAAGCGCTGATGGGCGTGCTGGGTGATAAGTATGTCGTGGCGCTTAACCTTGCTCCTGCAACCCCGCGTTGGCTGGCTGCGCTGAACGCAGAGCCAATGAAACTCGGTCTTGACCTGCGTGGCGGCGTTCACTTCCTGATGGAAGTGGATATGGATACCGCGCTTGGCAAGCTGCAGGAACAGAACATCGACAGCCTGCGCAGCGATCTGCGTGAGAAAGGCATTGCGTACACTACCGTGCGTAAAGAAGATAACTACGGCATGAGCATCACGTTCCGCGACAGCGCGGCACGCGACCAGGCTGTAACTTACCTGTCTCAACGTCACCGCGATCTGGTCATCACCTCTCAGGGCAGCAACCAGCTGCGTGCGGTGATGACGGATGCACGTCTGAGCGAAGCGCGTGAATATGCCGTTCAGCAGAACATCAACATTCTGCGTAACCGTGTAAACCAACTGGGCGTGGCTGAGCCGCTGGTACAGCGTCAGGGTGCTGACCGTATCGTGGTGGAACTGCCGGGTATCCAGGATACCGCGCGTGCGAAAGAGATTCTGGGTGCGACTGCAACCCTGGAATTCCGCCTGGTTAACTCCAACGTCGATCAGTCTGCTGCCGCCTCTGGCCGTATCCCGGGCGACTCCGAAGTGAAAGAGACCCGCGAAGGTCAGCCGGTTGTGCTGTACAAACGCGTGATCCTGACCGGTGACCATATCACCGACTCCACTTCAAGCCAGGATGAATACAACCAGCCGCAGGTTAACATCTCGCTGGATAGCGCGGGTGGTAACATCATGTCTAACTTCACCAAGGACAACATCGGTAAACCGATGGCGACCCTGTTCGTGGAGTACAAAGACAGCGGTAAGAAAGACGCCAACGGTCGTGCCGTGCTGGTGAAAGAGGAAGAGGTGATTAACATCGCCAACATCCAGTCTCGCCTGGGTAACAGCTTCCGTATCACCGGTATCAACAACCCGAACGAAGCGCGCCAGCTGTCACTGCTGCTGCGTGCCGGTGCGCTGATTGCGCCAATTCAGATTGTTGAAGAACGTACCATTGGTCCAACCCTGGGTATGCAGAACATCAAACAGGGTCTGGAAGCGTGTCTGGCCGGTCTGGTGGTCTCTATTCTCTTCATGATCTTCTTCTATAAGAAGTTTGGTCTGATCGCGACCTCCGCGCTGCTGGCAAACCTTGTGATGATCATCGGCATTATGTCCCTGCTGCCGGGGGCGACGCTGACCATGCCGGGTATTGCGGGTATCGTTCTTACCCTTGCGGTGGCGGTCGACGCCAACGTACTGATAAACGAACGTATCAAAGAAGAGTTGAGTAACGGTCGCTCTGTGCAACAGGCGATTGAAGAAGGCTATAAAGGGGCGTTCAGCTCCATCTTCGATGCGAACGTAACAACACTGATTAAGGTTCTTATCCTGTATGCAGTGGGTACTGGCGCGATCAAAGGCTTTGCAATTACAACCGGTATCGGTGTTGCAACGTCAATGTTTACCGCTATTGTCGGCACCCGTGCCATCGTGAACCTGCTGTACGGCGGCAAGCGCGTCAAAAAGCTGTCTATCTGAGGAGTGCGTTGTGGCACAGGAATATACTGTTGAACAATTGAACCACGGCCGTAAAGTCTGGGACTTTATGCGCTGGGACTACTGGGCCTTCGGCATTTCAGGTTTTCTGCTGATTCTGTCCATCGTCATTATGGGCGTGAAAGGCTTTAACTGGGGTCTCGATTTTACCGGTGGTACGGTAATTGAGATTTCCCTGGAAAAACCGGTCGATATGGACCAGATGCGCGAATCGCTGCAGAAAGCGGGCTTTGAAGAGCCGCTGCTGCAGAACTTCGGCAGCAGCCGCGACATCATGGTGCGTATGCCTCCGGTACACGACGCCAACGGCAGCCAGGAGCTCGGTAGCAAGGTTCTGAAGGTTATCAACGAATCGACCAGCCAGAATGCGGCGGTGAAGCGTATTGAGTTCGTTGGCCCGAGCGTGGGTGCGGACCTGGCGCAAACCGGCGCGATGGCGCTGATGGTGGCGCTGATTTCCATCCTGATCTACGTTGGCTTCCGCTTCGAGTGGCGACTGGCGGCAGGTGTGGTTATCGCGCTGGCGCACGACGTGGTGATCACCATGGGCGTACTGTCTCTGTTCCATATTGAGATTGACCTGACGATTGTGGCATCCCTGATGTCCGTCATCGGTTACTCACTGAACGACAGTATCGTGGTATCTGACCGTATTCGTGAAAACTTCCGTAAGATCCGTCGCGGTACGCCGTACGAAATCTTCAACGTGTCGTTGACCCAGACGCTGCACCGTACCTTGATCACATCCGGAACGACCTTAATGGTTATCCTGATGCTGTATCTCTTCGGTGGTCCGGTGCTGGAAGGCTTCTCGCTGACCATGCTGATCGGTGTGTCTATCGGTACGGCGTCGTCTATCTACGTCGCGTCCGCACTGGCACTGAAACTCGGCATGAAGCGCGAGCACTTGCTCCAGCAGAAAGTCGAAAAAGAAGGGGCGGATCAGCCGTCAATTCTGCCGTAAGACAGTGTCTTAGACGTTATCGAAATCCCGGTCTGTTGGCCGGGATTTTTTTTATCTGCTCCTGACAAACACTCCTGACAGTATGCTGTCAGGAGCCCTGTCGTAGACTCCTTCTGAACCCAACAACAGGCAGGAGGAAGTATGAAAAGTGTGATTAACTGGTTTGAAATTCCGGTCGCCGATATGGATCGCGCCATCAAATTTTATGAACCGGTAATGCAGGTTACGCTGAAGCGCGAGAAAATGGACGTGGCAGAGCTGGCGATTTTCCCGCACGAAGACCCGGCAACCGGCGGCGCACTGGCGAAGTTTGACGGCATTACGCCGTCGCAGCAGGGCGCTATTATTTATCTGCATACTGACAATCTGGTGGCCACGCTCGATCGTATTGCCTCTGCGGGCGGTGCGTGCGTCTTTGGTCCGCTGGAATTGCCGCGAGGCATTGGCACCATTGCCTTGTTCACCGACAGCGAAGGTAATCGCGTCGGCCTTCATCAACCGGCCTGAGAGCAAAAGAGACGATGACCCGACGCGCTGACCGTTTGTTTCAGATTGTGCAGATCCTGCGGGGCAGGCGTCTGACAACGGCAGCGCATCTGGCAGAGAGGCTCGGCGTCTCCGAGCGCACGGTTTATCGCGATATCCGCGACCTGTCTCTCTCTGGCGTGCCGGTAGAGGGCGAGGCGGGAAGCGGATACCGGCTTCTGTCGGGCTTTGACCTGCCGCCGCTGATGCTGACCAATAAAGAGTCCGAGGCGCTGATGGTGGCAATCCGTCTGCTGAAAACCTGGGGCGGAGAGTCGTTGTCTCGCGAGCTGGAGTCGGCTCAGGAGAAGGTGCTGGCGATCCTGCCCGAGGAGAGCCGACGCAAGGCGGAGCAGACGCGTATATATGCGCCGGATATTGCGCTTCAGCCCCATTCCCGCAGCGGATTTGATGTGATTCATCAGGCGATATCTGCGCAGCGCGTGCTGGCAATGCATTACCGTGATGAGGCCGGGCAGTTAACCTGGCGTGAGGTGCAGCCGCTTGGGCTGTTCTTCTGGGGGGAGCACTGGCTGTTGGCTGCGTGGTGCGAGCGGCGCGATGACTACCGCTGTTTCCGGCTCGACAGATGCCTCAATATTGTGCAGACGGAGAGGCGGTTTAGCGAGAGTGCGGACAGGTCATTGGCGGATTTTTTGCGCAAGGTGAAGCAGTAAAAAGCCGGGTGGCGGCTACGCCTTACCCGGCCTACATTCGGATCGTAGGCCCGGTAAGCGTAGCGCCACCGGGCGAAATCCGCACAGGTTAGAAGTTATAACCTACAACCAGGTAACCACCCCAACCGGTAGAACGGACGCTGAAATCGCCGTTACCGAAGTTCAGGCTCGCGTCGTCGTTCCACTGACCACCGTTATGCCAGTAACGCGCAACAACAGAGTAGTGCCAGTGATCGTAGTTCAGCGCCAGGATGTGGCTGGAAGCGATGGAGTCGTTGGTGCGCGCTTTCTTACCGTTCAGATCGCGGAAGTCGTTGTCGCCCAGGTCTGAGCCCCAGTCAAAGTTGGTGAAGCCGATGTAGCTCAGGTTGCCGCCCCACAGCTGGGTGATTGGCACAAAGTATTTCACTTTGAAACGGTAGCCGTCCCACTCGTTTTCGTTCGCGGCGCCGTAGTTCTGCCACTGGTACTTCGCGTACACGTTCATGGACAGACTCATTGGCAGACCGGTATCGATGTCCGTACCCAGACCCATGTACCAGGTGCTCTGACGACCGGACTTGTTACGGCCCATGTCGTAGATATAGTTGTTTGCGAAGTACCACTCTTTGAACGGACCAAACGCCAGGCTGGTGCCAGTCAGCTTATCAATAGAGAAGCGTGGTTCGATCTCCATGAACAGCGGGGAACCGTGGTTCCAGATACCTTTCGCGTCGGTGTTACCACCGAAGAATACCGGCGCATCCATATAACCATAGAAATCAAACCAGTCTTTCTTGGCGAACGCTTCGTATTCCAGGTAGGTATCGTTGCGGATCTGAGGTCCGAAACGGGTGTGGTAGCTGCCAACCACGTTAACGCTCTGGTGCCACCAGTCGGAGAGGTATTGTGGTTTATCGTTTTCCGCTGCGTTAACAGTGAAAGAGGAGGAGAGTGCCAGTACAGCACCGGCTGCGAGTAATGTTTTTTTCATAATCATGCCACTGATTGAAATTCCCTTCCGGGAGTGAAAAATGCGCGATTTGCGTATCAAAATATTTCGTGTTTCTGCGGAGCCTATTATAGGAATCCTTGCTCACAAAAATATGTGTTGTTTCACATATCTCTCACATGCGTAATCGATTGCGTTCACGTTTGCGTACTTTAAACGGCCGGGATTGTAACGGCAAACATTTATGTTGCCAATCCATACGAAATGTAAATGTTAGCGGAGTGACATTTCACTCCGCTAAAAGAGGAGGTTATTGCGCGGCGGGTTGAATATCGTGAATGCGGATAAAGCCCAGCTGTTCTGGGGTGAGCCCACTCAGCTGTAGCGGGATATCAACATCGCTCGGGGCCAACGTGCTGGCGGGGGCGGTGAAGAGTTGGTTCTTCACGTTCACTTCCTGGTAGCTTTCCGTGGTGCCCTGAATCTGGCCCCACTCTACGGTTCCGCTGAACGCGGGAAGCGGATCGTTGGATTCGCCCTGGATGCGTAATGTTGCGCGAGTACCATCGGCATTTGCTGCAACATTCACCAGAGACATCTTTAACGTGCCAATCTGGCTGTTCAGGCGGGCAGGCGTGTTGGCACCCGGCAGCAGATAAACGCCGCTGCTGGACTTCGCATTCAGCGCATTTTGCTGGGTGATTTTCACGGTCTCTTTGTTCAGCTTGTCCATGGCCGCATTGAGCGTGTTCACGCTTTGTTTCATTTCGCGGACTTCAGTTTGCTGTGCACAGGCGCTAAGGGTAAAGAGGCTCCCCACCAGCAGAATTCTCAGGTAACGTCTTCTCATTGCGTTTATTTCCTTGAAATAACGGATCGCCTTTATGGTAGCCGGCTTCATTGTGTCTGACATAGATCCTTTGTCTCAAAAAGCTCTTCCTTTGTTGTCAGGCCAGATCAGGGTAAAATGAAAATCAGTTAACCGGATTACAGGGATACCGTATGCATTGCCCATTCTGCTCCGCTGTGGATACCAAAGTCATCGACTCTCGCCTGGTGGGCGAAGGGTCTTCCGTACGCCGTCGCCGTCAGTGTCTGGTGTGCAACGAGCGTTTCACGACCTTTGAAGTTGCAGAGCTGGTAATGCCGCGCGTGGTGAAAAGTAACGACGTGCGCGAGCCGTTCAATGAAGAAAAGCTGCGCAGCGGAATGCTGAAAGCCCTCGAAAAACGGCCCGTCAGCGCAGACGATGTCGAAATGGCGTTAAACCACATCAAGTCTCATCTTCGTGGCTTAGGTGAGCGCGAGGTGCCGAGCAAAATGATTGGCAACCTGGTGATGGAACAGCTGAAAAAGCTCGATAAAGTCGCCTATATCCGCTTCGCCTCTGTCTACCGCAGTTTCGAAGATATCAAAGAGTTCGGCGAAGAGATCGCCCGCCTACAGGATTAAGCCCATGCAGGACGAGATGTACATGGCACGAGCCATGAAGCTGGCGCAGCGTGGTCGTTTTACTACCCACCCGAACCCGAACGTGGGGTGCGTTATTGTCAAAGAGGGCGAGATCGTGGGCGAAGGTTATCATCTTCGCGCGGGCGAGCCCCACGCCGAGGTGCATGCCTTGCGCATGGCGGGCGAGAAGGCGCGCGGCGCAACGGCCTACGTTACGCTCGAGCCCTGCAGCCATCACGGGCGTACGCCGCCGTGCTGTGAGGCGCTGATTGCAGCGGGTGTGTCGCGCGTTGTTGCATCAATGCAGGATCCGAATCCGCAGGTGGCCGGACGCGGGCTGTATCGACTCCAGCAGGAAGGCATTGACGTTAGCCACGGGCTGATGATGCAGGACGCGGAAGCGATCAACAAAGGCTTTCTGAAGCGCATGCGTACGGGGTTCCCTTACATTCAGCTCAAGCTGGGCGCCTCGCTGGACGGTCGTACGGCGATGGCAAACGGCGAAAGCCAGTGGATCACCTCGCCGCAGGCAAGGCGCGATGTGCAACGTCTCCGTGCGCAAAGCCATGCTATTCTCACCAGCAGTGAAACCGTTTTGGCTGACGATCCGGCCATGACCGTGCGCTGGGACGAACTGAGTGCCGATACCCAGGCGCTTTACCCGCAGGAGAACCTGCGTCAGCCGCTGCGCATTATTATTGATAGCCAGAACCGCGTGACGCCGGATCACCGCATCGTGCAGCAGCCGGGTGAAACCTGGATTGCCCGCACGAAGGAAGATACGCGTGAATGGCCGGAAGGCGTGCGCAGCATCATGGTGCCGGAGCATAACGGGCGTCTGGATTTAGTCGTGCTGATGATGTTGCTCGGCAAGCAGCAGGTCAACAGCATCTGGGTCGAAGCCGGGCCTACGCTCGCCGGTGCGCTCTTACAGGCTGGGCTGGTGGATGAATTGATTGTCTACGTTGCGCCTAAATTGTTAGGGCACGACGCGCGCGGCCTGTTTGTGCTGCCTGGCCTTGAAAAACTGGCCGACGCACCACAACTCAGATTCAGCGAGATTCGTCCGGTGGGTCCGGATGTCTGCCTCCATTTAACCACAGCGTAATTGCTCCCGAAATAGGGAAGCAGTGCGCAAAGTATTATGATAAAATCCGCCCCCCTGCGGGGCCAAATGAACCCGTAAAGGAAGAGTATGAACATTATTGAAGCTGCTGTAGCTACCCCGGACGCTCGCGTCGCCATCACCATTGCGCGTTTCAACAACTTCATCAACGACAGCCTGCTGGAAGGTGCGATTGACGCCCTGAAACGTATCGGTCAGGTTAAAGATGACAACATTACCGTTGTTTGGGTTCCAGGCGCTTACGAACTGCCACTGGCGGCGGGCGCGCTGGCGAAAACCGGTAAATACGACGCGGTGATTGCGCTGGGTACTGTTATTCGTGGCGGCACTGCGCACTTCGAATACGTTGCGGGCGGTGCAAGCAATGGTCTGGCTCACGTTGCACAGGATGCTGAAATTCCTGTCGCATTCGGCGTGCTGACTACCGAAAGTATTGAACAAGCCATCGAACGTGCTGGCACCAAAGCCGGTAACAAAGGTGCAGAAGCTGCACTGACCGCGCTTGAAATGATCAATGTATTGAAAGCCATTAAGGCCTGATTTTTTTGTAAGGGGAATTCCGTGAAACCTGCTGCTCGTCGCCGCGCCCGTGAATGTGCCGTTCAGGCACTTTACTCCTGGCAGTTGTCCCAGAACGACATCGCTGATGTTGAATACCAGTTCCTGTCAGAACAGGACGTGAAAGACGTTGATGTTCTGTACTTCCGTGAACTGCTGTCGGGAGTGGCGACTAATAGCGCGTATCTCGATGGCCTGATGAAACCTTACCTGTCCCGTCTGCTCGAAGAGCTGGGTCAGGTAGAAAAAGCAGTGTTGCGTATCGCGCTGTTTGAGCTGTCTAAACGTGATGATGTGCCGTATAAAGTGGCCATCAACGAAGCGATCGAACTGGCGAAAACCTTCGGCGCTGAAGACAGCCACAAGTTCGTAAACGGCGTACTTGATAAAGCAGCACCTGCGATCCGTCCCCACAAAAAGTGATCCGCAAACCGGAGTTCTGCATTGCCTGACGGGCAGTGCGGCTCCGGTTTTTTCTTTTATTTGCTGAGGCATAACGTATGGCATGCGGCGAATTCTCCCTGATTGCCCGTTATTTCGACCGTGTCAGAACCTCTCGTCTTGATGTTGAAACCGGCATTGGCGATGACTGTGCACTTCTCAATATTCCCGAAAAACAGACGCTGGCAATCAGCACCGACACCCTGGTGTGCGGGCGTCATTTCCTGCCCGATATCGCTCCTGCCGATCTGGCGTATAAAGCGCTGGCGGTGAACGTTAGCGATCTGGCTGCGATGGGTGCCGATCCTGCCTGGCTGACGCTGGCTCTGACGTTGCCAGAGGTCGATGAAGCCTGGCTGGAAGCGTTTAGCGACGCGCTGTTTGAACAGCTGAATTATTACGATATGCAGCTGATTGGCGGTGATACCACTGCCGGGCCGCTGTCGATGACGCTGGCGATCCACGGCTATGTGCCGCTCGGCCGCGCGCTGAAGCGCTCGGGCGCAAAACCAGGCGACTGGATCTACGTGACCGGTACGCCGGGTGACAGCGCGGCAGGGCTGGCGATCCTTCAGAGCCGTTTAACGGTTGGAGATGCTGACGATGCGGCGTATCTGGTGAAGCGCCATCTGCGGCCAACGCCGCGTATTCTGCACGGCCAGGCGCTGCGCGAGCGGGCAAGCTCGGCTATCGATCTCTCTGACGGGCTGATCTCCGATCTCGGGCATATCCTGAAGGCCAGCGGCGTAGGCGCGCGCGTTGACCTGGATCTGTTCCCGCTGTCGGAGCAACTGCTTCGCCATGTCAAACCTGAGCAGGCGCTGCGCTGGGCGCTGTCCGGGGGTGAAGACTACGAACTGTGCTTCACCGTACCGGAGCTGAACCGTGGAACGCTGGACGTGGCGTTAGCGCATCTCGGCGCGAAATTTACCTGCATCGGGCAGATTATGCCGGAGAGCGAAGGGCTGAAGTTTGTCCGTGAAGGTGCGCCGGTGACGCTCGACTGGAAAGGGTACGATCACTTCGCGTAAGTTTGTGCGCTCTGTATTGCCGGGTGGCGCTGCGCTTACCCGGCCTACAAATAGGGTGCGATCGTAGGCCGGGTAAGGCGAAGCCGCCACCCGGCGAGTGTTTACTTAAACCCCACCACCGGATGCTGCTGATACGGCGTCTCCAGCTCGGCAATCTGCTCCGGCGTCAGCGTGATGTCCACCGCATTCAGCAGCTCATCCAGCTGTTCTTCCCGCGACGTGCCGATAATCGGTGCGGCAATCCCGCGTTTGCTCAGCAGCCATGCCAGCGCCACCTGGGCGCGGGTTGCACCGGTATCGTCGGCAATGCCTGCCAGACGCTCGGCAATCAGCGCATCGCTGGCTTCTGTACCGCTATAGAGATTTTTCCCCACTTCATCCGATACCAGGCGAGCCGTGGTTTCGCCCCATGGACGGGTCAGTCGACCGCGCGCCAGCGGGCTCCACGGGATCACCGCCACGCCCTCCTGATGGCACAGCGGCAACATCTCGCGCTCTTCTTCACGGTAGATCAGGTTGTAGTGATCCTGCATGGTGACAAAGCGTGCCCAGCCGTGCTGTGCCTGGAGATCCAGCGCCTGGGCAAACTGCGACGCGTGCATAGACGATGCGCCGATGTAGCGCGCTTTACCGGCTTTCACCACGTCGTTCAGTGCTTCAAGGGTCTCTTCAATGGGGGTGTTGTAATCCCAGCGGTGAATTTGCAGCAGGTCGACGTAATCCATGTTCAGGCGTCTGAGGCTGTCATCGATAGAGCGCAGGATCTGCGTGCGAGAAAGGCCTTCAGTCAGATCGCCTGACGGATAGTAGACTTTGGTGGCAACGACGATGTCATCACGGCGGGCAAAATCGCGCAGGGCTCGGCCAACAATCTCTTCGCTGCTGCCGTCGGAGTAGCTGTTGGCGGTGTCAAAGAAGTTAATGCCGCCTTCAATGGCGCGTTTGATAATCGGACGACTGCTCTCTTCCGGCAGCGTCCAGGCGTGGTTTCCCCGATCGGGCTCGCCAAAGGTCATGCAGCCCAGGCAAAGTCGGGAAACCTTAAGGTCCGTTTTTCCTAACGTAGTGTATTGCACGGTTCCGCTCCTGCTATTTTAAACATGAGGTTTAAGCATAGCAGGAGCGGAAAAGGGGGAGGGGTTATGCCAGCCAGCTGCGGATTTTGGCTTCGATACCTGCGGCATCCAGACCAATCGCCGCGCGGGCTTCGTCCTGGGTACCTTGCGGAATGAAATGATCCGGCAGGCCGAGGTTCAGCACCGGAACGGCTTTACGGTTTGCCATCAGCACCTCGTTTACGCCGCTGCCCGCGCCGCCCATGATGGCGTTTTCTTCCAGCGTCACCAGCACGTCGTGGCTTTCCGCCATGCTCAGGATCAGGGACTCATCGAGCGGCTTAACGAAGCGCATATCCACCAGCGTGGCATTCAGCGTTTCGGCCACTTTTGCCGCTTCCGGCATCAGCGTGCCGAAGTTCAGGATCGCCACTTTCTCACCGCGACGCTTCACCAGGCCTTTACCGATCGCCAGTTTTTCCAGCGGCTGAAGTTCAACGCCCAGGGCATTACCGCGCGGGTAGCGAACCGCGCTCGGACCGTCCTGATAGTGGTAGCCGGTAAACAGCATCTGGCGACATTCGTTCTCGTCGCTCGGCGTCATGATCACCATGTCCGGGATGCAGCGCAGGAAAGAGAGATCAAATGCGCCCTGGTGCGTCTGACCGTCGGCACCCACGATACCCGCGCGGTCGATAGCAAACAGCACCGGCAGCTTCTGGATGGCAACGTCGTGAATAACCTGATCGTAGGCGCGTTGCAGGAAGGTGGAGTAAATTGCCACCACCGGCTTGTAGCCACCGATCGCCAGACCCGCCGCAAACGTCACCGCATGTTGCTCGGCGATGGCGACGTCAAAATACTGGTCAGGGTATTTTTTGGAAAACTCGACCATGCCGGAGCCTTCACGCATGGCGGGCGTCACAGCCATCAGCTTGTTGTCTTTGGCCGCGGTTTCACACAGCCAGTCGCCGAAGATTTTCGAATAGCTCGGCATACCGCCGCTGCTTTTTGGCAGACAGCCGCTGGTATGGTCAAATTTCGGCACCGCGTGGAAGGTGATCGGATCTTTTTCCGCCGGTTCGTAGCCACGCCCTTTTTTGGTCATGATGTGCAGGAACTGCGGGCCTTTCAGGTCGCGCATGTTCTTGAGCGTGGTCACCAGCCCCAGTACGTCGTGGCCGTCAACCGGGCCGATGTAGTTAAAGCCCAGCTCCTCAAACAGCGTGCCCGGCACCACCATGCCTTTGATGTGTTCTTCGGTACGCTTGAGCAGCTCTTTAATCGGCGGTACGCCGGAAAAGACTTTTTTGCCGCCTTCGCGCAGCGAGGAGTAAAGCTTGCCGGAAAGCAGCTGTGCCAGATGGTTATTCAGCGCACCCACGTTCTCGGAGATCGACATTTCGTTATCGTTAAGGATAACCAGCATGTCCGGCTTGATATCACCCGCGTGGTTCATTGCCTCGAAGGCCATACCCGCAGTGATCGCCCCGTCGCCAATCACGCAGACGGTACGGCGCTGTTTGTTCTCTTTTTCTGCGGCAACGGCAATACCGATACCCGCTGAAATGGAGGTGGAGGAGTGACCGACGCTCAGCACGTCATACTCACTCTCGCCGCGCCACGGGAACGGGTGCAGGCCGCCTTTCTGGCGAATAGTGCCAATTTTATCGCGACGACCGGTCAGAATTTTGTGCGGATAGGCCTGATGGCCTACATCCCAGATGAGCTGATCGAACGGCGTGTTATAGACGTAATGCAGCGCCACGGTCAGCTCAACCGTGCCAAGCCCGGAGGCGAAATGGCCGCTGGAGCGGCTAACGCTGTCGAGCAGGTAGCGACGCAGTTCGTCGCACAGCTTCGGCAGGCTCTCTTTCGGCAACAGGCGTAACTCCTGGGTGGAGTCAACTAACGCCAGTGTCGGGTATTTGGCAATATCAAAACTCATCAAAGGCTCATCGAGATAGGTTGTTTATTTATCACGCTGGATTATGTAGTCCGCTAGCGCTTCCAGTGCCGAGGTATCCAGCGATTGCGCGGCCAGCTGATTCAGCGACTGGCGGGCATCCTCTATCAGGTCCCGGGCTTTACGTTGGGCTTGCTCAAGACCCAGCAGGGCGGGGTAGGTACTTTTGCCAAGCTGCTGGTCCGCACCCTGACGTTTACCCAATGTTGCAGTATCGCCCACCACATCCAGAATGTCATCCTGAACCTGGAATGCCAGACCGATACTTTCTGCGTATCTGTCCAGAATCGGCAGGGCTTTACGCCCGTCTTCACCCGCGCTCAGCGCGCCCAGGCGAACGGCTGCACGAATGAGCGCCCCCGTCTTATGGCGATGAATGCGCTCCAGCTGTTCCAGATTAACCTGACGACCTTCCGCCTCTAAATCCAGTGCCTGACCGCCGCACATCCCGGCGACGCCGCTGGCCATTGCCAGTTCGGAGACCATCGCCAGACGGTCGCGATCGGCCACTTCCGCCATCGGTGCATCGCTTAAAATCGAGAATGCCAGCGTTTGAAGAGCATCCCCCGCCAGAATGGCATTCGCCTCGCCAAACTTAATGTGGCAGGTTGGCTGACCGCGACGCAGATCGTCGTCGTCCATGGCCGGGAGATCGTCGTGGATCAGCGAATAGGCGTGGATGCACTCCACGGCGGCTGCCGGGGCGTCCAGCGTGTTATCGCTGATACCGAACATATTCCCCGTGGCGTACACCAGGAACGGGCGCAGGCGCTTTCCACCCAAGAGTGCGCCATAGTGCATGGCTTCAACCAGTGGAGTGTTCTGAAAAGGCTGCGGTTCAATGAAACGGCGCAGGGCATCATTGGCGCGGACAACGCGCGCCTGAAGCGCGTTAGCAAAATCCATTTACTCGGCGTCCGGTGTGAAAGGCGTGGTTTTCGCGTCTTCGCTGTCGGAAAGCAGGATCTGCACGCGCTGCTCGGCCTGCTGCAGTTTAACCTGCCCCTGGCGCGCCAGCTGCACGCCACGTTCGAATTCGTTGAGCGCGTCTTCCAGCGGGAGATCGCCGCTCTCAAGACGGGTAACTATCTGCTCCAGCTCACTCAGCGCAGTTTCAAAACTGGCCGGTGCGTCGTTCTTCTTCGGCATAGTGAATTGACTCTTATATTCTTCGCCCCATCATGGTAACGGACTCGGGGCAATTATCAAATAACGCGAGCGGCGCGATGGTGGTATACTTGCGCGCCTGGATGCAGCCACGGGTGTGGGCTGCTGTATCATTTTCCATTACAAGCCTTAATACGCTTGCCTAAGAAACATTGCCGCCATGAAGTTTATCATTAAATTGTTCCCTGAAATCACCATCAAAAGCCAATCTGTGCGTTTGCGCTTTATTAAAATTCTCACCGGGAACATTCGTAACGTATTAAAGCACTACGACGAAACGCTCGCCGTGGTGCGTCACTGGGACCACGTGGAAGTGCGCGCCAAAGACGAAAACAAACGTCTTGATATTCGCGACGCGCTGACCCGTATTCCGGGGATCCACCATATCCTTGAAGTGGAAGATGTTCCATTCAGCGATATGCACGACATCTTCGAAAAAGCGCTGGTTCAATATCGCGATCAGATCGAAGGCAAAACCTTCTGCGTGCGCGTGAAGCGTCGCGGCAAGCACGAGTTTAGCTCTATTGAAGTTGAACGCTACGTGGGCGGCGGTCTGAACCAGCACGTCGAAACGGCGCGCGTGCGTCTGACCAACCCGGACGTGACCGTGAACCTGGAGATCGAAAACGATCGCCTGCTGCTGGTAAAAGGGCGCTATGAAGGCATCGGCGGCTTCCCAATCGGCACTCAGGAAGACGTATTGTCGCTGATCTCCGGCGGCTTCGACTCCGGCGTCTCCAGCTATATGCTGATGCGTCGCGGCTGTCGCGTACACTATTGTTTCTTCAACCTGGGCGGCGCGGCGCATGAAATCGGCGTTCGTCAGGTGGCGCATTACCTGTGGAACCGCTTCGGCAGCTCCCACCGCGTGCGTTTTGTGGCGATCAACTTCGAACCCGTGGTCGGCGAAATCCTCGAAAAAGTGGACGACGGCCAGATGGGCGTGGTGCTGAAGCGCATGATGGTACGTGCGGCGTCTAAAGTGGCTGAACGCTACGGCGTGCAGGCGCTGGTGACCGGTGAAGCGCTGGGCCAGGTTTCCAGCCAGACGCTGACCAACCTGCGTCTGATCGACAACGTGTCTGATACGCTGATCCTGCGTCCGCTGATCTCCCATGATAAAGAGCACATTATCGATCTGGCGCGCGAAATCGGCACCGAAGATTTTGCCCGCACCATGCCGGAATACTGCGGCGTGATCTCAAAAAGCCCAACCGTGAAAGCGGTGAAGGCGAAGATCGAAGCGGAAGAAGAGCACTTCGATTTCGGCATTCTGGAAAAAGTGGTGGCGGAAGCGTCCAACATTGATATCCGCGAGATTGCCCAGCAGACCGAGCAGGAAGTGGTTGAAGTGGAAACCGTGAGCGGTTTCGGTGCTAACGATGCGATTCTGGATATCCGCTCTATCGACGAGCAGGATGACAAGCCGTTGAAGGTTGAAGGCGTGGACGTGGTTTCTCTGCCGTTCTACAAGCTGAGCACCAAGTTTGGCGATCTCGACCAGAGCAAAACGTATCTGCTGTGGTGTGAGCGCGGGGTGATGAGCCGCCTGCAGGCGCTGTATCTGCGCGAGCAGGGCTTTGCCAATGTGAAGGTGTATCGCCCGTAGTGTGCGGCCTGATGCCCTCACCCCGACCCTCTCCCACGGGGAGAGGGCGCAAACATTAAAAACGGCAACCTTTGGTTGCCGTTTTGCTTTTACCTCGCGCCACCCGGCTTTTTTTATGCACTACTCTTCGTAGTAATTATAAATCCCCGCTGGCATCACCAGCGACGATGCCACTTCGTACGCCTTCTCGCGTCCGACAAGCAGGTCAATAATCTTCAGCGCAAAATCAATCGCGGTGCCTGGCCCCTGGCTGGTCAGCAGATTGACGCGCGGATCCCAGACCACGCGTTTGTCCACCCAATGCTCTTCCGGGATCGTATCCTTAAGCCCCGGGAAGCCGGTCATGTTGCCGATGGGAAAGATATCGTGCGGCACCAGAACCGTTCCTGCTGCGGCACAGATAGCCGCGACGATGCGGCCGGATAAATGAAACTGACGCACGGTTTCAACCAGCAGCGGGCTGTCGCGAAAACATTCCGCGCCTTTCAGGCCGCCGGGCAGGACGATGATGTCGTAATCTCCGTCAGCCACCTGTACCAGCGGTGCATCTGCCAGGATTTTCACCCCGCGTGAACAGGTGATGGCCAGATTACCGTCGCTGGCGACGCTGGCGGTGGTGACCTTAATGCCGCCACGCACCATCAAATCGATAGTGGTGACCGCTTCCATCTCTTCGCTACCAGGGGCGAGGCAGATCAGGGCTGACGCGCTCATATTCACTCTCCTTACGTTTAACCAGGTCATACAGTCGGGCGTTTTCCGGCACCGCGATGCCGTGCGCGCGGGCGCGTTTTAGTAGATAGCCAGTGATGTAGTCGATCTCCGTGTGGCGCAAAGCCCGAACGTCCTGCAGCATCGAGGAGATATTTTCTGCCGTACTATCAATAACCTGCTCGACATAATAACGTAAATCATCCGCCGAGGTATGCAGGCCTTCACGTTCAATCACCGAGGCGACTTCTTCACACAGCGCGGCAATCTCCTGAGGATGGTTTTTCAGCTCACCGTTCGGACAGTCCCACAGCGCCGTCAGCGGGTTGATCACGCAGTTCACCGCCAGTTTGCGCCACAGCTGAGGGCGGATGTTGTTGTGCCAGGCGACGTCTGGCAGCACTTTCTGTAACACGTCCGCCAGGTAACTGTAGTCGCCGTCCTGCTCGCGGGCCGGACCGATATGGGTCACGCCGCTCGCAACATGCACGATGATATTGCCATCGCGCCGCGCCGCCTGAGTCGTGGTGGCCATTAGCAGCGGCTGCGTGATGCTCTTGAGTTCATCAATGGTTCCCATGCCATTATGCAGCAGCAAAATGGGGGCTGTGGGGGGGAGCTGCGCGGCCAGCGCTTTTACCGCATCGGAAACCTGCCACGCCTTGAGCGTCACCAGCAGCAGGTCGCTTTGCGCAAGGAAATCAGGATCATTGGCGGTAAGGGATTCGTTAAAGATACTTCCGTCTTCATCAATCAGGTTTACACTGCAATAGGGCTGGGGCACGCGCAGCCAGCCCTGTACCTCATGTCCGTGCTTACATAGCGCGGTCAGCCATAGCTGACCCAGGGCTCCGCAACCGAGCACTGTAATTTTCATTGTTCCTCCTCACCTGCAACTGCGCCAGGTGTTACGGCCTAAGTATAGCGCCGTCGACTATGCTTTTGAGTTATGCCTTGTTGCGGGTATTATGCAACGCAACAAAAATGAAGGGAGAAGAAAAGATGCCATCTTTCGATATTGTTTCCGAAGTTGATATCCAGGAAGTGCGTAACGGCGTGGATAACGCAAGCCGTGAAGTTGAGTCACGTTTCGATTTCCGTGGCGTTGAGGCGACGTTTGAACTGAACGACGCAAATAAGACCATTAAGGTGCTGAGCGAGTCTGATTTCCAGGTGAATCAGCTGCTCGACATTCTGCGCGCCAAGCTGTTAAAGCGCGGCATTGAAGGTACCTCGCTGGACGTACCGGAAGAGTTTGTCCACAGCGGCAAAACCTGGTTCGTGGAAGCGAAGCTGAAGCAGGGCATTGAGAGCGCTGTGCAGAAGAAGATCGTGAAGCTCATCAAAGACAGCAAGCTGAAGGTGCAGGCGCAGATCCAGGGCGAAGAGATTCGTGTGACCGGGAAATCTCGCGACGACCTGCAGGGCGTGATGGCGCTGATCCGCGGCGGCGAGCTGGGACAGCCGTTCCAGTTCAAAAACTTCCGCGATTAAGACAAAAATGCCCGGTTCAACCGGGCATTTTTTTAAGCTTTCAGGGCCTGCTCCACCTCGAAGCGGTTGGTCACCTTGCTGTCTATTTTAACGTAAGCGCTACGTTCCTCCGGAACTATCAGCACTTCAGTCACACCTTCTTTTGCTTCCAGACGCTGTTTGAGCGCATCACTGACGTCGACCTCTTCCGGAATTTCCACGCGCAGGCTGCTCACGTAGCGCGGCTCTTTCATGGTACTGGCAACCAGCAGCCAGACCATCGCCAGCAGCGCACCGGCCAGAAACACGGTTTGCGAATCAAACAGGCCGTCCACCCAGCCGCCGAGCGAGCCGCCAATGGCTACCCCGAGGAACTGGCTGGTGGAGTAAATGCCCATTGCCGTACCCTTATAGCCCGCCGGAGATTCTTTACTGATAAGCGACGGCAGCAGCGCTTCCATCAGGTTAAACGCCAGGAAGAACAGCTGTACGCCAGCAACCAGTTCCCAGAAGTGCGGGCCGGAGCCCCAGAGCACGATCTCGGCAACCAGCAGCAACGCCACGCAGCCCACGAAAACGCGCTTCATCTTGCGCTTCACTTCGGCGTAGATGATAAACGGCACCACGGAGACAAATGAGATCAGCATCGTCACCAGATAGATTTTCCAGTGCTCGGCGGCAGGGAAGCCCGCAGCGGCAAGCTGGCCGGGCAGGGCGACGAAGGTGGACATCAGCAGAATGTGCAGGCACATAATACCGAAGTTCAGCTTGAGCAGGCGCGGCTCGACAATCACCTTGCTGAAGCAGCCCTTCACCATTCCGGATTCACGGTTCAGAACGTGGTTTTTGCTGTCCGGCACCACCCACAGCGTAAGCGCGATCCCGATGGTCGCCAGCACGGCAATCATCCAGAACAGGGCGTGCAGCCCCAGTTTGTGGGTGATGATAGGGCCGAGCACCATCGCAATCGCAAACGTCACGCCAAAGCTGACGCCGATAAAGGCCATTGCCTTGGTGCGGTTCTGCTCGCGGGTGAGATCTGACAGCAGCGCCATCACGGCGGCGGCAATCGCGCCGGAGCCCTGCAGGGCGCGGCCAAGAATAATTCCCCAGATAGAGTGGGAGAGGGCGGCAATTACGCTACCGAGTACAAAGACCAGCAGACCGCCGACAATCAGTGGTTTACGACCAACGCGGTCTGAAAGCAGACCAAAGGGGATCTGAAAAACCGCCTGCGCCAGTCCGTAGATGCCAATGGCCAGACCAATCAGCGCTTCGCTGGCTCCCTGCAGCGCCATGCCGTACGTGGTCAGAACAGGCAGGACCATAAACATGCCAAGCATCCGTAGCGAGAAAACAGTCCCTAAACCCCAGGTCGCGCGTAGCTCGCCCGGCGTCATTTTATAATCGTTCATTGCCACCTCAGTTCAAAAGCAGGCACTAGTTTAGGCGGGGTGTTAATTGCGGTAAATAGGTGTTTGTTTAAGAGATATTACCATCGTGCAAAACCGCGTCGGGTGGCGGCGATACCTTACCCGACCTACCGATCCCGTAGGCCCGTGCAAGCGTAGCGCCGCCGGGCAAAAAAAAAGCCAGGTGATTAACCTGGCTTTTTCAATTCAGCACACTTACCAGACGTAAGTCAGCAGGTTGTGTGAATCTGGCACCATAAAGTCCACGGACATCATCACGGACAGCGAAGTGATGGCGACAATCGAGAACACAAACAGTTTGCGCGCCCAGACTTTGTCATCTTCCACTTTGTAACCGCGCAGCGCCATACCGAGCCACCAGACGCTCACCGCAGCCGCTACCGCCAGATATTTATATCCGGCGTAACCACCCAGAGAGAGCATCAGCGTTGCCACAGCAAAGGCGATGATGTAGAGCGTGATGTGGTTCTTGGCAACGGAGATGCCCTTCACGACCGGCAGAACCGGGATGTTCGCTGCCTGATAATCCTTAAAGCGGAAAATCGCGATGGCATAGGAGTGCGGCATCTGCCACAGGCTAAAGATAGCCAGCAGGATCAGCGCACCGCTGTCGAACTCGTTCGTGACTGCGCAGTAGCCAATCACCGGCGGCGCAGCGCCGGAGAGAGAACCAATCAGCGTGCCGTAGACGGAGTGACGTTTCATATACAGGCTGTAAACGCCCACATATACCACGAACCCCATCACCCCCAGCCAGCAGGCCAGCGGGTTAGCACCAAACCACAGCAGCATAAAGCCAGCAATACCCAGCAAGGTGGCGTACACCAGCGAGACGGAAGGGGCGATCAGGCCTTTCACCAGCACCCGATTTTTGGTCCTTTCCATCTTCTTGTCGATATCCATGTCGATGTAGTTGTTAAATACACAACCGGACGCAACAACCAGTGACACACCGACCAGCGTATAGATAAAGAGGGTGTAATCAATGCTGCCCTTAGAGGCCAGCAGGAACCCTCCGATCACGGAGATCAGGTTGCCAAAGATGATGCCTGGTTTCGTTACTTGCAGGTATTGCTTAAACATACTCGCCGCTCTTAGTGAACCATCATGTTGTAGTTAAGGTTCCACATAATCCAGATGGAACCGACTACCAGGATAGCGATGATAATCACGGTAAAGATAAAGGCCGTCATATTCCAGCCTTCATCGGACTTGGTGTTCATGTGCAGGAAGCAAACCAGATGCACCAGAATCTGAATCACAGCGGTTACCAGGATTGCGCCCAGGATAACCGGCTTAGACGCAGAACCGTTCATCACCATCCAGAACGGGATCACCGTCAGGATGATCGACAGGATGAAACCTGTCATGTAGGTTTTTACGCTGCCGTGGGAAGCGCCATGATCGTTTGAATGACTCATTACATCGCCCCCATCAGATAGACAACAGAGAACACACAGATCCATACCACGTCCAGGAAGTGCCAGAACAGGCTCAGGCACATGATACGGGTACGGTTAGTGCTGGTCAGGCCGCGACGGGATACCTGGAACATCAGTACCGCCATCCAGATCAGACCAGAGGTGACGTGCAGACCGTGAGTACCGACCAGCGCGAAGAACGCGGACAGGAAGCCACTGCGATCCGGACCGAAACCTTCCATGATCAGGTGATGGAATTCATAGATTTCCATCCCGATAAATCCAGCGCCAAACAACCAGGTCAACGCCAGCCAGGAGACAACCTGGCTCTTGTTGTTTTTGTACATGGCGATAGCCGCCATGCCGTAGGTGATGGAGCTGAATAACAGCAGTGCGGTTTCAACCAGAACGAACGGCAGTTCAAAGATGTCCTTACCGGTCGGGCCGCCCGCTGTGCCGTTCACCAGAACGGCATAGGTTGCGAACAGACAGCAGAACAGAATGCAGTCGCTCATCAGGTAGATCCAGAAACCGAAGACTTTCATCGGTCCTGTATCGTGGTGCGCATGGTCAGCATGCGCGTGGGCAGTTGAGTGCGCCAGAGTATCAGTTGCCATTTTTCAGCCCCGCTTTAGAAATCTCGTCGAAATGCTGATTTTCCAGCTTTTCAACTTCACGGACTGGTACGTAGTAGTCCACGTCCTCGTCAAAGCTCTTCACAATCCAGCTGATTACGATGCCGGCGAAGCCAACAATCGCCATCCACCAGATGTGCCAGATCATTGCGAAACCAAATACCGTTGCGAATGCGGCAATCACGATGCCCGCGCCGCTGTTTTTCGGCATGTGGATCTCTTCGTAATGAGCAGGTTGCTTGTACGCTTCACCTTTTTCTTTCATTTCCCAGAATGCGTCGCGTTCATGGATCTGCGGCACAACGGCAAAGTTATAGAACGGCGGTGGAGAAGAGGTCGCCCACTCCAGCGTACGGCCACCCCATGGGTCACCGGTCAGGTCACGGTTCTGGTCGCGGTCGCGAATAGACACGTAGAACTGAATCAGCTGAGACGCGATACCACAGGCAATCAGCACTGCGCCGCCCGCTGCAACCATCAGCATTGGGTGGAACTGCGGATCGATCTGCTGGCTCAGACGACGGGTCATGCCCATGAAGCCCAGCACGTACAGCGGCATAAATGCGACGAAGAAGCCGATGATCCAGAACCAGAATGCGCGTTTACCCCATTTTTCGTTAAGCGTGAAGCCGAACGCTTTTGGCCACCAGTAGGTTACGCCAGCGAAGCAGCCGAAGACCACGCCACCGATGATAACGTTATGGAAGTGCGCAATCAGGAACAGACTGTTGTGCAGCACGAAGTCAGCACCCGGTACCGCCAGCAGTACGCCGGTCATCCCACCTACGGAGAAGGTGACGATGAAGCCGATGGTCCACAGCATTGCTGAGTGGAACACGATACGGCCCTGGTACATGGTGAACAGCCAGTTGAAGATCTTCACCCCGGTAGGGATGGCGATAATCATGGTCGTAATACCGAAGAAGGCGTTTACGTTCGCGCCTGCACCCATGGTGAAGAAGTGGTGCAGCCAAACGATGAACGACAGAACGGTAATACAGACGGTTGCCCACACCAGAGAGGTGTAACCAAACAGACGTTTACGCGAGAAGGTTGCAGCGATTTCGGAGAACACACCGAAGACCGGCAGAACCAGGATGTACACTTCCGGGTGACCCCAGGCCCAAATCAGGTTGATGTACATCATCATGTTGCCACCCATATCATTCGTGAAGAAATGGGTGCCCAGGTAGCGGTCCAGGGTCAGCAGCGCGATGGTGACGGTCAGAATTGGGAAGGACGCAATGATCAGGATGTTGGCGCACAGAGATGCCCAGGTAAATACCGGCATCTTGAACATGGTCATGCCAGGGGCACGCATCTTGATAATGGTCACGAAGAAGTTGATACCGGTCAGGGTCGTACCGACACCGGAGAGCTGAAGTGCCCAAATCCAGTAGTCGACGCCAACGCCCGGACTGTACTCAATTCCCGACAGCGGCGGGTACGCCAGCCAGCCGGTCTGAGCAAATTCGCCCACACCCAGTGACAGGTTAACCAGGATAACGCCGACAACCGTGAACCAGAAGCTCAGGTTGTTCAGGAACGGGAACGCCACGTCGCGCGCGCCGATTTGCAGCGGAACGACAACGTTCATCAGACCGATAACCAGCGGCATCGCCACGAAGAAGATCATGATAACGCCGTGGGCGGTAAAGATCTGATCGTAGTGGTGCGGCGGCAGGAAGCCGGCTTCACCCGCCGAGGCGAGTGCCTGCTGGCTACGCATCATGATCGCATCCGCAAAGCCACGAATTAACATGACGATACCGACGATGCAGTACATGATGCCGAGTTTTTTGTGGTCAACCGAAGTCAGCCACTCATTCCACAGGTAGCTCCACTTACCGAAGTAAGTGATCAAGCCCAGTAAGGCTGCGCCACCGATGATAATTGCAGCCACCGTAACCACGATAATGGGTTCGTGGTAGGGCACTGCATCCAGTGTCAATTTTCCGAACATTTTCTTCCTCGGCCCCTTAGTGAGCGGTTTCCGCGTGGCTCATGTCCATGCCTTCCATACCTTCGTGCGCGCTGTGCTCGCCTTCAGGCTGGGTCATGTCCATGCTCTTGCCGTGATCCATAAATTTGCCAATGACGTCTTTAAACAAATCTGGTTTCACGTTAGAGAAGTACTCCACCTTGTTGTATTCGCTAGGCGTAGCCACTTTTTCGAACGCCGCCATGTCAGACATGGTGTTAGTAGACTGCTTCGCTTTTTCAACCCACTGGTCGAAAGCGGCACGGTCTGGCGTTGCGATAGCTTTGAACTTCATACCTGAGAAGCCCGGGCCGCTATAGCTGGCGGAGATACCATCATAGGTGCCTGCTTCATTCGCGATCAGGTGCAGGTTAGTCTGCATACCGGCCATCGCGTAAATCTGGCTACCCAGACGCGGGATGAAGAAGGAGTTCATTACGGAGTTGGAGGTCACTTTGAACTGAACCGGAGTGTTCGCCGGGAAGGCGATTTCATTCACGGTAGCAATGCCCTGCTCTGGATAGATGAAGAACCATTTCCAGTCCATGGAGACCACTTCAATGGTAATAGGTTTCTCATCGTGAACCAGCGGTTTGCTTGGCTCAAGTGCGTGAGTGGTTTTCCAGGTCAGAACGGCAAGGAACAGGATGATCAGAATAGGTACCGTCCAGACCACAGCTTCCACTTTATTGGAGTGTGACCAGTTAGGGCTATACTTCGCATCTTTATTGCTCGCACGATACTTCCACGCGAAACCAACTGCCATCAAAATGGCTGGAATAACCACAATCATCATCAGGCCAAATGCCGTCAGAATCAGTGAACGTTGTTCCAGTCCAATCTGTCCTTTGGGGTCTAGTAGTGCAGAATCGCAGCCACTGAGTAATACAGTGCCCGCGAATAATGACAACCATCCCAAACTTTTATTGTATTTCCCGAGTCTCATTTAACGACCTCAATTCCACGGAGTCTGGTGGCGTTTAAAGTGTGGGGGCATTTTACGGGAAGGTTACATTACTGTAAACATCATTAGGCCTGTGTCAGGAAGGTGTTACTGGGTTCTGCCGCACATGTCACAAGTGTTGCAAATTATGTCGCTTTTTAAGACATAAGCCGCATGGCGCGGGCTTTATAACGAAAGGACCCCCAAGCATACCCTAAAAGGGGCAATTGGTATAACCATTGTTAAAAATACACAAAAAATTAACAATTAATTATCAATAAAAAGACAACTAAAAAACGAAAATTCAATGTTTCAAATGCTGAATCGTTTAATGAGAAAATAGAGTTTGGAATTGACTCCAATAATTTCCAGAAGCTATCCCGCACAAAACAACAAATATTTTTTTCGCGATTGTCGGTTATTCCACCGTTATAATTTCACTTCGTGATTACAACGGGAAATAACCTTTCGTTTTTTTCTTCAGCTCATCTGCGTTTTGCGCAATGCCAGAAAATCGAGAAGTCCCCCGATCAGGATCCCGGCGATGGCGAGCAGGGCACCCACGTCGAGCAGGAGCGTTTCAAGCGGGAGCGTCAGAGAGGTGGTTGCATTAATGATGAGTACGACAAGCCACAATCCCAGCGCAAGGCACCCCACCGTTAACAACCGTAAGGCAAAACGGTAGGCGCGGTGATATTCGGTACGCGGCATAAAGTGTTCAGTTCGCTGGGTATATTCCAGCGTCTGACGACACACCAGCAGCAATAAAATCCCCGGCACGGCGGCAACTACTGAGAAGAGATAAAATGTCGGCCAGCCGTGGGCTTCAACGAACCAGCCTGCAATGGGGCCGACGTAAACGCGACCCACAGCGGAAAGTGCTGAAAGCAGGGCAAACTGCGTGGCCGAAAATGATTTGTTGCACAGGGTCATCAGCAGGGCGACAAAGGCTGCCGTTCCCATTCCGCCGCAGAGGTTTTCAAAGAACACGGCTGCCGCCATGCTGATCGTATGCTTATCGGAAATCGACAGCAGCCAGTAGCCCGCGTTCGACGCCCCTTGCAGGATGCCGAAGATCAGCAGGGCGCGGAACAGCGTCAGCCGCTGCATCAACACGCCGCCGTACAAGGCGCCGACGATAGTTGCAAACAGTCCCAGCGTTTTATTCACCACGCCAACTTCCCCGGCATCAAAACCGACGCCGCGTATGAGGAAGGTCGTGGTCAGACTCATGGCAAAGGCATCGCCGAGCTTATACAGGACAATCAGCAGCAAAATCAGCCAGGCATTATTGCGGCCAAAGAAATCACGCAATGGTTCAGCGACGGCCTGCTCCAGTGAACGTGGAACCGGGATCACATCGCTCGGTTCAGGCGCGAACAGGGTGGCAATAATGCAGGGGATCAGCAGTGCGGCCATCAGCCAGTACATGCCCTGCCAGCCGAGATAGCGGTCAGCAAGCCACAGTGCGAGTCCACCGGAAACCAGCATGCCCAGTCGATAGCCCAGCACGCTGATGGCGGCACCCGCACCACGCTCTTCCGCAGGCAACACGTCCGTTTTCCAGGCATCGAACACGATATCCTGCGACGCGGAACAGAAGGCAATCACCACCGCAAGCGCCGCCATCCAGCGCAATTGCGTGGAAGGTTCGAGGAAGCCCATAGCGGCAATGGCCAGCAGTAACAGCACCTGCGTCATGACCAGCCAACCGCGACGCCGCCCGAGGAACGGCGGCGTATAACGGTCCATCACCGGAGACCAGAGGAACTTAAAGACGTAAGCCTGGCCGACGAGCGAGAAGAAGCCGATGGTTTTGAGATCGATATTCTCGACGGTCATCCACGCCTGTAAGGTGCCGGAAGTGAGCGCGAGGGGTAAACCGGAGGCGAAACCGAGGATCAGCAGAATGGCTGATTTCGGTTGCTGGAAAATGCGTAAGTAGTGACTGGACATGTTTTTATTGAAACTGACCCGGCTAAGCACCGGGTCAGTGCGCAGAATTAACGAGCGTTCTGCTTGATGAAGTCATGAATGCTGGTGTCCTGCGCCATATCGGCGATGGTATCAGTCAGCACGCTGTTTACCGCGTTAGCAATGTTCTGGTTGGATGCCTGGAACGCACCTTCAACAGAGTAGCTGGCGCGGTAATTTTTGGTCATCTTGTTGCCGTTTTTCGCGGTAGCAATGATGGCGATATCCGCTTTGGTCGCGATGTTGTAGCGCACGTTACCCTGGGAGACGTCAGCGTACAGGTTGTTCACGATGATTTGCAGATCAACCGCGCCGCTTGGCCCAATCATATAACCGCGAGAGGTCATCTGCTTCTCGAGCACTTCCTGCAGCAGGAAGCGCAGGTCGCGGGAGGCGGTCAGCGTAACCTGCTGGTTATCGCGGGTCACTTTTGCCAGCGCCTGGTCCTGACGCTGATCGGCACCGTTAATGCTCACGGTCACACCCATCAGGCTTGGATCCTGCTGAGGCAGGGTAATTTTTGGTGACACATCAATAGTCGTTGGCGGGGTTGCGCAGCCTGCCAGCATAAAAAGTGCTACCAACGGAAAGAAGAGTTTTTTTAACATTTTCAGGTTCTCAACGAATCGTAAGCATATAAAGAGAAAAATTGTCGCCATCATAACATCGCTAACGGCGAGGGGAAGTGGTCAACGCATGTAAATTCATCGCCTTGTCCGAAAACTGACCAGTTCACCGTTTTTCTCAATCCGTGTGTGACAAAACGTATGAGTCTCACAGTGAACTTCATTCGTTTGAATGAGAAAATCAGACGAAAGCTAAATATTTGTTGTCAAGGTGTAATGGAAACGGTAAAAGCGGCTAACATTTAAAGGGATGGGTGACATCCTGGCGTTGTCGGAGGAGTAATTTCATGATGATACGTGAGCAGATAGAAGATAAATTAAGGGCAGCGTTCAACCCTGTGTTTCTCGAGGTTGTCGACGAAAGCTATCGTCATAACGTACCGGCGGGTTCTGAAAGCCACTTTAAAGTGGTTCTGGTTAGCGATCGTTTCCTGGGAGAGCGTTTCCTGAACCGACATCGCTTGATCTACAGTACCCTGACGGAAGAACTCTCCACAACCGTACATGCGCTGGCGCTGCACACCTACACCATTAAGGAATGGGAAGGCTTGCAGGATACGGTATTTGCATCACCGCCTTGTCGCGGCGCAGGCACCATAGCCTGATAAATCGGATTTGCAACGGTTGGAGCTTTTCCAGTATGTTGCTTGCAGATTTCCTCAAAACGGCCTCCGGGCCGTTTTGTTTTGTCTGAGTTTTGAGCGGATGGTGCGATTTTAAGGCTAAAAATAG
Organism: Enterobacter sp. B79-1; assembly: GCF_057444735.1. Taxonomy (NCBI): domain Bacteria; kingdom Pseudomonadati; phylum Pseudomonadota; class Gammaproteobacteria; order Enterobacterales; family Enterobacteriaceae; genus Enterobacter; species Enterobacter sp. B79-1. The sequence goes on from NZ_JBYAZJ010000007.1 coordinate 182,957, forward strand.
CCTTAAAGTGTGAAAAAAGCCGCAGCAACATGCCCCAACCGTTCTCGACTCACCTAAGTGATGCCGCTATAATGCCGCGTCTTATTGAATGTCTTCGGGATGATTCTGGCGACAGGGAATGTGAATCTGCACTAAGAGAGCATCCCGGTAAAACAGACAGATTCAGAGTTGACCGAGCACTGTGATTTTTTTGAGGTAACAAGATGCAAGTTTCAGTTGAAACCACTCAAGGCCTTGGCCGCCGTGTAACGATTACTATCGCTGCTGACAGCATCGAAACTGCTGTGAAAAGCGAGCTGGTCAACGTAGCAAAAAAAGTACGTATTGACGGCTTCCGCAAGGGCAAAGTACCAATGAATGTTGTTGCTCAGCGTTATGGCGCTTCCGTGCGTCAGGATGTGCTGGGTGAACTGATGAGCCGCAACTTTATTGATGCGATCATCAAAGAAAAAATCAATCCGGCCGGCGCGCCAAACTACGTTCCAGGCGAATACAAACTGGGCGAAGACTTCACCTACTCCGTAGAGTTCGAAGTGTACCCAGAAGTTGAGCTGAAAGGTCTGGAGTCTATCGAAGTTGAGAAACCTGTTGTTTCCGTGACTGACGAAGACGTTGACGGCATGCTGGACACCCTGCGCAAGCAGCAGGCGAACTGGACAGAGAAAGAAGGCGCTGTTGACGCTGAAGACCGCGTTACCATCGACTTCACCGGTTCTGTAGACGGCGAAGAGTTCGAAGGCGGCAAAGCGTCTGACTTCGTACTGGCAATGGGCCAGGGTCGTATGATCCCAGGCTTTGAAGACGGTATCAAAGGCCACAAGGCTGGCGAAGAGTTCACTATCGACGTGACCTTCCCGGAAGAATACCACGCTGAAAACCTGAAAGGTAAAGCAGCGAAGTTCGTCATCAACCTGAAGAAAGTGGAAGAGCGCGAACTGCCAGAACTGACTGAAGAATTCATCAAGCGTTTCGGCGTGGAAGATGGTTCTGTTGCTGGTCTGCGTACCGAAGTGCGTAAGAACATGGAGCGCGAGCTGAACGGCGCTGTGCGTAACCGTGTGAAATCTCAGGCGATTGACGGTCTGGTGAAAGCGAACGACATCGACGTTCCTGCTGCCCTGATTGACAGCGAAATCGACGTACTGCGCCGTCAGGCTGCACAGCGTTTCGGTGGCAACCAGCAGCAAGCGATGGAACTGCCACGCGAGTTGTTCGAAGAGCAAGCGAAACGCCGCGTTGTTGTTGGCCTGCTGCTGGGCGAAGTGATTCGTACCCACGAGCTGAAAGCTGACGAAGAGCGTGTGAAAGGCCTGATCGAAGAGATGGCTTCTGCATACGAAGATCCATCAGAAGTGATCGAGTTCTACGGTAAGAACAAAGAGCTGATGGACAACATGCGCAACGTCGCACTGGAAGAGCAGGCTGTTGAAGCGGTACTGGCGAAAGCTAAAGTGTCCGAAAAAGCGACCTCTTTCAACGAACTGATGAACCAGCAGGCGTAATTTCGCCCCAACGGTTTAAAGTTTGAACAAAAACCCGTTGCCTTTTGGCGACGGGTTTTTTTTATCACACCAATAGCCCAGGAAGAGTGCTAAAACGCCCTTTCAGTGTTAGCGTAACAACAAAAGGTTGTTATGCTTGAAATAGGGCAATGTGAACCCCATAAGTATGGAATCACGATGAATGAGACTGGCTGATAATCCGTCCATAAGGTTACAATCAGTACAGCAGGTGTTTTCAATTTAGATCCAGGAGACGGAAATGTCATACAGTGGCGAACGAGATAACTTTGCACCCCATATGGCTCTGGTGCCAATGGTTATTGAACAGACCTCACGTGGTGAGCGTTCTTTTGATATCTATTCCCGTCTGCTCAAGGAACGCGTTATCTTTCTGACCGGCCAGGTTGAAGACCACATGGCTAACCTGATCGTGGCGCAGATGCTGTTTCTGGAAGCGGAAAACCCAGAAAAAGACATTTACCTGTACATTAACTCCCCTGGTGGCGTGATTACCGCAGGTATGTCCATTTATGACACCATGCAATTCATCAAGCCTGATGTAAGCACTATCTGTATGGGTCAGGCTGCATCTATGGGCGCATTCCTGTTAACTGCAGGGGCGAAGGGTAAGCGTTTCTGCCTGCCTAATTCCCGCGTGATGATTCACCAGCCACTGGGTGGTTACCAGGGCCAGGCGACGGATATCGAAATCCACGCCCGAGAAATTCTGAAAGTTAAAGCGCGCATGAATGAACTTATGGCGCAGCATACGGGTCAACCACTCGAGCAGATCGAGCGCGATACCGAGCGCGATCGCTTCCTCTCTGCTCCAGAGGCAGTTGAGTACGGCTTAGTCGACTCCGTGTTAACCCATCGTAATTGATGCCCGCGACGCGAGTGTGCCGCTATACTAAAGTAGGGCGGCACGCTGCTTTAAGCAGCTTGCGTCTGAGATTGGCATTTGCGTCGTCATGTGCGGCACAAAGAACTTAAAAAGAGGTTTGGACTCATGACAGATAAACGCAAAGATGGTTCGGGCAAATTGCTGTACTGCTCTTTTTGCGGCAAAAGCCAGCATGAAGTGCGTAAACTGATTGCCGGGCCGTCCGTGTATATCTGCGATGAATGTGTCGATTTATGTAACGACATCATTCGCGAAGAGATTAAAGAAGTTGCGCCACACCGTGAGCGTAGCGCGTTGCCAACGCCGCATGAAATTCGTCATCACCTTGACGACTACGTCATCGGCCAGGAGCAGGCCAAGAAAGTGCTGGCAGTGGCGGTATACAACCACTACAAACGTCTGCGTAACGGCGATACCAGTAACGGTGTGGAACTGGGCAAAAGTAACATTCTGCTGATTGGCCCAACCGGCTCCGGTAAAACGCTGCTGGCCGAAACGCTGGCGCGTCTGCTGGATGTTCCGTTTACCATGGCTGATGCCACCACCCTGACCGAAGCCGGTTATGTGGGTGAAGACGTTGAAAACATCATCCAGAAACTGCTGCAGAAGTGCGACTACGACGTACAGAAAGCGCAGCGCGGGATTGTCTACATCGATGAGATTGACAAGATCTCCCGTAAGTCTGACAACCCGTCCATCACCCGTGACGTATCGGGCGAAGGCGTGCAGCAGGCGCTGTTGAAATTGATCGAAGGTACGGTTGCCGCCGTTCCACCGCAGGGCGGTCGTAAACATCCGCAGCAGGAGTTCCTGCAGGTTGATACCTCCAAAATCCTGTTTATCTGCGGCGGTGCGTTTGCAGGCCTTGATAAAGTGATCTCTCACCGTGTTGAAACTGGCTCCGGCATTGGTTTTGGCGCGACGGTGAAATCCACCTCCGAAAAACCAAACGAAGGTGAGCTGCTGTCACAGGTTGAGCCGGAAGATCTGATCAAATTTGGTCTTATCCCTGAGTTCATTGGTCGTCTGCCGGTTGTGGCAACGCTGAATGAACTGAGCGAAGACGCGCTGATCCAGATCCTGAAAGAGCCGAAAAACGCGCTGACCAAGCAGTATCAGGCGCTGTTCAATCTGGAAGGCGTTGAGCTGGAATTCCGTGACGAAGCGTTGGACGCGATCGCCAAGAAAGCAATGGTCCGTAAAACCGGCGCGCGTGGCCTGCGTTCTATCGTTGAAGCAGCACTGCTCGACACCATGTACGACCTACCGTCCATGGAAGATGTCGAAAAAGTGGTTATCGACGAGTCCGTTATCGGCGGGCAGACCAAGCCGCTGCTGATTTACGGCAAACCGGAAGCTCAGCAGGCATCTGGCGAATAATTCACCAAATCATACAAGCAGTTATTCAAAAAGGGGGGATTTTATCTCCCCTTTACTTTTTCCGTATTCATGGCGTTGAATGTGTGGGAAACATCCCCATATACTGGTTACATGTTAATGGTTGTGTGAAGCACAGTGACATAACCAGTTTACCTGGCGGACACTAAACTAAGAGAGAGCTCTATGAATCCTGAGCGTTCTGAACGCATTGAAATCCCCGTATTGCCGTTGCGCGATGTGGTGGTTTATCCGCACATGGTCATACCCTTATTTGTAGGGCGGGAAAAATCTATCCGTTGCCTCGAAGCCGCCATGGATCATGATAAAAAAATCATGCTGGTGGCGCAGAAAGAAGCATCAACGGATGAGCCGGGTGTAAACGATCTTTTCACCGTCGGGACCGTGGCCTCTATTTTGCAGATGCTGAAGCTGCCTGACGGCACCGTGAAGGTGCTGGTAGAAGGCCTGCAGCGTGCGCGTATTACCACTTTGTCAGACGATGGCGAACACTTCTCTGCCAAGGCAGAGTACCTTGATTCGCCTGAGCTTGATGAGCGCGAGCAGGAAGTGCTGGTGCGCACCGCGATTAGCCAGTTTGAAGGCTATATCAAGCTGAACAAGAAAATCCCACCAGAAGTGCTAACGTCGCTGAACAGCATCGACGATCCTGCGCGTCTGGCGGACACCATCGCTGCCCATATGCCGCTGAAGCTGGCTGACAAACAGTCCGTGCTGGAAATGTCCGACGTTAACGAACGTCTGGAATACCTGATGGCGATGATGGAATCTGAAATCGATCTGCTGCAGGTTGAGAAGCGTATTCGCAACCGCGTGAAAAAGCAGATGGAGAAATCTCAGCGTGAGTACTATCTGAATGAGCAAATGAAGGCCATTCAGAAAGAGCTGGGCGAGATGGACGACGCGCCGGACGAAAACGAAGCGCTGAAGCGTAAGATCGACGCGGCGAAGATGCCGAAAGAGGCGAAAGAGAAAGCGGAAGCCGAGCTGCAGAAGCTGAAAATGATGTCTCCAATGTCGGCTGAAGCGACCGTCGTGCGCGGCTACATTGAGTGGATGGTACAGGTTCCGTGGAACGCCCGCAGCAAGGTCAAAAAAGATCTGCGTCAGGCGCAGGAGATCCTGGATACCGACCACTACGGCCTGGAGCGCGTGAAAGACCGCATTCTTGAGTACCTCGCGGTACAAAGCCGTGTGAACAAAATCAAAGGCCCAATCCTGTGTCTGGTAGGGCCGCCAGGGGTAGGTAAAACCTCTCTGGGTCAGTCCATCGCCAAAGCGACCGGACGTAAGTATATCCGCATGGCGCTGGGTGGCGTACGCGATGAAGCGGAAATCCGCGGTCACCGCCGTACCTACATCGGTTCAATGCCGGGTAAACTGATCCAGAAGATGGCGAAAGTGGGCGTTAAAAACCCGCTGTTCCTGCTCGATGAGATCGACAAAATGTCGTCAGACATGCGTGGCGATCCGGCGTCTGCGCTGCTGGAAGTGCTTGATCCAGAACAGAACGTGGCGTTCAGCGATCACTACCTGGAAGTGGACTACGATCTGAGCGATGTGATGTTCGTGGCGACGTCCAACTCCATGAACATTCCGGCCCCGCTGCTGGACCGTATGGAAGTGATCCGTCTCTCCGGCTATACCGAAGACGAAAAGCTGAACATTGCGAAACAGCACCTGTTGCCGAAGCAGATTGAGCGTAACGCGCTGAAAGCGAACGAGCTGACCGTTGAGGACAGCGCGATTGTTGGCATCATCCGCTACTACACCCGTGAAGCGGGCGTGCGTAGCCTTGAGCGTGAAATTTCTAAACTGTGCCGTAAGGCGGTGAAACAGCTGCTGCTGGATAAGAGCCTGAAACACATCTCGATTAACGGCGACAATCTGCACGCCTACCTGGGCGTACAGCGCTTTGATTACGGTCGCGCAGACAATGAAAACCGCGTTGGTCAGGTGACTGGTCTGGCATGGACGGAAGTGGGTGGCGATCTGCTGACCATCGAAACCGCCTGCGTGCCGGGCAAAGGCAAGCTGACCTACACCGGCTCGCTGGGTGAAGTGATGCAGGAGTCTATTCAGGCGGCATTGACCGTGGTGCGCGCGCGCGCGGAAAAACTGGGCATTAACGCGGATTTCTACGAAAAACGCGACATTCACGTTCACGTTCCGGAAGGGGCGACGCCGAAAGATGGCCCAAGTGCGGGTATTGCTATGTGTACCGCACTGGTTTCTTGTCTGACAGGCAACCCGGTGCGTGCCGACGTGGCGATGACCGGTGAAATTACCCTGCGTGGTCAGGTACTGCCAATCGGTGGATTGAAAGAAAAACTGCTGGCGGCACATCGTGGTGGGATCAAAACCGTATTGATTCCTTACGAAAATAAACGCGATCTGGAAGAGATTCCGGACAACGTGATTGCCGATCTGCAGATCCATCCGGTGAAACGCATTGAGGAAGTTCTTAGTCTCGCACTGCAGAATGAACCCTCCGGAATGCAGGTTGTAACCGCAAAATAGTGACCTCGCGCAAAGAGCGTCAATAAAAACAAGGCTGGTAAGTCATTTCGCACTTGCCAGCCTTTTTTTGTATAGCTAATTTAGATTGCTGATTGGGTTAGCCATCAACAACGGGTGTTGTAAGGTCATGGCAGGCCTGATATAACTGCTGCGCGGTCGCGCTGTGAAGGATTCAGGTGCGATATAAATTATAAAAGAGAGGAAGAGAACAGTGAATAAATCTCAACTGATTGACAAAATTGCTGCTGGTGCTGATATTTCTAAAGCTGCAGCTGGACGTGCGTTAGATGCATTAATTGCTTCTGTTACTGAATCTCTGCAGTCTGGGGACGACGTTGCGCTGGTAGGCTTCGGTACTTTTGCTGTTAAAGAGCGTGCTGCCCGTACTGGCCGCAACCCTCAAACCGGTAAAGAGATCACCATTGCTGCCGCTAAAGTGCCGGGTTTCCGTGCAGGTAAAGCGCTGAAAGACGCAGTAAACTGATTGCTTTCCCGCTTCAGGGAAGCCGAAAAGTACAAGGGCGCATCATTTGATGTGCCTTTTTTGTTTGTCCAGACCTGATTTGTGCGAGTTTATGCGAGTTGTGGGCTGACAATCGCCCCGTTTTCTTGTCACAATACGCCTTTACGCGCGACGGTAAGGATTTCCCGTCAGCGTCAGGTAACCAGTCACCTACAGCGGAGTGTTGTTACACCATGATGGACAGCTTACGCACGGCTGCTAACAGTCTCGTGCTCAAGATTATTTTCGGTATCATTATCGTGTCGTTCATTTTGACCGGCGTGAGCAGTTACCTTATCGGCGGTGGCGCGAACTATGCCGCAAAAGTGAACGGCCAGGAGATCAGCCGTGGGCAGTTCGAGAACGCTTTCGCCGGTGAACGTAACCGTATGCAGCAACAGCTGGGCGATCAATTCTCTGAACTGGCAGCGAACGAAGGCTATATGAAAACCTTGCGTCAGCAGACGCTTAATCGCCTTATCGATGAAGCATTGCTGGACCAGTATGCAAAGGGACTGGGTCTGGGCATTAGCGATGAGCAGGTCAAAAAAGCCATCTTCTCAACCCCGGCATTCCAGTCTAACGGCAAATTCGACAACGCCCGTTACAACAGCATCGTAAACCAGATGGGCATGACTGCCGATCAGTACGCGCAGGCGCTGCGTAACCAGTTGACCACTCAGCAGCTCATCAATGCCGTTGTAGGCACCGATTTCATGCTCAAAGGTGAAACCGACGAACTGGCTGCGCTGGTGGCTCAGCAGCGTGTCGTGCGTGAAGCGACAATCGATGTGAATGCGCTGGCGGCAAAGCAGCAAGTGAGTGACGCAGAAGTTAACGCTTACTACGAGCAGAACAAGAACACTTTCGTTGCGCCTGAGCAGTTCCGCGTGAGCTACATCAAACTGGATGCGGCTGCGCTGCAGGAAACCGCGTCTGACGCGGAAATCCAGTCTTACTACGACCAGCATCAGGATCAGTTCACTCAGCCGCAGCGTAACCGCTACAGTGTGATTCAGACGAAGACCGAGGCAGATGCCAAAGCCGTGCTGGAGGAGCTGAACAAAGGCGCTGATTTCGCGACCGTCGCGAAAGCAAAATCCACCGACATTATCTCTGCGAAAAACGGCGGTGATATGGGCTGGCTGGAAGATGCGACCACGCCGGACGAGCTGAAAAATGCCGGTCTGAAAGAGAAAGGCCAGCTGTCAGGCGTCGTTAAGTCTTCCGTTGGTTTCCTGGTCGTGCGTCTGGACGACATCACCGCGGCAAAGACCAAGCCGCTGGCTGACGTTCGCGATGATATCGCGGCGAAAGTGAAACAGGAAAAAGCGCTGGATGCTTATTACGCACTGCAGCAGAAAGTGAGCGATGCGGCGAGCAACGACAATGAATCTCTGGCGGGTGCAGAGCAGGCGGCGGGTGTCAAAGCGGTTGAAACAGGCTGGTTTGGACGCGACAATCTGCCGGAAGAGCTGAACTTCAAGCCGGTTTCTGACGCCATCTTCAACGGTGGTCTGGTGGGCGAGAACGGCACGCCGGGCAGCAACTCTGACATCATTACCGTTGACGGTGACCGTGCATTCGTTCTGCGTGTCAGTGAGCACAAAGCGGAAGCCGTTAAGCCGCTGGCGGAAGTGAAAGATCAGGTTGTTGCGCAGGTTAAGCACAACAAAGCTGAGCAGCAGGCAAAACTGGATGCTGAGAAGATCCTGGTTGACCTGAAAGCAGGTAAAGAGGACGCGCTGAAAGCCGCTGGCCTGAGCTTCGGTGAGGCGAAAACGCTGAGCCGTACCGGTCAGGACCCAATCAGCCAGGCCGCGTTTGGTCTGACGCTGCCTGCGAAGGATAAACCAAGCTTTGGCACCACAACCGATATGCAGGGTAACGTCGTTCTGCTGGCGCTGGATGAAGTGAAAGCGGGCACGCTGCCAGAAGCACAGAAGAAAGCGATGGTTCAGGGGATTACCCAGAACAATGCCCAGATTGCCTTCGAAGCCATGATGAGCAACCTGCGTAAAGAAGCAAAAATCAAGCTGGGTGATGTGATGACTCAGCAGCAGTAATTACGAGTCTGCTCGCAGATTTTCGTAACGCTCTGCAAAAACTAAAGGCCGCTTTCGCGGCCTTTTCCATTTCTGCAATCTGCTGTTTGTGCCCGTTTTACCCGGCGGCTATCGTGGCGTGGCTGTCAACAAACAAGGAGATAACAGCATGAAACGTGGAATCAAAGCACTGTTAATTACGCTGGCTATTGCCACCACCGGGATGAGTGCGGGTGCGCTGGCGGTGACGCCCGCCGCTAAACCACAGACTACGCAGAGCAAGTCTGACGCGGCAGCGCCGGTGCAGGGGCAAACCAAAGCGACTGACGTCGGTAAAAATACCGATAATGACGGTACGCGGGTCAGCATCAATTCGGCCTCTGCGGAAGATCTCGCCCGCATCATGAATGGCGTCGGCCTGAAAAAAGCGCAGGCTATCGTCAGCTACCGCGAAGAATATGGTCCTTTCAAAACGGTCGACGATCTCAAACAGGTACCGGGAATGGGGAGCGCACTGGTTGAGCGCAACCTCTCACACCTGACGTTGTAATTACGCAATTTCTTGCACTGCGGCCAAATTTTGCCAGGATAAAGAGGTCATACCAGTTATGACCTCTCATCCTACAATAACAGTAAAGGCTATTGCGCTATGCAGACAAAAATCAAAGTACGCGGTTTCCATCTCGACGTTTACCAGCACGTGAACAACGCCCGCTATCTTGAGTTTCTTGAAGAGGCGCGCTGGGACGGGTTGGAAAACAGCGAAAGCTTTCAGTGGCTGACCGCGCACAACATCGCGTTCGTGGTCGTCAATATCAACATCAACTACCGCCGTCCGGCTGTGCTGGGGGATGTGCTGACCGTCACCAGTCAGGTTCAGCAACTAAACGGTAAAAGCGGGGTGTTGAGCCAGGTGGTGACGCTGGATCCTGAAGGGCAGATAGTGGCTGATGCGCTGATCACCTTTGTCTGTATCGATCTGAAAACGCAGAAAGCGCTGCCGCTGGAAGGGGAGTTGCGAGAAAAGCTGGAGCTGATGATCGTGTAAGACATGTTAAGGCGTACTCGTGCTGTCGACACCCGTTTTGCGACAGCACGAGGAATTAACCCTATTTAAGCCCGGTTTTTTTCTGCATCGCGGTCATCACGCCGACTTTATCGGCAAGATAATGGTTCAGCCCATTCGCACGCAGATTACAGGCCGCGCACTGGCCACAACCGTCGCCTTTGATGCCGTTATAGCAGGTGAGCGTCTCGCTGCGAACCAGGTCCAGCTTGCCCCAGTAGTCGGCCAGCGCCCAGGTTTCGGCCTTATCCAGCCACATCAGCGGAGTTTCAAAGCGCGTCTCTTTTGCCATGCCAAGATTGACGGCGTGGTTGAGCGCTTTCACGAACTCATCACGACAGTCCGGGTAGCCGGAGAAATCGGTCTCGCACACGCCCGTGATCACCGCTTCGGCTTGCACCTGATAGGCGTAGATTGCGGTCAGCGTCAGGAACAGAATATTGCGGCCCGGCACAAAGGTATTCGGAATACCGCTGGCATCGGGTTCGTAGTCAGGTACCGGGATACTGTCCCGGGTGAGGCTACTGATGGCCAGTTCATTCAACAGCGTAACGTCCAGCACCTTGTGCGCGCGTGCGCCCAGTTTCAAAACCAGTTCACGGGCCACGTCGATTTCAGCGCGGTGGCGCTGACCATAATCGAAAGTCACGCAGTGAACTTCATCGTACTGATGAAGAGCCTGAACCAGGCAGGTAGTGGAATCTTGTCCTCCGCTGAATACGACGACGGCACGTTTCATAAATCATCTCGACAGTTACGGTAAAAACAGTATGTTAACGCCTGACTTCAGCGCCGACCAGCTTCTTCACGATTTGGGGGCAGGAAGCCAGGCTTCGGTGAAATCAAACCAGCCACGGGTATTAAGCCGAATACCGTTAACGCCCGGTGGGGCGCTGATTTGATACTGGTAGTTAAATAGCGGTGTAATCACCGCATTTTCCATAAGCTGGCTAAAAATGGCCTTCAGGCCAGCATGCCGTGCCAGTTCGTCGGCCTGGGTCTGAACCGCATCCAGCGTGGCTTGTAGATGAGCAAACTGTGGCGCGCTTAACAGGTGCGGCCAAAGCGCATCACAGCGGAGCCACTGCTCAAGCGTATACTCTGGCGCTTCCCCAATCAGCCTGTCACCCATCATGATATCCGCCTCTGCCAGTCGCTGGCATCCGTCCCATGTTTTGGCATCGTGAAAAATGACCCTAAGCTCACAGCCTTGTTGGGCAAGGTACTGTTTCAGCTGGTTTGCCATGGTGTGGAGTTCAACCGGCAGATGATAAAGCAGCGTCAATGTTTCAGGCAGACGAACATCCGTTAAATCAGGCCACTGCGGTATATCCCAGCCGGGCAGGAGTTCTTCCGTTGGCGTGATTAAACCCTCATTCAACGGCAGCGTGTGCAGCAGCGTCGAGAGATGGATGATATTGATCAGCCGTTGTGCCTGCATTTTGTTCAGGTGTGGGCTGTGCTTCAGCGTGAGATAACAAAACCCCAGGCTGGTACTGCTGCTCACCAGTCGCAGGTTTTCCAGTTCATCAAGCTCGCCAATGGCAATTTGTACCGGATGACGACAGCTGGTGCCAAGCCCGTAGTCAAACAGCGTCGGCGTGATCCAGTATTCAATTGCTTTCAGCAGCGGGTGGCTAAGATGGTACTGCTCGTGGCTTTCCAGACGAACCAATTCAGGATCGAACACGCTCAGTTTGAAAGGACCGCTGCCCGTCATGGGCTGGTCGGGATGGGCGAGGCGACTGCAGTATGTCGCCAGGCGGTGCGCAAGCCAGTGATCCGGCTGATGGAGGGTAAATGTCAGACACTGCGGGTGGGGGACGTCAATGCGTAATACGCTCTGAAACAGCTTACGCAGGGCTGGCAGCGCCAGCAGCGCCGTCAGGCTTCGCTGAAGCTGTGCCGTCTCGATTTTATCGCCGTTATGCCAGTGCAGGGTGGAACGGATGTAAAAGTGCCACCGCAGGCCGTCCGCCGAGACCTCCCAGTGGTGCGCCAGATCACCCGTCGGTTCGCTGCCGCTGCCGTGAAAGCGCGTCAGCCCGGAGAAAACATGCCCGGCCAGATGTTGCTCCGCCCGACCGGGCAAAAATCCGGGATGAAGGGGATCCAGCGAGCGGTAGTAGGGGATACGCAGCGTCGGCGAATCGTTTTGCCAGTGGCCGCCCAGAAATGGATGCAGCAATGCACGTAAAACCTCAGGCGCAAGCTGTGCCAGTTCGAGGGCGTTATGTTGCTGCCCGCTTTTCAGCGCCTCTTCCATCATCACATTGCGCAGCGATTCCGGGGTGACGTGAAACGTCAGCTCACCCCGCTTTCCGCGACCAGACTGCGCTCGCCAGCTGAGCCACCCTGCCTCCTGAGCCTGACGCAGCAGCGTTCGGACATGCCGCTCGCTACAAAAACAGCGGGCAGCCAACTCGCTGATAGTGACCTGTTGCGTTGCACCCTCGGAAGGTTGCCACAGCCGCTGATACTGATTAAGACGATTAAGCTGGCGCATAAGAAACCCGGAACAATAATTATCATCTATTCACTATTACTTCCGTATATCTCACACGATACTGATACACAAGTTAATCGCATCACATTTTCAGGAGTAATCATGGCCCGGCTCGCTGCATTTGATATGGACGGCACGCTGTTAATGCCGGATCACCGTCTGGGGGAGAAAACCCTGAGTACCCTGAAGCGCCTGCGCGAGCGTGATGTCACCCTGACGTTTGCCACCGGTCGTCATGTGCTGGAAATGCGCCATTTGCTGGGCGCGTTTTCCCTCGACGCCTTTCTGATCACCGGCAACGGGACGCGAATTCACTCCGTGGAAGGCGATGTGCTGCACCGACAGGATCTTAACCCGGAAGTGGCGGACATCGTGCTGCACAGCACCTGGGATACGCAGGCCAGCATCCACGTTTTTAACGATGGGGGCTGGTTTACCGGCAGCGAAATCCCGGAATTATTGCACGCGCATGTTTACAGCGGCTTTAAATACCAGCTGATCGATCTGCGTCGGATCCCCGCCCATGCGGTCACCAAGATCTGCTTTTGCGGCGATCATGACGATCTCTGTCGCTTACGGATTCAGCTGAATGAGGCGCTGGGCGACCGGGCGCATCTGACCTTCTCGGCGGTGGATTGTCTGGAAGTGCTGCCGGTGGGCTGTAACAAAGGTTCAGCCCTGGCGGTTCTGAGCGACCACCTGGGCTTAACGATGCAGGATTGTATGGCGTTTGGCGATGCCATGAACGACCGCGAGATGCTGGGCAGCGTCGGTCGCGGTCTGATTATGGGGAACGCGATGGCGCAGTTAAAAGCGGAACTTCCCCATCTGCCGGTTATCGGACACTGCGGCAATGAAGCAGTGTCCCATTTTTTGACGCATTGGCTGGACAATAACAACCTCCCGTATTCCCCCGAATAGTGAGACCCTTCCAGCAAGCCAGACTTCGGTCTGGCTTTTTTTATTTCACAAGCTGTGCAATCTGCGCTTTCCACGGGGCGATATCGCCGATGTTGGCCTGCACCCATTCCGCGTTGTAGTAGGTCTCAAGATAACGCTCGCCGCTGTCGCACAGCAGCGTGACGATGGAACCGGTGCGGCCCTCTTCGCGCATACGTGCGGCAAGCTGCAGTGCGCCCCACATATTGGTGCCCGTCGACGCGCCCACTTTGCGCCCCAGCTGCGTTTCTAGCCAGTGTGCGGTGGCCACGCTGGCGGCATCCGGCACGCGCATCATCTCATCCACAACGTCGGGGATGAAAGAGGGCTCCACGCGCGGGCGGCCGATGCCTTCAATTTTGCTCCCTATCGGGCTGCGCAGACCGGCATCGCGGTTTTGCCAGAAGTCGAGGAACACGGAGTTCTGGGGGTCAACCACCATCAGCTGGGTATCGTAGCCCTGACAGCGGATGTAGCGGCCGATAGTGGCAGACGTGCCGCCCGTACCGGCGCTCATTACAATGTACGACGGAACCGGGTGCGGCTCGTGGGTCATCTGGCGGAAAATACTGTCGGCAATGTTGTTATTGCCGCGCCAGTCGGTGGCGCGCTCGGCGAAGGTGAACTGGTCCATATAGTGGCCGTTCAGCTCGCGCGCCAGCATTTCAGAGGCGGCGTAGATTTCGCAGGCGCTTTCCACAAAGTGGCAGCGTCCGCCGTAAAATTCGATCTGTTCGATTTTGCGTCTGGCAGTGCAGGACGGCATGACAGCGATAAACGGCAGGCCCAGCAGGCGGGCAAAATAGGCTTCAGACACCGCCGTTGAACCGGATGAGGATTCAATGATAGTGGTGCCTTCTTTAATCCAGCCGTTACATAAACCGTATAAGAACAGGGAACGTGCCAGACGATGCTTCAGGCTACCGGTAGGATGAGTGCTTTCGTCTTTCAGATAGAGCTGAATGCCGTCAAATCCCGGCAGGGAAAGGCGAATCAGGTGCGTATCCGCCGAGCGCTGATAGTCGGCATTGATTTCGCTGATCGCATGTTTAACCCAGGTGCTATTCATCGTAGTTATCCGTTTGTCATTTTGTGCCTAGCATAGCGAAAAGCACAGAAAAAATTGTTGCTATCTGGCCTTTAAAATAGAATGTAGGGAGAAAAATTTTCTCTGCGAGGTGGGTATGCTAGATAAAATTGACCGCAAGCTGCTTTCATTGTTGCAAACGGACTGCACCCTCTCTTTGCAGGCGTTAGCAGATGCCGTTAATCTGACCACCACACCGTGCTGGAAACGCCTCAAGAAGCTGGAAGATGACGGCGTGCTGCTGGGCCGTGTGGCGTTATTAGATCCCGAAAAACTGGGGCTTGGACTGACGGCCTTTGTCCTGATAAAAACGCAGCACCACAGCAGCGAATGGTATTGCCGCTTTGTCACTCAGGTTTCTGAGATGCCCGAGGTGCTCGGCTTCTGGCGTATGGCGGGAGAATACGATTACCTGATGCGCGTCCAGGTGGCCGACATGAAGCGCTATGATGATTTCTACAAGCGGCTGGTCAACAGCGTACCGGGCTTGTCGGATGTCACCTCAAGTTTCGCGATGGAACAGATAAAATACACCACAGCATTACCCATTGAATAACTTCGAAAAATACCTTCAGGAACTAACCGCGTGCGATTATTTGCCCAATTAAGCTGGTACTTTCGTCGGGAGTGGCAACGCTACCTCGGCGCGGTATGCCTGCTTATTATCATTGCCATCCTGCAGCTGATCCCGCCGAAAGTGGTGGGGTACGTCGTGGATGGCGTCACCGAACAGCATTACACCACCGCACGGGTGTTGATGTGGGTCGGCACGCTGGTGCTGACCGCGGTGATTGTATACCTGCTGCGCTACGTCTGGCGCGTGCTCTTATTCGGTGCGTCCTATCAGCTGGCCGTTGAGCTGCGTGAAGATTTTTACCGCCAGCTGAGCCGCCAGCATCCTGAATTTTATCTGCGCCACCGGACCGGTGACCTCATTGCACGCGCCACCAACGACGTGGACCGCGTGGTCTTTGCCGCCGGGGAAGGGGTGCTGACGCTGGTGGATTCACTGGTCATGGGCTGCGCGGTGTTGATTGTGATGTCGACCCAGATTAGCTGGCAACTGACCCTGCTGGCGCTGCTGCCAATGCCGCTGATGGCGCTGGCGATCAACCGCTACGGTGAAAAGCTTCACGAGCGTTTCAAGCTGGCGCAGGCGGCGTTTTCATCGCTCAACGATCGCACCCAGGAGAGTATGACCAGCATCCGCATGATCAAAGCCTTCGGCCTGGAAGACAGGCAGTCCGCACTGTTTGCCGCTGATGCGGCGGATACCGGCGCGAAAAACATGCGCGTGGCGCGTATTGACGCCCGGTTTGACCCGACGATCTATATCGCCATCGGCATGGCGAATATGCTGGCGATTGGCGGCGGGAGCTGGATGGTGGTGCAGGGTTCCATGACCCTCGGTCAGTTGACCAGCTTTGCCATGTATTTGGGGCTGATGATCTGGCCGATGCTGGCGCTGGCGTGGATGTTTAACATCGTTGAGCGCGGCAGCGCCGCGTACAGCCGTATTCGCGCGATGCTGGCGGAAGCGCCGGTGGTGAAGGACGGCAGCGAAGCCGTTCCCGACGGGCGCGGGACCGTAAAAGCCGATATTCAGTCGTTTAGCTATCCGCAGACGACGCATCCGGTGCTCGAAAACGTGAACTTCACGCTGCAGCCCGGACAGATGCTGGGAATTTGCGGCCCAACGGGAGCCGGAAAAAGCACCGTTCTCTCTCTGCTGCAGCGCCACTTCGACGTGACGCAGGGCGATATTCGTTTTCATGACATTCCCTTGTCGAACCTGCTGCTGGACGGCTGGCGTAGCCGCCTGGCGGTGGTGAGCCAGACGCCGTTTTTATTCTCCGATACCATCGCGAACAATATCGCCCTCGGTCATCCTTCGGCAACACAGGACGAGATTGAACATGTGGCGCGCTTAGCCAGCGTCCATGACGATATTTTGCGTCTGCCGCAGGGCTATGAAACGGAAGTCGGCGAGCGCGGGGTGATGCTCTCCGGCGGACAAAAGCAGCGAATTTCGATCGCGCGTGCGCTGCTGCTGAATGCTGAAATCCTGATCCTGGACGATGCGCTTTCCGCCGTTGATGGCCGTACTGAGCATCAGATCCTGCACAATCTTCGTCAGTGGGGAGAAGGACGCACGGTAATCATCAGCGCCCACCGCCTGTCGGCGCTGACGGAAGCCAGTGAAATTCTGGTGTTGCAGCACGGGCATATCGCCCAGCGCGGGCAGCACGAGCAGCTGGCGGAACAGCCGGGCTGGTATCGCGACATGTATCGTTATCAGCAGCTGGAAGCGGCGCTGGATGAGGAGGCGACCCATGCGTAAGCTCGGAACAATGTGGCCGACGCTCAAACGCCTTCTGGCCTACGGTTCTCCATGGCGTAAACCGCTTTCGGTTGCCGTGCTTCTGCTGTGGATTGCGGCGATTGCCGAAGTCAGCGGCCCCCTGCTTATCAGCTATTTCATCGACAATATGGTGGCGAAAAGCTATCTGCCGTGGGGGCTGGTCGCAGGCTTAGGCGTGGCCTACGTTGGGCTACAGTTAACTGCGGCAGGGCTGCACTATGCCCAGTCGCTGCTCTTTAACAGGGCAGCCGTGGGCGTGGTACAGCAGCTGCGTACGGATGTCATGGATGCCGCGCTGCGCCAGCCGCTGAGCGAGTTTGACACCCAGCCGGTCGGGCAGGTGATATCGCGCGTGACCAACGATACTGAAGTGATCCGCGATCTCTACGTCACCGTAGTGGCAACCGTGTTGCGCAGCGCCGCGCTGATCGGTGCGATGCTGGTCGCCATGTTCAGCCTCGACTGGCGTATGGCGCTGGTGGCGATCACTATCTTCCCGGCGGTGCTGATCGTGATGGTGATCTACCAGCGCTACAGCACGCCGATTGTTCGCCGGGTGCGCGCTTATCTGGCCGACATCAATGATGGCTTCAATGAAGTGATCAACGGCATGAGCGTCATCCAGCAGTTCCGCCAGCAGGCGCGCTTTGGCGAGCGCATGGGCGAAGCCAGCCGTTCGCACTATATGGCGCGTATGCAGACGTTACGTCTGGACGGCTTCCTGCTGCGTCCATTGCTTAGCCTGTTCTCGGCGCTGGTCCTCTGTGGCCTGCTGATGCTGTTTGGGCTGACAACGCGTGGAACCATTGAGGTTGGGGTGCTCTATGCCTTCATCAGCTATCTGGGGCGCCTTAACGAACCCCTGATTGAGCTCACTACCCAGCAATCGATGCTGCAACAGGCGGTGGTCGCCGGTGAACGCGTGTTCGAGCTGATGGACAGACCGCGTCAAACCTATGGCGATGATGAACGTCCTCTGCAAAGCGGCTCGATTGCCTTTGATAAGGTCTCGTTTGCTTACCGCGATGACCAGCTTGTCTTACAGGACATTAATCTTGAGGTACCGTCGCGCGGCTTCGTGGCGCTGGTGGGGCATACCGGCAGCGGCAAGAGCACGCTCGCCAGTCTGTTAATGGGCTACTATCCGTTAACGCAAGGTGAGATCCGCCTCGATGAACGCCCGCTTGCATCACTCAGCCACAATGTGCTGCGTAAGGGCGTCGCCATGGTGCAACAGGACCCGGTCGTACTGGCCGATACCTTCTACGCTAACGTCACGCTGGGTCGGCCTTTTACCCAGGAACAGGTCTGGGAGGTGCTGGAGAAAGTGCAGCTGGCCGATCTGGCGCGCGGGTTCAGTGAGGGTATCAATACGAAACTAGGCGAGCAGGGGAATAACCTCTCCGTAGGGCAGAAACAGCTGCTGGCCCTGGCGCGCGTGCTGATTGAAACGCCGCAGGTGCTGATTCTCGATGAAGCGACGGCCAGCATTGATTCCGGTACCGAGCAGGCCATCCAGCAGGCGCTAGCCGCTGTTCGGGATCACACCACGCTGGTGGTCATCGCGCATCGCCTCTCAACCATTGTCGATGCCGATACCATCCTGGTGCTGCATCGTGGACAGGCCGTTGAACGAGGTACGCACAGACAACTGCTGGAAGAGAAAGGACGCTACTGGCAGATGTACCAGCTGCAGCTGGCAGGTGAAGAGCTGGCAGCCAGCGCGCGCGAAGAAGAGTCGCTGAGCGCCTGATGCACCAAAAACAGGCAAGCTGCTAACAGTCATTCCTGTTGGTGCAAAACTGAAACGCACTGTGCACTGCCATGGTGCGTTTTTTTTCACCCGTTCGGTATTCAACCCCATTCCTGGCTCATCGCCCGCCATTTTCTCGCTGTTTTCAATTCTGGCACACCCCTTGCAATGTCCCTTACGTGTTAGCTGCGGCCATTACCGAATTCTGACTGGAGGGGATTTATGAAGCTGGTTACGGTTGTAATCAAACCATTCAAACTCGAAGACGTACGTGAAGCGTTGTCTTCAATGGGTATTCAGGGACTGACTGTCACCGAAGTGAAAGGCTTTGGTCGTCAGAAGGGTCATGCCGAGCTTTATCGCGGTGCGGAATACAGCGTGAATTTCCTGCCAAAAGTAAAAATCGATGTCGCGATTGCGGATGACCAGCTTGAAGAGGTCATTGATATCATCAGCAAAGCGGCCTACACCGGCAAAATTGGCGACGGCAAAATTTTCGTTGCCGAACTGCAGCGCGTCATTCGCATTCGTACCGGCGAATCTGACGAAGCGGCTCTGTAAGTAACTCCTGGCACACAGTGATAGGGATCGAGAAAATGAAGATAGCAACACTCAAAACGGCTCTGGGGTCGCTGGCACTGCTGCCGGGCCTGGCTCTGGCTGCGCCTGCCGTGGCAGACAAAGCCGATAACGCCTTTATGATGATTAGCACCGCGCTGGTGCTGTTCATGTCCATTCCGGGCATTGCGCTGTTCTACGGCGGCCTGATCCGCGGCAAGAACGTGCTCTCCATGCTGACGCAAGTTGCGGTGACGTTCGCGCTGGTTTGCGTGCTGTGGGTAGTTTACGGATACTCGCTGGCGTTCGGCACGGGCAATGCGTTCTTTGGTAACTTCGACTGGGTGATGCTGAAAAATATCGAGCTGACCGCGCTGATGGGCAGCTTCTATCAGTACATCCACGTTGCTTTCCAGGGATCGTTTGCCTGCATCACCGTCGGGCTGATTGTGGGTGCGCTTGCTGAGCGTATTCGTTTCTCTGCCGTCCTGATCTTCGTGGTGGTCTGGCTGACGCTCTCCTATGTGCCTATCGCGCATATGGTATGGGGCGGCGGTCTGCTGGCGAGCCATGGTGCGCTGGACTTTGCGGGCGGCACCGTTGTACACATCAACGCCGCAGTCGCGGGCCTGGTAGGTGCCTACCTGATTGGCAAACGTGTGGGCTTCGGGAAAGAAGCGTTCAAGCCGCACAACCTGCCGATGGTGTTTACCGGTACGGCGATTCTCTACTTTGGCTGGTTTGGCTTCAACGCAGGCTCTGCAAGTGCCGCTAACGAAATCGCCGCGCTGGCCTTCGTGAACACCGTTGTCGCAACGGCGGGTGCAATCCTCTCCTGGGTCTTTGGCGAGTGGGCCGTTCGCGGTAAACCGTCTCTGCTGGGTGCCTGTTCGGGTGCTATTGCCGGTCTGGTCGGTATCACGCCAGCCTGTGGTTACGTGGGTGTAGGTGGTGCGCTGCTGGTGGGGTTGGTTGCAGGCCTTGCGGGTTTGTGGGGCGTTACCGCTCTGAAACGTGTTCTGCGCGTTGACGACCCTTGCGATGTATTTGGCGTCCACGGCGTCTGCGGCATCGTCGGCTGTATCATGACCGGGATCTTTGCAGCTAAATCACTGGGCGGCGTGGGTTATGCGGAAGGCGTCACTATGGTTCACCAGGTGCTGGTGCAGTTGGAAAGTATTGCCATCACCGTTGTGTGGTCTGCTGTCGTGGCCTTTATTGGCTATAAGCTGGCGGACATGACTGTCGGCCTGCGCGTACCGGAAGAGCAGGAACGCGAGGGTCTGGACGTCAACAGCCACGGCGAGAATGCGTATAACGCGTAATAAACAGCAAAACGGCAACTTCGGTTGCCGTTTTTAGTGTGTATTCCCTCTCCCGTGGGAGAGGGTCAGGGTGAGGGCATCAGGCCGCACAACATCACCCTCTATTACGCATCACCCCTTCCTGCACCGTCGAGGCCACCAGCACACCATCCTGCGTATAAAACTCTCCCCGCACAAAGCCGCGCGCGCTTGATGCCGACGTACTTTCCACGCTGTAGAGCAACCATTCATTCATGTTGAATGGACGGTGGAACCACATCGAGTGGTCGATGGTAGCGACCTGCATCCCTTTTTCCAGGAACCCCACGCCGTGCGGCTGCAGCGCCACAGGCAGGAAGTTAAAGTCAGACGCATAGCCCAGCAGGTACTGATGAACGCGGAGATCTTCCGGCATTGTGCCGTTGGCACGCATCCAGACCTGACGTTTCGGTTCTGCAGTGTGGCCTTTCATCGGGTTATGGAATTCAACGGGGCGGATCTCAAGCGGCTTATCGCAGAGGAACTTCTCCTTTACCTGCGGCGGAAGCAGATGCGCCAGCGCGCGGGCGATATCGGTTTCCGATTTGAGATCGTCAGGCGAAGGGGCTGGCGGCATCACTTTTTGATGCTCATAGCCCGGTTCAGGCGCCTGGAAAGAGGCTGTCATGTAAAAGATCGGTTTGCCATGTTGAATAGCTGCCACGCGGCGAGCACTAAAACTGTTGCCATCTCTCAGCACTTCAACGTCATAGACAATGGGTTTTGCGCTATCGCCAGGGCGCAGGAAGTAACTGTGAAAGGAGTGCACCAGACGGTCGGTCGGGACGGTTTCCTTGGCTGCGTACAGCGCTTGTCCCACGACCTGCCCACCGAAGACCTGGCGTAAACCCAAATCTTCGCTCTGTCCGCGAAAGAGTCCTTCCTCAATTTTTTCCAGATTCAGTAATGTCAGCAGATTGTTCAGTGCCTGACTCATAGTCGTCCTCAATAAACGCCGTGGCGAAAGATACGCAGAGTATAACGCAGAAATGAAAGTGGTCCGATGGGTAGATTAGTCTGAATATCGGGGAGAATTCAGGCGTTAATCATTGATTTGTGCCACACTTGAATACGTTATGTGAATGAAACGACATCGGATGGGATCGATCCCGCTGGTGCATTGATGATAAGGAGACTTCAATGAAACTCGTGCCTATGCTAAGTGGTATAGCTATTGCGGTGGCGTTGTCCGCCTGTGCAGGTAAGAGCGCTCAGGTGCCGGTGCCCGCAGCTGACCCGAACGGGATTAATACACTTTCACAGCAGTCAATTCAGCAGCCAAATGTATCCGGTACAATCTGGATCAAGCAAAGAGTGGCTCTGCCGCCGGATGCGGTATTAACGGTAACGCTGTCTGATGCTTCACTGGCTGATGCACCGTCGAAAGTGCTGGCGCAGCGTGCGGTTCGCACCGAGGGTAAACAGGCGCCATTTAGCTTCGTACTGCCTTACAATCCAGCAGATGTGCAGCCAAATGCGCGTATCCTGCTGAGTGCGGCGGTAACGATCAACGATAAACTGGTCTTTATTACCGATACGGTGCACGAAGCGATTAACAACGGTGGAACAAAAGTTGACCTGAATCTGGTCCCGGTGCAGCAAACGGAAGTTCCGCTTGCGCCTCAGACTAACCAGCCGGCCGTCGCAACCCCGCCTACGCAGCTGTAATTCCTGCCTTTACCCTCTCCTGCGGGAGAGGGTTCAGTACACCCAACGGTATTTCTGCAAATCGATCTGTCCCGAACCTGACACCTGCACACCTTCTGACAATAACGCCTGACGCTGGCGCTGCAAATCCGGCCCGGTAAGCGAAATGGCACCGTGACGATTCACCACACGATGCCACGGCAAAGCACTTCCTTCCGGGAGTCGCTTCAGAACGCCACCCACCTGACGTGCCGCACGCGGTGAGCCTGCAAGACGCGCTACCTCACCGTAGGTGGTGACAACCCCTTCCGGGATGGAGGCCACGATTTGCCACACGCGTTGCGGGAAAGAGTCATGTTCGTCCATTTATCACTCCAGTGGGTCGTAATGAAGTGTGATGGTAAACGAAGATGAAGGCGATTGCCGCTTAAGTTTGCGCAATAAACCAGCATCCAGATGCCCATGGCTTGCAATTGACGGGCGGCATAGGGATAATGCGCCAGCGCGTTGGTTAACAACGCTCTCAATGGGGGCTCTGTTGGTTCTCCCGCAACGCTACTCTGTTCACCAGGTCAGGTCCGGAAGGAAGCAGCCAGGGCAGACGACGTGTGTGCCGGGATGTAGCTGGCAGGGCCCCCACCCATTTCTCCCCCCCAAAAAAATCTTCTGCTTTAGTTAGCGTTGCTCTCAGGCTATTAATCCTTATAGATAAAGTGGTTTTTATAAGCCCGGAAATATATCTTTCATTTAACTGAAATAATATTGTCATAAACCTGTAATAATAGACTGTCATTTTATTATCGGGTGTCTTTTTTCCGTCATAAGCAAAAAATATATATCTGGATTAGAAAGTTAACTTCGTGTATTAAATTAAACACGGTTTCCGAAGGGAAGTGACAATTATGGCTACTGCGGTTTTAAATGTTAAAATTGATGAAGCGCTAAAAGAAAGACTTCGCCACTATGCCGAAGTAAATAATGAGAATTTAAGCGTGACCACAGAGAAACTGCTGCTGCTGGCGTTTGAAGCAGTAGAAGAGGCGGGAGTATCGGAAGAGGATATTGATAATCAGCATACGGAAGAAGAGAGCGTTTCTCCATTTACTCCTAAAGAAATCAAAGCACTACGTAAACTTCTGAAGAAGAGAAAATGAAACAACAACTGTCGACCGCCCATGACTACAAAGAGGCCTGCGATCTGTTGCGTTCAGGCTACGTCAAACATGTACGTCTTGGCTGGAATGTAGGAAGTGATGAGTTCTTTCGTATTGCGTCTGACTGGTGTGATACCGGCGCAAAAATAAAGAAAGAGGGTGAAGATTTTGTTATTTCACTGAAAGGTTTCCCGATTCCTCCTCAGCACTAATTCCTGATCGGTGAAAACAGCTGACTGCCTCTATGACAGTCAGCTGTTTTTATTATTTACGAAAAAATTTTACACCAGGCTCCGTTTAATCGAGGGCGTGGTTTGGTTCAGGGCGAGCCACAACGGCTTGATTCTCAATAACGCTTGCTCAAGTTCTTCCGGTTCAAGTGAGAAAGGCATACGCAAATAGCGATCAAATGCCCCTGAAAGACCGAACCGCGTGCCGGTCCCCATGTTGATCCCAATCGTCTCAGCCCGTGCGGCGAGCTGCGTTGCCAGCATCCCCGGCAGTTCAATCCAGTACGAAAGCCCGCCTTCGGCTTCATGGAAGGTCCAGTCCGGGAAATGCTCGCGCAGGAGTTCCCCGCACCTGTTCCGTCGTTCCACCAGCATTTTCCGGCGAGCGGGCAAAAAGGTGTCGCTGTTTTCGATAAGCCACAGCGTTGCCAGCTGTTCCAGCAGAGGGGAACCGAGATCCAGCGTATCGCGCGCCTGAGCGAGCGCCGCGATGGTGCGTGAAGAGGCGCGGATCCAGCCGAGACGCAGTCCACCCCAGAAGCTTTTCCCGGCAGAGCCCAGCGTAATCACCGCCGCCCCAGGATTAAACGCTGCCAGAGGGGGCGGCGGCGGCGCATCAAACCAGAGATCGAGCATGGTTTCGTCCACGACCAGCGTGGTACGCGTCCGCGCGGCGATGTCGGTGATCGTCTGACGGGTGGCGGCGTCCATACAGCGTCCCGTTGGATTATGAAAATCCGGCATCAGGTAGGCCAGGCGCGGGGCCGTTTGGGCAAGCGTTGCCGCGAAACCGTCGGTATCCCAGCCGCTTTCAGGCAGTGATACGCCTACCGGTCGGCAGAGTGCCCCCTGAATAGCGGCGATCGCCAGGGGGTAGGTTGGATGGTCGACGACGATGCGATCGCCTGGCCCGGTCATCATGCGCAAAACCAGCGCAAAGCCGCTGACGGCACCATTTACGACCATCACTTCGTCTGCCCGCGTTGGCAGCCCGCGCGCGGTATAGCGTGCGGCAATGGCTTCCCGCAGCGCAGGCAACCCGAGCTGGTCATAGCCCGTCAGCGCAAGGTGCTGGGTAATCGCCGTCAGCGCATGGGTATACGCCTGATGGATTTCGGGCCCGGCGTTGAGTGCTGCGGTGGACAGGTCCAGCGCCGCGCTGGCCGCAGAAAGCGTCGGTACCGCGCGGGTATCCGGCAGGATCACGCGTGAGCCGCTGCCGTGGCGGCTTTCCAGATAACCCTCTTCCCGCAGATGGGCGAGCGCGCTGCCAACGGTGGTTCGGCTGACGTTTAGCGTACTGGCTAATTCCCTCTCACCCGGTAGCCGCGTATTCAGCGCCAGTCTGCCATCCAGAATAAGCAGACGTAACGCATCGGCCAGCTGACGCCAGAACGGCGTACGCGACGAGGATTGTTGCCAGTGGCCTAAAAGGCGTGCCAGAGACTGGCTTCCGAAACGACGAGATGACATATGCAGTCCACTATTTAGAAACTGGACATTAATCATAGAGCCATTTTGACCCAATATGAAACTCTGGTTCACTGGAGAAGATAAAAATGGTACGTCGTCTGCTACAGCTTTATGTCGGTTTAGGGCTTTATGGCCTTTCCACCGCGATGTTTATTCGTGCGGATCTGGGCGTCGATCCGTGGGACGTCTTTCACCTTGGGGTGGCCTTACAAACGGGGATGACCATTGGTACGGTCATCATTGTGACCGGTGCGGCGGTGCTTCTGCTGTGGATCCCGCTGCGTCAGATGCCCGGGCTGGGCACCCTCAGTAACGTTATCTGTATTGGCCTGGCGGCAGATGCTTCAATGGCCTTAATCCCTGAGTTGAGTTCGCTGCCTGTCCGCATTGCGCTGCTGGTGTCCGGGATCGTCGCGAACGCCATAGCAACCGGGATGTATATCGGTGCAGGTTTTGGGTCAGGTCCGCGCGACGGCCTGATGACCGGGATCCACGCCCGGTTAGGCTGGTCAATCCGCAGCGTGCGCACCTCCATTGAAGTCTCTGTCCTGATTATCGGTTGCCTGCTTGGCGGTTCATTTGGTGTGGGGACAGTGATTTACGCCCTGACCATCGGCCCGCTTATCCAACTCTGTTTGCCGTGGTTCCGTCAAAAGCCGCGTATCGAGACGGTTCCTCAGCCTGAGCGGGTTGTTTAATTTTGCGAAGCGCTCACATGTTTTAATGGCGTCGCTGTGCCAGAATAGCGGCTTGTTATCAAGCGATGCCGGACTGCATGAAAGCGATCACACTCTATGACGTTGCCCTCCTTGCGGGGGTGTCTTACCAGACCGTGTCCCGCGTGATTAATGGCGCGGAGCACGTCTCCACCCGCACGCGGGAAAAGGTGCAGCAGGCGATGGCCGAACTGCACTACGTGCCTAATCGGGGCGCACAGCAGCTGGCGGGGAAACGGACCCGGACGCTGGGGCTGATCACCACCGATCTGGCCCTGCATGCGCCCTCGCAAATTGTCTCAGCGGTAAAATCCCGCGCGGCAGAGCAGGGGGCAAGCGTCTTAATTTCAATGGTGGAGCATGTTCAGCAATGCCAGGCTGCGGTGCAGGAACTGCTGGCTCAGCGTGTGGAAGCCTTACTGGTCAATGTCCCGCTGGACGATCCTGACGCAGAGCAGCTTCAGAAAATGGCTTTGCCTGTGC
The DNA here is from genome assembly GCF_057444735.1 of Enterobacter sp. B79-1. Taxonomy (NCBI): domain Bacteria; kingdom Pseudomonadati; phylum Pseudomonadota; class Gammaproteobacteria; order Enterobacterales; family Enterobacteriaceae; genus Enterobacter; species Enterobacter sp. B79-1. The sequence continues at coordinate 209,145 of NZ_JBYAZJ010000007.1, forward strand.
CTGTTCTGTTCCTCGATGTTTCCCCTTCGGCACAGGTCAACAGTCTGGTATTTCATGCCGGGCAGGGGGCCGCGCTGGGCGCGGAACATCTGATTTCTCTGGGGCATCAGCGCATCGCTCTTCTCAGTGGACCAGAGAGTTCCGTTTCAGCGCGTGCGCGTCTGGCGGGGTGGAAAACGGCCCTGGTGCAAGCCGGTCTTGAAGCCGCTGACGAGGTTCATGGCGACTGGAGCGCCGCCTCCGGATATGAAAAAGGCCACCAGCTTTTATCCGGATCGCAACTACCTGACGCCATTCTGGTCGCGAACGATCAAATGGCACTGGGCGTGATGCGCGCCTGCGTTGAGAAGGGCATTGCTATACCGGGCCAAATATCGATTGTCGGGTTTGATGATACGGCTGACAGCGCCTGGTTTTCACCGCCGCTGACCACCGTTCGGCAGGCTTTTCGTGAGGCGGGCGAGCGCAGCGTGGAATGGCTGCTGACGCCGGCGAGGAGTGAAAAATGCTGGCAAGAGCAGCTTCCCGTCACGCTGATCGCGCGTCATTCGAGCGCCCGTCGCGCAGCCGATCGGGTTGATCGGGAAGAGCTTGCCCATCAACTGAGAAATCTGGCATTGCTGGCTGAAAAAATCGCGCGGGGATAAATCTTTTGTGATCCGGCTCGCTACGTGAGGATCGCACACTTTACCCTTCTCTGTTGCCAGGGCATGTTGACTGAAATTGTGAGCGCTTCGCAAAGAGGTTATTATGTCTGACACATCAACGCTGACCCTCAGCGCACTTCTGGCTCGTCGGGACTGGGAAAACCCCGGGGTGACGCAGTGGAATCGCCTGGCGGCCCACGCGCCGTTTCACAGCTGGCGTGACGAAGCCTCTGCCAGAGAAGAGGCGAAAACCCCGAACAAACGTTCTCTCAACGGGGTGTGGCAGTTTAGCTTTTTTGCAGCACCAGAACAGGTTACGCAGGCATGGGTAGAAGAGGATTATACCGATGCCGTCGCGATGCCCGTTCCTTCGAACTGGCAGATGCAGGGCTTTGATACGCCGATCTACACCAATGTGACCTATCCGATCCCCGTCAATCCGCCCTGCGTTCCGACAGAGAATCCTACCGGTTGTTACTCGCTCACATTTGAGATGGATGACGCCTGGCTGCACGGCGGGCAAACCCGCATTATCTTCGACGGGGTAAACTCAGCATTCCATCTCTGGTGCAACGGCCAGTGGATTGGCTATTCCCAGGACAGCCGCCTGCCCGCCGAGTTTGATCTCACGGCAGCGCTGCGTTCAGGCCAGAACCGTCTTGCGGTCATGGTGCTGCGCTGGTGCGACGGGAGCTATCTTGAAGATCAGGATATGTGGCGCATGAGCGGTATTTTCCGTGACGTATCGCTGCTGCATAAGCCTGAGACGCAGATTGCAGATTATCATGTTGTGACCGATCTCAACGCGGAGTGCGACCGCGCAATGCTTAACGTCGACGTCGCGCTGGCCGGCTCCTGCTATTCAGCCTGCGAAGTGGTCATCACCCTGTGGCGAAACGGCGAAAAATGCGCCAGCATCACGCAACGCCCCGGCTCTGCGGTGGTTGACGAGCGAGGGCGCTGGGCCGAGCGGCTAGCGGTGGCGATCCCCGTCAAAGATCCCGCACTGTGGAGTGCGGAAACGCCTGAACTTTACCGGCTGACAATTGCGCTTAGGGACGCACAGGGTGATGTGCTGGACGTCGAGGCATGCGACGTCGGCTTTCGCCGGGTTGAAATCAGCAATGGCCTGCTGAAGCTCAATGGTAAACCGCTGCTGATTCGGGGCGTAAACCGCCATGAGCATCATCCGGAAAACGGGCAGGTAATGGATGAAGCGACGATGCACCGCGATATCGAGCTGATGAAGCAGCACAACTTTAACGCCGTCCGTTGCTCGCATTACCCGAATCATCCGCTGTGGTACAGGCTTTGCGATCGCTACGGTCTGTACGTTGTGGACGAGGCCAATATCGAAACCCACGGCATGGTGCCAATGAGCCGTCTTGCTGACGATCCCCGCTGGCTGCCTGCCATGAGTGAACGCGTGACCCGCATGGTGCAGCGCGATCGTAACCATCCGTCCATTATCATCTGGTCGCTGGGGAATGAGTCCGGGCACGGTGCAAACCATGATGCGCTTTACCGCTGGCTGAAAACTACCGATCCAACGCGCCCCGTGCAGTATGAAGGCGGTGGGGCGAATACGGCGGCAACCGACATTGTCTGTCCGATGTATGCTCGCGTTGATCAGGACCAGCCGTTCCCGGCGGTGCCAAAATGGGCGATCAAAAAATGGATCGGCATGCCGGATGAAACACGCCCGCTGATCCTCTGTGAATATGCCCACGCGATGGGCAACAGCTTTGGCGGGTTCGCCAAATACTGGCAGGCATTTCGCAGTCATCCGCGCCTGCAGGGCGGGTTCGTCTGGGACTGGGTCGACCAGGCGCTGACGAAGAAAGACGAAAACGGCAAACCTTTCTGGGCTTACGGCGGTGACTTCGGTGATAAACCGAATGACCGACAGTTCTGCCTGAATGGTCTGGTATTCCCGGATCGCACGCCGCATCCGGCGCTGTATGAAGCGCAGCGCGCGCAGCAGTTTTTCACCTTTACGTGCGTGAGTACCTCTCCGCTGGTGGTTGAGGTGAAAAGTGATTACCTGTTCCGCCACACCGACAACGACGTGGCGAGATGGTCGGTTACCCGCGACGGGGAGGTGCTGGCTCAGGGTGAGGTTGCGCTTTCCATTCCCCCTCAGGGGCAGCAGCGTCTGGAAATCTCGCTGCCGACGCTGACGGCCGAGCCGGGGGAGGTTTGGCTTAATGTGGAGGTTATCCAGCCGCAGGCAACAGCCTGGTCACCGGCGAATCATCGCTGCGCGTGGGATCAGTGGCTGCTTCCTACGCCGCTGTACGTTACGCCACCGCGGGCAGTCGGGATCCCGCCGGTATTCACAGAGCAGGATGATGTGCTGGACATTACCCATGGAGAGCAACGCTGGCGGTTCGATCGCGCCTCGGGAAATCTGACGCAGTGGTGGAACAAGGGCGTTGAAACGCTGCGCTCGCCGCTGACGGATAACTTTACCCGTGCGCCGCTGGATAATGACATTGGCGTGAGCGAAGCCACGCAAATCGATCCGAATGCCTGGGTTGAACGCTGGAAAGCGGCCGGAATGATTGAGATGTCTGCGCGCCTGCTTATGTGTGAAGCGGAACCGCATGCTAATGACGTGGTCGTGACCACGCGACACGTCTGGGAGTATCGCGGTAAGGCGCTGTTTTTGAGCCATAAGGTCTGGCGGATTGACGATTGCGGCGTGCTGCATGGCGATGTGCAGGTGCAGGTGGCGTCCGATATTCCCGAGCCCGCGCGAATCGGCCTGAGCGTCCAGTTTGCACAGGTACCGGATACGGTGCGCTGGCTGGGGCTGGGGCCGTTCGAGAACTATCCGGACAGGAAGCTGGCGGCGCAGCAGGGGCGCTGGACGTTGCCGCTCGATGCGATGCAGACCCCCTACATTTTCCCGACAGAAAACGGCCTGCGCTGTGACACCCGAGAACTCGCCTGCGGGGCGCACGTGCTTCAGGGAAATTTCCATTTCTCTGTTAGTCGCCACAGCCAACAGCAGCTTCGTGAGACAACGCATCAGCACTTGCTGCGCGATGAGCCGGGCTGCTGGCTCAATCTGGATGCATTCCATATGGGCGTTGGCGGTGATGATTCCTGGAGCCCAAGCGTTTCACCGGAATTCATCCTGCAACATCGTCAGCTTCGCTACGCCTTTAGCTGGCATCAGAACGCACTGTAGCGCGCCAGTCGCGGCCACCGCGGGTGGCCGCGTCGCTCAGGATAAAATTCCGCTCAGCCCGTGAAGACTCATGTAGAACCCGACGAGGGTAATCAGTGCCGCAGATATCCAGGGCGCTTTTCGCGAAAACTCGTTGAAACCCGGCCAGCGCTTCGTCGCGTGCTTAAGGCTTAAGGCGGCAATCGCGCCTGAAGCCACCAGCGTCAGTGCGAGACCAATACTGAAGCTGAACACCAGCGTTGCGCCGAGTGCGAAATGTTTGAGCTGCAGGCAAATCAGCAGCACCGTGATGGACGCCGGGCAGGGAATAAGCCCTCCCGTGAGGCCAAACAGAGCGATCTGCCCGGTCGTGACGTTTTGTCCGTTGAAACGGCGGTTAATATCCTGGGCATGCGCGCGCTGGTGGGCGTCTTGCCACTCTTCTTCAACCAGTTGATGACCAGGATTGTGATGATCATGATGATGGTCGTGGTCGTGGTCGTGGTCATGGTCATGGTCATGGTCATGGTGATCATGATGCTCGTGCGGCTGGCCCTCTTTCCAGGTGCGCCAGGCCATCCAGAGCGCGATCGCAATGATCAACACGCCAGAGATCAACTGGAACCAGGGCTCAGACGTATGAGCATCCCAGCCCCGACCAAACCATAATCCCGTCATTGCAATGATCCAGACCACCGCCGTGTGAGACAGGGTTGCGGCAAGCCCGAGAAGGATCGCCTGCTTAAGCGTCCCGCGGATCGCCACGATAAAAGCGGCCATCATCGTTTTTGAGTGGCCCGGCTCAAGGCCATGCAGTGCACCGAGCAAAATAGCGCTGGGCACAAACAGCCAGGCGTTGCCCTGTTGAAGGAGAGAAGCAAAATCGTTCATTGAACATTCCGGGAGAAAATGGTGCTCTGATACTACTCCCCCCCAGTAGTCTAATACTACCCCCCAGTAGAAAAATACTCAGGGGGAGTAGGGCGTGATATGCTTAAAACGTCAAATTAGGGGGAAAGAGATGTCACATACGGTTCGCGACAAGAAGATGTTATTAACCCGCCTGAAAAAAATTCAGGGGCAGAGCAACGCGCTGGAAAAAATGCTTAATAGCGACCACGAATGCGCCGATGTTCTCCAGCAGTTGGCAGCGATCCGCGGGGCGGTCAACGGCATGATGATGCAGGTGATCGAGGGCCATTTAACCGATCACGTGGTGAAAGAGCCCGAAGAAGAGCAGCGTGAAGCCGATCTTGGCGTGGTTTTAAAGGTGATCAAATCCTACCTTAAGTAGAATGCGTCTTGAGGTTCATTTCCGCCCAGAGAATAAATTCCTCCCTTGGCAGCGCCTTACTGTAGTACCACCCCTGTCCATACTGCACCCCGTGAAGGTGCAGCCAGCGGAGCTGCCCGTCGGTCTCTATACCCTCCGCCACCATGGCCAGATTCAGCGATTTCGCCATTTCAATAATGTGCGGGGTGACGTTTTTGTACTCCAGCGCGTCCACAAACGACTTATCTATCTTTAACGTGTCGACGTCCAGATCCTGTAGGTAGCTCAGACTGGAATAACCGGTACCAAAATCATCGATATAGATGGCATGACCCGAACGGCGGAATGCCGCGATGGCCGGTGCGCTAATTTTAGGATCGGCAAAGCCGCGCTCGGTTAACTCAAGGGCGATCTGCCTGGGATGGACTTTCCACTTATTGAGCAACTGGCTCAGCAGAGGCGGCAACTTGCCGGAGAGTAAATCGGCAGGCGCAAGGTTAATGGAAATATGCTGATCGCCATGCAGATGTAGCCAGTGACCCATATCCTCAAACAGTTTTTCGATGACTAGCTGCGTCAGTTGCGAAATAAGGCCCGTCTGTTCCGCTAGCGGAACGAAAATTTCCGGTGAGAGATAGCTCCCGTCAGGCTGTGGCCAGCGGGCAAGTGCCTCTGCACCGACAATTTTCCCACTGCAGAGCGCCACAATGGGCTGGTAGTTAACCACAAATTCGCGGTTATTAATCGCATCAAGCAGCCTGTAGCGTGGGGATTGTATACGCCGCAGAATACGCAGAACAAAAAGCGCGGCAAGCAGGCTTATCAACACGCCAAACGGCAGCCAGAAAAGAAGTTGCCGATGCCAGGTTTCAGCCAGCGGTTTTAACGCCGCCCAGGCGACGATATTAAACCCCAGTTCAGGAACAGGCTTAATAATATACATTGAGCCGTTGTACTGAACGCGGGTCATTTCCCGATCGACAATCATGTTGCGGATATGAGGAGCAAGCGTGTCGCTGCTGGCAAAAACGAGGTGTGTTGAGCTGCCTACCAGCGCGGCATCAATTGCGATCTCACCGAAAGGGATCACGTCCACCAACGAGGCTGGATCGATCAGCACAAGGTAATGGCCTTTGCCCAGCGCGGCCATATAGCGGTTAAAACCAAGATCGTTTTGCGTGGTCAGCCAGGCACTGTAACCATCTGCAGTAATGCGCATCGGGGGCGGGAAAGCGGCTGCGTCGCTGTCTTGTTCCAGCGAGGAGCAGAGGGGCTTCAGGCTGTCGATGTAGATCACTTCCTGAACATAACGCCATGAGAAAGCAACCCGACGCATTTCCCGTAAATGCAGATAACTACAGGGAGGCCCCTCAAAGGCCTGAAGCCGGGTCAGCGCTTCTTTTGCCTGATCAACAACCCTGTCTGTACGAAGCAGCACGCGGGAGGCGTAACTATCAAGCACATCGACAAATTTATCCTCCGCCTGGCGATGCGCCAGCCAGATACTCAGGCAAATCGGTACCAGCACAGAAAAGATCAGTATGCCTGTGACCAGGCTGACCAGATGTCGGGTTTTCATGCTGCTGTTTCCTTTCTCATATGCCTGTTACCGGGCACAGAGTCGCTTGTCGGAGGCGAAAGATTTTACCGCGAAATGATATTGTTATAGCACGCAGGTGTCATGATTTTCATTTTGTCGCAGACCTTTAAGGACGTTTTGCGAGGAAGGGTGGGAATTTTCAGGGGTTGTTTTTTCAACTGAGCCCGGATATTATTTTGTTATGTTATAACAAAACATGAAGAGCGTATGATGAAACCTGATATCCATCCAGCCTATCGCACCGTGGTGTTTCACGACACCAGTGCCAACGAATACTTTAAAGTCGGATCGACCATCAAGACCGACCGTGAAATTGAGCTCGACGGTGAAACGTATCCGTACATCACCATCGAAGTCTCTTCAAAATCACACCCGTTTTATACCGGTAAGCAGAAAACGTTCTCGACGGATGGCAGCGCTGCGCGCTTCCGCAAACGTTTTGGCGGCTTTCTTAATGCGAAGCGGGGTTAACCATGCAGGTACTTAACTCGCTGCGCAGTGCGAAACAGCGTCATCCGGATTGCCAGATCGTAAAACGTAAGGGACGCTTGTACGTCATTTGCAAATCGAACCCGCGCTTTAAAGCCGTTCAGGGTCGTAAAAAAAGACGCTAAACGCGCGTTTCACGCCAACTTTCCAGGGATCTGATCTGTTTGCCATCGACGGTAAAATTGTCGGTGGCAAGCCAGTTTTCAAACGCTTTCGCCAGCATCGGCCACTCGCTGTCGATGATTGAGAACCAGTCCGTATCCCGGTTGTGTCCTTTCGTCACCAGAGCCTGACGAAAGCGCCCTTCAAACTGAAATCCCAGACGGAGCGCCGCCTTGCGGGAAGGTTCGTTCAGGCTATTGCATTTCCATTCATAGCGGCGGTATCCCAGCACGTCGAACGCATACTGCATCAGAAGATACTGCGCTTCTGTGGACATCGGCGTGCGGCTAAGAAGGGGGGAGAAATGAACGTGTCCCACCTCCATAACACCGTTTGTCGGATCGATACGCATCAGCGCCAGCGTACCGACCGGTGCCTGAGTCTGATTATCAATGACGGTGAAATGTATTGGATCCGGTAATTCACACACGCTTGCCACCCACGCGGCAAATTCGCCTGCGGTGGCATCAGGTTCACGCAGCAGCCATGTCCAGCTGCGGGTATCTTCTGCCAGTAGATAGGCGGAAAAGAGGGCATCGGCATGTTCCACCCGCAGCGGCTCCAGCCGACAGTAGCGGCCATTAAGATGCACGCGGGAAGGGTGCGGGCGGGGTTGCCAGTCGATAAGTTCATCGCCAACAGGTTGTCCAAACTGATTGAATGTGCTCATGTTATTTTCCGCTCTGCTGTAAGTGATCCCAGAGTAAATAAATGCTGGTTCCTTAAAAAGTACCAGTGAGGTATGTTCTGGTGGTACCACGGAGAGAGGAAATGAATATACCTGGCGATGAATTTTATACCCTGATTACTGCTGCGCTGAAAAAGCGCGGTGAAGAGACCTTGCAGCGCACGCTGTATCTTGCCATGCGTGAAGCTGTCCTGCAGGGAAGGCTGCAGGCTGAAAGTCGCTTACCGGGTTCCCGGGTGATTGCGCAGCAGCTTTCCGTGTCCCGTAACACCGTTAATGCGGCGCTTGAGCAACTCTCGCTCGAAGGATATCTGCTGCGCAGTCGTCAGGGTACGCGAGTGGCGCAACTGGCGCAGCGCGGAAATCGACAGGATTTTCCCGAGCCGACCGTCACGCTGGCTAAGCGGGTGACGCAGCTGCCAGTACCGACGCCACGGGAGACGCCGGTACTCGCTTTTACGCCCGGCACGCCCGCCATCAATTACTTTCCTCTTCCGCTCTGGCGGCGCTTGTACGATCGCGTTTTACGCGAGGAAGGGAGTGCATTGCTTGGCTATGGCGATCCGGCCGGGGAATCCTCATTACGTGAGGCGATTGCCCGCCATCTTGCCCTGTCGCGGGGGATTGATTGCGATGCCAGCCAGATTGTTATTACCGAGGGGGCTCTGGAAGGGGTGAATCTCTGCACGCAGCTATTGAGCGAGCCGGGGGATATCGCATGGATTGAAGATCCCGGCTATGCGGGGGCAAAAAGCGCGTTTGCGAAATCGGGATTAACGATGGTGGGCATGCCCGTGGACGACGAGGGAATGAACTGGGAAGGACAACCTGCAGCGCGTCCTGGGCTTATCTTTACTTCGCCTTCCCATCAGTTTCCCTACGGGAGCGTGCTGAGCGCGCGTCGGCGCTTGTCATTGCTGGCGCTGGCGCTCCAGCATAAGGCCTGGATTATCGAGGACGACTACGACAGCGAGTTTAGGTATTCCGGAGAGCCGGTGCCAGCAATGCTGGGAATGGTCAACAACGCGCCGGTGGTTTATCTGGGAACATTCAGTAAAACGCTGTTCCCGTCGCTCCGAATCGGTTTTATGGTCATCCCACCGTCGCTGGCAAACGCGGCGCGTCCGGCCATTGGTGCGTTATTGCGTGGGGGGCATCGTGCGGAACAGCGTACGCTGGCGCTGTTTATTGAAGAGGGCCATTACGCTCGTCATCTTGCCGCCATGCGTCGGCTCTATCGGAAACGCTACCGGCAGCTGCGCGACGTGCTCAACGCGGAGCTACATGTCGCGCATCGTGTGCTGGCGGCGGAGGGCGGTATGCACCTGACGGTGGCGATTGACGGGATTAATGACAAGGCGATTGTTCAGCAGGCGAGGGCATTTCAGCTGGCCCCCGCGGCGTTAAGCGGGTACTACCTGACACCGAAGCAGGGGCAAACCGGTCTGGTACTGGGGTACGGTAATACCTCTGCTTCTCAATTTGCGTCAGGTATCCGACGCCTACAGACGCTGATTACACAGCAGCAGGACGGGAAAGCGTAAAGACGTCATAGAAAGAGAGCTGGCCTTTGGTTGAAACCATTTTCTGCAGCTTCTCTTTCTGCCCGGTCTCTACAGCTGGGGAGTGTAAAATGCTGTCGATCAATTCTGTCGGCACAAAGCGCGTGTTGTACCACTCGCCGTTATAGCAGACCCGGAAATCAAGCACGTCGATATCTTCGTAGCGGTAGCGGGGATTAACGTCGAAAAAGAAGAACGCGTTAAATACCACAAACAGCACAACGAGCAGCCAGACGGAGTCCACCAGGGTTTCGGATGTCAGCATCACCACAAGCGTTGCCAGCCAGGCAGCGTACATGGCGACAAACAGTCCCGGATGCTTGCGAATGAAGCTAATGCTAAAACGCGGGCGATTGTCGCGCTTTTCGCGGTGGTTAAGATCGTCGATGGTGGCGGTGAGCAGGCGCTGTATCTCGGTCATTTTCTGCCTTCATGATTGTTGAAAATACAGGGGATCTGCCTATTTTAGGGGAGCCACCAGGCTGAAAAAAGTAACAGTCAGGCGCTAAAAGACCATAACAGTTGGCTCCCCGATATCTTAGAGCATCTTGATGATTTTTGCCGGATTGCCGCCAACGACAGCATTGGCCGGTACATCTTTTGTCACCACCGCGCCGGAAGCCACGACCACATTATCACCCAGCGTGACGCCAGGATTAATGACGGCGCGCCCGCCAATCCAGACGTTATTGCCAATGGTCACGGGCTTGCCAAACTCGACGCCGCTGTTGCGTTCATCGGGATCCAGCGGATGAGTTGCCGTGTAGATATGCACACCCGGTGCCAGCATGCAGTTGTCGCCAATATGAATAGGGCAGACATCCAGCATCACGCAATCGAAGTTAGCGTAAAATTCTTTACCCAGGTAAATGTTGTAACCGTAGTCACAGCGGAAACTCGGCTCGATATACGCGCCTGCGCTTTGTCCTAAAAGTTCCGCCAGAATGTTCTGGCGTTCAGTTTTCGCGTCGGGGGCGGTGTGGTTATAGCGGTGAATCAGATGGCGGGCTCGCAGCCGATCGCCCCGTAACGTCTCATCACCAGGGCGGTAATGTTCACCTGCAATCATCTTCTGTTTTTCTGTGCTCATTTAGGAACCTCTCTGGATATCATTACTGCAGAGTAATAGGGATAGGCCAGTAAGGGAACGTTCCCGGAAAACCTGTGTGATAAGAGTCACAACAATGTTGCGGATGAGCACGTTTTACACGGAGACCTGCTTTCGCACAGGGAGCGTAAGTCGAAAGGTGTATACAAACCAGAACGCGACGTAGAACCTCTACAGATACACGTTAAAGATTAACGAACAAATTTCCATACGGACGTTGGGATTTTGTCATACAGCTTATTCATGGTCAGCTCAGCGAGCCGATGGTCAGCGGCTGAATAAAATACAGCCAGTTCATTATCAGACAGCTCGTATTTATTTTTTTCGATGACACGTTCGAGCGTGTCTATTGACTGACAACGTCGCAAGCGCATCAAATAATCGACTTTTGTTAATGGTTTATCAGACATAAATTCACCTTAGTAATTGTAATAATTTTAACAGGAAAGACTAACCGGGTTTGCTCTGCTCACGTTGACGAAGCAGCGGAATAGCCGATTTCCCGATTTACGCCATTTTTGCAAATCCTGGGCGTTAATGCCGTAGCTACTGAACAACATAAAGGTGTCGTCCAGGTATTCGTCAATTTGCTCAATGAGCTTATTATCTTCATTGTACTTAATTTTATAATTAAGTGCGAAGGTTGCAATATGCTCTATCAGCTCGTTCAACTGTAAATTGATCGCAGACGTTGGGTCATTCACCCAGCCATGGTTACTTTCATCAAGATTGGCAAGGCAGTCATGGTACAAGGATTCGCAGAGAAATTTCAACTGCGCGATATCATGCCTTTTTGGCGAGTACTCGTCCATAGCGCATCCCCTTCTGAGTGATTTCTTACTCACCGAACATCATGTCGGGATGGATACAACATACTTAGCCGCACGGGTGCTGTGTTCCTGATAACTCTAACTATAAGCCACTCTGATCGAGATTTCACCGCGCTATTACGAAAAATTACAATTAAAACCTGATACTGCGAGCGTTTACGCAATTGCCCGGTCTGAACAGAACGTTTTTAACCGAATTAACACTGATTTTTTATCGCGTCCTTACGTTTCATTGATTTAGCGTAAACTGTCAGACGAAGACCAGATTCGGACTTTTCTTTGTTCGATAGTGGTGCTAGGAATATTCCTAATAATTTACGCGGCGAAATGAAATTAAAAAAATCATGAATTCGCCGATTAAGTTTTCAGTTAATTATGATATGTCTTATTAAGATGACAGAAAATAAATAGCAGCACAATAAGCGTAATTTATGATTTTTTTGAAATGAAAAAGGCCGCAAATGCGGCCTTTTTATCATATGAAACCGGTATCAGTGAGGTTCTACCGAATGACTGTGCTCAACGTCTTCATTCTTACGGCTGAAGCGGCGGCGAACCACCACGAAGAACACCGGTACGAAGAAGATCGCAAGAACGGTCGCGGTGACCATCCCACCCATTACGCCGGTCCCTACTGCGTTCTGCGCGCCGGAGCCCGCACCGGAGCTGATAACCAGCGGCATTACGCCGAGGATAAATGCCAGAGACGTCATCAGGATTGGACGCAGACGCATACGAACGGCTTCGAGCGTCGCCTCAATCAGACCTTTGCCTTCTTTCTCCATCAGATCTTTGGCGAATTCCACGATAAGTATCGCGTTCTTCGCCGACAAGCCAATGGTTGTCAGCAGGCCCACCTGGAAGTAAACGTCGTTGGTTAATCCACGGAACGTTGCGGCAAGCAGCGCGCCGATAACCCCCAGTGGAACAACCAGCATAACGGAGAACGGAATCGACCAGCTCTCATACAGTGCCGCCAGACACAGGAAGACCACGATCAGTGAAATGGCGTACAGGGCAGGGGCCTGGTTCCCGGACAGACGTTCCTGATAGGACATACCGGTCCAGTCATAGCCGATACCTGCAGGCAGTTTACTGGCGAGTTCTTCCATCAGGTTCATCGCTTCACCGGTGCTTCGACCCGGCGCAGCCTGACCCAGGATTTCCATCGATGGCAAGCCGTTATAGCGTTCCAGACGCGGTGAACCGTATTCCCAACGCGAGGTTGAGAAGGCGGAGAACGGTACCATCTGCCCATCGCTGCCGCGAACGTACCAGTTGTTGATGTCGTTCGGCAACATACGGTACTGCGCTTCGGACATCACGTACACCTTCTTCACACGACCGCGGTCGATGAAGTCGTTGACGTAGCTACCGCCCCAGGCCGCGCCCAGTGTGGTATTGATGTCGCTGATGGACACACCCAGCGCCTGGGCTTTTTCCTGGTCGATGTCGATTTTATACTGCGGCGTATCTTCCAGACCGTTTGGACGCACGCCGACCAGCAGGTCAGGGTGTTTAGCCACTTCACCAAACAGCTGGTTACGCGCCTGAGTCAGTTTCTCGTGACCCAAACCACCCTGGTCAATCAGCTGGAAGTCGAAACCGGTCGCCGTACCCAGTTCAACAATCGCTGGCAGGTTAAAGGCGAAGACCATCGCATCTTTAATCTGCGAGAAGGTGCCCATGGCGCGGCCGGTGATCGCTTCAACTTTGTTCTCTTCGCCCGGACGTTCAGACCAGTCTTTCAGAGAAACGAAGGCGATACCGGTGTTCTGACCACGACCCGCAAAGCCAAAGCCGTTAACCGCAAACACGGATTCAACGTTGTCTTTCTCTTTGGTGAGGTAGTAGTCCGTCACTTCGTCCAGCACTTTCTGGGTACGCTCTTGCGATGCACCCGCCGGGAGCTGTGCCATCGTCAGGAACACGCCCTGGTCTTCATCCGGCAGGAACGAGCTTGGCAGACGAACGAACAGGAAAGCCATGCCCACCACGATGATGATATAGAGCAGCAGATAACGACCGGTGCTGCGCAGGATGTTGCCCACGCTGTCGGTGTAATGGTGCGTGCTCTTATCAAACATGCGGTTAAACCAGCCGAAGAACCCTTTGTGCTCGCCGTGACCGCCTTTCTGAATCGGCTTCAGCATGGTGGCACACAGGGCAGGCGTCAGGATCAACGCCACCAGCACGGACAGCGCCATCGCGGAAACGATGGTAATAGAGAACTGACGGTAAATCGCACCGGTTGAACCCCCGAAGAAGGCCATCGGAATAAATACCGCAGACAGCACCATCGCGATACCGACCAGCGCACCCTGGATCTGACCCATCGATTTACGGGTTGCTTCCTTAGGCGGCAGGCCTTCCTCCGCCATGACGCGCTCGACGTTCTCTACCACAACGATGGCGTCATCCACCAGCAGGCCGATGGCGAGCACCATCCCGAACATTGTCAGGGTGTTTATCGAGTAGCCAAATATCGACAGGATTGCGAAGGTCCCGAGCAGTACGACCGGAACGGCGATGGTTGGGATCAACGTCGCACGGAAGTTTTGCAGGAACAGGTACATGACCAGGAAGACGAGGATGATCGCCTCAACCAGGGTTTTTACCACTTCGTGAATCGAGATTTTAACGAACGGCGTGGTGTCATACGGATATACGATTTTCAGACCTGACGGGAAGAAAGGTTCCATCTTCTTCAGCTCTGCACGGATAGCCGTGGCGGTGTCCAGGGCGTTAGCGCCTGTCGCCAGTTTGATACCCAGACCGGAAGCCGGTTTGCCGTTGAACTTCGCGATGATGTCGTAGTTCTCACCGCCCAGCTCAACTTTCGCCACGTCGCGCAGGCGAACCTGAGAACCGTCCTGATTCACTTTCAGCAGAATTTTGCTGAACTCATCGGCGGACGTCAGACGCGTCTGTGCGATGATCGAGGCGTTAAGCTGCTGGCCTTTCACCGGCGGCGTACCGCCTAGCTGACCGGCTGCCACCTGGGCGTTCTGTGCTTTGATCGCGCTGATTACGTCAACCGGCGTCAGCTGGAAGTTGTTCAGCTTGTTCGGATCCATCCAGATACGCATCGCGTACTGGGAACCGAACAGCTGCACGTCACCCACACCGGAAGTACGGCTGATGGCGTCCTTCATGTTGGCGCCCACGTAGTCGGAAATATCCTCCTGCGTCATGGTGCCGTTGGTGTTGATAACGCCGACAACCATCAGGAAGCTACTGGACGATTTCTCGACGCTCACGCCCTGCTGTTGTACTTCCTGCGGCAGCAGCGGCATCGCCAGCTGCAGTTTGTTCTGCACCTGAACCTGCGCGATGTCAGCATCGGTACCTGACTGGAAGGTCAGGGTGATCTGAACTGTACCGGTGGAGTCACTGTTTGAGGACATGTACATCAGGTTATCGATACCGTTCATGTTCTGTTCGATAACCTGAGTCACGGTGTCCTGCACCGTTTTTGCATCAGCCCCTGGGTAGGTTGCGGAGATCGTCACCGCCGGTGGCGCAATCGTTGGATATTGCGCGACGGGCAGCTTCAGGATCGCAAGTCCCCCAGCTAGCATGATGATTATGGCGATCACCCACGCAAATATGGGGCGATCGATAAAGAAATTAGGCATGTCTTAACGGCTCCTGTTTAAGTTAAGACTTGGTTTGTTCTGACTGACCAGCGGCTGAAGCTTGTTGTTTATCGTCAGACTTCACTTCCTGTGCTTTAACCTGCGCGCCAGGACGAACTTTTTGCAAACCAGTGATAATCACGCGATCGCCATCTTTCAGACCTTCCGTCACCAGCCATTTATCGCCAATCGCCTGCGTAGCAGTGATATTGCGGGTTTCGACTTTGTCATCCGCCCCGACAACCAGTGCGCTCGCATCGCCGCGTGGCGTACGGGTCACACCCTGCTGTGGAACCAGAAGTGCGGTTGGATTCGTCCCTTCTTCCAGACGCGCGCGAACGAACATACCAGGCAACAGCGTGTTGTCCGGGTTCGGGAAAATCGCACGTAAGGTGATGGAACCGGTGGTCTGGTCGACCGTCACATCAGAGAATTCCAGTGTGCCTGACTGTGGGTATTTGATACCGTCATTGGTCACAAGCTCCACTTTGGCTTTGCCGTTTTCCTGTTGCAGCTTGCCGCTTGCGAGCTCTTGCTTCAGACGCAGGAAATCATTGCTGGACTGCGTAACGTCAACGTAGATCGGATCAAGCTGCTGCACGGTAGCCATCGCCGTGGCCTGACCGTTCTGCACCAGCGCCCCTTCCGTCACGGAAGATTTACCAATACGACCGCTGATAGGGGAGGTCACTTTGGTGTAGGCCAGGTTAATACGCGCGGTTTCGACGGCGGCTTTCGCGGCAACGACGGCAGCGTTTGTCTGCTGTGCATCCGCCAGCGCAGTATCGTAATCCTGTTGACTGATGTACTGCGTACCGAGCAGTTTTTTATAGCGGCTCAGCGTGAGCTGGGAGATTTTGGCTGCAGCTTCAGCTTTCGCCAGATCGCCTTTCGCACTTTCATAAGACGCCTGATAGGTTGCTGGATCAATCTGATACAGAGACTCACCGGCTTTCACATCACCGCCTTCCGTGAAGTTACGTTTCAGGATAATACCGCTCACCTGAGGACGCACTTCCGCAATGCGGTAAGCACTCGTACGGCCTGGTAATTCTGTGGTGATTTGTAGAGGTTCAGATTTGAGCGTCACAACGCCTACTTCTGGCGCCTGCTGAGCTCCTTGTTGAGCCGGTTTGTCGTCACATCCTGTTAGCGCTAAGCTGCCTGAGAGCATCAGAACGACCGCCAGAGGCGTTAACCCTCTGTTTTTGTTCATATGTAAACCTCGAGTGTCCGATTTCAAATTGATCAAGGGTCCTGAGTCTAAAAACCCATTGCTGCGTTTATATTATCGTCATGCTATGGTACATACATTCACAAATGTATGTAAATCTGACTCCTGTAAATTCACTGACATATGGCACGAAAAACCAAACAACAAGCGCTGGAAACCCGACAACACATTCTGGATGTGGCGATTCGTTTGTTCTCTCAGCAGGGTGTGTCATCAACCTCGCTGGCGCAGATTGCTCAGGCCGCGGGCGTCACGCGGGGAGCGATTTACTGGCATTTCAAAGACAAGTCAGATCTGTTTGGTGAAATCTGGGAGCTTTCAGAATCCAACATTAGCGATCTAGAGACTGAGTATCGGGCAAAATTCCCCGACGATCCACTCTCAGTATTAAGAGAAATTCTAGTATATATCCTTGAAGCAACGGTAGTTGAAGAACGTCGCAGGCTAATGATGGAAATTATTTTTCATAAATGCGAGTTCGTGGGCGAAATGGCGGTCGTCCAGCAGGCGCAGCGTAGCCTGTGTCTGGAGAGCTATGACCGTATCGAACAGACGCTAACGCAATGTATTCAGGCAAAAACGTTACCGGCCAACCTGCTGACGCGACGCGCCGCCATCCTGTTACGTAGCTATGTCTCCGGGCTGATGGAGAACTGGCTATTTGCGCCACAATCTTTTGATCTTAAAAACGAAGCGCGTAGCTACGTCGCCATTTTGCTGGAGATGTTGCAATTTTGCCCGACGCTGCGTGACGAAACCCACTCCGTTCCTGCCTGACCGTCGCCAGGATTTATCCTGGAGGTTCATGTTCTTGCTATTCTGCTTTCAGCGGGCGTGATATTCTTCACGCCGGACTATTTTCGGTCATTTCTCACATCATACTCACGACTATGCTGCACACCAAACGCTCGCAACATCCTGTTCTTGCATTATTTTTTGCTATGCTGTTTTTCCTGGCTTCCGCGCCGCTTTCGTATGCTCGCGCAGATAACGCCAGCGATATCCCTTCGCGTGCCGATGTTCAGGCGCAGCTTGATACGCTGAATAAACAAAAAGAGCTGTCGCCTCAGGAGAAACTCGTCCAACAGGATCTGACGGAAACGCTGGAAACGCTGGATAAAATTGAACGCGTAAAAGCAGAAACGGCTCAGCTTCGCCAGAAGGTCGCGCAGGCCCCGGACAACATGCGCAAGGCGACAGAGGCGCTGAGCGCGCTGAGCGACGTCGATAACGATGACGAAACCCGCAAAACGCTTGCGACGCTCTCGCTGCGTCAGCTGGAGTCGCGTGTGGCGCAGTTGCTGGACGATCTCCAGACCGCGCAGTCCGATCTCGCCACCTATAACAGCCAGCTTGTCTCGCTGCAAACGCAGCCTGAGCGCGTGCAAAACGCGATGTACACCGCGTCTCAGCAGCTTCAGCAGATCCGCAACCGCCTGAATGGGACAGCTGTGGGAGATGGCGCGTTACGCGCTACGCAGCAAACGTTGTTGTTGATTCAGCAGACGTTGCTTAATGCGGAAATTGAACAGCAGCGCAAGAGCCTTGAAGGCAATACGGTGCTGCAGGATACGCTGCAAAAACAGCGTGATTACGTCACCGCCAACATTAATCGTCTTGAACACCAGCTCCAGCTGTTGCAGGAGGCGGTAAACAGCAAACGCCTGACGCTGACGGAAAAAACCGCTCAGGAAGCCGTATCGCCAGACGAAACCGCCCGCATTCAGGCCAACCCGCTGGTGAAGCAGGAGCTTGAGCTCAACCATCAGTTAAGTGAGCGTCTGATTCAGGCCACCGAAAGCGGTAACTCGCTGGTGCAGCAGAATATTAA
Source organism: Enterobacter sp. B79-1 (assembly GCF_057444735.1). NCBI lineage: Bacteria > Pseudomonadati > Pseudomonadota > Gammaproteobacteria > Enterobacterales > Enterobacteriaceae > Enterobacter > Enterobacter sp. B79-1. The sequence goes on from NZ_JBYAZJ010000007.1 coordinate 227,382, forward strand.
AGTCAAAAACTGGCTGGATCGCGCGCTGCAGGCGGAACGTAACATTAAAGAGCAGATTGCGGTTCTGAAAGGGAGCCTTCTGCTGTCGCGAATTTTGTACCAGCAGCAGCAGACGCTGCCGTCCGCCGACGAGCTGGAGGACATGACCAACCGCATCGCGGATTTACGTCTGGAACAGTTTGACGTCAACCAGCAGCGCGATGCGCTTTTCCAGAGCGATAACTTTGTCGCGAAAGTGGAAGAGGGCCATTCCAGCGAGGTGAACCCGGAGGTTCACGACGCGCTGCTGCAGGTCGTCGATATGCGTCGCGAGCTGCTCGACCAGCTCAACAAACAGCTGGGCAATCAGCTGATGATGGCCATTAACCTGCAGATCAACCAGCAGCAGCTGGTGAGCGTCTCGAAAAGCCTGCAGGAGATTTTGACCCAGCAGATTTTCTGGGTGAACAGCAACAAGCCGATGGACTGGGACTGGGTCAAATCCTTCCCTGAGACGCTGAAGTCGCAAATCAAGAGCATGAAAATCACCGTCAACTGGGAAAAAGCCTGGCCTGCGGTGATGATTGCCTTCCTCGCGGGCCTGCCGCTGTTGCTGATTGCGGGTCTGATCCGCTGGCGTTTGAAATGGCTGAAACAGTATCAGGCCAGGCTGGCGTCGGAAGTGGGACAACTGCGTAACGACAGCCAGCTGCACACCCCGAAAGCGATCCTGATTGATCTGATCCGCGCGCTGCCGGTCTGCCTGCTGATTCTGGCCGCCGGGCTGATTCTGCTCACGATGCAGCTCAACATCAGCGACCTGCTCTGGGCGTTCAGCAAAAAGCTGGCGCTGTTCTGGCTGGTGTTTGGTCTCTGCTGGAAAGTGCTGGAAAAAGACGGAGTGGCGGTGCGTCACTTCAACATGCCGGAACAACTTACCAGCCACTGGCGTCGCCAGATTGTGCGCATCAGCCTCGCGCTGCTGCCGCTGCACTTCTGGTCTGTCGTGTCTGAACTCTCACCGCTGCATTTGATGGACGACGTGCTGGGGCAGCTGGTTATTCTGCTGAACCTGCTGCTGATTGCCGTTCTGATGTGGCCGATGTGCCGCGACAGCTGGCGTGATAAAGAGTCCCACAACCTTCGTCTGGCGACCGTAACGGTGCTGGCGATCATTCCGCTGGCGCTGATGGTACTGACGGCAACGGGCTACTTCTATACCACGCTGCGCCTGTCAGGCCGCTGGATCGAAACGGTTTATCTGGTGATTGTCTGGAATCTGCTATTCCAGACCGTGCTGCGCGGGTTGAGCGTGGCGGCGCGGCGTATCGCCTATCGCCGTGCGATCGCGCGTCGTCAGCATCAGGTGAAAGAGGGGGCAGAAGGCGCGGAGCCGCAGGAAGAGCCGACCATTGCGCTGGAGCAGGTCAACCAGCAAACCATGCGTATCACGATGCTGGTGATGGTGGCGCTGTTTGGGGTGATGTTCTGGGCCATCTGGTCTGATTTAATCACCGTCTTTGCGTACCTCGACAGCGTCAAGCTCTGGCAGTACAGCGGCACCGAGGCGGGTGTGACGGTGATGAAAAGCGTGACCATGGGCAGCCTGCTCTTTGCGCTGGTGTCGCTGGTGGTCGCCTGGGCGCTGATCCGCAACCTGCCGGGGCTGCTGGAAGTGCTGGTGCTGTCCCGCCTGAACCTGCGTCAGGGGGCGTCTTACGCCATCACCACTATCCTGAACTACGTGATCATTATCGCGGGTGCGATGACGGTCTTTGGTTCGCTGGGTGTTTCATGGGACAAACTGCAGTGGCTGGCGGCAGCGCTCTCGGTCGGTCTTGGTTTCGGCCTGCAGGAGATCTTCGGGAACTTCGTATCCGGCCTGATCATCCTGTTCGAACGTCCGGTGCGTATCGGCGATACCGTCACCATCGGCACCTTCTCCGGCACCGTCAGCAAGATCCGTATTCGTGCGACCACCATTACCGACTTTGACCGTAAAGAGGTGATCATCCCGAACAAAGCATTCGTGACCGAGCGCCTGATCAACTGGTCGCTCTCCGATACGACCACCCGCGTGGTGATCCGCCTCGGCGTGGCCTACGGTTCCGATCTGGACAAGGTGAAAGAGGTGCTGCTGAAGGCGGCGTCTGAACATCCGAAAGTCATGCACGATCCGGCTCCTGCGGTGTTCTTCACCACCTTCGGCCAGAGCACGCTGGACCACGAGCTGCGCCTGTACGTGCGTGAGCTGCGCGATCGCAGCTACACTGTCGACGAACTGAACCGCGCGATCGACCGCCTGTGCCGTGAAAATGACATTAACATCGCCTTCAACCAGCTTGAGGTTCACCTGCGTAACGAAAAAGGTGAAGAGCATACGGAAGTGAAGCGCGAGATTAAGGGTGACGATCCGACTCCGGCATAATCTATTTTCCCTCTGCTCTCAGGGGCGAGGGAACGATTTTCTCCCTCTCCCTCAGGGAGAGGGCTGGGGTGAGGGTAATTTCCCCTCAAAATCCCGTCGCACAATCTCCAGCGCCTTCAGCACCGTCTCCGCCGGGATCTCATGATTCTCCAGCAGCATAATCAAATCGACGGCCAGCTTGACCTCGTCGGGTGCATTTTCCAGTGACATCTTTGTGGCTCCTGTTAACGGGTCAAACGTTCAATGACGCGCTCGATCTCATCCCGCGCCTGTCGGCAGCGGGCAATACGGCCTTCGAGGGCGCTTATCTCGCGCATCAATAGCTGCTGCTCTTCCAGCGTTTCGCTGTTGTTCAGTCGGGCTTCGCGCTCGCGCTTCATCTCAAACAGGCGGCGTTCAAACTCCTGGTTCTCCAGCCGCTTGCGCTGCCATTTGCCGAGCCCCGGCGAGGCGCTGTCCCAGGCGCGCAGCGGCCAGGCGGCGATTTCGCGATGTAAAGCAGTAATCTGCTCGGCGAGATGCTCCGCCAGCCAGGCCACCTGTTCCTGCTGTGCGTTCTCCACCGCATGGCGTAACTCATCAAGATTCGTTTGCGTCTCCGCCAGATAATCCTGAATTAACGTGCTGCGGGTACGAAAAAGCTGTCGGTCAAAGCGCGGCTTCAGCGTGGCGTGTCCCATCAGCGGCGTGGCCTGCGCGCGCAAGGCGAACAGTTGATTTTGTAGCGTCTCAAGAAGCAAGGCTGTTTTCAAAACGCTCTCCAGTGGTAAAGTAGCCGTTCAGTTTGATAACGATTCGCATTATGCAGCGTACTATTTTAATCATCATTGGCTGGCTCGCGGTAGTGCTGGGCACGCTGGGCGTTGTTTTACCCCTGTTACCGACCACGCCGTTTATCCTGCTGGCGGCCTGGTGCTTCGCCCGTTCATCGCCGCGCTTTCACCACTGGCTGCTCTACCGCTCATGGTTTGGCGGCTACCTGCGGTACTGGCAAAAACACCGGGCCATGCCGCCCGGCGCGAAGCCGCGCGCGATCGCGGTGATCCTCATCACCTTCGCCATTTCATTATGGCTGGTGAAAATGATGTGGGTACGCATTCTGCTGCTGGCGATCCTGACCTGTCTGCTTATCTTTATGTGGCGGATCCCCGTGGTTGATGAAAAGCAACAAAAGCACTGAAGCCTCATCATGGCTGTTGCAATTATTGCGTACAGCCAGTAAATTCGACCGTTTTCGAGCACAGGTGCGCCTGGTTAAAGGTTAAGCAATTGTTACCTTTACCGACTCGTTGCGCGCCGTGAGTAACACTGTTTCACTTAGGCACAAACCGATGACCGCAACTGCACAGCAGCTTGAATTTCTGAAAAACAGCATCAAAAGCATCCAGGACTATCCAAAGCCTGGCATTCTTTTCCGTGATGTCACCAGCTTGCTGGAAGACCCGAAAGCGTACGCGCTCAGCATTGAACTGCTGGTGGAGCGTTATAAAAACGCCGGGATCACCAAAGTAGTAGGTACCGAAGCCCGTGGCTTCCTGTTTGGCGCACCGGTTGCGCTGGCAATGGGCGTGGGTTTTGTGCCGGTGCGTAAGCCGCGCAAGCTGCCGCGTGAAACCATTGCTGAGAGCTACGAGCTGGAGTACGGCACCGATCAGCTGGAAATCCACGTGGATGCCATCAAGCCAGGCGACAAAGTGCTGGTGGTGGACGATCTGCTGGCAACCGGCGGCACCATCGAAGCGACCGTGAAGCTGATCCGCCGTCTGGGTGGAGAAGTGACCGACGCGGCATTCATCATCAACCTGTTCGATCTGGGCGGCGAACAGCGCCTCGAAAAACAGGGTATTACCAGCTACAGCCTGGTGCCATTCCCGGGTCATTAATCCCGTTCCTCACAACCTCGCTCAATGAGTGAGGTTGTGATAGCATTCCCCTCCATAAATTCACCTTCCAGCGTTGCAGAGCCTGCCCATGAGTTATCAGGTGTTAGCCCGTAAATGGCGACCACAAACCTTTGCTGACGTTGTCGGTCAGGAACATGTGCTGACGGCCCTGGCGAACGGCTTGTCGCTAGGTCGTATCCATCACGCCTATCTTTTTTCCGGCACCCGCGGCGTCGGTAAGACCTCTATTGCCCGTCTGCTGGCGAAAGGCCTCAACTGCGAAACCGGGATTACCGCCACGCCGTGCGGCGTGTGCGATAACTGCAGGGAAATCGAGCAGGGGCGTTTTGTCGATCTGATTGAGATCGACGCCGCCTCGCGCACCAAAGTGGAAGACACTCGCGATCTGCTCGATAACGTGCAGTACGCCCCGGCGCGCGGCCGCTTCAAGGTCTACCTGATCGATGAAGTGCACATGTTGTCGCGTCACAGCTTCAACGCCCTGCTGAAAACGCTGGAAGAGCCGCCTGCACACGTGAAGTTCCTGCTGGCGACCACCGATCCGCAAAAGTTGCCGGTTACCATTCTGTCGCGCTGCCTGCAGTTCCACCTGAAGGCGCTGGACGTTGAGCAGATCCGCGCGCAGCTTGAACACATTCTCGATGAAGAGAAAATTGTCCACGAACCGCGCGCCCTGCAACTGCTGGCTCGCGCGGCGGACGGTAGCCTGCGTGATGCGTTAAGCCTGACCGATCAGGCGATTGCCAGCGGTGACGGCAAGCTCTCGACCGACGCGGTCAGCACCATGCTCGGTACGCTGGATGACGATCAGGCGCTCTCGCTTATCGAAGCGATGATTGCCGCCAACGGCGAACGCGTGATGTCGCTGGTAAACGCGGCTGCTGGCCGAGGCGTGGAGTGGGAAGGTCTGCTGGTTGAAATGCTCAGCCTGCTGCACCGCGTGGCGATGCTGCAGCTTTCTCCATCGGCAATCGGCGCGGATATGGCCGCCATTGAGCAGCGGATGCGTGAACTTGCCCGCACCGTGCCGCCTGCCGACGTACAGCTTTACTACCAGACGCTGCTGATTGGACGCAAAGAGCTGCCGTTCGCGCCGGACCGCCGGATGGGCGTTGAAATGACGCTGCTGCGCGCGCTGGCGTTCCACCCGCGCATGCCGCTGCCCGAGCCGGAAGTGCCGCGACAGTCCTTCGCGCCGGTCGCCCCGACCGCGGTGATGTCGCCGCAGCAGGTGCCGCCGCAGCCGACACCGCCGCCGCAAAACGTGCCGCTGTCGGATGCCACCAGTTCGGTACTTGCCGCACGCAGCCAGTTGCAGCGTGCGCAGGGAGTAACCAAACCAAAAAAGAGTGAACCGGCAGCGCCAGCAAGAGCGCGGCCGGTGAACAACGCCGCGCTTGAACGACTGGCCTCGGTAACGGAGCGCGTTCAGTCGCGTCCGGCACCGTCCGCGCTCGAGCAGAAAGCCCCGGCGAAAGAAGAGGCTTACCGCTGGAAGGCGACCACCATCACCGAAACGGTGAAGGAAGAGATCGCCACGCCAAAAGCGCTGAAGAAAGCGCTGGAGCATGAGAAAACCCCGGAGCTAGCCGCGAAGCTCGCCGAAGAGTCAATCGAGCGGGACGCCTGGGCCGCTGAGGTCAGCAAACTGCAGCTGCCGAAGCTGGTAGAGCAGGTCGCGCTCAACGCCTGGAAAGAGCAAGAGGGCAACCAGGTGCGTCTGCATCTGCGTCCGGGCCAGCGACATCTGAATTCCCCTGGTGCGCAAAAGGCGCTGGCGGAAGCGCTCACCGCATTGCAGGGTGCACCGGTTGAATTGACTATCATTGAAGATGATAATCCCGCAGTGCGAACGCCGCTGGAGTGGCGCCAGGCCATTTATGAAGAGAAGCTCGCGCAGGCGCGCGAGTCAATTATCGCGGATAACAACATTCAGACCCTGCGCCGGTTCTTCGACGCCGATCTGGATGAAGAGAGTATTCGCCCCATTTGATCGTGAGTCTGACTTACGGTTGTAATCCTTAAACGTGAAAGAGAGAGAAGCCTATGTTCGGTGGAAAAGGCGGTCTGGGTGGCCTGATGAAGCAGGCTCAGCAGATGCAGGAAAAAATGCAGAAGATGCAGGAAGAGATCGCTCAGCTGGAAGTCACGGGTGAATCCGGTGCCGGTCTGGTAAAAGTGACCATCAACGGTGCGCACAACTGCCGCCGCGTGGAAATCGACCCAAGCCTGCTCGAAGACGACAAAGATATGCTGGAAGATCTGGTTGCCGCCGCGTTTAACGATGCCGCGCGCCGTATCGACGAAACCCAGAAAGAGAAAATGGCCTCTGTTTCCAGCGGTATGCAACTGCCGCCGGGCTTCAAGATGCCATTCTGATGCAAACCAGTCCGCTGCTCACGCAGTTAATGGAAGCACTGCGCTGCCTGCCGGGCGTTGGCCCGAAGTCGGCGCAGCGCATGGCGTTCACGCTTTTGCAGCGCGACCGCAGCGGCGGGATGCGCCTGGCGCAGGCTCTGACCCGCGCCATGTCAGAAATTGGTCATTGTGCGGATTGCCGCACCTTTACCGAGCAGGACGTGTGTAACATCTGTACGAACCCGCGTCGTCAGGAAAACGGTCAGATTTGCGTGGTGGAGAGTCCGGCGGACATCTACGCCATCGAACAAACCGGGCAGTTTTCTGGTCGCTACTTCGTGCTGATGGGGCATCTCTCCCCGCTGGACGGTATTGGCCCGGATGATATCGGTCTCGACCGCCTTGAACAGCGTCTTGAGTCCGAAACCATCAAAGAGGTGATCCTCGCCACCAACCCGACGGTGGAAGGGGAGGCAACCGCTAACTACATCGCCGAACTGTGCTCGCAGTACGGCGTTGACGCCAGCCGCATCGCCCACGGCGTGCCGGTGGGCGGCGAGCTGGAAATGGTCGACGGCACCACGCTGTCGCACTCTCTGGCCGGGCGTCACAAGATTATTTTCTGACCAAACGGAGGCTGCGCGCGTGGCCTCCGCTTGAAATTTTCCTCCCTTATCCCCATCTCTCACTCAACGTTTTACAACCCCATTAAATGGCATTGTTGAGGTCGACTTAGATGAAAGGACAAGAAACCCGTGGTTTCCAGTCAGAAGTAAAACAGCTTCTGCACCTGATGATCCATTCCCTGTATTCCAACAAAGAAATCTTCCTGCGTGAGCTGATTTCCAACGCATCCGATGCGGCGGACAAGCTGCGCTTCCGCGCGCTGTCTAACCCGGACCTGTACGAAGGCGACGGCGAGCTGCGCGTGCGCGTCTCGTTCAATAAAGAGAACCGCACCCTGACCATTGCCGATAACGGCATCGGGATGAACCGCGACGAGGTGATCGACCACCTCGGCACCATCGCCAAATCCGGCACCAAAGCGTTCCTCGAGTCCATGGGCTCTGACCAGGCGAAAGACAGCCAGCTGATCGGCCAGTTCGGCGTGGGCTTCTACTCGGCGTTTATCGTTGCCGACAAAGTCACCGTGCGCACCCGCGCGGCAGGCGAAAGCGCAGAAAATGGTGTGTTCTGGGAATCCAAAGGGGAAGGCGAATACACCGTTGATGACATCACCAAAGCGGATCGCGGCACCGAAATCACCCTCCACCTGCGTGAAGGCGAAGACGATTTCCTGAACGACTGGCGCGTGCGCTCCATCATCAGCAAATATTCCGACCACATCGCGCTGCCGGTTGAGATTGAGAAACAGGAAGAGCAGGACGGTGAAACCGTTGTCTCCTGGGAGAAGATCAACAAGGCGCAGGCGCTGTGGACGCGCAACAAGTCTGAAATTAAAGACGACGAGTACAACGAGTTCTACAAGCACATTGCCCACGACTTTACCGATCCGCTGACCTGGAGCCACAACCGCGTGGAAGGTAAGCAGGAGTACACCAGCCTGCTGTACATTCCGGCGCAGGCGCCGTGGGACATGTGGAACCGCGATCACAAGCACGGCCTGAAGCTCTACGTGCAGCGCGTGTTCATCATGGACGACGCCGAGCAGTTCATGCCGAACTACCTGCGCTTTACGCGTGGCCTGATCGACTCTAACGATCTGCCGCTGAACGTCTCCCGTGAAATTCTGCAGGACAGCACTGTAACCCGCAACCTTCGCAACGCGCTGACCAAACGTACGCTGCAGATGCTGGAAAAACTGGCGAAAGACGATGCGGAAAAATATCAGACCTTCTGGAAACAGTTCGGTCTGGTGCTGAAAGAAGGCCCGGCGGAAGACACCGTGAACGTCGAAACGATCGCCAAACTGCTGCGCTTCGCCTCTACGCATACCGACTCCTCCGCACAGACCGTGTCGCTGGAAGAGTACGTCTCCCGCATGAAAGAAGGGCAGGAGAAGATCTACTACATCACCGCCGACAGCTACGCGGCGGCGAAGAGCAGCCCGCACCTGGAGCTGCTGCGCAAGAAAGGCATCGAAGTGCTGCTGCTTTCTGACCGCATCGACGAGTGGATGATGAACTACCTGACCGAGTTCGACGGTAAATCCTTCCAGTCCGTGGCCAAAGCCGACGAGTCCATCGACAAGCTGGCGGATGAAGTGGACGAAAGCGCGAAAGAAGCCGAGAAGGCGCTGGAGCCGTTCGTTGAGCGCGTGAAAACACTGCTGGGCGATCGCGTGAAAGAGGTGCGCTTCACGCACCGTCTGACCGATACTCCGGCGATTGTCACCACCGATGCCGACGAAATGGGCACCCAGATGGCGAAGCTGTTCGCTGCGGCGGGCCAGGCGATGCCGGAAGTGAAATATATCTTTGAGCTTAATCCGGATCACCCGCTGGTGAAACGAGCGGCAGACACCCAGGACGACGCCCGCTTTGCCGAGTGGGTTGAACTGCTGCTGGATCAGTCCCTGCTGGCCGAGCGCGGCACGCTGGAAGATCCTAACCTGTTCATTAAACGTGTGAATGCGCTGCTGCTGGCGTAACTGACCACGCCTCCCCTGGTCTTCTCCCTCTCCCTGTGGGAGAGGGCCGGGGTGAGGGCACCAGACCGCACGAAGCAAAATTATCTCCCCCCGTTAACCGTTTCAGCCTTCCCGCCTTCCTTGAGCCACGCCCGTTCTGGTGGTATTGTTTAGCGCTTTTGAAAAATTGAAACGACTTTTGAGGGGATTTTCGCAATGCGTATTATTCTGCTTGGCGCTCCGGGCGCGGGTAAAGGAACTCAGGCTCAGTTCATCATGGAGAAATACGGTATTCCGCAAATCTCCACCGGCGACATGCTGCGCGCCGCTGTTAAATCTGGCTCCGAGCTGGGTAAACAAGCGAAAGACATCATGGACGCAGGCAAGCTGGTGACCGACGAGCTGGTTATTGCTCTGGTCAAAGAGCGCATTGCTCAGGAAGACTGCCGTAACGGTTTCCTGCTGGACGGCTTCCCACGCACCATTCCTCAGGCTGACGCCATGAAAGAAGCGGGCATCAACGTGGACTACGTTCTGGAGTTCGACGTACCGGACGAGCTGATCGTTGACCGTATCGTTGGCCGTCGCGTACACGCTGCTTCTGGCCGCGTTTACCACATCAAATTCAACCCACCTAAGGTTGAAGGCAAAGACGACGTGACCGGCGAAGAGCTGACCACCCGTAAAGACGATCAGGAAGAGACCGTGCGTAAACGCCTGGTGGAATACCATCAGATGACTGCACCGCTGATCGGCTACTACACCAAAGAAGCGCAGGCGGGTAACACCCAATACGCCAAAGTCGACGGTACCAAAGCCGTGGCTGACGTACGTGCAGAGCTGGAAAAAATCCTCGGCTAATTGCACGTCTCTCACCCGGGTTCTCCGGGTGAGAAAAATTCTCATCTTACCTATTACAGCAATGGGTTTCGTTTAAACGCATTTCCGCTACAATTGACAACCTATCAAATGGTTAAGAGGCGTGAATGAGTCAGGCGAAAACCGGCATCCTGCTTGCCAATCTGGGCACCCCAGAAGCACCCACTCCAGCAGCGGTAAAACGCTATCTGCGACAGTTTTTAAGCGACACGCGCGTCGTGGATACCCCAAGATTGCTGTGGTGGCCCCTGCTGCGTGGCGTCATTCTGCCGATTCGTTCTCCGCGCGTGGCAAAGCTTTATCAGTCCGTGTGGATGGAAGAGGGCTCGCCGCTGATGGTGTACAGCCGCCGTCAGGAGAAAGCGCTGGCCGCCCGCCTGCCGGATATGCCCGTCGCGCTCGGCATGAGCTATGGAACACCTTCGCTGGAAAGCGCAGTGGAAAACCTGCTCGCGCAGGGCGTTGACCATATCGTCGTGCTGGCGCTCTATCCACAGTATTCGTGTTCGACGGTAGCTGCCGTCTGGGACGAGCTGGCACGCATTCTGAAGACGCGTCGCCGCATTCCTGCGGTGACCTTTATTCGCGACTACGCGGATAACGATCTGTACATCAAGGCGCTGGCCAGCAGCGCGCGCGCGTCGTTTGAAAAGCACGGCGAGCCGGATCTGCTGCTGCTTTCCTATCACGGCATTCCGCAGCGTTTCGCCAATGAAGGGGATGATTATCCTCAGCGCTGCCGCGATACCACCCGCGAGCTGGTCTCCGCCCTTGGCCTGCCGCCGGAGAAGGTGATGATGACCTTCCAGTCGCGCTTCGGCCGCGAGCCGTGGCTGACGCCGTACACCGATGAAACCCTCAAAATGCTGGGCGAGAAGGGCGTGAAGCACATTCAGGTGATGTCGCCGGGCTTCTCGGCCGACTGTCTGGAAACGCTGGAGGAGATTGCGGTGCAAAACCGGGAATTTTTCCTCGAAGCTGGCGGTGTGAAGTACGAGTACATTCCGGCACTTAACGACTCTCCTGAGCATATCGACATGATGGTCTCGCTGGTGACGAATAGCCGCTGATCGCGCTTGAGGCCGGGTTTGTGCTACCATTCCCGGCTTCTATTCCTTGCACAGTTCAGACCATGAAATTTCCCGGTAAACGTAAATCAAAACACTACTTCCCCGTTAACGCTCGCGATCCGCTCCTGCAGCAAATCCAGCCTGAAAATGAAACCAGCGCCGCATGGGTGGTGGGTATCGATCAGACGCTGGTGGATATTGAAGCCAAAGTGGATGATGCGTTTGTTGCGCGTTACGGTCTGAGCGCCGGGCATTCGCTGGTGATCGAGGACGATGTTGCCGAAGCGTTGTATCAGGAGCTGGTGCGTGAAAATCTGATCACCCATCAGTTTGCCGGTGGCACCATTGGCAACACCATGCACAACTACTCCGTGCTGGCAGACGACCGCTCGGTGCTGCTCGGCGTGATGTGTAGCAATATCGAAATCGGTGGCTATGCCTACCGCTACCTGTGCAACACCTCCAGCCGTACCGATCTGAACTACCTGCAGGGTGTTGACGGCCCGATTGGCCGCTGCTTTACCCTCATTGGTGAGTCCGGCGAGCGTACCTTTGCCATCAGCCCTGGTCACATGAACAAGCTGCGCGCAGAGAGTATTCCTGAAGAGGTCATTGCGGGGGCCTCTGCACTGGTGCTCACGTCGTATCTGGTGCGCTGCAAGCCGGGCGAGCCGATGCCGGACGCGACCATGAAGGCGATTGAGTACGCGAAGAAGTACGATGTCCCGGTCGTTCTGACGCTGGGGACCAAATTCGTTATCGCCGACAACCCGGAGTGGTGGCAGGCCTTCCTGAAGGAACACGTTTCGATTCTGGCGATGAACGAAGAAGAGGCCGAAGCGCTGACCGGCGAAAGCGATCCGCTGCTGGCGTCTGATAAAGCGCTGGACTGGGTAGATCTGGTGCTCTGCACCGCCGGACCTGTCGGGCTGTACATGGCGGGCTTCACGGAAGAAGAGAGCAAACGCAAAACCCAGCATCCGCTGCTGCCTGGCGCAATTGCCGAATTCAACCAGTTCGAATTCAGCCGCGGTATGCGCCATAAAGACTGCACCAACCCGCTGCGTATCTACTCCCACATCGCGCCGTACATGGGCGGGCCAGAGAAGATCATGAACACCAACGGCGCGGGCGATGGCGCGCTGGCCGCGCTGCTGCACGACATCACCGCTAACGCCTACCACAAAACCAACGTGCCGAATTCCAGCAAGCACAAGTTCAGCTGGCTGACCTATTCGTCGCTGGCGCAGGTGTGTAAATACGCGAACCGCGTGAGCTATCAGGTGCTGAATCAGCACTCCCCGCGCTTAACGCGTGGTCTGCCGGAACGGGAAGACAGCCTCGAAGAGGCGTATTGGGACAGGTAAAAGAAAACCCCTCACCCTAACCCTCTCCCCATGTACGGTCCGGGGACATAGTGAACACTTGTTCGGGGACATGGTAGACACTTACAACTAAGGCATAAGAACCCGTTTATGGAGTCGCTTATGCCCTGGGATGCGAGAGATACCATGTCATTACGT
>NZ_JBYAZJ010000008.1:0-227688 GCF_057444735.1 Enterobacter sp. B79-1
CGTAATGACATGGTATCTCTCGCATCCCAGGGCATAAGCGACTCCATAAACGGGTTCTTATGCCTTAGTTGTAAGTGTCTACCATGTCCCCGAACAAGTGTTCACTATGTCCCCGGACCGTACATCCCACGGGGAGAGGGAGAAGGGCAAAACCTACTTCAACGATCCCTTCAGGAACTGCTGCAAACGCGGGCTTTGCGGGTTCGCTAACACCTCGTCCGGATGCCCCTGCTCTTCAATTTTCCCCTGATGCAGGAAAATAACGTGGTTGGAGACGTTACGGGCAAAGCCCATCTCGTGCGTCACCACCACCATCGTTTTGCCCTCTTCGGCCAGCTTCTGCATGATGCGCAGCACTTCGCCAACGAGTTCCGGGTCCAGCGCGGAGGTCGGTTCGTCGAACAGCAGCACCTCAGGCTCCATCGCCAGCGCGCGGGCGATGGAGACACGCTGCTGCTGGCCGCCGGAGAGATGCACCGGGTACTTCATCTGCTGGCGCTCGTCGATACCCACTTTCGCAAGGTATTTCACCGCGCGTTCGCGGGCTTCCTGCTTGTTCAGCCCCAGTACCTGAACCGGCGCTTCCATCACGTTCTCCAGCACCGTCATGTGGCTCCAGAGGTTGAAGTGCTGGAACACCATCGTCAGGCGCGTACGCAGCAGGCGCAACTGATGCTTATCTGCCACCTTCAGCTGGCCATCTTTATCGCGCACCAGATTGATATTCTGTCCGCTCACCACGATCGAGCCTTCGCTCGGCTTTTCGAGGAAGTTAATGCAGCGCAGGAAGGTACTTTTACCCGAACCGGATGAGCCGATAATACTGATCACATCGCCTGCGTTAGCCTGCAGCGACACCCCTTTCAGCACTTCATGTTCGCCGTAGCGTTTGTGCAAATCAATAACGTTTAATTTGTTCTCAGCCATCATCTTTCTCAGTGCGTCGAAGGTTTTATATGCTGCAACCAGCGTTTTTCAGCCTTACGGAACAGGCTAATCAGAACATAAGAGATAATTAAATAGAGCACGGCCGCAATGCCAAACGCAGTAAACGGCTGATAGGTCGCGGAGTTAATATCGCGCGCAATTTTGAGCAGGTCCGGCACCGTCGCGGTAAAGGCGAGCGCGGTGGAGTGCAGCATCAGAATCACTTCGTTGCTGTACGCAGGCAGCGCAATGCGCAGCGCCGACGGCAGAATGATGCAGCGATAGAGCTTCACCGACGAAAAGCCGTACGCCCGCGCCGCTTCGATTTCACCGTAAGGGACAGAGCGGATCGCCCCCGCAAAGATCTCAGTGGTATAGGCGCAGGTATTGAGCGTCAACGCCAGCACCGTACAGTTCAGGCCGCTGCGGAAGAACGCATTGAGCATCTCTGTGCCTTTCACGATCTCCAGCGTGTACATTCCCGAATAGAACACCAGCAGTTGCACGTACAGGGGCGTACCGCGAAACACGTAGGTGAACAGCCAGATCGGGAACTGGATAAATTTGTTGTTCGACACGCGGCCAATGGCAAGAAACACCGCCAGAATACCGCCCATCACCACGGAAGAAATCAGCAGCCAGAGCGTAATCGCCACGCCGGTAAAGCGGTAGCCATCCGTCCACAGCAGGGATTTCCAGTATTCCTGAATAATCTCAATCACAGGTCAGCCCTCTTCACACCCACGGAGTAGCGGCGCTCGAGCAGAAGCAGCACACCATTGGAGACCGTCGTAAACACCAGATAAATCACGCCACAGACTACCGCAAAGTAGAAGGGCTCCCAGGTACTCTTGCCCGCCAGCTGAGTCGCTTTGACGACGTCTTCCAGACCAAGCAGCGAGACCAGCGCTGTCGCTTTGAGGATAACCTGCCAGTTGTTGCCGATGCCCGGGAGCGCATAGCGCATCATGGCCGGGAACATGATCCGGCGAAACGTTTGTGAGGAGGTAAAACCAAATGCGGTTGCCGCTTCAATGTGCCCTCTCGGGACGGCCATGTAAGCGCCACGGAAGGTTTCCGTGAAGTAAGCACCGTAGATAAAGCCGAGGGTAATAATACCGGCTACCATCGGGTCGATATCGATCTGTTCCATGCCGACGGCGTCGGTAATACCGTTCAGCGCGATCTGCAGACCGTAAAAAATCAGCAGCATCAGCACCAGATCGGGTACGCCGCGAATAAGCGTGGTATAGCCTTCGAATATGAGCGCCAGGGGTTTATTCGCCGACAGCTTTGCCCCTGCGCCCGCCAGACCTATCAGCACCGCCAGTACCACGGAGCTGATAGCCAGCTCAAGGGTGACAAGCGCGCCTTGTAAAATAACGCCAGAAAATCCGTACAGCATACCGCGTGCCCTGTCGTGTCGTGAGTGGTGGAACCGTGTCTTTTCCCCTCCCTGAGTGGGAGGGGCCGCACGTTATTTGACGGGGCGATTAGCCGCCGTAAACATTAAAATCAAAGTACTTTTTCGCCAGCTTGTCGTAGGTGCCATCAGCACGCATTTCAGCGAAGGCTTTGTTCAGCGCTTCACGCAGCTCGTTGTCTTCTTTGCGCAGGCCCATACCGGTGCCCACACCAAACAGCTTCACGTCCTTAATGGACGGGCCGCCAAATTTGTAATCTTTACCCACCGGCGTTTTCAGGAAGCCTTCGCTTGCCGCGACTTCATCCTGGAATGCCGCATCAATTCGGCCTGCCGTCAGGTCGGCGTAGATATTTTCCTGGCCCTGATAAGAGACGATTTCGATCCCCTTCGGCGCCCAGTGTTCGTTGCCGTAGGTTTCCTGCGTGGTGCCCTGCAGCACGCCGACGCGTTTGCCCTTCAGCGACTCAAGGGTGGGCTGAATGTCTGAAGACTTAGCCACCACCAGACGAGAATCCGCTGCGTAGAGTTTGTCGGTGAAGGCAATCTCCTGCTGGCGTTTTTCAGTGATGGAAAGAGAGGACATGATGACGTCGATTTTTTTCGCTTTCAGCGACGGGATCAGGGCATCCAGCGGGTTCTCAACGTAGGTACATTGCGCTTTAATACGTTTGCACAGCTCATTGGCCAGATCGATGTCAAAACCCACCAGTTCACCCTTCGCATTTTTCGATTCAAAGGGGGCATAGGTAGGGTCAGTACCAATACGAATTTTTTGCGGAACGGCTGCGAATGCCGCGGTGGCGCTGGAAAAGGCCAGTACCAGAGAGAGTGACAACACGAGTTTTTTCATATCTATCCTCAACAAACTGTCTTCATACGGTTTTTTACGACGACGGGGTGCGGTTAATGTGCCATTAATCCACGCTGTCAGGCAAAGAATAATGCCTTTGGGGCGGGATTTTTTGCATTATAAATGCGTAAGTATGCACATGACGACCCAATATGGTGCACAAACTGCACCATATCGGATCACCCACACCAGCGACGCACCAGGTCAGTGCATCACCGTTATGCGTCAGTCACCGTAGACGTTGAAGTCGAAGTATTTCTTCGCCAGTTTGTCATAGGTACCGTCTTTACGCAGCTCAGCGAAGGCTTTGTCAAAGGCGGCTTTCAGCTCGGTATCGTCCTTACGCAGGCCGATACCGGTGCCGTCACCAAAGTATTTTTTGTCTTTCACGGACGGGCCCGCAAAGGCGTACTCTTTACCGGCTGGCTGCTTCAGGAAGCCTTCGCTCGCGGCGACTTCATCCTGGAATGCGGCATCCAGACGGCCTGCTGCCAGGTCAGAGTAAATCAGATCCTGGTTCTGGTAAGCCACCACATCTACGCCCTTCTCACGCCAGTTGGCATTAGCAAAACCTTCCTGCGTCGATCCCTGAAGCACGCCGACATGCTTGCCTTTCAGCGAGTCGATGGTTGGTTGAATCGGTGAGCCTTTGGCGGCAATCAGACGAGAATCCGCAGCGTAGAGCTTGTCAGAGAAGGCGATCTCCTGCTGACGTTTTTCGGTGATGGAGAGAGAAGAGATAATGGCGTCGATTTTTTTGGCTTTCAGCGACGGGATCAATGCGTCAAAGTCGCTGCCCACCCATGTGCATTTCACCGCGATGCGTTTGCACATTTCATTTCCCAGATCGATATCAAACCCCACGAAATCGCCTTTCGCATCCTTGGAAGAGAATGGCGCGTAGGTTGCGTCTGTACCGATACGAACCGTCTGTGGCAGTGCTGCATAGCTACCTGCTGCTGCACTTAACCCCACGAGCAAAGACAGAGCCAGAACCGTCTTCTTCATACATTTACCCTCAAGTACCGTGATTTTATTATGTATTGTGTAGTGTGTTGTGTTGCAGGCTTCTCTTGCAGGTCTTATGCCACATTCCCGTCTGGTCAAAAATTCGACGTTAAATATGTTAATAAAACGTTGCGATATTGCCTTAGTGGTGAAAGATAGCAGGTCTGCCGAACGAACCGGAGAGGGAAGAAGGGAAAAAACGAATTAAATGTCGAGGATATGATCGCCGTTGCATAATTGCCCTGAAACAGGGCAACTTGTCTTTTCATGCACCTTGTTTGTGCACAAATTCAGGCACCCTGCCAGCGGGTGAAGAGGTCTTCCGGCAGGTCTATATCAAACTGATCCAGCACGCGGTTAACGGTCTGGTTGATGATGTCATCCAGCGTTTGCGGGCGATGGTAGAACGCGGGGACCGGCGGCATGATGATAGCCCCAAGTTCAGCCGCCTGCGTCATTAAGCGTAGATGCCCCAGATGCAGCGGTGTTTCCCGCACGCAGAGAACCAGTGGACGACGCTCCTTCAGCACCACATCCGCGGCGCGCGTCACCAGGGTATCGGTATAGCTGTTCACAATGCCGGAGAGCGTTTTAATTGAACAGGGCAGGATAACCATACCCGCCGTTTTAAACGAGCCTGAAGAGATACTGGCCGCGATATCGCGGGCATCGTGGACGACATCCGCCAGCGCCTGAACGTCACGCAGGGAAAGGTCGGTTTCAAGGGAGAGGGTCTGGCGCGCCGCCTGGCTCATCACCAGATGGGTTTCCACATCTGCTACGTCACGCAGCACCTGCAACAGACGTACGCCGTAAATCGCGCCGCTGGCACCGCTGATCCCAATAATGAGTCGTTTCATGATTTTTGCCCTTACTGATTCAGGGCAGACTGTGCAGGATTTTGCGGGGAGTTGCAAGTGAGGGCGTCTGCCCTCACCTGCAGAAACATCAACCTTCGTTGTGCATCTCTAAGCTTTCAAGATCGTTCTGCAGCTGGACGGCTTTCGCATCGTCGTTACGCAGGGAATCCAGGTAGTCGAGATACTGCTGGTCAACGTCTTTAGTCACGTACACGCCGTTAAACACTGAGCATTCGAACTGCTGAATGTCCGGGTTCTCGGCACGCACCGCGTCGATCAGATCGTTCAGATCCTGGAAAATCAGGCCATCGGCACCGATGATCTGGCGAATTTCGTCCACTTCACGACCGTGAGCGATCAGCTCCGTCGCGGTTGGCATGTCGATGCCGTACACGTTCGGGAAGCGAATTTCTGGTGCCGCAGACGCCAGGTACACTTTCTTCGCACCGGCTTCGCGTGCCATTTCGATAATCTGCTCAGACGTCGTACCGCGAACGATGGAGTCATCCACCAGCAGTACATTCTTGTCGCGGAACTCGGCGCGGTTGGCGTTCAGCTTACGACGTACGGACTTACGGCGCAGATGCTGGCCCGGCATGATAAAGGTGCGGCCAACGTAGCGGTTCTTCACGAAGCCCTGGCGGTAAGGCTTATCCAGAATACGCGCGATTTCCAGCGCGATATCACAGGAGGTTTCCGGGATAGGGATCACGACGTCGATATCGAGATCGTCCCACTCGCGGGCAATCTTCTCGCCGAGCTTCGTACCCATGTTCACGCGCGCGCTGTAGACGGAAATCTTGTCGATGAAGGAATCCGGACGGGCGAAGTAAACGTATTCGAACAGGCACGGGTTGCTGACCGGATTGTCAGCACACTGGCGGGTAAACAGCTGGCCCTTCTCAGTGATGTAGACCGCTTCACCGGGCGCAACGTCACGCAGGAATTCAAAGCCCAGCGTGTCCAGCGCCACGCTTTCAGAGGCGACCATATACTCCGTACGACCATCGCCGAGCTCACGTTTGCCGAGCACCAGAGGACGAATGCCGTTTGGATCGCGGAAGGCGACCATGCCGTGACCGATAATCATCGCCACGCAGGCATACGCGCCGCGGATCTGACGATTTGTTGCGGCAATGGCAGCAAAGATGTTGTCTGCTTCCAGCGGGTAGTGACGGAAGTTATCCAGCTCGCTGGCGAACACATTGAGCAGGATTTCAGAATCAGAGGTGGTGTTAATGTGGCGACGTTTCTCTTCGAACAGCTTTTTACGCAGCTCGTGCGCGTTGGTCAGGTTGCCGTTATGAGCAAGGGTGATGCCATACGGTGAGTTGACGTAGAAAGGCTGTGCCTCAGAGGCGCTGGAACTGCCAGCAGTAGGATAACGAACGTGACCGATCCCCATATTACCTTGCAGACGCTGCATATGGCGGGCTTCAAACACATCGTTTACCAGGCCATTCGCCTTGCGTAAACGGAAGCAGTTGTTTGCATCAATGGTGATGATACCCGCAGCATCCTGCCCACGGTGCTGAAGCACCGTTAACGCGTCATAAATCGACTGGTTTACCGGCATGAAACCGGCGATACCGACAATACCGCACATTCGTCTTTTCCTCGTTAAGCCACATCTCAGGGTTTATGCCCTGGGCAAAAAACTCGACGAGCTTTGCAGATAGTCAAAGAACCATCTGATGATGAAGCTGAACTCTGGAATGAGCTGCGATTTCTGCCAGTCTTCGCTTTTGGAGAACCCGGTGAAGGTATCCAGGAAGAACAGTATCGCGGCCACAATCAGCACGCCTCGCAACGCACCGAAACAGATCCCGAGCACCCTGTCCGTTCCTGACAGACCGGTTTTCTCGACCAGCTGACCTATCACGTAATTGACGATAGCGCCAACAATCAGCGTCGCGATAAACAGCACCGCGATGGCGATTCCGTTTCGGACCAGTTCATCTTCAAAGCCCGTGAACCAGACAGACAGGTAAGTGTAGTAATGACTGGCAACAAAGAAAGCACAACCCCATGTCACCAGCGATAACGCTTCACGAACAAAGCCACGGATCAGGCTAACCAGACAGGAAAAACCAATCACCGCAATGATGGCGTAATCAATCCAGACCATATGTGTCCCACGATTTAACGCCCTGTCATCCAGTTCGGGGCGAATTCTAACAGAAAAAGAAAACGTTTGCGTAGGGATTTCCTTCCCGCGCGTAAATAAAAAAGGCGCTGAAAAAACGCTCAACGCCATGGGCCTTTTGACGCCTCTGTGGACGTCTGCTTCCCCTCACCCTAACCCTCTCCCCAAAGGGGAGAGGGGACTATTTACACCCTCTCCCCTTTGGGGAGAGGGCCGGGGTGAGGGGTAATTCTTGTCAGTTCGCGCTGTAGTTCATCACCACACCGCTCAGCCCGGAGATCTGCTTCAGCTCACCCAGCGACCCTTTCAGCTTATCTTTCGACGCTTCCGGCCCCACCAGGATACGGGTAATTTTACCCTGCACCGGCGTGGAAGGTGAAGTGTAAACACGGTATCCCGCACCGCGCAGTTTACTCACCACCTCGTTGACTTTATCGGCGTTTTTCAATGCGCCAAGCTGAACAACGTAGGCTTTACCCGTCGGTGCCGCGTCTTGTTTCGCCGGTGGTGGGGTTTCTGACGCTGCAGCAAGCTGTTCTGCCGCTTTATCCCGCTGCGGCTTCGGCTGCGGTTTCTCGACAGGCTTCGGTTTTTCAACAGCCTTAGGCTGTTCCACCGGAACCGGATCGATTTCGATATTGTTATTCGCAGCCAGGCGAGAAGGATCGAGCGATGGTGCGGCAGCATCGCCTGCGCGCACCTCTTCTGCCGCGCCCTCGGGCGGCTGAGCAGGCAGCGCCTGCGTCGCGGCGGGCAGCATGTCTGGCTCATCGCGATCGCCCGGTTTCGGCACCAGCGGAATGGCCGCAAATTCGTCCTGATAATGCTTTTTCTGCCCGTCGAGCAGTCCCGGAAGAATAATCACTCCGAGCGCGACCAGCACAATGGTTCCTGTTAAACGGTTCTGAAACTTACTCGCCACCGGTTCTCCCCGCGTCCATCACTTCCATGACATGTGCCACCGTGTGGAATGAACCACACACCAGCACGGTATCTTCTGGTTTAGCATCCGCCATCGCAGCATGCCAGGCCTGAGCCACGCTACTATAGATTGCGCCTGTGCCGAGATGTTCCATCAACTGCTCAGCCGTCGCGCCGCGCGGCCCCTCCAGAGGAGCACAATACCAGCTATCGACCACACTCTCCATGCAGGCCAGCGTCCCGCCGATATCTTTATCATGAAGCATACCGATAACCGCCAGCACGCGCCCGGTTTTTGGTAACGATTTGAGACGTCCTGCCAGATACGCCGCCGCGTGCGGGTTGTGGGCCACGTCCAGAATAAGACGCGGCGACTCGCTGACAATCTGGAAACGCCCCGGCAGGATCGCGTTCTGGATACCGTCGCGGATCGCCTGCTCGCTCACCGTTAATCCACTGGCACGCAGTGCCGCCAGCGCGGTGGCGGCGTTCGGCTGCGGTACCTGCGGCAGCGGCAGGTCGTCCAGCGCACCCTGCGCATCGCTAAAGCGCCAGCCGTTGTCCTGAACCTCATAGTGCCAGTCTACGTCGCGGCGCATTAAATGAGCGCCCTTCTCATTCGCCACGGCGGCGATGGTATGCGGCATGTCCGGCTCGCCGACCACGGCGGGCTTATTCGCCCGGAAGATACCGGCCTTTTCACGGCCAATGCTTTCACGGTCTGGCCCCAGCCAGTCGGTATGATCCAGCGCGATGCTGGTGACGACGGCGACATCCGCATCCACCATATTGGTGGCGTCAAGACGACCACCGAGCCCAACTTCCAGAATTACCACGTCAAGCTGCGCCTGTTTGAACAGCCACAGCGCTGAAAGCGTACCGTATTCGAAATAGGTTAATGAGATCTCACCGCGCGCAGCTTCAATTTCCGCGAATGACGCCGTATGGGCAGATTCCGGCAGTTCGCGGTTCTGCACGCGCACCCGCTCGGTGTAGCGCACCAGGTGTGGAGAGCTGTAAACGCCTACCTTGTAACCCGCCGCCATCAGGACAGATTCCAGCGTGCGGCAGGTCGTGCCTTTCCCGTTGGTGCCCGCGACGGTGAACACGAACGGAGCCGGTTTGAGCACATCAAGACGCGCGGCGACCTGGCTTACGCGTTCAAGCCCCATATCGATGGTTTTACTGTGCAGGTTTTCCAGATAAGAAAGCCACGCGGCCAGGGGCGACGTGGCTTGGGGAATGCTTTTATTTTCCATAATGCCCGGTTGTCATTAACAGATTAGAAAGCAAAAGGGCAGCGCCAACCGGCCCTGCCCTTTTCAGTTATCAGGCCTCGGGTTCCTGATCCGGTACGATCACGCCTTCGCGTGGCTCATCCGGGTTCGGCGCGGGCAGATTCATCAGCTTCGCCAGGACGCTTGCCAGTTTCAGGCGCATTTCCGGGCGGCGAACGATCATATCGATAGCGCCTTTCTCGATGAGGAACTCACTGCGCTGGAAGCCCGGCGGCAGTTTTTCACGTACGGTTTGTTCGATAACGCGAGGACCGGCAAAGCCAATCAGCGCTTTTGGTTCAGCGATGTTCAGATCGCCCAGCATCGCGAAGCTTGCAGAGACGCCGCCCATGGTTGGGTCGGTCAGTACAGAAATGTACGGCAGACCGCGCTCCTGCATTTTCGCCAGCGCTGCAGAGGTTTTTGCCATCTGCATCAGGGACATCAGCGCTTCCTGCATACGTGCGCCACCTGAAGCGGAGAAGCAGATCAGCGGGCAGTTGTCTTCCAGCGCCTGCTCAACGGCACGCACGAAGCGCGCACCGACCACAGAGCCCATTGAGCCGCCCATAAAGGCGAACTCAAACGCGGCGGCAACAACCGGCATCTCATGCAAGGTGCCCTTCATGACGATCAGCGCGTCTTTCTCGCCGGTCTCTTTCTGTGCAGAGGCCAGACGATCTTTGTATTTTTTGGAATCGCGGAACTTCAGCACGTCTTTTGGCTCGAGTTCGCTGCCCAGCTCTACCAGAGAGCCTTCGTCCAGCAGGCTATGCAGGCGGTTGCGCGCCGACATACGCATGTGGTGGTCACATTTTGGACACACTTCAAGATTGCGTTCCAGTTCTGCACGATACAGAACCTGGCCGCAGCTATCACACTTCGTCCATACCCCTTCAGGAATGCTCGCTTTACGCGTTGGGGTAATGTTGCTTTTAATTCGTTCAATCCAGCTCATTGATAACCTTTCTGCCTGAACCTGGTCGTATGCCAGTTTTGCTATAAGAGGCGAATAATGCCATTTTTGCCTCCAACAGACCATGAATGTTGCACATTAAAACATAACAGCCCGAAACTTTGGATAAAAAAGTGGTCGAACCGCCAGCGTGCATTTACTTCGCTTGTTTAGCTGCCGCCCGTTTGTGACGGATGATTTCGATAACGCCCGGCAGTACGGAAAGCACAATAATCGCTACAATCAGCAACTTAAGGTTTTCCTGAACCACTGGCAGATCGCCAAACAGGTAGCCTGCGTAAGTAAAGAGCAGTACCCACAGCAGCGCACCGACAACGTTATACATCGCAAAATGACGATAGGACATATGCCCCATTCCTGCCACAAACGGTGCAAAGGTACGAACGATGGGGACAAAACGGGCAAGAATGATGGTTTTGCCGCCGTGACGCTCGTAGAAGGCATGCGTTTTATCTAAATAGCTGCGGCGGAAAATTTTGGAATCCGGATTACTGAATAACCGTTCTCCAAACACGCGCCCGATGGTGTAATTGACCGCGTCTCCCACAATGGCGGCGATGATCATCAGCACAACCATTAGATGGACATTCAGGTCATTGGTCGGCAGAGCGGACAACGCACCGGCCACAAACAGCAGCGAATCTCCGGGCAGGAACGGCGTCACCACCAGACCGGTTTCACAGAACAGGATCAGGAACAGAATGGCATATACCCAGACGCCATACTGCGCGACCAGTTCCGCCAGGTGAACATCAATATGCAGAATGAAATCAATCAGAAAACGTATTACGTCCATATTGTCTAAGCCTTAATTGCACCTTTGTTTAGTCCGCTAAAAACAGCGGGCCCATTGGCGGTTTTGGCAGGTCAAACCGATCCGGATAATCCACCGAGACCAGATACAGCCCTTCCGCTTTCGCCGTTGCTGCCGCAAGCGTTCTGTCCTTCGCTGCCAGCAGTTCTGCAATCCAGCTCTCCGGCTGGTGTCCGGCGCCCACTTCCATCAGGCTGCCAACAATATTCCGCACCATATGATGTACAAAGGCATTGGCTTTGATATCTACCACCACATACGCGCCATAACGACTGACGTTAATGTGCATGACGTTACGCCACGGCGTACGGGACTGACACTGCACCGCACGAAACGACGTAAAGTCATTTTCTCCAATCAGACACTGCGCCGCACGCTGCATACGTTCTGCATCAAGCGGCTCATAAAAATGCGTCACGCCCTGGCTTAACACTGCCGGACGCAGACGCTGGTTGTAGATGACGTAGCGGTAACGGCGCGCAGTGGCGCTGAAACGCGCATGAAAATCATCCGGCACAGCTTTCACCCAACGCACGGCAATGTCACCAGGTAAATTCGCATTTACACCCAGCGTCCAGGCAGCATCCTTGCGCATGGCGGTGGTTTCAAAGTGCACCACCTGCCCTGTGCCGTGAACACCGGCGTCGGTTCGGCCTGCGCATAAGACGTTAATCGGCTCATTCGCTACCTGAGAAAGCGCTTTCTCCAGCTTTTCCTGAACGCTGCGCACTTCGTTCTGACGCTGCCAGCCATAATATTTACTGCCATCGTACTCAATGCCGAGGGCAATTCTATGGACCGGCTTTTGTTCCACTTCTGACATCAGTACAGGTACTCCTGCACCAGCTTCTCGGCGATTTTAACTGCCATCAGCGCGCCGCCAAAGCGTACGTTATCGGCAACGGACCAGAACTGAACCTGTTCCGGCATGCCGTAATCGTTGCGCACGCAGCCAATGGAAAGATGCGCGCTACCGGTGGCATCGCCCACCTGGGTCGGGAATTCACTCTCTTCGGAAAGGACGATATCTTCACCGCGGCCAAACGCATCGCGCGCTTCTTCTGCCGCCAGCGGACGCAGGGCTTCAAAGCCAACCATCTGCGCGTGGCCGTAGAAGACAGGCGACTGCACAACGTTGGCGGAGATCATCAGCCCTTCATCCTGCAGCACTTTGCGTACTTCATCGACGATTCGACGCTCTTCGCGCACGGAACCTTCACGATCCGGCAGCAGTGGCAGCAAGTTGAATGCCAGCTGGCGACCAAAGAAATCATCTTCATCAATCGGAATACCGTTCAGCAGCTTCGCACTCTGCCCGGCCAGCGCATCAACCGCTTTTTTACCGTTAGCGGAGGCCGACAGCAGGCTGGTCACATTAATACGAGACAGGCCGCCGTCGTCGATCAGCGGTTTCAACGCAGTCAGCAGCTGGCTGGTCAGGCTGTTCGGTACCGCGATGACGTTGCGGTTGCGGTAGTCAGCCAGCACGAACGGGTTCACGTCCGGCACCACCAGCGGCACATCCGGCTCCATTGAGAACAGGCCGCTCAGGTCGATCACCAGGCAGCCTGCGTTGGTCGCCTCTTCAACGTACGCAGCAGTCGCTTCAGCGCCCGCGGCGAAAAATGCCAGCTGCGCCTGCGTCCAGTCGAACGCTGCCGCGTCCTGGACCATGACGGATTTACCGTTAAAACGCAGATGCTCGCCTGCGCTGTCGGTACGCGCCAGCGCATAGATGTCGCCCACCGGGAACTGACGCTCAGCAAGGGTTTCGAGCAGGGCTTCGCCCACGGCACCCGTGGCACCTAAAATGGCAATGTTCCAGCCTTCAGACATGGTGGTTTACTCCAGAAATAAAAAAGCGTCCCTGTCGGAGTATCCGACAGGGAGCATTAAGAAGACATTAATGCGCCGGGTGATGAACGGCGTTAAACCCAAGTTTATGCAGCAGCGTCGCCGCCGAAGCGTCGTCGCACATCACATACAGGGAAGACCACTCGCGGCGCTCAACGTAGTTCTTGCGCAGCTTATCAAACTCACCCGGGATCCCCGCCACTTTACGCAGCAGCGCATCATCGCGGCGCACATCATACACCAAATGCACCAGCCTTTTCAGCGTTGCCTGATCGAGCGGGCCGTGCAGAGTGATGCGACCAAATTCTGGCGCGGGGAGTAAGGTATCCAGCGCCACCTGCTGCGGATGACCGATAAAGGCGCTGTAGGCTTCAAACACCTGCGTCGTGCCGCGCGCTTTGCCTTCAAGCGTGTAGCCAGCGATATGCGCGGTGCCCACGTCCACCTTGTTGAGTAGCTCAACGTTGAGTTCCGGCTCGGGTTCCCAGACGTCCAGCACCACGCTGAGGTTTTGTCCTTCGTTCAGACATGTCAGCAGCGCGGCGTTGTCCACGACCGGGCCACGACAGGCATTTATCAGAATAGTGCCAGCCTTCAGACGGCGGATCAGCGTTTCATCGGCCAGATGAAGAGACTTATACGGCCCCTCTTTAAACAGCGGCGTGTGGAAGGTGATCACATCACACTGTTCAACCAGCTCATCCAGCGAGCGGAAGTCGCCTTCATCGCCGTTATCTTTGCGCGGCGGGTCGCACAGCAGTGTGCGGATCCCTAATGCTTCAAAACGTTTTTGCAGGCGACCGCCCACGTTACCCACGCCGACAATCCCCACGGTGCGGTCTTTCAGCGCAAAACCATCGCGCTCGGCCAGCATCAGCAGCGAGGAGAAAACGTATTCCACAACGGCAATGGCGTTACAGCCCGGCGCGGCGGAAAAACCGATCCCCGCCTGCTTAAGCCACTTGTCATCCACATGATCGGTCCCTGCCGTTGCGGTCCCGACAAATTTCACCGTTTTGCCGGAGAGCAACGTCTCATTTACTTTGGTCACCGAGCGCACCATCAGGGCATCGGCATCATCCAGTTCGTTCACCGGAATCGGGCGACCAGGGACAGCCTTAACATCGCCAAGGCGGCTAAAGAGCTCGCGGGCGTAAGGCATATTTTCATCAACGAGGATTTTCACGTCTGAGTACCTGTTTGAGAGGAAGAAAACCTGCCAAGTGTGCCATAATCTCGCCGCCAGGCATATATGTCCGCCGGGTTAACGCTGAGTTTTGACTTTAAGGATTCCGACGATGCAGCCTATTTCAGGTACGCCGCCGCGCCCTCCGGGTGAAGGCCCCTTAACGCCGCCGAGTGTCGCAGGCGAACAGCCGCTCTCCACGCAACAGCGCACCGTGCTGGAGCGACTGATCACGCGCCTGATTGCGCTGACGTCGCAACAAAACGCGGAAGTCTGGGCCGGGGTGAAGCATGACCTGGGCGTGAAGAACGACGTACCGCTGCAGTCGCGCCATTTCCCTGCCGCCGAGCAGAACCTGAATCAGCGAATCAACGCTGCGCAACAAAATCATACCACTCGACAGATTGTGTCGCAGTTGACCGAGCTACTGGGCCAGGGGAACAATCGCCAGGCGGTCAGTGATTTTATTCGCCAACAGTATGGCCAGACTGCCCTGAGCCAGCTCACGCCCGATCAGCTCAAAACGGTGCTGACGCTGTTGCAAACCAATCAGCTGTCGATTCCACAGCCTCAGCTGCGCCCGGCGACCGAACGCCCGCTGCTGCCTGCTGAGCACAACACGCTTAATCAGATGGTGACCAAACTGGCCGCCGCCACCGGCGAGTCGACAAAGCTCATCTGGCAATCCATGCTGGAACTGTCCGACGTGAAAAGCGGCGAGTTGATCCCGGCCAGGCAGTTTACGCATCTGGTCACCTGGCTGCAGGCGCGCCAGACGCTCAGCACGCAAACTGCCCCGACCCTGCACACGGTGCAGGCTGCACTGAAGCAGCCGCTCGAACCGCACGAGTTTGAGGCGGTGCGGGATTATGCCCAGCAGACCTGGCAGGCCACGCCGCAAACGGTGCTGACCACCGCGCAGGTGCAGGATATATTGAATCAGATCTTTGTTCGTCGCGCCGAGCGCGAAGGTGGCATTCCTGAAGCACGGAACATTCAGCCGATTTACAGTCCGCTGTTTGCGCCCGTCGTGGAAACCTTCAAAACGCTGTCCGCTCGTCCGGGGCTGATGTTCATTGCGCTGCTGATTGCGCTGGCGATTTTCTGGCTGGTTGCCTGACCTTTTTGCCCGGTGGCGCTCCGCTTACCGGGCCTACAACGGCTCGAACCGTAGGCCGGGTAAGGCAGAGCCGCTACCCGGCAACAACAGCTCAAATCCTGCGAAACGCCACCAGCGTCACCACAATTCCCACCACCGCTGAAACAGCCCCGGCAAGAAATACGGACGGATAGCCAAAGGATGTCGCCAACAGCCCCGCCAGCGGCGCAGTAACCCCGTAGGAGATATCCTGAAACGCGGCATACCCACCGAGCGCCGTGCCGCGTACCTGCGGGGCCACGCGTTTCACCACCTCAACACCCAGCGCCGGGAAGATCAGCGAACAGCCGCAGCCGGTCAGCGCCGCCCCCAGCAGCGCAACGTAGGCATTGGGTGCCTGCCAGAGCAGCAGCAGACCAATGGTCTCAATAACCAGCGAGGCCACCGCCACCTTCACGCCGCCTAAGCGATCCGGCATCCAGCCAAAAAGCACGCGCATCAGTACGAACGCGCCGCCAAACGCGGTGAGCGTAAAGCCCGCCATTGCCCAGCCACGGCTCATAAAGTACAGGGAGACGAAGGTACCAATCACCGCGAAGCCAACGCCCTGTAGCGCCAGGCCGAGACCCGGCTGCCAGATTTGACCGACGACGCTCCACAGGGATGGGCGTTCGCCTTTATGGGCCGGGACTTTTCGCACCGAACCATTAAATGCCCACGCCAGCAGCGGTAGCACCATGGTGGTACCCGCCAGTGCCGCAAAACCAAACTGGCTGTGGATCAGCAGACCCAGCGGAGCACCTGCTGCCAGGGCCCCGTAGATGGCCATCCCGTTCCAGGACATGACCTTGCCCGAACGCGCAGGGCCAACCAGCCCCATCCCCCAGGTCAGGGTCCCGGTCAGCAGCTGACTTTCACCGAATCCAAGGATTAAGCGCCCCACCACCAGCAGCGCAAATTTATACACGGCGTCTACCGGCAGAAGCGCGGCCAGCAGCCATGCGCCGCCCGCCAGACCGCAGGCAAACATGCCCTGCAAAGCTGACCGTTTTGCACCGTGCTGATCCGCCAGGCGTCCGGCGTAGCCACGCGTTAACACCGTCGCTAAAAACTGAATACCCACGGCGATGCCAACCAGGGTATTGCCATAGCCCAACTCCTGATGAACAAACAGCGGGATCACCGGCAGCGGCAGGCCGACGGTCATGTAGGTAAGAAATACCGCAAAAGCGATGCGGAACAGCGAGATGTTCCCGGACGTGGCGTTTATATCTGATGTAGCGGCCGTCATGCATAACTCCGAATTCAGGCATAAAAAAAGGGAGCCATCAGGCTCCCTTCTACTATACATTCAAACGCTTATGCTTTCAGCTTGCGCATTACCAGCGTAGCGTTGGTGCCGCCGAAACCGAAGCTGTTAGACATAACGGTCGTCAGCGTCGCATCCATTGGTTTGGTTACGATGTTCAGACCAGCAGCCTGCTCATCCAGCTCTTCCACGTTGATGCTTGGCGCGATAAAGCCGTGTTCGAGCATCAGCAGAGAGTAGATCGCTTCCTGCACGCCAGCCGCACCCAGAGAGTGACCGGTCATGGCTTTGGTTGCAGAGATCGCCGGGCTCTTATCCGCAAAGACTTCGCGGATCGCACCCAGTTCTTTCACGTCGCCTACTGGAGTAGAGGTACCGTGGGAGTTCAGGTAGTCGATTGGGGTATCAACGCCGTGCATCGCCATCTTCATGCAGCGCACTGCGCCTTCACCGGATGGAGCAACCATGTCAGCACCGTCGGACGTTGCGCCGTAACCCACGATCTCAGCGTAGATGTGAGCGCCGCGAGCCAGAGCGTGTTCCAGCTCTTCAACCACAACCATACCGCCGCCGCCCGCGATAACGAAACCGTCGCGGTGTGCGTCATAGGTACGGGACGCTTTATCTGGCGTCTCGTTGTATTTGGTGGACAGTGCGCCCATTGCGTCGAACTCACAGGCCATTTCCCAGCCCAGCTCTTCGCCGCCGCCAGCAAACACGATGTCCTGTTTGCCCAGCTGGATTTGCTCAACCGCGTTACCGATACAGTGCGCGGAAGTCGCACAGGCGGAGCTGATGGAGTAGTTCACACCGTGAATTTTGAACGGTGTCGCCAGGCAGGCAGAAACCGCTGAACCCATGGCTTTGGTCACAACGTATGGACCTACCGCTTTCAGGCCGCGCGGGCTACGCATTGCGTCCGCACCGAATACCTGCGCTTTAGACGAACCGCCGGAACCGGCAATCAGACCCACGCGCGGGTTGTTCTGATAAACGTCTTCGCTCAGGCCAGCATCAGCAATCGCTTCCTGCATGGAAAGATAGGCGTAAATAGAGGCATCGTTCATGAAACGAACCACTTTACGGTCGATCAAACCGGTGGTGTCCAGTTTGACGTTACCCCATACGTGGCTACGCATTCCCGAATCTTTAAACTCTTCAGAGAAAGTGATCCCGGAGCGTCCTTCACGCAGAGATGCCAGGACTTCCTGCTGGTTATTACCGATGCTGGAAACGATGCCCAGGCCAGTAATCACTGCACGTTTCATTCAATACCTCTGTAAGTCGCACTATAGTAAGTTTCGAGTCGCACAATAGCGTACACTTGTACGCCGAACAAGTCCGATCAGACAATTTCTGAGGAAATTTGCACCGATGGGCTCACATCGTTAAGATCGTGCCACTGCCTGTCGGACGAGTAACTTACGTGAAACAAAACGCTATACAACCCGCCAACCTCGAATTCAACGCTGAGGGTACACCTGTTTCCCGAGATTTTGATGACGTCTATTTTTCTAATGATAACGGACTTGAAGAGACACGTTATGTTTTTCTCGACGGAAACCAGCTCGGCGCCCGATTCCCCGCGCATCCGCGCAGCCTGTTCGTGGTGGCGGAAAGCGGATTCGGTACCGGCCTCAATTTTCTGACCCTCTGGCAGGCGTTTGATCGGTTTCACGCTGCCCATTCCGAGGCTACGCTCCAAAGATTACATTTCGTCAGTTTTGAAAAATTCCCGCTCACTTTGCACGATTTACAGCTCGCACATCAGCACTGGCCGGAGCTGGCAGCCTGGGCAGAGCAGCTTCAGGCGCAATGGCCACCGGCCGTGGGTGGCTGCCATCGTCTGATTCTTGACGGTGGACGCGTTACCCTGGATTTATGGCTGGGTGACATTAACGAACTGACCGATCAGCTCGACGATTCGATGAATCAGAAAGTGGATGCCTGGTTCCTGGACGGTTTTGCCCCTGCCAAAAACCCGGACATGTGGAGCCAGCATCTGTTTTGCGCAATGGCGCGCCTGGCCCGCCCGGGCGCAACGCTCGCCACCTTCACCTCGGCAGGTTTTGTCCGCCGCGGGCTGCAGGAAGCGGGCTTTACCATGCGTAAAACCAAGGGGTTTGGCCGCAAGCGCGACATGCTGGTCGGGACGATGGAACAGACGTTGAATGTCCCCGCTCAGGCACCGTGGTTTTCCCGTCGCGCCAGTGCAACACGCGAGGTAGCACTCATTGGCGGCGGCATTGCCAGCGCCCTGCTCTCGCTCGCGCTTCTCCACCGTGGCTGGCAGGTCACGCTCTACTGCGCCGATGAGGCACCAGCGACGGGTGCCTCAGGCAACCGTCAGGGCGCGCTTTATCCTCTGCTGAGCGCGCACGACCCGGCGCTGTTCCAGTTTTTCCCGGCGGCATTTACGTTTGCTCGTCGTCTGTACGATCTTCTGCCTGTTGATTTTGACCACGACTGGTGCGGCGTAACGCAGCTCGGCTGGGATGAGAAGAGCCAGCAAAAAATCGCGCAAATGCTGTCGCTGGGTCTGCCGGAGGCGATCGCCCGAGCGGTCACTGCGCAGCAGGTCGCTGAAACCACGGGCGTTGACACGCGCTGTGACGGTATACAGTATCCGCTCGGCGGCTGGCTGTGCCCGGCCGACTTGACGGCGGCGGCGATGACCCTGGCCCAGTCTCGCGGGCTGACGGTGCACTATGCCCACACCGTTGAATCGCTTAGCCGAACAGAAAGCTGGAATCTGCGTTTTGCTGATGGCAAAGCGGCGCAGCACGCCAGCGTTGTGCTGGCAAACGGACATTACATCAGCCAGTTTATCCAGACAGAAACATTGCCGGTGTATCCGGTCAGCGGCCAGGTAAGCCATATCCCAACCGCGCCCGAACTGAGTAAATTACGTCAGGTGCTGTGCTATGACGGCTATCTGACGCCGCAAAATCCGTCTAACGGCCATCACTGCATCGGGGCGAGCTATCATCGTGGCGAAACGGAAATGCGCTACAGCGACGCGGACCAGCAGCAGAACCGCCAGCGTCTGGTTGACTGTTTCCCGGATGCGGCGTGGGCGAAAGAGGTTGACGTCAGCGAGGGTGAAGCCCGCTGCGGCGTACGCTGCGCCACGCGTGACCATCTGCCGATGGCGGGGAGCGTGCCGGACTATGAGGCAACGCTTGCGGCCTATCAGGATCTGGCTGATAACCGGGACACGGCGGTAAGCGCACCGGTGTATCCGGAGCTGTTTATGCTCGGCGGGCTGGGCTCGAGGGGATTGTGCTCTGCGCCGCTGCTGGCAGAGGTGTTAGCCGCGCAGATGAGCGATGAGCCGATTCCGCTGGACAGAATTACGCTTGCGGGACTCAACCCAAATCGACTGTGGGTACGGAAACTGCTGAAGGGGAAGAAGGTTAAGTAGAGTGCGGTCTGGTGCCCTCACCCGTCCCTCTCCCACAGGGAGAGGGTGGTGAAACACTTACTTCGCTTTCGCCTGCTGGAACAGATTGTCCCACATGCCCAGCACCAAAGACTGATCGCGCGGAGAGAGTTCTCCGGCCTGAATGGCTTTTTCCAGGCTGCGAGTCACTTCTTCGTGAACTGCGTCGGCAGAGTGATCGTCACCTGCCTCCAGCTCGGCTACGGCAAGCGTCAGGTGACCACGCAGATAACCGCTGGCGAACAGCTCATCATCACTGGCGTGTTCCACCATGTCATCAATTAACGCCAGAATGCGTGATTCAAATTCTGCGATCATCTTCTTTCCTCTGTTAAAGATCTTCCGGCCAAGGGAAGCATTCCGCCGTGATCTCCGGCGTGTGGTAATAATTCTGTAAAGCCTCGATCAGGCGCGCCGGACGTTCCGGGATGCCCTTCTCAAGATATTCCATCACCTGCTTGTGAACGCGGCGCTGGAAGACGATACGATCCGGCTCGAAGTCGCCTTCCAGGTTGTCGCAGCTCACGTTGAACGGGAAGCCCGCCGCCACGCAAAACAGCCACTCCAGCGCCTGGGGTTTGACTTCAACATCTTCAAACTGGCCCTGAGTTGCGGCGTCACGCCCGTCCGGGCAATACCAGTAACCGAAGTCCACCCGCTCGCGACGTGCTTTCCCCGCGATGCACCAGTGCGAAATCTCGTGCAAACCGCTGGCGTAAAAGCCATGTGCGAAAACGATGCGGTTATACGGAACCTCTGCATCAGCAGGAAGATAGATCGGTTCGTCGTCGCCTTTAATCAGACGGGTATTAAAATCATCAGCAAAACAGCCGTCGAAAATCTCAATCAGCTGTTCGTAGTTATGCGTACTGTTCATTAGTTCATCCCCAACCAGGTGAGGATCTCCTGTCCATGGCTGTCATAAAGCAGTTTGGCGCTCATCACCGCCGAGACCACAACAATCATCGGGCGGATCAGCTTTTGCCCCTTGCTCAATACCAGACGCGAGCCCACGCGCGCGCCTAAAAATTGGCCCACCATCATGACAAAGCCGGTTGCCCAGATAACCTTGCCGCCAATGATAAACAGCAGCAGGCCGCCGACGTTTGAGGTCGCGTTGAGCACTTTGGCATGGGCGGTGGATTTGGCGAGGTTGAACCCGGCCAGCGTCACAAACGCCAGCGCGTAAAACGAGCCTGCGCCCGGGCCGAAGAAACCGTCATAAAAACCCACACAGCCCCCGGCAACCAGCGCGAACGGCAGGCCGTGCAGGCGACGCTGGCGATCCTCTTCACCGAGCTTTGGCATCAGCAAAAAGTACAGGCCAATGCAGATAACCAGAATCGGCAGGATCTGACGCAAAATATCAGACTGCACGTGCTGAACCAGCAGCGCGCCCGACGTCGAGCCAATAAAGGTCATCAGAATATTGAGCTTCTGATCGGCCAGGCTCACCACCTTGCGGCGGATAAAATAGAGCGACGCCGAGAGCGACCCACCGCAGGCCTGCAGCTTGTTAGTAGCCAGCGCCTGAGCCGGGCTCATGCCCGCCGCCAGCAGCGCCGGAACCGTCAGCAAACCGCCCCCACCCGCCAGCGCATCGATAAACCCGGCGAGCATCGCAACAAAAAAGAGCACCGCCAGCAGCAGCGGTGACACCATAAACAGATCGACGAAATTATCCATTAAAGTACATGCTCATCCAGTAGCGCCTGGCAGGAAGGCGGCAACGGAGGCGGTGTCTTCTTCTCAGGCTTAGAGGTTCCAGGCTTCGCCGGTTCAAACCAGCTTTGCAGTTCATAACCACAGCCATCGCCAGGCGGTGGAAGCGGCTGATCTTCACATTCCAGGCTGTTCGCCGGGCAGCGCAGACGAACGTGCATATGTGCACGGTGCTGGAACCACGGACGCACTTTGCGCAGCCAGTCGCGATCCGTTCCGGCATCCAGACAGAGCTGTTGCTTGATGGCCGGGTTAACGAAAATCCGCGTGACGTCGTTATCTTCTGCCGCCAGCTTGATCATGCTGGAGACATCCTGCGTCCACAGGGACGGCACTACGCGCTTACCGTCGCTCGCGACCAGATCCAGCGCCTGCGGTTTCAGCAGCTGCGAAGACGTCCAGCGCGTTTTCGGCAGCTGTAAGAAGATATCGACATCCAGTCCGGTTTGGTGGCTGGCGTGACCGCCGTTGAAGCGGCCCCCGGCAGGCATCCCCATATCGCCGATCAGCATCGTGCCCAGCCCCAGGTTATGCACCTGATTACCAAGGCGCTGTATAAACAACACCAGATCCGGATGGCCGAAATAGCGGCGCTGATCGGTACGCATCACCTGATAGGTGTCCGACTGCAGCGGAAGTTCCTGCGCGCCCACGATGCAGCCGTTAGAGAAGGCACCGATGGACTGCGCACTCCCCGCCACCGGATGGGTGATTTTTTGCCACGGCGTGGCGGCCAGAGAGGCTCCACTGGCGAGCAGCGCCAGCAGAGCAATTGCGGTTTTTTTCATGTTTACCAGCGTGGAATGGTGGTCGTCACATCCGCATTCTGCGCGCGCTGGCGCAGGAAGTGATCCATCAACACGATCGCCAACATCGCTTCTGCGATCGGCACCGCGCGGATCCCCACGCACGGATCGTGACGTCCTTTGGTGATCATCTCAACTTCTTCACCAGAGCGGTTAATCGTGTGGCCCGGCACGGTAATGCTGGAAGTCGGCTTCAGTGCGATGTTGGCAACAATCTGCTGCCCGCTGCTGATACCGCCCAGAATGCCGCCCGCATGGTTGCTCTGGAAGCCCGCTTTCGTGATTTCGTCGCGGTTCTGGCTACCGCGAAGCTGAACCACGTCAAAACCGTCGCCAATCTCGACGCCCTTCACCGCGTTGATGCTCATCAGCGCGTGGGCGATGTCAGCGTCGAGACGGTCAAATACCGGCTCGCCCCAGCCAGCCGGAACGCCGTCAGCCACCACGGTGACTTTCGCACCGATGGAGTCGCCCTCTTTTTTCAGGCCGCGCATCAGTTCGTCGAGCGCCTCCAGCTTGTCGGCATCGGCGCAAAAGAACGGGTTTTGCTCGACCTGATCCCAGTCTTTGATCGCCAGTGGAATGTCGCCCATCTGGGTCAGACAGCCGCGGATAACGATGCCAAATTTCTGCTGCAGGTATTTCTTGGCAATCGCCCCTGCCGCCACGCGCATCGCGGTTTCACGCGCGGAAGAACGCCCGCCGCCGCGATAGTCACGGAAGCCGTACTTTTGTTCGTAGGTGTAGTCGGCGTGGCCCGGACGGAAAACGTCTTTGATGGCGCCGTAGTCCTGGGAGCGCTGATCGGTATTTTCGATCAGCAGACCAATGCTGGTCCCGGTGGTGCGCCCTTCAAAGACGCCGGAAAGAATTTTGACCTGGTCCGGCTCGCGACGCTGCGTGGTGTAGCGAGAGGTACCCGGACGTCGACGGTCGAGGTCGTGCTGTAAATCTGCTTCGGTCAGTTCGATGCCCGGCGGTACGCCGTCGACGATGCAACCGAGTGCCAACCCGTGCGACTCCCCAAAGGTGGTCACACGGAATACCTGTCCAATACTGTTTCCTGCCATCACGGCTCCGATGTTGTTGTTTGTGTTTGAGCGTTGTGAAACGGGCCGAAGCCCGCTGGATTAATCTTTATAGATGCTGAAGTGTTCGCGCGCGTCGAGCAGCTGCGCTTTGGTCAGCATAAAGACGCCGTCACCGCCGTTGTCGAACTCGAGCCAGGTGAACGGCACATCCGGGTACTGCTCTATCAGATGTACCATGCTGTTGCCCACTTCACAAATCAGAACGCCGTCGTCGGTCAGGTAATCCGGCGCACAGGCCAGAATGCGGCGGGTCAGCTTCAGGCCGTCAGAGCCTGATGCCAGGCCCAGCTCCGGCTCATGGCGATATTCGTTTGGCAGATCGGACATGTCTTCTGCATCGACGTACGGCGGATTGGTGACGATCAGATCGTACTGCAGCGTCGGCAGATCGCGGAACAGATCGGAGCGAATTGGCGTAACGTGATGGATCAGACCGTGCTCTTCAATGTTGTGCTCGGTTACGGCCAGCGCGTCGGTGGAAATATCGACCGCGTCCACTTCCGCTTCCGGGAAGGCATAGGCACAGGCAATCGCAATACAGCCGCTGCCGGTACACATATCCAGAATGTGCTGCGGCTGATGGTTAATCAGTCCTTCAAAGTGGTTGTTGATCAGCTCACCAATCGGCGAGCGCGGCACCAGCACGCGTTCATCAACATAGAACTCGTGGCCGCAGAACCAGGCTTTATTGGTCAGGTAGGCGACCGGGATACGCTCGTTCACGCGGCGGATCACGCGCTCAACGATGCGGTGCTTCTCGCTGGAGGTCAGGCGCGCGGTACGCATGTCTTCCGGAATATCCAGTGGCAGGTAGAGGGACGGCAGCACCAGCTGAACGGCCTCATCCCACGGGTTATCGGTACCGTGACCGTACCAGATATTGGCGGCGCTGAAGCGGCTAACCGACCAGCGCAACATGTCCTGTATGGTATGCAGCTCGTTTACTGCTTCATCGACAAAAATTTTATCCACTCTTTCCTCCAGGGCATGCTCGCATAATTTTCGGCGGCTAGTTTGCCATGAAGACGGCGATAAATCAGCAATGACGCGTACCGCTTGAGGTTAAAAAATGCGTTTAGTCGGGTACACTATCGGAAATACGAGATGAGAATGCCAAATGAAAAAGAAAACATCGCTCAGCGAGGAGGATCAGACACTCTTCCGACAGCTGATGACCGGGACGCGTAAAATCACGCAGGACACCATCGTTCATCGTCCTCAGCGCAAAAAAATCAGCGAAGTGCCGGTCAAGCGACTGCTCCAGGAGCAGGCCGATAACAGCCACTATTTTTCAGATGAATTTCAGCCTCTGCTCAACACGCAGGGGGCTGTGAAGTACGTACGTGAAGACGTCAGCCATTTTGAGCTGAAAAAGTTACGCCGTGGGGACTATTCACCGGAGCTGTTTCTCGATCTGCACGGGTTAACCCAGATGCAGGCGAAACAGGAGCTGGGGGCGTTGATTGCGGCATGTCGTCGCGAACACGTTTTTTGCGCCTGCGTGATGCATGGTCACGGCAAACATATTCTCAAGCAACAGACGCCGCTGTGGCTGGCTCAGCATCCACACGTGATGGCGTTTCATCAGGCACCCAAAGAGTACGGCGGAGATGCCGCATTGCTGGTGTTGATTGAAGTCGAGGAATGGCAGCCGCCAGAGTTGCCCTGACAGGATGGCGGGAAGCACATTGCACCCCGCCATATCGCACGTCACGTCAGATCGCTTTTGCCATCTTCAGGTTGCACGGACTCATTTGCCAGTTAAAGACACCTTTGCCGGTTTCGTCCAGGGTGACGTTGGCAATGGCGGAGGTCGTGAACATAGGCGGCGTTTCGCCAGGGCACAGCTCAGATACCAGATAGCCGACCAGCGGCAGGTGGGAAATGACCAGTGCGGAAGCGACACCTTCATTGCACAGCGCCTGAAGATAGGCACTCACAAGACCCACATCGCCACACGGCGTGAGTTCAGGGAGAACATCCACACTGGAAGGCAGGTTCATACACTCCCCTACCACATCCAGCGTCTGTTCTGCACGCAGGAACGGACTCACCAGAACGCGTTCAATGTCCACTTTTTGACCTTTAAGCCAGGTAGCCATTTGACGGGATTCGTCGCAGCCACAGACTGTCAAAGGACGTACTGAGTCACTGGCGGCATCGAGTGCCGCGTCGCCGTGACGCATGATAAAAACTTGCATATTGCACCGCTTTTGTTAACCAGAATCACCGGCGTTGACTACCCGCGATTAAAGCTGGGAGGTAGAAAACCCGATGGCCGGGCATTGTGCCTGATCCATTCGGTGAATGAAACGCTGTTTTTTACCTCAATGGCGTAAGTATAGTCAATCTCTGTTTACAAATTCGCCAAAACAGGTCTCTTCACCGAAGGATTTACCCTTCTTTGACCTCAGCTTACGAGGACAGTTTCCCTTGCAGGCCAAAATGTCTGGCCCCGTTCCGCCATCTGCAATAATTCGTCACAGGGTGTAAACCGTGGACCATATTGCGAAGCCAGACGTTGCAGAATTGCAACCACTTCACCCGCCCCGAGGGTGTCCATATACCGGAACGGGCCGCCAAGGAACGGCGGGAAACCAATACCAAATACGGCACCGATGTCACCATCGCGTGCGCTTTTGATCACCTGTTCGCCGAAACAGCGCGCCGCTTCGTTGAGCATCATCATCACACAACGCTCAGCACACTGCGCTGACGACAGTTTTCCCTGACCGGTAACAGAAATAAGCCCATAAACCGCAGGGTCGACCTGTTTCTTGCTTTTACGCCCTTTTGCCCCGTAAAGATAGAAACCGCGTTCATTTTTTCTGCCTTTGCGATCGTCCTTCAAAATTGCAGAAACAATGTTTGCAGGGGGGCTAAAACGGTCTCCGTAAGCAGCTTCCAGTACAGGTATAATTTTAGTGCCGGTATCTATTCCTACCTCATCCAAAAGTTGGATTGGGCCGACAGGGAAACCAAACTTCACCAGCGCCTCATCGACGTGCTCAATCTTCTCCCCTTCCGTCAGCAACCGCATTGCTTCATTAATGTAGGGAGCCAGAATACGATTGACGTAGAAACCTGCTTTATCTGCCACGACAATCGGCGTTTTGCCCTGCTTTTTCGCGAGCTTGACCACCGTGGCAACGGTTTGCGGACTGGTGGTCGCGTGTGGAATAACCTCCACCAGCGGCATTTTTTCAACCGGGCTAAAGAAGTGCAGACCAATAACCTGTTCCGGTCGTGCGGCTTTCGCCGCGATGTCGCCAATCGGCAATGACGAGGTGTTTGAAGCAAAGATGGTATGCGGGGCGCAATGCTGTTCAACGTCTGCCACCATTTGCTGCTTGAGCGCCAGATCTTCAAACACGGCTTCTATCACCAGATCGCGATGTGCAAAACCGCGGTAGTCCGTGGTGCCAGTGATCATCGCGAGTGTTTTATCGCGCTCGCTTGCTTTGATATGGCGGCGTTTAACCTTCTGATCGAGGTTCTGCCAGCTGTACTGAAGCGCGTGGTTGATTCCCTTAGGATTAATGTCTTTGATACGCACCGGCAATTTGCCTTTGCTGGCAGTGACAAACGCAATTCCACCGCCCATCAGCCCGCCCCCCAGCACGCCAACGGCGCGCAGCGGCGCAGGCTCAGCTTCGCTTCCCGGATCTTTTTTGACGTCAGTGCTGGCAAAGAAGATGCTGCGCAGCGCCTGAGACTGCGGCGTCATCGCCAGTTCACCAAAGGCTTTTGCCTCGGCGGCATAACCGCTGCTGCTGCCCTGTGACAAGCCGGTTTCAATCACTTCAAGAATGCGCTTCGCCGCCGGGTA
This sequence comes from Enterobacter sp. B79-1, assembly GCF_057444735.1. Classification (NCBI taxonomy): domain Bacteria; kingdom Pseudomonadati; phylum Pseudomonadota; class Gammaproteobacteria; order Enterobacterales; family Enterobacteriaceae; genus Enterobacter; species Enterobacter sp. B79-1. The sequence continues at coordinate 27,544 of NZ_JBYAZJ010000008.1, forward strand.
GTTGCCTTTGGTTTTTTGCTCGGTCTTTTTGCTTACCATGCTGAACAGGAGCGCGCGCCCCAGTGGCCCTGCCAGCACGCGCTCACGCACAGGAAGAGGACGTTTTGCCTGACGCCCTTTCAGGGCCAACTCAACGGCGGCCTCCAGCAAAATCGAGTGGGCAACCACTTCATCGACCAGACCCACTTTCAGCGCCTGACGGGCGCGCAGCTGCTTGCCGGTTAAGATCATCTCCAGCGCGGTACTCACCCCCACCAGACGCGGTAAACGCTGCGTTCCACCCGAGCCAGGTAACAGGCCTAACTGCACTTCCGGCAGGCCTAACACCGTTTTTGCATCATCGGTACAAATGCGGCTATGGCAGGCCAGCGCCAGCTCTAAACCGCCCCCCAGACAAGCGCCGTGTATGGCAGCAATCACCGGGAACGACAGGGCGTGGATCTCAGCCATCACCTGCTGCCCCTGACGCGCCAGCTCTTCGGCTTCCTGAGCGCTTTGCGCGCGGGCAATCATGTTGATATCGGCTCCGGCAATAAAGTTATCCGGCTTGGCCGAGATAAACACCAGACCGCGAATGGCTTTGTTTTCGCGGAGCTGTTTTAGCATCGCGCGCACCTGAACGCCAAATTCGGCCTTCAGGGTATTCATCTTTTCATCAGGCACATCAATAGTGATAACGGCCACGTTATCGAGGCGAACCGTCAGATTGAATGCAGATGGCATGTCCATTATTCAGCCTCCAGAACCATTGCTGCGCCAAGACCACCTGCCGCGCAGGCGGTAACGAGACCAAACCCACCGCCGCGGCGACGAAGTTCATGTAACGTTTGGGTAATCATACGCGCGCCCGTTGCCGCAAACGGATGGCCGTAGGCGATGGATCCGCCAAGCACGTTAAACTTACTCTGATCCACTTCGCCGGTCGCGTGGGCGCGGCCCAGTACATCGCGCGCGAAGCGCTCGCTTGCCAACAGCTGGATGTTTGCCAGGGTTTGTGCGGCAAAGGCTTCGTGCATATCGATCAGGGTTAAGTCAGCCAGCGTCAGCCCCGCGCGCTCCAGCGCCAGCGGCGTGGACCAGGCTGGACCTAACAACATGTCCTGCCAGACATCAATCGCCGTAAACGCATAGCTTCGCAAATAACCCAGCGGGGTGATGCCAAGCTCCTTCGCACGGGATTCGGTCATCAGGATCACGGCCGCAGCACCGTCCGTCAGAGGCGTACTGTTGGCCGCCGTAACGGTGCCATGTTTACGATCAAACGCCGGGCGCAGTTTTGCGTAATCCGCCAGCGTCGAGGTGCCGCGGATATTGTTATCTTCCACCAGAGGTTCGCGGAAAGGCGGGATGTAAGCCGTCATCACCTCGTCGGCAAGTTTGCCTTCCGACCAGGCCTTCGCAGCGAGCTGGTGCGAACGATGCGCCAGCGCATCCTGCTGTTCGCGGGTGATGCCGTAGGTCTTCGCCATCTGCTCAGCGGTATCGCCCATGCGCAGACCGGTTGAATATTCAGCCACCGCGGGCGGAACAGGCATCAGATCGCGCAGGCGTAAACGCGAGAAGAGTTTAAGTTTCTGGCCGGTCGTGCGGGCTTTGTTAGCATCCACGAGGATACGTGCCAGCTTTTTGCTGACCCCAATCGGCAGCACTGAAGAGGAGTCCGCCCCGCCCGCGATACCCGCGCGAATAGTCCCCGCCATCAGGCTTTCGGCCACGTTAGCCACCGCCTGAAAGCTGGTCGCGCAGGCGCGACTGACGCTGTAGGCATCGGTGTGCACATTCATTCCCGTGCCGAGAACAATTTCACGTGCAATGTTGGGGGCTTCAGGCATCTGCACGACCTGGCCGAAGACCAGCTGTTCGATGACCTCAGGCGGAATTTCGCTGCGAGCCAGCATCTCGCCTACGACTATTTTTCCCAGATCGACGGCCGGTATACCATGAAAGGCGGTTGCCTGACGCGCAAACGGCGTGCGCAACCCGCTAACAATGGCAATGCGATCACCTTGTCGGGTGATAAGCGGTAATGCCTGACTCATAACATTCCCCTGTAAAAAACTTTACACAAATATAAAGTGGTCTGACCTGATAACAGTCTTAACCATTTTTTTACATTCAGCCAATCGGGGAAGCATAAAAATGCGAGCTAAAACACAGAGAAGAAAAAGAAAATGCCCCTGCATGGCAGAGGCATTTGTGCGGTTTTGTTGCCGGGTGGCGGCGTTGCCTTACCCGGCCTACACGATCGTAGGCCCGTGCAAGCGAAGCGCCGCCGGGCAAAAGGATTAACGCAGGCCCAGCTGGAAAATCAGCGTTTCAGCTTCACACGCAAAAACAAAATCGATGTCCAGCTTCACGCCGCCGTCCACTTCGGTAAAGGTCGACTTGATTTCGCACGGATCGGATTCTACTTCACGCGCACGCTGACTCAGCGCGGCCAGGGTTTCTTCCGCTTCGGCACGGCTAGTGAATACACGGCTGTAAGACGCGGTGCAATCGGTGTTGTCCATGATGGTGCCAACATCCATACAGCAGCAAACCGGGGTTTCATCAGCACTGCATTTACTCATAGCTCAATTTCCTCTGTATTCGCGCGAAGCGCGAGATAAACACGATGCTGATATTTTACGCCCCGCCGTTGGCTCTCTCCAGCCGTTAATGACGCAAAATCGGATAAGTGAGCAATATCACACTAAAAAATGATCTAAAACAAAATTCACCCTTTCGGGTGAGTCTCGCTGGTCACAATTTTGCCAACCAGATCTCGTTTCAAGAAACATGTTTGAAAATATTAATAAACAAACTTGCAACATATTAGCTGGTCAGACCTATACTCACGCCACTGGTCTGATTTGTATGTCATACCTCAGACCCTACACTTCGCGCTCCTGTTACGGTATGTAACAATTATTGAATAAAAATAACTCAATGAGGTTATGGTCATGAGCCAGAAAACCCTGTTCAAAAAGACTGCGCTGGCAGTCGCAGTGGCAATCGTCTCAACGTCCGCCTGGTCAGCGGGCTTCCAGTTAAACGAATTTTCTTCCTCTGGCCTTGGCCGTGCATATTCCGGGGAAGGCGCTATTGCTGATGACGCAGGTAACGCAAGTCGTAACCCTGCGCTTATCATGATGTTCGATCGCCCGACCTTCTCTGCTGGTGCGGTTTACATCGATCCTGATGTCAATATTTCCGGCAAATCGCCTTTCACCGGCGCGAGCCTGAAAGCGGATAACATTGCGCCGACAGCGTGGGTACCTAACCTGCACTTCGTTGCGCCGATTAATGAACAATTTGGTTGGGGTGCGTCAGTCACCTCTAACTATGGTCTGGCAACCGAGTTCAATAACAATTACCCGGCAGGCGAATATGGGGGCAAAACCGATTTAACTACCCTCAACCTGAACCTGAGCGGCGCGTATCGTCTCAATGACAACTGGAGCTTCGGCCTGGGCTTTGATGCCGTCTACGCTGATGCCAAAATTGAGCGTTATACCGGTGAACAAACTGCCGCTCTGCCGAAAAACAGCAACAAGATCGCCAGCCTGAAGGGCGATGAGTGGGGCTACGGCTGGAACGCGGGTATTCTGTATGAGCTGGACAAAAATAACCGCTGGGGTCTGACCTATCGCTCAGAAGTGAAAATTGATTTCGATGGCGATTACAAAAGCGGCATCCTGAGCCCTGTAAACGGCATGGTTCCGGGTGCAGGCACCACCATCCCGTGGGGCACGTCAAACCAGACCGTACCAGGTTCACTGTCACTGCATCTGCCAGAAATGTGGGAAGTCTCCGGTTACAACCGCGTCGCACCACAGTGGGCTATTCACTATAGCCTGGCATACACCAGCTGGAGTCAGTTCGAAGAGTTGAAAGCGACCGGCACCAATGGTCAGACGCTGTTCTATAAGGACGAAAGTTTCCACGACGCATACCGTATTGCGCTGGGTACAACCTACTATATGGACGACAACTGGACGTTCCGTACCGGTATCGCTTTTGATGATAGCCCGGTTCCGGCTGATAAGCGCTCCATCTCCATCCCGGATCAGGACCGCTTCTGGCTGAGTGCTGGTGCAACCTATGCATTCAACGAGAATGCGTCAGTCGACGCTGGCGTCTCTTATATGCACGGTCAGAAAGTGACGTTCCAGGAAGGCCCTTACGAGTTCACCTCTGAAGGTAAAGCCTGGCTGTTCGGTACCAACTTCAACTACGCGTTCTAATTCGCGCAGGGATCAAAAAAGGTGAGCATCGCTCACCTTTTTTATTTATTCCGAATCGATATCTTTGAGTTCATTCTCGATGGCTTTCGCGTTCGGATTATCTTCCGGCTTCAGCTTGCCGCCATTGGCAATGAAGTCATGGTTCTGGAAGTACGCTTCACGCACCATGATATACGGATCGGAAGACTGGCGCAGCAGACCGTCAGAGTCCAGCAGTTGCGCACGCGTTTCAATCCCTTCCACCGTCCACTTACCAATCGACAGCGGCCAGGTCAGCCATGACAGCACAGGATACAGCGTATCCACCATATCGCCGCCATCATCACGCACGGTGAAACTGCCATAGAACGGCAGATGCACATACGGACCATAACCTACACCGTAATGCCCCAGCGTGCTGCCGAAACGGTGCGGCTGTTCACGCTGCAGTTTTGTGTTTGCCATGCCCGCGACATCAATGAAGCCGCCCATACCCAGCAGGGAGTTCAGGAAGAAGCGCGTAAAGTGCACCATCCCCTGATACGGGTCACCTTGCAGGAAATAGTTCACCATCACCGCTGGCTCTTCCAGGTTGCTGGTGAAATTGCTTAATCCATTACGCGCAGGTTGCGGAACATAATCGCGCCATGCCACCGCTACCGGGCGAACCACATACGGATCCAGCACGTTATAGTTGAAGCTGTACATCGAGCGGTTAAACCCTTCAAGAGGATCGGAGCGTCCCGTTTGCTCCCCGGAGCTGGCGCAGCCCACAAGCATCGTCGCGCCCAGCGCAAGCGCCGACAGCCGAAGTTTCATAATTATCTCCCTGTTCAGTATGGCTATCGTTGATTGCCATCCGTAACGGAGCATCTGGCGCTCCGTATGAAAACGTGCAAGTGATTGTAACAGCACGTTTCCCGATGTCTATGAGCACAATTACGGGCAGTAACCACCGTCACTCTGATCTCAGCATAGCCTGGCTTTAGGAATTCGTTTCGCTGGCAATTTTATAATGTCTTTGAAAGAGATGTATCACCTTTGTTGCCATTGCCACCAATTTAAGAGCATCCCCACAGGCATCACGATAAAAGCCGCTACGCTTAAAAGAAAGATCATCCTCCAGGAGCGGTTATGAAAGAAGTGGGCGAAGAAAAAATTGGCGAGAGCAATGAGGACGTAGAAATTGAGAGTGAGGAAAAAGAGCGTGGCGAGAAGATAGAAATTGACGAAGATCGCCTGCCCTCCCGTGCGATGGCGATCCACGAGCATATACGTCAGGATGGCGAAAAGGAGATGGAACGCGACGCCATGGCTCTGTTCTGGTCGGCCATTGCTGCCGGCCTCTCAATGGGGGCGTCGCTGCTGGCCAAAGGCATATTTCATGTCCAGCTGGAGGGCGTGCCGGGTGGTTTTTTACTGGAGAATCTTGGCTACACCTTCGGCTTTATCATCGTCATCATGGCGCGCCAGCAGCTCTTTACTGAAAACACCGTCACTGCCGTGCTGCCCGTGATGCAAAACCCTACCCTGGGCAATTTCGGCTTGCTGATGCGGCTCTGGAGCGTGGTATTGCTTGGGAATATCATTGGTACAGGCATCGCGGCCTGGGCCTTTGAGTATATGCCAATATTTGATGAGCCCACCCGGGATGCGTTTGTAAAAATTGGCATGGATGTGATGAAAAACACGCCCTTAGAGATGTTCTCGAATGCGATTATCTCCGGCTGGATCATCGCCACCATGGTGTGGATGTTCCCCTCGGCAGGCAGCGCAAAAATTGTGGTGATCATTCTGATGACCTGGCTGATTGCGCTCGCCGATACCACGCACATCGTGGTGGGTACCGTTGAAATTCTCTATCTGGTCTTTAATGGCACGCTACACTGGAGCGATTTCTTCTGGCCATTCGCCCTGCCGACGCTGGCGGGCAATATTTGCGGCGGGACCTTTATCTTCGCGCTGTTGAGCCATGCGCAAATCCGCAATGATATGTCGAACAAGCGTAAGGCCGAGCTCAAGGCGCAGGAAGATAATGAAAAATCGGCAAAAAAATCGGCCTGAATGGTGACTCTTTGAGCAGTCAGGCGGCAATGCGCTTAACGCAAAGTGTAAATAACGCTATACTCGTGCCGCCTCGTCCCCTTAGTTAAATGGATATAACGAGCCCCTCCTAAGGGCTAGTTGCAGGTTCGATTCCTGCAGGGGACACTTTCGTTCTTCCTGACTTCATAAAATCACTGCATTTTCCACAACTCCACGCAGTTCCGCCCGCGTCGTTTTGCACCATACAGCGCTTCATCCGCTGCCTGTATCAAACGTTCGTAGTCAGGATGCCCATTGAACATCGCCGCCCCGATTGAAAGGGAAAGAGAGATCGCCTCGCCGGTCGGGGAGCTAATCTTAATTTTTTCTACACGCTTGCGGATCCGTTCTGCAATACGCAGGGCGTCAGCTTCGGTGATTTCCGTCAGCACAATTAAAAACTCATCGCCACCGTAGCGAAATACGTAGTCGCAGGTGCGAACGTTGTCATAAAACGCACCCGCCACTTTTCGCAGGATTTCATCACCCGTATTGTGGCCCCAGGTATCATTGATTTGCTTGAATTTATCAACATCGATCAGTAGCGCCGACAGCGGCGTACCGGCGCGGGTGGCATGGGTGATTTCACGTTTAAAAATGGTCGGCAGGAAGCGACGGTTCAGCAGTCGGGTGAGCACGTCCATTCCCACCTCATGCCGGGAAACCTCATCAAACAGCTCACGCAGCAGGGTAACGATTTGCGAGAGGGTGTTACGCACCTGCCGCAAAAATTTGACCTGCCGTGACCTGTCATGAAGCGCATCGTCAGCCTGGCGAACCTCATTAAACGCCTCGTCAAACTCCTGAATAAGACGGGAGATATGCCCTGCTTCGGCAATACCGCTGAAATAGTGACGTCCTTTATGGCTAAACCACAGCCCAAAATCTGATTGCCCGAGCGGTCGGCTGTTGCCTATGCTGGAATCTAACATCACCTTATAGAGCAGCGTCATTTCCCAGGTCAGCAGCGCAGCGGTCTGACGTTCCTTCTCTTCTTCCGCATTCTCCATCAGCGAGAAAATCCGGTAGTTTTCATCCTCTTTCGCCGCATTGTTCTCGCTGAAGACATACGCACGCGACATTACCTCCATCGCCAGATCGATACTGTTAATGGCGTAGTGATAAACGCTGAGCTTCACGTCAGAGGGATGGGGCGTGGCGTTAATGATAGGTAACAGCAATTTTTTCAGCACCCTGAAACCCATTTCGACCAGGTCGACAGAGATGCCGATACGGGCATGCACATCTGCGGCACGCTGCTGGGCGCGTATCTGCTCCTCAACCTGCCCAACCTGACAGGAGAGAACATCAACCAGCCACCGACGCAGCGCTTCCTGCAATTGCCTTTCCACCTGTTCAGTGGTCAAAAACTCAGCAACAATAGGATCGGCCAGAACAACACGGTAGAACTCAGCAATCAGAGCAGTGGCATGATCGCTGGCAAGTTGGGCGGTAACTTGATGAATGTGTGGCTCAGTTTCATTGATCAGTTGCACCCACTCATCTTTCACCGTTTGCAGATATGTATCCATCGTCAACGCCCTCAAAAGAGTGACTTTCGCTCATTTATAACAATAGCAAAATCAAGCCTCTCCGTAATCGCCGCTTTTTTAATCAAAAACGAGTAATAGCACATAACGTATAAGGGTGCTACATTATGCCGCCCATCCAATGTCAGCTATGGCCAGGTAACGCCGTAAAGATCGGTAAAGCCTGCAACCATGACCTTGCACTACGGTCTAATAGGCACGTGGTATCGCTAAGCGCGTTACTTTTACCGGTTTTACAAAGGTTCCTCTAATTTGTCTGAATCCTCATTCAAACGCGCGTTCTTGCACCCGCGTTACTGGTTTACATGGTTTGGTCTTGGCGTACTTTGGTTGCTGGTCCAGCTTCCTTACCCGGTGATCCGCATACTGGGCTCAAGACTCGGCAGCGCATCGCGCTATTTCCTTAAACGTCGCGAGTCTATCGCACGTAAAAATCTTGAACTTTGCTTCCCGCACTACAATGCGCAGCAGCGCGAAAAGCTGATCGCTGAAAACTTTAAATCTATCGGCATGGCATTGCTGGAAACCGGGATGGCCTGGTTCTGGCCTGATGAACGCGTGCGTAAATGGTTTGATGTAGAAGGTCTGGATAACCTGAAGCGTGCCCAGGCGCAGAATCGGGGCGTGATGGTCGTCGGAGTTCACTTTATGTCCCTCGAACTCGGTGGACGCGTGATGGGGCTTTGCCAGCCGATGATGGCAACCTACCGTCCGCACAACAGCGCGCTGATGGAGTGGGTTCAGACTCGCGGCCGTATGCGCTCAAACAAGGCGATGATCAGCCGTAACAATCTGCGCGGCATGGTCGGTGCGCTGAAAAAAGGGGAGGCCGTCTGGTTTGCACCCGATCAGGATTATGGCCGTAAAGGCAGCAGCTTCGCGCCTTTCTTCGCGGTTAAAGACGTTGCCACGACCAATGGCACCTTTGTGATTTCACGCCTTTCTGGTGCCGCTATGCTGACCGTAACGATGGTCAGAAAAGCGGATAAATCAGGTTATCGCTTGCACATCTCCCCGGAAATGGCGAACTACCCGGAAAATGAGTGTGAAGCCGCGACCTTTATCAACAAGGTTATCGAGTTCGAGATCATGCGTGCGCCTGAGCAGTATTTGTGGATGCACCGCCGCTTCAAAACCCGTCCGCTGGGCGAAGCCTCTCTCTATATCTAAGCCTACCAGAAGGTTAGTTTCGCTAAGAAACTAACCTTTTCAATCACCTGTAATTACCCTGAGTAACCGTCTTTTTTCTGCGTCGCTCAACGGGAATTTATTGCGTACTGAAATCAAACTGTCGCCGTTCCACGACACTCGTAAGTGTCGGAAAGTATTTAGAAAAATCCCACTTGTCACCCCCTATTTTTAGGCGTACATTAGCGCCGTCTGACAATGGGAAGCGCAGAATTCTGAGGTGGAGTCTGAGGCGTAGCGGGATAATTCCGATTTCCGTTTTAGCCCGATTTCAACTCTCTATAATCAGGTGGACTCTGTTTTTGAATGCGTACCACAAGATACGCGGAGTGATGAAACGTGAAATATTTCTTTATGGGCATTTCGGTGATTGTTTTAGTCTGGGCCGGAACCTTTGCCCTGATGATCTAGTAAAGAACATGCAGTCAAAAAAACAGGCGCTCAAGGCGCCTGTTTTTTTTGTGTCGTCAGGTTTCGGGCTGTTCAGCCACATTTTTTGATGAGAGAAGCCCGTCAGCCCGGAACATGCTCTTAATTCCCCTGACCGCCTGACGAATGCGGTCGCTGTTTTCAATCAACGCAAACCGCACGTGGGTATCGCCATAATCGCCAAACCCGATGCCCGGCGAGACGCACACCTTCGCATCCTGCAGGAGCTTCTTGGCAAACTCCAGCGAACCCATTGCCGCATAGGGCTCAGGAATTTTAGCCCAGACGTACATGGACGCCTTCGGCATTTCCACCATCCAGCCCGCTTCATGCAGGCCTTTCACCAGCACATCGCGACGCCGCTTATACTGGGCAGCAATATCCTGTACACACTGCTGATCGCCTTCGAGCGCAGCAATTGCAGCAACCTGTAGCGGCGTAAATGTGCCGTAGTCGTGGTAACTCTTAATACGCGCCAGCGCATTTACCAGCGTCTTGTTACCCACCATAAAGCCAATGCGCCAACCCGCCATGTTGTAACTTTTCGACAGCGTGAAGAACTCGACCGCCACATCGCGTGCGCCCGGCACCTGCATAATGGAAGGCGCCTTCCATCCGTCGTAGACAATATCCGCATAGGCGAGATCGTGAACCACCAGCACGTCGTAACGTTTTGCCAGGGCGACCACTTTCTCAAAGAATTCGAGCTCAACGCACTGGGCCGTTGGGTTCGACGGGAAACCGAGGATCATCATCTTTGGTTTCGGGTAGCTTTCACGAATCGCGCGTTCCAGTTCGTTAAAGAAGTCTACGCCTTCCACCAGCGGCACAGAGCGAACCTGCGCGCCAGCAATCACCGCACCGTAGATATGGATCGGATAGCTGGGGTTTGGCACCAGCACGGTATCACCGTGATCCAGCGTCGCCAGCATCAGGTGTGCCAGCCCTTCTTTCGAGCCAATGGTGACAATGGCTTCACTTTCAGGATCGATGTCCACCTGGTAGCGATCCTGGTACCAGCGGGAAATGGCACGACGTAATCGAGGAATACCGCGAGACGTTGAGTAACCATGCGTATCCGGGCGCTGGGCAACTGTACAGAGTTTCTCAACAATATGCGGCGGCGTTGGGCCGTCAGGGTTACCCATGCTGAAATCGATGATATCTTCGCCGCGCCGACGCGCAGCCATCTTCAGCTCAGCAGTGATATTGAAAACATAAGGGGGGAGACGATCGATACGCGTGAAACGGCGTTCAGGACTGAATTCAGCCATAGATTCCTCAGATTAACGTTAGCGCCCGGACCGTCCGAGCGACGCTGCCACCGATGTGGCGTGCTTAGAAAATAACCTGAAAAAAAACATGCTGTCGAGAGGGAAAGTAAAAAAAAGATATCGCGTTAAAACAGGAACCCTGCTGTCGCTAAAAGCGGAAGGCTGATGACGTAAAAGGGTATTTTAATACCTGTTATTTAACATGACGTTATCATAACCATTACCTCGCTGCGCTTCGTTCAGAAAAATTCAGCCGGACTGAAGAACTTTCCGAACAATCCCCTTTGTAAACTATGGTTTTTCCTCATTTGATAAACCTGACGGATAGCTGGTCAATACGCGCCAGGTTTTTTATCATGGTTCTTTACCGATTCTCCAGGTTCACTTGTGCACGAAATATTCGATATGCTGCTGGCGGTATTTGATCGCGCAGCGCTACTGCTGATTTGTCTGTTTTTCCTCATTCGCATTCGCCTGTTCCGCGAGCTTCTGCACAAGTCAGCGCATTCGCCAAAAGAGCTGCTGGCCGTAACCGCCATCTTTTCGATGTTTGCCCTTTTCAGCACCTGGTCCGGAGTACCTGTCGAAGGGTCGCTGGTCAACGTGCGCATTATCGCCGTGATGTCAGGCGGGATACTGTTTGGCCCCTGGGTTGGGGTGATCACTGGATTGATTGCCGGCACACACCGCTATTTGATTGATATCGGCGGCGTGACGGCTATTCCGTGCTTTATTACCAGCATTATCGCCGGGATCCTGTCCGGCTGGATTAACCGCAAATTCCCCAAAAAGCAGCACTGGCGCGCCGGGATCATCGCGGGCATGGTGTGTGAAACCTTGACCATGATTTTGGTTGTGGTGTGGGCACCCACGACCGCTCTTGGGCTGGATATTGTTTCGAAAATCGGTATTCCGATGATCCTCGGCAGCGTCTGCATAGGCTTTATTGTCCTGCTGGTGCAGAGTGTGGAAGGGGAAAAAGAGGCCAGCGCCGCACGTCAGGCCAAGCTGGCACTCGATATTGCCAACAAAACGCTGCCGCTGTTCCGCCACGTTAACGTTGAGTCTTTACGCCAGGTCTGCGATATCATCCGTCGTGATATTCACGCCGATGCCGTCGCCATCACCAATATCGACCACGTGCTGGCCTACGTGGGCGTCGGGGAGCACAACTATCGTGACAACGACGACACCATCAGCCCAACCACCCGACAGGCGATCAACTACGGTAAAATCATCATCAAAAACAATGATGAAGCCCACAGGACGCCCGAAATACACTCCATGCTGGTGATCCCATTGTGGGAGAAAGGTGTCGTCACGGGCACGCTGAAGATTTACTACTGCCATGCGCACCAGATCACCTCCTCATTACAGGAAATGGCGATTGGTCTGTCGCAAATCATCTCAACTCAGCTGGAAGTCTCGCGCGCGGAGCAGCTGCGCGAAATGGCAAATAAGGCAGAGCTACGCGCGCTGCAAAGTAAAATTAATCCTCATTTCCTGTTTAACGCGCTGAACGCCATCTCCTCCTCCATTCGCCTTAATCCGGACACCGCCCGCCAGCTGATTTTCAACCTGTCACGCTATCTGCGCTACAACATTGAATTGAAAGATGACGAGCAGATCGACATCAAAAAAGAGCTTTATCAAATCAAAGATTACATCGCGATCGAACAGGCCCGCTTTGGCGATAAGCTCACCGTCATTTACGATATTGATGAAGAGGTCAACTGCGTGATCCCAAGCCTGCTGATCCAGCCGCTGGTGGAAAACGCCATTGTCCACGGAATTCAGCCGTGCAAAGGCAAAGGCGTAGTGACCATTAGCGTGACCGAGAGCGGGAATCGCGTGCGCATTGCGGTGCGCGATACCGGCCACGGTATCGACCCAAAGGTTATTGAACGCGTGGAATCCAACGAAATGCCGGGCAATAAGATTGGCCTTTTGAATGTCCACCACCGGGTCAAACTGCTGTACGGCGACGGGCTGCACATTCATCGCCTGGAGCCGGGCACAGAAATCGCGTTTTACGTGCCGAATGAACGCACCCCCGTTCATGCACCGATATCCCTGATGCCATAGGCCGGAGTTACAGATGAAAGTCATCATTGTGGAAGATGAGGTTCTGGCTCAACAGGAGCTGAGCTGGCTCATCAAAACGCACAGCCAGATGGAGATTGTAGGCACTTTCGAAGATGGCCTGGACGTGCTGAAGTTCCTCCAGCACAACCGGGTCGATGCCATTTTTCTCGATATTAATATTCCGTCGCTGGATGGCGTGCTGCTGGCGCAAAATATTAATCAGTTTGCCCACAAGCCCTTTATTGTCTTTGTTACCGCGTGGAAAGAGCACGCCGTGGAGGCCTTCGAGCTGGAAGCGTTTGACTACATCCTCAAGCCTTATCAGGAGTCGCGTATTATCAGCATGCTGCAAAAGCTGGAAGCGGCATGGAAACAGCAAGCCGCGCCTGCGACCGCAAGCCCTGCTATCCGGGAGAATGACACCATTAATCTGGTGAAGGATGAAAGGATCATCGTCACGCCTATCGACGATATTTATTACGCCGAAGCACATGAAAAGATGACGTTTGTCTATACGCGACGTGAATCGTACGTGATGGCGATGAACATCACCGAGTTTTGCAGCAAGCTACCTGCGGCGCACTTCTTCCGCTGCCACCGATCGTTTTGCGTCAATTTGAACAAGATCCGCGAGATCGAACCCTGGTTTAACAACACGTATATTTTGCGACTGAAGGATCTCGACTTCCAGGTGCCCGTGAGCCGCAGCAAGGTAAAAGAGTTTCGCCAGCTGATGCACCTGTGAACGTTCCCCTCCCCCGATGGAGAGGGGAATGACCATCAGAGAATTTGTCCCAGAACCTGACGCAAATGCGCACCCGATCCCAGCAGCCCTGGATTATCGTGCACAATCAGGTAAACAGGGATGTCCTGCACGTAGCTTCTGAAGCGCCCTTTATCTTCAAACCCGCCGCGGAAACCGGAGGCTTTAAAGAACTCGAGGAAGCGCGGCATGATACCGCCCGCAATATAGACGCCGCCAAAGGTGCCCAGCGTCAGCGCCAGGTTGCCGCCGAAGCGCCCCATAATCACGCAGAACAGGGACAAGGCACGACGACAATCGATGCAGCTGTCCGCCAGGGCGCGCTCGGTCACGTCTTTAGGCTGCAGATTTTCAGGCAGACGACCATCAGATTTCACAATCGCACGGTACAAATTGACCAGCCCGGGGCCCGACAGCACGCGCTCGGCAGAAACGTGGCCGATCTCAGCACGTAACTCTTCGAGGATAATGCCCTCTTCTTCACTGTTCGGTGCGAAATCCACGTGGCCGCCTTCGCCCGGCAGACTGACCCAGCGCTTATCGACGTGGACAAGGTGAGAGACGCCCAGCCCGGTTCCCGCGCCGTAAACCGCAATCGGCTTGCCTTCGACCGGCGCCGTGCCGCCAAACTGGATCAGGTGTTCCGGCTTCAGCATCGGGATCGCCATCGATACCGCCGTGAAGTCATTGATGATTTCAAGATGCGCAAAGCCGAGGTTTTTTTTCATTTCGGCAATGGAGAAGGCCCAGGTGTGGTTGGTCATCGCCACCCAGTCACCGGTAATCGGGCACGCAATAGCGATACAGCCGTCTTCGACGCTGACCTTATGCTCTTCAAGATATACGCGAACCACGGCTTCCAGACTTGGATAATCCAGCCCTGAATAGGTTTTCGCCTGGGAAATGTCACCGCTATTTACATCGCAGAGTGCAAGGCGCGCGTTCGTGCCGCCCACATCACCTACCAAAGCATACTTTGTCATTCTTCTACTGCTCCGCTAAAGTCAGAATAAATCTTTGGAACACTGTAAATTCAAGGCGTGATAACAACAACGACCAGAAAGTGAATGCCCCAGGATTATCGATCTTCGTCACAGAATAACTTTACCGTTTCAGCACCTTTTGCACTATTGCCATAAAGCTGATTGTGCAAAGTAACGTTATACCGTTTTGTACAAGGAAATCATCATGCTCCACCCGCGAGCCAGAACCATGCTGTTATTAGCAATACCGGCGCTCGTTATTGGCGTTGCTTCAAGCCTGGTGCTCATCGTCGTGATGAAAGTCGCGTCGGTACTGCAAACGATGTTATGGACCGCCCTGCCTGCCAATATGGGCTTCAGCCCTGATTCTCCTGTATGGATTATCGTCATGCTGACGCTCACCGGTATTGCGGTGGGTTTGGTGATTCGTTTCAGTCCGGACCATGCCGGGCCCGATCCCGCGCAGGAACCGTTGATCGGCGCGCCCGTCAGCCCGGCAGCGCTGCCGGGACTGATCGTTGCGCTGATCGTGGGTCTGGCGGGCGGCGTCAGCCTGGGGCCTGAACATCCGATCATGGCGGTCAATATCGCGCTGGCGGTTTTCCTGGGTTCGCGCATTTTACCGCGCGTCAACGCGCTGGACTGGACGATCCTGGCCTCTGCAGGCACCATCGGCGCGCTGTTCGGCACTCCCGTCGCCGCCGCGCTGATCTTCTCCCAGACGCTGAGCGGTAATAATGACGTCCCGCTCTGGGACAAACTCTTTGCGCCGCTGATGGCCGCCGCTGCCGGTGCGTTGACCACCAGCCTGTTTTTCCATCCCCACTTCTCTCTCCCTCTCCCCCACTATGGCCAGATGCAGGTCGCGGACATTTTCAGCGGCGCAATTGTGGTCGCCATCGCCATTGCGCTCGGCATGGTCGCAGTATGGTGTCTTCCGCGCCTGCATCGGCTGATGCATAAGCTCAAACATCCGGTGCTGATTCTGGGCGTCGGGGGGCTGCTTCTCGGCATTCTGGGCGCTATCGGCGGAAAAGTGACGCTGTTTAAAGGCCTGGACGAAATGCAGCAGCTAGCATTCAGTCAGGTGTTTAGCGTGTCGGATTATCTGCTGTTTGCGGTGATAAAGCTGGCGGCGCTGGTCGTGGCCGCCGCGTGCGGTTTTCGAGGCGGACGCATCTTCCCGGCGGTGTTTGTCGGGGTAGCGTTAGGTCTGATGTTGCACGAGCATGTGGACGCCGTACCGGCTGCGATAACCGTTTCGTGCTCGATTCTCGGGCTGGTACTGGTAGTGACGCGGGATGCATGGCTAAGCCTGTTTATGGCCGCCGTCGTGGTGCCTGACTCTACCCTCTTCCCTCTGCTTTGTATCGTGATGTTGCCCGCCTGGCTCCTGCTGGCGGGCAAACCGATGATGATGGCCTGGCGAAACGATAAGTGATTAGGCGCTATTTCGCGCCTCCAGCGCTTTGGTTATCGCGCCCAACAGCGGAGGAATATCCGCTTTGGGCAGCATGACCTCAATGAGCGAAAGCCGCTCATGGTGCGCCACTTTTTCCAGCACGTCCGCCAGCTGATCGACTTCACTGACCCGCCAGCATTCGGCCTGAGGATCCAGGCTCAGTGCCTGCGGGATCTGCGTCCAGTTCCACAGGGCGATATCGTTGTACCGCTGTTCAGGTCCGTGTATGGCCCTCTCAACCGTGTACCCTTCGTTGTTGAGCACCAGGATAATCGGGTGCTGCTTATCGCGCAGCATTGAGCCCATTTCCTGAATCGTCAGCTGTGCGGCACCATCCCCGGTCAGGACAATCACGCGCCGGTCCGGGCATGCCGTCTGCGCGCCAAAGGCCGCCGCCAGCGTGTAGCCAATCGACCCCCAGAGCGGCTGAACAATAAAATTAACGTCCGCAGGTAAGCGAAGATCGATCGCGCCAAACGCCGAGGTGCCCTGATCGGCAAGAATAATGTCGCCGGGGCGAATGAAGGTTTGCAGCGCGCTCCAGAAGTTCTCCTGCGTGAGCGAAGCGCCCTCTGCAGGCCAGGAGAAACCACTGTGTGTCGAGGGTGGAGGGCTTTCATGCACATGTTGTTTGCATAACTCTGCCAGCGTCTCAATCGCCTGCAGCATGGGAATGCCCGTAAACCAGACGTCGCCCACGCGGGAAGCATGAGGCTGCACTTCGATGGTCTGAGCGGGAGTGAGCTGGTGAGTGAACCCTGCGGTCAGGGTATCGGTAAACCGCGTTCCAATGCACAGCACCGTGTCAGCTCTTTCAATCGCCTCTTTGACTGGCTCCGCGCTCGCTGAACCACTGTAAGTGCCGTAAAAACCCGCCTGACGCTCATCAAAAATCCCTTTCCCCATCAACATGGTGGCGTGTGCCATCGGCACCTCTTTCACCCATTTCTGCAGCGCAGGTTTTAGCCCATGGCGGAGCACCAGAAAATCGGCCAGCAGCGCGGTCCGTTTGCTCATGGCCAGGCGACTCCGGGCGGCATCACGAAACGCTTTGAGACAGGCATTGTCCGCGTGAACAGGCTTAACGGTGAGAGCGCTTACAGGTGGTGTCGCGGCTTTTTTCGCCACATCCGCAGGCAACATCAAATAGCCAGGACGGCGTTCGCGCAGCATGGTGGTCAGCACGCGGTCAATTTCGTAGCAGGCATTTTGTTCGGTCAGGATCGCCTGCGCGACAGTGATGGGTTCGCTCATATGGTAAAAATGACGGAACTCACCGTCACCTAAGGTATGGTGCAATAACTCGCCTTTTTGCTGCGCCGCCATTCCCGGCGCCCCCACAATATGCAACACGGGAACGTGTTCGGCAAAGCTACCCGCCACCCCGTTCATAGCGCTTAGCTCTCCGACGCCGAATGTGGTTAACAGCGCGGCAAAGCCCTTACATCGGGCATAGCCGTCTGCGGCATATGACGCGTTAAGCTCGTTGGCACAACCCACCCAACAGATATCCGGGCTGTCTATTACATGGTCGAGAAACTGCAGGTTATAGTCGCCCGGCACGCCAAACAGATGATCGGTTCCACAATCAGTCAGACGGTCCAGCAGGTAATCGGCGACGCAGTATGGGGTACGCATAAACAGGTATCCTTCTAATGTTGTTGTCACCTTGAGTATTAAATAAGCGTGATGACTGTCCAGAAAAGGCAGTAAGAAGGAGTTGGAAAGAATGCTTTACAAAAAATGCTGCGCTATGCTCTCTTTCTTCGCGTTAGTGTAACCGTATACACACGTTTTTCTTATCAGCGTCAGAGGTCACGATCATGCGTTATCAGCCGGATAAAAATCGTTATCAGACAATGCAGTATCGCCGCTGCGGACAAAGCGGGCTGAAATTGCCCGCCATCTCGCTTGGGCTTTGGCATAACTTTGGTGATGCCACGCTCATCGAAAACAGCCGTCAACTTTTACAGCGCGCGTTCGATTTGGGGATTACGCATTTCGACCTTGCCAACAACTATGGTCCTCCTCCCGGTTCAGCCGAACGTAATTTCGGACGCATTTTGCTGGAAGATTTTCTCCCCTGGCGCGATGAGTTAATTATCTCGACGAAAGCAGGATATACCATGTGGGACGGTCCCTACGGCGACTGGGGCTCGCGTAAATACCTGATATCGAGTCTGGATCAGAGCCTGAAACGCATGGGGCTGGAGTATGTCGACATCTTCTACCATCACCGCCCGGACCCGGAAACACCGCTTCAGGAAACAATGAAAGCGCTCGACCATCTGGTGCGACAGGGCAAGGCACTGTACGTCGGGTTATCCAACTATCCTGCGGAACTGGCGCGCCAGGCAATTGAAATCCTTCACGACCTCGGTACGCCTTGTCTTATCCACCAGCCTAAATATTCGATGTTTGAGCGTGCCCCTGAAGCGGGCTTGCTGGATGTACTGCAGCAGACAGGGGTTGGGTGTATTCCCTTCTCTCCTCTCGCGGGTGGTCAATTAACCAACCGTTATTTGAACGGTATTCCAGCGGACTCCCGTGCGGCCAGCGGCAGCAAGTTCCTGAACCCGGATCAGCTCACCGAAGAAAAGCTGGTAAAAGTGCACAAGTTAAACGCCCTTGCCGAAAGCCGCGGTCAGAAGCTGTCGCAGATGGCTCTGGCCTGGATTTTACGCCACGATACTGTGACTTCTGTACTGATTGGGGCCAGTAAAACCGCGCAAATCGATGACGCGGTGGGCATGCTGGACAATCGCCATTTCTCGGAAGATGAACTGACGCGGATCGAAGATATTCTGGCCTGAACAAATTAAAGCCGATTTTAGCAAAAAGTGCTCTTATCCAGGAATTCGGAGTTGAGGCGATGAAACGAGGCTTTACCAACTCGTAATATTGCGTTAACAGGCCCACAAGGCCCCGATCGTGAAGGAGAAGAGTATGTTCAGGTCACTGATTTTAGCAGCGGTATTAATGGCTTCTGCCCCGCTGGTCGCCAATGCTGGCGAGATCACCCTGTTGCCATCAGTAAAATTACAAATTGGCGATCGTGATGACTACGGCAGATACTGGGACGGTGGCTACTGGCGCGACCGTGATTACTGGAACCGTCATTATGAATGGCGCGGTGACCGCTGGCGCAGGCATGATAATGGCCTGCATCGCGGCTGGTATAAAAACAACGCCTATGAACGCGGCTACCGTGAAGGCTGGAACGATCGCGATGACCGTCGTGGCGGCTGGGGCGGACGCGGTGGTAAAGGTCATGGCCACGGTGGTCACGGCCATCGTCACTAACGTAAAAAGGAGCCTTTTGGCTCCTTTTTTATTTTAAAGACCCAGCGCGGTTCCGACTAACAACCACAGATTCAGCGCCACCACCACGACCACAATCGCCCACCCGGTCCTTTTCACCAGCGTCGAGTTCACGAGATCGCCCATCAGCGTTTTATCGCTGGTAAAAATCAACAATGGCACCAGCGCAAGGGCAATACCAAAACTCAGCAGGACCTGGCTCATTACCAAAATGCGGGTAGGATCCAGCCCCATCAGAATCACAATAAACGACGGTAGCATGGTGACGGCGCGACGCACCCACAGCGGAATATGAAAACGCACGAATCCCTGCATCACCACTTGTCCCGCCAGCGTACCTACCACTGTGGAAGAGAGGCCAGCAGCCACCAGGCTCAGCCCAAATATCGTTGCTGCGGCATGGCTCAGTAACGGTTCCAGCGTCAGATAAGCCTGATCGAGATCGGCAATCCCCGTGTGACCATTAAAGTGGAAAGCGGCAGCAGCGGTGGCCATCATCGCCAGATTCACGAAACCGGCAATCGTCATGGCAAACGCGACATCCCATTTTGTCGCGGAATAGCGTTCCTTACGGGTGCCACCGTGCAGATGTTGTGTCAGGGAGGAGTGCAGGTAAATCACATGCGGCATAATGGTCGCCCCGAGGACGCCAGCAGCCAGGAATACCGCTTCAGAGGTGGGCAGACTAGGGATCACCATCCCTTTACTCAGCTGCACCAGATTCGGCTGGGAGAAGATCAGCTCCACAATATAGGCTGCAGCAACAAACAGCAGCAAACCGCCGATGACTTTTTCCAGCGGCTTTTGTCCACGGCGCTGCAGCATCAGAATAAGGAAAGTCGCAATCCCGGTCAGCACAGCCCCCTGCAACAATGACACGCCGAGGATCAGTTTAAATCCAATCGCAGCCCCAATGAATTCGGCAAGGTCGGTTGCCATGGCGATAATTTCAGCCTGGACCCAGTACAGCCAAACCGCCGGACGCGGGTAGTGGTCGCGGATCTGCTCGGCCAGGTTTTTGCTCGTGGCAATGCCGAGCTTCGCTGAGAGCATCTGGATCAGCATGGCCATCAGGTTTGCCCAGACGACCACCCACAGCAATGTGTAGCCAAAGCTGGCCCCGGCCTGAATGTTGGTCGCAAAATTGCCCGGATCGATATAGCCAATGGCAGCAATGAACGCAGGTCCCATTAATGCGAACCGCAACTTGCGCGCTGCTCTGCCACTGCTACCCTCTACGCGACTGTTTGTCATTTCTGCCTCTGAAATATAGCCTTTGCTATGTTTAATGCTATCAAAATGAGAATGATTATCAAGATCATTTGTAAGGTTTGTAATGATTTCTCTGATAGCTTTTGACGATAGATGGGCAGGTGAGATGCGGGTGCTCTAAATGAAGCAGAGTTAGCGCACACTTTTGTGAAGCCTAGCACACAAACTTAACTTTTCACTCATTTACCTAACATAACAAAAATGTATTGTTGATCACTATTTTTGAGACTCGTCACAGGATGTAACTATAGTGTGTTCTTGATCTCGTTTTCTTTTCGCTTGTTACATAGAATGTGCACGAAAATTAAACCTGCCTCATATTTGGAGCAAATATGGACCGCGTCCTTCATTTTGTCCTGGCACTCGTTGTCGTTACTGCACTCGCATTGCTGGTCAGCACAGACCGCAAAAATATTCGTATTCGCTATGTTGTCCAACTGCTGGTCATTGAAGTATTACTTGCGTGGTTCTTCCTGAACTCCAACGTGGGCCTCGGCTTCGTGAAAGGCTTCTCCGAGATGTTCGAAAAACTGCTCGGGTTTGCTAACGAAGGGACTAACTTCGTCTTTGGCAGCATGAACGATCAAGGTCTGGCCTTCTTCTTCCTGAAGGTGCTGTGCCCTATCGTCTTCATCTCTGCACTGATTGGTATTCTGCAACACATCCGCGTTCTGCCAGTGGTTATCCGCGCGATTGGCTTCCTGCTGTCCAAGGTGAACGGCATGGGCAAACTGGAATCCTTTAACGCCGTGAGCTCACTGATCCTCGGTCAGTCTGAGAACTTCATCGCGTACAAAGATATTCTGGGCAAAATGTCGCGTAACCGCATGTACACCATGGCGGCAACCGCAATGTCTACCGTATCCATGTCTATCGTGGGCGCATACATGACCATGCTGGAGCCAAAATACGTGGTGGCGGCGCTGGTCCTGAACATGTTCAGCACCTTTATTGTGCTGTCGCTGATCAACCCTTACCGTGTTGATGCGAGCGAAGAGAACATCCAGATGTCAAACCTGCATGAAGGGCAGAGCTTCTTCGAAATGCTGGGTGAATACATTCTGGCAGGCTTCAAGGTCGCCATTATTGTTGCCGCTATGCTGATTGGTTTTATCGCGCTGATCGCCGCCCTGAACGCCCTGTTCGCAGCGGTGCTCGGTATCTCCTTCCAGGGCATCTTGGGCTACATCTTCTATCCAATCGCATGGGTGATGGGTGTTCCGGCTCATGAAGCATTGCAGGTTGGCAGCATCATGGCAACCAAACTGGTTTCTAACGAGTTCGTGGCAATGATGGATCTGCAGAAAATTGCCAGCACGCTCTCTCCACGTGCGGAAGGCATTCTGTCCGTGTTCCTGGTTTCCTTCGCAAACTTCTCTTCCATCGGTATTATCGCCGGTGCGATTAAAGGCCTGAACGAAGAGCAGGGTAACGTGGTTTCTCGCTTCGGCCTGAAGCTGGTATACGGTTCTACGCTGGTGAGCGTACTGTCTGCCTCTATCGCAGCGCTGGTACTCTAACTCGCAGAGTGAAAAAAAACCGGGAGCATGAAAGCTCCCGGTTTTTTTATGCCCGTAATTCGGCAAGCGGTCTGGGTTTACCTAACAGGTAGCCCTGTAGATAATCGACACCAAGGTGCAGCAACATATCCCGCTGCGCCGGGGTTTCCACATATTCCGCAACCACGCAGAGCGATTTTGTTTTCGCCAGATTACATATCGACTGCACAATCATCGCATCCATGTTGTCGCTGCAGATATCCTTTACGAAACAACCATCAATCTTGATGATGTCGGCCTGCAGGCGCTTCAGACGCTCAAAGTTGGCATAGCCTGTTCCAAAGTCGTCAATAGCAATACGGAACCCATGATCCCTCAGCTGCTGGATATTGTTAATGCTACTGCCCGAATTGGAGAAAGCCTGTTCTTCGGTAATCTCGATGACCACGGCCTGGGGCGGGATGGTATAGCGAGCGAAGAGCGCGATAATCTCCGTGGCGACCTCTTTTTGCATCAAGGTCATCGGCATCAAATTGACGGAGAAACGGGTGCCAGCATGCGTGGCGGGATTATCCCGCAGCCAGACCAGTAACTTCTCAACCACATTCAGATCAAAGCGATGGCTCAGGTTAAACTGGGCAATCAGCGGAATAAAGCGATCGGGGGTGATCGTCTCTCCCTCGCTCTCCAGGCGCGAGAGGATTTCGTAATATCCCTTCCCCTCAGCATTCTGAATCGACTGGGCATACAGCTGAAGCCCGTCGGCATCAAGCGCACGCTTAATACGCCCCAACATCAGCACCCTGTCGGTAGTTTGCCCGGAGACGTCCTCAATGCTGTTCGTCAGAGCAAGCACATTATGCGCAGCACATGACTGCTCCGCCAGCCAGCTAAGCTGCCCAAGCGTATGGTGCAGGTTCTCACCATCTTCAACCTCACCCCAGGACGCCCCAAACTCTATATCCAGCCCAGTGTTGTTCCAGTAAATCTTGCGGCTATTCAGTTGGTCGACCATATGTTGCAGGCGCTCTGACGTACCCGGCCCCAGCAATACTAATACCAGCTCACTGCCGGGCAACTGGAAAAGCTGCTCATCTTTTTGCAGTAAGGGCTGGAGCGACGCGGTAATCATCCGCTTGCAGTGAACCCGCATCAGAATGCCGTAGTGGCGGCTAAGAAACTCCAGATTATCCATTCGCAGACAACACACCTTGGCGTCAGGGTGGATTAGGAGAAAGTCATCCAGCGCGCGAATGTTAGGCAAACCGGTCAACGGATCGGTTAACGCCCTGTCCTGCCAGCCCTTCTTCATCCATTCGCTTCGCCGGTAAATCCGCGACATATACAGCAAACAGATGGCGAAAGAAATGAGTACAGACAGGATAAAGGAGAGCGAGTGACCCGACTCCAGCCCGTTCAAAAAGTTGTCGTTGTAGGTCAGTAGCAGGAGTGCGGATGCCGCCCAGAGCAATGACATAAGCGCATAACTTAAACAGCTGATGCCCAACGTAAAAAGAATAAAAATAATGGGCACAAGATATCCTGCAATTATAGGTGACTCTAGCGGTGCACATAAAATTGCCATGAGGGCGATCAAAAGCATCAGCCAGACAAATATAAACAATGATTTCTTGTGAAAAAACACGGGCTTCACGCTCCGCAGCCAGAAGGTTCTGGCGTAGCGAGGATTAATAATCATTCTTAATGGATAATAGAACATCATGGTGAAAATCAACGCCGCGCAGATCAGGCTTTGAATATCCACAACGCTGTAAATAAGGGTGCCTTCACCGAAGTAAGTGGAGATTGTTACCGGGAAATCGAATAAATAGCCTGCCAGATACATTGATATTTTGATACCTATCGGCACCATAAAACCCAGCCAAAAAATACGGATCCCGATGTATTTATTCGGCACGCTGTGGCGCCAGCGCCTACCCAGCACAAGACGGATAATGCCACACACAGCGAAAACTGAAAAAGTCTGACAAAACAGCAGAACTGCATATTGTAGCGGTGCTAAATCAACAGCGAATATATTAGTAATAGTAAAACCTAACAGAACGGGAATAATTGCACGGCGGCCAAACAACAAAATAACGGCCAGCATAACGCTTAATGGTAGCCATGCTAAATAGACGTCATGCCCGTTAACAATAGCGCGCGGGGAGATATAACGGGAAAATGGCACCGCAATCAGGCATAGCGCGAGGGCAATCATAAATATTTTTACGTTATTGTAAGTTTTTCTATTCATTCAGTCAGGGAATCTATTTTTCCAACGTATCATTGACCGGATGGATAATAGGTTTATTAATTGCTCGAATCAAGTTCAAGTCTATTTATAGACTCGTTTATTGATTTGAATTGAGGTGAGGTATAGAAAAAGCGTTTTATCGCAACAAAAGCAGTATAAACATTTTACAAAGGCATAAAAAAACCCCCGTCTTTCGACGAGGGTTCAAATTTTGGTGGAGCTAAGCGGGATCGAACCGCTGACCTCTTGCATGCCATGCAAGCGCTCTCCCAGCTGAGCTATAGCCCCACATGTTACTTTACTTACCGCACTCTGTTGGGTTCAGAGTTTGGTGGAGCTAAGCGGGATCGAACCGCTGACCTCCTGCATGCCATGCAGGCGCTCTCCCAGCTGAGCTATAGCCCCGTCGTAAAGCTGTCATGTTGACGGGCGGCATAATATGAATTCCGCCGCTGAGTGTCAACGGCAAAATCAGTCCCCACCTTTCAATCGCTGAAAAATCATGCAAATGAATCACTTTGCGAGCCTGCTCGCAGTCAGGAGTTAAGCCTGTCACGTTTTCGCGTAAAACGGTGCTATAAGATGAACCACTAATTAACCCTACGAACACTCAGGAAATTGCATGATCAAGGAACGAATGACGCCAGAAGAGTTAGCCCTGCTCACTGGCTATAGCCGTCAGACCATCAATAAATGGGTACGTAAAGAAGGTTGGATTACATCGCCAAAACCAGGCGTTCAGGGTGGTAAGGCGCGTCTGGTGCATGTGAATGAAAAGGTACGGGAGTTTATCCGCAGTGCCCGCAGGGCGTCTGAGACGCCTGAAGTGCCAGACAGCGCTGGCTATGAGGGTTCACTCCATACTTTACTTCTGACACTGGCAAATGAAATGACGCCGGATGAGCAAAAGCAGCTGACATCGCTGTTACTGCGGGAAGGGATTACCGGATTGTTGCAACGTTTAGGGATTCGCGACCAGAACTAATATGAAAAGATTACGCAGCAAAATGACCACGGATGAACTGGCTGACTGTCTGGGCGTCGCCAGGCAAACCGTTAACCGCTGGATACGCCAGAAGGGATGGAAGACGGAGGGTGTTAACGGCGTAAAAGGTGGAAGAGCAAGACTGATCCATGTCGATGCGCGAGTGAAGGAACATATTATTAGCCTTCCTGCCATCCGTCACCGGCAGGCGATTTACCAGGTGGCCGAAACGCCCTCTCTCTATGGGATACCGTCATCGTCTACCCTGCTCCCACAAATCATCGACTCGCTGGAGAACATGACGCAGGTTGAACAGGAGCGTCTTCTCGTATTGCTGAAGCGCGAGGGGATAAAAGGATTTCTCTCACGTCTCGGTATTGCTGAATAGCAGACAAAAAAACGGCAGGTTCCCCTGCCGTTTGATTTACTGGCGATTGATTACTGCTGGCTTTCACGCTCAGCAATAAAACCCAGTGCCTTATTGATACGCGCCACGCTACGAGACTTACCAATAGCATGAACGGTAACGTCCAGCGCTGGAGACTGGCCTGCACCGGTCACGGCGACGCGCAGCGGCATCCCCACTTTGCCCATACCGACTTCAAGCTCATCTGCGGTTGCCTGAATCGCGTGATGCACATTCTCCGCGGTCCATTCCGTGATAGCGGCGATTTTGTCACGCACCACTTCCAGCGGCTGGCGGGCAACCGGACGCAGGTGTTTCTTCGCCGCGTCGGCATCAAACTCATCGAATTCTTCGTAGAAGTAACGGCAGCTTTCGGCGATCTCTTTCAGCGTTTTGCAACGCTCACCGAGCAGTTTCACCAGATCGGCCAGTTCAGGACCGGTACGGGTATCGATATTCGCCTGCTCAATGTGCCACTGCAGGTACGTCGCGACATATTCTGGCTGCATGGTGTTGATGTAATGATGGTTCAGCCACAGCAGCTTATCGGTATTGAATGCGCTCGCTGATTTGCTCACAGAGTTCAGAGAGAACAGTTCGATCATCTCTTCGCGGCTGAAGATCTCCTGGTCACCGTGGGCCCAGCCCAGACGCACCAGATAGTTCAGCAGCGCTTCCGGCAGATAACCGTCGTCACGATACTGCATCACGCTCACGGCACCATGACGTTTAGACAGTTTTTTACCGTCGTCACCGTTGATCATGGACACGTGTGCATACACCGGCACGGGCGCATTCAGCGCCTTCAGGATGTTGATTTGACGTGGCGTGTTGTTGATATGGTCTTCACCACGGACAACGTGGGTGATCTCCATATCCCAGTCGTCCACCACCACACAGAAGTTGTAGGTTGGTGAGCCGTCGGTACGGCGAATGATCAGATCGTCCAGCTCCTGGTTGCTGAATTCAATCGGGCCACGGATCTGGTCATCAAAGATGACAGAACCCTCTTGCGGGTTAGCAAAACGCACAACGCAAGGCTCATCAGCCGCATGCTCGCTATGGTCGTGGCGGCAACGACCGTCATAACGCGGCTTGTCACCGTTCGCCATCTGCTCTTCACGCAAGGCATCCAGACGCTCTTTGGAGCAATAGCACTTATACGCCGTGCCCGCGACCAGCATTTCATCAATGACAGCGTTATAGCGGTCAAAACGTTTGGTCTGGAAATACGGGCCTTCGTCCCATTCCAGATTCAGCCAGTTCATACCATCCATAATGGCTTCGATTGCTTCCGGCGTGGAGCGCTCAAGATCGGTGTCTTCAATACGCAGCACGAACTCACCTTTGTTGTGGCGTGCAAAAAGCCAGGAATAAAGAGCGGTACGTGCACCACCGACGTGCAGATAGCCTGTCGGGCTCGGCGCGAAGCGAGTTTTGATTTTCATGAAATGGCCTTACGTTATAAAGATGCCGGCAATCGGCAAATCCTGGGGAAAAAACAATGGGCAATATTCTATCACTGTGCGGCGATTCCTCAATGTTGTTCCCTGAATCGGGCCTGAGTTTACTGTTTTTGTTTAGAAATCATGCGCCACCGCCCGTTTCGCGATCGTTTTGTCTAATTTTACGACGAACGAATAAAAACTTTAGAAAATGCGTTGACTCATTTTCAACTCTCCCTATAATGCGACTCCACACAGCGGGGGTGATTAGCTCAGTTGGTAGAGCATCTCCTTTACACGGAGGGGGTCGGCGGTTCGAGCCCGTCATCACCCACCATCTACTTTAAGTAGACTCGCAGTGTAGATAAGAATTGAGATTGGGCGATTAGCTCAGTTGGTAGAGCATCTCCTTTACACGGAGGGGGTCGGCGGTTCGAGCCCGTCATCGCCCACCATTCTCACCTTATCGCAGCAGTTCCGAAATGGGCGATTAGCTCAGTTGGTAGAGCATCTCCTTTACACGGAGGGGGTCGGCGGTTCGAGCCCGTCATCGCCCACCATTTCGGGTCGTTAGCTCAGTTGGTAGAGCAGTTGACTTTTAATCAATTGGTCGCAGGTTCGAATCCTGCACGACCCACCAATGTAAAAAAGCGCCCTAAAGGCGCTTTTTTGCTATCTGCAATATGGATGATTCGAACCTGCTGCAGGTTCGAGCCGAACGCAGAGAGGCAACGGAGCCGTTTACGGCGACGGCCCAAAGGGCGAGCGAAGCGAGTCATCCTGCACGACCCACCAATGTAAAAAAGCGCCCTAAAGGCGCTTTTTTGCTATCTGCGATTTAATCAATTCGAACCTGCCAGATATGGCAGTTTTGCTCAAGCTAATCCTTTCCTTGCCGATACCTCTGTTTTATGGCGAAAAGGATCTCATTATGACAACCCTCAATGCAGTTTCTCTGTCGGCGATGGAAATCGGCAGTGCTGATAACAGTTCTGGTAGCAATGACATTGCCTCCCAGATCAATCGGCTGATGAAACAGATAACAAAAGCCACTCAGCAACTCAAAGAAGTGGCACTGAGTGATGCAACAACAGAAGAAAAACAAAAGCAGCAGGAGTTACTCGAATCTCAGTTGACTATGCTGCAGGCACAGCTGGCGCAATTGCAGCGTCAGCAGGCAGAAGAAGAGATGCCAAAACAGGAAAGCAGTCAGTCAGTGGCGGAAGGCGTCAACAACCCTTCCGCTGAGCACAAGATTGATATCTATATCTGATCGTTAAACAGGGGATCGCGCGTGCGGGCTTCCATTAAGCGCTGAGCCTGCATGCGCACCACGTCCCAGCAGGCGTGAGCCGCCCCTGAGAGAGAACGGTTTTTACGTCGAACCAGCATCAGCTGGCGTTGAACGCAGGGCGTAAAACGCCTCACCGTTAAGCGACTCCCCTGCGGCAACGGCAGCGCAAGCGCCGGTAGTACGCTTATCCCAATCCCGGCTTCGACCATGGGGAACAGCGTGGCCGGGTGCCCTATCTCCTGCACAATGGTTGCCTTCACACCTTGAGCGACAAGCGCGGCATCAATCAACGGGCGGCTTCCTGAAGCATAATCCTGTAGCACTAAATTTGCCCCTTGCAACGCCTGCCATGTCACGTGCGGCAGCGATGCCAGCGCGTCGTCATCGCGACAAAGCAACAAAAAAGGTTCTGAGAGCACCGCTTCACATTCCAGGTCGCTTACCGCACCAGGGTCAATAACAATGCCGAAATCCACATCCCCCTGACGGATACTCTCCAGCACCCACTGCTGCGGCCTGTCATGCAAAACAAAATCAATATCCGGATAGCGATGATTACTTTCGGCAATACACTGAGGAATAAGATGCGCAGAAATGGTCTGGCTCGCCGCCACCCTCACCGTGCCGGAAAGCTGTTGTCCGAGTCGCCCCACATCCCTGAGCGTGCTGTTCAGCTCGTCCAGCAGCCTCTCCAGACGCGTCGCCAGCTGCTGCCCCGCTTCGGTAAGCACCACCTCACGCGTCGTTCGGTCAAGCAGTTTCACTCCCGTCTGCGTTTCCAGCTCCTTAACGCTATGGCTGACGGCCGACTGGCTGAGGCCGATCATCTCCCCCGCCCGGCTAAAACTGCGAGCCTGCGCCACGGTGACAAAAACACGAAGCTGACGTAATGAATAATTCATCTGTTTAATTCATGAATGGATGCAATAAATCAATTTTATTTCTCAAACGGAAGAAAGCACAATAGCGACATCTGCTTTCAGGAGTGATTATGAAACTTTTTCGTATCCTTGATCCGTTCACGCTTACCCTGGTGGTGACCGTTTTACTGGCCTCGTTTTTCCCGGCTCGCGGCGGTTTCGTCCCCTTCTTTGAAGGGCTGACCACGGCGGCCATCGCCCTGCTGTTCTTTATGCATGGCGCCAAACTCTCCCGCGAGGCCATCATTGCAGGCGGCGGACACTGGCGACTGCATCTGTGGGTGATGTGTAGCACCTTTATCCTCTTCCCTGTATTGGGCGTACTGTTTGCCTGGTGGGCTCCGGTGAATGTCGATCCAGCCCTGTATACCGGATTCCTGTATCTGTGCATTCTCCCCGCTACCGTGCAGTCTGCCATCGCCTTTACCTCGCTGGCAGGCGGCAACGTGGCGGCGGCAGTTTGTTCAGCATCCGCCTCCAGCCTGTTAGGGATTTTCGTCTCACCGCTGCTGGTGGGGCTGCTGATGAACATGCACGGTGCAGAGGGCAACCTGGAGCAGGTCGGAAGAATTTGTCTGCAGTTGCTGCTGCCGTTTGTGCTTGGGCATCTTTCCCGACCGTGGACCGGCGCGTTTGTGGCGAAGCATAAAAAATGGATTTCAAAAACCGATCAGACGTCGATTCTGCTGGTGGTTTACTCCGCCTTCAGTGAAGCGGTGGTAAATGGCATCTGGCATAAGGTTGGCGCAGGTTCACTGCTGTTTATCGTGATTGTCAGCATTATCCTGCTGGCGATAGTGATTGCGGTGAATGTGTTTGTGGCGCGCAAATGCGGCTTCAATAAAGCGGATGAAATCACGATTGTCTTCTGCGGCTCGAAAAAGAGCCTGGCGAACGGCATCCCGATGGCGAACATTCTGTTCCCGACCTCGGTGATTGGGATGATGGTGCTGCCGCTGATGATTTTCCACCAAATCCAGCTGATGGTCTGTGCGGTGCTAGCGCGTCGTTACAAACGCCAGACAGAAAAGCTGGCGCAGGAAGAGACCCGCGCCGCGAAGGCTTAAGGACGTTTGAGGGGTTGAACCAGCTGGGTCAGCCCCTCGGTTTTAATCAGTAACGTGATAGCCATCAGCTCACCCAATCGCCCGGCCGGGAATTCATCCTTACGGGCAAACCACAGCAGATACTCTTCCGGCAAATCGATCAGCCTGCGGCCCTTGTATTTACCGAACGGCATCTCCGTATTGGCGATCTCAACGAGCTGTTCTTTCTCCACGTTACTCTCCTAACAGGCGCATCATTTCGGCTTCGTCGATAACGGCAATGCCAAGCTCCTGGGCTTTCGCCAGCTTCGAACCGGCCGCTTCCCCGGCGATCACCAGGTCGGTTTTCTTCGATACGCTGCCTGCCACTTTGGCCCCCAGCGCCACCAGACGCGCTTTAGCGTCGTCGCGGGAAAGCTGGCTCAGGCTGCCGGTCAGCACCACGGTTTTACCGGCAAACGGACTGTCGATCTCTTCGGCGTTAACCACTACCGGCGCGGGCCATTTGATGCCCTCTCCCAGCAGTTTGCCGATGACTTCGCGGTTGCTCTCTTCGGCAAAGAAGTTAAAGACGTGCGTGGCGACCACAATGCCGACATCCGGTACTTTTTGCAGCTCGTCGATGCTTGCCTTTTCCAGCGCCTCCAGCGTACCAAAGTACGCCGCCAGCCCTGCCGCTGTCGCTTCGCCGACTTCACGAATGCCCAGCGCGTACAGGAAACGGGCGAAGGTGGTCTCTTTCGCCGCCTCCAGCGCGTTAACGACATTCTGTGCTGACTTCGGCCCCATGCGATCCAGGCCGGTCAGTTTACCCGCGGTCAGTTTGAACAGATCCGCTGGCGTGTGGACGTACTCTTTCTCGACCAGTTGATCGATAATTTTATCGCCCATGCCGTCGACGTCCATCGCCCGCCGGGAGACGAAGTGCTTCAGTGACTCTTTACGCTGCGCGCCACAAATTAAGCCGCCCGTACAGCGCGCCACCGCTTCGCCTTCCACACGCTCAACGTCCGAGCCGCACACCGGGCAGTGGGTCGGGAAGACGATCTCGCGCGTTTCGGCAGGGCGTTCTGACCCCACAACGTTAACCACCTGCGGGATCACATCGCCCGCGCGGCGGATCACCACTTTGTCCCCAATGCGCAGGCCCAGGCGTTCGATTTCATCAGCGTTATGCAGCGTGGCGTTACTCACCAACACCCCAGCAACCTGCACGGGCTCCAGACGGGCGACCGGGGTAATGGCACCCGTACGGCCAACCTGGAACTCTACGTCACGAACGAAGGTCATCTGCTCCTGAGCAGGGAACTTAAACGCCACCGCCCAGCGCGGCGCGCGCGCCACAAAGCCCAGCTGTTCCTGTAGCGCCAGTGAATTGACCTTGATGACAACGCCATCAATATCAAAGCCGAGCGTTGGGCGATCCTCTTCCACTTTGTGGTAGAACGCCAGGACATCCTCCGGAGAGTCGCAGAGCTGAACGCGGTTACTGACCGGCAGACCCCACGCCTTAAACTGCAGCAGGCGTCCGAGGTGCGTGTCCGGCAGCTCGCCGCCCTCCAGAATACCAACACCGTAGCAGAAGAAAGTAAGCGGTCGCTTCGCGGTGATACGCGGGTCAAGCTGGCGCAGAGAGCCTGCCGCCGCATTGCGTGGGTTAGCAAACACCTTCCCGCCGGTGCGGCGTGCCTCTTCGTTTATTTTCTCGAAGCCCGCCTGAGGCAGGAACACTTCTCCGCGCACTTCCAGACGCGCAGGAATATTCTCGCCGTGCAGCTTGAGCGGGATAGCCCGGATGGTACGCACATTGGTGGTGATGTCTTCGCCCGTTGTACCGTCACCACGCGTCGCGGCACGCACCAGCACGCCGTTTTCATAAAGAATACTGACCGCCAGACCGTCCAGCTTCAGCTCGCAGCACCAGCTCAGCGAATCACTGCTTTTCAGGCGATCCTGGACGCGCTTGTTAAACGCCAGGAAACTCTCTTCATCAAAGACGTTATCCAGGGACAGCATCGGGACTTCGTGGCGTACCTGACTGAAAGCACCGAGCGGTTCCGCACCGACGCGCTGCGTCGGTGAGTCCGGCGTGATGAGCTCCGGATGCTGAGTTTCCAGCTCGCGCAGCTCGCGCATGAGGCGGTCGTACTCCGCATCCGGTACTTCCGGCGCGTCCATAACATGATAGAGGTATTCATGATGGCGAAGCGTGGTTCGCAGTTCAGTGAGTTGTTGTTCGATTGAGTCCATATCGCACCATCAATGAGAAAAAACCCCCGACAGGCGGGGGTTGAGGAGGAGTTGAAGTAAACGCGACGATTACGCGTTGGCTTCCTTAACTTCGCGGATGCGGTCCTGATACTCGCGCAATTTCTGCGGGGTCATCATTCGACGCTGATCGTCGAGCACCACACCACCCACTTCGTCGGCAATGTGCTGAGCGGACTGCAGCATCAGCTTGAAGTTTTGCAGCTCGTCACCGTAGGACGGAACCTGCATAAAGATCGTCACACCCGGCGTCACGAAATCACCGGTCATTTCCGGGTCAAAGGTGCCTGGGTTGACCATATTTGCCAGACTGAACAGCGCCGGGCCGCTCCCGTCAGGGCTCAGGTGACGATGGAAAATATTCATGTCGCCAAATTTGAAACCTGCCTGCTCAATGCTGTTGAGCAGCACGTCACCATTAAGGTGACTACCATGATGGGCACCAACGTTCATGATGATCACCGCTTCTTTACGCTGCGGTTTTTCGACAACCGGTTCCGGCTCTACAACGGGCTCTGGCTCAACGTGTGGCGCGGGAGCTGGCTGAGGCGCAGGCTGCACGTGGACAGGCTGCTGTTGCGGTTGCTGAATCGGCTGCACTGGCTGCTGTACAGGTTGTTGCACAGGCTGTTGAGGCACAGGTTGCGGCGCAGCGGGCTGCTGATGAACCGGCTGTTGCGGCGGCTGACGCACCGGCTCTTCCACAGGCTGTGGCGCTGACTGGCGCGGCTGTGCGGAAGCATACGGCGGTTGATACTGGTGCTGCGAAGGACGAGGCGCTTCTTGCTCCCCATGTCCTGCGCCGGGCGCAGTATTGACCCGATGAACACGAACTTCACCCACGCCGTCGTCGTCGCTACCGTCGATGTCGTCTTCAACGTCATCGTCATCACGACTGGACTTCATGCGCTTCAGTGGGCGATCGCGAAACATAGAAGAACGCTCTTTACGGCTGGTCCAGAAACCATGTACCAGTAAAGCGATTATGGCGATCGCGCCAACAATGATTAATATCAGACGCAAATCCTGCATCATTATATTCTCTGTTGTTCTAACACCTTGCCACCACGGCAAACATTTACTCACTAAGAGTATTTGCCGTTTAACTCAAGTGCAAGTGTATGCAGAGCATTCACAGCATAAAGATGCGCTAAAACGTGCTTTTTGCTGTTTTTTCGAACATTTCCGAACTGGTCATTGGTCCGTAACTGGATAATATAGGCGGACAATTCCACTGGTTGTGTAAAAAGGAGTACAGCCTGGTTATGGTTTCAACATCTTCTTCATCCCCGCGCAGCGGTGTCTGGTATTTTTCTCAGGGCTGGAAACTGGTCTCTCTGCCGGGTATTCGCCGCTTCGTCATACTGCCCCTGCTCATCAACATTGTGCTGATGGGCGGCGCGTTCTGGTGGCTGTTCACAAAGCTCGAGAGCTGGATCCCGTCGCTGATGAGTTACGTGCCAGACTGGCTGCAGTGGCTTAACTACCTTCTCTGGCCGGTGGCGGTGATCTCCGTGCTGCTGGTGTTTGGCTATTTCTTCTCGACGATTGCGAACTGGATAGCCGCACCGTTTAACGGCCTGCTGGCAGAACAACTCGAAGCACGGCTCACCGGTGCGACACCGCCGGATACGGGCGTAGTGGGGATCATGAAAGATCTCCCGCGCATCATGAAACGCGAATGGCAGAAGTTTGCCTGGTACCTTCCCCGCGCAATTGTGTTGCTTATTCTGTATTTCGTGCCCGGTATCGGCCAGACGGTAGCGCCCGTGCTGTGGTTCCTGTTCAGCGCCTGGATGCTGGCTATTCAGTACTGCGACTACCCGTTCGATAACCATAAGGTGCCGTTTAAAGAAATGCGCACCGCCTTGCGCACGCGGAAAGTAACCAATATGCAGTTTGGCGCGCTGACCAGCCTGTTCACCATGATCCCGTTCCTGAATCTGTTCATCATGCCCGTCGCCGTTTGCGGCGCGACGGCAATGTGGGTGGACTGCTACCGTGCTAAGCACGCGTTATGGAAATAATGCAAAAATGTGTAAAGCAGGGGTGGCTTATGCCGCCCCTTATTCCATACTGATCCCCATTATTTCCTTGCAGTATATAGATATGCGAATTCCTTACTTCCCCCTACCTGTTCAACAGGTATGCTGGGTCGGTATCCCAATTTCATACAGTTAAGGACAGGCCATGAGTAAGATTTATGAAGACAACTCGCTGACTATCGGTCACACGCCCCTGGTTCGACTGAACCGTATCGGTAATGGACGCATTCTGGCGAAGGTCGAATCACGTAACCCAAGCTTCAGCGTAAAATGCCGCATCGGTGCAAACATGATTTGGGATGCGGAAAAACGTGGCGTGCTGAAACCAGGCGTAGAGTTGGTTGAGCCGACCAGCGGCAACACCGGTATCGCTCTGGCCTATGTCGCTGCGGCGCGTGGCTACAAACTGACGCTCACCATGCCTGAAACCATGAGTATTGAACGTCGCAAGCTGCTGAAAGCGCTGGGTGCAAACCTGGTTCTGACCGAAGGCGCGAAAGGCATGAAAGGTGCCATTCAGAAGGCCGAAGAGATTGTGGCCAGCGATCCGGCAAAATATCTGCTGCTGCAGCAGTTCAGCAACCCGGCTAACCCGGAAATCCATGAGAAAACAACCGGCCCGGAAATCTGGGAAGATACGGACGGTCAGGTTGACGTGTTTATCTCCGGCGTAGGTACCGGCGGTACGCTAACCGGCGTGTCCCGCTATATTAAAGGCACAAAGGGTAAAAAAGACCTGATTACCGTTGCCGTCGAACCAACTGACTCACCGGTTATCACTCAGGCTCTGGCAGGTGAGGAGCTGAAACCAGGCCCGCATAAAATTCAGGGTATCGGCGCAGGCTTCATTCCAGGCAACCTGGATCTGAAGTTGATTGATAAAGTCGTGACCATTACCAACGAAGAAGCGATCTCAACCGCACGTCGTCTGATGGATGAAGAAGGCATTCTGGCGGGGATCTCTTCCGGTGCTGCCGTTGCGGCCGCGCTCAAACTTCAGGAAGATGAGACCTTTACCAATAAGAATATTGTGGTTATCCTTCCTTCTTCGGGTGAGCGTTACTTGAGCACTGCACTGTTTGCCGATCTCTTCACTGAGAAAGAACTGCAACAGTGATGCCAGCATGTTAAAAACGCGTAAAAAAGCACCTTTCCAGGTGCTTTTTTGTGGCCTGCTTCAAAGTTTTACCCCTCCTGGCATTGCTTCACCCCGTTGTGTCTGGTATTTAAACCAGCAATTATTTTGAAGCGTGAAATTAATCAGTGAACGAAATAGCCTTGCTGAATCGATTTTATGATTTGGTTCAAGTCTTGCTTTCGCTGCATAATGTTTAATGACGATTGAAACGTCAGCGCTAACAATACAGGCTAAAGTTAAGCCGCCAGGCTAGACTTTAGTTCCACAACACTAAACCTATAAGTTGGGGAAATACAATGTTCCAGCAAGAAGTTACCATTACCGCTCCGAACGGTCTGCACACCCGCCCTGCTGCTCAGTTTGTTAAAGAAGCGAAAGGCTTCACTTCTGAAATCACTGTAACTTCCAACGGCAAAAGCGCTAGCGCAAAAAGCCTGTTCAAACTGCAGACTCTGGGCCTGACTCAGGGCACCGTTGTCACCATCTCTGCGGAAGGTGAAGACGAGCAGAAAGCAGTTGAGCATCTGGTTAAACTGATGGCTGAGCTCGAGTAAGTTAACGGGTTCTTTTCAATATCAGTCACAAGTAAGGTAGGGTTATGATTTCAGGCATTTTAGCATCCCCGGGTATCGCTTTCGGCAAAGCACTGCTGCTGAAAGAAGACGAAATCGTCATTGACCGGAAAAAAATTTCTGCCGACAAGGTTGATCAGGAAGTTGAACGTTTTCTGAGCGGTCGTGCCAAGGCATCTGCGCAACTGGAAGCGATCAAAACTAAAGCTGGCGAAACTTTCGGTGAAGAAAAAGAAGCCATCTTCGAAGGGCACATCATGCTGCTCGAAGATGAGGAGCTGGAGCAGGAAATCATAGCCCTGATTAAAGATAAAGGCATGACGGCCGACGCGGCTGCGCATGAAGTTATCGAAGGTCAGGCAACTGCCCTGGAAGAACTGGATGATGAATACCTGAAAGAGCGTGCGGCTGACGTACGTGACATCGGTAAGCGCCTGCTGCGCAACATCCTGGGTCTGGCCATTATCGATCTGAGCGCGATTCAGGACGAAGTTATCCTGGTTGCCGCCGACCTGACCCCGTCCGAAACCGCACAGCTGAACCTGAACAAGGTGCTGGGTTTCATCACTGATGCAGGTGGCCGTACCTCCCACACCTCTATCATGGCGCGTTCTCTGGAACTGCCTGCCATCGTGGGTACCGGTAGCGTCACTGCTCAGGTGAAAAACGACGACTATCTGATTCTGGATGCCGTAAACAACCAGGTTTACGTCAACCCAACTAACGAAGAGATCGAGCAGCTGCGCGCCGTTCAGGAGCAGGTTGCAACCGAGAAAGCGGAACTTGCTAAACTGAAAGATCTGCCAGCCATTACGCTGGACGGCCATCAGGTAGAAGTGTGCGCGAACATCGGTACCGTACGCGACGTTGAAGGCGCTGAGCGCAACGGTGCGGAAGGTGTAGGTCTGTATCGTACTGAATTCCTGTTCATGGACCGTGACGCGCTGCCAACTGAAGAAGAACAGTTCGCTGCGTACAAAGCCGTGGCTGAAGCCTGTGGCTCTCAGGCGGTTATCGTCCGTACCATGGACATCGGTGGCGACAAAGAGCTGCCGTACATGAACTTCCCGAAAGAAGAGAACCCGTTCCTGGGCTGGCGCGCAGTGCGTATCGCCATGGATCGCAAAGAGATCCTGCGTGACCAGGTTCGCGCGATTCTGCGTGCATCCGCTTTCGGTAAACTGCGTATCATGTTCCCGATGATCATCTCTGTTGAAGAAGTGCGTGCACTGAAGAAAGAGATCGAAATCTACAAACAGGAACTGCGCGACGAAGGTAAAGCGTTTGACGAGTCAATCGAAGTGGGTGTGATGGTGGAAACACCAGCAGCCGCAACAATTGCGCGTCATTTAGCCAAAGAAGTTGATTTCTTTAGTATCGGCACCAATGATTTAACGCAGTACACCCTGGCAGTTGACCGTGGTAATGATATGATTTCACATCTCTACCAGCCAATGTCACCGTCCGTACTGACGCTTATTAAGCAAGTAATTGATGCTTCTCATGCAGAAGGTAAATGGACTGGCATGTGTGGTGAGCTTGCAGGCGACGAACGTGCTACACTTCTGTTGCTGGGTATGGGTCTGGACGAATTCTCTATGAGCGCCATTTCCATCCCGCGCATTAAGAAGATTATCCGTAACACGAACTTCGAAGATGCGAAGGTGTTAGCAGAGCAGGCTCTTGCTCAACCGACAACGGACGAGTTAATGACGCTGGTTAACAAGTTCATTGAAGAAAAAACAATCTGCTAATCCACGAGATGCGGCCCAATTTACTGCTTAGGAGAAGATCATGGGTTTGTTCGATAAACTGAAATCTCTGGTTTCTGATGATAAGAAAGACTCCGGAACTATTGAGATTGTTGCTCCGCTCTCCGGCGAGATCGTCAACATCGAAGACGTGCCGGATGTAGTGTTTGCTGAGAAAATCGTTGGTGATGGCATTGCTATCAAACCAACTGGCAACAAAATGGTTGCTCCAGTTGACGGCACCATCGGTAAAATTTTTGAAACCAACCATGCGTTCTCTATCGAATCTGATAGCGGTATCGAACTGTTCGTTCACTTCGGTATCGACACCGTTGAACTGAAAGGCGAAGGCTTCAAGCGTATCGCAGAAGAAGGCCAGCGCGTTAAAGTTGGCGACCCGGTGATTGAATTCGACCTGCCACTGCTGGAAGAAAAAGCGAAGTCTACCCTGACTCCGGTTGTTATCTCCAACATGGACGAAATCAAAGAACTGATCAAACTGTCCGGCAGCGTGACCGTGGGCGAAACCCCGGTTATCCGCATCAAGAAGTAATTCTTGCCGCACAAAGAAATGGCGCCTTCGGGCGCCATTTTTGTTTATGCGGGAAGAATAAGCTCGTCGTAACCTTTCGACTGGGTATAAACCATCACGTCCGTCACCCGATCCCCTGCTTTGCGAATCGCCTCAGCAATGGTTTTGCCTTCGACAATTCCGCTGACCAGCTCCGAACAGAACAGATCCCCCGTCCCTTTCAGATCGGTTTCGACACGAGGGTGCGCGCTCACGGTCACGCTTTCTTTACTCACCAGCACCACGTGGATATTTTCCGGGTCATCGGCCACCGGCGCACTGGTGATCGCAACCCATTTCAACGTATCTGAGAGCAACCCCTGCGCGGCGACAATCGCGCTTTCAGGAGTACGGCACGGTTTGCCGCTTAACACTTCCAGCTCAAAGACGTTCGGCGTAATCCCCTGCGCCAGCGGCAGCAGATGCTCGCGATACGCTTCAGGGATATCCGGTTTCACGTACATCCCGCTGTCGATATCGCCGATAACCGGGTCGACCAGCACCAGCAGATCGGGATGCTGCACTTTGATGGTCTTGAGCCACTGGGCCAACAGTTTTATCTGGCTGGCACTGCCCATATAGCCAGTGGTGACCGCCTTAAGCTCGCGCAGGATCTCGCGCTCGTTCAGGGCCTTAAGATAGCCGCTAAACCACTCGTCGGGGATCACCCCACCGTAGAAGGTGTCATAGTGCGGCGTGTTGCTGAACAGCACCGTCGGCACGGCAGTCACGTTCAGCCGATGGGTACGAATATTTGGCACAGCGATACTGTTGCCCACGCTGCCGTAAACCACCTGCGACTGCACCGCAACAATATCGGTTTGCTGCGCCCGGGTTTTATCCCGGAATAGAATCATCTCCATGACGCTTAAATCCCCGCCCCCTGCGAATAACTCTCTTCACCAAAGACGCCGGTAGAGAGGTAACGATCGCCGCGATCGCAAATAATTGCCACCACTACCGCCCCCGGGTTTGCCTTTGCCACCCGAATCGCCCCCGCTACCGCGCCGCCCGAGCTGACGCCGCAGAAGATGCCTTCGCGCACGGCCAGCTCACGCATGGTATTTTCCGCCTCGCGCTGGTGAAGATCCAGCACCTGATCCACAAGCTGCGCATTAAATATGCCCGGCATGTATTCCGCCGGCCAGCGGCGAATCCCCGGAATACTGCTCCCCTCTTCCGGCTGCAGGCCAACAATGGTGACGGCTTTCTCCTGCTCGCGCAGGAAACGAGACACCCCGGTAATAGTGCCGGTGGTCCCCATGCTGGAGACAAAGTGGGTGATGCGCCCGTCCGTTTGTTGCCAGATTTCCGGGCCGGTGGTGGTGTAGTGCGCGTACGGGTTGTCCGGATTGTTGAACTGATCGAGCAGTTTACCTTCGCCGCGCTCGGCCATTTCTAACGCTAAGTCGCGTGCGCCTTCCATACCCTGCTCTTTGGACACCAGAATCAGCTCGGCCCCGTAGGCACGCATCGCGGCGCGGCGCTCCTGGCTCATGTTGTCCGGCATCAGCAGCTTCATGCGGTAGCCTTTCAGCGCGGCGATCATCGCCAGCGCGATACCGGTGTTGCCGCTGGTGGCCTCGATCAGCACGTCGCCCGGCTTGATTTCACCGCGTTTTTCGGCCTGAACAATCATCGACAGTGCGGCACGGTCTTTCACCGACCCCGCCGGGTTATTGCCTTCGAGTTTGACCCAGATTTCGCTGCCGTTGTCAGGCCCCATACGCTGAAGTTTGACCAAAGGGGTGTTGCCGATGGTGTTTTCGAGTGTATTCACGTTTTTTACTCAATAAAAAAGCCGGGTGGCGCTTCGCTTACCCGGCCTACAAGACGCAGTGATAACTGTAGGCCCGGTAAGCGCAGCGCCACCGGGCGATAAACATCCTAATAACCTATCAGGCTGTCTCTGCCAGAGCAATATCCTCGCGCGTCTCGATGCGCTCCTTCCCGTGATAAATACGCGCATGCTGCAGCCCGACAAACAGGCGCTCACCCCGGTGCGGCGGCTCTTCGTCGCGCATCACCACGGTCAGCGGCTCGGTATACCAGCCCAGCGGCTGTACCACCAATTGGGTGTAGTGACCTTTAGGGCTAGCTTCCAGCACCTGCACCGGCAGCGGTGAATCCAGGCTGGTGCGACGGCTGACGTCAACTTCCCACGGACGCAGGAACAGATCGACCGGCCCCTGATGCGCGGAGGTATAGCCCAGCGGCCAGCGGTGCGCGCCGACGTGGAACTGACCGCCGCGAATGGTGCCCTGCAGACGGTTCACCTCGCCCATAAACTCCAGGACAAAACGGGTTGCCGGTTCGCGCCAGAGCTGCTCCGGCTCGTCAACCTGCTCGATGTTCCCCTGGCTCATGACCACCACGCGGTCCGCGACTTCCATCGCCTCTTCCTGATCGTGGGTGACGAAGACGCTGGTGAACTTCAGCTCTTCATGGAGCTGACGCAGCCAGCGACGCAGTTCTTTACGCACCTGTGCGTCCAGCGCGCCGAAGGGTTCATCCAGCAGCAAGATTTGCGGCTCAACGGCTAACGCGCGCGCCAGCGCCACGCGCTGTTTCTGCCCGCCGGAAAGCTGGGCAGGGAAACGGTCTGCCAGATGCGCAAGCTGCACCATCTCCAGCAGTTTGGTCACTTTCGCTTTGATAGTTGCCGCATTTGGACGCTCGCGACGCGGCAGCACCGTCAGACCAAACGCGATGTTGTCGAACACCGTCATATGGCGGAACAGCGCGTAATGCTGGAACACAAAG
The DNA here is from genome assembly GCF_057444735.1 of Enterobacter sp. B79-1. NCBI lineage: Bacteria > Pseudomonadati > Pseudomonadota > Gammaproteobacteria > Enterobacterales > Enterobacteriaceae > Enterobacter > Enterobacter sp. B79-1. Next base: position 69,121 of record NZ_JBYAZJ010000008.1, read on the forward strand.
CCTACTTTACGATCGCGGGCATGCAGGCGGCTCACGTCGGTGCCGTGAAAGCGGATATGTCCGCTGGTCTGATGCTCAAGCCCGGCGATAATACGCAGCAGCGTGGTTTTACCGGAACCTGACGGCCCCAGCAGCGCGACCATTTGTCCGGAAGGGATATCCAGCGAGATATCATTCAGCACCTGGGTGCGACCAAAAGACTTCTTAATATTGGCAATCTCAATGCTCATGATTTCCCTCCTGATGCAGACGTTTTTCCTGATTCTCTAAACGCCACTGCACCACACTCTTCAAAAACAGGGTCAAAATCGCCATCAGCGTCAGCAACGCTGCGGCAGTAAAGGAGCCGATGGTGTTATAGTCCTGCTGCAGCAGCTCAATCTGTAGCGGCAACGACAGCGTTTCACCACGAATGGAACCGGATACAACAGAAACGGCCCCGAACTCCCCAATCGCGCGGGCGTTGGTCAGCACCACGCCGTAAAGCAGCGCCCAGCGGATGTTCGGCAGCGTTACGCGGCGGAACATCTGCCAGCCGGAAGCGCCCAGCAGCACCGCGGCTTCGTCTTCGTTACTCCCCTGGCTTAGCATCACCGGCACCAGTTCACGCACCACAAAGGGACAGGTCACGAAGATGGTCACCAGCACCATGCCCGGCCAGGCGAACATAATTTGCAGGTTGTGCTCATCCAGCCAGCCGCCCAGCGGGCCGTTAGAGCCGTAAAAGAGCAGGTAAACCAGACCGGCAACAACAGGCGACACGGCAAACGGAATATCCAGCAGGGTCAGCAGCATCTGACGTCCCGGGAAGTTGAAGCGCGTCACCAGCCAGGCCAGCAGCGTACCGAACACCAGGTTGACCGGTACCGTGATCAGCGCAATCAACACGGTCAGCCAGATGGCGTGCAGCATATCCGGGTCCGCCAGATTTTCCAGCGCGGGCATAATCCCTTTACTGAATGCCTGGACAAAGATATAGACCGTTGGCACAACGAGAATAAGTGCGGATACCAGCACGCCCGTCCCAATCAGAAACCATTTTGCCCAGTTGATGCGGGGCGCATCGTAACGCTTCAATTGAGTAACTTCCGCCATCAGTGACCTACCACACGTCGACCAAAGCGACTTTGCAGAGTGTTAATCGAGTACAGCAGCAGCAGCGACGCGGCGAGGATCACCGAAGCAATCGCGCTCGCAGCCGGATAATCAAACTCCTGCAAACGCACAAAAATCATCAGCGAGGTCACTTCCGTTTTCCACGCGATGTTCCCGGCGATGAAGATCACCGCACCAAACTCGCCGAGGCTACGGGTGAAGGAGAGCGCCACGCCCGCCAGCAGCGCCGGAGAAAGCTCTGGCAGCACAACCTTGCGGAAACTCTGCCAACGCGTCGCCCCCAGCGTTTCCGCCGCTTCTTCATATTCCGGGCCTAAATCTTCCAGTACCGGCTGTACGGTTCGCACCACAAACGGAATGCTGGTGAAGGCCATCGCTACCGCGATACCGAGCCAGGTATAGGTCACTTTGATATCAAACTTCGCCAGCCACTCACCGTAAAAACCGTTCACCGAGAACAGCGACGCCAGCGTTAAGCCCGCCACCGCCGTCGGCAGTGCAAACGGCAGATCCATCAGCGCATCAAGCAGCGTGCGGCCCGGGAAACGGTAGCGGGTTAAGATCCACGCCATCAGCAGGCCGAACACGCCGTTAAAAATCGACGCCACAAACGCCGACAGCAGCGTCACCTTATAGGCTGCCACCACCTGCGGGTTGGTTATGACGTCCCAGTACTGGGCCCAGCTCATATCAGAGAGCTGCACCACCAGCGCGCTGAGCGGTAACAACAAAATCAGGCAGACGTACAGCAGGCTGGTTCCGAGGCTTAAGGTAAAGCCCGGCAGCACGCGTTTTGTCGATACTGCAAACATTACTTACGCCCCGCCGCCAGCAATTTATCTAACTCACCACCGCTGACAAAATGCGTTTTCATCACTTCAGGCCATGAGCCGAAATGGTCTTCCACGCGGAACAAATCGGTCTGCGGGAATTTATCTTTCAGCTTGTTCATCACGTCCGGGTTATTCACGCGGTAGTAGTAATCGGTAATGATGGTCTGCGCCTGCGGGCTGTACAGGTAGTTGAGATAGGCTTTTGCCGCTTTCTCGGTACCGTTTGCCTGCACGTTTTTATCCACCCAGGCCACCGGGAACTCGGCCAGAATGTTAGTTTTCGGGATAACCACTTCGAAGCCCTGCGCTTCGTACTGTTTACGGATATTGTTTACTTCGGACTCGAAGCTGATCAGGACATCGCCCAGACCACGCTCCGCGAAGGTTGTGGTCGCGCCGCGGCCGCCGGTATCAAACACTTCGACGTTTTTCAGGAACTGGGTCATGAACTGCTCGGTCTTCGCTTTATCGTTACCGTCAGCTTTATCCGCCGCGCCCCATGCCGCCAGATAGGTATAACGCGCGTTGCCAGAGGTTTTTGGGTTCGGGAAAATCAGTTTTACGTCGGAACGCACCAGGTCGTTCCAGTCGTGGATGTTCTTCGGGTTGCCCTTGCGCACCAGGAAGCCCATGGTGGAATAGAACGGCGAGCTGTTGTTTGGCAGACGGCTCTGCCAGTCCGCCGGGAGCAGCTTGCCTTTATCGTGCAGGATCTGCACGTCAGTCACCTGGTTATAGGTCACCACATCGGCCTTCAGTCCCTGCAGGATGGCCAGCGCCTGTTTGGATGAACCGGCGTGGGACTGCTTGATGGTCAGCTTGTCGCCGTTATTGTCTTTTGCCCACTGCTGTTCAAACGGTGGGTTAAGGGCGGCAAACAGCTCGCGGGAGACATCATACGAACTGTTAAGCAGCTCGGTTGCCTGCGCCTGCGCCACCAGCAGTAAACCTGCCAGTGCCAGCGATCCTTTTTTTAGTACAGTAACGGCCATTGCGCACCCTTATAAATGTGATGACTATCTTATAGTCATAATATTTATAACGAGGTCGAAAGGAGTAACGGTTTTATATACCGTTTGGTGATTTAGAAGCAGAAAAGGGAATAAGGGGTGCGGCCTGATGGCCCTCACCCCAGCCCTCTCCCACAGGGAGAGGGAGAACGGTCATTACAGCGCCAGCAGGCGCTCAACGGACGGCGCGAAGTAATAGCCGCCGGTCACCGGTTTCGTGAAGCGCAGCATGGCGTCGCGCTTGCCGTCGGTATCACCAAACATGCTCAGCAGCTGCTGTTCAATGTTATACAGGCGCGCGCAGTAGGCGCAGAAGTAAAGGCCGTGCGTGCCGCTGGCCGTACCGTAGGGCAGGCTCTGGCGGACAATCTTCAGCCCTTTTCCGTCTTCTTTGAGGTCAACGCGGGTCAGGTGAGAGGTAACGGGACGGTCATCGCCGTCGATCTCTTCGTTGGCTTCTTTGGTTCGGCCAATCATCATCTCCTGGTCGTGCACGCTCATGCGGTTAAGCTGCTTGAGGTTGTGCTCCCAGCGCTGCACGAACACGTAGCTGCCGCCCGCGTCCACACCGTCTTTGATCACCGCCACGTCGCGACGCGTCTCTTCGCCTGCCGGGTTTTCGGTGCCGTCAACGAAGCCGCTCAGATCGCGCTCCTCCACCCAGCGGAAGCCGTGAACCTCTTCCTGCACCTCGATGCTGTCGCCAAAGGCCTCAACAGCAGACTGGGCTACGGAGAAGTTCACGTCGTGACGCAGGGAAAGAATGTGGATCAGCACGTCGTACTGCGTGGCGGGTGCAAGGCCTTTGCCGTAAGGGATAAAGTCTTTTAACTCTTCCGCACCTTCGCCACCGCTCAGCTGACGCCAGACGTTATTGCCAAAGGCGACAACGGCACCGAGGTGGGCTTCCGGGAATTTAGCCTGGAAGGTCGCCAGTTTATCAACGAACACTTTACTGGCCGCACGCAGGGCATCCACGTCCCCTTTAACATTGGCTTCAATCCAAATCGCCGCGCGGCAATGTTCTGGCAAAATGCCACTCTGAACCTGAGACATCGCTCCTCCTGAAATAAAGATGCCACGTCAGCGTGGCATTGATGGCGGCTATTATACCCGGATTTCAGCAAGACGGTTTGTTCAGGCGCAAATTACTGCTTCCAGAGTATTTTGCTCACTTTCCAGTTTTTCAGCGTGTCGTCAGATGGCATTAACCCCTCCGGGCCGCTCCATTCTCCGGTGAACAGGTAGCTGATGTGCTGGCTACCTTCAGCCTTACATTCCACCGCAACCTTGTCGTCAGACGGCACGCTGGTGCAGTTGCCGAACGCCTGTTTATAGAGATCGCTAAACGGGGTCCCCACTTTCACACCGGTTGCGGTTGGAATGTCTTCATCCATCACCGCGATACGGTTTACCGTGCCTTTATCACCATTAATCACCAGCGCCAGCGTGTCACCCTTCAGCGCTTCGAAGTAACGCACGATATTGCCATTTTCGGTTTTCATGCCGCTGCGCAGGCGATAATCACTGCTCAGGGCATCCTGAATGGCATCCTGATCCAGCGCGGTTGACGCGGTAATTTTCCCTACGCCCTGCTCGGTCACTTCGGTGGAAGAACCAAACCAGTTCCACGGATACGCAGAAGACCAGTTAATAGAGGAGAGCGTCGAACAGCCGGTCAACGCCAGCGGAAGAGCGCATAAAAGTAAACGCAGCGATTTCATTGAAACATCCTTTCTAATTAAATCAACGCTTGTTGGAGTGCGACTTCGGCAAAAAGTGCCGAATTAATCATCCTGATGCCTAAAACAGGCGTGAAGGCGAGGATTGGTCAGCAGCCACAGCAGCGCCACGATATCGGCAACGACCAGCGCAATACCGATGCCCGTGAGCGGCTCACCGTACCACCAGAGTACCGGCTGCCAGAAGAGCAGCGCAATTTGGGCAAGGATCAGCAGCCAGCGAAGCGCGCCCCAAAAGCGAGGGATCAGATGCCGCCGTCCGCTGACTAAAAACGCCAGTACGGCCGGAATGCCCGGCAGTAATCCGATCCAGAATGCATCGTGATCGGGATAGAAGAGATTCAGCAGCGTGTCGCCCTGCCCGCGCGACGCTCCGGCCATTACAAACAGCACCCAGGTGCGGGCCTGTAACAGCAGAACGCACCAGAACAGAAAAGGCAGCCTGACACGGCCCTGCGCGTCATAGTCAGCCGGATGGATCTCAGTACTCTTCATCTTCGATCAAACGCTTGCCCAGAGTCAGGACGTCAGCATGCTCGTAGCCCAGACGCTCATACATGCCCAGCACCACGTCGTTATCTTCTCGCACCATAATCTGAATTTTCGGACAGCCGCGAGCGATGAGTTTCTTTTCCAGGCGATTGAGCAGCGCATTGGCAATGCCGCGCGCCCGGTATTCCGGATGCACGCCCAGATAATAGGCCGAACCGCGGTGGCCGTCGTAACCGCCCATCACCGTACCGACAACCTCACCGTTCACTTCCGCGACCAGAAACAAACTGACGTCGTGATTCACCTTACGTTCGATGTCCATTTCCGGGTCGTTCCACGGACGCAGCAGATCGCAGCGCTCCCAAAGGGTAATCACCTCTTCGAAATCTTCCTGGCGAAAAACGCGTATCTCCATGGTATTAACCGCCTTTTTGGGTTTAAAAACAGTGATTATGGCGTGAACCCTGCGTTTAGCCAATAACCGGGGAAAATCTCGCCAAAATTTGGCATAATGTCACTTTGTCACGTATTGAAATGAAAAGTAAAACAATTATCAATAAGGACTGTCGTAACGGTAATCACGATACGATATAACACCAGGATCGCAATTTTTACTATTCAGGCCGCATGAGCACATTCAAACCATTAAAAGCACTCACATCGCGTCGTCAGGTTCTCAAAGCGGGGCTGGCGGCCTTAACGTTAACGGGCATCGCTAAGCAGGCTCAGGCAAAAGACGAGAGCACGCTTAAAACCAGCAACGGGCACAGTAAACCGAAAGCCAAAAAGCCGGGCGCGAAGCGTCTGGTGATGCTCGATCCGGGCCACGGCGGCATCGATACCGGCGCCATCGGCAAAAACGGGTCGAAAGAAAAACACGTCGTGCTGGCGATTGCAAAAAATGTGCGATCGATTTTACGCAGCAACGGCATTGACGCCCGCCTGACGCGCTCCGGGGACACCTTCATTCCGCTGTACGACCGCGTGGAGATCGCCCACCAGCACGGCGCGGATCTGTTTATGTCGATCCACGCAGACGGCTTTACCAACCCTTCGGCAGCAGGCGCATCGGTGTTTGCGCTTTCCAACCGTGGTGCCAGTAGCGCCATGGCAAAATACCTCTCCGACCGCGAAAACCGGGCGGATGAGGTCGCCGGAAAGAAAGCCACCGATAAAGACCATCTGTTGCAGCAGGTGCTGTTCGACCTCGTGCAGACGGACACCATCAAAAACAGCCTGACGCTCGGCTCGCATATCCTGAAGAAGATTAAGCCGGTGCATCGTCTGCACAGTAAAGGCACCGAGCAGGCGGCGTTTGTGGTGCTGAAATCGCCGTCGATTCCGTCGGTGCTGGTGGAAACCTCCTTTATTACCAACCCGGAAGAAGAGCGGCTGCTCGGCACCACGGCGTTCCGCCAGAAGATCGCCAACGCCATCGCCTCCGGCATTATCAGCTACTTCAACTGGTTCGATAACCAAAAAGCGCACTCCAGGAAACGTTGATGAAACCCAATGCACAGCTGGTCAAAAAATTCCTGCTGCAGCTGCAGGATGATATTTGCCGGAAACTGGCCGCCGTAGACGGCGGTGAATTTCAGGAGGATAACTGGCAGCGCGAAGCGGGCGGCGGCGGGCGCAGCCGGGTGCTGCGTAACGGCGGCATCTTCGAACAGGCGGGCGTCAATTTTTCCCACGTTCACGGCGACGCGATGCCCGCGTCTGCGACGGCGCATCGCCCTGAGCTGGCTGGCCGCAGCTTCGAAGCGATGGGCGTCTCGCTGGTGGTGCACCCGCACAATCCGTTTGTGCCGACCAGCCACGCTAACGTGCGCTTTTTCATTGCGGAAAAACCGGGGGCCGATCCGGTCTGGTGGTTTGGCGGCGGTTTCGATTTAACGCCCTATTACGGCTTCGAAGAGGATGCCGTGCACTGGCACACTACCGCGCGCGATCTCTGTCTGCCGTTTGGTGAAGACGTCTACCCGAAATTTAAAAAGTGGTGCGATGACTACTTTTACCTGAAGCACCGCGACGAACAGCGCGGCATCGGCGGGCTGTTCTTTGACGATCTCAATACGCCGGATTTTGATACCGCGTTCAGCTTTATGCGCGCGGTAGGCGAAGGCTATACCGACGCTTATCTGCCCATCGTCGAACGCCGTAAAAACACCGACTACGGCGTGCGCGAGCGTGAGTTCCAGCTTTACCGCCGCGGCCGCTACGTGGAGTTCAACCTGGTGTGGGATCGCGGGACGCTGTTCGGCCTGCAGACCGGCGGGCGCACGGAGTCGATTTTGATGTCGATGCCGCCGCTGGTGCGGTGGGAGTACAGCTACGAGCCAAAAGAAGGCAGCCCGGAGGCTGCCTTGAGTGAGTTCCTGAAAGTACGCGACTGGGTTTAACTGCCGGATGGCGCTGCGCTTATCCGTCCTGGTCAACTCGTAGGTCGGGTAAGCGAACGCGCCACCCGACACCACGCGCTTACAGCGGCTGCGTTTGCGCCTCCACCACCGCCAGCGCCACCATATTCACGATACGGCGCACAGAGGCAATCGGCGTTAACACGTGCACCGGTTTCGCCACGCCCATCAGCACCGGTCCTACGGTCACCCCTTCAGAGCTGGAGACGCGCAGCAGGTTATAGCTGATACGCGCCGCTTCCACGTTCGGCATAATCAGTATATTCGCCGATCCTTTCAGCGGGCTGTCCGGCATGCGTTCGTTACGGATGCTCTCCACCAGCGCAGCATCGCCGTGCATTTCCCCGTCAATCATCAGCTCCGGCGCACGCTCGCGCACCAGCTCCAGCGTCTGACGCATTTTGCAGGCCGCCGCGGATTTAGACGAACCAAAGTTCGAGTGTGACAGCAGCGCCACCTTCGGCTCAATACCAAAGCGGCGCACCGTTTCCGCCGCCATCACGGTGATCTCCGCCAGCTCGTCCGGGGTCGGATCGTCGTTAACGTAGGTGTCAGCAATAAAGGTATTGCCGCTTGGCAGCAGCAGCGCGTTCATCGCCCCGGCGGTATGGACGCCGTCGCGATAGCCGAAGATCTCCTGCACCACGCTAAAGTGCTCGTGGTAATCGCCAATGGTGCCGCAGATCAGCGCATCCGCCTCGCCGCGATGCACCATGATCGCGCCGATCACCGTGGTGTTGCTGATGACCGCTTTCTGCGCCTGCTCCTGGGTGATCCCACGGCGCTTCATGATCGCGTAGTATTCGCTCCAGTACTCTTTGAAGCGCGGATCGGATTCGTTGTTAACGATCTCGAAGTCGACGCCCGGCTTAATCTGCAGGCCGAGCTTTTGAATGCGCATCTCGATGACGCTCGGACGACCAATCAGGATCGGCTTCGCCAGTCCTAAGGTGATCAGCTCCTGGGTGGCGTGCAGCACGCGCGCCTCTTCCCCTTCCGCCAGCACCACGCGCTTCGCGTCGGCACGCGCCTGAGAGAAGATCGGCTTCATGAACAGGTTAGTTTTGTAGACGAACTCGGTGAGCTTATCGACGTAAGCGTCGAAATCCTGAATCGGTCGCGTCGCCACGCCGGAGTCCATCGCCGCTTTGGCAACGGCTGGCGCAATTTTCACAATCAGACGCGGATCGAACGGTTTTGGAATGATGTAGTCCGGGCCAAAGCTCAGATCCTGATCGCCGTACGCAGACGCGACCACTTCGCTCTGCTCGGCGTGCGCCAACTCCGCGATGGCATGAACGGCGGCAAGCTTCATCTCTTCGTTGATCGCCGTTGCGCCGACGTCCAGCGCCCCGCGGAAGATGAACGGGAAGCAGAGCACGTTATTCACCTGGTTCGGGTAGTCCGAACGGCCGGTACAAATAATGGCATCTTCACGCACCGCTTTCGCCAGCGGCGGCAGGATTTCCGGCTCCGGGTTTGCCAGGGCCAGGATCATTGGCGCACGCGCCATCTTCTTCACCATCTCCTGGGTCAGCACTTTCGGGCCGGAACAGCCGAGGAAGATATCCGCGCCGTCAATGACGTCCTCAAGCGTGCGTTTGCCGTCGTCTTCCACCGCGTACGCCGCCTTGGTTTCCGCCATGTTCGGCTCGCGGTCTTTATAGATAACGCCCTTGGAGTCGCAGACCACAATATTGTGTTTCTGCATACCCAGCGCCACCAGCAGGTTCATACAGGCAATCGCCGCCGCGCCCGCGCCGGAGACCACCATGCGCACGTCGGAGAGATTTTTCTCGACCACGCGCAGGCCGTTCAGAATGGCGGCGGTGCTGATAATCGCCGTGCCGTGCTGGTCATCATGGAACACGGGAATGTTCATACGCTCGCGCAGCTTCTGCTCGATATAGAAACATTCCGGCGCTTTGATGTCTTCCAGGTTGATCCCGCCGAAGGTCGGCTCCAGCGCGGCCACCACGTTGATGAATTTATCGGGATCGAGTTCGTCCACCTCGATATCGAACACGTCGATACCGGCGAACTTCTTGAACAGAACGCCCTTCCCTTCCATCACCGGCTTACCGGCCAGCGCGCCAATGTTGCCCAGCCCCAGCACCGCCGTGCCGTTAGAAATAACGGCGACAAGGTTGCCGCGCGCGGTGTATTTGTAGGCTGCCAGCGGGTCTTTTTCGATTTCCAGGCACGGCGCAGCGACGCCCGGCGAATAGGCCAGCGCCAGATCGCGCTGGGTCGCCAGCGGCTTGGTAGGGGAAACCTGGATTTTGCCCGGGACAGGAAACTCGTGAAAATCGAGGGCACTCTGTTTTAACTGATCGTCCATCTTGTTATTCCTTTTACGTATCGGTCAGATAGTATCGCCGCAGGACAGCGCATAAACTTTGAAGGCTGCCAAACTCTCACCATCACACATTAAAAATTGTTATCAATTTATAACAGCCATGTTACCCGTCTCAAAAGCAATGCCTCCCCCGTCTGCTATGCTTTTTTGTTAAGTCCATCATGATTTTCTCAGAAGTGTGAACTAACGCACTCATCTAACTCTTTTATTTCCAAGGAGTAATGATTTATGAACCAGCTAGACGGCATCAAACAATTCACCACCGTGGTTGCAGACAGCGGCGATATCGAGTCGATTCGCCACTATCAGCCGGAAGATGCGACCACTAACCCTTCGCTGCTGCTCAAAGCGGCCGGGCTTGCCCATTTTAGTCATCTGATTGATGACGCTATTGCCTACGGTAAGCAGCGCGGGAAAACGCAGGAGCAGCAGGTCGCCGAAGCCAGCGACAAGCTGGCGGTTAATTTTGGTGCGGAAATTCTGAAAAGCATTCCGGGGCGCGTGTCGACCGAAGTGGACGCCCGCCTCTCGTTTGATAAAGAAAAAAGCATTAACAAAGCCCGCCGCCTGGTGGAACTCTACCAGGAGCAGGGGATCGATAAATCACGCATCCTGATTAAGCTCGCCTCCACCTGGGAAGGCATCCGCGCGGCAGAGGTGCTGGAAAAAGAGGGCATTCACTGCAACCTGACGCTGCTGTTCTCCTTTGCCCAGGCGCGCGCCTGTGCCGAAGCGGGCGTGTTCCTCGTCTCGCCGTTTGTCGGGCGCATCTACGACTGGTATCAGGCAAAACAGCCGATGGATCCCTACGTGGTGGATGAGGATCCGGGCGTTAAATCGGTCCGTAATATCTACGACTACTACAAACAGCACCGCTACGAAACCATCGTGATGGGGGCCAGCTTCCGCCGTACCGAGCAGATCCTCGCCCTGGCAGGCTGCGACCGTCTGACCATCTCCCCTAACCTGCTCCAGGAGCTTCAGGACAAAGAAGAGACGGTGATCCGCAAGCTGGTGCCGACCTCCACCGTTTTGCCAAAACCGAAAGCCATGACCGAAGCGGAGTTCCGCTGGGAGCACAATCAGGACGCAATGGCCGTCGACAAGCTCGCGGATGGCATCCGCCAGTTCGCCGTCGACCAGCGCAAACTCGAAGATCTTCTTGCCGCCAAACTTTAACCTTGCCACGGAGTGAACTATGTCCCGTAAAGAGCTCGCCAATGCCATTCGCGCCCTCAGCATGGATGCCGTGCAGAAAGCCAATTCCGGCCATCCCGGCGCACCGATGGGCATGGCCGATATTGCCGAAGTGTTGTGGAACGACTTCCTGAAGCACAACCCGAATGACCCCACCTGGTACGATCGCGACCGTTTTATTCTTTCCAACGGTCACGCATCGATGCTGCTCTACAGCCTGCTGCATCTTTCCGGCTACGACCTGCCGCTTGAGGAGCTAAAAAACTTCCGCCAGCTGCACTCCAAAACGCCGGGCCACCCGGAGATCGGCTATACGCCGGGCGTGGAAACGACGACCGGGCCGCTCGGTCAGGGGTTAGCCAATGCGGTCGGGCTGGCGATTGCCGAACGCACGCTGGCGGCGCAGTTTAACCAGCCGGACCACGAGATTGTCGACCACTACACCTATGTGTTTATGGGTGACGGCTGCCTGATGGAGGGGATTTCGCACGAGGTCTGCTCGCTGGCGGGCACGCTGGGACTCGGCAAGCTGATCGGGTTTTACGATCACAACGGCATCTCTATTGACGGGGAAACCGACGGCTGGTTTACCGACGACACGGCAAAACGCTTCGAAGCCTACCACTGGCACGTGGTGCATGAGATTGACGGGCACGATCCTGAAGCCGTGAAAAAAGCGATTCAGGAAGCGCAGAGCGTGAAGGACAAACCGTCCCTGATTATCTGCCGTACGGTCATCGGCTTCGGCTCGCCGAACAAGGCGGGCAAAGAGGAGGCGCACGGCGCGGCGCTGGGTGACGAAGAAGTGGCGCTGACCCGGCAGAAGCTGGGCTGGAAATACCCGCCATTTGAGATCCCGAAAGAGATCTACAGAGCCTGGGATGCCCGCGAAGACGGTGAGAAAGCCCAGCAAGCCTGGAACGAAAAATTTGCCGCCTACAAAAAAGCGCATCCGGAGCTGGCGGCCGAGTTTTCACGCCGCATGAGCGGCGGCCTGCCGGAAGACTGGGACGATAAAACCCAGGCGCTGATCGAAAACCTGCAGTCCAACCCGGCGAAAATCGCCACCCGTAAGGCGTCGCAAAATACGCTGAACGCAATCGGCCCTATTCTCCCCGAACTGCTCGGCGGCTCGGCGGATCTGGCGCCGAGTAACCTGACCATCTGGTCCGGCTCAAAATCGCTCAAAGAGGACATCGCCGGGAACTACATCCACTACGGCGTGCGCGAGTTCGGGATGACGGCCATTGCCAACGGCATCGCCCATCACGGCGGCTTTGTGCCCTACACGGCCACCTTCCTGATGTTCGTCGAGTACGCCCGTAACGCGGCGCGCATGGCGGCGCTGATGAAGGCGCGGCAAATCATGGTTTATACCCACGACTCCATCGGGCTGGGGGAAGATGGGCCCACGCACCAGGCGGTTGAACAGCTGGCGAGCCTGCGCCTGACGCCGAACTTCAGCACCTGGCGTCCGTGCGATCAGGTCGAAGCGGCGGTCGGCTGGAAGCTGGCGGTAGAGCGCCACAACGGACCAACGGCATTAATTCTGTCGCGCCAGAACCTGGCGCAGATTGAGCGCACCCCGGAGCAGGTGAAAAACATCGCCCGCGGCGGCTACATCCTGAAAGACAGCGGCGGCAAGCCGGACGTGATCCTGATTGCCACAGGTTCCGAGGTGGAAATCACGGTGAAAGCCGCGGAGAAACTGACCGCCGAAGGACACGCGGTGCGTGTGGTATCTCTGCCTTCCACGGATATTTTTGATGCACAGGATGAGGCGTACCGGGAATCGGTCCTGCCGTCCAGCGTCGCGGCGCGCGTGGCGGTGGAGGCCGGTATTGCCGACTACTGGTACAAGTATGTCGGGCTTAAAGGGGCGATTGTTGGCATGCGGGGCTACGGTGAGTCCGCCCCTGCCGATAAGCTGTTCCCGTACTTCGGCTTTACCGTTGAGAACGTGGTGGAGAAGGCGCTGAGCGTGCTGTAGTGCGGTCTGCGTTGCCGGGTGGCGCTGTCGCTTACCCGGCCTACGGTTCGAAGTGTTCTAGATCCGGCACATTGTCACAGACCGCAAGATTCGTAGGCCGGGTAAGGCGTAGCCGCCACCCGGCAAAAAAACTACCGCGTGATCCACAGCGTAGGCCACGCATCTGGCCCGTTCCAGTTATCACAGCTGGGCTCTTCCGCATAGCGGACCAGGCGGAAGCGCTGGCCGTCAAAACGCCAGCGCGTCTGGATCCCGCAGTCCCCAATGCCCCGCCCTAACGCCAGCGTGGTCAGCTCACGCGTTTTCTCATCGAAGCTGGCATTCATCAGCTCCATCTCACTGCTGTTGCTTGAAGGGGTAAATGGCAGACGCAACCTGATGCTACGGGCAGAAAACGGCTTTTTGCGCGAAACCTGCCATGCCAAATCGACGGTGTTATACGCCCCGGCTTCGCAGCTGACGATCAGCAGCGCTTTGTCATCGGTTAACGCGGTAACGCGGACTTCACGGCGGTTCGGATCAAGCGAGCATTGACTGTTATTCATCCGCCAGGTGCCATAATCCAGCAGGTCGTTCAACTCTTCATGGGTCAGCGGCGTCGGTGTCGGGTTGACGACCGCCACCTCTTTTAATGCGGGTGCGGGCGGCACGCTCAGCGGCGGACTGTTCCCTTTTTTTATCCAGGCGGTTTTGCTGCCGACGCGTTTTTGCTGGGCATCGATAAACAGCAGCGCCGCTTTCAGGCCATCCAGTGAGATAACCTGCTTACCACCCTTCAACGTCAGAGCGTGCCCTTCCTGAATGTTTTTCAAAAAAGCGGTGATGGTGGCGGCATCGTCAGTCTTCAGATGCCAGGGCGTTAATTGCCAGTGCTGAGGCGAAAGCTTAAGCGGTACGTCATCCAGCAGCAGTCGCGGCGCGATATCAGGCTCTTTCACGGCGGGGTCAGAAAGCCCACCAAGATCGATCCGCAGCGTGGCGTCCGTTTTCGCGCCCGCGCTGCGGCTGAGCGTCATGACCAGACCGCGATGTTCACCGGTATTTCGCGCAACGCAAAAATTCTGGTTATTGCAGGTGACCTGCCAGTCAGAGAAGGACTGCTGGGCGGGAGCAGCCCACACCAATGGCGCGGGTAGCACGCAAAACAGGAAGAGAATAAAAACGCAGTAGCGCATGAATGGCACAATCCCGGAAACGAAAACGTCAAACTGGGCAGTATCTTCGTGTCCGAACCGGGCTTGCTCAATCGGATTTATCGGATAGATTTATCTGAAATGTAATCTATCACCGTTCGAAAGAGGGGCTCATGATCCCGGTCGTTTGCAGGTACTGCAACAATATTACGGCTTTACCGTCCCTGATCTCTCCGCTTCTCACCATTGCCACTGCCTGAGAAAACGGCATTTCCAGCACCTCAATATCTTCATCCTCGACGCCACCGCCCCGGTGAGTGCGCTGCGCATCGTGGTATTCCGCAATGAAGAAGTGGACAATTTCCGTCACGCCGCCTGGCGACATGAACAGTTCGAACACCTTTTTCACCTCACCCACTTCAAAGCCCGTTTCTTCAACGGCCTCTTTGCGGATACAAACCTCAGGCTCATCATCGTCTAGCAGGCCTGCGCAGGTTTCAATTAATCGTCCGTCAGGATTGCCATTCACCCATGTCGCCACCCGAAACTGGCGAATCAATACCACGCTCTGTTTTTCACGGTTGTAGAGCAAAATGGTTGCGCCATTGCCACGGTCGTAGACCTCGCGCTTGTGGCGGATCACTTCACCATTCTTACGCGTTAAATCATAGGTGATGTTATGCAGGACAAAGTAATTTTCGGACAGGATTTTGTCTTTAATAACGTCAATTTTGAGGGTCATACGGGCTCCACGACATAATGAGTGCAGTTATACTACGCCGTGGAGCGCGCTTTGTCGCCGGTCGGATTTAGTGCGCCGTTGGCGCTGTTATCTCAAGCCAGTCGAGAATACCCTGCGCCGCATGGCGCCCCTCAGCCATCGCAGTGACCACTAAATCGGCACCGCGCACAGCGTCACCTCCGGCAAAAATTTGCGGGTTGCTGGTCTGGTAACGATACTGTCCTTCGACAGAGGCAATGATGCGCCCCCAGTCATCCGTTTCCACGCCCTGGGCCTGCAGCCAGGGCATCGCGTGCGAATTAAAGCCAAACGCCATGATCACCGCATCGGCAGGCAGGACGAACTCACTGCCTGCAATCGGAACGGGACGCCGACGCCCCTGCGCATCCGGTTCACCCAGTTCGGTGCGCAGCATCCGGATACCGTTGACCTTCCCGTCCGAAGCAAGCGTCAGCTCGACGGGCTGGACGTTAAATTCAAACGCCGCCCCCTCCTCTTTCGCGTTCTTCACCTCTTTTTTCGACCCCGGCATGTTGGCCTCGTCCCGGCGATAGGCACAGGTCACTTTGGCGGCCCCCTGCCGCAGCGCGGTTCGCACGCAATCCATCGCCGTATCCCCTCCGCCGAGTACCACCACATTCAGCCCCTGCGTGTCGATAAACGGCTCAGAGGCGCTCGACTCAAGCCCCATCAGGTGGCGGGTGTTTGCCACCAGGAACGGCAGCGCGTCATAGACACCCGGCGCATCTTCATGAGGGATACCGGCCTTCATGGAGCGGTAGGTCCCTACGCCAATAAACAGGGCATCATAATCACGCTGCAGCTGCGTCAGAGAGACATCGCGCCCCACTTCGCAGTTGAGTTCAAACCGGATCCCCATCGCGGTAAATATCTCTCTGCGCCGCGCGAGCAGGGATTTATCCAGCTTGAAGGCGGGAATGCCAAACGTCAGCAGTCCGCCGATTTCCGGATGGCGGTCATACACCGTCACGCTCACGCCGCTGCGTACCAGCACGTCGGCGCACGCCAGCCCTGCCGGGCCCGCACCAATAATGGCCACCCGCTTGTCCACCGGGAGGACGCCGCTCATGTCCGGCGTCCAGCCCATCGCCAGCGCCTGGTCTGAGATGTAGCGCTCGATATTACCAATGGTCACGGAACCCGACTCATCGCGCAACGTGCAGGCTCCCTCGCATAAGCGGTCCTGCGGGCAAACGCGGCCCGTAATTTCCGGTAAACAGTTGGTTTGGTGGGAGAGCTCTGCCGCGCCGGTGATATCCCCCGCGTTGACGCGCGCAATCCACTGCGGAATGTGGTTGTGCAGCGGGCAGGTCCACTCGCAGATGCTGTGCTCCCCGCAGGTCAGGCAGCGGGACGCCTCACGTCTGGCCTGTTCAGCCCGAAACGGCAGATAGATTTCGTTGAAATGGCAGGCGCGTTCTTGCGCCGGCAGCTTGTCTGGCTCGCCCCGTGGAGGAGTATTGTGCAACTGCTGTAGTTTGGTTTGCGGCTGAACCTGTTGCACCGCCTCGCCGTGCCACGGCTGCGCTTCCTGTCGCGCGGTGCGCGTGCGCCGCGCTTTCGACAGGTTATCCAGCACGGCGGGTGTGGCAAGCGTGAGCACGTCAGCCGGGCAGTTTTCAATACAGGCAGGCCCCTGAGACCGCCCCAGGCAGAGATCGCATTTGTGCGCCGACGCCTTCACGCTCGCGTTATCCAGCGGCGTAACGATGATGTCCATCGTGCCGAACGGGCAGGCTACCACGCAGGCTTTGCAACCAATGCATTTATGTTGATTCACCTGTACGCTGTCGCTGTGCTTGCTGATAGCCCCGTTCGGACAGCTGTGCGCGCAGGGGGCATTTTCGCAATGGTGGCAGGTAACGGGACTGTTCTTCCCCTCTGATTTGAGGACCGTAATACGGGGATGAAAATGGCGCTCACTCAGAACATGTTGCTCATCGTTGTGCGCCATCACACACGCGACCTCACAGGCACGACACCCTATGCATTGCTGGCTGTTGGCCATAATAAAACGATTCATAACGACACCTGTTTTTGGTTCAATAACCTTATTCTTTCTATATGTACTGTATTTAGCCACGGTGACGTGTTCAGGCAATGTTCAAATGCCCAGAAAGCCGAACTATCTCCAGTGAACCTGTGGCAGATCAATTTATTCAGGAAGCTGATTTGTGACCGTTAAACGCCCTGTTTCCGGAAGCCTGGCTCGGGCTTTCTTTTCGATGATTGTGTTATCCGTTATGACCAGCGCCATCGCGCTGATGACACTCGCCAGCAGCCAGCGAGACGCTGAGGCGATTAACATTGCGGGTTCGCTGCGTATGCAGAGCTACCGCCTGGGCTACGAGATGCAGCGCGCCAGCCCGTCACTGATGGAACACCGTGAAGCCTGGCAGCAGACGCTGAGCGCCCCTGCGCTGCAGACGTTGAACCGCTGGTATGTGCCGGACGATGTTAAACAGCGCTACCACCAGCTGCATCTTGCCTGGCAGGAGATGAGCCAGCGCATCGCCAGCGGCGACACCGCCTGGTATCAGGCCCACATTGAGGATTTCGTCGGCCGTATTGATGCCTTTGTGCTGGCGCTTCAGCACTACACCGAACATAAAATTCAGCTGGTGATCCTGATGTCGCTGGCGGGTGGACTGAGCATTCTGCTGCTGGCGCTGGCGACGCTGCGGCGGATCCGCCGTCAGGTGGTACTGCCGCTGAACAATCTGGTCGCGGCCAGCGAGCGTATCGAACAGGGACAATTTGATACGCCCGCACCGGATACCGCCCTGCCCAACGAGCTGGGCCAGCTTTCCCGCGCGTTTAACCATATGTCAGCGGAACTGCATTCGCTTTATCGCTCGCTGGAGCAATCCGTGGACGAAAAGACGCAGCACCTGAATGAGGCGCATCAGCAGCTCGAAATGCTGTTCAAATGTTCTCAGGCGCTGAATACCGGACAGATAGACAGCCATTGTTTCAGGCATATTTTGCAGATCGTGCATGAATACACGCAGATAAATTATCTGGCGCTGCGGACCAGTGACGACTGGCAACTGTTCGAAGGCAGCGAAGCCGAAGGCGCGAAACTGCACAGTTTGCCTGTTCTGATGCAGGACACCCTGTATGGCGAACTGCGCTGGCAGAGCGAGACCGGGGGCGTGTCACTCCCGCTGATGAAGAGCGTGGCGACGATGCTGGGGCGCGGGCTTTACTTCAACCAGGCGCAAAAACACTATCAACAGCTGCTGCTGATGGAAGAGCGCGCCACCATCGCCCGCGAACTGCATGATTCGCTGGCGCAGGTATTGTCCTATCTGCGCATTCAGCTTGCCCTGCTCAAACGCACCGTCCCGGATGAGAATGCCCAGGCGCAGACCATCATCACGGACTTCTCGCGCGAGCTTAACAACGCCTGGCACCAGCTGCGTGAACTGCTCACCACCTTCCGCCTGACGCTCAACCACGCAAACCTGCCCGCCGCGCTGCAGGAGTCTCTCGAGGGATTGCAAACCCAGACGAAGGCGAAGCTGGTTCTCGATTGTCGACTCTCATCCCTGGCCCTGGATGCGCAAAAACAGGTGCATTTGCTGCAGATTGTGCGTGAAGCGGTGCTGAACGCCATCAAACATGCCGACGCGAGCGAGATCACCGTCAGCTGCATTACCGCCGCTGACGGTACGCACAGCGTGGCGGTACGCGATAACGGTATTGGCATTGGCGAGGCGAACGAACCACCGGGCCATTACGGGCTGAACATCATGCGCGAACGTGCAGAACGGCTCGGCGGAACGCTGCGCTTTTCACAGCCGAAAAACGGCGGAACGGAGGTCACCGTCACTTTCCGTACACCCGCAGCGCTGGCGGGTAAATAACGGTAAAGGGGAACGCGCAGGGAAAAGCGCATGATAATTTACATTATCTCCTTTATTTCTCCACGTTTGACCTGGGCCTAACCGCTAAAGTTATGCGGGCAATAAACAATAATGACGTGCAGCAAAACGAGGTCACACTTTCATGGCGAATTTCTTCATCGATCGCCCCATTTTTGCCTGGGTACTTGCCATTCTGTTATGTCTGACGGGTGTTCTGGCGATTACTTCACTTCCTGTTGAGCAATACCCCGATCTGGCGCCGCCAAATGTGCGCGTCACGGCAAACTATCCTGGCGCATCAGCCCAGACGCTGGAAAATACCGTCACCCAGGTGATCGAGCAGAACATGACGGGTCTCGATAACCTGATGTACATGTCCTCACAGAGCAGCGCCACCGGTCAGGCTACGGTGACACTGAGTTTTACGGCGGGAACCGACCCGGATGAGGCGGTGCAGCAGGTGCAAAACCAGCTCCAGTCTGCCCTGCGTAAGCTACCGCAGGCGGTGCAGAACCAGGGCGTGACCGTACGTAAAACCGGTGACACCAATATTTTAACCATCGCGTTTGTCTCCACCGATGGTTCGATGGATAAGCAGGATATCGCTGACTACGTGGCGAGTAATATCCAGGATCCGCTCAGCCGTATTAACGGCGTGGGGGATATCGACGCCTACGGCTCGCAGTATTCCATGCGCATCTGGCTGGATCCCAACAAGCTGAACAGCGTGCAGATGACGGCCAAAGACGTGACTGACGCCATCGAATCGCAGAACGCTCAGATCGCCGTCGGTCAGCTGGGCGGTACACCCTCTGTCGATAACCAGGCGCTGAACGCGACCATTAACTCTCAGTCCCTGCTCCAGACGCCCGATCAGTTCCGTAATATCACGCTGCGGGTCAATCAGGACGGCTCTGAAGTGCGGCTGGGCGATGTCGCGACCGTGGAAATGGGCGCGGAAAAGTATGATTATCTGAGCCGCTTTAACGGTAACCAGGCATCCGGCTTAGGGGTGAAGCTGGCCTCCGGCGCGAACGAAATGGCAACCGCTGAACTGGTGCTAAATCGCCTTGACGAACTGTCGCACTATTTCCCGCACGGGCTGGAATACAAAGTCGCCTACGAAACCACCTCCTTCGTTAAAGCCTCTATTGAAGACGTGGTGAAAACCCTGCTGGAAGCGATCGGGCTGGTGTTCCTGGTCATGTACCTGTTCCTGCAAAACTTCCGCGCCACGCTTATTCCCACCATTGCCGTTCCGGTGGTGCTGCTCGGCACCTTCGCCGTGCTGTATGCCTTTGGTTACAGTATCAATACCTTAACCATGTTCGCGATGGTGCTGGCGATTGGCCTGCTGGTGGATGACGCCATCGTGGTGGTGGAAAACGTCGAACGCATCATGAGCGAAGAAGGACTCTCGCCGCGCGAAGCCACGCGAAAATCGATGGGGCAAATACAGGGCGCGCTTGTTGGTATTGCGATGGTGCTCTCAGCGGTGTTTATCCCGATGGCGTTCTTTGGCGGCACCACCGGTGCGATTTACCGCCAGTTTTCCATCACGATTGTCTCCGCGATGGTGCTCTCGGTGCTGGTGGCGATGATCCTCACCCCTGCCCTCTGCGCCACCCTCCTCAAGCCGTTACATAAAGGCGAGCATCACGGGCAAAAAGGCTTTTTCGGCTGGTTTAACCGCATGTTCAACCGCAACGCGGCGCGCTATGAGGCGGGCGTGGGTAAGATCCTGCATCGCAGCGTGCGCTGGATGGCGATTTATGTCCTGCTATTAGGCGGAATGGTGTTCCTGTTCCTGCGTCTGCCAACCTCCTTCCTGCCGCTGGAAGATCGCGGCATGTTTATCACCTCCGTTCAACTGCCAAGCGGTTCTACGCAGCAACAAACGTTGAAGGTGGTGCAGAAGGTTGAGAACTATTTCCACACCAAAGAGAAAGATAACGTTGTTTCCGTCTTCTCCACCGTCGGCTCGGGCCCGGGCGGGAACGGGCAGAACGTCGCACGCATGTTCGTGCGCCTGAAAGACTGGGATCAGCGCGACAGCGACACAGGCTCCTCGTTCGCCATTATTGAACGCGCGACGAAAGCCTTCAGCCATATCAAAGAAGCGCGCGTATTTGCCAGCAGCCCTCCGGCCATCAGCGGTCTGGGGAGTTCCGCCGGGTTTGATATGGAACTGCAGGATCACGCGGGAGCCGGACATGACGCGTTAATGGCTGCGCGCGATAAATTGCTCGATCTGGCCAGCAAGGATCCACAGCTGACCCGCGTCCGTCACAACGGCCTGGATGACAGCCCGCAGCTCCAGGTCGATATCGACCAGCGTAAAGCGCAGGCGCTCGGCGTATCCATTGATGACATCAACGACACGCTGCAAACGGCCTGGGGCTCAAGCTACGTTAACGACTTTATGGATCGCGGCCGCGTGAAAAAGGTCTACGTTCAGTCTGCCGCCAAATACCGTATGCTGCCGGACGATATTAACCGCTGGTATGTGCGTAATAACGCAGGGGGCATGGTGCCGTTCTCCGCCTTCGCCACGTCGCGTTGGGAAACCGGCTCACCGCGCCTGGAACGCTACAACGGCTACTCGGCGCTGGAGATCGTAGGTGAAGCCGCGCCGGGCGTCAGTACCGGTACCGCGATGGATATTATGGAAAAACTGGTGCAGCAGTTGCCAACCGGGTTTGGCCTGGAGTGGACGGCGATGTCGTATCAGGAGCGGCTCTCAGGTGCACAGGCCCCTGCGCTGTACGCCCTGTCGCTGCTGGTAGTTTTCCTCTGCCTTGCCGCACTGTATGAGAGCTGGTCAGTACCGTTCTCGGTAATGCTGGTGGTGCCGTTAGGCGTCATCGGTGCGCTGCTGGCAACCTGGATGCGCGGCCTGGAGAACGATGTTTACTTCCAGGTGGGGCTGCTGACCGTTATTGGCCTGTCGGCCAAAAACGCCATTCTGATCGTGGAATTTGCCAATGAGATGAATGCGAAAGGCCAGGACCTGCTAGCCGCAACGCTGTACGCTTGCCGCCAGCGTTTACGCCCGATTCTGATGACCTCTCTGGCGTTTGTCTTCGGGGTACTGCCGATGGCGACCAGTTCGGGTGCCGGTTCCAGCAGCCAGCATGCGGTCGGTACCGGGGTGATGGGGGGGATGATTTCAGCCACGATTCTGGCTATTTATTTCGTGCCGCTGTTCTTTGTGCTGGTGCGACGTCGCTTCCCGCTGAAGGAAAAGCCTGAGTAACCAATGAAATAAAAAAGGCGGCTTTCGTAGCCGCCTTTTTATTGTGTGATTCATTCACACTATGGTTATTTTACTTATTTAAGTGCGCTTGCAATTCTTACTGAATGTCATTTACGAAGCATGCCTTCGATAAAATCTTTCCAGTTCCCCAGTTCACGTTCAATCATAACAACCTCTCTTATTATTATGCGCATTCTACGGAAACGTATCATCATTGTGAAGACTATTTAACCAATTGCAGTGATTGTACCCCGCTATCCCCGGTGGATTTATGATAAATATGAACGCACGCCCTTAAATTTTGTGTGACCGCCAGCAATATTTTGAAATAACCCTACGAGCAGATGATTAGATATTTAACCACTGACTTTATTAGAGATTTAAACCTGATAGACATCTATGCTTAAATGATGAAAGAATATTCAGCTTACAGGTGTGAGGTGAATTAAGGAGAATTGTAAATCAAGAGAATTCCTGAATGTGTTATATTCCACTTAAGGATATATCTTCGAATTTATTGAACATTCCTTCTGCATAAGAACAAAAGGATTCACTATGGTTGTGATGTACGGCATTAAAAATTGCGACACTATCAAAAAAGCCCGCCGCTGGCTTGAAGCAAACAACGTAGAGTACCGCTTTCACGATTACCGTGCTGACGGTCTGGATGCAGAATTTCTGCATACCGCGATCGGTGAACTGGGCTGGGAAGCGCTGCTCAATACCCGGGGCACCACCTGGCGTAAACTGGATGAATCCGTCCGCGCCGGTATCACCGATGCGGACAGCGCGGCAGAACTGATGCTTGAAATGCCAGCAATTATCAAACGACCATTGCTCTGCAAGCCAGGTCAGCCTATGCTGCTGGGTTTCAGTGAAACCCTTTATTCTGACTTTTTTCGTTGAGGTGTAGTCTATGTCATGCCCGGTCATTGAGCTGACTCAGCAGCTTATCCGCCGTCCTTCTCTTAGCCCGGACGATGCAGGTTGTCAGGCATTAATGATTGAGCGTCTGCGTGCCATCGGTTTTACCGTTGAGCGCATGGATTTTGGCGATACGCAGAACTTCTGGGCCTGGCGCGGTCAGGGGGAAACGCTGGCGTTTGCCGGGCATACGGATGTGGTTCCCGCGGGTGATGCAGACCGCTGGATCAATCCCCCGTTCGAACCCACCATCCGCGACGGTATGCTGTTTGGCCGCGGTGCGGCAGACATGAAAGGCTCACTGGCGGCCATGGTCGTGGCCGCAGAGCGTTTCGTTGCCCAGCATCCTAATCATAAAAATCGTCTCGCGTTTTTGATCACCTCCGACGAAGAAGCCAGCGCGCATAACGGTACCGTGAAAGTCGTTGACGCGCTGATGGCGCGTAACGAACGTCTCGACTACTGCCTGGTGGGTGAGCCATCCAGCACCGAAGTGGTGGGCGATGTCGTGAAAAACGGTCGTCGCGGGTCCATGACCTGTAATCTGACCATTCACGGTGTGCAGGGGCACGTGGCCTATCCTCACCTGGCCGACAACCCGGTGCACAGTGCCGCGCCGATGCTGAACGAACTGGTGGGGATAGAGTGGGACAAAGGCAACGAATTCTTCCCACCAACCAGCATGCAGATTGCCAACGTCAAGGCCGGAACCGGCAGCAACAACGTCATCCCTGGGGATTGCTTTGTACAGTTCAACTTCCGCTTCAGCACGGAACTGACCGACGAGATGATCAAAGCCCGCGTGATCGCACTGCTGGAAAAACACCAGCTGCGCTATACCGTGGAGTGGTGGGTGTCCGGCCAACCGTTCCTGACGCAGCGTGGAAAGCTGGTAGATGCGGTAGTGAACGCCATCGCACACTATAATGAAATTAAGCCACAGCTGCTGACGACTGGCGGCACCTCTGACGGACGCTTTATCGCCCGTATGGGTGCACAGGTTGTCGAACTGGGTCCAGTAAACGCGACCATTCACAAAATCAATGAATGTGTCAACGCGGCTGATTTACAACTGCTGGCCCGTATGTATCAACGTATTATGGAGCAGCTCGTCGCCTGACGACTGCTTAGAGGATTAGCGAATGGACTGGCTTTCAAAGTACTGGTGGATTCTGGTGTTGGTGTTTCTGGTAGGCGTGCTGCTGAACGTGATTAAAGATCTGAAGCGCGTTGACCATAAGAAGTTCCTCGCCAACAAACCGGATCTTCCGCCACATCGTGATTTTAACGACAAGTGGGACGATGAAGACGACTGGCCGAAAAAGGACCAGAAGAAGTAATCGATCTGTTTCCCCTCTCCCTGGGAGAGGGGGAAACCTCACATAAACTCTACAATATCATCATCATTCGGCTTACCACCGCTGAGCGCTTCGTCGAAGTAGTGCTTCGGCACGGTATAACGCAAACGATCGAGCGCAAACTGCATGCTGCGGTCGTCAATCGCGTGCCCCAGATCGTCAACGATATCCAGCGTGACGTCCCCGCCAGCGCGGATAAGCGATTCCTGCGCGGCAACCGCATGCGAAAGCTCAATCACCCGATCTTCACCACCGTGGATCAAATGAATGGTAGTCTGCGTCGTCACGCTGCCGGGCAGAGTGGCGAAACGACCGTTAAAGGCAATCACGCGGGATACCAGCCCCGGCTGCGCTTTCACGCTCTCCAGCGACATAATTGACCCCTGTGAAAAACCAATCAGCGCCGTTGCGTCAGCGCCCACGCCGCTCTGCTGCTGCCAGTAGCGTACGGTATCGATGAAGGTCGGCATGATGGCATCGATGCGCGCCTGACGGTTCTCTTCCGTCACACCCTGCACCGAAAACCACTGGCGACCTTCAGGGCCGCAAGGCTCTACGCCGCCGATGCTGACAATCAGTGCATCCGGGAAAACTGGCGCAAACCAGCTGCCAATCTGCCCCATATTGACGGCGTTATCGCCAACACCATGAAACAGCAGCAGTAACTGTTTAGCCGGTTTTTCAGGGCTTTGAACAACAAAATGGTCGTGTTTCATGGCGATCTCCTTAAGTGATGAGCAGGATTCTACGCCTCTGTGGGGTAATGACCATGCCACTTTACTGATGAAGTCATTGAAAAAATTGCCATTGCAAAATGTCGCCTTTCAACTTCTGACAGCGTGTTTCATCAAGACTTTCAAGCGCTTGTGCTGTTTCTTTGCGCAGGTTCGCCAGCAAGGATTTTCGCCCGGCGTTATCCGTTTCCCCCGCCAGTTTACTGCGCAAAAGCGGGAGCGGCATATCCACGTTTAACAGCAAGCGGGTTAACGCGGCAACGGAGGTCGAGAACGCCCGATGGGCAAAGGCAAACCCCGCCAGCTCCTGCCAGTCGTCATTATTAAGGGTAGCTTCCCAGCCATCTGACACCGGGATCTTTTCGCCATTCCAGGCCGAGAGGACCCGGGCGTCACGCCGCAGACGCTGATGTGCCTGCGCGCACAGCTGATGCCCCGCCTCGCTGAGCGGCAGCAACGCCATCGCGGTGAAGCAGCCGCTGCTCGCTTCGCGGTGGCTACCTATCCGCACCAGCACAAAGCCGCACTGCTGCCAGAAGCGCCACAGCTCGTCGGTATAGCCAAAACTCACGGAGAGATAATCCTCCCCGCTGGCGCTACGGATAAGCCGACGACCAATACCTTCCCGTTGACGATGGGGATGAACGGCAATACGCGTGATCCGTCGGCCCTTAAGCGTCGCCGCCAGAGGCGAGCCGCCGTGGGCAGCCAGAGACTGCGCCACCAGATTCCCACGCGGCCGACGAAAACCCGCCCACACCGCGCGACTAAGCTCTGGGGATAAGCCGCCCTCCTCCACCAGCCAGAGAGCACCGGCGAGGGTTGAGTCGGTTTCAGCAACGGTAAAATGCTGTCCCGGCGCGTCCATCATCCGGCGTAAATCAAGCGGGGACGTGCGGTAATGCGCGGCACATAACAGCTCATAAACGCCTGCCACACGCGCCGGATTGCTTTCCCACATCTGCGGCTCCAGCGACGTTAAACGCACGTCACCTTCCGGTTTCTGGTCGATGAGCGCATCGTCAAACAGCAGAATCGCTGACACCACCCGCTCGAGGGGGCACCCGGCAGCCCAGCGAACCGGCGCTGTTAAGGTGAAAGACTGCAACCCGCTGAATCGGGTGCAAAACTTCAGCAGAAAACCCCGGCCTGTTCCTTCATAACCCTGAACCGTGGTGGTCAACAGAGCGCGGGGAAAACGCTCAACCAGCTTTTCAAGAAGCGGTCCCGGAATGGCGGCCGCCTCATCGACAATCAGCCAGTCGGCCTGCAGCGTCGAGGCGAGCAGGGCATCCGGTGCCATAAAGTGAAAATGCTCTCCCGCAAAACGGGCGAGGACATCCGTTGCCCCTTTCGCCGGTGCAGTCACTACCGCATTGCCCTGAATACGCTTTAGCAACATTCCTGCAAGCGCTGACTTTCCGCGTCCACGAGGTGCCGTGACCGCCACGACGCCAGTATTCATGGCCAGGAGCGTACGCAGGATGTCAGCCTGCTCACGCTGCGGGTCGCCGCTGGCTGGCTGCCAGTCAGGGGTTTCAGGAAACGGAGGAAGCGCTAGCGGTTGGTTTTGGCACCACAGGATAGTGTCAGGGTCAGCGGCGATGGTGCGCTGGAAATGGTGCACAAAATGCGGCGTGGCGATAGGCTCGGCGCTGTCGCTCCAGCGAACGGAGTCGCTGTCCGGTGTTTCCGCCCAGACGGAGAAAGGCGGAACCAGCAGCACCAGCAGACTCCCGGCGCGCAGCGTCCCGCTGAGGGCGGCAAAGGCCGAGACGTCGAACCCCGCGCGAGCATCAAAAACCGCGTGCTGAAACTCACGCCCCAGCAGCCCGCTGATAGCTTTCGACGGGTGTTCATCCAGCCACAGCCAGTCTCCAGGCTGGGCATCGCGCAGGGCCACCGCCTGCGTCAATGTCCAATGCGCATCGCCGCTGAGTACAACCAAACGACGATGACCTTTACGCCTGAGCTGGCTGATCAGATGTTCAAACGGCAACATTACATCGCTTTGCCGAAGGTATTACATTGCGCAGGGTCACCGCTGTCGAAGCCACGTTTAAACCAGCTGTAACGCTGCTCTGATGTACCGTGAGTGAAACTGTCTGGTACCACTCTCCCCTGGCTTTGCTGCTGGAGACGGTCATCGCCGATGGCCTGCGCGGCGTTCAGCGCCTCTTCAAGGTCGCCCGTTTCCAGAACGCCCTGCTGTTTCATGCTATTGCCCCAGACGCCGGCGAAGCAGTCCGCCTGCAGCTCCATTTTGACAGAAAGACGGTTCACTTCAGCCTGAGACGCATTCTGCTGAAGCTGACGCACTTTAGGCTCGATGCCGAGCAATTTTTGCACGTGGTGGCCGACCTCATGCGCGATCACATAGCCCTGGGCAAAATCGCCGTCGGCACCCAGTTTGCTTTTCATGTCATCATAAAATGAGAGATCGATATAGACAGTGCTGTCCGCCGGGCAGTAGAACGGCCCCATCACGGACTGTCCGGTACCGCATCCGGTGCGCGTCGCACCGCGGTACATCACCAGCTTCGGCTGCTGATAGGTACGCCCCATTTTCTCGAACTGCTGGCCCCAGGTTTCTTCTGTGGTCGCAAGAATAACGGAGGTAAATTTGGCCGCTTCATCTTCGTTCGGGCTGATGGAGCGCTGCGAGTACTGTTGTTGCTGGAGCGGCTCCCCGGTCATCAAACCGGTGAGATCCACACCGTAATACCCTGCGACCAGCACCACAATCAGCAGGATGATACCGCCCTTTCCACTGGGCAACCGGAAGCCGGGACCGCCCATTGAAGGGCCGCCGCCGCCACTGCTGCGCCTGTCTTCTACATTGTCACTTTCACGACGCCCTTGCCAGCGCATAACCACCTCGAACTATTCCATTAATAATAGCTATGATCGTAGGCGGTTAATGACAAGATTACCATAGTAAACAAGGGTAAGACGCCAAAGGATATGAATATCCTTTGGCAATTGAGGAGATTAGTCGAGCTTAACGCCTAAACGGTGAGCAACCGCTTCGTACGCTTCAATCAGGCCACCCAGGCTCTGACGGAAACGGTCTTTATCCATTTTATCCAGGGTTTCTTTATCCCACAGGCGGCTGCCGTCCGGGGAGAACTCATCGCCCAGCACCACTTCGCCTTTGAACAGACCGAACTCCAGCTTGAAGTCGACGAGGATCAGCCCTGCGTCATCAAACAGTTTTTTCAGCACATCGTTCGCTTTGTAGGTCAGCTCCTGCATACGCGCCAGATTCTCTTTGCTCACCCAGCCGAAGGTTTCGCAGTAAGATTCGTTGACCATCGGGTCGTGCATGGCGTCGTTTTTCAGGAACAGGTCAAACAGCGGTGGATTCAGTTCGATACCTTCTTCAATGCCGAGACGCTTCACCAGGGAGCCAGCGGCACGGTTACGAATGACGCACTCAACCGGAACCATGTCCAGTTTTTTCACCAGACATTCCGTATCGGACAATAACGCTTCCATCTGGGTCGGGATACCCGCTTCGGCCAGTTTGCTCATAATGAAGTGGTTGAACTTGTTGTTCACCATGCCTTTACGATCGAACTGTTCAATGCGTGCGCCATCCCCTGCTGACGTATCATTGCGGAACTCGAGCACCAACAGATCCGGGTTTTCCGTGCTGTATACGGTCTTCGCTTTGCCACGATACAACTCAGCTTGCTTCTGCATCTTCATTACTCCTGGTGTGATGATTTGTGTTCAAAACTGGGGATATTATGCCACGCACACGTTTGCGTGGCACGAAAATAAAAAGGGCTGGATTCACCAGCCCTTGTATTTATTTGCTGAATGCCGCCTGGAAGACGGCGACCAGCGCATCATTCTGCGCCTGGGTCAGCGTGTGACCTTTCGGATCGATAAACTGCAGGCTACTGCGGTTATCGAGGTCACCTACCTGAATTTTGTAGTCACCGGAGGCAAGCTGAGGATCTTTCGCGCCCAGTTCCTGCCATGCGCTGTCAGACAGCGGCTTGTAGGTTGCCGTCATGCTACCGGTTGAACGCGTGCTGTCGGTCACTTTCATGCCCACTTTTTCCAGCGTCGCTGGCAGACGCTGCCAGGTCTGGTTAAACGGTGCACGCACCACCAGCATTGGCAGACCGGTGTCATCCGCCGCGCTCTGCACGTCGTAGGAAGAACCACTGCGGTTCTGCGCTGCGTTAGCGGCGTCAGTCGCGTTCTTATCCAGACCCGCTGCAATGACGTTCAGCATTTCGGTGCTGTAACGCTGCATAGATGCAGCATCAGCAACCGGTTTACCCGCCTGCTCCAGGTTTAACAGCTTAACGGTAACCGCCTGCTGATAACCCTGCGGTTTAACGGAGACTTGATAACGACCACGGTACTGCTGATCTTCATCCAGGCGGTTCCACTCGATCCAGTCCGTTGTTAACGTCTGGCTGGCATCATCGCGTTTATCAATCGTGTAGTTCTTCGACTGAATAACGCTGACAACCTGCGGCCACAGCGTGCTGTTGCGGCTGTTTTCAACCATCAGGGATGCCGTATCACCGGTAAACTGGGTACGCGCACCGCTCACCAGCGCCAGAGGCTGAGCAGGTGGACGAATATCAAGCGCTTTACCGACAAGACCACTGCCGTTAGTGACGGGGATATTATAATCGCCGTTTTGAATCGGCAGGATCATGCCAGCCGGTGCATGAAGTTCAGCAAGCGGCGCCGCATCCAGATAGGATTCATCACCGCTCACCTGGCGCTTGTAGCGCGAGTCCGAACTACAGGCAGCGAGCAGCATAACAAGCGAAACACTCGCAACCTTCGCCAGGCGCGACTTCTGTACTGAATAAGCCATCAAATCTCCCTAAACTTTACAGCAAACCGGCATGCTTCAGCGCGCCAGCGACAATTTCACGACCGTGGTCGGTAATCGGCGTCATTGGCAGACGCAGCGTGTCGGATGCTACAAGTCCCAATTCCTTACACGCCCATTTCACTGGGATCGGATTGGGTTCGACAAATAATTTATTGTGCAATGGCATCAGACGCTGATTAATCACGCGAGCTTCATCAAAATGACCGGCCGCGGCCAGTTTGCACATTTCCGCCATATCGCGGGCCGCAACGTTAGCCGTTACGGAGATCACGCCATGACCACCGAGCTGCATAAAGTCCAGCGCGGTCGCATCGTCGCCGCTCAACAGGATAAAGTCATCTGAAACCAGCTCTTTGATCTGATGAACGCGGCTTAAGTTCCCTGTCGCCTCTTTAATCCCGATAATATTTTTTACTTTCGAGAGACGGCCAACGGTTTCCGGCAGCATATCGCAACCGGTACGGGACGGCACATTATACAGAATTTGTGGCAAGTCAGTATGTTCTGCGATGGCTTTGAAATGCTGGAACAAACCTTCCTGAGTTGGACGGTTGTAGTAAGGCGTGACGGTCAGACAGCCAACAATGCCGCTGTCGTTAAAACGTTGAGTCAGGCTGATAGCTTCTGCGGTTGCGTTAGCCCCTGTTCCTGCGATGACCGGGATACGTCCATCAGCCAGCTCCAGGGTCAGCATAACCACATCGCCGTGCTCTTCGTGGCTCAGCGTGGCAGATTCACCGGTAGTCCCTACCGAAACGATCGCCGAGGTTCCATTGGCGACATGGTAATCAATGAGCTTCTTCATGCTTGACCGGCAGACATTACCTTTTTCATCCATCGGTGTAACAAGCGCGACAATACTTCCCGTGAACATGAGCCATCCTCTGTGCGAACAAGAGTCTCAATGTTACGTTTGGAACTGTAATAAAAGCAAGCGACCTGAGGCGCTCAGGCGGTTGTATGCATGTTTTTTTTATGCTTTCCTTAGGAAGACTTAACCAAGCAAAGGAAGAACAGGTTTGACAACCTCATCACAACATTACCTGGTTATCACTGCGCTGGGTGCTGACAGGCCGGGTATCGTGAACACCATCACCCGCCACGTAAGCAGCTGCGGCTGTAATATCGAAGACAGCCGTCTCGCTATGCTTGGCGATGAGTTCACGTTTATTATGCTGCTTTCCGGCACTTGGAACGCCATTACGTTGATTGAATCAACCCTGCCGCTGAAGGGTGCCGAGCTGGATTTGCTGATAGTGATGAAGCGCACCACCGCGCGTCCGCGTCCGGCACTGCCTTCCACCGTCTGGGTGCAGGTTGAAGTGCCTGATTCACCGCATTTGATTGAGCGTTTTACGGCGCTTTTTGACAGCCATCAGATGAACATTGCCGAACTGGTTTCCCGTACGCAGCCAAGCGATGACCATGCTCTTCCGGTGCTGTTTATTCAAATTACCGCGCACAGCCCTGCATCACAGGATGCGTCAAATATCGAGCAAGCGTTCAAAGCCCTCTGTACAGAATTAAACGCGCAGGGCAGTATAAGCGTCGTAAATTATTCGCAGCACGAACAGGATGGAGTTGAGTAATGAATCCACTGAAAGCCGGTGACATCGCACCGAAATTTAGCTTGCCGGATCAAGACGGCGAGCAAGTAAATTTGACCGACTTCCAGGGACAGCGTGTTCTGGTCTATTTCTACCCGAAAGCCATGACGCCGGGCTGTACCGTACAGGCCTGCGGCTTGCGCGACAACATGGATGAGTTGAAAAAAGTCGGTGTAGAAGTGTTGGGCATCAGCACTGACAAGCCAGAAAAGCTGTCACGATTTGCGGAAAAAGAGATCCTGAACTTCACGCTACTTTCCGATGAAGACCACCAGGTTTGCGAGCAGTTCGGCGTCTGGGGTGAGAAAACGTTTATGGGTAAAACCTACGACGGTATTCACCGCATCAGCTTCCTGATTGACGCTGACGGTAAAGTTGAGCATGTGTTTGACGACTTCAAAACCAGCAACCACCACGACGTGGTGTTGAACTGGCTGAAAGCAAGTGCCTGATAAACAGCAAAACGGCAACCCAGGTTGCCGTTTTTAGTGTTTTCCCCCTCTCCCCGTGGGAGAGGGTCGGGGTGAGGACAACAGGCCGCACAAAACCTACTTCTCTTCCATCGCTGGCACATCCGGCCACGCGTGAACCACGGCTTTAATCAGCGTCGCCAGCGGAATGGCAAAGAACACGCCCCAGAATCCCCACAGCCCGCCGAAAATCACCACTGACAGAATAATCACCAGTGGATGCAGGTTTACCGCTTCCGAGAACAGCACCGGCACCAGCAGGTTACCGTCCAGTCCCTGAATAATCAGGTACACCGCGAAGCAGCTCCAGAACTCCGTACCCAGACCAAACTGGAACAGCGCGACGCCCACCACCGGGATGGTCACCACGAAGGCACCGATATACGGGATCAGCACCGACAGCCCCACCAGCACCGCCAGCAGCAGCGAGTAGTTCAGGCCGAAAATCAGGAAGCCAATCCAGGTCGCGACACCCACCACAATCATCTCCAGCACCTTGCCGCGAATGTAGTTGGTGATCTGCTGGTTCATCTCCTGCCAGACCTGCCCTGCCAGACCACGGTTACGCGGCAGTATGCGCCTGACGGCGTTAAGCATCTGTTCTTTATCTTTTACCAGGAAGAAGACCATTAACGGCACGAGCACAAGGTAAACCGCCAGCGTCAGCAGGCCGACCAGCGAGGCCAGAGAGTATTTCACCACCGAGTCGCCCATCGTCATGATGCGGGCGCGCATGTTTTCGGCCATCGCGTCAATAATCCCGGCATCCATCAGGGCGGGATAACGACGCGGCAGCGTGGCGGCGAAATCAGAGAGCTTATTCAACATGCCGGGCATATCACGGATCAGGTAGATCCCCTGCTGCCAGGCAACCGGCATGACCACAAATGCCATCAGTAACACTATGCCGACAAACAGTACCAGTACGATGCTGGTGGCCCAGCGGCGGGAACAGCCGATATTTTCCAGACGCGCCGTTGGCCACTCCAGCAAATACGCCAGCACAATCGCCACCAGCAGCGGCGCAAGCAGGCCGCTAAAGAAGAACAGAATACCGAACCCGGCAACCAGAATAACCAGCAAAGCAATGGCTTCCGGGTCGCTAAACCGACGCCGATACCACTGCATTAACATTTCGAGCATACAACCCTTCCCTGAATCGAATGGCGGGAGTGAGAGGCTGAATTGTATCTAACTGTCACAAAAAAGACTTTCGCTTTTTGTATCACTGTAACGATTCGCAAAAGCCTGATGAATGGGATTTTCTTCATGTCGCAACACGGCTACACTCGCAGGTCAGTGGAGATGAACGATATGCCGGTTCATCGGTCAAATTGACACATCCAAAATACAGGACAGTGGTTATGTTCAGGCAGTTGAGAAAAACACTGGTTGCGACACTTATCGCCGCACTGACTGTCGGTCAGGCTGCACCCGCCTTCGCTGATTCGGCCGACTCGTTGCCGGACATGGGTACCACAGCAGGAAGCACGCTCTCCATCGGTCAGGAGATGCAAATGGGCGACTACTATGTTCGCCAGCTGCGCGGCAGCGCCCCGCTGATCAATGACCCGCTGTTGGTGCAGTACATCAATGGTCTGGGCATGCGGCTGGTCGCGCACGCCGATTCGGTAAAAACCCCTTTCCACTTCTATTTAATTAATAACGACGAAATCAACGCCTTCGCCTTTTTTGGCGGCAACGTGGTGCTGCATTCGGCGTTGTTCCGCTATTCCGATAACGAAAGCCAGCTGGCATCCGTCATGGCGCACGAAATTTCGCACGTTACCCAGCGTCATCTGGCGCGTGCGATGGAAGACCAGAAACGTAACGCCCCGCTGACCTGGGTTGGTGCGCTGGGCTCTATTCTGCTGGCGATGGCCAGCCCGCAGGCCGGGATGGCGGCACTGACCGGGACGCTGGCGGGCACCCGCCAGGGGATGATCAGCTTTACCCAGCAAAACGAACAGGAAGCGGACCGCATCGGGATTCAGGTGCTGCAGCGTTCAGGCTTTGACCCGCAGGCCATGCCGAGCTTCCTCGAAAAACTGCTCGATCAGGCGCGTTACTCCTCACGTCCACCGGAAATCCTGCTGACGCACCCGTTACCTGAAAGCCGACTGTCGGACGCCCGTAACCGAGCTAACCAGATGCGTCCGGTTGTGGTGCAGTCCTCACAAGATTTCTACATGGCAAAGGTGAGAACCCTGGGGATGTACAATTCCGGGCGTAACCAGCTCACCAGCGATCTGCTGGACGCGCTCTCCAAAGGCAACGTGCGGGAGAAAAACGCGGCTCAATATGGTCAGGCGCTGCAGGCGATGGAGGCCAGTAAATATGACGAGGCGCGTAAAGCGTTGCAGCCGCTGCTGGCCGCCGAGCCAAACAACCCGTGGTA
The DNA here is from genome assembly GCF_057444735.1 of Enterobacter sp. B79-1. Lineage (NCBI taxonomy): Bacteria > Pseudomonadati > Pseudomonadota > Gammaproteobacteria > Enterobacterales > Enterobacteriaceae > Enterobacter > Enterobacter sp. B79-1. Next base: position 103,662 of record NZ_JBYAZJ010000008.1, read on the forward strand.
TCTCGACCTCTCAACCGATATCGATCTGGGACAGAAAAAAGCCACCGACGCCATCAACCGCCTGAAAGGGGCAAAAGACGTTCGCACCAACCCGGTGTTGCAGCTTAACCTGGCGAACGCTTACTTACAGGGCGGTCAGCCTGCCGAAGCGGCGACCATTCTGAACCGCTACACCTTTAACAATAAAGACGATCAAAACGGTTGGGATCTGCTCGCGCAGGTTGAAGCCCAGCTCGGTAACCGCGATCAGGAGCTGGCGGCACGTGCCGAAGGCTTTGCGCTGGTCGGTCGTCTCGATCAAGCCATTTCTATGCTGAGCAGCGCCAGCTCGCAGGTCAAACTCGGCAGCCTGCAGCAGGCCCGCTACGATGCACGCATCGATCAGCTGCGCGCTCTGCAGCAGCGCTTCAAGCCGTACGAAAAGATGTAATAAGGAAGAAAAAACATGACAGACGCGGTAAAAATCTACCATAACCCTCGCTGCTCCAAGAGCCGGGATACCCTCAGCCTGTTGAAATCTAACGGCGTTGAACCAGAGGTGGTGCTGTATCTCGAAACGCCGCCGGATGCACAAACCCTTCGTCAGCTGCTGCACATGCTGGGAATGGGCAGCGCCAGAGAGCTGATGCGCCAGAAAGAAGACCTGTATAAGTCGCTCAATCTGGACGACTCACGTTTGTCAGAGGACCAGCTGGTGCAGGCGATGGTTGAGAATCCAAAGCTGATTGAACGCCCGATTGTGGTGGCGAACGGCAAGGCGCGCATTGGACGTCCGCCGGAAGACGTGCTCGAGATCCTCTAGCCCTTATGCCGCAGCGCTTCCAGAAAGGCCTGCGGCGTACTTTCCCCCAGCTTTTTCTGCGTTTTCCCCCGGTTGTAAAACTCGCACAGCGCGATCAGCACCGCTCCTGCGGGTTCATCATTCACGCGTGGAATAATATCGCGTAACGGCACCGCCACCTGAAGCGCATTGTGTTTATGTGGATGCGTTTTCACAGCCACGTTCTGCACCGTTAGCGTCACCTCAAAGCCAAAAGTCTCAATAGATTGTATATCAGCCGGGCAGGCATCAAGCAGCGCCTGCGTCCAGGTGTTAAAGAGCTGAGGCGAGCGTCCCGCAAAAAGCCGGGCATAGCACCAGCCGCTCACCGGCTCACGCGCCCAGAGCAGGTGTTGCTCCCCGCCATCGTCCATGTGAAGCGACAAAGGCAGATGATGCAGCGTCAGCGCGTGCGGCATAATGCCTGCCTTCAGCGCCTTTTTCCCCTGCAACGGCGCCCCTTTTTGTTTCGCAGAGGCCGGTTTGAGATAGCGATTCAATGTCGCCCGGGACACGGGGATCCCCAGCACGCCGTTGACCATCTGCAGCAGTTCATCTAACGGCGCGCCCGAGACGTCACGCAGGGCATTCACCAGTGCGACCTGATCTTGTCTCATCGCTTTGTGTATCACTTTCGGTGTCGTCTGGTTATCCGAAACCTGCTCGCGGTTACGCCAGCGCCTGACGGTCGTGACCGAGATCCCAAGCTCAACGGCCAGCTCTCTGTCGCTTTTGTCTGACTGCTGAAGATAGCGACGGATGCGCGGCGTGGTGGTGGCATTAGCGTGCAGTTTAATTTCCATCCCGATAATTCCATTAACTAATCATATGAGATTTATATAACACCAGCGAACGCTTTGTGACCGATTTCACCTTTCGCTCGCCGCGCTTCACTGATAATCCACAGACATAACATAAACAACGCCACTCAATCTTGTACGGAGTTCACAATGAACAATGTTCTGGGATTTCTTGAAGCAAAACTGATGCCGCTGGCGGCCAAAACGGCACAACAGCGTCATCTCGGGGCCATTCGCGGCGCCTACGTGTCATTCATGCCGTTTATCATCGTCGGCTCTATTCTGCTGGTGATCTCCTCTTTCCCGAATCAAACCTATCAGCAGTTTATGTCTCAGGCCTTTGGTGAGAGCTGGAGCGCCATTATTGAAATACCGTTCAACGCGGTGTTCTCCACCATGTCGCTGTTCATCAGCTTCCTGGTGGCGTTCCGCCTGGCGGAACACTACGGGGAAGACCGCATCTCCTGCGGCATTCTTTCGCTGGTCGCCTTTCTGATCCTCACGCCGTTTATTAAGGTGGCGGAAAACGGCGGTATTACCGTCATTCCGGTGGAGTGGATTGGCAGCAAAGGGCTGTTCGTGGCGATGATCGGTTCCCTGCTGTGGACGGAGCTGTTCTGCTGGCTCAAGCGCAAAAAACTGGTGATCAACATGCCGGACGGCGTACCTCCGGCGGTGCAGGAGTCGTTCGCCGCGCTGATCCCGGCTCTGCTGGTGATGATTCTGGTGCTGGGTATCCGTATCGTCTTTGAAAACACCCACTACAGTACCATCCACCAGTTTATTTACGACGTGGTTGCCACGCCGGTGCGCCACTATGGCACCTCATACTTTGGCGCGCTGATGACGGTATTCAGCATCACCATTCTGTGGTCCGTAGGCATTAACTCCGGCTCAATGATTAACGGCATTATTCGTCCGCTGTGGATGGAGAACCAGACCGACAACATCGCGGCGATTCAGGCAGGCACAACGCCGCCGCACATTATCACCGAACAGTTTTTTGACATGATCTGGATGGGCGGTGCGGGGGCCACGCTGTCGCTGGTGATTGCGATGCTGATTTTCGCCCGCAGTAAAAACATGCGCGAAGTGGCGCGCCTCGGCGCGGGCGCGTCGGTGTTCAACATCAACGAACCGATTCTGTTTGGCCTGCCGGTGATCATGAACCCGATCATGCTTATCCCGTTCAACCTGGTGCCGCTGGTGCTGGTTACCGTTCAGTATGCGGCGATGAAAATTGGCGCGGTTGCCGTCACCACCGGGGTGTTCATTCCGTGGACGCTGCCGCCGGTGATCAGCGGCTTTATCGTCACCGGGCACCTGAGCGGCAGCGTCATGCAGCTTCTCAACCTGCTGATTGGCGCCATGCTGTACCTGCCTTTCATGCGTATCCTGGATAAACAGTACCGCGCGGCGGAAATGGCCAGCGTTACGCAAACCGACACCACCCTTGCAAAACAGGAGTAAAGCATGTGGGGAATTATCGCAACCTGGCGAATGGCGCTTGAAGGCGTCACGGAGTCTGCATCTGCGCTGGCTGCGGGCAAACCTGTCGCTCCGGCGGTGGTGGATGCCGTCGCCGCCGTCGAGGACTTTCCGTTTTATAAATCCGTCGGCTACGGCGGACTACCCACCGAAAACGGCGAGGTGGAGCTGGACGCCGCCTATATGGACGGCGACACGCTGGCCTTTGGCGCCGTGGGCAATCTGGTGGATATCGCCAACCCGGTGCGCGTGGCGCACGCGCTCAGCCGCCAGCGCTACAACAGCCTGCTGGTCGGCCAGGGCGCGCGGGAATGGGCGCTGAGCCAGGGCTTTGCCGATAAAACCATGCTCACTGACCGCGCCATGCAGCACTACCGCAAACGCTGCCGCGAAACGCTGGATAAAGGCTTAAGCCCTTACGACGGACATGACACCGTGGGCATTATCGGCCTTGATAAGCAGGGCTCGATGAGCGTCGCCACCTCCACCAGCGGCCTGTTTATGAAAAAGCGCGGCCGCATTGGTGATTCGCCCATTATTGGCTCCGGCTTTTACTGCGACAGCGAAACCGGCGCCGCCACCGCCACGGGCGTCGGTGAAGATCTGATGAAAGGCTGCACCAGCTACGAAATCGTCCGCAGGATGGCGCAGGGTATGACGCCACAGCAGGCGGCAGATTCCGTGGTGTTCGAACTGGAGGACAAGCTGATGTCGCGCTTCGGCCGCGTGGGCGATCTCTCCGTGGTATGCATGAATAACAGGGGCGAGTTCGGCGCGGCAACCAACATCAAAACCTTCTCGTTCGTGGTCGCAACGGCCCGCCAGCCTCTCACCGTTTATCGTACCGAGCGCCTGCAGGAAAAGACGCATTTTCACGCCGTGGATGAGGAGTGGATGCAGGCCTACGCCGCGCGGATCCGCGCGCCGATTGAGGAGTCATGATGATTACGTATCAGTTTATCACCGCGCTTTCTGACGCAAAGCCGCAGAGCCACTTGATTGCCCGCGCGGGCAGTCACCTTCTGCCGCAAAATGCACTTGTCGCAGAAATGCGCGAGTCAGACGGCATCGCAGATACCCGCTTTGGCTGTGCCCCGTTTGCCCGAATCACCCTGCTACCGGATGCGCTCTGGCAGGACAGCCTGACCGAAGGATTACTGACGGCGTTGCGCCCGCTGCTGGCCTCGCCCGTCAGCCCCGAGCTGATACTGGACGTGACTAATATCGACGAGGTGGTGCTTGCGCAGGTGCTGCGCTTTCTGTTTAACCAGGCGCACAGGCTGAGTGATTTGCAGTTGAAGAAAACCAGTGACAAGGTCCGTGTTGAACATATCACCGCGCTCTGCTTACCCGAACAGCAGGACCGACTGGCGGTTATTTTCCGCCGGCAGCAGGCCATCGCCCACGGCATGGTCGCGGCGCGACGCCTGGCCGATACGCCGTCGGATCGCTGCACGCCGCAGTTTGTGGTGGAAGAGGCGCAAAAACTGTGTGCCGCCTTCCCTGCCCTGCGGTGTGAAGCGCTGGATGAAAAGCAAATCGTTGAGCAAGGTCTGGGGCTGCTGCACGCCGTCGGCAAAGGGGCGACCTGTCCGCCTCGCCTGCTGGCGATTCATTATGACGGTGCCAGCGACGGTCCGGTGCGCTGCTATGTCGGCAAAGGCATTACCTTCGATACCGGCGGCCTGTGGCTGAAGGACGGTGCGGGCATGTACACCATGAAATACGACATGTGCGGTGCGGCCAACGTGCTGGGGTTGATGCTCACCGTCGCAGATCTGGGGCTTCCCGTTCGCATGATGGGCGTGCTGGCGCTTGCGGAAAATGCCGTCGGGCCGGACGCCATGCAGCCCGGCACGGTGGCAACGGCCTGTAACGGCACCACGGTGGAAATCAACAACACCGATGCCGAAGGCCGACTGGTGCTGGCGGACGCCATCGCCTGGGCCAGCCATCGCCATCCGCAGGCGCACTATATTATTGATATGGCGACCTTAACCGGCGCAGTCGTCAAAGCGCTAGGCTATGAATTGAGCGGATTAATGACGCAGGATGAACCGCTGCGCGCGGCGCTGACGCTGGCGGGTAAGCAGAGCGGCGATGAAGTGTGGTCCCTGCCGCTGGACGCCCGGCTGAAAAAACAGACCGACAGCGCCATCGCCGACCTGTGCAACACGCCGACCAACAATGCGGCAATCAGCGCCTCGGCGGCGTGGCTGCTGCATCACTTCTGCCCGCCGACAATCCCGTGGGCGCATCTGGACATCAGCGGTACGGCGCTGTGGCGAGAAAACGGACGGAGCGTGGCGTCGGGAAGACCGATTCCACTGCTGATGGAGCATCTGATGGGAGATATCTAGCCCGGTGGCGGCTACGCCTTACCGGGCCTACAGGGTCTGGCAGAATTTCGTAGGCCCGGTAAGCGCAGCGCCACCGGGCGAACAACCTCAAAGCTTGAGAATATCTTTCACAAACGGAATGGTCAGCTTGCGCTGGGCGGTAATAGAGGCGCGATCGAGCTGATCGAGCGTGTCAAACAGCGTGCGCATTTCCCGATCAAGCCGTTTAAGCAGGAAGCGTCCCACGTCTTCCGGCAGCTCAAATCCTCGCTGCTTAGCACGCAGCTGAAGCGCCTGCAGCTTATCTTCATCCGACAGCGGCTGGAGCTTATAGATTTGCCCCCAGTCCAGACGAGAGGCCAGGTCCGGCAGCCCCAGATTCAGCTGACGCGGCGGACGATCGCCGGTGATCAGCAGCCGGGTTTTACCCGATTCCAGAATGCGGTTGTAGAGGTTAAAGATCGCCATTTCCCACGGCTCATCACCCGCCACACATTCGATATTATCGATGCAGACCAGTGAGAGGTGTTCCATTCCCTCAAGCACCTCAGGCACGAACCAGGTACGTTTATCCAGCGGCACATAACCTACCGCATCACCGCGCGCTGAAAGCTCCGCGCAGGCAGCATGCAGCAGGTGGCTGCGCCCCGCGCCTTCGCGTGACCAGATATAGATGTATCCGCTGTGATCCTGGCGCAGCACGTTTTGCAGTGCAGCCAGTAAAGAGGGGTTATCCCCCGGCCAGAAACTCGCGAAAGTTTCGTCGTCAGGGAGATAAAGTGGCAGAGAGAGCTGTGCCGGTCCGTTCAGAAGTACCTCAACCAGATCTTACATAAAATCGGAACGGAGTTTAACACGGAACCCGCGAGGAGAGAACCGGGCGATCCCTCGCCCGACTTTTCGATCAATGGGGTGCTTTTTCGCTGTCGTCCGCATCCAGAATTTCTTCTTCAGGACGCAGAACGGAAATCAGCTTAAAGATCAGGCTCAGGCCTACACCCACAATGGTCGCGAGCGCCATGCCCTTCAGCTCGGCCGCACCGATGTGCACCTTCGCGCCGCTCACGCCGATAATCAGGATAACGGAGGTCAGGATCAGGTTCTGCGCCTTGCTGTAATCCACTTTGGATTCAATCAGCACGCGAATACCGGAAGCACCGATCACCCCGTACAGCAGCAGAGAAACGCCGCCCATCACCGGCACCGGAATGATCTGAATCGCTGCCGCCAGCTTGCCCACGCAGGAGAGCAGGATGGCGATGATCGCCGCCCCGCCGATAACCCAGGTACTGTAGACGCGGGTAATCGCCATCACGCCAATGTTCTCGCCGTAGGTGGTGTTTGGCGTGGAGCCGAAGAAACCGGAGATAATGGTCGAGAAGCCGTTCGCAAACATGGAGCGGTGCAGGCCCGGATCGCGGATTAAATCGCGCTTAACGATGTTCGCCGTCACCACCAGGTGGCCGACGTGCTCCGCAATCACCACCAGTGCGGCTGGCAGAATGGTGAAGATAGCGAACCACTCAAAGCGCGGGGTGTAGAAGGTTGGCAGTGCGAACCAGTGCGCCTGAGCAATCGGGGTAGTATCCACCACGCCCATTGCGAAGGAGAGCGCATAGCCCGCCAGCACGCCAATCAGGATCGGGATAATCGCCATGAAACCGCGGAACAGCACGGAGCCAAACACCGTCACGCCCAGCGTCACCAGCGAGATGATAATGGTTTTGGAATCCGGTGACTGGCCGTCCGCAGGCAGCAGACCGGCCATGTTCGCCGCAACGCCCGCCAGCTCCAGGCCGATAACGGCAACGATTGCGCCCATCGCCGCTGGGGGGAACATCACGTCCAGCCAGCCGGTACCCGCTTTCTTCACGATGAAGGAGACCAGGCAGAAGAGCACGCCACACATGATAAAGCCGCCGAGCGCGACCTCATAACCCAACGGCAGCAACAATAGCACCGGCGAAATAAAGGCAAAGCTCGACCCGAGATACGCCGGGATTTTGCCTTTACAGATAAAGAGGTACAGCAGCGTCCCAACGCCGTTGAACAGCAACACGGTAGCCGGGTTAATGTGGAACAGGATTGGCACCAGCACGGTTGCGCCAAACATGGCAAACAGGTGCTGCAAACTAAGCGGGATAGTCTGTAAAAGCGGCGGTCTTTCACTCACCCCGATAGCACGGCGCGTCATAGTGTTTTCCTCTGTGTAGTATTGTTGGTGTTTTATTCAAAAAAAAGCCGACTATCAAAGTCGGCTTATTTATCGTTATTCGATTATTTCGTACCAAAGATCTTATCGCCGGCATCGCCGAGGCCCGGGATGATGTACCCGTGCTCGTTCAGCCCCTGGTCGACAGAGGCGGTATACAGCTCAACGTCCGGGTGCGCTTTCTCCAGCGCTGCGATCCCTTCCGGCGCCGCGACCAGCACCAGCACCTTAATGCTGTTACAGCCCGCATTTTTCAGCAGGTCGATGGTGGCAATCATAGAACCGCCGGTTGCCAGCATTGGGTCAACCACCAGCGCCATACGCTCGTCGATGTTAGACACCAGCTTCTGGAAGTAAGGAACCGGCTCAAGGGTTTCTTCGTTACGATAGATCCCCACCACGCTGATACGCGCGCTTGGCACGTGCTCCAGCACGCCTTCCATCATGCCGAGACCGGCACGCAGGATTGGCACCACGGTAATTTTCTTACCTTTGATCTGCTCAACCTGTACCGGGCCGTTCCAGCCTTCGATGGTCACTTTTTCCGTTTCCAGATCGGAGGTCGCTTCGTAGGTCAGCAGGCTGCCCACTTCAGAAGCCAGTTCGCGAAAACGCTTCGTGCTGATGTCATGCTCACGCATCAGGCCCAACTTGTGTTTAACGAGTGGGTGTTTCACTTCCACAATCTTCATTCTCTTTCTCCTCTGAGGTGGCATCCGCAAAAAAATCGCGGGATTATACCGCTTTTTTCGGATTGCGCCATACCCATCTTGCTTGACGTACATCAAGCAAAGTGATTTAGAGACAAAAAAACCGGAGGCGAAACTCCGGCTTGGGTGCGGGGTTCTGCCGGGTGGCGCTAACGCTTACCCGGCCTACACGTCCCGTAGGCCCGGTAAGCGCAGCGCCACCGGGCAATTATAGCTGCTCGCCGTTGCTCGCAATCACCTGCTTATACCAGTCGAACGACTTTTTCTTACTGCGGTTCAGCGTGCCGTTCCCTTCGTTATCTTTATCGACAAAGATAAAGCCGTAGCGTTTTTTCATTTCGCCCGTTCCGGCAGACACCAGGTCGATACAGCCCCACGGGGTGTAGCCCATCAGATCCACGCCGTCTTCCACCACCGCTTTTTTCATCTCGCTGATATGCGCGGCGAGGTAATCAATACGGTACTGATCGTTTACGGTGCCGTCGCTCTCCTGCACGTCGATCGCGCCAAAGCCGTTTTCAACGATAAACAGCGGCAGCTGATAGTGATCCCAGAACCAGTTCAGGGAGTAGCGCAGCCCCACCGGGTCAATCTGCCAGCCCCAGTCGGATTTCTGCACGTACGGGTTAGAGACCAGGCTTTTGCTCTCGTCGTAGTCCAGCTGCGGGTTGTCCGCCGTCGCCTTGGTGGCGAAGGACATGTAGTAGCTGAACCCGATGTAGTCCACGCAGCCCTGCGTCAGCGCCGCTTTATCTTCTTCGGTGATATCCAGTGCAAAGCCGCGACGCTCGAAGTAGTTGAGCAGATGCTGCGGGTACCTGCCGCGCACGTGCACGTCGGTGAACCAGTAGCGGCGGTGCATGGCGTTCATCGCCATCATCATGTCGTCCGGCGCGCAGGTCAGCGGATAGATAGGACACATGGCAATCATGCAGCCGATCTGCAGCGACGGGTTAATCTCGCGTCCCGCCTTCACCGCCAGGGCGCTGGCCACCAGCTCATAGTGCGCGGCCTGGAACATCACCGGCTCTCGGTCTTCACCCGGCGCGTACTTCAGCCCGGAGTTGGTAAACGGCGCAAAGTCTTCGTGGAAGTTAGCCTGGTTGTTGATCTCGTTAAAGGTCATCCAGTACTTCACCTTATGCTGGTAGCGCTGGAAAACCACTTTTGCGAAGCGAACAAAGAAGTCGATCAGCTTACGGTTGCGCCAGCCGCCGTATTCGGTGACCAGATGGAAAGGCATCTCGAAGTGAGAAAGCGTAATCACCGGTTCAATGCCGTGCTTCAGGCACTCGTCGAACAGATCGTCATAGAATTTCAGGCCTGCCTCGTTAGGCTCAAGCTCGTCCCCTTTCGGGAAGATCCGCGTCCAGGCGATAGAGGTGCGGAAACATTTGAACCCCATCTCGGCAAAGAGTTTGATGTCTTCTTTATAGCGATGGTAGAAATCGATGGCTTCGTGGTTAGGGTAATTTTTCCCGTCCAGCACGCCGTTGGTGATTTCACGCGGCACGCCGTGCGCGCCTGCGGTCATCACATCGGCCACGCTCACGCCCTTGCCGCCCTCTTTCCAGCCGCCTTCGAGCTGGTGCGCCGCTACGGCCCCACCCCACAGAAAACCTGCTTTAAATCCTGACATTTGCTTTCCCTCATTCTGCGTTATTTTCTGCAAAAACAATTACAGAAACCGGTTTCAGTTCGATGATGTGCAAAGGGAATACCCGTTGCAAGCAGTTCTCAGAAACCGGTTTCATTTTCGTGAACAGAGTCAAGTTTGGCTGCATCCACGGGACAGACAGAAAAAAAGATCCCCACGTCCAGAATAGGCTCGCAAACGTTTGCCTGGACTGTTAGAATTGCGCCGATTTTTCTTACTAGCTATGCAATCGCGTGGGGATTTAAGCCGTGACCAACAAAACTTCTCTCAGCTACAAAGATGCCGGTGTTGATATTGACGCAGGTAATGCGCTGGTTGACCGAATCAAAGGTGTGGTGAAGAAAACCCGCCGCCCGGAAGTGATGGGTGGCCTGGGTGGCTTCGGCGCGCTGTGCGCACTGCCGCAAAAATATCGTGAACCTGTTCTGGTCTCGGGTACTGACGGCGTAGGCACCAAACTGCGCCTGGCGATGGATTTAAAACGTCACGACACGATCGGTATCGATCTGGTCGCGATGTGCGTGAACGATCTGGTGGTACAGGGCGCAGAGCCGCTGTTCTTCCTCGATTACTACGCGACCGGCAAACTGGATGTGGACACCGCAGCCAGCGTGATTAGCGGTATCGCCGAAGGCTGCCTGCAGTCCGGCTGTGCGCTGGTCGGCGGCGAAACCGCGGAAATGCCGGGCATGTACCACGGTGAAGATTATGACGTCGCAGGCTTCTGCGTCGGCGTAGTAGAAAAATCAGAAATTATCGACGGCAGCAAAGTGGCCGACGGCGATGTGCTGATCGCGCTGGCCTCCAGCGGTCCGCACTCAAACGGTTATTCCCTGGTACGTAAAATCCTCGAAGTGAGCGGCTGCGACCCGCTGACCACCGAGCTGGACGGTAAACCGCTGGCTGACCATCTGCTGGCACCGACCCGCATCTATGTGAAAAACGTGCTGGAACTGATCGAGAGCGTCGACGTTCACGCCATTGCTCACCTGACCGGCGGCGGCTTCTGGGAAAACATCCCGCGCGTTCTGCCGGACAACACCCAGGCGGTGATCGACGAATCCTCATGGCAGTGGCCAGCCGTCTTCAACTGGCTGCAGACCGCAGGCAACGTGAGCTCTCACGAAATGTACCGCACCTTTAACTGCGGCGTGGGTATGGTTATCGCCCTGCCAGCAAGCGAAGCGGATAAAGCCGTTAAGCTGCTGACTGAAAAAGGTGAAAACGCGTGGAAAATCGGTACGATTAAAGCTTCCGATTCCGAACAGCGTGTGGTCATTGAATGAAAAACATCGTGGTGCTCATTTCCGGCAACGGAAGCAATTTGCAGGCAATCATAGACGCCTGCAAACAGAAGAAAATCAATGGCACCATTCGGGCAGTCTTCAGCAACAAGGCCGACGCGTTCGGCCTTGAGCGCGCGCGGGAAGCGAACATTCCCGCGCACGCGCTGGAAGCCAGCCAGTTCGCCGGGCGTGAGGCCTTTGACCGCGAACTGGTGCAGGAGATCGATGCCTACGCGCCGGACGTGGTGGTGCTGGCGGGTTACATGCGTATCCTGAGCCCGGCATTTGTCGAACACTTCGCCGGACGTCTGCTGAATATTCACCCTTCTCTTCTGCCGAAATATCCCGGCCTGCACACCCATCGTCAGGTGCTGGAAAACGGTGACGAGGAGCACGGCACCTCTGTCCATTTCGTGACCGACGAACTGGACGGCGGCCCGGTGATCCTGCAGGCAAAAGTGCCGGTCTTTGACGGCGACAGCGAAGACGACGTGACCGAACGCGTACAGACCCAGGAACATGCCATTTATCCGCTGGTGGTAAGCTGGTTTGTTGAGGGGCGTCTGGAGATGCGCGACGGCGCAGCCTGGCTGGACGGCGTGAAGTTACCCCCGCAGGGTTATGCGGCCGAAGAGTAGTTTGTTATGTCGGGTGGCGCTGCTGTGCTTACCCGACCTGTACATTGCATTACCCGATATTCCCTTCTCCAACCCTCTAAATTCCCCAACAAAAAAAATAACTGTCATACTTTTCTGGCACTGTTGGACATATCGTGGAAATGCTCGCCATAATAAGGACGAGACGGATTTACCACGTCCTGTGATTGAACTGGAGTGTGAGCTGTAATGGGTCAGGAAAAGTTATATATCGAGAAAGAGCTAAGCTGGTTAGCATTCAACGAGCGTGTACTCCAGGAAGCGGCAGACAAAAGTAACCCGCTGATCGAGCGTATGCGTTTTTTGGGCATTTATTCCAACAACCTGGATGAGTTCTACAAGGTTCGCTTTGCCGAACTGAAGCGGCGGATCATCATCAGCGAAGAGCAGGGGTTAAATTCCCACTCGCGCCATCTGCTTGGAAAAATCCAGTCTCGCGTTATGAAAGCCGATCAGGAATTTGATGGCCTCTACAACGAGCTGCTGCTGGAAATGGCGCGCAACCAAATCTTCCTGATTAACGAACGCCAGCTCTCCGCCAACCAACAGACCTGGCTGCGCCACTACTTTAAACACTATCTGCGCCAGCACATCACCCCTATTCTGATTAACCGCGAAACCGATCTGGTCCAGTTCCTGAAGGACGATTACACCTATCTGGCGGTCGAAATTATTCGCGGTGAGAATATCAGCTACGCGCTGCTGGAGATCCCGTCCGATAAGGTCCCGCGCTTTGTGAACCTGCCGCCGGAAACCCCGCGCCGTCGCAAGCCGATGATCCTGCTGGATAACATCCTGCGCTACTGCCTGGACGACATCTTCAAAGGTTTCTTCGATTACGATGCGTTAAATGCCTATTCCATGAAGATGACCCGCGACGCCGAATATGACCTGGTGCACGAGATGGAAGCCAGCCTGATGGAGCTGATGTCCTCGAGCCTCAAGCAACGTCTGACGGCCGAGCCGGTCCGCTTCGTCTATCAGCGCGACATGCCGGACGCGATGGTCGAAATGCTGCGCGAGAAGCTGACCATCTCCCGCTACGACTCGATCATTCCCGGCGGGCGCTACCACAACTTTAAAGACTTTATTGGCTTCCCGAACGTCGGCAAAGCCAATCTGGTGAACAAACCACTGCCGCGCCTGCGCCATCTTTGGTTCGATAAATTCCGTAACGGATTCGACGCCATCCGCGAGCGCGATGTCCTGCTTTACTATCCGTACCACACCTTTGAACACGTGCTGGAACTGCTGCGTCAGGCGTCGTTCGACCCGAACGTGCTGGCGATCAAAATCAACATTTACCGCGTAGCAAAAGATTCCCGCATCATTGACGCGATGATCCACGCGGCGCACAACGGCAAGAAAGTGACGGTCGTGGTCGAGCTGCAGGCACGATTTGACGAAGAGGCGAACATCCACTGGGCGCGTCGTCTGACGGAAGCGGGCGTGCACGTTATCTTCTCCGCGCCGGGGCTGAAAATTCACGCCAAGCTGTTCCTGATCTCCCGTAAAGAAGGTGACGACGTGGTGCGTTACGCCCACATCGGTACCGGGAACTTTAACGAGAAAACCGCGCGTATTTACACCGACTACTCGCTCTTAACCGCCGACGCGCGCATCACCAACGAAGTGCGTCGGGTATTCAACTTTATCGAGAACCCGTACCGCCCGGTCAACTTCGACTATCTGCTGGTGTCACCGCAGAACTCGCGCCGCCTGCTGTACGATATGATCGACAAAGAGATCGCCAACGCGCAGAACGGCTTGTCGTCGGGCATCACGCTGAAGCTCAACAACCTCGTTGATAAAGGACTGGTGGACAGGCTGTATGCGGCATCCAGCTCCGGCGTTCCGGTTAACCTGCTGATTCGCGGTATGTGTTCGTTGATCCCGGAACTGGAAGGCATCAGCGACAATATTCGCGTGATCAGCATCGTTGACCGCTATCTGGAACATGACCGGATCTACATTTTCGATAATGCAGGCGACAAGCGGGTTTATCTTTCTTCTGCAGACTGGATGACGCGCAATATTGATTACAGAATTGAAGTCGCGGCGCCGCTGTTGGACCCGCGCCTGAAACAGCAGATCCTCGATATTATCGAGATTTTGTTTAGCGATACGGTGAAAGCACGTTATATCGACAAAGAACTCAGTAATCGCTACGTACCGCGCGGCAATCGCCGAAAAGTGCGGTCGCAGCTGGCGATTTACGATTACATCAAATCACTCGAGCAACCCGATTAACCTATGCCGATAAATGATAATACGCCACGACCGCAGGAGTTTGCCGCGGTCGATCTTGGTTCAAACAGTTTCCACATGGTCATCGCCCGTGAGGTAGATGGTGCGTTACAGATCATCGGTCGTCTGAAGCAGCGCGTGCATCTGGCCGATGGCCTGGACGCGCGCAGCATGCTCAGCGAAGAGGCGATGGAGCGCGGCTTAAACTGCCTGTCGCTGTTTGCGGAACGCCTGCAGGGTTTTTCACCCTCCAGCGTTTGCATCGTGGGAACGCATACGCTGCGTCAGGCGCTGAATGCGCCGGAGTTTCTCAAGCGCGCAGAGAAGGTTATCCCCTACCCGATTGAGATTATTTCCGGTAACGAAGAAGCGCGTCTGATTTTTATGGGCGTGGAGCATACGCAGCCGGAGAAAGGCCGCAAGCTGGTGATCGACATCGGCGGCGGCTCAACGGAGCTGGTGATCGGCGAAGACTTTGAGCCGCGCCTGGTGGAAAGCCGCCGCATGGGCTGCGTCAGCTTCGCGCAGATGTATTTCCCGGGCGGCACTATTACCCGCGAAAACTTCCAGCGCGCGCGCATGGCCGCCGTCCAGAAGCTGGAAAACCTGGCGTGGCAGTATCGCATTCAGGGCTGGAACGTGGCGCTGGGTGCATCCGGCTCGATTAAAGCCGCCCATGAAGTGCTGCTGGCAATGGGTGAAAAAGACGGAATTATTACCCCTGAGCGTCTGGTTCTGCTCACCGAAGAGGTGCTGAAGCATAAAAGCTTCGATGCCCTGAGCCTGCCGGGCCTGTCCGATGAGCGGAAATCGGTCTTCGTACCGGGGCTTGCGATCCTGTGCGGCGTGTTTGATGCGCTGGCGATTAAGGAGCTGCGTCTTTCTGACGGCGCGCTGCGTGAAGGCGTGCTGTACGAGATGGAGGGCCGCTTCCGCCATCAGGACATTCGCAGCCGCACCGCGCAGAGCCTGGCGAACCAGTACAACATCGACCGCGAGCAGGCGAAGCGCGTACTGGAAACCACGGAGCAGATTTACGATCAGTGGCAGGAGCAGAATCCGAAGCTGGCGCATCCGCAGCTTGCCGCCCTGCTGAAATGGGCCGCGATGCTGCACGAAGTGGGGCTGAACATCAACCACAGCGGGATGCATCGCCATTCGGCCTATATTCTGCAAAACAGCGATCTGCCGGGTTTCAACCAGGAGCAGCAGACCATGATGGCCACCCTGGTGCGCTACCACCGTAAAGCCATCAAGCTCGACGACCTGCCGCGCTTCACGCTGTTCAAGAAAAAGCAGTTCCTGCCGCTTATTCAGTTGCTGCGTCTGGGCGTGCTGCTCAATAACCAGCGTCAGGCGACGACGACGCCCCCAACGTTAAAACTGAAAACAGACGACCACCACTGGACGCTGAGCTTCCCGCACGACTGGTTTAGCCAGAACGCGCTGGTACTGCTGGATCTGGAAAAAGAGCAGCAATACTGGGAAGCGGTCACCGGCTGGCTGCTCAAAATTGAAGAAGAGAGCGCCGACGTCGCGGCGTAATGTCTCAGGCGTCTGCCTGAGACGCCTCTTCTTCAGACAAGGATTCAAGTGCAACCGGCTTGCCGATCAGATAGCCCTGTACATAATCGATACCTAGCGCGTGCACCGCGCTACGTATCTCTTCAGTTTCCACATACTCCGCCACCACCAGCATGTTCTTCATTCGCGCCAGATGGCAAATCGACGCCACTATCTGATAATCCAGACTGTTGTTGACGATGTTGCGAATGAAGCTGCCATCGATTTTGAGAATGTCGGCGTCCACGCTTTTCAGCCGCGCATAGCTCGCGTAGCCGGTTCCAAAATCATCAATTGCAATGCGCACCCCCATTTTTTGCAGCTGTCTGAGGGTCTGTTCCGCCTGCTGCGCGCTGCCGAAAGTGCTGCACTCTGTCACTTCAACGATCAGTTGCCACGCCTCCACGGCGTATTGTGTCAGCAGGCGGCTCACCTCGAGCGGAAACTGCGCCCTGCACACGGTTGGAGGGGCCAGATTAATGGCAAAGCGTTGACCGGGCAGCCTGTCACGATGCTCTGCCAGGAAGCGTAGCGTATGTTCCAGTACCCACAGGTCGACGCGTGATGACAGCCCAAACTCCTGCGCGACGGGCAGGAACCGATCGGGAGAAATTAATTCCCCGTTCTCGTCTGGCATCCTGAGCAGCACTTCATGATAGCAATCGCCACGCAGGCCGCGAACGGGCTGAACCATCAGAGTGAACGCGTTTTTATCGAGCGCACTTTGCAGGCGGCTCATCATCGCGACTTTATCTTTCAGGCTGCGCTGTAAATGTACGGCACCACGCTGCTGGAGATTCTCAGGGTGGTTAGTCGAGAGCGACAGATCGGCAACAACGCCCAATTCCCCCAGAACCAGATAAAGATGGTTAACCGGAGAGCGGACATAGCAGTAGCTGACGCCCACCTGAGGCTGCAAGGGCATGCCGTCCCAGAGAAAGCGGAACTGCTTGATATGTTCATCCAGAGTATCAATACGCTGCTGATGCGACTCGGCGTTGAGCCTCACCGCCAGGTCGCAACCAGTCAGATGATAGACCCGCTCATTGTGCTGAAGCGTGCCATTAATCCAGTGTGCCAGCTGCTGTTTGTACTGAATGCGCAGCAGCACACCGTAGTTGCGCCCCAGCACTTCCAGTTCCGGGATGCGCAGTAAGCACAGCGCCGACCAGGGGTTTTTAGCAAGCTCGCGCGACAACGCGCGCAGGTTGGGCATGTGCACCACCGGGTCGAGCAGCGCCAGCCTGCGGGATCGCGTATTCACGGCACGCTGGCGTGTCGCCAGCATCGACATATAAATCACCACAAACGAAAAGACCAGATAGCTGGATGAGGTGATGGCCAGCTGAATGTCATAGGCCTGGTGCAGCGGAATGTAGCGGTAGAAAAAGTGAATCGACACCAGCAGCACCGGCGTCCAGATTATCGACATCAGCTTATAGCCAAAACGCATTGCTCCCCAGAGCATCACCGGCATCAGTAGCGATAAGGTGTAGTTGGTGCTGAAAATTGAGCTGTTTTCATTCATCGGCTGCAGCAGCAGCGAAAGCAGTCCAGCCAGTGCTATAGCCCAAATCACCAGCTCAACGGTCGTCACTTTTTTGTCTATCTGGGCGCGGATTTGGGACATAAGCCCGTGAATGTAGCGAGGATGGCGTATCAGGCGAATGAGCAGATAGCTCAGCGGAACGCCGGTCAGTCCGCTGACCAGCAGCGCCTGATAGTTAATGAGCGTTCGTATGTTAAGGGGATTTAATCCCGCAAGACTCTGACGGCTCTCATAGATGCCAAGGTAAACCGCAAACTGAAACAGCAGCAAAAACAGTGTTGCCGGGCAGAAAGCCTGCCAGAAAATGCGCTGCGCCATCAGCCGTATATCCCCATAGGCCGTCATATTGCGTCGTGGGGCAAACACGCGGTAACCGCCCCAGCTGAGCACTAAAGGGATGATAAAATGGAAAATCCCGGCGACCGTTTCAAACATCCCAACAGACGCGTAGTAACGGAAAAACAGCGCCAGCACGATCCCGGGAAGGGCTTCCAGACCAAAAAACATCATCAGTGAAAGCAGAAAAAAGAGAGGCAGATAGTAGAGCGTCACAATACCGTCGCCCAGTTGCGCGAAGGTATTTACCACACTGAGAACAGGCAACAGCGCGATGGGTAATATAAACGGCAGAGCCCACCAGCGATCTTTATTTTTTTTCAGGATAGGGAGAATGTTCATAGATGCCCGTTTAAAACCCTTTCGCTCCAGAGGGTATAGGAAGACAGGCATCCAACCTGACATACTCGTCGTCCGGCAATGTACGGAACGGACGCAGTGGAGGAAGGATTTTAATTATCGGCGCAGGGAAACCGTTGACATAAATCAAACTAATTTATTCAAATAAACCTTTCTTATGATTTTTTAGGCTCTTTTTCCTGAACTTATCAATACGATAAATAGATATATTATTTTTAATAACATGAATTAATGTAAACATTGACGGTTATTTACACATTGCAGAATTGACCCTTTCTTCCCGCTGTGCCTTAATATCCGCATCGCCCGGAAGGGTATACCCAGGAAAAACACAGTGAGTCAGGCCACGCGTATGCACAAACGACACCGATTTAACACCCGGATGACCCGCATCATACTGCTCATCAGCTTCCTGTTTTTCTTTGGCCGCTTTGTTTACTCCTCCATCGGCGCCTGGTATCACCACCAGGACAAAATCCAGTCGCAGCAAACCAGCCTGACCGTCGAAACGCCCGAACGCTAGCGTTCCGGATGCTGTTGCAGGATCCGAATAATGCCTGAAATCCCTTTGCTAAGGATCTTATCCTGACGCATCACCACAGCCAGCTGCCGTTGCAGTACGGGCGAGAGAGAACTGACGCATAATCCTTCACGGTCTGCCTTCTGCTCCACCGCCATTTTCGGCACGATGCTGTAGCCAAGCCCCGAACGCACCATCCGTTTGATAGCCTCAATGCTGCCGAGCTGCATAGCCGGTGCAATCGTTAAGCCACTTGCCTCAAACCAGCCGTCAATCAATGCCCGGGTTCCGCTGCCCGACTCAAAGGCAATCAGCGGTAGCGTATGGAGTGCATCAGGCCTTAAGTCTGTAAACATCGCCTGCTGCGCCTGCGACGCGATAAACACGAATTCTTCGTCCATCACCGGCATCACGTCCAGCGCTCTCCCGCTGACGGGCAGCGTCACCAGTCCCATATCGAGTCGATTTTCTTCAATAGCGCGAACAATATCGAGCGTATTGCCCGTCGTCACGCCTACGCGTAAAAGCGGATAGTCACTCCGCAGTTGCTGCAGCAATGGCGGCAGAAGATGAATACAGGCGGTCGCACCCGTGCCAAGCGTAATGGTGCCGCTGACGTCGTGATTGAACGCGCTAACGGAACGAAGGGTTTCATCGACTGCCTGTTCAATGCGCTCACCGTGTACCAGCAATGCCTGCCCGGCAGCCGTTGCTTTAATCCCCCGCCCGGTACGCTCCACCAGACGCGTTTGCAGAAACTGCTCCAGCTGGCGTATTTGCAGACTGACGGCGGGCTGGGAAATGCCCAGCACATCCGCCGCCGCTGAAAAGCTGCCGCGCTGGATCACCAGACGGAACGTGGCGAGATAGCCCAGATTAAGCGTCGTCATTCAAAGTTTCTCTTATACCGCGCATAAGGTTGCTGACCTGCCAGCACAATACCGCGCTCGCTATGCTCTGGACAACTGCATAACGGAATGAAAGACAATGGAAACACCTGCCCTGCCTCGCCACCTTGCCCTCGCTGCCGGGTGCAATCAACTCATCAACTGGGGGATCTCGTTTTATATGCCCGGCACTTTAGCGCTGGCGATTTCAGCCGACCGGGGCTGGTCGTCACCGCAGATTTACCTTGGCCTGACGCTGGCGATGCTGGTGATGGCGGCGGTTTCGCCGTTTGTTGCCCGCCTGCTGGCGCGCTTTGGCGGTCAGAAGGTAGTCATGAGCGGCACGCTACTGATTGCCGCTAGCTGCGCGGGTATGGCGTATACCCAGACGCTGTCTGGCTGGTACTGCGCCTGGCTACTGTGCGGCGTCGGGATGCGCCTGTCGCTGTACGATGCGCTATTCGCCGCGCTGGTGAATCTCTACGGACAGCAGGCGCGAAGAACAATCTCACGCGTCACGCTGGCGGGCGGGCTGGCCTCCGCTATCTTCTGGCCGCTGGGCGATGGTCTGCTTCAGGTGATGAGCTGGCAGGAAGCGCTACACGTCTATGCTCTCTTCGGCCTGCTGAGCGCGACGCTGATTCTCTCGCTTCCCCACCAGCGGTTGACGGTAACCGCGAAAACCACCGCGCCGCTTCAGAGCAATGAACGACGTAACGGCTGGCTTTATGCCGCCTTCATTGCCCTTATCACCTTTGTCTCTAACGGCACCTCTACCCATCTGCCGGAGTTTATCACCCACTTCGGCCTGCCGGTCGCCATCGGCATGCTGTGGGGGATCGGCCAGACGGCTGCTCGCTCGCTGGAAGTGCTGGCGGGTGCCCGCTTAACCCCCTTCAAACTCACGCTTTTCACCGCGCTCGCCATGCCGCTCTGCTTTATGGTTGGGCTAAGCAGTTCCCAGTTTGTCTGGTGCGCAGCCGGGTTTGTGCTGGGTTACGGTGCCATCAACGGGTTGGTCACCATCGTGAAAGCCACCCTGCCGCTGGAGCTGTTTAGCACCGAAAGCTATGCCCGCCGCACCGGCATGCTGCTTATCCCCGGCCAGCTGATGGCGGCAGCCTCACCGTTTGCCTATGCGTGGCTGAATAAAACGCTGGGGATCGCGGGAGCAATGTGGGTATCAACGGGGCTGACGCTGGTGATTGCCGGGCTGGCGATAGCGATTGTGCGCTGTCCACGCAGCCAAAGTGTATCGCACTGTATCCAGAACCCTGCGCTAACAAACGGGTACAAAACGCCGCCTCCGGCAAATATCTCCGATACATAAAAATGGTTTTCTTTCCCTGTCGCCATTCAGAACCGATGAGGAGAGAACCTGATGATTCGTCGCTATGCACTTATCCCCCTGCTTGTCCTGGCATCTGTAGCCCATGCCCGGGCCACACCGCTGGACAACCTGAGCGCCGCGGACGTTAACGGCCCCGCCGCCGTTGCCCCGCTGGCACAGCCGCAACCGCCCGCAAAACTGATCGTCGATCCGCCGCTTGCCGGGCCGCTAAGCAAAGGCGCGGTGTTTATCCAGTACCGGGCCGAAAACCTGCGCATCGAGCCGGTATTCGGCCCCGACGCGCTCAAGGTCACCCCGCGCATCGGGCACATTCACGTGGTGGTGGACGGCGCGCCGTGGCACTGGGCTGACGCCAGCGGAGAGCCGGTGATCCTGGTGGGGCTGCCCGCCGGTAAGCACAAGGTGACGATTATTCTGGCCGACCCGACGCATAAGCCGCTCGACCACAAAACCATTGAATTCACCGTCCCGCCCCACGCGGCGGTCCATCATTTTTAAGGAGCCCCAGAATGAAAGCACTGACTGTACTGACGGCAGGCCTGCTGGCGCTGTCCGCCAGCGCCTTTGCGGAGAGTAAAACCAGCGTGGTGCTGGTGCACGGCGCGTTTGCCGACGGCAGCAGCTGGAATAAGGTGATTACCCTGTTGCAGAAACAGCACGCAGAGGTCATTGCCGTGCAGCTGCCGCTCACCTCGCTTAAGGATGACGTTGCGGCCACACGGCGGGCCATCGCCCGCGCCAGGGGTGACGTGGTGCTGGTGGGCCACTCCTGGGGCGGCACCGTGATTAGCGAGGTGGGTAACGATGCGCGGGTAAAATCGCTGGTGTACGTGGCGGCGTTCGCGCCGGATTCCGGCCAGTCGACGGCGGATCTGGCAGGACGCTTCCCTGCCCCGCCGGGCAGCGCGGGCATTGCCAAAACGGCGGACGGCTATTTATATCTGCCAACGGACGCCGTCAGGAAGGACTTCGCGCCTGACGTGAAACCGGGTGAACAACAGACCATTGCGGCTACGCAGGGGCCAATAAAGGGCGACGCTTTCGCAGAAAAAGTGACGCGCGCCGCGTGGCACAACAAACCGAGCTGGTATGTGGTGAGTCAGAATGACCGGATGATTAACCCGGCGCTTGAACGCGCGATGGCGAAGACGATCCACGCGAAAACCACCGAGGTGGCGGCGAGCCACGTGTCGATGGTGAGCCAGCCGGACGCCATCGCTCGCACGATTGAGCAGGCGAGGCGGATGCGCTGAGGGCAATTCGCCCGGCGGCGCTGCGCTTGCGCGGGCCTACGGTTTCGTAGGTCGGGTAAGCGCAGCGCCACCCGACAAGAAAGGCCGCCTCAGCCGCCCCTCTCCGCGGGATAATCCCGATTAATCCACGCGTGGTCCTCCTCCCAGGTGAACATCCATTTGCGCACCGGCCCGGCCATCACGTTGAGGTAGTAGCTGTCATACCCGGCCATCGTCGCCACCGGGTGGTAGCCCTTCGGCACCATCACCACATCGCGGTTGTAGACCGCCATGCACTCATCCAGCGTTCTGTCGTCGGTGTAAACGCGCTGCATGCAGAACCCCTGCTCCGGGTTGAGGCGATGGTAGTAGGTCTCTTCCAGGTAGGTCTCCTGCGGCGGATAATCCGTGTCGTGCTTATGGCTCGGGTACGAACTGGTGCAGCCCTCACTGGTCCACACCTCCACCACCAGCAGGCTGTCGGCGGGTTTGTCTTCCGGCAGAATGTTGTGCACGTAGCGCTGGTTGTGGCCCTTGCCGCGCGCCTCGCCGTCGATGTCCTGCGGCGCAATCAGCCGCGTCGGGTACGTGCCTTTGCCCGGAGCGGAGCAGACCGCCAGCTCCAGCTTCGTCAGCGCCTTCACCTGCACCGTCTCTTGCGGGGTGACGTAAACCGCCCACGGCTTGATGCGCTCGAACGGGCTCATACGCTCGCCGATGTCGTTAAACTGCGCGGAAGGCGTGCTGATGGAGGCGCGCCCGGCGACCAGTACCAGGCAGCGCTCTTCGCTGACGGCGGGCAGCGTCAGCGTCTGCCCCTCCTGCAGCTCATACGCCTCAAATCCGACGTACCCCCACCCCGCGCGTTCCGGCGTGACGGACTGGGTGCGCCCCTCCGCATTCGGCTGATGCCAGCGTGATAACAGACGTGACATGTTCCCTCCTCAAATCAGTCCGGCGTCGCGGGCCAGACGGCTCAGGTTGTTATAGCCCAGACGGGCGTAGGTCAGCGGATGGGCTATCGCCGGATCCTGCTCCGCCTCGACCACCAGCCAGCCGTGATAGTCCTGCGCCTTCAGCAGCCGCATAATCGGCGGGTAATCCACGCAGCCGTCGCCCGGCACGGTAAACACGCCGCTCAGCACCGCATCGAGGAAGCTGGTTTTGCGGTTTTTCACGTCCGCCAGCACGTCGGCGCGCACGTCTTTACAGTGAACGTGGTTGATGCGCGACGCCCAGCGCTGCGCCACCGCCAGCGGATCGGCTCCGGCAAAGGTCAGATGACCGGTATCCAGCAGCAATCCAACCGCCTCCCCGGTGTGAGTCATCAGGTTGTCCACGTCGTCGGCGGACTCAATCACCGTGCCCATATGGTGATGGTAGGCAATCCGCACGCCCTGCTGCTGGGTGTAGCGGGCAAATTCGGTGAGCTTCTCGCCATACTCCTTCCAGCGCGCCTGCGGGAAGCGCGGGCGCAGATGCACCGGGGTCTGCTGCTCGCCGTGAATGCAGCCGCTCACTTCCGCAAAGACCAGCACCTTCGCCCCCAGCTCGCGCAGCAGCGTCAGGTGCGACTGCACGGCGGCGATCTCCTCCTCCACGCTGCGCTCCAGCAGGCGGCCGGAGTACCAGCCGGAGACCAGCTGCAGGTCGTGGCGCTGCAAAATCGGACCAAGCAGGCGCGCTTCACGCGGGAATTTATTGCCCAGCTCGAAGCCGGCGAAACCGGCCTCTTTCCCTTCGCTCAGACAGGTCTCCAGCGACGTCTCCGCGCCGAGAGAAGGCAGATCGTCGTTCGTCCACGTCAGCGGGTTAATGCCTAATTGCACACTCATTGTCGTCTCCATTATGCGTGTCCGCGCTCGCGCCACCAGGCGATGAGCTGCAGGTAGTTGTCCCGGATGCGCGCCACCAGCTGCGCATCGTCAATATCGTGTTTCAGCCACGCGCGGGAGGCATCGCCAAACAGCGTGCGCCCCACGGCGAAGCCTTTTACTACCGTCTGCCCCGCTGCGGCTTTAAAGTCGGCACGCAGCTGTTCCGCCGGGGCGTCCAGGCCGAGGATCACCACCCCGCGGCAGTGCGGATCCCGGCGTTCGATAATCTCGCTCAGCGCCGCCCAGCCGTCGGCGGAGAGCGGCGGCAGCTTCCACCAGTCCGGGTAAATGCCGAGGTTGTAGAAGCGAGAAATGGCGCGCAGGTAGAGCTCGTCGCTGCGCGGCATGCTGGCGGGCAGGATCACCTCCAGCAGCAGCTCGTGCCCGGACTGGCAGCAGGCGTGGTACACCTCGGCGATTTTCTGCTCCTGCTCCAGGCGCAGGCCGTGGGCGTCTTCCGGGTGGAAGAAGACCAGGCACTTCACCACGTGCTCCTGCGGCCAGCTGATAAGCTGGGTGCCGATGTTGCCGTGCTCCATCTCCAGCGGCCGGGAGCCCGGCAGCTCAATGGGGCGGCCAATCCACCACCCTTCGCCGGTGATGGCGTTCAGCGCGTCCTGACCAAAGGTGCCGTCGCACAGCAGACCGGCTTTGCCCTCCAGCCCGGCGCGGTTCGCCGCCTCGCGGCTGGCCTGCAGGATCAGCTGCTTCAGCGCCGGAATGCGCTTAAGCGACGCGCCGCACTGCATCGCCATATCCTCAAGCTGGCTGCGGTGATCGAAGGCCATCACGCACAGCTCCGGCCATTCGCGGCGGCGGGTGGTCACCCGGTGGAGATGGTTAAGACGCGGGTCGAGATCCGGTCGCGGCACATCCGCAGCGCGGGAGAGATAGTCATCCAGCTCGATTTTGCTCGGCATCGCCGGGGCGCAGCCGTGGCGCGAAACCACCAGCGCGCCGCAGGCGTTGGCGTAGCGGCACGCCTGCTCCCAGCCCTCGTCGTTCAGGTAGCCGCGCAGCAGGCCGGACATAAACGCGTCCCCCGCGCCGAGAACGTTCAGCACCTCCACGCGCACGCCGGTCACCGTCAGGCCGTCGTCCAGCCGGGGCGGAATGGCGTCGGTATAGACCGAGCAGCCGAGCGCGCCGCGTTTGCAGACCAGCGTTGCCTTGCTGACGGCGCGTACCTGCCCCAGCGCCTGCAGGGTATCCGTACTGCCGCCCGCAATGTGGAACTCCTCTTCGGTGCCGACAATGACGTCGAAGAGGTGAAGCACCTCCTGCAGCTCGCGGGTGACCGTATCGGCGGCGATAAAGCGCGTTTCCCCGTCGCCTAAGGCGGTCAACCCCCACAGCACCGGGCGGTAATCGATGTCCAGCACCGTGCGCACGCCGTGACGGCGGGCATAGCCCAGCGCCGTCAGCACCGCCTCGCGGGTCTGCGGATGAGAAAGATGCGTCCCGGTGATGGCAAGACAACGTGCGGAGGCAATGTAGCGTTCGTCCACATCGCTGGCGGTAATCGCCATATCCGCGCAGTTATCGCGATAAAAAATCAGTGGAAAGGTGTCCCGGTCTTTAATGCCGAGCAGCACCAGCGCCGTAAGGCGTTGTTTATCGGTAATCAGATGGCTGGTATCGCAGCCCACCTGGTTGAGCTCTTCCCGCAGGAAGCGGCCCATATGTTCATCGCCGACGCGCGCCAGCATCGACGAACGTAAACCCTGACGCGCGGTGCCGTACGCCACGTTGCCGGACGACCCGCCGAGATATTTGGCGAAGCTCGACGCATCCTCCAGACGGGCACCAATCTGCTGACTGTAGAGGTCTACCGCCACGCGGCCCATGCATATCACATCAAACTGCTTTTCCACGTTGATACCTCATCAGACAATGTCGTTCACGTTCAGCCAGCGGCCTTCCCGGTGCGAGAGCGCGATCGCGTCCAGCACGCGCGACACCTTCCAGCCCTCTTCGAAGTCCGGCCACATCGGCGCGTCGGCGGCAATCCCGTCCACCAGGTCGCGCACCTCCACCGTTTTTTGATCGTTAAAGCCGATCCCGTGTCCCGCGCCCATGCAGAACGCGGCGTAGTCCGGGTGCGTCGGGCCAACGAGCAGCGTGCGAAACCCCTGACGGTTCACCGGATCGTCATGCAGATAGAGCTTCAGCTCGGCCATGCGCTCCTGAGTGAAGCTGATGGTGCCTTTCGTCCCGGTAATGACGTACGACAACCCCATCTTGCGGCCGCAGGCAACGCGGGAGGTTTCAATCACGCCCAGCGCCCCGCCCGCGAAGCGCACCATCGCGTGGGCCTGATCCTCGTTTTCAACGGCAATCATCTCTGACGATCCGGCCTTCGCCGGGCGTTCAGGGACCACGATCTTCAGGTCGCCGCAGACCTGCTCGATATCCCCCACCAGGTACTGGGCCATATTGACGATGTGCGCCGCGAGGTCACCCAGCGCCCCCAGCCCGGCGGTCTCTTTAAAGCAGTGCCAGTGAATGGGCGACAGCGGGTCGGCCATATAGTCTTCGTTGTGGGTGCCGTAGAAGTGGATCACCTCGCCAATCTCGCCGCGGGCGATAATCTCCTTCGCCAGCTGCGCCGTCGGGTTCTTCATGTAGTTGAACCCCACCAGCGTTTTCACTCCGGCCCGCTTCGCGGCCTCGACCATTTCGCGCGCGTCGTGGGCGTTCAGCGCCAGCGGCTTCTCCGAGTAGACGTGCTTGCCGTGGCGGATCGCCTCCAGCGCCATCTCCTTATGCAGGTGGTTGGGTGAGCAAATATCCACCACGTCAATGGCCGGGTCGGCCACCAGCGCCCGCCAGTCGCCCGTTGAACGGTTGAAGCCAAACGCCTGCGCGCGCGCTGCCGCCAGCTCCGGCGTGACTTCCGCCACCATCTCGCGCACCAGCCTTCCGCGCAGGTTGAACACCGTCGGGGCCTGGGCATAGGCGATGGCATGTGCCTTGCCGATATACCCGGTGCCAATCAATCCAATACGAACCTCTTTCATCGTGATCCTCACAGTGCGCCGCGACGGCTTTTGGCATAGGTATCGAATGCCACCGCCAGAACGATAATTAATCCGGTGATAATCTGCTGGTAGTAGGCCGAGACGTTCATCAGCACCAGGCCGTTAATCAGAATGCCCATGATGATGGAGCCGATAATGGTGCCGCCGATGCGCCCGTAGCCGCCCATCAGCGAGGTGCCGCCAATCACCACCGAGGCGATGACGCGCAGCTCAAAGGAGATCCCGGCGACCGCCTCGGCGCTCCCCAGACGCGCGCTCAGGATGAAGCCTGCCAGCCCCGCCAGACAGCCAATCAGCACGTAGACGCTGACCAGCACACGCTTGACGTTCACCCCCGCCAGGCGCGCCGCCTCCGGGTTGCCGCCGATGGCGTAGACGAAGCGGCCCCAGCGGGTTTTATGCAGCGCCAGATAACCGCCAACGGCGACGATGGCGAAGATCCAGATCGGAATAGAGATGCCGAGCAGCTCCCCGCGTCCCCACCAGCGGTAGCCAGGGTCGAAACCGGCGATCGGCGCACCGTCGTTAATCACCAGCGTCAGGCCGCGCCAGATGGTCATCCCACCGAGGGTGACGATAAACGGCGGCAGGCGCAGGCGGGTGACGCCCAGACCGTGCAGGAAGCCAATCGCCGTGCCCATGGCCAGACAAATCCCCAGCCCGATCAGCCAGCTCATGCCGCCCCAGGCGTTCGGGTCAACGGTGGTGAAGTTGTCGCCTTTGATCACGTACGCCGCGGTCAT
The DNA here is from genome assembly GCF_057444735.1 of Enterobacter sp. B79-1. NCBI lineage: Bacteria > Pseudomonadati > Pseudomonadota > Gammaproteobacteria > Enterobacterales > Enterobacteriaceae > Enterobacter > Enterobacter sp. B79-1. Next base: position 131,336 of record NZ_JBYAZJ010000008.1, read on the forward strand.
GGCGCACACCGCCAGAATGGAGCCCACGGAGAGGTCGATCCCGGCGGTCAGAATGACGAAGGTCATCCCCACGGCCATGATCCCGTAGATGGAGACTTCGGTCAGGATGTTGAAAATATTGCGTTCAGAGAAAAAGTTGCTGTTCTGCGACTGGAAGAAGATCAGCAGCAGGATCATGAAAATCAGCACCCCGAAGCGCTCGAAGAAGGCGATGGGATCGATGCGTCCGGCGCGTTTGACCGGGGCCTGCGTTTTAGAAATCATCTGCGTCATGAGAAACTCCGTTATGCCGCGTTCAGGGCGTTGTGGTTGATGGCCATCATCGTCATCAGCCGTTCTTCGTTAGCGTCGTCACCGTGGATCACGCCGGTCACCCGGCCTTCGCTGAGGGTGATGATCCGGTCAGACACCGCCATCACTTCAGGCAGATCGGAGGAGATCACGATCACCGCTACGCCCTTTTTCGCCATGTCAAACAGCACCTGGTGCACTTCCGATTTGGTCCCCACGTCGATGCCGCGCGTCGGCTCATCGACGATCAGCACCCGTGGATTGAGCGCCATGCAGCGCGCGAGGATCACTTTTTGCTGGTTGCCGCCGGAGAGCTTGCGCACCTCCTGCGCGCTGTTGACCATTTTGATCTGCAGCGCCTGGCGGTAGGACTCAATCAGATCGTCCTCTTTGCGGGTGTTCACAAACCAGCGCCACTGCAGCAGCGAGGAGAGGCAGGAGAGCGACAGGTTGTCGCGAATCGACAGCCCCAGCACCGCCCCTTCTTTTTTACGATCTTCCGGCACTAGCGCCACACCGTGGTCGAGGGCATACAGCGGATCGCGCGGCTGGTAAGGCACGCCGTCCAGCTCAAAACTCCCCGAGGTAAACGCATCAGCGCCAAACAGGCAGCGGGCCACTTCGGTACGTCCCGCGCCTACCAGCCCGGCAATGCCCAGGACCTCCCCGGCGTGGACGTGGAAGCTGATGTCGTGCAGGGCGATGCCGTGCGGATCCAGCGGCGGCTTTTCGCGGCTCAGCCTCTTCACCGCCAGACGGATGGGTTTATCCTCATGGTGGGTTTCGCTGGCGGGACGGCGGTTAAAGGCCACGTCGCGTCCGACCATCAGGCGAATCAGCTGTTCGACGTTGGTCTCCGCCACCGCGCCGGTGCCGGTGAAGCGGCCGTCCTGGAAAACGGTGAACCGATCGCAGAGCTGGAAAACTTCGTGCAGACGGTGGGTAACGTAAATAATGCTCACGCCGCGGTTTTTAAGCTCGCGCACCACGCGGTGCAGGCTTTCCACCTCGCTGTCGCTCAGCGCGGCGGACGGTTCGTCCATAATGATTAACCGGGCGTTGAGGGTCAGCGCCCGGGCGATCTCCACCATCTGCTGCTGGGCGACGCTCAGACGGGCGACAGGCGTTGTCGGTGCAACGTTCAGCTGCAGGTAATCGAGAATGACCTGCGCCTCCTGGTTTACCGCCTTTTCGTCGACGATCAGGTTACGTTTACGCGGCTCGCGCCCGAGAAACATGTTTTCCGCGACGGTCATGTTGGGCAGCAGGTTGAATTCCTGATAGATGGTAATAATGCCCTTGTTCTGGCGCGCCACCGGTGAGTCATCCACCGGCAACGTTTCGCCGTTGAACCAGATATCCCCGCGCGTTTGCGGCTGCGCGCCCGCGAGCGCCTTCAGCAGCGTGGATTTCCCCGCCCCGTTTTCCCCCAGCAGGGCGTGAATTTCTCCGCTGCCGACGGTCAGCTGAGCACTGCTCAGCGCCCAGACGCCGGAAAAGCTTTTTGCCAGGTCGGTCACTTTCAGTAAGGGTTGCGACATCGGTCTGCTCCTCCTCATGATGAGCCGCCAGAGGCGGCTCGGGACATATCAGTTACCGGCCTCACCGATACGCTCAGCCTGCTGCAGGTTTTCTTTGGTGATCAGCGTCGGCGGATAGTCGGCCCCGGTGATGGCTTTCTTCTCGCGCACGTTGGCCACCAGCTGGCTCATCGCCGTCTGCACCGCAAAGCCCGGACGCTGATCCGCCGTTACCGCCAGCCAGCCGTCGCGCACGCGGGCGAGCGCTTCCGGCACTGCATCAAACCCAGTCACGAGGATTTCACCCGGCTTCACGCCCTGGCTCTGCAGCGCTTCAATCGCGCCCAGCGCCATATCGTCGTTGGCGGAGAGGATCACCTGCGGGCGCTTCGGCAGCGAAGGCAGCACGCTTTCAACAATGCGCATCCCTTCCGAACGCATCCAGTTCCCGGTCTGATCGGCGACGATCTTGTATTTATCCCCGCCCGCCTTCAGGCTGTCGCGGATCCCTTTGGTGCGTTCAATATTGGAAGAGGAGCCCGGCTGACCGGTAAGGAGAATGATGTCCGCGCCGTTGGGGAATTTGGTTTTAACGAAGTCGCCAACCGCCTGGCCGCCCTTGTAGTTGTTGGCGCCGAAGTGCGGCACTTTCTTCTGGCTATCAACGGAGCGGTCGAGGGTGACGATCGGCAGTTTCGCATCCTGAATTTCATCCACCGCGCTGGAGACCGCGTTCACGTCGTTCGGGGAGACGATAAAGCCCTGCGCCCCGCGGGTGATGGCGTTTTCCAGGTCAGCCACCTGCTTCGGTGAGCTGCCCTGCCCGTCCAGCACCTGAAGCTTCACGCCCATCTCTTTTGCGGCTTTCACCGCCGTGCGCTGCATGTGAACTTCAAACGGCATGGCCAGGTTTGGCGTACTGAAAACAATTTGCTCGTTTTCGGCGAGGGCGGCCCCGGACGTCATGGCGATGAGGGCGGCTACGATCAGTTTTTTCATTATTATGTCTCTCTGTGTAGGGTTGTTGTGTTTAGAGGACGATCTCGCGCTGGCTGCGCAGTGACTCCAGCGCTTTATCCGCAAGGTACAGCGCACGTTCACCATCATCGCCGCTGCAGTCAGGCACCGCTTCGCCGCGCAGGACCGCAACAAAGTGTTCCCATTCCGCGGCGTAAGCGGATTTGTAGCGCTGCAGGAAGAAGTGTTCCGGCAGCGCGCTGGTGCAGCCCTGTTTGCCGTAGTGCTGCACCTGGTTTTCAAGGATGTTGCCCGCGCACAGCAGCCCTTCGGAGCCATGCAGCTCCAGGCGCTGGTCGTAGCCGTAAGATGAACGGCGGCTGTTAACGATGGTCGCCATCGCCCCGGAGGCATATTTCAGAACGATAAACGCGGTATCGATATCCCCCGCCTCGCCAATCGCCGGATCCACCAGGTTACTCCCCTGGGCATACACCGACACCGGCTCTTCGCCCATGATGAAGCGCGCCATGTCAAAGTCGTGGATGGTCATATCGCGGAACATGCCGCCGGAAACGCGCACGTACTCAGCAGGCGGCGGGGACGGGTCGCGGGAGATGATCAGCAGCGATTCCGGTTTGCCGATGCGCCCGGCCTGCGCGTCGGTTTTCACCCGGCGGAACTGCGGGTCAAAGCGGCGGTTAAAGCCGATAAACAGCGGCACGTCGTACTCTTTAACCACCTTCAGGCAGTCGCGCACGCGGGCAAGGTCAAGGTGTACCGGCTTTTCACAGAAGATGGCCTTGCCGTGGCGGGCAGCCATTTCAATGAGGTCCGCGTGGGTATCGGTGGCGGAGGCGATCAGTACGGCGTGAACGTTAGGGTCGGTCATCGCCTCATCCACGCTCTGCTGACGGGCCTGATACTGCGCGGCAAGACGGGTGGCAAATTCCTGATTCGGGTCAACCACGGACCAGAGCGTGGTCGCGCCGTGGCTGGCGATGTTAGCTGCATGTACCTGGCCAATTCGGCCAGCGCCCAGTAAAGCAATGTTAAACATAACGGCTCCCGGTGTTGGTGAATGCTGTGAACTAACGACCCTATAAATAAAACATTTATTTCATTTTTATAAATAGTGAAAATTATGTTTTTGAGTGTGGGTTAACACTTTTGAGATGAATGAGATAAATTTTGTTATCAATCTCACAACATGGGAGGAAGTACGGAAGCGCCCCTCACCCCGGCCCTCTCCCCAAAGGGGCGAGGGAGAAAAGGCCGCACCTAACCATCCCCTCTCCCCTTTGGGGAGAGGGTTAGGGTGAGGGGAAATGAAATGAAAATTTCGTTACGGCAGGAAAACTCAATACTGGCGAGCTTTTTTCACCTGCGCCTGGGTTTGCTCGGCGGCTTCGCGCACGGCAGACGACGCTGCCACCTGCGCATCACCGGTTCGCCACCACGAGGCGTAATCGTGGGTCATGGTCTTCGGCAATACCTTGATGTCCAGCAGCGTCGGGCCCGGATGCGCGCGTGACGCCTCCAGCGCCGCCAGCAGGCTTTGCTCATCGTTCACCCGCCACGCGCGGCAGCCGTAGCTTTGTGCGTTTTGCGCAAAGTCGACCTTCACCAGCGGCCCGTCAAGCCGCCCGGTTTCCGGGTTGCGCCGACGGTTTTCCGTACCAAAGCTGCCCATGCCGTGCCCCATCTGCAGGTTGTTAATGCAGCCGAAGCTTGCGTTATCAAACAGCAGAACGGTGACCTTAATCCCCTCCTGAACGGCGGTTTGCAGCTCGGAGTGCAGCATCATGTAGGAGCCATCCCCCACCATGGCGTACACCGGCTGTTCGGGTCTGGCGAGCTTCGCGCCGATGGCCGCCGCAATCTCGTAGCCCATGCAGGAGTAGCCGTACTCCAGGTGATAGCTGTCCGGCGTTTTGACCTGCCAGAGGCGCTGTAAATCGCCTGGCAGCGAACCGGCCGCGCCCACCACGATGGCGTTATCTTCAATATGCTGGTTGATCAGCCCCAGTACCCGCGTCTGGGTCAGGCGGGTGTTGAGCGTCTCGCAGTACTCCGCCAGCTGCGCGTCCAGGTGCCCCGCCACTTCGGGCGCGTCGTCAGGACGCCACTGGCGATCCCACAGGCGGCGGCACTCGTCGCGCCAGGCGGATTTCGCATTAGCGACCGCCTCTCCCCAGCCGCTGCGATACTCCTTGAGCAAGTGGGTTAATGCCTGGAGCCCGGTTTGGGCATCGGCAATCAGCGCGGTCGCGTCCAGTTTCAGGGCGTCAAATTCGGCCACGTTCAGCAGCAGGAATTCGACGTCCGGATGGGAAAAGAGCGCCTTGGAGCCGGTGGTAAAATCGGTCAGGCGCGTGCCGATGCCGATCACTAAATCGGCCTGTGGCGCGAGCTGGTTGGCGGCCATCCCGCCCGTCACCCCTACGCCGCCCAGGTTAAGTGGGTGGTCACTTACCAGCGCCCCCTTTCCGGCCTGGGTTTCGGCAAACGGCAGCTGCAGCGTCTCGACAAAGTCGCGAAATGCCTCATGCGCGCCGGAATAGCGCACGCCGCCGCCGCACACCACCAGCGGACGACGCTTGCGAGCGATTAGCGCCCGCGCCTGCGCCAGACGCTGCGGGTCAGGCGGACGGCGCTCGATATGGTGCACGCGACGCGCGAAGAAGCTGAGTGGATAATCCCAGGCCTCCCCCTGCACGTCCTGCGGCAGGCAGATGGTCACCGCGCCGGTATTCGCGGGGTCAGTAAGCGTTCGCATCGCGCTTAACATGGCGCTCATCAGTTGCTCGGGGCGGTTAATGCGGTCCCAGTAGCGGGAGACCGGACGGAAGCAGTCGTTGGTGCTGATGCTGAGATCGTGATACTGCTCGATCTGCTGCAGCACCGGGTCCGGCTGGCGGCTGGCGTAGATATCGCCCGGCAGCAGCAGCAGCGGGATGCGGTTCGCCGTGGCGGTGGCCGCGGCGGTTACCATATTGGCGGCACCCGGCCCGACGGAGGAGGTGACGGCAAAAATGCGCTGACGGCGGTGCTGTTTGGCGAATCCCGTCGCCATATGGGCAATGCCCTGCTCGTTGCAGCCCTGCATCACCTGCAGATGGCCCGGATCCTGCTCCAGCGCCTGGCCGATACCCAGCACGTTGCCGTGCCCAAAGATGGTGGCGACGCCCTCCACGAAGGGCGTTTCGTTGCCATCCACGCAGACGTACTGTTGATTAAGGAACCGGACCAGCGCCTGGGCCATGGTCATACGTTCGGTTTGCATAAAACCTCCTGTCAGCCCAGCGTTGGCATGGAGAACGCAGCGCCTGTCTCCTGCTGCATTTCCGGCCAGCGCGCGGTGATGGTTTTCATTCGGGTGTAGAAGCGCACGCCGTCGCTGCCGTGGACGTTGAGCGCGCCAAAAATCGAGCGCTTCCAGCCGCCGAAGCTGTGGAACGCCATCGGCACCGGGATCGGCACGTTAACACCCACCATGCCAGCCTGCACCTCTTCGCAGAAGCGGCGCGCGCATCCGCCGTCGCGGGTGAAAATCGCCGAGCCATTACCATATTCATGGCGGTTAATCAGATCCACCGCGCTGGCGTAATCTGCTACGCGCACCACAGAAAGCACCGGGCCGAAAATTTCTTCTTTATAGATGGTCATCTCCGGGGTGACGTTATCGAACAGCGTCGGCCCGACGAAGTAGCCCTGCTCGTGGCCCTTCACGCTGAAGCCGCGACCGTCCACGCGAAGTTTCGCTCCCTGCGCTTCCCCGCTGTCGATATAGCCCAGCACCTTGCTGCGGTGCACTGAGGAGATGAGTGGCCCCATTTCATTTTCCGGCGACTGGTCCAGGCCCGGCCCGACGCGCAGCGCGGCAATCTGTTTTTCCAGCCGGGCGCAGAGGTCATCGGCGGTTTTATCCCCCACCGCCAGCACCACCGAGAGCGCCATGCAGCGCTCGCCCGCCGCGCCGTAGGCCGCGCCCATGATGGCGTTGGTCGCCATCTCCATATCGGCGTCCGGCATTAAAATGCAGTGGTTTTTCGCGCCGCCCAGCGCCTGACAGCGCTTACCGTGGGCGGACGCGGTCTGGTAAATGTATTCCGCAATCGGCGTGGAGCCGACAAAGCTCACCGCCTGCACGCGCGGGTCGGTCAGGAGCACGTCAACGGACTCCTTATCGCCCTGCACCACGTTGAACACGCCGTCCGGCAGGCCGGCCTCTTTCAGCAGCTGCGCCAGCGCGAGCGCGAGAGAAGGATCTTTTTCCGACGGCTTCAGCACGAAGGTGTTGCCGGTTGCCAGCGCAATCGGGAACATCCACATCGGCACCATCGCCGGGAAGTTAAACGGCGTGATCCCGGCGCAGACGCCGAGCGGCTGCATCAGCGAGTGGCTGTCGACGCCGGTTCCGACGTTCGCCGAGTGTTCACCCTTTTGCAGGTGCGGGATGCCGCAGGCAAACTCCACCACTTCCAGGCCGCGCGTCAGTTCGCCCACCGCGTCGGAGAAGACCTTGCCGTGCTCTTCGCTGATGATGCGGGCCAGGCGATCCATATTCTCTTCCAGCAGCGCCTTGAAGCGGAACATCACGCGCGCGCGCTTAAGCGGAGCATGGCGCGCCCACGCCGGAAACGCTTGCTGCGCGGCGGCAATCGCCTGTTCGGTTTCCTGCGCCGTACTCATCACCACCTGGCGGATCTGCTCGCCGGTGGCCGGGTTGAAGATCGCCTGAACGCGCTGGCCTGAACCGGTGACACATTCGCCGTGAATAAAATTCGCTACCGTCTCCATCCTTAACCTCTCGCTGTTGATACGTGACTGTGACTGAACACTGTGTACAGAACACTATATATGAAACAAATATTCCATTTTAAGTTGAAATAAAATAAATGATGATTATTGTGATCAAGGATGGATTTTTATGTTAACAGCCAACAACACTGACGCCGCGTGCGCTATTAAGGAATTTCGGGCGAGGAAATGACTGAAGTTTCTGTTTCATTTTTGCTGCCAGATGGATGGCCGACATTTTAAAGACGCGGTTTTGCGTTTAGAATCATAAGACTGTATTTGGGGGATAACATGACGACAGCAACCAGCCTGAACGAACTGCAGCAGCAAATCCGCGATCGCTACGATAGCCTGAGCAAGAGGCTGCAGCAGGTCTCCCGCTACGTGCTGGATAACACCAACAGCGTGGCCTTTGATACGGTTGCCGTTATTGCCGAGCGCGCCGACGTGCCGCCGTCGACGCTGATCCGCTTTGCCAACGCCTTTGACTTCACCGGCTTCAACGAAATGAAACAGCTGTTTCGCATGAACCTGGTGGAGGAGACCGCCAGCTACAGCGACCGCGCCCGGCTGTTCCGCGAAATGGAGAGCGAGGCCGTGCCGGAAACGCCGCTCGATATCCTGCAGGAGTTCGCCCGCTCGAACGCGCAGGCGCTGCAGCAGCTGGCCGCCCGCGCCGAGCCGGAAATGCTGGAGCGCGCGGTACAGCTGCTGGCCGACGCCGACACCATCTATATCGCCGGACTGCGCCGCTCCTTTAGCGTCGCGGCCTACCTCACCTACGCCCTGAGCCACCTCGAGTGTCGCCCTATCCTGCTCGACGGCATGGGCGGGATGCTGCGCGAGCAGATCAGCCGCATTAAGGCGCGCGACATCGTGGTGTCGATCAGCTTCTCGCCGTACGCGGAAGAGACGGTGATGGTCAGCGAAACCGCCGCCAGCGTCGGCGCGCGGCAGATTGTGATTACGGACAGCCAGATAAGCCCCCTGGCGACGTTTAGCGATCTTTGCTTTGTGGTGAAAGAGGCGCAGGTGGATGCGTTCCGATCTCAGTCGGCAACGCTGTGTCTGGTGCAGTCGCTGGTGGTGGCGCTGGCGTATAGGTTGGGAAATGAGGGAAAGTAAAGCCTAGGATGACTCAGATCTTATTCAGTAGGATACGAAATCTGGCTATCACAAATTTAGGGCATTCTTGACCTGCTGACTTTCAAAAGCTGGCGAAAGTGCCCGGATATCTTTCGCATTCATTCCCAGTTCAGCCGCAAGAAAACGCCATCTTCCGCTGATAATTTCCGCCATAACCTTAAGCGCTTCACAAGCCTCATCGGGTTCGATATTGAAGAGCGGTGCTGCGTCTAATACAGCAAAAATGTTGAGTTCATTTCCATGAATCTCACTAATTGCAGTCTTGAGGGTGCCACCAGTTGACGGGTCGGGATTAATATCATAGGCAGGCGAGAGAGCCCACCGCTCGGCGGTTCGGATAAAACCATGGTTACGCAGATGGTCATCTGTATTTTGGATCAGCACAGAATAGGCCATGCGCGTCCAGAGTTCGATCACATCATCACCAGCACCATTTATCATCATCTGCTCTGCTATAGAGACGTAGTCTGATGGCTCAGTGCCAGGTAATCCCATGAAAGTCTGCGCAGTTATAAAATGGATCCGATGAGGATCCCTTGCATCTTCGTAAGAACGATCAAAACGTTTGATCAAGGCAATAGGAAATTTCCCTGATACAACAAACGGCTTAGCTTCAGCAACCGTCATTCCTATTTCTGCTGCGAGACGGAGAGCGAGCACTTCGGCACGCGCCATATCGTACTCATCATCCATCTTCGATAGCTTCGCTATCCAGAGCACCTCATGTTCATCGCGTATATTCACTTTTGGCCGTGCGCCGCCTAACGAGCCTGCTGCGTCAAGTAGTAACTGTCCCGCTAGAAGCTTCGCTCGGTTTTCACGATAATGAATGGGATCGGCTTCGAAGGCTCGCGCCTCATGAACCATCGCTTCGAGTTCGATGAGGCGTGGTATGGAAAATGTATTTTCGCCTGTGCGGGGTTGAGCCAAAGGCAATGCGTCGGGTGCTTCGCTTTCGTAAAAACGAAGTGCGCCTGAGCGCAGAAAGTCATCAACCCCGATAAGATACTGAAAATCATTCAGAGTACGCCCACCATATGCAGCACGCATAATGGCGCGCCCCCATGAATCAGGAGTACTGTCAGCGACAGGCATCACAAGAGGTGATGAATTTCCCTGAAGACTAGCCGAAGCGACAACCTGGCTACGCGGCATGGTGGGAGAAAGATCAAAACCGTCAGGATTATCAATCCAGCTCTGCGCATAAGTGAAGACGGAGTTCTGACGCGCACCATCGACGTTAAAATCCAGTTGCCCGACGAATTCTTGACTATCCATCCAGACGTAAAGCCTTTGTCTCATACAATATCTCTTATCATGAGCCGGAAGAACCTCGCGTCGCTTTTAAGCGAGAGAGCAGCGGAGATGTACGTCCTGATGGACTGACCACTAATGTCGCCCTCGTCTCTGCATTAGTCTGGGTCGGTTTTTTCGTGACTGCAGTACCAGGCGCTCGTTTATCTGTTTTGCCTCTGAGGCTAATATTCACGCTGACGTCTTTATGGAGTGGCTTTGCGCTTTGCATAACATTTTCGCGCAGCATAGACAGACCAATGTCGTCATTGCGCATATCGATCAAATTGCTCAGGAGATCAAGTTTTCCAAGGATGGTGAGTACCATCGCAAGCGTGTTGAGTGAGATACCCGCACTGTCGCCACTCTCAAGCCGGTATAAAGTGGAACGCGATATTCCTGCAGATTTCGCAAACTTATCTGCAGAGAGACCCCGCACACGACGTGCAAATTCGATATCTTTCCCAAGCTTGGCTAAAGCACTTTCTGTCGATGGCCGTACAGTAGAACCTTTTGTCCGGCGAAGCTTGCTCACATAAGTTTCTTCAGGCATAACCACCTCATCCAGGAATGTATCATCTATGACACATATCATCTTAACATCGGCAATCTAACCCTTCCAGAATATGACGTAATTATTCATCGCCTGTGTCATAAGTGAATCAGAAGAGGTCTTACTTTCCAGCTAAATGGGTCGTCAATTTCAGGCCATGATCAGATGATGAAATAACAGCTATGGGGTAACGGAGTCCCTTTGGATGAAACAGCCTTCTATACCGTGTTATATACCGATAAAAGTGTGGTGTAGAGTGAAATGAGCAGGTACAAGCAAAAAACCCTCTACATTTGCAGAGGGTTATAGGAGGAAGTGAATAGATTTGATGTGCTATGAACTAGCTATACATCATTCCCACTCAATCGTAGCCGGTGGCTTACCGCTGATGTCATACACCACGCGGGAAATACCGTTCACTTCGTTGATGATGCGGTTAGACACGCGGCCTAAGAAGTCATACGGCAGATGCGCCCAGTGCGCGGTCATGAAGTCGATGGTTTCCACCGCACGCAGGGAAACCACCCAGTCGTACTTACGGCCATCGCCCATTACACCGACGGAGCGAACCGGCAGGAACACGGTGAACGCCTGGCTCACTTTGTTGTACAGGTCAGCTTTGTGCAGCTCTTCGATGAAGATCGCGTCCGCGCGACGCAGCAGGTCGCAGTACTCTTTCTTCACTTCGCCCAGCACGCGCACGCCCAGACCCGGACCCGGGAACGGGTGACGGTAGAGCATGTCGTACGGCAGACCCAGTTCCAGACCGATCTTACGCACTTCGTCTTTAAACAGCTCGCGCAGCGGTTCAACCAGCCCCATCTTCATCTCTTTCGGCAGGCCGCCCACGTTGTGGTGAGATTTGATGACGTGTGCTTTACCGGTTGCGGAGGCCGCAGACTCGATCACGTCAGGGTAGATGGTGCCCTGCGCCAGCCACTTCACGTCTTCCAGCTTCAGCGCTTCTTCGTCGAACACTTCTACGAACACGCGACCGATGATTTTACGCTTGGCTTCCGGATCGTTCTCGCCTTTCAGCGCGTCCAGGAAGCGCTGCTCGCCTTCCACGTGAACGATGTTCAGACCGAAGTGGTCGCCGAACATGTCCATGACCTGCTGGGCTTCATTCAGACGCAGCAGACCGTTGTCCACGAAGACGCAGGTCAGGTTTTTGCCGATGGCGCGGTGCAGCAGCATCGCGGTTACGGAGGAGTCCACGCCGCCGGAGAGGCCGAGGATCACTTTGTCATTGCCAACCTGCTGGCGGATACGCTCAACGGCGTCGTCGATGATTTTTGCCGGGGTCCACAGGGCTTCACACTGGCAGATGTCACGCACGAAGCGCTCCAGCATGCGCATACCTTGACGGGTGTGGGTCACTTCCGGGTGGAACTGTACGCCGTAGAAGCGTTTTTCTTCGTTCGCCATGATGGCGAACGGGCAGCTTTCGGTGCTGGCAACGGTCACGAAGTCAGACGGGATGGCGGTAACTTTGTCACCGTGGCTCATCCACACGTCCAGCAGCGGTTTGCCGTCTGCGGTCAGGGAGTCTTCGATACCGCGCACCAGCGCGCTGTCGGTGACGACTTCTACCTGTGCATAGCCAAACTCGCGCTCGTTAGAGCCTTCTACGTGGCCGCCCAGCTGCATTGCCATGGTCTGCATACCGTAGCAAACGCCGAATACCGGCACGCCCGCTTCGAACACGTACTGCGGCGCGCGCGGGCTGTTCTCTTCGGTGGTGCTTTCCGGGCCGCCGGACAGGATGATGCCGCTTGGATTGAATTCGCGAATCTGTGCTTCCGTGACATCCCATGCCCACAGCTCACAGTAAACGCCCAGTTCACGTACGCGACGCGCCACCAGCTGAGTGTACTGAGAACCGAAGTCCAGGATGAGAATGCGATGTTTATGAATGTTTTCCGTCATTGACGCTAATTCCGAGGCAAGTGAAACAGATTAAATAAATCGCCCGACACGAGGTCGGGCGAAGAAAAATCAGGAGCCCAGACGATAGTTCGGGGACTCTTTGGTGATCGTCACGTCGTGAACGTGGCTCTCCTGGATACCCGCACCGCTGATGCGTACGAATTCCGCTTTGGTACGCAGCAGGTCAATGGTACCACAGCCAGTCAGACCCATACAGGAGCGCAGGCCGCCCATCTGCTGGTGAATGATCTCTTTCAGACGGCCTTTATAGGCAACGCGACCTTCGATACCTTCCGGCACCAGTTTGTCAGCGGCGTTATCGGTCTGGAAGTAACGGTCAGAGGAACCTTTGGACATCGCGCCCAGGGAGCCCATGCCGCGGTAAGATTTGTAAGAACGGCCCTGGAAGAGTTCGATTTCGCCCGGGGATTCTTCGGTACCGGCCAGCATAGAGCCGACCATCACGGCAGCGGCGCCCGCGGCGATCGCTTTAGCGATGTCGCCAGAGAAGCGGATACCACCGTCAGCGATAACCGGAATACCGGTGCCTTCCAGCGCTTCAACCGCGTCAGACACCGCGGTGATCTGCGGAACGCCCACGCCGGTCACGATACGCGTAGTACAGATGGAGCCAGGGCCGATACCCACTTTCACCGCGCTGCAGCCGGCGTCAGCCAGCGCGCGAGCGCCTGCGCCAGTTGCCACGTTACCGCCGATGATCTGCAGGTCAGGGTATTTGGCACGGGTATCACGAATACGTTGCAGAACGCCTTCAGAGTGGCCGTGAGAGGAGTCAATCAGCAGGACGTCAACGCCCGCAGCAACCAGCGCGTCAACGCGCTCTTCGTTACCGGCACCTGCGCCAACCGCAGCGCCGACGCGCAGACGGCCATGCTCGTCTTTACAGGCGTTAGGCTTACGTTCTGCTTTCTGGAAATCTTTAACGGTGATCATGCCGCGCAGGTGGAAGCTGCTGTCAACAACCAGCGCTTTTTCAACGCGTTTTTCGTGCATTTTTGCCAGCACCACGTCGCGAGTTTCACCTTCGCGAACGGTAACCAGACGCTCTTTTGGCGTCATGTAGACGCTGACAGGCTGATTCAGGTCAGTCACGAAACGCACGTCACGGCCGGTGATGATACCAACCAGTTCGTTTTCTTCGGTCACAACCGGGTAACCGGCGAAGCCGTTACGTTCGGTCAGGGCCTTCACTTCGTGCAGCGTGGTGGTTGGCAGAACGGTCTGTGGGTCAGACACGATGCCGGATTCATGTTTCTTCACGCGGCGAACTTCTTCCGCCTGACGTTCGATTGACATGTTTTTGTGAATAAAGCCAATGCCACCTTCCTGTGCCAGGGCGATAGCCAGGCGCGCTTCAGTCACGGTGTCCATTGCCGCAGAGAGCATAGGAATGTTCAGGCGAATGGTTTTCGTCAACTGCGTGCTGAGATCGGCAGTATTCGGCAGAACGGTGGAATGAGCGGGAACGAGGAGGACGTCGTCAAACGTCAGTGCTTCTTTAGCGATACGTAGCATGGGCAATATCTCTGACCTGGGTGGTTAAATATTGCCGTGGCATTATACAGAGCGTAACCGATTGCATCTACACTTTTTTGAAAAAAATGCTTGCGATCGCTCCTCAGCAGGTTACTATCGACTGAATAACTTGCTGATTTAGAATTTGATCCCGCTCACATGTTATCCTCTCAATCCCCCTCAATTTATACTGTCAGCCGCCTTAATCAGACGGTGCGTTTGCTGCTTGAGCAGGAAATGGGGCAGGTCTGGATCAGCGGTGAGATCTCTAACTTCACGCAGCCCTCCTCCGGACACTGGTACTTTACCTTAAAAGACGACACCGCCCAGGTGCGCTGCGCGATGTTCCGCAACAGCAACCGCCGCGTGACGTTCCGCCCTCAGCACGGCCAGCAGGTTCTGGTTCGCGCCAATATCACCCTGTATGAACCGCGCGGTGATTATCAGATTATCGTCGAGAGCATGCAGCCTGCGGGCGAAGGTCTGCTGCAGCAGAAGTACGAGCAGCTTAAAGCCAAACTCTCTGCCGAGGGACTGTTCGATCAGCAGTTCAAGAAACCGCTGCCCTCTCCTGCCCACTGCGTTGGGGTGATCACCTCGAAAACCGGTGCAGCGCTGCACGATATTTTGCACGTGCTGAAGCGTCGTGACCCTTCCCTGCCCGTCATCATCTACCCGACCGCCGTTCAGGGTGACGATGCGCCGGGCCAGATAGTGCGCGCCATTGAGCTGGCGAACGCGCGCCGGGAGTGCGACGTGTTAATTGTCGGACGCGGCGGCGGTTCGCTGGAAGATCTGTGGAGCTTTAACGACGAGCGCGTGGCGCGGGCAATCTTTGCAAGTCAGATCCCTGTGGTGAGCGCCGTCGGCCACGAAACGGACGTAACGATAGCGGATTTTGTCGCGGATCTGCGCGCGCCTACGCCGTCTGCGGCGGCGGAAGTGGTCAGCCGCAACCAGCTGGAGCTGCTGCGTCAGATTCAGAACGGCCAGCAGCGCCTTGAGATGGCGATGGACTACTTCCTTGCCAACCGTACCCGCCGCTTTACCCAGCTTCATCATCGACTTCAGCAGCAGCATCCGCAGCTGCGTCTGGCGCGTCAGCAGACCGTGCTGGAGCGCCTGCGTCAGCGCATGAACGTTGCGGTAGACGCGCAGCTTAAGCGCGCGGTATCGCGCCAGCAGCGTGTAACCCAGCGCCTGAACCAGCAGAACCCGCAGCCGAAAATTTATCGCGCGCAAACGCGGATCCAGCAGCAGGAGTATCGTCTGGCGGAGACTGTCCGCGCCCGACTGAGCACCACCCGCGAGCGTTTTGGCAATGCGGTGACCCACCTTGAAGCCGTCAGCCCCCTCTCCACGCTGGCACGCGGCTATAGCGTGACGACGGCGACGGACGGCAAAGTGCTCAAGCAGACCAAACAGGTGAAAGCCGGCGATGTGCTGACGACGCGTCTTTCAGACGGCTGGGTAGAAAGCGAAGTAAAATCAATTAAACCGGTGAAAAAGACGCGTCAGCGTAAAACCGGATAATTCTTCGCCGGTTACTTACTATACTGCTGCTATTCCCTTTTTTAATAAGGAGAGCAGCATGCCCCATCTTCATAGCGTTATTCCCCCTTATATTCTTCGTCGTATTATCGAAAGCGGTTCCGAGCCGCAGCAGCGCTGTGCCCGTCAGACCTTGACCCATGTCCAGACGCTGATGGCCCACATGCCCGGCAAACCCGCCGCGCCGCACGTGAATAAAGCCGGACAGCTGGAGCGCGATATTTACGACGCGAAGCAGACCCAGGAGCTGCCGGGTACGCAGGTGCGTTACGAAGGCCAGCCGTCGAACGGCGATGTGGCGGTGGATGAAGCCTACGATTATTTGGGTATTACCCATGATTTCTTCTGGAAAGAATATCAGCGTGATTCGCTCGATAATAAAGGGCTTATTTTGACAGGCACCGTACATTACGGCCGGGAATATCAGAACGCCTTCTGGAACGGTCAGCAGATGGTATTCGGCGACGGCGACGGGGAAATATTTAACCGCTTTACCATCGCCATCGACGTGGTGGCGCACGAGCTGAGCCACGGTGTGACCGAGACCGAAGCCGGGCTTATCTATTTTGAACAGTCGGGCGCGCTGAACGAGTCTCTGTCGGACGTGTTTGGCTCGCTGGTCAAACAGTACCATCTGAAGCAAACCGCCGATAACGCTGACTGGCTGATTGGCGAAGGGCTGCTGGCGAAAGGGATCAACGGCAAAGGGCTGCGCTCAATGTCTGAACCCGGCACCGCCTATGACGATCCTCTGCTCGGCAAAGACCCGCAGCCTGCGCACATGAAAGATTTCATTAAAACGCGCGAGGATAACGGCGGCGTGCACCTGAACTCCGGCATCCCCAACCGGGCATTTTATCTGGCTGCGACGGCGATCGGCGGCTACGCCTGGGAAAAAGCGGGATATGCCTGGTACGACACGGTTTGCGATCGCAATCTGGCGCAGGATGCAGATTTTGAGGCCTTCGCAAAACTGACGATCGCGCACGGAGAGAAACGCTCCGGCGGCGACGCTGGGGCGGCCATTAAACAAGCCTGGGAACAGGTGGGAGTGCTGTAAATGCAGGTTCCGGAACTGACGGATGACGCCGTAGTTGAGCTGGCCCGGGAAGGCGGCGTCGCTTTTATTCCCAAGCTGAGTGGACAGCGCACCATCGCGCTCTCCTCGCTCAATGAGGCCCAGCGCCAGCGCCTGGTGAGCATCCTGGAGCAGGCTTTTCCACGCGGCCAGCCGCCGGGGCAAGCCTCTTCACCCGGCAGCGGCGACCAGCGCTATTTTCGCATCCAGATTATCTGGACCGGGCAAAATCAGGCCCACTACGCCGATATCATCGTGCTGGTGCCCGAGCAGGAAGCGCCCGAGTCGCTGGTCGAGCTGTGGCAGAAAGGCGAAGACTGCGTGTGCGATTAACCTTCGGCCCGAACAAACTCCACGCGTTTTTTAGAGATAAGACCGTGGCCGTTCTGGCAGAAATAGTCCACCGCGCCGCAGGCTTTTAATACCTGGAGTGGCTGATGGCACTCCGGGCAGCGGGCTTCAAGCGCGATGTCCTTATTACAGCTGTCGCAGTGCGCCACGCCGTTCTGTGGCTCCAGCGGTGTCTGGCATTCCGGGCAGGTAATCAACATATTCTCTCCAGTTAGGTTTTACCGGGACAGGATAACTGCCCCGGTAGGCTGAACATTATCAGGCTTCAGCTGCCGGTTTAGTCTGCGCATTTTCCAGCATGCGGCGAACCGGAACAATGAGGACGATCAGTACCGCGGCACAAATCAGCAGCGCGATGGAGCAGCGCGCAAAGAGATCCGGCAGCATATCCAGCTGATCGGCCTTCACGTGGCCGCCAATCAGGCCTGCAGCCAGGTTACCCAGCGCACTGGCGCAGAACCACAGCCCCATCATCTGGCCGCGCATTCTTTCCGGCGCAAGCAGCGTCATGGTCGCCAGACCAATCGGGCTCAGGCACAGCTCGCCAAGGGTTAGCATCAGAATGCTGCCCACCAGCCAGAACGGCGACACGCCCGCCCCACCGTTGCTCAGCACGTTCTGTGCCGCCAGCATCATCAGGCCAAAGCCTGCCGCCGCGCACAGAATACCAATAACAAACTTGGTGATGCTGCTCGGGCGAATGTTCATGCTCGCGAGCTTCGGCCATGCCCAGCTGAACACCGGGGCCAGCAGGATAATAAACAGGGCGTTGATCGACTGGAACCACACCGCCGGAATTTCAAAATCACCGATCATGCGGTTAGTGTAGTCGTTGGCAAACAGGTTGAACGACGTTGGCTTTTGCTCAAACGCAGACCAGAAGAACGCGGCGGAGACCAGCAGGATAAAGCAGACCAGCAGCCTGGCGCGCTCTTTGCGATTCAGACCCGCGAAAAGGAACAGGTAGATAAAGTACAGCGCAACGGACGCGGCAATCACGTAGACCAGCACGCTGGCAACAGCCACCGGGTTAATCACAATCACGCCCTGAGCAATCAGCGTCACGATAACTGCCACGCCGACGGCCAGCGCCAGCAGCCATGCGCCCACGCCGTTGCGCTTCACCACCGGGCTGTTCCAGGTGGAGTCGAGACCGACTTCGCTGTCATAGCGTTTCATTGCCGGAACGGCAAACACGCGGAAGATAATCAGCGCCACCAGCATCCCGATACCGCCGATACCAAAGCCCCAGTGCCAGCCGTGAGTTTTAATCAGCCAGCCGGAAATCAGCGGTGCGATAAACGAGCCCATGTTGATGCCCATATAGAACAGCGAGAAACCGCCGTCACGACGCGCATCGCCTTTTTTATACAGGGTGCCGACCATCACCGAAATACAGGTCTTGAACAGGCCAGAACCGAGCACAATGAACATCAGGCCGATAAAGAACAGGTTGTTGCCCATGATTGCAGAGAGCGCAATCGACAGGTGACCGAGCGCAATCAGGATCGAACCGTACCAGACGGCTCTCTGCTGACCGAGCCAGTTATCGGCCAGCCAGCCGCCCGGCAGCGCGGCCAGGTACATGGTACCGGCAAAGATACCGACAATCGCCGAGGCGTTTTCACGCGCCAGCCCCATGCCGCCGTCATAAACGGTCGCAGCCATAAACAGGATCAGTAGCGGGCGAATGCCGTAAAACGAGAAACGTTCCCACATCTCGGTGAAGAACAGTGAACCGAGTGGATACGGATGGCCGAAGAACGTTCGGCTCTCTTTTGGATTAACAGAGGATTGCATAATTCTCCCGAAAGGTATGTGTCGTGCTTGTAAACACCAGCATGTACGCCGGTCAGTTACGTATCCGACCGATTTTTTACATGTGGCGAAAAATTAGTTAACCATTTGATAACCAGACGCTAGTTTTGTCCAGTACCGGACCCCGGACTTTAAGATGAAAATTCGATGATTGTCTACTTTTCTGGATTTAAAGATGGTTGGGAGTGAATAGTGATTGACTTCACACAGGGTTAGCAATCGCTGTGAAAGCGCGAAAAAAAACCCGCGACAGAGGCGGGTTTTCGTGAGATCGGCAATATTTATTTGCTTTTCTTAATGTGCTTAATCAAACGCTTACGCTTACGCATCTGGTTTGGCGTCAGGGTGTTACGCTTGTTGGCGAACGGGTTTTCACCTTCCTTGAACTGGATACGGATAGGCGTACCCATCACGTCCAGCGATTTGCGGAAGTAGTTCATCAGATAGCGTTTGTAAGAATCCGGCAGGTCTTTCACCTGGTTGCCGTGGATCACCACGATTGGCGGATTATAACCACCGGCGTGAGCATATTTCAGCTTCACGCGACGACCGCGCACCAGCGGCGGCTGATGGTCTTCTGCTGCCATATTCATGATGCGCGTCAGCATCGCGGTGCTCTGACGACGGGTGGAGCTGTCGTAGGCTTCACGCACGGATTCGAACAGGTTACCCACGCCGCTGCCGTGCAGCGCAGAAATAAAGTGCACGCGCGCAAAGTCGATAAAGCCCAGACGGAAGTCGAGGGTCTCTTTCACCTGCTCGCGCACTTCGTTGCTCAGGCCATCCCACTTGTTGACCACGATCACCAGTGAGCGCCCACTGTTCAGAATAAAGCCGAGCAGAGAGAGATCCTGGTCGGAGATACCTTCACGCGCGTCGATGACCAGCAGCACCACGTTGGCGTCTTCAATCGCCTGCAGCGTTTTGATAACGGAGAATTTTTCCACCACGTCGGTGATTTTCCCACGCTTACGCACGCCCGCGGTGTCGATGAGGACAAACTCACGTTCATCGCGCTGCATCGGGATGTAGATACTGTCACGTGTGGTGCCCGGCATGTCGTAAACGACGACGCGCTCTTCACCCAGAATACGGTTAGTAAGCGTAGACTTACCTACGTTTGGACGACCGACGATGGCCAGCTTGATCGGCAGGTCCTGCGGGTTGAAGGTGTCTTCAGGCTCTTCTTCGCCCTCTTCACTCTCTTCGAACTGCGCCCAATACTCAGCGTCTTCGTCCACTTCTTCCGGCGGGTTCACTTCGTCAACCCACGGCAGCAGCACGGTTTCCAGCAGGCTGGTGACGCCACGGCCATGCGATGCCGCAATCGGGTAGATTTCACCCAGGCCCAGAGACCAGAAATCCGCGACGGCCTGATCGGCATCGATACCGTCAGTTTTGTTCGCCACCAGGAAAGTCGGCTTTTCGCGTGAACGCAGGTGTTTGGCAATAGCGGAGTCTGCGGGCATCAGGCCAGCGCGCGCATCCACCATAAACAGCACCACGTCTGCTTCTTCAATCGCCAGCAGAGACTGTTCCGCCATGCGGGTTTCAACGCCGTCTTCTGTGCCGTCAATACCGCCGGTATCGATACAAATGAACTCGCGTCCTTCCACCTCTGCACGACCGTACTTACGGTCACGCGTCAGCCCCGGGAAATCCGCAACCAGCGCATCACGGGTGCGTGTTAAACGGTTAAAAAGAGTGGATTTTCCAACGTTAGGGCGCCCGACAAGCGCGACCACAGGTACCATGTTTGAAGCCTCATAAAATTCAAATAAACGTCGCTTTTGCGGCGTTTTTAAAAATGTCAAAACGGCTCCTGAGTGAACAGGAGCCGTTTAGTATACTACAACCGCCGGGTAATTAACGCGTGATCGCGTACAGCGTGCCGTCTTTTGCCTGAATCAGCAGTTTACCGTCAGCGACTACCGGATCGGTCAGGAAACCAGAACCGTCAACTTTTTGCTGTGCAACAAAGCGACCGTTTTCTGGATCGATCCAGTGCATATACCCTTCGCTGTCACCGACCACCAAGGTGCCGTTGTACAGGGCTGGCGCGGTCAGCAGGCGGTGCAGCAGATCGCTCTGCGTCCACAGCGTTACGCCGCCTTCAGTGCTCAGCGCCAGCAGGCGATCGTTCTGGTCAACCATATAGATGCGGTTACCGTCAACGATGAAGTCATTCACGGAGCCCAGTTCACGTTTCCACATGATCTGGCCGCTGCGCAGATCCAGCGCGGTCAGGTTGCCGTTATACGCCAGCGTATAAACAACACCGTCAACAATGACCGGGGTGGTGTCCACGTCGCTCAGACGGTCGATTTCTGTTGAACCGGTCGCCTGGGAGATACGCTGCTGCCAAATCATCTGGCCCTGCTGCATCAGTACCGCGCTCACACGACCGTTATCACCGCCAACAATCGCAGCACCGAAAGCCGTTGCCGGGGCGGATTCGCCACGCAGAGACAGCGCTGGCATATCCAGGTTAACGGTCCATTTCACCAGGCCGTCCGCTTCGTTCAGCGCCTGCAGCTGGCCGTTGCTGGTATGGATCAGCACCAGACCATCACTCACCACAGGACGAGACAGAGACTCACCGGCAACGGTCGTTTGCCATGCAACAGAACCGTCACTGGTGTTCAGCGCATAAACCTGCGCTTTTTCGCTTCCCACGTAAACGTGACCGCCAGCGACGGTCAGGCCGCCGGAAAGCAGCGCAGGTTTACGGGAGAACCAACCGTCTTTTTCCGCCAGGTTAACGGACCATACTTCTTTCCCGTCATCGGCATTCACCGCTTTCACGGTACCTTTGCGGTCAGCGGCATAGACAACGCTGTCCGCATACGCAGGATGCAGGTTGGAGTAGAAATCGCCAATCCCACTGCCCACGGAGACGTCCCACGCGGTGGATGGGGTAAACTGGTTTTCAACCGTTGGCAGCGGGGACATTTTTACAACATCTTCTTCGCCACTGAACAGTGAACAACCACTCAATAACGTAACAGAAAGCAGTCCTGGCAGAAGTAATTTACGCAATTGCATCGGGTCCCTCTCAGACGGACAAATTATTTATTTTCATCTGCATCATTTCGCTCAGCGCAGGTGAAGCTTTGCTATCTACGCCAGCTTGCCACGCTTTACGCGCGCCCGCTTTGTCACCTTTGCTCAGCAGTGCTTCACCGCGCAAATCAGCAACGATGGCAGCAAAACCGTCGCCTTTGATGGTATCGAGCGTTTTCAGCGCGTCATCGACTTTTTTCTGCTGAACCTGGATACGTGCCAGACGCAGGTTGATCACTGCTATCAGGTTTTCATCGCTTGCAGCAGCAAGACCCTGTGACAGTTGTGCAGCGGCTTTATCCAGTTCGTTTTTATCAACGTACTGCTGAGCCACTTCCAGCGCGGCCAGCGCGCCGTAGGTGTTTTTGTTGTCAGCCGCAAATATCTCCGCTGCCGTCAGCGTTTGCGGCTGGTCGGCACGAATGGCGCTAACGGTGTTTTCGTAGCTCAAAGACGAACCGCGAGCGGCATCAGCCTGATGGTTGTTCCAGTAGCGCCAGCCTATCAGCGCACCTACACCCAAAATAACCCCAACAACCAATGCTTTGCCGTTTTCAGCAAAGAAGCGTTTAATCGCGTCGACCTGGTCGTGTTCGTTCTCGTACATTTCCACGCAGTCTTTCTCCTTAGCCCAATAGAGTGCGCAAGTGCGCCGCAACGCCGTCCTGCGTTACCGTTGTTTGCTCACCAGAGCGCAGATCTTTCACTACCACTTCGCCGTTAGCCACTTCGGACTCGCCCAGCACCAGTGCAATACTTGCGCCCCACTTATCGGCACGAGCAAACTGTTTTTTGAAGTTGCCGCCGCCATGGTTGGTCATCAGCTTAACGCCCGGCAGCGCATCGCGCACGCGTTCGGCAAGCTGCATCGCCGCAGACTGCGTATCCGCACCTGAGGCCACCAGGTATATATCGACAACGGAATCTGCTTTAAATTCCGGATTAACTGCCTGAACCAGCAAAACAAGTCGCTCAAGACCCATTGCGAAGCCAACAGCAGGTGCCGCACGGCCACCCAGTTGCTCAACCAGGCCATCATAACGGCCGCCCGCACATACGGTGCCCTGCGAACCAAGGCTGGTCGTTACCCACTCAAACACGGTGCGGTTGTAATAGTCCAGACCGCGCACCAGGCGCTGGTTCACGGTATAGGCGATGCCTGCTGCTTCAAGCAGCTTGCACAGGCCCGCGAAGTGTTCGCGAGATTCTTCATCCAGGTAGTCACCCAGCGCAGGCGCATCGTTCAGCAGTGCCTGAACATCCGCGTTTTTGGAATCCAGAACGCGCAGCGGGTTGCTGTACATGCGACGTTTGCAGTCTTCGTCCAGCTTCTCTTTATGCTGTTCCAGGAACGCCACCAGCGCATCGCGGTAGTTAGCGCGAGCTTCCAGAGAGCCGATAGAGTTCAGCTCAAGGGAAACGTGATCGGCGATACCGAGGGCGCGCCACCAGCGGGCGGTCAGCATAATCAGTTCGGCGTCAATGTCCGGGCCCTGCAGACCAAAGACTTCCACACCCAGCTGATTAAACTGGCGATAACGACCTTTCTGCGGACGTTCGTGGCGGAACATCGGGCCGATATACCACAGGCGCTGCTCCTGATTGTACAGAAGACCATGTTCGATGCCGGCGCGTACGCAGCCCGCCGTACCTTCCGGACGCAGGGTCAGACTGTCACCGTTGCGGTCCTCAAAGGTATACATCTCTTTTTCAACCACGTCGGTGACTTCGCCGATCGCGCGTTTGAATAACGGGGTCTGCTCTACAATCGGCAAACGGATTTCGCTGTAACCGTAGCTGCCGAGCACCTGCTTCAGTGTGCCTTCAATGCGCTGCCAGATGGCGGTTTCGCCAGGCAGATAATCGTTCATGCCGCGGATGGCTTGAATGTTTTTTGCCACGTTTATTCTCTTTCTATATACAAAAAAAACCCAAAGAATGGGTTCAATCATACATGGGAAGCGGCACGCTTCCCATCACGTTATTTTTCAACCTGCTGAACGTTGATGCGCTGCGTCTCGTCCATCATTGCGGCTTTGGCACGAATGCGCGCTTCTAGCTGGTCGATCATGTCGCTATTATCCAGACGATCTTTACGAACGCCATCTTCATAGAGACCACTTTTCTTGTTACCGCCGGTCACGCCCAGTGTTGACACCAGCGCTTCACCCGGACCGTTCACCACGCAGCCGATGATGGAGACGTCCATCGGGGTAATGATGTCTTCCAGGCGCTGCTCCAGCGCATTCACCGTACCAATCACGTCGAACTCCTGACGTGAGCAGGTTGGGCAGGCAATGAAGTTGATCCCACGGGCGCGGATGCGCAGTGACTTCAGGATATCGAAACCGACTTTGATCTCTTCCACCGGATCGGCCGCCAGCGAGACGCGCAGCGTATCGCCGATCCCTTCAGAGAGCAGCAGGCCCAGGCCGATCGCAGACTTCACAGAACCGCTGCGCAGGCCGCCCGCTTCGGTGATCCCGAGGTGCAGAGGCTGGTCAATCTGCTTTGCCAGCAGGCGATAAGACTCTACCGCAAGGAACACGTCGGACGCTTTCACGCTAACTTTGAACTGATCGAAGTTAAGACGATCGAGATGATCGACGTGACGCATAGCGGATTCGAGCAGCGCCTGCGGCGTTGGCTCACCGTATTTTTCCTGCAGGTCTTTTTCCAGAGAACCGGCATTCACACCGATACGGATAGGAATATTTTTATCGCGGGCGCAGTCCACGACCATGCGGATGCGCTCTTCGTTACCGATGTTGCCCGGGTTAATACGCAGGCAGTCGACGCCATATTCAGCGACTTTCAGTGCAATGCGGTAGTCGAAGTGAATATCAGCCACCAGCGGAACGCTGACCTGCTGCTTGATGAGTTTGAACGCTTCGGCAGCATCCATCGTCGGGACGGAGACACGAACAATGTCCGCGCCTACGCGTTCTAATGCTTTGATCTGATTGACCGTTGCTTCCACATCCGTGGTGCGCGTATTGGTCATCGACTGGACGGCGATGGGTGCCCCGTCCCCGATTGGCACATTCCCAACGTAAATCCGTTTCGATTTTCTACGTTGAATCGGAGCCTGGTTATGCATGAAAAATCTCCCGCGTTGCCCGTCTGTTACTGTGCTGCTGATTGTTCGGCATTAACGGTAAGACGCGCAACCTGGTTAGTTCTGATAAAGCGGCTCAGGTCGACAGGTTTTCCTTGATACTGGATCTGTACCGCTGCCGGAGCGCCGATTTTAAGTTTGTAAGGTGCCTGACCCGTTAGGTTTAACGTGCCATCTTTACGCTGCAGGCCGCTGAACAGCTTTTTGCCTGTTGCGTCAGTCACTTCCAGCCAGCAATCTGCGGTGAAGTTCATCACCAGCGCGTTAGGATCGACTGCTGGTGTCGCAGTGGCTGCCGGGTCGGTAGGCAGTGGTGCCGCAGCAGTATTATCCGCTGGCGCCGTCGCCCCAGGGGCGGTATCCACATTGGCCTGTGAAGGAGAAACAACCGCGTTCTGATCCTGCGGCTGCGTGGCTGGCGCGGCGTCAGGCGTGGTGGCCGGAGCCTGAGCGGTATCGGTCGCAGCTGTTTGCGGTTCACTGGACGGTGCCGCGCTGTCCGTGTTCAACGGCACGCTCTGCGCGTTGTCATTACCGGATTGATTAAGCTCGGCAGAAGACTGATCGGCCATCGTAGTGATCTCTTCCTGCTGCGCCTTGTGGTTTTGCCACCACCATGCGCCCGTCAGGCCAATCACCACAAACAGCACCAGCCAGGTAAAGCTCATCAGCCAGCCGTCACGTTTTTTACGGCGTTTCCCCAGGGAGAAGGTCTGCATCGGCGCAACTTTTGCTGCACGGACCGGTGCCTGCTTCTCCATCATTGGCAGTAATTCTTCTTCGGGGATATGCACCAGTTTTGCGTAAGAGCGGATATAGCCGCGCAAAAATGTTGAAGCCAGATCGGCAGGTGCCTTATCTTCTTCAATATCGCGAACCGTGGAAACCTTCAGGCACAAGCGTTCTGCAACGGCTTGCTGGCTGAGTCCGAGTTGTTCACGGGCGTTGCGAAGACGAACGCCAGTGGAGAGTGCTTCATTTTGGTCGTGAGTGGCTTCAGTATTCATTCGCTACAACTACTGGTACGTGAAAAATAAGGGTTCAGGTGCCGGTGAGTCACAATGCCACCCGCACCGCGAAACTTCTGGTCAGTTAACCTTGAACAGACAGTATAAGACTGTCAGCCGGTAGATGACAGTGCAGCTCTGCCCGCCTGGCTAAACTGTTGTTACGTCGTTACATACTGCCCGAAAGTCATATGAAACGCACCGTAATTATTAATCAAACATCACGAATCTGACTGATTATTCAGTAAGATTATGCTTCACGGCGCAGATCATGCGCCGTGACTGCATAATAATCAAACAGCTTTGACCGCGATTGTCTCACCCTGCATGCGTTTACGCAGCGTACGTTTGGTACGGTCAATCACATCACCCGCCAGTTGTCCGCATGCGGCATCGATATCATCACCACGCGTTTTACGCACGATAGTGGTGAATCCATACTCCATCAGCACTTTCGAGAAACGATCGATACGGCTGTTCGAGCTACGGCCATAAGGCGCGCCCGGGAACGGGTTCCATGGGATCAGGTTAATCTTGCACGGCGTATCTTTCAGCAATTCTGCCAGCTCATGCGCATGCTCGGTACCGTCGTTGACGTGATCAAGCATCACATACTCGATGGTGACGCGGCCCTGGTTGGCATTGGATTTCTCCAGGTAGCGGCGCACGCCAGCCAGGAAGGTTTCGATATTATACTTTTTGTTGATCGGCACAATTTCGTCACGGATCGCATCGTTTGGCGCGTGCAGGGAGATCGCCAGCGCAACGTCAATCATGTCGCCCAGCTTGTCCAGCGCAGGCACTACGCCTGAAGTAGACAGCGTGACGCGGCGTTTAGACAGACCAAAACCGAAGTCGTCGAGCATGATTTCCATCGCCGGAACCACGTTGGTCAGGTTCAGCAGTGGCTCACCCATCCCCATCATCACCACGTTGGTGATTGGGCGGGTACCGGTCACTTTCGCTGCACCCACGATTTTTGCCGCACGCCACACCTGGCCGATAATTTCAGACACGCGCAGGTTACGGTTAAAGCCTTGCTGCGCGGTAGAGCAGAATTTGCACTCCAGCGCACATCCTACCTGAGAAGAGACGCACAGCGTGGCGCGGTCATCTTCAGGAATATAGACAGTCTCAACGCGCTGATCGCCGACGGCAATCGCCCATTTGATGGTGCCATCAGACGAACGCTGCTCTTCCACCACTTCCGGTGCGCGGATTTCAGCCACTTCTTTGAGCTTGTTGCGCAGGACCTTGTTGATGTCTGTCATGTCATCAAAGTTGTCGCTGCAATAGTGGTACATCCATTTCATCACCTGGTCGGCACGAAACGGTTTCTCACCCATATCTTTGAAGAACTCGCGCATCTGCTGACGGTTCAGATCCAGCAGGTTGATTTTTCCATTTTTATTTGGAACCGCAGGAATGGCGACTTCGGAGGTATTCACTAATTCAGACATAATTTTATCCGGCCTCGTTGTTACACGTTATGGCCCGTGGAGGGTTGAAAAGAAACGCCCCGGAAAGCGGTCTGCTCGTCCGGGGCGTTGCATTGTACAAAGTCTGACGCAGGGATGCCACGTTTGCACGCGGCATTTACGAAAATATTAACGAGTGCGAGCGCACACTTCGCCTTCTGCGAAGAAGAATGCGATTTCACGCGCGGCAGATTCAACGGAATCAGAACCGTGGGTGCCGTTCTCGGTGAAGCTGTCTGCGTAATCAGCGCGCAGCGTACCCGCCAGCGCGTTGTCCGGGTTGGTTGCACCCAGCAGATCGCGGTGACGCTGAACTGCGTTTTCGCCTTCCAGTACGGATACCACGATTGGGCCGGAGGTCATGAACTCGACCAGGCCGTCAAAGAATGGGCGACCTTCGTGCTCAGCGTAGAAACCGCGAGCCTGTTCAACGGTCAGGTGCAGCATTTTGGTGCCAACGATCTTAAACCCTGCTGATTCAAAGCGAGCGAAGATGCTGCCAATAACGTTTTTTGCCACCGCGTTTGGCTTGATGATGGAAAAAGTACGTTCAATAGCCATGATAACCTCTGTCAATGTTCTGTTGTTTTGCATACCTGAGTATGGTGTGGCGCGGATTATAATGAGCAATAGCGCCATTGCCTATGGATTCAGGTAACATTTTTTTAAAATAAGACGAGTTTTAGCAACAGCTCACATCTGAAAGCTGTTTTCAGATCACTGCAACGTAAAATTCACCGTCGCGACCTGCCCGGTCTCATCCATAACGAGTAACTGATAATCGCCAGATTTATCAAGCTGTAATGTGTAAACTCTTCCCTTCACACTCAGCGGTTCACCGTTCAAAAACCACCAGCGCTCACCGCTGTTGCCGGTCGCCTGAAGCGGCAGCGAAACGCGGGATTCGCCCGGCAGACGTTTAATGACGGCCCCTTCGCGCAAGCCTGTCAAGATGAGTGGCGCTGGTGCATCCTGCGACAGCGGAGGACAGGTTGTTGATGACGGAGGGACCCGTACCGCGCGACGCTCGGTTGCTGGCAGCCAGGGCTCCAGCGGCAGCGGCCAGACATCCAGGACTTTTTCAGTTGCATCAGGGCAATCTGCTGCTACACGTTTACCCGTTTTATCCAGCCAGACCGGGAAGCGAATGCCGCGTATGCCTTCCTGTTCGGGCAGGAGCAGCGTGGGCGGTTCACTCCCTTCCAGCAGCCAGGTCGAAAGACGACGTCGGCAGTTTTCACTGCCTTCTGGCAGCGACTGACCGCCCGGCCAGCAGATGACCCCGCGCCCCACGCTTGTCGGGCGAGGGTCACGCGGCAGACGGGCTTCGTCTACCGTTGAGCGTGACTGAAGCAGGTTATTTACCTGGTTTAATAGCGGAACCGCGCTGGCAAAACCAAACTGCCCCGCCACCGGCGTACCGTCCGGCCGTCCGGTCCAGATGCCAATCACGTAACGAGCATTCAGACCGATAGCCCAGGCATCACGGTAGCCGTAGCTGGTGCCGGTTTTCCACGCCAGCGGCGCGATTTGCGGTAACGCATTATCCGGCAGCGGCTGCGCCTCGTTCGCCAGAATACGGCGAATGATCCACGCCGAACCTTGTGACAATAGCGGACGTTCAGTCAGCGGATCGCCCGGCTGTAACCGCAGCCTTCCCGCTTTACCGTGTCGGGCAAAGGCGCTGTAGGCCGCGGCGATATTGGCCAGCCGCGCGCCTGCACCGCCGAGGATCAGGGAGAGATTCGGCTGAGCCCCCGCGGGCAGGATCAGCGGCAACCCCGCGTTACTGAGCATCCCGGCAAAACGTTTTGGCCCGTAGGCTTCCAGCACCTGTACCGCGGGGAGGTTGAGAGAGCGCACCAGCGCTTCACTCATGCTAACCGGTCCGTGAAACCCACTGTCAAAATTCCCTGGCCGATAATCACCGGTTTTTCTGGGAACGTCCTGGAGCAGAGAGGCGGGATGGATCAGGCCATCGTCCAGCGCCATACCGTAGATAAAGGGCTTTAACACCGATCCCGGGGATCGGATCGCATTGACCATATCCACATGGCTGAAACGACTGTCATCGTTAATATCCACCGATCCGACCCAGCCGCGCACCTTCATATCCGTATGATCCACGACGATCATCGCCAGCGAGCTGCGCGCAGGAAGTCGGGACTTCCAGTTCATTGCTAGCTCTTCCAGCTGCCGCTGTAGCCCGGCATCCAGCGTGGTGACAATTTTAGTGTCGCGGCTTTTGCCGAGCATCATGCGTGCAAAGAGCGGTGCCAGCTGCGGCATCTGTCGGGGCGCCAGCCATACCGACTCTTCCCGCGATTCCTTGACCTGCTTCGCAGACCAGACGCCCTGCGTGACCATACGGTCGAGCACTTTATTTCGCGCCGCTTCAGCCCGTTCAGGCCAGCGGTCCGGACGTAATCGACTCGGTGCCTGTGGCAGCACCGCCAGCAGCGCCGCTTCGGAATAGCTGAGCTGCGATGGTGGTTTTCCCAGATAGGTCCAGCTTGCAGCCCCTACGCCCTGCAGCGTACCGCCAAAGGGGGCGCGGTTGAGATAGAGCGTGAGAATGTCGCGCTTGGAAAGATGCCACTCCAGCTGCATCGCCCGCCAGAGCTGACGAATTTTACCGCCAAAGGTGCGCGGATGCGGATCCAGCAGGCGTGCTACCTGCATGGTGAGCGTACTGCCGCCAGAGACGACTTTGCCAGAACTGAGATCCTGCCAGGCGGCACGCAGGACAGAGAGCGGGTTTACGCCAGGATGATCCCAGAACCAGCGATCTTCGTACTGGATCAGCGCCTCAAGATAACGGGGAGAGACCTCTTCAATCGTAACCGGGTAGCGCCAGATCCCGTCGCTGTCCGCAAAGCGCCACAGCGGGGTGCCCTTCTCATCCACCACCACCCGGGCGGGGTTAACCTCTTTCAGAGGCAACGGCCACAGGCGGTCGGCGACGATAATCAGCCCCCATAAAACGAGAAGCGCTCCCGCCAGCCAAAGCCAGCGGGAGCGTGTCAGACGAGCTATCTGCATATTACGGAACAACAATCAGCGGGCCGCTGGCTGCACCCGTTGCCCGCCACTGCGGAACGTACATAGACTCCACCATCGGTACCGGCACCTGGTAGGTACCCGGCGTCACGGCACGCGCCAGATAGACCAGCGTGACCGGCTGACCTTCATTTACCGGCACGGCAGCCACAAAGCGGTCATCGCGGAATTCCATATGCTGAATATCCGCCTGCTGCATCTGACTGAGCAGGTTCTGGACCTCACTGCCGCTGTCCTGCAGGCTGGCACTGCTGCTCGCCAGGTTTTGGTTTTCCAGCTCCAGACCTGCCGGGAGCAGATCGACCACCAGCGCATCCGGCACGTTCTGGCTGGCCTTCACTTCCAGCCACACCAGCACCAGCTCACCGCTCTTCAGTGAAGAGTGTGACTTGCTGCTGCCGTCGGTTGCCAGGATATGGCGTTCAACCTGCAGCACGTTAGACGTTGGCTGAGGCGCATATTCCGGGTAACCGGTGCTGTCGAGGCGCACCCACAGCGGCGCTGTACCGGTGTTAGTCACCTGCAGCGCGCCAAGCTGGTCACCGTTGACGTTTTGCACCTGCGATTTATCACCGCTCAGCGCTTGTTCTGAAAGACTGGTCGTTGCCTGCCACGCACCAGACAAGGTTTGCAGCGAACGTCCTGCCAGGAACAACGCATTGCTCTCCTGGGTTGACAGCCAGCGCTGGCTAAACGCTTCTTCAGATAAAGTATTGAGCAGAGCGTTTTGTGCTTCCGGCAGCAATTTGTACTCTTCCAGCAGGGAGAGCATCAGCGCGTTATCGCGAAGCTGGCTGCCGTAATCGGCCATCCAGTTTTTGCTGTCGTTGCGCGGTATTTTAAGCGCCAGATCCAGCGCTTGCTGGCTGCGTGGGGCGTCGCCCATCAGTTTGAGCGCCATGCCCAGCTGCATCAACGGCAGCCCGGAAGCCGCCTGACCGTGGCGATCCCAGATTTCGCGCAGCGCGCCGAGCGGTGCTTTTTGCTGACGCGCCAGTACCAGCGAAGCATAGGCCTGCACGGCGAATTTGCTGGCCTGAGTATCGTCGCTATAGCGAATGGACATCATGCCCGGATCCTGCAGATAGCGCAGCAGGCGGCTATTGGCGTTATTCACTGCATCGGCGGGTACGCTGTAACCCTGCTCGCCCGCACGCACCAGGAAGTCGGTCACGTAGGCCGTCAGCCAGTACTCTTCCGGACCATTTTTATCCCACAGGGCGAAACCACCGTCGTCACGCTGCATTTGCAGCAGACGGGAAATACCAATATCGATCGCTGCACGGCGCTTGTCATCGGTGTCGCCCTTGATTCCCAGTGCAGTAAGCTGCGCCGCGTTGGTATAGAGCGACGGGAAGAGGCCACTGGTGGTCTGTTCCAGGCAGCCATACGGATACGCCTGCAGTTCGCGAATGTAGCGCGCCAGGTTCAATGGCGGTTTGCCGCTCAGCAGCAGTTGCCCCTGCAACGTTGCAGGCGAGAAACCGTTGCTATGTTGCGCCGGTGCAATCCAGGACTCACCTGGGTTCAACATCGCGCCAGTGTTTACCGTCTGCGCCGGGAATGCAGGACGCACGCCGATTTTCCAGCTCTTCTGCTGCGGTGCGAAAGTTTCCCCCGGAAGCTGCAGACCGGTCACCTGAGCCGTCACCTCTCCGTCACCATAGCCCTCCAGCGCACGCACCGGAATAAACATCGTACTGCGCGCCCCTGGAGGCAGTTGAACCGGCTGCGGCTGCGAGCCTTCCAGCGACACTTTACCCGTTGTGGTTAAGGCCACGTTCAGCGTTTGCGGTTGGTCGGTCAGGTTAGTCAGATCCAGCGTCAGCCGCGAGGTATCGCCGCTTGCCAGGAAGCGTGGCGTGTTCAGCTCGGTAATGACCGGCGCGGCGACAACCACCTTACTTTCACTGCTGCCGAAATCGTCTTCCGTCCAGGCTTGCGCCATCAGGCGTAGCTCACCGTTGAAGTCCCCAATCGGCAGCGTAACAGTGCCCTCCCCGTTGGCATCCAGCGTGACCGGCTGTGCCTGCTGGGCAATAATGGTGACGTGGTTCACCGGCGGTTTGCCGCCGCGCTTGAGTTCATCTCCATCGCCACCGAAGCGCAGCGCGGCCAGGCGGCCCTGCCCTTCAATGACCTGGCCGTAGATATCGTAGATATCCGCGCCGTAGCGCTTCTGGCCGAAGAAAGCCTGCCACGGATCGGGCGTAACGTAATCGGTGATGTTCAACACGCCGCTATCCACCGCCGAGACCAGGACGTTCACTTTCTGCGGCACAGCCCCCTCTTTCACGCTGGCTTTCACTTTCACAGAGAGCGTCTGGTTCGGACGCATTTTCTGCGGAGTATCCAGCGCAATATTCAGACGGCGATTTTCGTCACCCATCGGCAGATGCAGCAGACCAACCGCGCGTTTCGGCGTGGCGGATTTGGATTTATCGCCAGGACGAACCACCAGCGTGCTGAGGTAGAGATCGTGACGTTTCCAGGCTTTATCTACCGGAATGGAGAGATCCAGCCCGTTTGCCGGTACGTCGATCTCTTTCCACCACAGCGGTCCTTCGCTGGACTCGATCATCGCATAACCCTTACCTGCGGCCGGCGCGGCAATGTGCAGGTTGATGGTGTCGCCAGGCTGATAGGCTGGCTTATCCAGTTTCAGCGTCACGCGGTCAGGGCGCGCAGCACCGGTGCCGTCGCTGTTATCCTGCCAGCTATACCCTGCCCAGAAACGTACGCTGCTGACCATCTCATCAGGCGCTTTAACTTCCAGACGGTATGAGCCCCACTCCACCGGGAAGGTGACTTTACCCGTCTCGTCGGCCTTGAGGGTCAGCTCCTGCTCACCTTCAACCAGGTCTTTCTGATCGAACTGAGACTGCCAGCCTTCGCTCTCAGACCAGTTCCAGAAGTAGTCCCGACGCTCGCGAATGAGACGAACCTGTAACCCGGAAACGGCCTTTTTCGCTCCGCTGGCATCAGCGTAAACGATATCGAAGCTGGCGTTGCCGTTTTCATCCACAATCGGCTGGTTGACGGTGGTGTCGGTGCGGTAGTCGTAAACGGCCTTGCTGGCGAACTGCGGACGAATCCCCGGAAGTTCAGCCGCCGGCCAGATAGCCTGTTCAGCACGACGCGTTACCGGACGGCCGCCGGACTCCAGCAGGCTGGCCTGCAGGATCAGCTGCAGCGGAGAATGCACCTCTTTCCACTGGCTTTCGGTAGAAACCTGTCCACGCCCCTGCTCATCAAGCGTAAGCTGAACTTCATCCAGACTGCGGCTCAGGTTTTCCTCGGCGATATCGCCAAACTGGAAGCCCGGCAGCGTAGCCACCGCCTCACGCAGCGGACGCAGGTACAGCTGGCCCTGCAGCGAATTGCCATTAGCTGGCGCGCCGTACAGGTAGTACCCCACCACGTTAAAATCGACATTATCCTGCTGTGATACCGGGGCTTTTTGCCCGGTCAGGTTGAGCGCCATACGCTCCGGCATAAAGTCTTCAACGTTGAAGTCCCACAGCCGCTGCAGGTTGTCGCCGGTGTTAGCGCGAATATGCCACATACCGGTCTGTGCCCCGCTGTCCAGCGGATAGTTAAAACGATAGAGTCCGTTTTCTGGCTTGACGACAATCGTACGCGCGACCTGTCCATCCGGACGCAGCACGTCAAGTTTCACAGGCTGATCGGGAAGCGGTTTTCCGTCGCTGTCGCGAAGCAGGCCGTTGAGGATCACCGTTTCGCCCGGGCGATAAAGATCGCGTGGGCCAAACATAAAGAATTGCTTGCTGTAGCCAGGGCTCCCTGCGATGTCGAACTCCGCCAGGTCGAGCGCAGGCAGCTTGAGGTCAAGCAGCGTGGTCTGGCCATCTTTGCTGGCCAGGATCAGCGCGGCTTCTTTGTCGGTTTCAAGCTTCGCATGACCGTCGGCATCGCTGTTCGCCTCGGCAAGCGTCTGGCCTTTGTCATTCAGCAGCGTAACGGACACGCCGGACTGCGCCGCACCGTTTTCCAGGCTCTGAGTGAAGATGTCCAGGCGGTTGTGATAGCGGTGAGCGGATAAGCCGATATCGCTCAGGGTAAAGAGCGTTGCGGCGTTGCTGTAGTTGTAGTGCCCTGCCTGGTTCATGACCGCGATATAAACGCCAGACTGCTGGAGTGGTTTAATATCCTTCAGGGGCAACAGCAATTTTTCGCGCGTATTGCGCGCCGGATTAAGGTCGAATCGACCTGTGTAAACCAGCTCCGCCATCTTCAGCAGGTTATCGGATTCCCAGTTGGTCAGAGAATTGCGGTATTCCCACTGGCTGACAAAGGAAGCCAACGACTCCGGCTTCACGCGGTAGAAGTTCACGTCCACGTTATTAACGTTGAGCGCCATCACCGGCAGGCCTTCCACCACTTTACCCGGCAGCAGTGAGCCGCGGCTGGCAAAACCGACCGTCGGTTCGACATCCCGGGTGGTTAAGGCTTTTTCATAATCGATGCCAAAGGTCGCTTTATTCAGCGCCTGCAGGTCGCGTTCAATGGTGACGACCAGGCTGCGGTTAGGCTCCAGATGGCGCAGTCGAAGCTCTTTCAGGTTAGGCGCAAGTTCCCACGCCCCGTCAACCTTGCCGCTTTTCTTATCCACAACATGCACTGTTTTCGCGAAATCCTGATCGGGATTCAGCGGAACAGAAAAGGTCAGCACCAGTGTGGCGGCACCGTCGAGCTGAACTTCAGAGGTATCCAGCAACGTCAGCGCTTTTCCCTGGCTCTGGGCGGCGAGTTTAGCCAGCGTTTCAGCATTGGGCTTTTCCGCGGCTTTCGGTGTTGATGCGGTGGATGCCGCGGGAGCCGCAGCCTGAGACTTATCGTCGCTGTTATCACAACCGACAAGCGTAAACGTGGTGAGCAGCGCGAGAGATATCGCGGCTAAGCGAAACGGTTTCATCCTTTGTCCCTGGCCCATGGAGCCTGTTGGTCGTCGTCCGGATAAGTATTATCCGCAAGTTTCGTTAATACAAAAAGTCCAATTTTAGAATCTGGAAAGCGCCTCGCAGAATGGCATCACGCCGCTACGCCGTGATGGAACCGCGATCACAGCACATAACGTCACATGTTACCTTTCACGTCATTTGTTTTTAAAACAAGAAGATAGCTGGATAAGCACGGCTGAAGACTGCTAGTTTTATGACCATGACGCACCCCGAGTGCGCGGTTCAATAAGAGAGAAAGCCATGAAACGAGCCGTGAACGCCCTACAAAATTTCGGAAAATCATTGTACGGACCGGTACTTATCTTACCGATTGTCGGTCTTTTTATCGCCTTTGGTAACGTGCTGGGTAACGGCAATCTTGCCGAGTACCTGCCGTTTCTTGGCCATCCTCTGATTCAGAATATCGGCCAGCTCATCGCGAAATCTGCCGTATCGGTACTGGTTAACCTGGCACTGGTATTTGCCGTCGGTATCCCGATTGGTCTGGCGACGCGCGATAAAGGCTATGCCGCGCTGATTGGGCTGGTGACCTTTGTGGTGTTCATCAACGCCATGAACGTCACGCTGCAGCTACAGGGCGCGCTTGCGCCTGCCGAGCAGATGAAAGCGGCTGGACAGACCATGGTGCTGGGCGTGCAGGTGCTGGAGATGGGCGTGTTCGCCGGGATCCTGACCGGCGCGCTCTCCGGGTATCTCTACAACAAATACTCCGGCGTGCAGTTTAACGGCGCGATGGCGATTTACTCCGGCCACTGTTTTGTCGCTATCGTCATGCTCCCCGTCTCCATGCTGCTCGGCGTGGTGATGAGTGAACTGTGGCCATTTGCCCAACACGGCATTAGCGCCCTGGCGCTGGCCATTAAAGGCTCCGGGCCGTTTGGCGTAGCAATCTACGGTTTCCTGGAACGCATTCTGGTCCCCACCGGCCTGCACCATCTGGTTTATACCCCATTCCTTTATACCGAACTTGGAGGTACGCAGGAGGTATGCGGCGCAACCTATCAGGGCGCGCGCAATATCTACTTCGCCGAGATGGCCTGCCCGGACGTGAAGCAGCTCAGCAGCACCGTGGTGTGGGATGCGCGTGGCATCAGCAAAATGTTCGGCCTGCCTGCCGCCGCGCTGGCGATGTACATGACCGCGAAGCCGGAGCGTAAAGCCATTGCGAAAGCCATTTTGATCCCGGCGGCGCTAACTTCGCTGCTGGTCGGCGTGACCGAGCCGATTGAGTTCTCCTTCCTGTTTGTCGCCCCACTGCTCTTCGTGGTGCACGCGGTGCTGACCGGCATCGGCATGATGCTGTTCTCGCTGCTGGGCGTTCACGCCATCGGCGCCAACGGGATTATCGATTTCATCCTCTACAACCTGCCGCTCGGCACGGAGAAGTCCAACTGGCCGATGTACCTCCTGGTCGGGCTGATCATGTTCGCCCTCTACTTTGTGGTGTTCCGCTTCCTGATCCTGCGCTTCAACATGAAGACGCCCGGCCGTGAGGATGACGATAAGGAGACGCGCCTGTACAGCAAGCAGGAGTACCAGGCCAAAGGCAATAACGACGGGCTGGGCGAGTCCATCGTGGTGGGGCTGGGCGGCCGGGAAAACATTGAAGTGGTGGATAACTGCTACACCCGCTTGCGCGTCACGGTGAAGGATGTCGCCATCATCGACGAGCCGCGCCTGAAGGCGACTGGCGCGAAAGGGATTATCAAACAAGGTAACAACGTTCAGGTGGTCTACGGGCTGCACGTCAAAAAAATGCGAGAAGCCGTTGAGACGTTTCTCTGAAAGGAGCTAAAGATGTTTACACCCCCATTTATCCTGTCGATTGCCGGCGGCGGTAGCACCTACACGCCGGGTATTGTGAAAAGCCTGATGGTGCGCCTGCAGGATTTCCCGCTGGCCGAAATTCGCCTTTACGATATCGACGAGGCGCGTCAGAACACCATTGCACCCGTCGTAGAGAAGGTTATTCGCGACCACAGCCAGAGCATCAAATTTACCGTCACCAGTGACCCGGAAGTGGCCTTCAGCGGCGCACATTTTGTCTTCGCCCAGATGCGCGTCGGCCAGTACAAGATGCGCGAGCAGGATGAAAAGATCCCGCTGCGTCACGGCGTGGTCGGGCAGGAGACCTGCGGACCCGGCGGGCTGGCGTACGGGCTGCGCACGATCCTGCCGATGGTCGAGCTTATCGATCTGGTCGATCGCTACGCGCATGAGAAAGCCTGGATCGTGAACTACTCCAACCCGGCGGCGATCGTCGCGGAGGGCGTGCGTCGCCTGCGGCCAAATGCGCGGGTGCTGAACATCTGCGATATGCCGGTGGCTGCCATGCGCAATATGGGCGCCATTCTGGGTGTCGATCGCCGCAAGCTCGAAGTCGACTACTTCGGTCTGAACCACTTCGGCTGGTTTACCCGCGTGCTGGTGGACGGCGAGGACATGCTGCCGGAGCTGCGCAAACATATCGCGAAGTTTGGCCTGCTGACGGAAGATGCGGCCAAAACCGACCCGCAGCATTCGGATCCGTCGTGGGTAAAAACCTGGCGCAACATTAAGCCGATCATGGACAACTTCCCGGAGTATCTGCCGAACCCGTATCTGCAGTACTACCTGATGCCAAACCAGATTGTGGAGCATCAGAACCCGGACTATACCCGCGCCAATGAAGTGATGGACGGGCGCGAGAAAAAACTGTTCGCCGCAGCCGAAGAGTATAAGCGCACCGGGATCCTGCCGGATGCCTTCCACGTGGGCGTCCACGGTGAATTTATCGTTGACGTCGCCTGCTCACTGGCCTTTAACCTGCGGAGCCGCCATCTGGTGATGGTGGAAAACCGCG
The DNA here is from genome assembly GCF_057444735.1 of Enterobacter sp. B79-1. NCBI lineage: Bacteria > Pseudomonadati > Pseudomonadota > Gammaproteobacteria > Enterobacterales > Enterobacteriaceae > Enterobacter > Enterobacter sp. B79-1. The sequence continues at coordinate 169,712 of NZ_JBYAZJ010000008.1, forward strand.
GTGCGATTACCAACCTGCCTTACGATGCCGTGGTGGAAGTGCCCGCTTATATCACCTCCGAAGGCCCGGAACCGATTCGCGTCGGTCAGGTGCCGCTGTTCCATCAGACCCTTTTGCAACAGCAGCTCGCCTCGGAACAGCTGCTGGTGGAGGCAACTATCGAGGGCAGCTATGAGAAAGCGCTGCAGGCGTTCACCCTCAACCGCACCGTGCCGACCATGGAGCACGCGAAAGCGATTCTGGATGAGATGATTGAAGCCAACCGCGACTACTGGCCTGCGCTGCAAAAAGCCTGGCAGGACGGCGAACCGGTGAAAAAATAGGGGCTTGCTCGCGAGTTGAACGTGGTTTGCTTGTCGGTGTCAGAAAAAACACCGACAATCCTTTTTTACGGAAAAGAACGGAGGCAACCTATGTCCACCTCATATTTCGTCGCTGCCGACTGGCTGATTGAGCACGGCGACGATCCGGAAGTCCAGATTATTGACGCACGTATGGCCCCGCCGGGGCAAGAGCATCGCGACGTGCCCGGTGAATACCGTGCCGGACATCTGCCTGGCGCGGTATTTTTTGATATCGAAGCCCTCTCCGACCACACCTCTCCCCTGCCGCACATGCTGCCGCGCCCGGAAGCATTTTCCGTGGCGATGCGCGAGCTGGGCGTCAGCAAAGACAAACACCTCGTTGTTTACGATGAGGGTAACCTCTTCTCCGCCCCGCGGGCGTGGTGGATGCTGAAAAACTTCGGCGTGGAAAAAGTGTCGATTCTGGCGGGCGGGCTTGCGGGCTGGAAGCGCGACGAGCTGCCGCTTCAGCAGGGCGACGTGACACTGCCGGAAGGCGAATTCGATGCCACGTTCGACGCGCACGTGGTGAAACGCCTGACCGACGTGCTGGTCGTGAGCCATGAAAAAACGGCGCAAATCGTCGATGCCCGTCCTGCTCCGCGCTTTAATGCCGAAGCGGATGAACCGCGTCCGGGGCTGAAGCGCGGACATATTCCGGGCGCGCTGAACGTGCCGTGGGGCGATCTGGTGTTTGAGAGCGAGCTGAAAACCACCGACGAGCTGCGCGCCATTTTTGACCGTGCAGGCGTGGATTTACATCGTCCGATTATTGCCAGCTGTGGCTCCGGCGTAACGGCCTGCGTAGTGATCCTGGCACTCGCCACGCTCGGCGCGAACGACGTCACGCTTTACGACGGTGCCTGGAGCGAATGGGGTGCGCGGGACGATCTGCCTGTCGAACCCGCGAAATAATGGATAACCGCCTGGCCACGCTGTTAACGCGCGGGGCATCGCTGACCCGCGCGGAGTATCGCGTCCTCGCCCACCTCACGGAGCATCCGCTGCTGGTGGGCAACATCACGGTGCGCGAGCTGGCGCAGGCGACGTTTGTTTCGACCGCCACCATCATGCGGCTGAGCCAAAAGCTGGGGTTCAGCGGCTTTAGCGAGTTTATCTGGCACTGCAAGCAGTTGCTTTCCGACACGCCGCATATTGCCGCCCAGGGGCAATCCCTTCCAGAACTCCCGGCGCTGTTTAATCAGTTTATCGCCAACTATCAGCACACCTTTCAGTGGGTCACCCACGACAAACGCCAGCAGTTTGCCGACCTGCTGCGCCAGAAAGAGAGCTTCTTTCTCTACGGCGCCGGGTTTTCCTATCTTTTTGCGGAGTATCTGACCAAGAAGCTGCAAGTTCTGGGCAAAACGGCGTTTATCTCCGGGCCGGGAGACAGCCGAAATATTTTTCTCAGCAATGCCGCACGCTATCAGGTTTTTATTGCCGTCTCGCGCAGCGGCGAAACGGAGCAGGTGCTGGATAAAGCGCGGATTGCCAAAAACGTCGGCATGACAATCGTTGCCTTTACCCGCGCCTCGGCCAATACGCTGGCGGGGATGGCGGACGTGCACTTTGCCCTCTATGACGAAGCGGTACACTACGCCGCCGAAGCCGCGGGGGTGACGTCGTTTGAGTCGAATCTGGTGCTGCTGATGGATTTACTGCTGCTGGAAGCAACGGGGTGACATTCACCCCGCTGTAATCAGATGATGCGGTTGGTTTTGAGATCGCGCAGGAAGCCGCCCCAGCGACGCTCGTAGAACGGCGTGATGTGCTCGGTAATAAAGTGGCTGATGCCCTTCTCACCGTTCTTCACCTGGCAGATATCGATCGGCTCATCGCCCGGCAGCGTGTCGGTCGCCACGCTTCCCGTCGCCTGAATGATATCCTCGATATCGCCGTCCGCCTCAATACCAATCAGCAGTACCGGATGCTCGTCCGCGCGCTCTTTAATAGAGCAGAGGAACGCGCGCCTGACGGGCTTGAGCGTTTTGAACAGCGTGGTCAGCGAATCGATCATCTGCGCGGGTGGTTCAGCCACTTCAGACAGCAGCAGCGTTTCGCCCCCTTCCAGCACTTCCTGAGTGCTGAGCGGGTTGCCCTCGTCACCCATCAGATGGCTGATTTCGCGCGGAGTAAACTCTTTCCCGGTCGGCAATTTAGCGTTGAGGAACAGCGTCTGCCCCAGCGTCATTTCAAACAACGTGCGCACCGGCATCACCACGAACGCCTGTTCTTCTTCTACCGCTTCCTGCAGGGCTTCCAGTGAGGTAAAGAACGGGATCACCGAGGTGCCGTCGTCTTTTTCCCAGTGCAGCAGATCCAGCGCGCTGTCTTCTACGACCTGCTCACCTTCCGCCGCGGTGCCCGGCACCCAGACGGTGGATTCCAGCAGCGTGCGGAAAAATGCCGGACGATGGGCGGGTTCGGTCGCCGCCTGCTCCAGCAGGGTTTCTAATTCGTTTTTGGTTTCGGACATAGTTTTGGCTACTTCAAAAAAACGCCGGGTGGCGCTTCGCTTACCCGGCCTACAAAACCGTAGGCCCGTGCAAGCGCAGCGCCGCCGGGCAATATGATGACTCCGAAGGCGCGCGTAAGCGCAGCGCCCCCGGCAAAAAAGATTACTCCGCCGTCAGCAGGTTCGCCACGGTACGCACGCCCAGACCGGTCGCGCCCGCGGACCACTGCTCAACTGCCGCTTTACGGTACGTTGCAGAACAGTCGATGTGCAGCCAGCCCTCGTGGTAGTTCTCAACAAAGTGAGACAGGAAGCCTGCTGCGGTGCTTGCACCCGCCGGGTACGCCGCGCTCGCGGTGTTGTTCAGCTCGGCAAAGTTGGACGGCAGCTGGCTGCGGTGGAACTCGGCCAGCGGCAGACGCCAGAACGGCTCGTTTTCCGCAGCAGCGCTTGCCAGCAGGCGGGCAGCGAGCTTGTCGTCAAAGCTGAACAGCGCATGGTAGTCGTTGCCCAGGGCGGTTTTTGCCGCACCGGTCAGGGTCGCCATGTCGATAATCAGCTCTGGCTTCTGCGCAGAAGCGTCGATCAGGCCATCGGCCAGCACCAGGCGGCCTTCGGCGTCGGTGTTCATCACCTCAACGTTTTTGCCGTTGCGGTAGCGAATGATGTCGCCCAGCTTGAAGGCGTTACCGCTGACCATGTTGTCCGCGCAGCACAGGTAGAGCTTCACGCGCTTGTTCAGACCGCGGGTAATCGCAAACGCCAGCGCGCCGGTGATGGTTGCCGCGCCGCCCATGTCGGACTTCATGGAGTCCATGAACGCGCTCTGCTTGAGGCTGTAGCCGCCGGTGTCGAAAGTAATGCCTTTCCCGACCAGGCAGGCAAAGACCGGCGCTTCTTTATCGCCGGTTGGGTTGTAATCCAGCGCCAGCAGGACCGGAGGACGCTCAGAACCACGGCCCACGGTGTGGATGCCCATGTAGTTCTGCTCGCGCAGATCTTCACCTTTGGTGATGCGGTAGGACATTTTCTCGCCCGCCACGCCGCACAGCAGGTCAACCGCACGCTGCGCCAGCTGCTCAGGGCCTAACTCTTCCGCCGGGGCGTTGATGGTGTCGCGCACCCAGTCGATGATTTGCAGGCGGCTTTCCAGCTCTTTCTGACCGGCTTCATCAAGGTTAGCCCACTCGATTTTACGGGTGCCTTTCGGGCCTTTGTAGCCTGCCCAGAATGCCCAACTGCGGTCGGTGTCCCAGCCTTCGCCTTCCAGAGAGACGTGTTTAATCCCCAGGCCGTCAATTTTACGCGCGGCGCGCTGGATTAGGCCCAAGTCATCGTTGCCCGTCAGGTGCAGGGTAATGCCGTCGTTGTTAATGCTGTAGGTGGCTTTCTCGCCCCAGCGCGCATCGGCTGGCTGCGTAGAGAGCGTAATCTTCATCGCTTCGGTCATTTTATTTTTCCTTATTAGCAACTAGCAAACGGGCCGCCTGAAGGCAGCCCGTTATGTTTTTTATTCTGCTTCATCTAACCAGACTAACAGAATCGCCTCCAGAATTTTTTCATTGGATGCGTTTGGATCATCGTCGAAATCCTCTAAATCGCAGATCCACTGGTGCATGTCGGTGAATCGTACGGTCTTCGGATCGAGATCCGGGTTCGCGTCGTAGAGCGCTTCGCCGATTTCACGGCTGTCTGTCCACTTCAGTCCCATATCAATGCTCGCGTGCGTGGTTGATGGTGTAGCGTGGGAATTCCACGACCAGATCTTCATCGGTCACCGCGGCCTGGCAGCTCAGGCGGCTGTCTGGCTCCAGACCCCATGCTTTATCCAGCATGTCGTCTTCGTCTTCGGTGCTCTCGGCGAGAGAGTCGAAACCTTCACGCACGATGCAGTGGCAGGTGGTGCAGGCACAGGATTTTTCACAGGCGTGTTCCACTTCGATACCTGCACGCAGGGCAACATCGAGAATGGTTTCACCGGTCTTCGCTTCCAGAACAGCGCCATCCGGACAAAGGTCCGCATGAGGCAAAATTACAATCTTTGGCATATTAAACCTCGTCCACGGACTGGCCTTTCAGCGCGACGCGGACAGATTTGTCCATGCGGCGAGCAGCAAAGTCCTGGGTTTGTTTATCAACGTTTTTAATGGCTTCTTCTATTGCGTCAGCGTCATTGCCTTCGGCCACTGCGCTCAAGCGCGCGGCAGCATCGTCAATCACCTGACGCTCAGCGGCGCTTAACAGCGCGGCATCGGCAGCGAGCGCGCCGTTAAGGCTTTCCAGCACGCGTGCGGCTTCAACTTTTTGTTCAGCCAGCATACGCGCCTTCACATCCTGCTCGGCGTAGCTCATTGAGTCCTGAATCATGGAGGCGATTTCGCCATCGGTCAGGCCGTAGGACGGCTTCACCTGGATGGACGATTCCACGCCGGTGGATTTTTCCATCGCCGTGACGCTCAGCAGGCCGTCCGCATCCACCTGGAAGGTGACGCGAATATGCGCCCCGCCCGCAGGCAGCGCCGGGATGCCGCGCAGCGCAAAGCGCGCCAGTGAACGGCAGTCCTGCACCAGCTCGCGTTCGCCCTGCATCACGTGGATGGACATCGCGGTCTGGCCGTCTTTGAAAGTGGTGAACTCCTGCGCGCGCGCCACCGGAATGGTGGTGTTACGCGGGATCACTTTCTCCACCAGGCCACCCATGGTTTCTAACCCCAGCGACAGCGGGATGACGTCCAGCAGCAGCATTTCGCTGTCCGGCTTGTTGCCGACCAGAATATCGGCCTGGATAGCGGCGCCCACGGCGACCACTTTGTCCGGGTCGATGGAGGTCAGCGGCGTGCGGCCAAAGAATTCTCCCACGCGCTCGCGCACCAGCGGCACGCGGGTCGAACCGCCCACCATGACGACTTCCAGCACCTCGTTCGCCTCAACGCCTGCATCCTTCAATGCGCGACGGCAGGCCAGCAGGGTGCGTTTCACCAGCGGGGCAATCAGATCGCTGAACTGGTCGCGGGTGATGTCACCCTGCCAGCCCGCAACGTTTACGGTAACCGTGTGCGCATCGCTCAGGGCGATTTTGGCATCGATGGCCGCATCCAGCAGTTCACGCTGCACGCGCGTATCGCTGCGATCGCTGATGCCTGCCTGCTCGCGGATGTAATCAGCCAGCAGATGGTCGAAGTCATCGCCGCCCAGCGCGGAATCCCCGCCGGTCGCCAGCACTTCAAACACCCCGCGGCTTAAGCGCAGGATCGAGATATCAAAGGTACCGCCGCCGAGATCGTAAACCGCAATGACCCCTTCCTGACCGGAGTCGAGGCCGTAGGCAATCGCCGCCGCCGTCGGTTCGTTCAGCAGTCGCAGCACGTGCAGGCCCGCCAGACGCGCGGCGTCTTTGGTGCCCTGACGCTGTGCGTCGTCAAAATAGGCCGGAACGGTGATGACTACGCCGTCCAGATCGCCGCCGAGCGTTGCGGTCGCACGCGCCGCCAGCGCTTTGAGGATGTCAGCGGACACGCGGATTGGGTTCAGCAGACCGGCCGCGGTGGCAATCATCGGCAGGCCGTTTTCACTGGCCTGCAGCTGGTAAGGGAGATGCGGATAGCGGGTCTGGATATCGGCCAGCGAGCGGCCCATCATGCGCTTGACGGAGCTGATGGTGTTGGCCGGATCGCGCGAGGCGTTGGCGCGGGCGTCATAGCCCACCGCGTGACCCTGCTGCTGGTAGTGGACCACGGAAGGCAGCAGATGGCGGCCCTGCTCATCAGCCAGCGTTTCCGCCTGGCCGCTGCGCACGGTCGCCACGAGGGAATTGGTGGTGCCCAGATCGATACCCACCGCCAGACGACGCTGGTGCGGTGCGGCACTTAAGCCAGGCTCACTAATTTGTAATAAGGCCATAATTGCTTCCGAAATTAAAAATCGAGCAGCTTTTCTTCGAGTTGTTCAGCACTGCTTCGCAGTTTATCGAGAAAACGGAGTTTGCGCACAGTGTCTGCCGCCACGTCCCAGGTCTCGTTGTTCAGTTGCTCCACCATCTGCTGATGGCGGGTATCGAACATGCCCTTCACGCGCTTGATGAAGCTTTCCAGACGCGCTTCGTCTTTGGCCTGTTCAATCTCATCCAGTTCTTCGCGAAGCTCCAGCTGTTCCATCAGAAACGCGGTGTCGCGCACGGTATGCTGTTCGCTCGCCAGGTCGAAACCGTGCAGTGAAAGCAGGTACTCGGCACGGCTCAGCGGATGGCGCAGCGTCTGCCAGGCCTGGTTGATGGTCGCAGATTGGGAGACCGCAGCCAATTGCTCTGACTGAGTACCGCTCGCGAATTTATCCGGGTGATACTGACGCTGCAGATCCTGAAAATGGATCGTCAGTGCCTGCAGATCAATCGGATATTGAGCGGGTAGTCCGAAGAGAGTGAAGTAATCCATAACAATCTCAGGGGTAGCCTGTTAGAACAAACCCCACACACAGAGATACTGCGGTGGGGTTTCGGATGACGCGCGGTTAAACGTGGAAGCTTTCGCCGCAACCACACTCGTCTTTGACGTTCGGGTTCGTAAATTTGAACCCTTCGTTCAGGCCTTCTTTGACGAAGTCCAGCTGAGTGCCGTTGAGGAATTGCAGGCTTTTGCCATCGACCACCACCTTCACGCCCTTGTCTTCAAACACGGTGTCGTCAGACGCCGGTTCATCAACAAACTCCAGTACGTAAGCCATACCAGAACAGCCGGAGGTACGTACGCCCAGTCGCAGGCCAAAGCCTTTACCACGGTTCGCCAGAAAAGAGCTTACTCGCGCGGCAGCGCTGTCGCTAAGGGTAATCGACATACTCAAACCTCAATTATTTTGCTTCACGTTTGCTTTTATAGTCCGCAATCGCGGCTTTGATCGCGTCTTCTGCCAGAATTGAACAGTGAATTTTCACCGGTGGCAGTTCGAGTTCTTCAGCAATATCGGTGTTCTTGATTGCCTGTGCTTCGTCCAGAGACTTGCCCTTCACCCATTCGGTCACCAGGGAGCTGGACGCGATAGCAGAACCGCAGCCGTAGGTCTTGAAGCGCGCGTCTTCAATGATACCTTCATTGTTGACTTTAATCTGCAACTTCATCACGTCGCCACACGCCGGTGCGCCAACCATACCGCTACCGACAGATTCGTCGCTGTTGTCAAATGAGCCAACGTTGCGCGGGTTCTCGTAATGATCGATGACTTTTTCGCTGTATGCCATGATTGAATTCTCCTTATGTACCGATTAGTGATGTGACCATTCAATGCTGTTCAGATCCACGCCCTGCTTGAACATTTCCCACAGTGGAGAAAGGTCGCGCAGACGGCCGATGGAGTTGCGAACCAGCTTGATGGTGTAGTCAATCTCTTCTTCGGTAGTGAAACGACCTAAAGAGAAACGGATAGAGCTGTGTGCCAGCTCGTCAGTCATGCCCAGCGCGCGCAGCACGTAGGATGGCTCAAGGCTTGCAGACGTACAGGCAGAACCGGAAGAAACGGCCAGGTCTTTCAGCGCCATGATCAGCGATTCGCCTTCAACATAGTTGAAGCTGACGTTGAGGATGTTCGGTGCGCCCTGCTCTAGATCGCCGTTCAGATACACTTCTTCCATATCCTTCACGCCGTCCCACAGACGGTTACGCAGCGTGCGCAGGCGCGCCATCTCGGTTTCCATCTCTTCTTTCGCGATGCGGTACGCTTCGCCCATGCCCACGATCTGGTGAACAGGCAGCGTACCGGAACGCATGCCGCGCTCGTGACCGCCGCCGTGCATCTGTGCTTCGATGCGGATACGTGGCTTACGACGAACGTACAGCGCGCCAATCCCTTTCGGGCCATAGATTTTGTGACCGGAGAAGGACATCAGGTCGACTTTCAGCTGGCTCAGGTCGATAGGCAGTTTGCCCACGCTCTGGGTCGCGTCCACGTGGTAGATGATACCGCGCGCGCGGCACATTTCACCGATGGTCGCGATGTCCTGAACGACGCCGATTTCGTTGTTAACGTGCATGATGGAAACCAGAATGGTGTCATCACGCATGGCCGCTTCGAGCTCTTTCAGGTCGATGATCCCGTTGCTCTGCGGCGCCAGGTAAGTCACGTCGAACCCTTCACGCTCCAGCTGACGGCAGGTGTCCAGCACGGCTTTGTGTTCGGTTTTGCTGGTGATGATGTGCTTGCCTTTTTTCTGATAAAAGTTGGCTGCACCTTTGATCGCCAGGTTGTCGGATTCGGTCGCACCGGAGGTGAAAACAATTTCACGCGGGTCGGCACCGACCAGGTCAGCAATCTGATTACGGGCGATATCGACCGCCTCTTCAGCATGCCAGCCAAAACGGTGTGAACGGGAAGCTGGGTTACCAAAGTTTCCGTCCAGGGTCAGACACTGCATCATTTTCTCGGCAACACGCGGGTCCACCGGCGTGGTTGCGGAGTAGTCGAGATAAATCGGTAATTTCATTGCTCTTTAAACTCCGTACATCGCTTCAATGCAAGGAATCAGGCAACCGGCTGGATGTACGACCGAGTACACGGGGCGTGACCGCCCCGGCCTGATTCTGAAATACTTATCTTTTTATTACGCGCGCAGTTTGACGTCGATAGCGTCTTGCGCGCGGGTGCTGCGTTGTGACTCATGGCTTTGCTGACGACCCGATACGTCCAGAACTTCCTGGTTATTCACCAGTTCACCCAAGGTGATGTTGTTCAGGAAGCCGGTCAGACGGTCGCTCAAATCGCGCCACAGCGCGTGGGTCAGGCACTTATCGCCGCCCTGGCAGCCGCCTTTACCCTGGCAACGGGTCGCGTCAACGGATTCGTCAACGGCGCTGATCACTTCGCCAACTGCAATACTGCCCGCGTCTTTACCCAGCAGATAGCCGCCGCCTGGGCCACGAACGCTGGAAACCAGTCCATTTTTACGCAGTCTGGAGAACAGCTGTTCCAGATAAGAGAGGGAGATCCCCTGTCGTTCAGAAATATCAGCCAACGGAACCGGGCCCGCTTCGGAGTTGAGCGCAACGTCCAGCATCGCGGTCACGGCATAACGCCCTTTAGATGTCAGTCTCATGTCTTACTTAACCTCAAACTCGCCCCTGCCCGGGGTTTTTTATTGTAAAATGGGGGTATTGCATAGCAGGGCCAAGTCTGACATTCCTGACTAAAATGGTCAACTATTTACTTGACTGTTTTAGTCAGGTATTTAACCTTCCGTGCCGTTTTTGTCGGATGGCGCTGCGCTTACCCGACCTACGGTTTAGTAGGCCGGGTAAGCGAAGCGCCACCCGGCGAACAGACAACGCTATTCTTTATTCTTCTGCTCAATCGACGCCAGGATCCCGCGCAGGATGTTCAGCTCCTGGCTTTCCGGACGCGCGCGGGTGAACATACGGCGCAGCTTGTTCATCACCTGTCCCGGGTGGCCTTCGCGGATAAAGCCGGTTGAGAGCAGCGTCTGCTCCAGGTGACCGTAGAAGCGCTCAAGGTCGTCCACCAGCGGGTAGGCGCTCTCTTCCTGAGGCTCAGTACGCTCTTTTTCCTGCGTTGCCAGCCACGCCATACGCACTTCATAGGCGATCACCTGCACCGCCATCGCCAGGTTCAGCGAGCTGTATTCCGGGTTGGCGGCAATCGCTACGTGATAGTGGCACTTCTGCAGCTCGTCGTTGGTCAGGCCAACGCGCTCACGGCCAAACACCAGCGCAACCGGGGCCTGTTCCGCTTCTGAGACACTTTTCAGGCCGCATTCGCGCGGGTCCAGCATCGGCCACGGCAGCGTGCGGGAGCGCGCGCTTGTGCCGACAACGAGGCTACAACCGGCCAGGGCTTCATCAAGGGTATCGACGATCTGGGCGTTGCCGATCACGTCGCTGGCACCGGCCGCCAGGGCGATGGCCTGCGAGTCTGGTTTTACCAGCGGGTTAACCAGCCACAGGTTCGTTAAGCCCATGGTTTTCATAGCGCGGGCAACGGAGCCCATGTTGCCGGTGTGCGATGTTTCGACCAGCACGATTCGAATGTTTTGCAGCATAATTTTAGATGTCTGGATTCTGTGTCTGAAGAATATTCGGGCATATTATCATAAACGGGAGACATAATCCGATCCCGCTGCTATACTCTGCGCCGATTTTCCTGTTCTTTAACATCCAGTGAGAGAGACCGATGCATCCGATGCTGACCATCGCCGTGCGCGCAGCGCGCAAGGCGGGTAATGTAATTGCCAAACACTACGAAACTCCAGACTCCGTAGAAACCAGCCAGAAAGGCAGCAATGATTTCGTGACTAACGTCGATAAAGCCGCAGAAGCGATTATTATCGAAACGATCCGCAAATCTTACCCACAGCACACCATCATCACCGAAGAAAGCGGTGAACATGAAGGTACCGATCAGGATGTTCAATGGGTTATCGATCCACTGGATGGCACCACCAACTTCGTCAAACGCCTGCCACACTTCTCTGTGTCTATCGCAGTACGCATTAAAGGTCGTACTGAAGTCGCCGTTGTTTACGATCCAATGCGTAACGAACTGTTCACCGCTACCCGCGGTCAGGGCGCTCAGCTGAACGGCTACCGCCTGCGCTGCAGCAATGCACGCGATCTGGACGGCACCATTCTGGCGACCGGTTTCCCGTTCAAGGCGAAACAGCACGCGACGACCTATATGAATATCTTGGGCAAACTGTTCACCGAATGCGCAGATTTCCGTCGCACCGGTTCTGCAGCGCTGGATCTGGCCTACGTTGCGACCGGCCGCGTTGACGGTTACTTCGAGCTGTCACTGAAGCCGTGGGACTTTGCGGCGGGCGAGCTGATCGCACGTGAAGCAGGCGCGATTGTTTGCGATTTCACCGGCGGCCACAACTACATGACCACCGGCAACATCGTTGCAGGTAACCCACGCGTTGTTAAAGCCATGCTGGCAAACATGCGTGAAGAACTGAGCGATGCGCTAAAGCGTTAATCCAGTTTGTTAAGCCCGGTGGCGCTACGCTTACCGGGCTTACAAAATCCCTCAGTACGCTAGAAAGGCCGCAATCCCCTCCCCACCGGCACCGCACTCATCCACATCGTCACCGCCGCCACCAGCAGAACCACCCCGCCCGCCAGCGCAAGCGTCGTCCACCCTACCTGTCGCCACAGCACCGGCGTTTTATTGCCGCTGAGTTTAACCGCCAGCTGACGGAAGCCGTGTACCAGCAGCGCTAAAGACGAAATGGTGAGAGACGTTCCTGCCGCCATCGCCAGCGCGGACAACATTCCCCAGCCAAACACGCCGATTACCTTACTGAACAGCAGCACCATGATCGCCCCCGAGCACGGGCGCATACCCATCGAGAGAATAATCATCAGCCGCGCGCGCCAGTCGTCGCCGTTCTGTAATTGTTCCTGCGTGGGCAGATGCTGATGCCCGCATCCGCAGTTTTCATCATGAACGTGGTGCGGCGTAAAGGTCTTGAATTTCGGCTTTTGCAGCAGCACGCGCAGCTTTTTGAGCGCCCGCCAGCAGAGGATCAGCCCCAGCACGCCCACCAGCGCATAGCTTCCTTTTTCAAGCCAGAAGCTGCTCATGTGCAGCTGACGGGCAGGCAGCTGTAAGAGTGAAAGGACTATCACGACGAGCGCAATCGCCACGCCGCCCTGCAGCAGCGAGGAGACCAGCGTCAGGCCAATGCTCGATCTCAACTTCGAGGGATGAGTAGCAAGCCAGGTGGTGATGACGATTTTGCCGTGCCCCGGCCCCAGCGCGTGCAGAACACCATAGATAAAGCTAAACGCCAGCAGGGAACCGCCCGCTTTTGTCGGGTTCTCCGCCACCGCCTTCAGCAGCCCGCTCATCTGTTGATTGACTTCACGCTGCCAGATGATGCTTTTCATCATCACCTGTGGCCAGGCCTGCCACAGCCAGAGCGAACCGCAAACGGCGAGCAGGAGAAAAAGCGCCAGCGGCCAGAGATGAAGCCAGCGGCGCGGTTTTTGGTGCGAAGAGGAGATCACTGACATTGTAACGTCACCTCCTGCGCAAACTGTTTACCCAGCTCCATGTCCTCCGGCGGCGCATCTTCTTTGTCGAGAGAGACCGCAAAGTTCAGCGTCTCTTCGCTGGGCTTAGGCGTGTGGACGGTCAGCTTGCATTTCTTTTGTAGCGATGCCGGAAGCTGCACGTCGCTGTCCTCGGCGTAGCTCATATCGACATAGTAGGTGGGGTCAAAGGTGGAGAAACGATACTTTTGCCCTGCCAGCGGCTGAGGGTGTGCCAGCGGGAGAATAAATGTCAGCACCGCCTGATGCCCGTCTCGCGTCATACCGTATTCCGTGGGCCGGTTAAGAAATTTGACCTTTTGTCCGTTATGCCAGAACTCGGTGAAATAGTGCTGACCGAGCACGTTGGCCATCACTTCTGCCGCCAGCTTTTTCCAGATCTCATCGCCAGGCTTTGCGTTTCCCGCATCATAGAGCAGATCCGCCGAGGTGATTTCATCCATCGTCCAGCGCATTTTCAGGCCGCTGAGCTGCGTGCCGTCCGTCACAAGCTCGGTTTTCAGGCTGATAAAACTGTGAGGATGTGCGCTGACGGCAAAGGTGATAACCGCCAAAAATAACGCCATCGCGCTTTGTTTAACTATTTGCATCAATTCCTCACGTCAAAAATTCTGTGATGTTCCCCAGCAATCCTGAATGAAAGGCCTGCCGGCGCGCTTTTCAGCGCCCATCCTTTAGCTATTCTTATCAAACATTCACACTGGATACCCGACAGATGATGACGACGCTTGAAATTCCATCTGTGCTTTCCAGTTCGCAGCGCCGCTGCCAGGTGCTTTTGATGCTTTACCTGCCCGATGCTGCCGTCACCGCACAGAGCATAATCGCTGCCAATGGCGTGGACGACGCAATGGCACGGCAAGATATAGCCGAGACGCGCGATGAAATCCAGCGCTATCATCGGCTTGATATCGTCACGCACCTCGACGGCAGCTACCGAATTGAAGGTTCGGTCCTGAATCAGCGTTTATGCCTGCTGCACTGGCTGCGCAGGGCACTTCGGCTTTGCCCGCAGTTCGTCTCTCAACAGTTTACTCCCGCGCTTAAAACCGCACTTAAACAGCAGGGCATCGCTCGTCCACTCTATGATGACACCAACCTGCGCGCATTGATCAACTTCTGTTCGCGAAAGCTTCAGCGTCCGTTTGACTGCCGCGACGTACAGTTTTTACAGCTGTTTTTGCAATACTGTCTGATCCAGCATCATCTGGGCAATACGCCGCAGTTTTCCCACGTTCAGCGCAGCTGGACGCAATCGAGAGGGGAATATTTCACCGCGCAGGAAATCGTGCGCCACTGGAAACGGCGCGTTCCGCAGGGAACGCACAGCGATGAACAGCTGTTCCTCGCGCTGCTGTTTATGATGCTGCGCACCCCCGATCCGGTGCTTGACAGACATCAGCAGGATCAACGCCTGCGCCGCACCATAGTGCGGATGATCGCGCGCTTTCGGGCCCAAACCGGGATGAATTTTAGCGATGAACAGGGGCTGACCGATCAGCTTTATATCCATCTTGCTCAGGCGTTAGATCGCTCACTGTTTGAAATCGGCATCGATAACAGCCTGCCGGAAGAGATTCATCGGCTTTATCCGCGGCTGTTACGCACCACCAAAGAGGCGCTGTTTGAGCTGGAAGCGGAGTTCGGGCTGCGTTTCTCCGATGAAGAGATGAGCCTGGTGGCGGTGATTTTTGGTGCCTGGCTGATGCAGGAGACCGATCTGCATGAAAAACAGGTGGTGTTACTGACCGGGGAAGATAAAGCATGTGAAGCGTTGATTGAGCAGCAGCTGCGCGAGCTGACGCTGTTGCCGCTCAATATTCGTTATCTGACCCTGCACGCGTTTCAGAAGGGAGGTGCGCCCCGTGAAGCTGCGCTGGTGATCACCCCTTACCCAACCGCCCTGCCGTTGTTCTCGCCGCCGCTGATCCATGCCGTTGAGACATTGAACGCGCAGCAGCAAGAACATATTCGCGCGATGCTGGAATCCTAGTTACGCGCGTGCCGTCACTTTGGGGCGAACGAGCATTGCAGGTAGTGCAACGAGCGCCATCACCCAGAATACGCCGTGCCCAAGGTGCTGATACAGGAAGCCAGCAAAGACCGTCATCACGGCTATGCTGCCGCCCATTGCCACCGCAGAGTAGACCGCCTGCAGTCGAATCACATCCCCACCCTCACGCGCAGAGATGTAGCGCATCGCCGCCAGGTGGCACACGGTAAAGGTACCGCAGTGCAGAATTTGCGCCAGAATCAGCCACGGGAGTTCGGTCGTCCAGCCCATAATCCCCCAGCGTGCCACGCCGCACACGGCAGAAAGCAGCAGCAAATCGCGCGCGCCGAAGCGACGGAACAGTTTTTTACTGAGCGCAAAGATGATCACTTCCGCCACGACGCCGAGCGACCACAGGTAGCCTACCGCAGAAGCAGAGTAGCCCGCCCCCTGCCAGTAGATGGCGCTGAACCCATAGTACGCCGCATGCGCCCCCTGAAGCAGGCAAACGCACGCCAGAAAACGCCAGCTTTGTGCCACCAGGCTCCGCCAGGCCGGCCAGCCTGCGCTCTCCTGGTGACGGCTTTCGCCCTGCGGCATTACCGACGGACGCAACAACATCCCCAGCAGCATGGAGGCAATACCCACGCTCAGTAACGCAAGGATGGCGTGATAGTCGTACAGGCTGACCAGCTTACCCACCAGCGCCGAGCCGATCACGAACGCAATCGATCCCCAGAGACGCACGCGGCCATAGTCCATGGTGATCTGCTTTTGCCAGGTGTTCGCCAGGGCATCCGTCAGCGGCACCAGCGGTGAGAAGAACAGGTTAAAGCCAACCATGACCACCATCAGCCAGGCAAACTGCTGACTCACCCAGAAGCAGGCGACAAAGACCAGCGTGAGCAGCGCAAGTATGCGCACGGCCTTGATCAGTAAGGAGGGATCGCTGACGCGCGGCGCAATCAGCAGACTGCCCAGGAAACGCGCCACCAGTCCTGCGCCAAGCAGAACGCCGATGGACTCAGGGGTGAGGCCGATTCCCTTGAGCCAGACGCTCCAGAAAGGCAGAAAAATACCGTAGCTAAAGAAGTAGGTGAAATAGCTGAGCGCCAGCCAGCGCGTGGAATGCAAGACCATGAATCCCTCCCGAAATGGAGGCGATAGTCTGGCGTTTATCCTGCACTTTAGCAAGTCGTTAGCGCGCTATAAATTAACGATAAATTAACATCATGGACAGCCGGTCGGCGTATGGCGAGAGCGGCAAAATTGTATTACGTTTAAAGAACATCGCCTGAAGAGGTCGTTTGCCATGAACAGCTTACGTTATTTCGATTTCGGCTCCTCACGTTCTTTCCTGCTTTTGATTGCCCGTATTGCTATCGTTGTCCTGTTTATTATTTTTGGCTATCCCAAACTCACGGGGTTTAGCGGCACCGTTCAGTATATGACGTCGCTCGGCGCCCCCATGCCTATGCTTGCCGCGATTATTGCGGTGGTGATGGAGGTCCCCGCGGCAATTCTGATCGTGCTGGGCTTTTTCACCCGCCCCATCGCGGTGCTCTTTGTCTTTTATACGCTGGGAACGGCGGTGATAGGCCACCATTACTGGGATATGGCCGGTGATGCGGTTGTGCCGAACATGATTAACTTCTATAAGAATGTGAGTATTGCTGGTGCGTTTATTTTGCTGGCGATTGTGGGACCGGGGGCCATATCTCTCGACCGACGTTAGCCCATAAAAAAGGCCGCAAGCGCGGCCTTTTTTATTTCTGCAAAGCAGAGGGATTATGCGTATACCGGGAAGCGTGCGCAGATATCCAGAACTTTACCTTTAACGCGCTCGATAACCGCTTCGTCATTGATGTTGTCCAGAACGTCACACATCCAGCCCGCCAGCTCTTTCACTTCCGCTTCTTTGAAGCCGCGGCGAGTCACTGCCGGAGAACCGATACGGATACCGGAGGTCACGAACGGGCTCTTCGGATCGTTTGGCACGCTGTTTTTGTTCACGGTGATGTTGGCGCGGCCCAGGGCGGCGTCAGCTTCTTTACCGGTCAGGTTCTTATCAACCAGATCCAGCAGGAACAGGTGGTTTTCAGTACCGCCAGACACCACTTTGTAGCCACGGCTCAGGAACACTTCCACCATCGCTTTAGCGTTCTTAGCAACCTGCTGCTGGTAAACCTTGAACTCTGGCTCCATCGCTTCTTTCAACGCTACCGCTTTTGCGGCGATAACGTGCATCAGCGGGCCGCCCTGCGCGCTTGGGAACACGGCAGAGTTCAGTTTCTTATACAGATCTTCGTCACCGCCTTTCGCCAGGATCAGGCCACCGCGTGGACCCGCCAGGGTTTTGTGGGTGGTGGTGGTCACAACGTGAGCGTGTGGAACCGGGTTCGGGTAAACGCCTGCCGCGATCAGACCCGCAACGTGCGCCATATCCACGAACAGGTAAGCACCGATGCTGTCTGCGATTTCACGCATTTTTGCCCAGTCAACGATACCGGAGTAAGCAGAGAAGCCACCGATGATCATCTTCGGTTTGTGCTCTTTGGCCTGCTTAGCCATGTCTTCGTAGTCAATTTTACCGGACTCATCAATACCGTAAGGGATGATGTTGTACAGTTTGCCGGAGAAGTTAACCGGGGAGCCGTGAGTCAGGTGGCCGCCCTGCGCCAGGTTCATACCCAGAACGGTATCGCCCGGCTGCAGCAGCGCGGTGTAGACCGCGAAGTTAGCCTGAGAGCCTGAGTGCGGCTGCACGTTCGCGTAGTCTGCGCCAAAGAGTTCTTTCGCACGGTCAATCGCCAGTTGCTCAACGATATCAACGTACTCGCAACCGCCGTAGTAGCGCTTGCCCGGATAACCTTCAGCGTATTTGTTGGTCAGCTGAGAACCCTGCGCCTGCATCACGCGCGGGCTGGTGTAGTTTTCGGAGGCGATCAGTTCGATGTGCTCTTCCTGACGTACTTTTTCCTGCTCCATAGCCTGCCACAGTTCGGCATCATAATCGGCAATGTTCATTTCACGCTTTAACATCCGCATCTCCTGACTCAGCTAACAAGTAAATTTTGGCCTGAAAAGGCAGTCCCGTTGGACGACGGGCAACAGTATAACTGAATAGTTCTGCGATAACAGGTCTTGACAAACGATTTTACGCAAACGTTTACCTCCACGCCGCGCAAGGGTTTGAGGAATAAAGCTCTCATCATTTTCAACGGATTTCTTTTCAGGTTTGTGATGCATATTTTTCATCTTGCAAAGAACCATTTACAACGCAGGGTTATTTTTTATAAGATGCATTTAAAATACATCATTAAATATAACATCAGAAGGACGCGCTCATGCTCGACGCTCAAACCATCGCTACCGTTAAGTCCACCATTCCCCTGCTAGTGGAAACCGGCCCTAAACTCACCGCGCATTTCTACGATCGCATGTTTTCGCACAACCCGGAGCTCAAAGAAATTTTCAACATGAGCAACCAGCGCAATGGCGACCAGCGTGAAGCGTTGTTTAACGCCATCGCAGCCTACGCCAGCAATATCGAAAACCTTGCGGCACTGCTGCCTGCGGTAGAAAAGATTGCGCAGAAACATACCAGCTTCCAGATCCAGCCTGAGCAGTACAACATCGTGGGCGGCCACCTGCTGGCCACGCTGGACGAAATGTTCAGCCCGGGCCAGGAAGTGCTGGACGCGTGGGGTAAAGCCTACGGTGTGCTGGCAAACGTATTTATCAACCGTGAAGCGCAAATCTACCGCGAAAACGCCAGCAAGAACGGCGGCTGGGAAGGCACGCGCCCGTTCCGCATCGTCGAGAAAACCCCACGCAGTGCATTGATTACCAGCTTTGAATTTGAGCCGGTGGACGGTAAACCTGTGGCCGAATATCAACCGGGCCAGTATCTGGGCGTGTGGCTGAAGCCTGAAAGCTTCCCGCATCAGGAAATTCGCCAGTATTCCCTCACCCGCAAGCCAAACGGCAAAGGCTACCGCATTGCGGTGAAACGCGAAGATGGCGGTCAGGTCTCAACCTGGCTGCACAACGAAGCCAGCGTGGGCGATGTAGTTCATCTGGCCGCGCCGGCGGGTGATTTCTTTATGGCCGTTGACGGCAATACGCCAGTGACGCTGATCTCTGCGGGTGTCGGTCAAACGCCAATGCTGGCGATGCTCGATACGCTGGCAAAGGCAAACCACGACGCGCAGGTAAACTGGTTCCACGCCGCAGAGAACGGCGACGTTCACGCCTTTGCGGATGAAGTGAAAACGCTCGGGGCGTCCCTGCCGCGCTTCACCGCGCACACCTGGTATCGCCTGCCAACGGACGCAGACCGCCAGGCCTCACGCTTCGACAGCGAAGGTCTGATGAATTTAAGCCAGCATGAAGGGGCGTTTAGCGCACCGGACATGCAGTTTTACGTCTGTGGGCCGGTGGCGTTTATGCAGTATGCTGCGAAGCAGCTGGTTGAGCTGGGCGTGAACAAAGACAACATTCATTACGAATGTTTCGGGCCGCATAAGGTGCTGTAATGAAAAAGCCCCTCGTTCGAGGGGCTTTTTTTCGCCGGGTGGCGGCTGCGCCTTACCCGGCCTACAAAACCGTTGGCGCTGTTAAATCGCAGCGTCGTCTTCTTCACCGGTACGGATACGGATCACGCGCACCACGTCAAAGACGAAGATTTTCCCGTCGCCAATTTTGCCCGTCTGCGCGGTACGAATGATGGTATCCACGCAGGTATCGACGATATCGTCGCTGACCACGATTTCAATTTTCACTTTCGGCAGAAAGTCGACCATGTACTCCGCGCCACGGTAAAGCTCGGTGTGGCCCTTCTGACGACCAAAACCTTTCACTTCCGTTACTGTCATCCCGGTGATGCCAACTTCCGCCAGCGCTTCACGTACATCATCCAGTTTGAAAGGTTTAATAATCGCATCAATCTTTTTCATGGTGGGTCCTTAAACTCATGCCTGTAAGCTGCCTCGTAATCGATTGCTCACAGTACCATACGGCATTACTCTTTAAAATCGTTTGCTTCCAGCTCGTGGCGCGACAGCAGCTTGTAGAACTCGGTGCGGTTGCGTCCGGCCATGCGCGCCGCGTGGGTCACGTTACCCTTCGTAATCTGCAGCAGTTTGCGCAGGTAGTTCAGTTCGAACTGGTTACGCGCTTCGGCAAAGGTCGGCAACGCCGTATTTTCCCCTTCCAGCGCCTGCTCCACCAGCGCGTCGCTGATAACGGGCGACGACGTCAGCGCCACGCACTGCTCAATCACGTTGACCAACTGGCGCACGTTGCCAGGCCACCCGGCGGTCATTAGCCTTTTCATTGCATCCGTGGAAAACGCGCGCACGAAGGGTTTATGGCGATCCGCGGACTGGCGCAGCAGATGGTTTGCCAGCAGTGGGATATCTTCCGCACGCTCGGCCAGCGCAGGAATTTTCAGGTTCACCACGTTCAGGCGGTAGTAGAGATCTTCACGAAACTCATTGCGCGCCATCACTTTTGGCAGATCCCGGTGGGTGGCGGAAATAATACGCACGTTGATGTCGATATCGCGGTTGCTGCCGAGCGGACGCACCTTTCTCTCCTGCAACACGCGCAGCAGTTTCACCTGCAACGGCGCAGGCATATCGCCAATCTCGTCGAGGAACAGCGTGCCGCCTTCCGCCGCCTGGAACAACCCTTCCCGGCTGCTCACCGCGCCGGTGAAGGCGCCGCGCGCGTGACCAAAGAGTTCAGACTCGAGCAGTTGCTCCGGAAGCGCACCGCAGTTAATGGCGATAAAGGCATTTTTAGCGCGCGGGCTGGCGTTGTGGATCGCCTGCGCCAGGATCTCTTTCCCGGTACCGCTCTGGCCGTTGATCAAAACGCTGACGTCAGATTGCGCCACCATTCGCGCCTGCTCAAGCAGACGCAGCATGACAGGGCTTCGCGTCACGATGGACTCGCGCCAGGCATCATCACCAGAAGGCGCGGCATGCTCCAGCGCGCTGTCGATGGCTTTATAAAGCGCGTCTTTGTCCACCGGTTTAGTGAGGAAGCTGAACACCCCTTGCTGAGTTGCCGCGACCGCATCCGGGATCGAGCCGTGGGCGGTCAAGATGATAACCGGCATGCCGGGCTGCTGCTTTTGAATCTCTGCAAAAAGCTGCAGGCCATCCATTTCGTCCATCCGCAGATCGCTGATCACCAGATCAATTTTCTCGCGGCTGAGCACTTTCAGCCCCTCCTGCCCGCTTTCCGCCGTCACAACGCTGTAGCCTTCACTGACCAGGCGCATTCCCAGCAGCTTTAACAGCCCAGGATCGTCATCGACCAGTAAGAGATGGGCAGGTTTACGGCTTGTCATGGCTTCACATCCTCTTCTTTCTGCGCGTCACCGTCCGGCGACGCGGCAGAATTTCCTTTCGACGAATCCGGCAAATAGCTGCCTGCGGGTTTACGCGTCGACAGTTGCCTTTCAATATCGGTCAGATTTTCAAGCTTGCGCGTGGTGGTCTCAAGCTGGGTGCGCAGATAATTCTGCTGCTGGCGAAGCGTATCAAGCTCGCCGTCCGTTGACTGCTGTAATTTGCTGTAGCGGGAACGCTCTTCAGACAGCTGAAGCTGTAATGCCTGGCCGTCCCGCCAGAGTTGATATATCGGCCGCACCTGCGCAGGAATGTTGGCGCTGAACGCGTCCAGACGCGTGATATTCGTGCGGCGCTCCACGGGCGTGATTTTGGCATCGCCAAGCAGAATGGCACGTTTAAAGGTCGCCTGCCATGCGTTGTCGCCCCACATCGTGGCTTGCGCCCGTGCCTCTACGGGTTCCAGACGCTGCGCACAATCGATGCCACGCAGCCAAAACAGCGGGTTGGTATCAACTTCATGTCCTGATAAGTGCCAGATGCCCTCGCAGGGGGTGGTCAGGAAATCCGCCAGCTGATTTTCAGGCCATTTTTCTTCCGGCTTTTCACTGATTGCGCTCTTCGGGGCATGGGTCACACACCCTGCCAGCAGTAAACACGGCAGACTTAGACGTACGGTATTGCGGGAAAACATCGCGCGTGCGGCGCGGAAAAAAACGTGTGACATACTCACCAGACTTAGATTCATTTTATTGATTTTCCGGCTTAAGAGGCAGTTCGATACGAAAGCACACATCCGACCGTTCATCACTGACGATATTCAGTTCGCCGTGCATGCGTCGTATGCCGTCGCGGGCAATACTGAGCCCCAGACCACTTCCTTTTACCGCACCTTTTCGCTGATGACTGCCCTGGAAAAAGGGTTCAAAAATCATCGTTTTTTCTTCATCCGGAATCGGGGTGCCCGTATTCGCTACATCGATAAACACCCGGGAACCCGCCCTGTAGCTTCGGATATAAATGTTACCGGATTCAGTACCATAGTGCACCGCATTGGAATAAAGATTATCCAGAACACTCATAAACAGCATGGGCTCTGCAAGACAAGCGGGCTCGCTAAGATCGACCTGGGTATGCATCATTTTAGCTCTTGCTGGCAGGCTATGGGCGGAGATCACCATATCCACTATCGGTGCAATCTCCACATTTTCCAGTACCACTGCCCCGTCCGCCAGCTTACGGTTGTAGTCCAGCAGTTGCTCAATCAGCTTTTGCAGATTCCGGCTGCTGTCATCGAGGATCTCGACAATCTCTTTTTGCTCAGAGGTCAGCGGGCCAGCCACTTCGTCCGCCAGCAGCTCGGTGCCTTCTCGTATGCTGGCGAGAGGCGTTTTGAGTTCGTGGGAAATGTGACGGAGGAACTGATGACGCTGCGTTTCCAGCCACGCCAGACGTTCGGAAAGCCAGATGATCCGCTGACCCACTGAACGCAGCTCGCGCGGCCCGGTGAAAACAACCGTATCCCCGAGAGACTTCCCCTCACCCAGACGGTTAATCATCCGCTGTATGCCCTTCACCGGACCGATAATCATGCGGGTGAACAGCAGAACCAGAGCAAGACTGACCAGGAACAGGACCAGCGCCTGCCAGCCGAAGAATTGACCGCGCTCGGCGATTTCCTGCTGCAGCTGCTGCCCGCGAGAGAAGATCACCGTGCGTGTAGACTGGACCATTTCCGTATTGGCATTAGCAAAAGCTTCCAGCCGCGCGGCGGCGGCGGCATCCGGGCCGCTATTTTTACACTGTAGCTGAGCCAGATCGTTCAGGTCCTGACGTAATGCCTGGTAGAGTTTGTCGTCCGGCAGCACGCCCGCGTGGGCATCCAGCATTTCGCTGTAGCGTTTACGTTGATTCTGGTAAACCCGCTCCAGGGTGCGATCGTCCAGCACGCAATACTGGCGATAGCTTCGCTCCATCTCCAGCGCGGCGTTAGTCATTGCTTCGCTTCGCCTTGCATCAATTAGCGTCGTGCGATTCGTCAATGCCGCCTGCGCGCTTAGCGCATTGAGACTTTGCCAGGCCTGCCACGCCAGTATCAGTAAAGGGAGCAGGATCAGCAGGAATGCCATCATGACGAGCTGTCGCAGGGAGCGAGGGAAAACAGACCAGCGTTTCAACGCATTACTCTCTTAATGGGGGTTTACGCAGAGCGTAACTGAGTCTGCCCTTCAGATACAACAAAGCCGGGTAAAAACCCGGCTTTGTTGTGGAATGAGGCGGTGCCTAACTCGACGTTTCGCCCTGTCCTGATAAAGCATCGCTATGATCAGTAGTTGGACGGCAGGCACCTTTTTGTGCGTCATTCTAAGTTTATGTAGCGCGTCCCGAAGGGGCTGACATAAGAAGGTGAATGAGCCACTGATTAATATTATGCAACAGCCGTGCCAGTTTGCAAAACAATAAATTAACATGATGAATTGAAAGGGTTTTATACACTCAACCTATTACTTGTTGGCAGAATGATTTCCAGGCTAAGTGTCGCTATTTAACAACACCTTTAGACCATGATTTTTCTACTTATATAAATCAACAAGTTAAATGTCACCTTTTGGAGACATCGGCGAGGCAGGATTGTCGCAATTTCGCGACACGCATAAAAAAGCCCGGTGGCACTCACGCCTACCGGGCCTACAAGGGTTAGGGTGCTAAAACTTAACCCAGTTGCTTACGCGCGTTGCGGAAGATACGCATCCACGGGCTATCCTCGCCCCAGTTTTCCGGGTGCCAGGAGTTGCTCACGGTGCGGAACACGCGCTCCGGGTGCGGCATCATGATGGTCGCACGACCGCTTTCACTGGTGACTGCCGTAATACCGTTGGCGGAGCCGTTCGGATTAGCCGGGTAGGTTTCTGTCACCTTGCCGAAGTTATCGACAAAGCGCAGCGCCACCAGACCTTTGCTCTCCAGCTGAGCCAGATGCGCAGCATCACGCACTTCTACCTGACCTTCACCGTGGGAAACGGCGATTGGCATCTGTGAACCCACCATTCCCTGCAGCAGTAGAGAAGGGCTTTGGGTCACTTCCACCAGGCTGAAGCGCGCTTCGAAGCGGTCAGACTGGTTGCGCACAAAGCGCGGCCAGGCTTCGCTGCCCGGGATCAGTTCGCGCAGGTTAGACATCATCTGGCAGCCGTTACACACGCCCAGCGCCAGGGTCTGCGGACGATGGAAGAAGGTTTCGAACTCGTCACGCACGCGGCTGTTGAACAGGATGGACTTCGCCCAACCTTCGCCCGCGCCCAGCACGTCGCCGTAGGAGAAACCGCCGCACGCCACCAGCGCCTGGAAATCTTCCAGACCGGTACGTCCGGCCAGCAGGTCGCTCATGTGGACGTCGATAGCGTCAAAGCCCGCGCGATGGAAGGCAGCCGCCATCTCAACGTGGGAGTTAACGCCCTGCTCGCGCAGCACGGCTACTTTTGGACGCGCGCCTGTCGCAATGTACGGTGCAGCGATATCTTCGTTGATATCAAAGGAGAGCTTCACGTTCAGGCCAGGATCCTGGTCATTCGCTTTCGCGTTATGCTCCTGATCGGCACATTCCGGGTTATCACGCAGGCGCTGCATCTGCCAGGTGGTTTCTGCCCACCACATGCGCAGCGTGGTGCGGCTTTCGCTGAACACCGCGTGGCCGTCTGCTTCAATGACGAAGCGGTCACCCTGAACGGCTTTGCCCAGATAGTGGACGCAGTCTGCCAGACCGTGCTTCGCCAGAATCGCTTCAACCGCGTCGCGATCTGCGGCACGTACCTGAATTACCGCACCCAACTCTTCATTGAACAGCGCCGCCAGACGGTCTTCGCCAAGCGTGGCAATGTTCGCTTCAACGCCGCAGTGGCCGGTGAAGGCCATCTCTGCCAGCGTCACCAGCAGGCCGCCGTCAGAACGGTCGTGGTAGGCCAGCAGCTTACGCTCCGCCACCAGCGCCTGGATGGCGTCGTAGAAGCCTTTCAACTGCGCGACGTCGCGCACATCGGCTGGCTTGTCGCCGAGCTGGCGGTAAACCTGTGCCAGCGCGGTGGCACCCAGCGCGTTGTGGCCTTTACCCAGGTCAATCAGCAGCAGGGCGTTGTCTTCGGTCGCAAGCTGCGGCGTAACGGTGTGGCGCACGTCTTCCACGCGGGCAAACGCGGTGATCACCAGCGACAGCGGAGAGGTCATCTCGCGCTGCTCGCTGCCTTCCTGCCAGCGGGTTTTCATCGACATGGAGTCTTTACCCACCGGAATGGTCAGGCCGAGGGCAGGACACAGCTCCTCACCCACCGCTTTTACGGCTTCATACAGGCCAGCATCTTCGCCAGGGTGACCGGCTGCGGCCATCCAGTTTGCAGAGAGTTTGATACGTTTGATGTCGCCAATCTGCGTCGCGGCGATGTTGGTCAGCGCTTCACCGACCGCCAGACGTGCGGAGGCGGCGAAGTCCAGCAGCGCCACCGGGGTGCGTTCGCCCAGGGCCATCGCTTCGCCGTAGTAGCTGTCGAGGCTCGCGGTCGTCACCGCGCAGTTCGCCACCGGGATCTGCCACGGGCCAACCATCTGGTCGCGCGATACCATACCGGTCACGGTACGGTCGCCGATGGTCACCAGGAACGTTTTCTCCGCCACGGCAGGCAGGTGCAGCACGCGGTTAACCGCTTCTGCCACGGTGATGCCCTGGCGATCCAGCGCTTTGCCCGCCGCTTTGCGGGTTGTCACGTCGCGGGTCATCTTCGGCGTTTTACCGAGCAGGACGTCCAGCGGCAGATCGATCGGCTGGTTGTCAAAGTGGGTGTCGCTTAAGGAAAGGTGCTGCTCTTCGGTCGCTTCACCGATCACCGCATACGGCGCACGCTCGCGGCGGCACAGCTCGTCAAACAGCGGCAGCTGATCCGCGGCAACCGCCAGCACGTAGCGCTCCTGGGATTCGTTACACCAGATTTCCAGCGGGCTCATGCCCGGCTCATCGCTCAGGATATCGCGCAGGTTGAAACGGCCACCGCGGCCACCGTCGCTCACCAGCTCCGGCATGGCGTTGGACAGACCGCCCGCACCCACGTCGTGGATGAACAGAATCGGGTTGGCGTCGCCCAGCTGCCAGCAGCGGTCGATCACTTCCTGGCAGCGACGCTCCATTTCCGGGTTGTCACGCTGCACGGAAGCAAAATCGAGGTCCGCATCAGACTGGCCGGACGCCATAGAAGACGCTGCCCCGCCGCCCAGACCGATGTTCATCGCCGGGCCACCGAGCACGATCAGCTTCGCGCCGACGACGATCTCGCCTTTCTGCACGTGATCGGCACGGATGTTGCCGATCCCGCCCGCCAGCATGATCGGTTTGTGGTAACCGCGCAGCTCTTCGCCGTTGTGGCTGTCCACTTTCTCTTCATAGGTACGGAAGTAACCGTTCAGCGCCGGACGACCAAACTCGTTGTTAAACGCCGCGCCGCCCAGCGGGCCGTCGGTCATGATATCCAGCGCGGTTACAATGCGCTCTGGCTTGCCGAAATCTTCTTCCCATGGCTGTTCAAAGCCCGGGATACGCAGGTTAGAGACGGAGAAACCGACCAGACCCGCTTTAGGTTTAGCGCCACGACCGGTCGCACCTTCGTCACGGATTTCACCGCCGGAGCCGGTCGCCGCACCCGGCCACGGGGAGATCGCCGTCGGGTGGTTGTGGGTTTCCACTTTCATCAGGATATGCGCGGGCTCCTGATGGAAGTCATAGCGCCCTGCTTCGCGATCGGCGAAGAAGCGGCCCACCTCGGAACCTTCCATTACCGCGGCGTTGTCTTTATAGGCAGACAGCACGTGGTCAGGGGTTTGCTCCATGGTGTTTTTGATCATTTTGAACAGCGACTTCGGCTGCTGTTCGCCGTCAATAATCCAGTCGGCGTTGAAAATCTTATGGCGGCAGTGCTCAGAGTTGGCCTGCGCGAACATGTAGAGTTCGATGTCGTTCGGGTTGCGGTTGAGCTTAACGAACGCGTCCTGCAGGTAATCAATTTCGTCTTCTGCCAGCGCCAGGCCGAGACGCAGGTTGGCGTCAATCAGCGCCTGACGGCCCTGCCCCAGCAGGTCAACGCTCTGTACCGGCGCAGGCTGATGGTGTGAGAACAGCTTCTGCGCGTCGTCGAGAGAGGCAAATACGCTCTCCATCATGCGGTCGTGCAGCTCAGCCGCAACCGCCTGCCACTGCGCGTCGTTCAGGGTGGAGGCTTCAACATAGTACGCCACGCCGCGTTCCAGACGGTTAATCTGGCTCAGACCACAGTTGTGGGCGATGTCGGTGGCTTTGGAAGACCAGGGGGAGATGGTGCCCGGACGCGGCGTCGCAAGGATCAGTTTGCCGGTTGGCGTATGGCTGCTCAGGCTTGGACCATACTTGAGCAGGCGTTCCAGCTGTACGCGCTCCTCTGCATTCAGGGGGGCATTCAGGTCAGCAAAATGGACATACTCAGCGTAAATATTGCTTACCGGAAGGTCGGCCGCCTGAAAACGTGCCAGCAGTTTGGTAATACGGAAGGCAGACAGTGCAGGCGAACCACGCAGAATTTCCATCATAAGTCTCTCGTCTTCGAAGCGCCGGGGCGCTTACAGTGTGCGCAAGGGGGGAAAACGGGCGTCATTATAGAGAATCCTGAGCGCCGACGAAACCGTTTGCGTCGAAATAAAATTTGCACAGCGGTTTAACAATAGGTGTGACCTGTCTCTCTAATTTGTTGCCAAGTGGCGTAACTTTGCGCAAAATGCCGCTCATTCAATGGCAAACCTTATTCTTAACATGGCTACAGCATACTGAGGCAACCGGCGTCGCAGAGAATTAACTAATTGAAAAAATTAAAGATTAATTATCTGCTCATCGGCATTGTTACGTTGCTGCTGGCAGTGGCCCTCTGGCCTTCTATCCCCTGGTTCGGTAAAGCCGAAAACCGTATCGCCGCCATTCAGGAGCGGGGGGAATTGCGCGTCAGTACCCTCTCCTCTCCGCTGATTTACGGCGACATCAACGGCAAAACCATTGGTCTGGATTATGAACTGGCCCAGCAGTTTGCCGACTATCTGGGTGTTAAGCTCAAAATTACCGTGCGTCAGAACATCAGCCAATTGTTCGATGACCTGGATAACGACGACGCCGATATCCTTGCAGCCGGGCTGGTGTACAACAGCGAGCGCAGCAAGAACTACCAGCCAGGCCCGACCTACTACTCTGTCTCCCAGCAGTTGGTTTACCGCGTGGGAAGCGTGCGCCCGCGCTCGCTCGCCACCATTAACGAGCAACAGCTGACGATTGCCCCCGGCCATGTCGTGATTGACGACCTGCGCGCGCTCAAAGAGAAAAAGTATCCTGACCTGAGCTGGACGATTGACCCAAAACTGGGCACCACAGAACTGCTCGATCAGGTTAAAGACAAAAAGCTGCCCTACACCATTGCCGATTCGGTGGCCATCAGCCTGTTCCAGCGCGTGCACCCTGAAATCGCCGTGGCGCTGGATGTGACTGACGAACAGCCGGTGACCTGGTTTACCCAACTGGATAACGATCAGACCCTCTCTGCGGCCATGCTCGATTTCTATAACGCCATCAATGAAGACGGTACGCTGGCGCGCCTGGAAGAAAAATACCTCGGCCATGGTGATGACTTCGATTACGTCGACACCCGCAGCTTCTTGCGCGCAGTTGATAGCGTCCTGCCGGACCTGCAGCCGTTGTTCGAAAAATACGCCCAGGAGATTGACTGGAAGCTGCTGGCGGCGATTTCGTATCAGGAATCCCACTGGGATACTCAGGCTACCTCTCCGACCGGCGTGCGTGGTCTCATGATGCTGACGAAAAATACCGCGCTGAGCCTGGGCGTCAATGACCGTACCGATGCGGAGCAAAGCATCAGCGGCGGCGCACAGTATTTACAGGATATGATGGCCAAAGTACCGGAGACCGTGCCGGAAGAAGAGCGGATTTGGTTTGCACTGGCCGCCTACAACATGGGTTATGCGCACATGCTGGACGCGCGCGCGCTGACGGCAAAAACCAAAGGTAACCCGGACAGCTGGTCTGATGTAAAACAGCGTCTGCCGCTGCTGAGCCAGAAACCGTGGTACAACAAGCTGACCTACGGGTATGCGCGCGGGCATGAAGCCTACGCTTACGTTGAAAATATTCGTAAGTATCAGATAAGCCTGGTGGGGTATCTGCTGGAGAAAGAGAAAGAAGCGGCAGAAGCTAAACAGCTGGCTCAGAGCTACCCGGTGGTCGCACCGGACGAACTTAATCGTCCACCTGCTTCAATTCTGCCTTTTGTTGCTTTTTCTGCTGCCGGCGCATTCGAAAGAAGTCACTCAGCAGACCCGAACACTCTGGTGCAAGTACCCCACCGATAGTCTGCACCTGGTGGTTCATCCCCGGATGGCCTAGCACGTCTATTAGCGAACCGGCCGCGCCTGTTTTTTCATCCCGCGCACCAAACACCAGCGTACCGATACGACTGTGCACCATCGCGCCGGAACACATGACGCAGGGTTCAAGGGTGACGTACAGAGTCGTATCGAGCAGACGATAGTTTTGCAGTACCAGCCCGCCCTGACGAAGCGCCATAATTTCGGCGTGCGCGGTAGGATCGTGGCGGCCAATGGGGCGGTTCCACCCTTCGCCAATCACCTGATTATGATGAACCAGCACCGCGCCCACGGGCACTTCGCCCTCATCCCAGGCACGTTGAGCCAGCGTTAGCGCGTGGCGCATCCAGTATTCATGATTGTGTTCAGGGTTGGACAACGGTTGTACTCCAGTCGAAAAGCGGGCGGCATTATACACGCCCGTTTTAGAGAAGACTATTCGAGTTGCTGAAGTTCACCTGATGGCGTGACGCGCCAGCGGTGCTGGCAAAAATAGAGCAGCGGGTTGTCCTGCTTGCTGTCGCTGTAGCCGCTGTACAGGCGCAGCGGCGTGCCGATGCGCTTCTCCAGCTGAACCACTTTCTCGTGCCCGAGGCAGCGCATAGTCAGCACCCAACCGCCGTAAGCGCGGGAAATTTGCGTGGCGATAAGATTTACGCGCGGCAGCCAGGGCGTATCAAAATAGACCTGCTCCACCAGCGTCTGCGGGGAGCCGGTAATTAGCCAGATGTCGGCATCGTTCGCGTCGAGGTAGCTGGTGAGACGCGCCTGCACCACGGGAAACGCGGCGACATGGCCGCGAAACCAGTGCGCAAAATCCTGTTCGAGCTGTTTAAGCCGTGCTTCGCTGTGACCAAAGGTGCATCCCCAGAGCAGCAGGCTCATCGGCCAGCGCGCTGCACGGCCTTTCACCAGCAGCGCGATGCCAATCACGGGTAAGAGCGGTAAGACGAGCAGCGCATTCAGAGGCTGACGCCGCAGCAGGTAGCGCATAAAGGTGCCAAACATATCCTGCTGATGCAGCGTTCCATCCAGGTCGAAAAAGACAACGCGACGCGCGTGATTTGCCAAACCTTACTCCTCTGGGTCGTTGAATCCTAACAGCCAGGTAAACAGGAACCCGGCGATTACCGCTACTAAATAGCCTAACAGATAGAGCATCATTTTTCCGGTCACGATGGTTAATGCCAGCGGTAAACCGGAAAGTCCAAAGGTGATCACCGTCGCCACTTTCCAGTAGCTAATGAGCGCCCCGCCCACCGCGCCGCCCAGACAGGCTGCGAGGAAAGGTTTCCCCAGCGGCAGCGTAACGCCAAAAATCAGCGGCTCGCCGATGCCGAGCAACCCGACCGGGAGCGCGCCTTTAATCACTTTTTTCAGTCGCGCGTTGCGGGTTTTCATCAGTACGGCAATCGCCGCGCCGACCTGCCCCACGCCCGCCATCGACAGGATAGGCAGCAGCGCGTTATAGCCGTGCGCCTGCACCAGCTCGACGTGGATCGGCACCAGCCCCTGATGCAGGCCGGTCAGCACCAGCGGCAGGAAGGTACCAGAGAGCACCGCCCCCACCAGCAGGCCACCACGGTCGATAGCCAGAGACGCACCGTGGGCGATGGCTTCTGAGATCCAGCCGCCTAACGGCTGGAGTGCCACCACCGCGACGCTACCGGTAATAAGCGTGGTCAGCAGCGGGTTGAGGATAAGCTCAATCGAGCCTGGCAGGATCGCACGGAGCCTTTTCTCAATCCAGCACATCAGGATGACCACCAGCAGCACGGCAATCACCCCACCGCGCCCGGGCTGGAGCGCCTCACCAAACAGCGTGATCTGCGCCAGCTGCGGGCTGGACAAGATGCCCGCCATTACCCCGCCCATGGCCAGCGATCCGCCAAACACCTTCGCGGTATTCACCCCGACCAGAATGTTCATGATGGCGAAAACTGCGCTGCCGAAGATCCCAAGGATCCCCAGCAGGTTTGGATACTGCGTGGCAAAATCCCCGACGATATCCGGCCGCTTGAGGATATTGATAATGCCGGTGATCAGGCCCGAAGCAATAAACGCCGGGATCAGCGGGATAAAGACGTTTGCCAGCTGTCGCAGCGCATCGCTCATTGGCGCCTTGTATTTGGCTTTTGCCTGCGCTTTGGTGCTTTCGGCATCGTCAAATGAGGCCGTCGCCTCACCACCAACCATCAGCGCGCGCATGGCATCAACAACCTGCGCCGCTTTTCCCGGCCCGACAATAAGCTGGTGCTGCTGCCCCTGTTTGACGTATCCACTTACGCCGGGGAGTTGCTTCAGGCGCGGTAGATCAAGATCGTCGTCGTTATGCACCTCGACGCGCACGCGCGTCATGCAGTTTTCCAGACGCTGGATATTCTTTTCTCCGCCGATCCCCTGCAGGATGCCGCTGGCGAGCGCTGCTGTCTTTTCCATACACGCCTCTGTTAGTTTTCTAATGCAGCCCGTAAGAACCCGTTATGCGCATCGAGTTTGGCTCTCGCCGCCGCGGCGTCCAGCCCGCTTAAGATCATCAGAATGGCCGGTTTAACATCGTGATCGGTTTGTTTCAGGACCGCTTCCGCCTCTTCACGGCCTGCGCCTGTCGCCTCCATCACCATGCGGCAGGCTCTGTCCACCAGCTTGACGTTGGTGGCCTGCATATCGACCATCAGGTTCTGATAAACCTTGCCGAACTTCACCATCGCGCCGGTGGAGATCATATTGAGCACCAGCTTTTGCGCGGTCCCGGATTTCAGGCGCGTGGAACCGGTCAGCGCTTCCGGCCCGACAACCGGAGAGATGGCGATAGCGGCCACCTGGGCAATCGGCGAGCCCGGGTTACAGGAGATGGCAACCGTCGTGCAGCCTGTCTGGTTGGCGTATTCCAGGCCGCCAATGACGTACGGCGTGCGCCCGGATGCCGCCAGCCCAACCACCAGATCCTGCGCGGTCAGGTTCAGCGCTTTGAGATCATCTTCACCGAGCTGTTTGTTGTCTTCCGCCCCTTCAACGGCTTTCAGCAGCGCGCCTGGGCCACCGGCAATCAGCCCGATCACCAGGCCGTGCGGAACGCCAAAGGTTGGCGGACATTCGGAGGCATCCAGAACCCCCAAACGTCCGCTGGTGCCCGCGCCCATGTAAATAATGCGTCCATCGGCCTTTAGCGCAGCTGCGGCCGCATCAACCGCCTTCGCCACCTCTGGTAATGTCTCTTTCACTGCCTGCGCGACCAGCGTATCCTGTTGATTAAAGCGGTTAACCAGCTCCAGCGTGGAGAGTGCGTCAAGATCCATGGTTTGCGGGTTACGCGTTTCAGAAACCAGTGAGCCAAGATTCATTTTTTGTACCTCAAGAATTTTTAATTCATAATAATCACACTATAGTGGAATATAAAATTCATTCAGGCGAGCAAAATTCGTATTTGAGCAGATAATCACATTTTCGCCAGGAGACCGTATGAACTGTTTAATTCGCATTCGCCAGCGTTATGCAGGCTTTGCCCAAAGCGACAAGAAGCTGGCGGATTTTCTACTTTCTCAACCCGATCACGCGCGCCATCTTAGCTCGCAGCAGCTGGCGAGTGAGGCGGGTGTGAGCCAGTCCAGCGTGGTGAAGTTTGCCCAGAAAATCGGGTTTAAGGGCTTTCCGGCCCTCAAGCTGGCGATCAGCGAAGCGCTGGTGAGTAACCCCAATCCGCAGTCGATGCCGGTGCATAATCAGATCCGGGGCGATGACCCGATGCGTCTGGTGGGCGAAAAGCTGATCAAAGAGAACGTGGCGGCCATGCATGCGACACTGGATGTGAATACCGAAGAGAAGCTGCTGGAAAGCGTGGCGATGCTGCGCGCGGCACGGCGCATTATTCTTACCGGGATAGGTGCATCCGGGCTAGTGGCGCGTAACTTTGGCTGGAAGCTGACGAAGATCGGTTACAACGCGATAGTGGAGCAGGACATGCACGCCCTGCTCGCCACCGTTCAGGCGATGGATCCTGACGATTTACTGCTGGCGATCTCTTATTCCGGTGAACGTCGAGAGATCAATATGGCGACCGATGAAGCGCTGCGCGTCGGCGGTAAAATTCTGGCGATCACGGGTTTTACGCCAAACGCGCTCCAGCAGCGGGCAACGCGCTGTTTATATACCATTGCCGAGGAGCAGGCCACGCGCAGCGCGGCTATTTCGTCCACCAGTGCTCAAATGATGCTGACGGATCTGCTGTTTATGGCGCTGGTGCAGCAGGATCTTGAGCGCGCGCCCGAACGCATTCGTCACAGCGAAGAACTGGTAAAGAAACTGGTTTGACGCGTATAATGCCCGCCCAGTTTGTGTTGTTTCTGAGAATTTCCTGATGGCGCTGTTAATTACCAAAAAATGCATTAATTGCGATATGTGCGAGCCCGAATGCCCGAACCAGGCGATTTCGATGGGCGACAGCATTTATGAGATTAACAGCGACCGCTGCACGGAATGCATCGGCCACTATGAAACGCCGACCTGTCAGAAAGTGTGCCCGATCCCGAATACTATCCTGAAGGATCCGGCCCACGTCGAGAACGAAGAGCAGTTATGGGATAAGTTTGTCCTGATGCATCATGCAGACAAACTCTAGCTTTCAATGATCACCGTTGCGCAGGCGTAGTGGCGTTCATCGGCGAGCGTCACGTGCATGTGATTCACCCCCAGCTTTTCCGCCAGCTTTTGCGCTTCCCCCCACAGACGCAGGCTCGGTTTGCCCAGCTCATCGTTAAACACTTCGAACTGGTTAAACGCCAGGCCGTTGCGAATGCCGGTTCCGAAGGCTTTAGCTGCCGCCTCTTTAACCGCAAAGCGCTTCGCCAGAAAACGCACCGGCTGCTGATGCGCCTCCCAGATGGCCCATTCGTTATCGCTCAGCACGCGTCTTGCGAGGCGATCGCCGCTACGGGCGATCACCGCTTCAATGCGGGCTATTTCAACGATATCGGTGCCTAAGCCCAGAATGGCCATTACTGACGCGCTTCCTGCATCAGGCGTTTCATTTCTGAAACCGCCTCTTTCAGACCGCTCATCACCGCACGACCAATGATGGCGTGGCCGATGTTCAGCTCGTGCATTTCCGGCAGCGCGGCAATGGCCTTCACGTTGTGATAGGTTAGGCCGTGACCGGCATTAACCTTCAGGCCCAGGCTTGAGGCATACGTGGCCGCTTTGGCGATACGCTCCAGCTCTTTCGCCTGCTCGGCGTCGTTTTTGGCATCGGCATAGCAGCCGGTGTGAATTTCGATATACTGTGCGCCCACGTCGGCCGCCGCTTTAATCTGGGTGAAATCAGCGTCGATAAACAGAGAAACCAGGATACCGGCATCTGCCAGACGTTTGCAGGCATCGCGCATTTTGTCGAGCTGCCCGGCCACATCCAGACCGCCTTCGGTGGTCACTTCCTGGCGTTTTTCCGGCACCAGACAGCAGAAATGCGGTTGGGTCTCGCAGGCAATGGTCAGCATCTCTTCGGTGACCGCCATCTCCAGATTCATACGGGTGTCCAGCGTCTGGCGCAGAATGCGCACGTCGCGGTCAGTAATATGGCGACGGTCTTCACGCAGGTGAACGGTAATGCCGTCAGCGCCAGCCTGTTCAGCGATAAACGCCGCCTGAACCGGATCGGGATACGCCGTGCCGCGCGCATTACGCAGCGTGGCGATGTGATCGATGTTGACGCCTAACAGTAATTCAGCCATGACAATCCTCGGTTTTCTTTTCGATTCTGTGGTCTAACGTTTCGGCACAAACTGCCTGAATAATTCGCGGCTCTTTAAGGGCTTGCCGCCAAGATACGGCTTGAGGGCAATCCGGGTAAAGCGTTTTGCTGCGCGCAGGGTGTCCTGATCGGGAAACTCGCGCTCATACAGCGCCCGGAGCTGGCGCCCGGTAAAAGTGCTGTTGTCTATTACGATACTGGCGATAAAGCCTTTTTCTTCACGGTAGCGGTAGGTCATAGTGTCTTCTACCTCGTCCCCGCTACCCGCACAGTGCAGAAAATCTACGCCGTACCCGAGATGGCCCAGCAGCGCCAGTTCGAAGCGGCGCAGCGCAGGCTCGGGTGTGCCGGTTGCGCCAGCAAGTGCCTGGATACAGTGCAGATAATCGAAGAAAAGTTCCGAGAAGCGAGTCTCATGTTCAAGGACGCGAGAAATGAGTTCGTTGACATACAGACCGCTGTAGAGCGTGATGCCAGAAAGGGGAAGCGCCAGAGAGACGGCTTCAGCGCTGCGCAGGGTTTTGACTTCCCCTCGCCCGCCAAAGCGTACCAGCAGCGGGGTGAAAGGCTGTAAGGCACCTTTCAGGTTAGAACGTTTGGAACGTGCGCCTTTCGCAACAAGGCGCACGCGGCCCGACTCTTCCGTGAAGACGTCCAGCATAAGGCTGGTTTCGCTCCAGGGACGACTATGGAGAACGAAGGCACGCTGCCAACCTTCCATATACTCGTCGTCTTTGTTTACTGATCTTCGCCGTAACCGAGGCTGCGCAGAGCACGCTCATCATCGGCCCAGCCAGATTTCACTTTCACCCACAGTTCGAGGTGAACCGGCGCTTCGAACATCTCCATCATGTCCTTACGGGCTTCGATACCGATGGTTTTTATCTTGGCGCCTTTGTTGCCGATCACCATCTTCTTCTGCCCTTCGCGCTCAACGAGGATCAGGCCGTTGATGTCGTAGCCACCGCGTTCGTTGGTCTGGAAACGCTCGATCTCCACCGTCACAGAGTACGGCAGTTCAGCGCCCAGGAAACGCATCAGCTTTTCACGGATGATTTCAGACGCCATAAAGCGCTGAGAGCGATCGGTGATGTAGTCTTCCGGGAAGTGATGAATCGCTTCCGGCAGATGCTTACGCACGATGCCCGCGATGGTATCCACATTCAGGCCGGTCTCAGCAGACAGCGGAACGATGTCGAGGAAGTTCATCTGGCTTCCGAGCCACTGCAGATGCGGCAGCAGGTCGGCCTTTTCCTGCACGTTATCAACTTTGTTGACCGCGAGAATGACCGGCGTTTTGCCGTCACGCAGCTTGTTCAGCACCATCTCGTCGTCCGGCGTCCAGCGGGTGCCTTCAACAACGAAAATCACCAGCTCTACGTCGCCAATCGAGCTGCTCGCCGCCTTGTTCATCAGACGGTTGATGGCACGCTTCTCTTCCATGTGCAGGCCCGGGGTATCGACGTAGATCGCCTGATACGCGCCTTCAGTATGGATGCCGACGATGCGGTGACGCGTGGTCTGCGCCTTACGCGAGGTGATGGAAATCTTCTGCCCAAGCAGATTATTCAGCAGGGTGGATTTACCAACGTTCGGACGTCCGACGATGGCAATAAATCCGCAATAGGTTTTGTCGATGCTCATTCCAGCTCCAGCATTTTTAACGCCTGTTCGGCGGCAGCCTGTTCAGCCTTACGACGGCTTGAACCTGTGCCCACCACCGGTTCACTCAGGCCACTGACCTGGCAATGGATGGTAAATTCCTGATCGTGCGCTTCGCCACGTACCTGCACCACCAGATAGGATGGCAGCGGCAGATGACGACCCTGCAAATATTCCTGCAGACGCGTTTTCGGATCTTTTTGTTTATCGCCCGGACTGATTTCGTCCAGACGGCTCTGATACCAGTTCAGGATCAGCTTTTCTACGGTCTGGATATCGCTGTCCAGGAACACACCACCAATTAATGCTTCGACCGTATCGGCAAGAATAGATTCACGACGAAAGCCGCCGCTTTTCAGTTCACCCGGTCCAAGACGCAGACATTCGCCCAGTTCAAATTCACGCGCGATTTCCGCAAGGGTATTACCCCGAACCAGCGTGGCACGCATGCGGCTCATATCACCCTCGTCCACACGCGGGAAACGATGATAAAGCGCATTCGCAATCACGAAACTTAAAATAGAGTCACCTAAAAACTCGAGGCGCTCATTGTGTTTGCTGCTGGCACTGCGGTGGGTTAATGCCTGTTGCAACAACTCCTGATGATGAAAAGTGTAGCCCAGCTTCCGTTGAAGCCGATTAATTACGATGGGGTTCATGCGATACCAATAAATGAATGCGTCAAAAATGCAGCACACGAAACCGACCTGAGAAAACCAACGCGGTTTCGTGTGCCGTGGCTCCCTTGCAGGGCCAACCTTAAACTTCGGGGGAATATTCTATACACAACGACAAGGGATGTCGTTAGTTCGAAGAGATTTATCGTGGAAATAATTCACGTAGCCGCGAAATAATGCGGCTACGTGCTCTTTTCGTGAGAATTAATGGATCCCGCCAATACGATTCAGGCGTACCCCGGTCGGCCATTCGCCTTCCTGCTTCTCAAAACTCATCCAGATCGCCGTCGCTTTACCCACCAGATTCGCTTCCGGCACAAAGCCCCAGTAGCGGCTATCGGCAGAGTTATCGCGGTTATCGCCCATCATGAAGTAATGACCTGGCGGTACGATCCAGCTGGCAAGCTGCTGACCCGGCTGCTGGTAATACATACCCACTTGATCCTGCGCGATTGGTACCGTCAGGATACGATGGGTGACATCACCCAGCGTCTCTTTGCGCTCAACCAGGCGGATGCCGTTCTCTTTGGTCTCGCCTTTCGGTACCTGGAAGAAGCCGCTGGTCGCTTCACCGCCGTTACGACGGGCAAAGGTCTGCACAAAATCACTTGGCTCAACGTTTGAGTAGGTGATGGCCAGCGCGTTTTCACATGCGGTACCGGAACTGCAGCCCGGCTGAACGGTGACTTCCTTCGAGGCCGGATCGTAGGTAACTTTATCACCCGGCAGACCCACCGCGCGCTTGATGTAGTCCAGTCGCGGATCTTCCGGGTATTTAAACACCACGATATCGCCACGTTTCGGATGACCGGTTTCGATCAGCGTTTTCTGGTAGATCGGATCTTTAATGCCGTAGGCAAACTTCTCAACCAGAATAAAATCGCCAATCAGCAGTGTTGGCATCATGGAACCTGATGGGATCTGGAAAGGCTCGTAAATGAACGAACGCACCACCAGCACAATTGCCAGCACCGGAAATACCGAGGCTCCCGTTTCCAGCCAGCCCGGTTTCGGGCCAACTTTCTTCAGGGTTTTCGCATCAAGCCCATCGCCAGTGGCTGCCTGTGCGGCAGCCTGACGTTCACGGCGTTTTGGGGCGAAGATAAACTTATCCAGACACCACAGCAGACCTGTCACCAGGGTAGCGATGACCAGGATCAGGGCAAACATGTTCGCCATGCCAACTCCTTAAGGGTTATTTGCCGTCTTTACCAACATGAAGAATGGCAAGGAATGCTTCCTGCGGCAGCTCAACGTTACCGACCTGCTTCATACGCTTCTTACCGTCTTTCTGCTTCTGCAGCAGCTTTTTCTTACGGCTGACGTCACCGCCGTAGCATTTTGCCAGGACGTTTTTACGCAGCTGTTTAACGGTAGAACGGGCGATGATGTGGTTACCAATGGCCGCCTGAATCGCGATGTCAAATTGCTGACGCGGGATCAGCTCTTTCATCTTCTCAACCAGCTCACGACCACGGTATGGCGCGTTGTCGTTGTGGGTGATCAGCGCCAGCGCATCGACGCGCTCGCTGTTGATCAGCACGTCCACACGCACCATGTTAGAGGCCTGGAAACGCTTGAAGTTGTAATCCAGTGACGCATAGCCACGGGAGGTCGACTTCAGACGGTCGAAGAAGTCGAGGACCACTTCCGCCATCGGGATTTCGTAGGTCAGCGCCACCTGGTTACCATGGTAAACCATGTTGGTCTGCACGCCACGCTTCTCAATACAGAGCGTGATGACGTTGCCCAGGAACTCCTGCGGCAGCAGCATGTGACACTCAGCAATAGGCTCACGCAGCTCGTGAATATTGTTCAGCGGCGGCAGCTTGGACGGGCTGTCGACGTAGATCACTTCTTTCGAGGTGGTTTCCACTTCATACACTACGGTCGGTGCGGTGGTGATCAGATCCAGATCGTATTCACGCTCCAGACGTTCCTGAATGATCTCCATATGCAGCAGGCCAAGGAAGCCACAGCGGAAACCGAAGCCCAGCGCCGTTGAACTTTCTGGTTCGTAGAACAGGGAAGCATCGTTCAGGCTCAGCTTACCGAGCGCATCACGGAAGTTTTCGTAGTCGTCAGAGCTGACCGGGAACAGGCCCGCGTAAACCTGCGGCTTCACCTTTTTAAAGCCTGGCAGCGCTTTGTCCGCCGGGTTACGTGCCAGCGTCAGCGTATCGCCCACCGGAGCACCGAGGATGTCTTTAATCGCGCAGACCAGCCAGCCTACCTCGCCGCATTTCAGCTCGGTACGGTCAACCTGTTTTGGCGTGAAGATACCCAGACGGTCAGCGTTGTAGACCTGGCCGGTACTCATGACCTTAATTTTGTCGCCTTTACGCATGGTCCCGTTTTTGATACGCACCAGCGAAACAACGCCAAGGTAGTTATCGAACCAGGAGTCGATGATCAGCGCCTGCAGCGGCGCTTCCGGGTCACCTTCCGGTGGCGGAATATCACGCACCAGACGTTCCAGCACATCGGGAACACCGACGCCGGTTTTCGCCGAGCAGCGTACCGCGTCGGTCGCATCAATGCCGACGATGTCTTCAATCTCTTCCGCTACGCGCTCAGGATCGGCGGCAGGCAAGTCAATTTTGTTCAGAACCGGCACGACCTCGAGATCCATTTCCATCGCGGTGTAGCAGTTCGCCAGGGTCTGGGCTTCTACGCCCTGCCCGGCATCGACCACAAGCAGCGCGCCTTCACAGGCCGCCAGCGAGCGTGAAACTTCATAGGAGAAGTCAACGTGGCCAGGGGTGTCGATAAAGTTCAGTTGGTAGGTTTCACCGTCGGTCGCTTTATAGTCGAGCGTCACGCTCTGCGCTTTAATGGTGATACCGCGTTCGCGTTCCAGGTCCATGGAGTCCAGTACCTGGGCTGCCATTTCACGATCAGACAGGCCACCGCAAATCTGGATAATACGGTCAGACAGCGTCGACTTACCGTGGTCAATGTGAGCAATGATCGAAAAGTTACGTATGTTCTTCATATAGTTAAATAATTATGCCTTACGAATTCCTGGAGGCCGCTGTTCTTAGCCTGACGTTTTTCAGTGCGAAAACGCAGCATTCTACACTACATCCCCGCAACCTGGAAATGCACTTAGAGCCAAGCATAGCGCGAAGAAACGGCGTTTTCTTTTTTGAGATGTAAATAATGATAAAGCCCGGTGGATCACCGGGCTTCAGAAGAGAGCGTCTCGACACGAAGCTGGTCAGGCGCGAGTGCAACATTGAGGATAACGGGTTGCCACTCTTCACGTGCAGCGAGCTTTGGCGACAGGCCTTTGGCAAGCCAAAATCCACCTACGCCACCCAGTGCAGCACCACACATGGCAGCCAAATCGGTGCCAAACAACGTCTGGAAAATACCGCCCATAACAAACAAACCAACCAGTGGGGAGAGATAAACCAGCATCGCGGAGGTCAACAGACTGCCTTCTGCGATGCCCAGTTCCACCTTTTGCCCTGCCACCAGCGGCTGTTCGCTCGGGACGGCGATCGTATGCGACGTTTGCGGCCCCAGCTTGTTGAGCACGCGACTGCCGCAACCCGCTCTGGACGCGCAACTGTTACATGATGCTTTTACGTCACAGCTCACCAACGCAACACCATCCTGCCACGATACGACCGTAGCCCACTCTTTAATCATTGCGCAGCCCTGAATTTAATGCTGTCGGAAATGCGCTTCGCCGTTTGCGGCGGCAATTCCCCGACGATGGTGATCTCGGCGTTATCACGTACCGTGGTACTCACCGTACGGCGCCCGGTACGAAGCATTTGTTCTGAACTGTTTGCCGTTGCACGGTTGATGTTCACCGAGAAGCTGAATAACCCGTCTGAATAAAGACGCGATTCGACCGGCGTTTCAATGGTCGGTAACTGGCGACGGCTACTGGAGACTTCACTAAATCCTTGCGGGATCCAGGAAGGAACCCAGTTGAAGTTCACAGAATCACCGGCAGGAACAGAAAGCAGCGGCGGCAGGCTGGCTTTGGCAAGATTCTGCATGCTATTGCCCACCTGATTATTCACGCTGAAGGAGATGACGCGGAACTGTTCCAGCGTTTCACCGTCACGGTCGAGCAGGTCAACGCGCATTGGCAGCTTGGTTTCTGCGTCAATCCAGACGATGTAGCTGTAACGCGTACCGTCTCTGGCAACAACGCGGATAACCTCGCAGAGTCTGTCGGCGATGCGGGTTTTGCCGACCGCGATAAAATCGTAGAAAGGCGCAAGACGCTTGAAATCGGTATAGATAAGCGATGGCAAGGAATCAACGATATAGTCGCCATTCAGAGTGAAAGGTTCCAGGCCAGGTTCAAAGTAGCTGATTTCATTGCCACGCTGAACCACTTCCCGACGTGGACCATCCATCTGTAAAAGCTGGGCGAGCGGCTGGTTATCAAGACGGGCATGGCGATAGCGTAACGATTCGACGCCCTGCTTATTAATGCTGATAAATGCCAACTCGTAATTGAGTGACTGGCTGGCCAGATTCATTTGCTGCAACAACGCCCCGGATGAAACATCAGCCGAGGCGTTGGCAGAGAAGAACAGGCTACCTGTCATCAGAGACATGGCGAACCAAAGTTGCTTCATTACTGCGATTGCGTTCCTAAAGTTTGGTTTCCGGGCACTTGCACAGCAGCCTGCTGGGTTTGTGCCTGCTCAAACTGAAGCTGTTCGGAGTGCAGACGACGCTGCAACTCATAATCCTGCAACATCGCATTGATGCGACGGCGCTGCTCTTGTACCTGCTGTTGCTGACCGCCGCTTGCGGAAGCATCTGCCGGTACGCCCAGGCTAACCGGGCTGGCTTTGCCCATCATCGGCAGTGTATTAAACACTGGCGCTTCAGGCTGCTGATTGGCTTCAGACTGAGTGTTATAGTGCTGGACGCCAACGATAACTGCAAGCGATACGCAAGCAGCCACACCCATTTGGGTAAGCTGGCTGGCCCACGGACGCACCTTTTGCCAGAACGGCATTTTCTGCCACTGGTGAGGCGCGGGCTGAGCTTCAGGAATCAGCGGAGTGGTCTGATGTACTGGCTCGTTCTCGATGGCCGCCATGACGCGAGCCGAGATATCGAAATGGGGAACCTCGCCGGTATCACCACGTAAGGTGTCACGGATGAGATGATAGCTCTCCCAGGTCTCTTGCATTTCGGGAGAATGAGACAGCTCATTGAGCAGCTCACTATCCAGCGTTTCACCATCCATTAAAGCGGAAAGTTGTTCTTTCTGCATGCCTAATACCTTTTCCAGTATCCCGCTATCGTCAACGCCTGATAAGCGGTTGAACTTTATTATCAATTGCTTCTCGCGCACGGAAAATTCGTGAACGAACCGTGCCGACCGGACAATCCATGATGACCGCTATCTCTTCATAGCTTAGGCCATCCAACTCCCGTAACGTAATTGCCATGCGTAAATCTTCCGGGAGCGACTCGATCGTGCGAAAAACGATTTGTCTCAGTTCTTCTGACAACATTAAGTTCTCAGGGTTCGAAATTTCTTTCAACGCGCCGCCACTTTCGAAGTTTTCGGCGTCGATTGCGTCCACATCACTAGAAGGCGGACGACGGCCCTGAGCGACCAGATAATTTTTTGCTGTATTCACGGCAATGCGATACAGCCAGGTATAAAAAGCACTATCTCCCCGGAATGAATCCAGCGCACGATAGGCCTTAATAAAAGACTCTTGTACCACATCAGGAACATCTCCCGAGGGGACATAGCGAGAAACCAGACTCGCCACCTTATGCTGGTAGCGAACCACCAGTAGGTTAAAGGCTTTCTGATCTCCCTTTTGGACCCGTTCAACCAGGACCTGGTCCGTTAACTGCTCGCTCATCCGAGGTAATGTCTCCCCAAACCTAAATTCCACGCGCTATCGAAACGCCACTCTAACAGCATTGTACTTTGAGCAAGCACTGGCTTAGAGCGTCTATTCTTCAATAAGTTCCGTCACGCTTTTGTTTTTGTTCATCGCGCCGCAGACCGATCATTTTCTCTCATTATAAGTCTGATCACGATACGCACCCACTTTCTGACAAGAATCATCAACTTTATCGTCAGAAGAGTAACGCAACACCGGCTTTATTTCACCACAAAATCTGAAGCTAACGATCTGCTTCGCAAAATATTTTCGTTCATTTACCTCTTGTTTAGCTCTGACTTTACGTTTAGTCACCATAACAACATACAAAAAAAACGTGCGAAACGTCTCAGTCAGGTGCTATT
The DNA here is from genome assembly GCF_057444735.1 of Enterobacter sp. B79-1. Lineage (NCBI taxonomy): Bacteria > Pseudomonadati > Pseudomonadota > Gammaproteobacteria > Enterobacterales > Enterobacteriaceae > Enterobacter > Enterobacter sp. B79-1. The sequence continues at coordinate 213,692 of NZ_JBYAZJ010000008.1, forward strand.
CTGGCCAAACACTGTTTAGTAAATTAAACAAACATCATGAACACAACGCCAGAACTTCATTGTGATGTACTGATCATCGGCAGCGGTGCTGCTGGTCTCTCCCTTGCGCTGCGCCTTGCTGAGCACCAGAACGTGATCGTCTTGAGTAAGGGCCCGATGAGCGAGGGTTCAACTTTCTATGCGCAAGGCGGAATTGCGGCCGTGTTTGATGAAACGGACAGCATTGCCTCGCACGTTGAAGACACCCTCATTGCCGGGGCGGGGATTGTGGATGAACATGCCGCAGAGTTTGTCGCCAGCAACGCCCGACATTGCGTACAGTGGCTTATCGATCAGGGGGTGCTGTTTGATACCCACGTCCAGCCTAACGGTGAAGAGAGCTACCACCTGACCCGTGAAGGCGGACATAGCCATCGTCGGATCCTTCATGCGGCAGACGCGACCGGAAAAGCGGTTGAAACCACGCTGGTCAGTAAAGCGCTTAGCCATCCTAATATTCGCGTCCTTGAGCGTAGCAATGCGGTTGACCTGATTATCTCCGATAAAATTGGTCTACCGGGCACGCGACGCGTCGTCGGTGCCTGGGTGTGGAATCGTAATAAAGAGAAGGTGGAAACCTGCCGGGCAAAAGCGGTCGTCCTGGCGACAGGCGGTGCTTCTAAGGTGTATCAGTACACGACTAACCCGGACATTGCCTCCGGAGACGGTATAGCCATGGCCTGGCGTGCCGGTTGTCGCGTGGCGAACCTTGAGTTCAATCAGTTCCATCCAACAGCCCTGTTCCATCCTCAGGCGCGTAATTTTCTGCTGACGGAAGCCCTGCGCGGAGAAGGCGCTTACCTGAAGCGTCCCGACGGCTCCCGCTTTATGCCTGACTTTGATGCCAGGGGCGAACTGGCCCCGCGCGATATTGTCGCTCGCGCAATCGACCATGAAATGAAACGTCTTGGCGTGGATTGTATGTATCTGGATATCAGCCATAAGCCAGCTGAGTTCATTCGTCAGCACTTCCCGATGATTTATGAAAAACTGCTGGGCCTGGGCATCGATTTGACCTGCGACCCGGTGCCCATTGTGCCTGCAGCCCACTATACCTGTGGTGGCGTGATGGTTGACGATCACGGCCGCACCGACGTGGACGGCCTGTACGCCATTGGAGAAGTGAGTTATACCGGCCTGCACGGCGCGAACCGCATGGCCTCAAACTCGCTGCTGGAGTGTCTGGTATACGGATGGTCTGCAGCAGAGGATATTACCAGCCGTATGCCGTATGCACGTGAAACAGAGCATTTGCCAGCCTGGGATGAAAGTCGTGTAGAAAATCCGGACGAACTGGTTGTTATCCAGCATAACTGGCACGAACTGCGGCTGTTTATGTGGGACTACGTTGGGATTGTACGGACGACAAAACGTCTTGAACGCGCCCTGCGCCGCATCACGATGCTACAGCAGGAGATTGATGAGTATTACGCCAATTTCCGTGTCTCCAATAACCTGCTGGAACTGCGCAACCTGGTACAGGTTGCGGAGCTTATCGTACGCTGCGCAATGATGCGTAAAGAGAGTCGCGGGCTGCATTACACCCTGGACTATCCCGATCAGCTGGAAGCGTCCGGCCCGTCGGTCTTGTCTCCTCACGCTCACATAAACAGATAGAACGCCTGGGTCAGAGCAGTGTAATCTTCGGAGTAACGCTGGTCTGGCCCACGGATGACCATTCTGTCATTGAAACACTCCCCTTCTTTCGGTGAGAGAGCCAGCAACACACGATGCGGCAACCGCCCTTCAGTGTCCGAAATGTCGGTGCGTAAACGCAGATTCCAGCCAATCTCCCGGGCAATCTCAATAAAGTTATTGCCGGTACTTTCTGGCAGTACCACGCAGAAAAAACCCTCTTCAGAGATCAGCTCAGCCGCACTGGTTAACAGCGCCTTATGATCGAGTGAACCGGTATAACGAGCCCGTTCGCGCTCGGGCGTACCGCACTCCACGCCGGGTTCGTAGTAAGGAGGGTTACTGACAATGAGATCGTAACGTGAAGTTTGCTCAGGCGCCCAGGCAAGAATATCCGCACACTCAACGGAAAGGCGTGGTGCCCAGAGGGATTCCGCAGCATTTTCACTCGCCTGCCCTGCGGCCTGCGCATCCAGTTCGACGGCATCAATGGTGACATGTTCTTCCGTGCGCTGCGCCAGCATCAACGCCACCAGCCCGCTGCCCGTACCGATATCAAGAATACGCTTAACACCTGCGACAGGTGCCCAGGCACCCAGTAAAATACCGTCTGTACCGACTTTCATCGCACAGCGATCGTGCGCCACAAAAAACTGCTTAAACGTAAAACCATCGCGGCGCAGCTGCGCTTTGAGTTGAGACATGTCAGGGCAACCTTCTAAGTGAAACTGGAGTAGCATAGGGGAAAGCGAAGTGGTCGAAAAGCGATATCCATACAAACAGATGAAGATTACAGCCGTAACGTCTATAATCAGCGCCCCACACAGAGGTAGAACATGACTGTAACGACTTTTTCCGAACTTGAACTCGATGAAAGCCTGCTCAATGCACTTGAGAGCAAAGGCTTTACACGCCCGACCGCCATTCAGGCCGCGGCCATTCCGCCTGCGCTTGAGGGCCGCGATGTGCTCGGTTCTGCGCCAACCGGCACGGGGAAAACAGCAGCCTACTTGCTGCCTGTCTTGCAGCACCTGCTCGATTTCCCACGTAAAAAATCAGGCCCACCGCGTATTTTAATTCTGACGCCTACGCGCGAACTGGCAATGCAGGTTGCCGATCACGCGCGTGAACTCGCGGCAAATACTCATCTGGATATCGCCACCATCACCGGCGGCGTTGCGTACATGAACCACGCCGAAGTGTTCAGTGAAAACCAGGACATCGTCGTTGCGACGACCGGCCGCCTGCTGCAGTACATCAAAGAAGAGAACTTCGACTGCCGCGCGGTTGAAACGCTGATCCTCGACGAAGCCGACCGCATGCTGGACATGGGCTTCGCGCAGGATATTGAACACATTGCGGGTGAAACGCGCTGGCGTAACCAGACAATGCTGTTCTCTGCCACTCTCGAAGGGGAAGCGATCAAAGACTTCGCAGAGCGTCTGCTGGAAGATCCGGTGGAAGTCTCGGCGACGCCGTCCACCCGTGAGCGTAAGAAGATCCACCAGTGGTACTACCGCGCGGACAACCTCGAGCACAAAGTAGAATTGCTGAAACACCTGCTGAAGCAGGAAGACGCTCTGCGCACAATCGTGTTTGTGCGTAAGCGCGAGCGCGTGCACGAGTTGGCTGAAATGTTGCGTAACGCCGGGATCAACAACTGCTATCTTGAAGGCGAGATGGCGCAGATCAAGCGCACCGAAGGCATCAAGCGTCTGACCGATGGCCGCGTGAACGTGCTGGTTGCGACTGACGTTGCCGCACGCGGGATCGACATCCCGGACGTCAGCCACGTCATTAACTTCGATATGCCGCGCAGCGGAGATACCTATCTGCACCGTATTGGCCGTACCGGCCGCGCGGGCCGCAAAGGGATTGCGATTTCACTGGTTGAAGCACATGACTACCTGCTGCTGCAGAAGATTGGCCGCTATGTTGATGAGCCGCTGAAAGCGCGCGTCATTGATGAGCTTCGCCCGACCACCCGTGCGCCGAGCGAAAAAATGACGGGCAAGCCGTCCAAAAAAGCGCTCGCGAAACGTGCTGAGAGAAAAGAGAAAGAAAAAGAGAAGCCGCGCGTTAAGCAACGCCACCGCGACACCAAAAATATTGGTAAACGTCGCAAGCCAAGCGCTGCCGCGCCAGAAACGAAAACTGAAGAGTAAAAAAAAGCCGGGAAATTTCCCGGCTTTTTTATTCCACCCCCGTGGCTGAAACCCTTACAGGCTTTCAGTAAAGGTACGGGCAATAACGTCGCGCTGCTGTTCTGGAGTCAGTGAGTTGAAGCGTACCGCATAGCCAGACACACGAATGGTCAGCTGTGGGTATTTTTCAGGGTGCTCAACGGCGTCCATCAGCGTTTCGCGACGCAGCACGTTAACGTTCAGGTGCTGACCACCTTCAACGCGCACTTCTGGTTTCACTTCCATTGGGATTTCACGGTATTCGATTTCGCCCAGTTTGCTCACTGGCACGATTTCGTCTTCTGCAAAACCCGCTTTCGCTACGACACAGCGCGCTTCGTTTTTCTCGCTGTCCAGCAGCCAGAAAGAGTTGAGCAGATCGTCATTTGCAGCTTTAGTAATCTGGATACCTGTAATCATGTGTTGCCTCCCTAGGCTACATTAACTGATGTCGGCCTCTCGCGGCCAATTGGTAAAACCATTGTTTCTTGTGTGTATATATATCATTCACACCTCGGTGATTTATTGATTTAAATCAACAAAAACACCAACCACATAAAGAGTGTGGTTTGAATTTATTGTTTTAGATCAATTTCACAGCCTTACCAATTCAACTTGCCCTGCATCTTTTCAACATAAATTTAGCCACTTAGCGCACATTTCAGCGTGTAATTTTGCTCACCGGGGTTAAACAGGTAAGCTAGTCACAGATTGAGATTCGCAGGAGAGCGAGATGACGACACCTTTAACCTGGCATGACGTGCTGGCAGAAGAAAAACAGCAGCCTTATTTTATCAATACACTCAGCACCGTTGCTGCTGAGCGCCAGTCCGGACAGACAATTTACCCGCCGCAGAAAGATGTGTTCAACGCCTTTCGCTATACCGAACTGAGCGATGTAAAAGTGGTTATTTTGGGTCAGGATCCCTATCACGGCCCAGGGCAAGCGCATGGGCTGGCGTTTTCCGTACGTCCGGGCGTGGCTATCCCCCCTTCTCTGCTCAACATGTATAAAGAGCTTGAGGGAACCGTGCCCGGGTTTACCCGGCCAAACCACGGCTACCTGGAAAGCTGGGCGCATCAAGGTGTGCTGCTATTGAATACCGTCCTGACCGTGCGCGCGGGCCAGGCGCACTCGCACGCCAGCCTTGGATGGGAGACCTTTACCGATAAAGTCATCAGCCTGATCAACGAGCATCGCGAAGGAGTGGTGTTTTTACTCTGGGGTTCTCACGCGCAGAAGAAAGGGGCGATTATTGACCGTCAGCGTCATCACGTGTTGAAAGCACCGCACCCGTCACCGCTGTCTGCTCATCGCGGTTTCTTTGGCAGTAATCATTTTGTTCTGGCGAATGAATGGCTGGAAAAACGTGGCGAAACGCCAATTGACTGGATGCCTGTGTTACCGGCAGAGAGCGAGTAGGATTTGAATGTGCCGGGTCAGGCCCGGCACATAAGAGGCTTATGCCTTATTCTGACGCCACCATTCAGCCAGCAGCACGCCGGTTGCAACGGAAACGTTCAGACTTTCCACATTGCCTGTCCCGTCAATAGAGACGCTCAGATCCGCACTGGAGAGCGCTGCATCAGACAGACCATCGCGTTCCTGACCTAACACCAACACCATCTTACGTGGCAACGTCGCTTTAAACAGCGGCGTACCGGCATGGCTCGAGGTGGTCACGATGGAATAGCCCGCTTTACGGAACTGCTCAAGGGCATCCAGAACGCTGTCGCCGGTGATCGGCTGTACGTGCTCTGCTCCGCCTTCCGCAGTACGGATCGCGGCACCGGATTCCAGCAGCGCGGCATCCTGCAACAGTACGCCTTTCACGCCAAAGTGCGCGCAGCTACGCATCATCGCACCCAGGTTGTGCGGGTTCCCCACATCTTCCAGCGCCAGCACGCAGTCATCGGCATCCGCCTGGCTGACCCACTGCTGCACGGTGGTGCCGTTACGTTTTTTGATCAGGAAGCAAACGCCGCCGTGGTGTTCGGTACCGGACGCTTTGGTCAGCTCGGCATCATCCACAACGTGGTAGGCTTTGCGGTTCGCGGCCATCCAGCGCAGCGCTTCTTTGAAGCGCGGAGTCACGCTCTGGATAAACCAGGCGCGGACGATACACTCAGGACGGCTCTGGAACAGGGCCTGACAGGCATTCTCGCCATACACGCGGGTCTCTTCCGCACGCTGACGGCGCAGCACTTCCGGGTCGATAAAGCTCTTACCGCTGATACCGCCGTGATCGGCTTTTTCTGGCGTCTCATCGCCAGGAGCGCGAGAAACGGTGCGCCACGGTGAGGCGTTATCGCGTGAGAAGTCATCACGCGGACGATCGTCGCGTGGACGGTCATTACGTGGGCGGTCGGAACGCGGACGGTCATCGCGTTTGCGATCGTCACGTTTGCGGTCATCACCGCGGGTATTTTTGTCATCGCGGGCGGGGCGACGGCCACCGTCTGCACGAGAAGACGCCGGACGCCCGCCCCCTTTTCCGGTACGCGGATTTTGGGTGCGTTTATCAGAGTCATCATCACTGCGGACATACATCACTTTGACCTTGCCGCTTTTGTTTTTCATTTCGTCGTTCATGCTTTTCTCCACCAGCGCTGCGCGAAGCGCGCAGATTACCCGATGTGCCAGCGCATAGCCATAATTTCGTACAAAAGCCTGTGACTATTGTTCTCATTGAATAAAACGCATTGTTGTTTCAAACAGGCTCATTGATAATATGTAACATATTAGAAACATTATCGGCGTTCTGCCGCTGTCCCACGGTTCTATCAGAGGTTAGTTATGAATACCGTATGTGCCAACTGTCAGGCTCTTAATCGCATTCCGGACGATCGGATGGAAGATGGTGCGAAATGCGGACGTTGTGGCCATGAATTATTTGATGGCGATGTCATTAACGCGACGGGTGCTACGCTGGACAAACTCCTCAAGGACGATCTTCCTGTGGTGGTCGATTTCTGGGCACCGTGGTGCGGCCCCTGTCGCAGCTTTGCGCCGATCTTCGAAGACGTGGCCGAAGAGCGTAGTGGAAAAATGCGTTTCGTTAAGGTGAACACCGAAGCCGAGCGCGAACTGAGCGCACGTTTTCGTATTCGCAGCATCCCGACCATTATGATTTTCAAAAATGGTGAAGTGATCGACATGCTCAACGGCGCAGTTCCGAAGGCACCATTTGAAAGCTGGTTAAACGAGTCGCTGTAACAATCGCGGGGCACATCTTGTGCCCCGTTCTCGCCTCTGCGAAAATAGGGTTTTTCCTGCATTTCGCCCATGACTGATAACGCTGTTCTCCAATTACGCGCCGAACGCCTTGCGCGCGCCACGCGCCCGTTTCTTGCCCGCGGCAACCGTATCCGCCGCTGTCAGCGCTGCCTGCTGCCGCTGAAGGTTTGCCTCTGCGAGACGCTTACCCCGAGTACGGCGGAAAGCCGTTTTTGTCTCGTCATGTTCGATACCGAGCCGATGAAGCCCAGCAATACGGGGCGTCTTATCGCCGATATTTTACCGAATACCGCCGCGTTTCAATGGTCTCGTACAGACCCCCCTCAGGCACTGCTCGATTTAGTCACAAACCCCGACTATCAGCCAATGGTGGTTTTCCCGGCGTCCTACGCGGGAGAACAGCGTCAGGTTCTTTCTGCGCCGCCATCCGGTAAACCGCCGCTGTTTATTATGCTGGACGGCACCTGGACCGAAGCGCGAAAAATGTTCCGCAAAAGCCCCTATCTGGATGCTTTACCGGTGATTTCGGTCGATTTGTCTCGCGTCTCGGCCTATCGCCTGCGTGAAGCCCATGCTGACGGGCAATATTGTACGGCGGAAGTGGCAATTGCGCTTCTGGATCTGGCCGGAGATACCCTGGCCGCCAGCGCGTTAGGCAGCCATTTTTCCTGTTTCCGCGAGCGTTACCTGGCAGGAAAAACCGTTCATAAGGGCAGCGTCACAGCAGCCGAGGCAGAAAGCGTTTAAAATCATCAGGCCGCTTGCATTCACAGGAGAGTTGCATGAGCCAGCGAGGGTTAGAAGCGCTACTACGACCTAAATCCATTGCCGTTATTGGTGCCTCCATGAAACCGGACCGTGCGGGTTACCTGATGATGCGTAACCTGCTGGCTGGCGGATTTAATGGCCCTGTTATGCCCGTCACCCCTGCTTATAAAGCCGTTCAGGGCGTGCTTGCGTGGCCAGATATTCAGAGCCTGCCCTTCGTTCCCGACCTCGCCATCATCTGTACGCATGCGAAACGGAATCTGGACTTACTGGAGTCACTTGGCCAAAAAGGGTGCAAAACCTGCATTATCCTCTCCTCACCTCCTGAACAGCAGCCAGAACTCCTTGCTTGTGCCGGTCGCTTTCAGATGCGTATTCTGGGGCCAAACAGTCTGGGACTGCTCGCACCATGGCAAGGACTGAACGCCAGCTTCTCCCCGGTGCCTATCCGCAAAGGCAAACTGGCCTTTATCTCGCAGTCGGCAGCCGTATCGAACACCATTCTCGACTGGGCGCAGCAACGTGAGATGGGATTCTCCTACTTCATCGCTCTGGGTGATAGCCTCGATATCGACGTAGATGAACTGCTGGATTTTCTGGCCAGAGACAGTAAAACCAGCGCGATTCTTCTCTACCTCGAGCACTTAAGCGATGCCCGTCGTTTTGTGTCAGCTTCGCGTAGCGCATCGCGCAATAAACCGATCCTGGTCATCAAAAGTGGGCGTAGCCCGGCGGCGCAGCGTCTGCTGAATTCGCATTCAGGTATGGATCCCGCGTGGGATGCCGCGATCCAGCGTGCCGGTTTACTTCGGGTGCAGGATACGCACGAGCTTTTTTCCGCCGTTGAGACGCTGAGCCATATGCGTCCGTTACGCGGCGAAAAGCTAATGATTGTCAGCAATGGGGCGGCACCTGCAGCGCTGGCACTGGATGAGCTCTGGCTACGCAACGGCAAGCTGGCTACGCTCGGCGAAGAGACGCTTCAACACCTGCGTGAGGCATTACCCGTCAGCGTCGCACCCGGAAACCCGCTGGATTTACGCGATGATGCCAGCAGCGAGCGCTATATAAAGGCCATTTCAATTTTGCTGGACAGCCAGGATTTCGACGCGCTCATGATCATCCACTCGCCCAGTGCGGTTGCGCCTGGTACTGAAAGCGCGCGGACGCTCATTGACGCTGTGCGTAATCATCCGCGCGGCAAATACGTTACCGTGCTCACCAACTGGTGCGGTGAATTTTCCTCTCAGGAGGCACGCCGGCTGTTCAGTGAAGCCGGGTTGCCGACGTATCGCACACCAGAAGGCACTATCACCGCATTTATGCATATGGTGGAATACCGTCGTAACCAAAAGCAACTGCGTGAAACCCCGGCTTTACCAGGTAACCTGACTGCGAATGCCGTCGACGTCCACCGACTGCTGCAGCAGGCTATCGAAGAGGGGGCGACCTCGCTCGACACGCATGAGGTACAGCCCGTTCTCGGCAGTTACGGCATGCAAACGCTGCCGACATGGATCGCCAGCGACAGCGCGGAAGCCGTCCATATTGCTGAGCAAATTGGCTACCCGGTTGCCCTGAAGCTTCGCTCTCCGGATATCCCACATAAGTCGGATATTCAGGGCGTAATGTTGTACTTACGCACGGCTGCGGAAGTGCAGCAAGCTGCAGATGCCATTTTCGATCGCGTCAAAATGGCCTGGCCGCAGGCCAGGATCCACGGCCTTCTCGTGCAAAGCATGGCTAACCGAGCAGGCGCCCAGGAGCTACGCGTGGTGGTTGAGCACGATCCGGTCTTTGGGCCGCTGATTATGCTGGGTGAAGGCGGCGTTGACTGGCGACCTGAAGAGCAGGCGGTGGTGGCATTACCGCCATTGAATATGAATCTGGCACGCTATCTGATAATACAGGCGATAAAGAGCAAAAAAATCCGTGGCCGGAGCGCCCTGCGCCCGCTTGATATTGCCGGATTAAGCCAGTTCCTGGTGCAGGTCTCTAACCTGATTGTGGATTGTGCCGAGATTCAGCGGTTGGATATTCACCCGCTGCTCGCGTCCGGCAATGAGTTTATCGCGCTGGATGTCACGCTGGATATTGCGCCATTCACAGGAGACAGAGAGAGCCGTCTGGCGATCCGCCCTTATCCTTTACACCTCGAAGAATGGGTGGAGATGAAAAACGGCGAACGCGCACTCTTCCGCCCTATTCTGCCGGAAGATGAGCCGCAGCTACGCACGTTCATCTCTCAGGTGACCAAAGAAGATCTTTACTACCGCTACTTTAGCGAGATCAATGAATTCACTCATGATGATTTAGCCAATATGACGCAGATCGACTACGATCGAGAAATGGCGTTTGTGGCCGTACGGCGTTCCGGGCAGAGTGATGAGATCCTTGGCGTGACGCGTGCTATTTCGGATCCGGATAATATCGATGCGGAGTTTGCCGTGCTGGTACGCTCTGATTTGAAAGGCCTGGGCCTGGGGAGACGGCTGCTGGAAAAACTCATCAGTTATACGCGAGATCACGGATTGCTCCGCCTGAATGGCATTACTATGCCCAACAATCGCGGTATGGTCACTCTGGCGCGCAAACTGGGTTTTGACGTGGATGTTCAGCTGGACGAAGGGATTGTGGCCTTGTCCCTCCCCCTGACATCAGCAGATAAACAAGAGTAACCTACTGGAAATGTTACCCACTTTTGATAGCACTGGGGTATCATTGTCCGCTTATGTTGTTTGCATGCTACAGACAACCCTTCAATGAACAGAGAAGAAACGCACTGTGATGTTGTCAAAATTCAAGCGTAATAAACATCAACAACACCTTGCTCAACTACCGAAGATTTCTCAGTCAGTTGATGATGTAGAGTTCTTTTACGCTCCCGCTCATTTTCGGGAGACGATCCTGGAAAAGATCGCCAGCGCTACGCGACGTATTTGTATTGTGGCGCTGTATCTTGAACAAGATGAAGGCGGGCGCGCGATCCTGAACGCGCTCTATGAAGCTAAGCGTCAACGTCCGGAGCTGGATGTTCGCGTTCTGGTTGACTGGCACCGTGCACAGCGCGGCCGCATTGGTGCGGCGGCGTCTAACACGAATGCTGACTGGTATTGCCGCACGGCGCAGGAGAACCCTGGCGTCGATGTGCCGGTTTATGGCGTACCGGTCAATACCCGTGAAGCACTCGGCGTTCTGCATTTCAAAGGCTTCATTATTGATGATAGCGTCCTCTACAGCGGCGCGAGTCTGAATGACGTTTACCTCCATCAGCTCGATAAATATCGATATGACCGCTACCATCTGATTCGCAATGCGCAGATGGCGGATATCATGTTTAACTGGGTTGACAGACACCTGGTCCATGGCCGTGGCGTGAACCGTCTCGACGATCCCCATCGACCTAAAAGCCCCGAAATCAAAAACGATGTTCGCACTTTCCGTCAGGAGCTGCGCGATGCGGTGTATCATTTTCAGGGCGATGCCAATAACGAAGAGCTTTCCGTTACGCCACTCGTTGGTTTAGGCAAATCGAGCCTGCTGAACAAGACCATTTTCCATTTAATGCCGTGTGCGGAACAGAAACTGACCATCTGCACGCCGTACTTTAACCTTCCCGCGGTGCTGGTTCGCAATATCATCCAGCTGCTGCGTGATGGTAAAAAAGTGGAAATCATTGTCGGGGATAAAACGGCAAACGACTTCTTTATCCCGGAAGATCAGCCGTTCAAGATTATCGGCGCGTTACCTTATCTCTATGAGATCAACCTGCGTCGATTCCTGAGCCGTTTGCAGTATTATGTGAATACCGACCAACTGGTTGTGCGTCTCTGGAAAGATGAAGACAACAGCTATCACCTTAAAGGTATGTGGGTCGACGATGAATGGATGCTGCTGACAGGCAATAACCTGAACCCACGCGCCTGGCGCCTGGATCTGGAAAATGCCATTTTGATCCACGATCCGCAGCACGAATTAGCCGCGAAACGCGAGCGCGAGCTGGAATTGATTCGTACTCATACCACCGTCGTTCGCCATTACCGCGATCTGCAGAGCATTGCCGATTATCCTGTGAAGGTCCGTAAACTTATTCGTCGTTTACGTCGGATCCGGATAGACCGCCTCATCAGCCGTATTCTGTAATGTTCAGGCCCTGTCATTAGCAGGGCTTTTTTATGGAGTTCGTTAATGCGCATCCCTCTCTTATTCGCCCTCTTGTGCCTGACAGGATGTAGCCACATGGCTAACGATAGCTGGTCGGGTCAGGATAAAGCCCAACACTTTATCGCTTCTGCCATGTTGTCCGCTGCCGGTAATGAGTATGCGCAACATCAGGGATACAGCAGAGATCGGAGTGCGGCAATCGGCCTGATGTTCTCAGTAAGCCTTGGAGCATCAAAAGAGCTTTGGGACAGCCGCCCCGCAGGGAGCGGCTGGAGCTGGAAAGATTTTGCCTGGGATGTCGCCGGCGCAACGACCGGCTATGCCGTGTGGCAGTTGGCGCATGATTAAAGTCGAATACCTTTACCCTTGCGGTGCAGCATCAGGGACACGATGAAAGCCAGAGCCCCCATCACCGTAACATACCAGAAAAACGTTGTTTCACTGCCCCATGATTTTAGCGACAGGGCAACGTATTCCGCAGACCCGCCAAAAATCGCATTCGCCACTGCATACGAAAGCCCAACCCCCAGCGCACGAACCTGAGCCGGGAACATTTCCGCCTTGAGTATGCCGCTGATCGAGGTATAGAAACTAACGATCACCATTGCCACCATCACCAGCGCAAATGCCGCATACGGTGAGGAAACATGCTGAAGCGCAGTCAAAATGGGGACGGTACATAATGCAGATAATCCGCCAAAAATGAGCATCGACGTACGTCGACCCATCTTATCCGAGAGCGCTCCGATGAGCGGTTGTATGAGCATAAAAACAAATAAAGCCACCGTCATGACAACGCTGGCGACATTCGCATGCATACCTGTAGTGTTCACCAGATACTTCTGCATATAAGTGGTGAAAGTGTAAAAACTGAGAGAGCCGCCCGCAGTAAAGCCCAGCACCATCAGGAAAGCCTTGCGGTTACGCCATAACCCTTTGAATGTTCCCGCCTCCTTCAGCGTTCTGACTTCCTTCTGAGAGGTCTCATCTAACTGACGACGCAGCCAAAGTGCGACGATAGCCAGTACTGCCCCCATGGCGAAAGGAATCCGCCATCCCCAGGTGTGAAGCTGCTCATCCGTCAAAATCTGCTGCAGGATCACCACGACAAGGATGGCCAACAGTTGACCACCAATTAGCGTGACGTACTGGAATGAGGCGTAAAAACCTTTACGGCCTTCCAGTGCAATCTCACTCATGTAGGTCGCACTGGTACCGTATTCACCGCCGACAGATAGCCCCTGGAATAAGCGGGCCAGTAAAAGTAGCGCCGGTGCCCAGGTCCCAATCGATTCATATCCCGGTAGACAGGCGATCACCAGCGAGCCAAAGCACATCATACAAACCGAGATCAACATGGAGGCCTTACGACCACGACGATCCGCAATGCGACCGAACAGCCAGCCACCGATTGGTCGCATTAAGAATCCTGCAGCGAATACCCCTGCCGTTTGTAGCAACTGCGTCGTGGTGTTTCCCGAAGGAAAGAAGATATGTGCGAAATAGAGTGAACAGAATGAGTAGACGTAAAAGTCGAACCATTCAACAAGGTTCCCTGAAGAGGCACTGACGATTGCCCATACCCTTCTGCGGGTATCACTGTTAGCCAGCGTCCCGTTTGATGCAATGCTTTCTGTCATTGTGATTATGCTCCAGCCATAAACAGCGGCGTATTGAGCCAGGAGACTCAATTACCTCGTAAATGAAATGTTATAATTTTGTTATAAACAACATTGAGACAGAGATCACACATTCCATTAGCAGGATAAGCGATTAGGAGAAAGGCTAATTAAGAGAAAATCCAAAAGCAAAAAACCCCGCACCTTTCGGTACGGGGTTCTTCTGATTGATGCCTGGCAGTTCCCTACTCTCACATGGGGAGACCCCACACTACCATCGGCGCTACGGCGTTTCACTTCTGAGTTCGGCATGGGGTCAGGTGGGACCACCGCGCTAAAGCCGCCAGGCAA
>NZ_JBYAZJ010000009.1:0-208624 GCF_057444735.1 Enterobacter sp. B79-1
TTTGCCTGGCGGCTTTAGCGCGGTGGTCCCACCTGACCCCATGCCGAACTCAGAAGTGAAACGCCGTAGCGCCGATGGTAGTGTGGGGTCTCCCCATGTGAGAGTAGGGAACTGCCAGGCATCAAATAAGTAGAGAGGCCATCCGCAAGGATGGCCTTTTTGCGTTTTTGTACATCCCTCGTTTCCATAAACAAATCACCTATCCCCCCGTATATACGGTAAACTATCCGCGTTTTTGCATCAGGATAGCGTCTATGAACCACTCCCTTAAGCCCTGGAATACCTTTGGCATTCAACGTAATGCTAAACAAATTGTACGTGCCGATAATGCTCAGCAGTTGCTGAATGCATGGCAAAACGCGACAGAAAACGGTGAACCTGTACTGATTCTGGGCGAAGGAAGTAATGTCCTGTTTCTCGATGATTTTGCGGGGACCGTGATCGTCAACCGCATCATGGGAATCGACGTTAAAGAAAGCGCAGTGAGCTGGCATCTGCACGTGGGGGCCGGAGAAAACTGGCACCGTCTGGTGCAATTTACCCTCGAAAAAGGGATGCCCGGCCTGGAAAATCTTGCATTGATCCCAGGCTGCGCTGGATCGTCACCTATTCAAAATATCGGTGCCTACGGCATCGAACTAAAACACGTCTGTGAATATGTTGACTGCATTGAACTGGCAACAGGAAATGCGCAACGTTTAACCGCAGAACAGTGCCGCTTTGGCTATCGTGACAGTATCTTCAAACATGACTACCAGGATCGATTCGTCATTGTGGCCGTTGGTCTGCGTCTGGCGAAGCAGTGGAACCCGGTCCTTACCTACGGCGATCTCACCCGTCTCGATCCGGCCACCGTCACCCCGCGCGACGTGTTTGAATCAGTTTGCCATATGCGAATGACCAAACTCCCGGATCCAAAAATGAACGGAAATGCGGGCAGTTTCTTCAAAAATCCGGTCATCAGCAGCGAAAATGCGAAAACGTTCCTCACCGGCTGGCCAACGGCCCCGCATTATCCTCAGACGGATGGTAGCGTGAAGCTGGCTGCAGGCTGGCTTATCGACCAGTGCGAATTAAAAGGCACCACGATGGGCGGTGCTGCTGTTCATCGCCAGCAGGCGCTGGTGCTGATCAATCAAAACAATGCGACCAGCGACGATGTTGTGAAGCTGGCGCACCATGTCCGTCAGCGTGTGGGTGATAAATTTAACGTCTGGCTGGAGCCTGAAGTTCGCTTTATTGGCCGTACGGGTGAAGTCAACGCCGTGGAGACTATCGCATGAAGGACAACACGATCCCTTTAACCCTGATTAGCATCCTTGCGGACGGTGAGTTTCATTCTGGCGAGCAGCTAGGTGAGCAGTTGGGCATGAGCCGTGCTGCCATTAATAAACATATCCAGACGCTCCGCGACTGGGGCGTTGATGTGTTCACGGTTCCCGGAAAAGGCTACAGCCTGCCGGAGCCTATTCAATTGCTGAATGAAGAAGCGATCCGCAGCCAGATTGGACACGGCAATGTTGCGGTGCTGCCCGTGATTGACTCGACAAACCAGTACCTGCTGGATCGCCTGCCTGAACTGAAATCCGGCGATGCCTGCGTTGCTGAATATCAACAGGCCGGTCGCGGCCGTCGTGGACGCAAGTGGTTCTCGCCGTTTGGTGCGAATCTCTACCTATCCATGTACTGGCGACTCGATCAGGGCCCGGCTGCGGCGGTTGGGCTAAGCCTGGTCATCGGGATTGTGATGGCGGAAGTCCTGCACGATCTGGGCGCGGATAAGGTGCGGGTAAAATGGCCTAACGATCTCTATCTGAACGATCGAAAACTGGCGGGTATTCTGGTTGAGCTGACGGGAAAGACCGGCGATGCCGCGCAGATCGTCATTGGTGCCGGGTTAAACATGGTGATGCGTAATGTACAGAACGATGTGGTGAACCAGGCCTGGACTAACCTGCAGGAAGCGGGTATCACTATCGACCGCAATATCCTGGCCGCGCGAATGATTAAAGAGCTGCGAAGCTCACTCAGGCTCTTTGAGCAAGACGGGCTGGCATCGTTCCTGTCTCGCTGGGAAAAGCTGGATAACTTTATCAACCGCCCGGTGAAACTGCTGATTGGGGATAAAGAAATCTACGGCATTTCTCGCGGAATTGATGCGCAGGGGGCGCTTCTCCTGGAACAGGATGGCGCGATCAAACCCTGGATGGGCGGGGAAATCTCCTTACGCAGCGCTGAATAACCGGATTGTATTAATGATGCGAAAACCCGCATGCGCCACGCTGGCTGTCATGATGAGTTTGCTGTTCACGCCTTTCTCTCAGGCAGGCCAGGCCTGGGAGAGTTACAAAGCGCGCTTCTTTAAGCCGGATGGGCGAATCGTCGATACCGGCAACGGTGACGTTTCCCATACCGAAGGCCAGGGTTTTGCCATGCTGATGGCGGTGGCAAACGATGATAAAGCGACCTTTGATAAACTCTGGCACTGGACCAACAGTACGCTGAAGAATAAAGAGAACGGTCTTTTTTACTGGCGTTATAACCCCGCTCAGGCAGACCCGATTGCCGACAAAAACAATGCCTCCGATGGCGATGTGCTCATTGCCTGGGCTCTGTTAAAAGCGAACGCGCGCTGGCATGACAAAGGCTACAGCACGGCATCGGATGCCATTACCAAAGCGCTGCTTGCCCATAACGTTATCCGCTATGCGGGTTACCGCGTGATGTTGCCCGGCTCACAAGGATTTAAGCTGGACAATAACGTTGTGCTTAATCCTTCCTACTTCGTGTTTCCTGCCTGGCAGGCATTTGCTGACCGCAGCCATTTGCAAATATGGCGTCAGCTCGCGCAGGACGGACAGCGGCTGCTGAAGAAAATGGGGTCGGGTAAAGCCAATCTGCCAACCGACTGGGTCTCTCTGGACACGAAAGGGACGCTGGCCCCCGCAAACGCCTGGCTGCCCCGCATGAGTTATGACGCCATCCGCATTCCGCTGTACATCAGCTGGTCCAACGCGAAAAGCCCCTTGCTCACCCCGTGGCGCGCCTGGTTCGGTCAGTTTCCGCGTGAACAAACACCCGCGTGGGTTAACGTCACGACGAATGAATATGCCCCCTACATGATGGCAGGCGGTCTGCTGGCAGTGCGTGATTTAACGATGGGGCAGACGGTCGGCGAGCCGGACATCACTGCAAATGATGATTACTATTCGGCAAGCCTGAAAATGCTGGTCTGGATCTCAGAACAATAAGGCCCGCTCCCCGCTGGGGAGAGGGCCAGGTCTTTTACTGCGGATACGGTACCCAGTCGCCGCCGTTCAGGCGAACATAAGGTTTGTTCTGGTACTGGATCACCACCGCATTGGCGTTCTCCGATACCTCTGCCGTTTGTGGCAGACCGCTGGTGAGCTGATCCCAGTTCACGCTATCTTCAACAAACAGCTTACCGTCTACCGCGCGGGCAACGAGTTCTGAAATCGCCAGATAACTGCTTGGCTGAGTGATTTCGATTGGCGCACCCTGATGCGGGGCCTTCATCCCGAAGAATTTAATCCCGGCAGGGACGTTGGTAATCGACGGGCTTGGAATATCACGCAGGCCGGATACCTGCATCCTGTCGCCTTTCAGCGCGCCGCCGTGTTCTGGTACCACAACGACCATCACTTTACGGCCTGATTTTTCCAGCTCGGTAAAGAACGCGTCCAGTTCATCAAAGAACTTCTGCGCACGAACTTTGTAATCCGCCGTTTTGCTCACGCCCGGGAAGTGGTTACCATCGTGAAGCGGCAGGGTGTTAAAGAATGTTGCACTACGCGAACCCTCTTCTTTGCTGACGGTCTGCAACCAGCGCTGTAGCACGGCAGTATCGTCATAAACCGGAGAACCATCGAAGCCCAACAGAGTGACCGGCAGACCCGTTTGGTCCATCAGCGGTGCCTGCATACCCCCTTCTTCACGCACCTCTTTCAGGAAGTTACCAAACTGACCGTTATGACCCAGCATCAGGTGCTGCGTAAAGCCCAGTTTGGACAGGTTATCAAACAGGTAACACTGGTTACCGGCTGGCTGATAGAGGTTCTTATGCGAAGGTTGACCGCAGCTTGCACGTAACAGGCGAATCGCTGCCGGGCCGCTGTAAGAGGTCGCAGAGTTGAAATCTTTAAACTGAATATCGAAATGCGCCCACAGCGGATGCGACATTAATCCGGCTGCATCCACATCCGCCCAGGAGAGAGAACAGATGTTGATCACCAGCAGTTCAAATGGCTGGGCGTCGGCAGGGAGCGCATCCGGGAATTTGGTCTGACGCTTATCTTCAGCGGTATAGAAACTGGAGAGCCACGCGTTCAGATTGGTGGAGGTGGGTGGTGCGGTTTGTGCAGGAATATCGCCAACCACCGGCGTATCGCCTGCCGTCGTGACGGTTGCTGCCGCCGTGCCACCGGTGGTGGTGACCGTTGTGGTCGGTTGACCGGCTGGCCAAAGGGAGAAACTCGGCCCTGCCAGCGTCAGCACGTTTAACCAGACCATAATCGCGACGACAAACACCGTCACGCGGATCCACTGTGCCAGGAACAGCCAGGCGACCAGCAGCACAAACACCGCGCCAATCATCTGCCAGTTAATAAAGCGCTCAACCAGATCAAGCATATAGTCGGTACTGAAGCCCGCAACCTGCGAGCCCTGGCTCATAATGCTTTCCGGACCCGGTAGCCAGGTGTCATGCCAGAAGAGCGCGAACCCAATGGGGATAGCGACCCAGTGACGCAAACGATGCAGCCTGATATTGGGAATAGGCATCAGCAGGAATGCCATAAACACCAGGTTAAGCAGAGGGTGGAAATTAAGATAGCCTGCCCAGAGCAGGCCAAACTTCACCAGAAAGTAGAAATTCCAGCCGGAAAGTCCGCGCCAGTATTGCCAGAGCGGCGAGGGCGCCGACGTGGTATAGGTAGAATTAGTCATGTTTTCGGTCTGCCTTGACGTTCGGAGCGCGTGTCAGTGTTCCGGCTGGTTTAAGGTAGCGGGGTTTTAGAAACATCAATCTGGCCGTATCGCGAATACGACGCAGAGAATGGCGCGCATAGTAGCCCAGCGGGAAAAAAATCAGCGCACACAGTACGACCAGTTGAATGATATCGCTGAGATTCATGATGATGCGCTCTCCTCGCCCTCAGGTAATAAGCGTCGTGGTTCGGGTATCCGCCGCCAGACATGCCCGTCATGCTTCGCATTCAGGATCGGTTTGACATCGTTTGCCATAGGTAAAGGTTTCGCCCATTGTTCAGGCGTCAGGGCGCGCATTTGCACCAGTTCGGCATTAATCAAATTATCTTCGAACCAAATCATGCGGTTAGAGAAAATATCGCCAGTCGGCAGAGGGAAGATATGGTTGAGCGCGGTGTCGAGATCGTTTACCCGGCAGAAGGATAAAAACAGCACCAGACGGTTATCGCCAATCGTCATGATGTCTCCGATGCGGTTAGGGCGACATAGCGTGAGCGCCTGCTCAACACGAATACCCGGCACCGGACGCAGGGCAACCATGACCCCTTTTCCGTCTGCTGGCAGCAGCGTATTACTCATCATGTTGCCGACGGCATCACAGAAGGTATCCCACTTTTGAAAACCGCGCAGTTTCATCGGCTGTGTCATTGAGAGCAAGGTGCCGATATCTTCCGGAACATGGCGGTTAAACTGCTGCCCTTGTATGCTCTCAATAAGTGTCAGGCAGCGCGACAGCGGCGCATTCCACGGTATGACCATATTTGCGCCGCAACCCAGCAGCAGTCGTTCGTCAGTGGCACGCAGGCTGGTATTATTTTCACGCACCACGATTTTTAACGCACTGCCGCGCTGACGGCGTAATGTGTGAATGTGTCTCGCCAGCGTTTCGATTTGGTTATTCTGCATGAGAGAAAAAACAATCGTAGCGGCCTGCGTCGTACGGGCTTCATTAAATAACGCTTCGTTAGTTTCAAACAGTGACCAATTTTCAGAAAGCGCAGGCGCACCTTCTAATACCGCAATGTGGCTCAGGATGCGTTTTTCATCGCTGCGTGGCTGAACCACGGTTTCTTCTTGTCGGGCGAGATGCCACTCTCCCTTGATATGTTTAAGGGTGAGCTGTTGACGAGCGCTAACCCCTTTTTCATTGCACCAGAATGCAATATCGTAAAGATAGCTATCCGTCTGGTCATGGATACTTGCCAGACCGAAAAGAGAACGATATTCGCCCATTAACAGTGAAAAAAGCTTGTCGTTATTACTGCCGGGGTTAACAACCAATAGTGTGCAGTTTTGATTTTTTGCCCACTTATTGATTCTGTTCAGCCAGCGAAGCAGTTTTTCTGAGGGGATATTTTGCAGCGCGTTATTCGAACATTTTAGAATCAGGAAATAGTGATCCGGATCAATCGAGCACTGAATATCGCGGGGCAAAAAGTATAGACTATCCGCCTCCGAAGACATGGAAAATAATCGTACGGTCTGTGGCCCACGGTCGTTTTCGAGCCTGATGATATTTTTAGGTTCTTCGCCCATCGTAATGACAGCCACGCGGGAATCCTTATCCTGTGCGGCGATCGTCTGGTTTACCAGACTTATGGCATCTTCGTTGCGATCCGTATTAATCCACCAGACTCCTCCGACTGGCATGTGGCGCAATTCGTCCCATAATGACTGGATGCCAATAGAAAATATGGAGTCCACGGTATCCCTCTTTTCGTCGAATTTATCTGTATCTCAGTTTACTAGCGAAAGCGTAGAAATAAACCTAACATTGAAATTAAAGAGCATCAGATTTAGCATGTAAATGAAATTTCGTGGGCAGGATGCCGACAACATCTGATCGTGTGATTTTACGCTAAGGGATGAATTAATCATGCATAATAACGAATCCGGAACGCCTGTAGACTCAAGCCTGGGTTACACATTTCAAAACGATTTTCTGGCGCTGACGCAGGCTTTCTCTTTGCCCGAAATAGATTACACCGATATTTCCCAGCGGGAACAGTTGGCCGCGGCTATTAAACGCTGGCCGTTATTAGCTGAATTTGCCCAACAACAATAAGGGAGCCATTGATGGCCATACTAGGATTACAGGGCGTCCGTGGTGGTGTAGGTACAACATCCATTACCGCGGCGCTGGCGTGGTCATTACAGCTGTTAGGCGAATCGGTGCTGGTTATTGATGCCTGCTCCGACAATTTGCTGCGCATGTCATTTAACGTCGACTTTACGCATACAAAGGGTTGGGCCCGCGCGCTGCTCGACGATAAAGACTGGCGTGACGCGGGTATGCGCTATACCTCCCAGCTTGATTTACTTCCTTATGGTCAATTGACTGAAGCTGAGCGTGAGAATGAAGCCGCGTATCAGCGTCTGCTTTCGCAATTTACGACCGCGTTGAAGAGCCTGGAGGAAAAAGGGCAGTATCAGTGGATATTGCTGGATCTGCCGCACGGCGCCGCCGCGCTGACCCGCCAGCTTATCGCGCAATGTGACCATGTCCTCTCCATTGTGAATGTGGATGCGAATTGCCATATCCGCTTGCACCAACAGCCGTTGCCCACAAATGCCCATCTTCTGATTAACGATCTTCGCATCAACAGCCAGATCCAGGACGATCTCTACCAGGTTTGGCTGCAAAGCCAGCGTCGCCTGCTGCCGATTGTTATCCATCGCGATGAGGGAATGGCGGAATGTCTCGCCTCCAAGCAGCCGCTCGGTGAATATCGGGGCGATTCGCTGGCAGCCGAAGAGATCCTGACGCTGGCGAACTGGTGCTTATTGCACTTCGCGAAAAGACCGGAATCAGCCGGGAGTACGGTATGAGTCGCCTGTCTAACGGGTTACTTATCCCGCCGGTCAGTTCGCGTTTAAGCGAGCGCTACCGGCACTACCGTCGACATGGCGCGTCGTCGCTGAGTGCCACGCTCGGTTGCTTCTGGTTAATCCTGGCCTGGATATTTATTCCACTCGAACACCCCCGCTGGCAGGGTATTCGTGCGCGTCACAGTGAACTCTATCCGCACATTAACCCCGACCGTCCAAGGCCTCTCGACCCTGCACGCTATGCGATTCAGGCCGTCTGGCTGGTAGCGACGTCGACCAGGGTGGAAAAATCCACGCCGCGCTGGCGTAGCTTCGATCGCGTGCAGAACTTACGTGAACGCTATCACCAGTGGCTGGACAGGCTTCCCGACCGCGTCGGCGACAAAACCAGTCATCTGGATAATCATAAAGAGCTCGGGCACCTGCACCCGGGCTTCAGGCGTTTTATCCTCGGCGTCATTGTGGTGTTCTCGCTCATTCTGGCACTGGTCTGTATTACGCAGCCGTTCAACCCGCTGGCACAGTTCACCTTCCTGATCCTGCTCTGGGGCGTGGCGCTGCTGGTACGGCGCATTCCGGGACGCTTCTCCGCCCTGATGCTGATCGTGCTGTCACTGACGGTTTCCTGCCGCTATATCTGGTGGCGTTATACATCAACGCTGAACTGGGATGACCCGGTCAGCCTGGTGTGCGGTCTGGTTCTGCTGTTTGCTGAAACTTACGCGTGGATTGTGCTGGTCCTGGGCTATTTCCAGGTTATCTGGCCGTTGAACCGCCAGCCGGTTCCGCTGCCAAAAGACACCACCCAGTGGCCGTCGGTCGATCTCTTTGTACCGACTTACAACGAAGACCTGACGGTGGTGAAAAACACCATTTATGCTGCATTAGGTATCGACTGGCCGAAAGATAAGCTCAAAATCTGGATCCTGGATGACGGTGGCCGCGCCGAGTTTCGCCAGTTTGCGGAGGAGGTCGGCGTGGAGTACATCGCCCGTACCACTCATGAACACGCGAAGGCCGGTAACATTAACAACGCCCTGAAGTATGCCACCGGGGAGTTCGTCTCCATCTTTGACTGCGACCACGTGCCAACGCGCTCGTTCCTGCAGATGACGATGGGCTGGTTCCTGAAAGAGAAAGAGCTGGCGATGATGCAGACGCCACACCACTTCTTCTCACCGGATCCGTTTGAACGCAACCTCGGTCGTTTCCGTAAAACCCCGAACGAAGGCACGCTGTTCTATGGCCTGGTGCAGGACGGAAACGATATGTGGGACGCCACCTTCTTCTGCGGCTCCTGTGCCGTTATCCGCCGCAAACCGCTGGATGAGATTGGCGGTATTGCCGTTGAGACGGTGACGGAAGATGCCCACACCTCGCTGCGTTTACACCGCCTTGGCTATACCTCCGCATACATGCGCATTCCACAGGCAGCAGGGTTGGCGACAGAATCGCTGTCGGCGCATATCGGCCAGCGTATTCGCTGGGCGCGTGGCATGGTGCAAATTTTCCGTCTCGATAACCCATTGATGGGCAAAGGGCTGAAGCTGGCGCAGCGCTTGTGCTACGTCAACGCCATGTTCCACTTCTTATCCGGTATCCCGCGGCTGATCTTCCTCACCGCGCCGCTGGCGTTCCTGCTTCTTCATGCCTACATCATTTACGCTCCGGCGCTGATGATCGCGCTGTTTGTTCTGCCGCACATGATCCACGCGAGCCTGACGAACTCGAAGATCCAGGGGAAATATCGCCATTCGTTCTGGAGTGAAATCTACGAAACCGTGCTGGCCTGGTACATTGCCCCGCCAACCATGGTGGCGCTGATTAACCCGCACAAAGGCAAGTTCAACGTCACCGCGAAAGGTGGGCTGGTGGAAGAGGAGTATGTCGATTGGGTGATCTCCCGTCCGTATATCTTCCTGGTCCTGCTTAACATCGTCGGCGTCATCGTCGGCATCTGGCGTTACTTCTACGGCCCGGAAAACGAGGTCCTGACGGTATTCGTGAGTATGGCGTGGGTGTTCTACAACCTGATTATCCTCGGTGGTGCGGTAGCCGTATCGGTCGAGAGCAAACAGGTACGTCGTGCGCACCGCGTCGAGATCAGCATGCCGGCAGCAATAGCCCGCGAAGATGGTCACCTCTTCTCCTGTACCGTGCACGACTTCTCTGACGGTGGTTTGGGCATCAAAATCAACGGTCAGGCGAAAGTGCTGGAAGGGCAAAAGGTCAATCTGCTGCTCAAGCGCGGTCAGCAGGAGTATGTCTTCCCTACGCAGGTTGCGCGTGTGGCGGGTGATGAAGTGGGTCTGAAGCTGATGCCGCTGACCAAAAAGCAACATATTGATTTTGTGCAGTGTACGTTTGCCCGCGCGGATACGTGGGCTCTCTGGCAGGACAGCTTCCCGGAAGATAAACCTCTGGAAAGCCTGCTGGATATTCTGAAGCTGGGGTTCCGTGGCTATCGTCACCTTGCAGAATTTGCCCCGTCGTCGGTGAAATTAATTTTCCGGTCACTTACTTCACTGGTTTCCTGGGTCGTGTCGTTCATTCCGCGTCGACCTGAGCGAGATGAAGCGAAGCAGGCAGACCCGGTTATGGCTCAACAATGATGATAACGCGATGAAAACAAAACTTTCCTGGTTATGTGCAGTGGCAATGGGGATGAGTGCGCTCCCTACAACAATGGCTAACGCAGCGCCTGATAACGCAGCGGCCACGCCTGCCCCTACGGTTCCGGTGGTCGCGCAAGCGACCGATCCTGTTGTCACGGCAGCACCGGGGCAAACGGAAAACGTGGTCCCGAATAAGCCGACGGCGGGGAATACCTTACCTGCCGACAGCCAGGTCGTTGGGCAGGTGATGCCAGGCGTACGTGGTGCCAGTGCGCCTGTCGTCGCCGAAAATGTGCCGTCGCGCGATGTGAAGCTGTCGTTCGCCCAGATTGCCCCGCCGCCGGGCAGCATGGTGCTGCGTGGCATCAATCCTAATGGCGGCGTTGAGTTTGGGATGCGTAGCGACGAAGTGGTATCGAATGCGGTGCTGAATCTGGAATACACGCCGTCACCGTCACTGCTGCCCGTTCAGTCTCAGCTCAAGGTCTACCTGAACGATGAACTGATGGACGTTTTGCCGGTCACCAAAGAGCAGCTGGGTAAGAAAACCCTGGCTCAGGTGCCGATCAACCCGCTGTTCATCACCGACTTTAACCGTGTCCGTCTGGAATTCGTCGGCCACTATCGCGATGTGTGTGAAAACCCGGCCAGCAACACGCTGTGGATGGATATTGGTCGTAACTCCTCGCTGCAGTTGACCTATCAGCCGCTGGCGTTGAAAAACGATCTCTCGGCCTTCCCGGTCCCGTTCTTCGACCCGCGTGACAATCGCCCGTTAAACCTGCCGATGGTCTTTGCCGGTGCGCCAGATGTGACGGAACAGCTTGCCGCCACCATCGTGGCTTCCTGGTTTGGCTCTCGCTCCGGCTGGCGCGGTCAGAGCTTCCCGGTCATGTACGACAAAATGCCGGACAAAAACGCCATTGTGTTTGCCACTAACGCCAAACGCCCGGCGTTCCTGCGCGAACACCCGGACGTGAAAGCGCCGACGATTGAAATGATCAACCACCCGGACAATCCGTATGTGAAGCTGCTGGTCGTCTTCGGGCGTGATGAGAAAGATCTGGTGCAGGCGGCAAAAGGCATTGCGCAGGGGAATGTTCTCTTCCGGGGAAACAGCGTTGTGGTGGACGAGGTGAAACCGCTGCTGCCGCGTAAGCCTTACGATGCCCCTCACTGGGTGCGTACCGATCGCCCTATTAGCTTCGGCGAGCTGAAAACATACGAAGAGCAACTGCAGTCGACCGGCCTTGAGCCTTCTCCTGTCAGTTTGTCGATGAATCTGCCGCCCGATCTGTATCTGCTGCGCACCAACGGTATTGATATCAACCTGAACTACCGTTACACCGCGCCGTCGACCAAAGACAGCTCGCGGATGGATATCAGCCTGAACAACCAGTTCCTGCAATCATTCAGTCTGACGAGCAACCAGGAAACCAACCGCCTGATGCTCCGCCTGCCTGTGCTGCAGGGGCTGCTGGACGGTAAAACCGACGTGTCCATCCCGGCGCTGAAGCTTGGCGCGATAAACCAGCTGCGTTTCGACTTCCAGTATATGAACCCGATGCCTGGCGGCTCGGTCGATAACTGCATCACCTTCCAGCCGGTACAGAACCATGTTGTGATTGGCGATGAGTCCACTATCGACTTCTCGAAGTATTATCACTTTATCGCGATGCCGGATCTGCGTGCGTTTGCCAACGCCAGCTTCCCGTTCAGCCGCATGGCCGATTTGTCTGAGTCGATTATTGTGATGCCGAAAGCGCCAAATGAGGGTCAGGTGTCGACGCTGCTGAATACGATGGGGACCGTTGGATCGCAAACCGGTTTACCGGCCGTCAACGTCTCGCTCACCGACGATGGCAGCCAAATCCAGAACAAAGATGCCGATATCATGGTCATTGGCACCATTCCGGATAAGCTGAAGGATGATAAACGCGTCGATCTGCTGGTGCAGGCTGCCCAGTCGTGGGTTAACACGCCGCTGCGCCAGACCGAGTTCCCAAGCATTATGCCGGACAGCGGTGACCGCCAGGCCAGCGTTAAAACCAGCGTAAGCTCAACGGGCCCGATGGCGGCAATCGTGGGCTTCCAGTCACCGTACAACGACCAGCGCAGCGTGATCGCCCTGCTGGCAGACAGCCCTCGCGGGTATGAACTGTTAAATTCGGCCATGAACGACAGCGGTAAACGGGCCGCCATGTTTGGTTCTGTCTCCGTTATCCGTGAGGCGGGCGTCAACAGCCTGCGCGTCGGCGATGTCTATTATGTCGGTCATCTGCCGTGGTTCGAACGTCTGTGGTATGCCTTGTCCAATCATCCGGTCCTGCTGGCGATTCTGGCTGCAGTGAGTGTGATATTACTGGCATGGGTGCTGTGGCGTCTGCTGCGTATCATCAGCCGTCGTCGTTTGAATCCGGATCATGAGTAAGCTGTGATGAAAGGCTTTCGCTGGTGTGTATTCGCCGTGTTGATGCTGGCGGCAACGAATCTACGCGCCGCCTGTAGCTGGCCTGCCTGGGAACAGTTTAAACAGGACTACATCAGCGAAAGCGGGCGCGTTATCGATCCCAGTGACGCGCGAAAAATTACCACCTCTGAAGGGCAAAGCTACGCGCTGTTCTTTGCCCTGGCAGCAAACGATCGTAAAGCGTTCGATTTGCTGCTGGCGTGGACGCGCGATAATCTCGCCGGGGGCGATTTAGCGACCAACCTGCCTGCCTGGCTGTGGGGGCAAAAGGACAAAGAGACCTGGGCGGTTATCGACCCAAACTCCGCGTCCGATGCCGATATCTGGATTGCCTGGTCGCTGCTGGAAGCAGGGCGGCTGTGGAAAAATCAGGACTACACCCGCACAGGCAAGGGGCTGCTTAAACGCATCGTCAGCGAGGAAGTGGTGAAAGTGCCGGGTCTGGGCTTCATGCTGCTGCCGGGTAAAACCGGATTTGCCGAAGAGAACGCCTGGCGCTTTAACCCCAGCTACCTCCCGCCACAGCTCGCGAACTATTTCACCCGATTTGGTACGCCGTGGACCACGCTTCGTGAAACCAATCTGCGTTTATTGCTGGAGACGGCACCGAAAGGCTTCTCCCCGAACTGGGTGCAGTACCAGAAAAACAGAGGCTGGCAGCTCGGTCAGGATAAATCGCTGGTGGGCAGCTACGACGCCATCCGCGTTTATCTCTGGGTGGGCATGATGAATGATAAAGATCCGCAGAAGGCTCGGCTGCTGGCACGCTTTAAGCCAATGGCAACGGTGACGGCAAAGCAGGGTGTACCGCCCGAGAAAGTAGACGTGGCAACCGGAAAATGGACGGATAAAGGCCCGGTCGGTTTTTCTGCCTCTCTGCTCCCTTTTTTACAGAATCGGGACGCGCAGGCAGCGCAACGACAGCGCGTCGCCGATCGTTTTCCTGATAATAATGCCTATTACAGCTATGTACTGACCCTCTTTGGGCAAGGGTGGGATCAGCATCGTTTTCGCTTCACCACACAGGGTGAATTAATACCGGATTGGGGCCAGGAATGCGCAAGTTCACAATAAATCTACTCAGTTTATCGCTTGGCCTGGCACTGATGCCAATGGCCGGGGCCGCCAATTACCCCCAGCAGCAACAGTTGCTGGAGCAGGTTCGTCTGGGCGAATCGACGCAGCGTGAGGATTTGGTTCGCCAGTCGCTTTACCGCCTGGAGCTGATCGACCCGAATAACCCGGACGTGATTGCCGCACGTTTCCGTTATCTCTTACGTCAGGGAGATAACGCGGGCGCGCAAAAAGAGCTGGACCGCCTGAAAGGCATGGCGCCGAGCTCCAGCGCATACAAAACGTCCCGCAACACGATGCTGCTCTCCACGCCGGATGGCCGCCAGGCCTTGCAGCAGGCTCGCCTGTTGGCGACGACAGGTCATACGCAGGAAGCCATTGCCGCCTATGACAAACTGTTTGCTGGCGATCCGCCGGATGGCGACCTGGCAGCAGAATACTGGACGCTTGTAGCCAAAGAGCCCGCCAGACGGAATGCCGCCATTAATCAGCTGAAGAAGATAAATGCCAGTAATCCGGGCAATACGCAGCAGCAGGCTGCGCTGGCGCAACTCCTGTTCCAGAGCGGACGCCGCGATGAAGGTTTTGCGGTGTTGCAGTCGATGGCGAAATCCAACAATGGCCGCAATCAGGCATCTGATATGTGGTATCAGCAAATTAAAGATCAGCCTGCCAGCAGTGCCAGCGTCAGCGCGCTGCAGAAATACCTCACGGTGTTTAGCGATGGCGACAACGTGACGGCGGCGCGAGCACAGCTTGACGCACAGCAAAAACAACTTGCCGACCCAACGTTCCGCGCCAAAGCCGAAGGGCTAGCCGCAGTGGATGCCGGGCAGGGCGGTAAAGCGGTGGCAGAACTGCAAAAAGCGGTCAGCGCTAACCATGCCGACAGCGAAGCCGTGGGCGCGCTGGGCCAGGCCTATTCACAAAAAGGTGACCGCGCTCGCGCGGTGGCGCAGTTTGAAAAGGCAATCGCCCTCGATCCGCAGAGCGATAATCGGGGCAAGTGGGACAGCCTGCTGAAGGTCAACCGCTACTGGCTGCTGATCCAGCAGGGTGATGCTGCGCTGAAAGCTAACAATACAGCCCAGGCGGAGCGCTATTTCCAGCAGGCGCGCAATATCGATAATACCGACAGCTATGCGGTGTTGGGGCTGGGCGATGTCGCTGCCGCGCGCAAAGATAACGACGCCGCCGAGCGGTATTACCGTCAGGCGCTGCGCATGGACAGCGGCAACAGTAATGCGGTGCGCGGCCTCGCCAATGTGTATCGCGCGCAGTCGCCGGAGAAGGCGACACAGTTTATTCAGTCACTCTCGGCCAGCCAGCGTCGCAGCATAGATGATATTGAACGTAGCCTGACCAACGAACAGCTCTCCGCGCAGGCAGAGCAGCTGGAAAACCAGGGGCAATACGCCCAGGCCGCAGAAATTCAGCGTCGTCGCCTTGCGCTCTCGCCGGGAGACGTATGGATCACCTACCGTCTGTCGCGGGATCTCTACAGCGCGGGTCAGCGCAGTCAGGCGGATACTCTCATGCGCCAGCTGGCAAGCCAGAAGCCGGGCGATCCGGATCAGGTCTACGCCAACGGGCTGTATCTCTCGGGGAACGATCAGGATCGCGCCGCGCTGGCGCATCTGGATACCCTGCCGCGCGACAAGTGGAACGGCAATATTCAGGAGCTGGCTGACCGACTGCAGAGCAATCAGGTGCTGGAAACCGCTAACCGCCTGCGTGACAGCGGGAAAGCGCAGGAGGCTGAAGACCTGCTTCGTCAGCAGCCAGCATCCACACGTATCGATTTAACGCTGGCAGACTGGGCAGAACAGCGTGGCGATCATAACGCCGCGAAAGCGGCCTACAGCACCGTGCTCCAGCGTGAGCCGCAAAACGAAGATGCGCTCCTCGGACTGACCGAAGTTTATATCGCGCAAGGTGATAAAGACGCGGCGCGTGCCGAGCTGGCAAAACTGCCTGCCGCGCAAAATGGTCAACCGCCGTCGCTTAATATGCAACGTCGGATCGCCATGGCGCAGGCTGGCCTGGGCGATTCTGCCGCCGCAGAGCAAACCTTTAGCAAGATTATCCCTCAGGCCAAATCGCAGCCCGCATCGATGGACAATGCGCTGGTGCTGCGTGATGCGGCACGATTCCAGGCCCAGAACGGCCAGCCGCAGCAGGCACTGGAAACCTATAAAGACGCGATGGTGTCGTCCGGCATCACGTCAACGCGCCCGGCGGATAACGACAGCTTCACCCGCCTGACGCGAAATGATGAAAAAGACGACTGGCTGAAGCGCGGCGTGCGCAGCGACGCCGGTGATTTGTATCGCCAGCAGGATGTGAACGTCACGCTGCAACACGACTACTGGGGCTCCAGCGGCACCGGTGGCTATTCCGACCTGAAAGCGCATACCACGATGCTGCAGGTCGACGCGCCATTGTCAGATGGACGCATGTTCTTCCGAAGCGATCTGGTTAATATGGACGCTGGCTCGTTTGCCACCAATAACGGCACCTACGATCCGAAATGGGGTACCTGTGCCGAAACGCCATGTAGCGGCAACACGAACCAGTCAGCGAACGGTGCTAGCGTGGCTGTGGGCTGGCAGAATAAAACCTGGGCGTGGGATCTGGGTACGACGCCAATGGGCTTCGACGTGGTGGATGTGGTCGGTGGCGTGAGCTACAGCAATGACCTGGGGCCGATTGGCTACACCCTGAACGCCCATCGTCGTCCTATCTCCAGTTCTGTGCTGGCCTTCGCCGGGCAAAAAGATACCAATACCAACACCACCTGGGGCGGCGTCCGTTCGACCGGCGGCGGTGTGAGCGTAAGCTATGACAAAGGCGAGGCGAACGGTATCTGGTCGAGCCTGAACATGGACAGCCTGACCGGTAAAAATGTGGAAGATAACTGGCGCATCCGCTGGATGACCGGCTATTACTACAAGCTGATCAACGAGAACAACGAGCGTCTGACGGTCGGTGTCTCTAACATGCTTTGGCATTACGACAAAGATCTCAGTGGCTACACGCTGGGACAAGGTGGCTACTATAGCCCGCAGGAGTATGTTTCGTTTGCGTTGCCCGTCACCTGGCGTAAGCGTACTGAGAACTGGTCATGGGAGCTGGGCGGTTCGGTCTCCTGGTCGCATTCGAAGACGAAAGATGAGTTGCGTTATCCGAAACAGGGTCTGATCCCAACCGATGAGCCTGGCCGCTATACCGACAGAGGCGAAATGGAAACCGGTAGCAGCTCCTCCGGTACAGGTTATACCGCGAGGGCGATTATCGAGCGCCGCGTGACCTCCAACTGGTTTGTCGGTCTGGGCGTGGATATTCAGGAAGCAAAAGACTATACCCCGAGCCATGCGCTGCTCTACGTGCGTTATTCTGCTGCAGGCTGGCAGGGCGATATGGACCTGCCGCCAGAGCCGCTGGTCCCTTACGCCGACTGGTAATCGGATTTAACTTAATCCAATTGTAAGTCTCTCTTAAAAGTGCAGCAATCGGGTATACTCAGGCGCACCAGGTTCACTCCCTGGTGCGCCCTGCGCTTCGAGTTCTGTGGAGAGTCATTTTGCGTGTTAGCCGTTCTTTAACGATCAAACAGATGGCGATGGTTTCAGCCGTCACGATGCTGTTTGTCTTTCTCTTCAGCGTTATTTTGCTGTTTCATGCCGTACAGCAGAATCGCTACAACACGGCTTCGCAACTCGAAAGTATTGCCCGTGAGGTGCGTGAGCCGCTGTCGGCCGCGATCCTGAAAGGGGACATTCCCGACGCGGAAACCATTTTAAAACGCATCCAGCCTGCGGGTATTGTCAGCCGCGCGGATGTCGTTCTGCCTAATCAGTTTCAGGCGTTACGGATGCGCTTCATTCCTGAACGCCCCGTCCCGGTCATGGTCATGCGCATGTTTGAGCTACCGGTGCAAATTTCCCTGCCCATCTATTCACTGGAACGTCCGGCCAACCCTCAGCCGTTAGCCTACCTTGTCCTTCAGTCAGACTCCTATCGCATGTATAAGTTTGTCATGAGCTGGGTTGCTACGTTAGTGACTGCTTACTTACTTTTGACGCTTATTTTGAGCGTCGCGCTCACCTGGTGTATTAACCGTTTGATTGTGCATCCGTTGCGCCGCATCGCCAGAGAGCTGAACGACCTACCGCCGCAGGAGCAGATAGGCCACCAGATTGCGCTGCCGCGTCTGCATCATGACGATGAAATCGGCATGCTGGTGCGCAGCTACAACATCAATCAGCAGCGCATTATGCGCCAGCAGGATGAACTCAATATCAGTGCCACCCGTTTCCCGGTGTCCGATTTGCCAAATAAAGCCTTCC
Source organism: Enterobacter sp. B79-1 (assembly GCF_057444735.1). Lineage (NCBI taxonomy): Bacteria > Pseudomonadati > Pseudomonadota > Gammaproteobacteria > Enterobacterales > Enterobacteriaceae > Enterobacter > Enterobacter sp. B79-1. Next base: position 18,345 of record NZ_JBYAZJ010000009.1, read on the forward strand.
TGATGGCGATGCTGGAGCAGACGGTTGCCCGCCAACAGACCACCGCGCTGATGGTGGTCGCCTGCGAAACCTTGCAGGATACGGCGGGCGTGCTCAAGGAGAGCCAGCGTGAAATGCTGCTCCTGACGCTGGTGGAAAAGGTGAAATCGGTGCTTGCCCCGCGCATGGTGCTGACTCAGGTTAGCGGCTATGACCTGGTGATCATCGCGCATGGGGTGAAAGAGCCGTGGCACGCTATTACGCTAGGTCAGCAAGTGCTCACTGTCATTAATGAGCGGTTACCGATTCAGGGGATCCAGCTTCGTCCGAGCGCCAGTATCGGGATTGCGATGTTCTACGGCGACCTGACGGCAGAGCAGCTTTACCGTCGCGCATTCTCGGCGGCCTTCACCGCGCGACGCAAAGGGAAGAATCAGATCCAGTTCTTCGACCCGGAGCAGATGGAAAAGGCGCAGCAGCGTCTGACCGAAGAGAGCGACATACTGACCGCGCTGGACAACCGCCAGTTTGCCATCTGGCTGCAGCCGCAGGTCAATTTGCTAACAGGTGAAGTGAACAGTGCCGAAGCGTTGCTGCGTATGCAGCAGCCGGATGGCTCGTGGGAGCTGCCTGAGGGGCTGATTGACCGGATTGAATCCTGTGGCCTGATGGTCAGCGTGGGGTACTGGGTGCTGGAAGAGTCCTGCCGCCAGCTTGCGGCCTGGCAGGAGCGGGGCATCACCCTGCCGCTGTCGGTAAACCTCTCCGCCTTACAGCTGATGCACCCGACCATGGTGTCGGAGCTGCTGGAGCTGATCCACCGCTATCGCATCCAGCCGGACACGCTGATTCTGGAAGTGACGGAGAGCCGTCGTATTGACGACCCGAACGAAGCCGTGGCGATCCTGAAACCGCTGCGTAACGCGGGTGTTCGCATCGCGCTGGACGATTTCGGTATGGGCTACGCCGGACTGCGGCAGCTTCAGCATATGAAAACGCTGCCGGTCGACGTGCTGAAAATCGACAAAACCTTTGTCGATGGGCTACCGGAAGACAGCAGTATGGTCGAGGCCATTATCCAGATGGCGCGCAGTCTCAACCTGCATGTGATTGCTGAAGGTATCGAAAATGAAGACCAGCGAGACTGGCTGGCTAAAGCGGGTGTGGAGGGCGGTCAGGGCTTCTTATTTGGCCGTGCCGTGCCATCGGATATCTTCGAAAAAAGCTACCTTGCCGACGTGGGCAATAACGCAAAAGTGTAATTTTGTTGCTGGCTTGTGCGAGCCAGCTCAAAGTTCTTAACATTTGTGTTTCAAATTTGAACCTGGTTTATTTCTGTCCTGTTATGCGGGTGTTATTTTAGAGCCGCAGGTTAACCATAACCTTAAAAAGCCTGTGGTTTTTCTTCCCAAGGACACCCTATGAAAACCTCAATCTTCAAAAGCCTTTACTTTCAGGTCCTGACAGCCATCGCAGTCGGTATTCTGCTTGGTCACTACTACCCTGAACTGGGCGCACAAATGAAGCCGCTTGGCGACGCATTCGTGAAGCTCATCAAAATGGTCATTGCCCCGGTCATCTTCTGTACGGTGGTAACGGGTATCGCTGGCATGGAAAGCATGAAGGCGGTCGGACGTACCGGCGCAGTAGCGCTTCTCTATTTCGAAGTGGTCAGTACGCTTGCCCTGATTATCGGCCTGATCATTGTTAACGTCGTTCAGCCTGGGGCGGGTATGAACGTTGACCCGGCCACGCTCGATGCGAAGGCGGTAGCCGTTTACGCCGAGCAAGCGAAAGATCAGGGGGTTATCGCCTTCCTGCTCGACGTGATTCCGAGCAGCGTTATCGGCGCATTCGCCAGTGGCAATATCCTGCAGGTGCTGCTGTTTGCCGTGATGTTTGGCTTTGCCCTGCACCGTTTGGGCAGCAAAGGCCAGCTCATCTTCAACGTCATTGAAAGCTTCTCGCAGGTCATCTTCGGCATCATCAACATGATCATGCGTCTGGCCCCGATCGGTGCCTTCGGCGCGATGGCGTTTACCATCGGTAAATACGGCGTCGGCACGCTGGTACAGCTGGGTCAGCTGATTATCTGCTTCTACATTACCTGTATTCTGTTTGTGGTGGTGGTGCTGGGCTCAATCGCCCGTGCGGCGGGGTTCAGCATCTTCAAGTTCATCCGCTACATCCGCGAAGAGTTACTGATTGTTCTGGGCACCTCGTCCTCTGAGTCGGCGCTGCCGCGTATGCTCGATAAGATGGAAAAACTGGGCTGCCGGAAGTCGGTGGTGGGGCTGGTGATCCCGACGGGCTACTCCTTTAACCTGGACGGCACCTCGATATACCTGACGATGGCCGCGGTGTTTATCGCCCAGGCGACCAACAGCCATATGGATATCTTCCATCAAATCACCCTGCTGGTGGTGCTCCTGCTCTCCTCGAAAGGGGCGGCGGGTGTTACCGGAAGTGGGTTCATTGTGCTGGCGGCGACCATTTCAGCGGTGGGACACCTGCCGGTGGCTGGCCTGGCGCTGATCCTGGGTATTGACCGCTTTATGTCTGAAGCGCGCGCCTTAACCAACCTGGTGGGTAACGGTGTGGCTACGGTGGTGGTGGCGAAATGGGTGAAAGAGCTGGATCACAAAAAGCTCACCGATACGTTAAATAATCGCCCAACTGACAGCAAATCAGCAGGTTTATCCTCTTAATCACGTCATAATTGCCCGCATTCCCTTGTCGGGATGCGGGCTCCTGCGCATAATAATGCTTCATACCTGTCATACTTCGACAAGATTTTTTTTGGGTATATTTCACTTCCCTCCGTGACGTTTGGCTTAACACGCGGTCTAATCGGAGTGTTTTCATCGTCATCTTTAGAGTGCTCACGTCGCGAGACACTCTTTTTAACCAGGAATGTTGATCAGGGGTTCACATGCAGGGCACAAAAATTCGACTCTTAACCGGCGGTTTGCTGATGATGGCAGCAGCCAGTTATGTGCAGGCAGATGCGCTCCAGCCAGACCCGGCCTGGCAACAAGGGACCCTGGCGAATGGTTTTCAGTGGCAGTTGTTAGCGACTCCGCAGCGTCCCAGCGATCGTATTGAAATTCGTTTGTCAGTGAATACCGGTTCCCTCACTGAAAGCACCCAGCAGACTGGCTTCAGCCACTTTATTCCTCGACTGGCGCTCACCCAGAGCGGCAGTTTGCAGGCGGTACAGGTGCGTTCGCTCTGGCAACAGGCCATCGACCCGAAACGTCCTCTGCCCCCTGCGGTTGTGTCATACGACTACACCATGTTCAACCTGAGTCTGCCAAATAACCGTAACGACCTGCTGAAAGAGGCGCTGACCTATCTCTCCGACGCCACCGGTAACCTGTCGGTGACGCCGGAAACCGTCAACTATGCGCTGAGTAACAGTGACATGGTGGCGACCTGGCCTGTCGATACCAAAGAGGGTTGGTGGCGCTACCGCCTGAAAGGGTCAACGCTGCTCGGTCACGATCCGGCAGAGCCGCTGAAGCAGCCTGTGGATGCCGAGCAGGTCAAATCGTTCTACCAGAAATGGTACACCCCGGATGCGATGACCCTGATCGTGGTCGGCAATGTGGATAGCCGTGCGGTCGTCGAGCAAATCAACAAAGTATTTGGTGAGCTTAAAGGCAAGCGTGAAACGCCTGCGCCCGTACCGACCCTTTCGCCGCTGCGTCCTGAATCTGTCAGCATCATGACGGACACCGTGCGTCAGGATCGTCTCTCTATGATGTGGGACACCGCCTGGCAGCCTATTCGCGAATCCGCCGCGCTGCTGCGCTACTGGCGTGCAGACCTGGCGCGTGAAGCGCTGTTCTGGCACGTTCAGCAAACGCTCAGTAAAAACAACGTGAAGAATATTGGTCTGGGCTTTGACTGCCGCGTGTTGTTCCAGCGTGCGCAGTGCGCCATTAACGTTGAATCGCCGGGCGATAAGCTGAATACGAACCTGGGAGTGGTGGCGAAAGAGCTGGCAAAAGTGCGTAAAGAGGGGCTCTCTGAAGAGGAGTTCAACGCGCTGGTCGCGCAGAAATCACTTGAGCTGCAGAAACTGTTTGCCACCTATGCTCGCGCCGATACCGATATCCTGATCAGCCAGCGTATTCGCTCACTGCAAAACCAGGTGGTCGATATCGCGCCGGAGCAGTATCAAAAGCTACGCCAGGATTTCCTCAGCGGTCTGACCGTAGATATGTTAAATCAGGATTTGCGTCAGCAGCTATCGCAGGATATGGCGTTGATTCTGCTGCAGCCGCAAGGCGAGCCGGAATATAACATGAAGGAACTGAAAGCGACCTGGGATGCGATCATGGCGCCTGAAGCGCAGCCTGCACAGGCTGCATCGGCGGATGATTTGCACCAGGATGCGAGCGATATTCCGCAGGGTCAGTAAGACCCCGGTTCTTGGTTCCCTCTCCCTGTGGGAGAGGGTTAGGGTGAGGGCATCAGCCCGCACCTTATTTAAACAGGCATTGCCTCACGTGGAATAATCGCCCCGCGATACTGAATCACGGTACTCGCCGTTAGGTGACCACGCTGTGCCGCCGCTTCAGGTGTCCCGCCCGTCAGGCGTACCGCCAGATACCCCGCGCTGAAAGAATCTCCCGCCGCCGTCGTATCAATCACTTTCTCTTTCGCCAGTTTCACCGCAGGTACCTCAACCACCGCTTCGCCCGCGATGGCCACCAGGCATGAATCCGCACCGCGTTTAACCACCACTTCGCTCACGCCAGCAGCCTGAGTGCGTGAGATAACCTCATCCACGGGCTTCTCACCCCACAGGGCGTCTTCATCATCCAGAGTCAGGAATGCGATGTCGGTGCATTCCAGCATTTGCTGATAAACCTGCTGCGTCTCTTCGCGGCTGGCCCACAGGCGAGGGCGATAGTTATTATCGAAGATCACCTTGCCGCCGTTGGCGCGGCATTCGCGCAGCAGAGACAGCAGCTTTTCCCGGCTTTCCGGGCTCAGGATCGCCAGGCTGATCCCGCTCAGATAGAGGTAGTCAAAGGTGGCCAGCTCTTCGCAAATGGCGGCGGCGGCATCGCTTTCCAGCCAGAATTTGGCGGCGGCTTCGTTACGCCAGTAGTAGAAGGTGCGCTCGCCGGTGCTGTCAGTTTCGATGTAGTACAGACCCGGCAGGCGGTTTTCCATACGCTGGATAAGGGTGGTGTGAACATTCTCGCTCTGCCAGGACGCCAGCATCTGCTCGCTGAAGCTGTCCGTCCCAAGCGCAGTAACGTAGTTCACGCTCAGTGCGTCAGGAGCAACCTGACGGGCAATATAAACAGATGTGTTTAATGTATCGCCACCAAAACCGCGGCTGACTTCCTCGCCTTTTTGGGACAGCTCAATCATGCATTCGCCAATCACGGCAATTTTTTTGGACATAGTCGTGAACCTGAACAGAGTAATTTACGGTAGTGTGCGTTGAGTGAATTTTGTGGTCAACCATATTAAAACGACGTTCCAATATTTTTTTTGAGCCAGCGCGTGTTCCTGCAAATTTCTGTCATCTTAATTTCATTTTCCCGGCTAATTGAACATAAAGTTCTCAATTAGCGCGCCGATAACCCAGTGACGAGTCCAAAAAGGTCATCCCATACAACAGGACATCTGAAATGAAGTCAGAGCAGGTTATCCAGCGGCTGAACACTACGCCAGAGGCAAGTATTGAGAACTTGCAGGAGCATCGCTACTGGCTGCAATGTGATCGAGCGTACACCTATCAACCCATCTATCGCACCGATGGTCGGCTGATGGCGATTGAGATTTTAACGGTCGTTACACACCCATCGAATCCTTCACAGCGCATTGCGCCTGACCGCTATTTTGCGGAGGTGGCGGTTCGCCAGCGCCTGGACGTGCTGGAAGAACAACTCCGGATGCTGGCAACGAAGCAGGCATTTTTCGCCCGGCACGATATCCTTGCGTCGGTCAATGTAGACGGTCCAACTCTGCTGGCATTGCGCCAGAACGAGAAATTACAGGCGCTGATTGCCTCCCTGCCCTGGATGCGTTTTGAACTGGTGGAGCATGTCCGCCTGCCGCAGGACTCCTCATTTGCCTCCATGTGCGAGTTTGGCCCGCTGTGGCTGGATGACTTCGGCACCGGCATGGCGAACTTCTCGGCCCTTAGCGAAGTGCGTTACGACTACATCAAAGTGGCCCGCGACCTCTTTATCATGCTGCGCCAGACGCAGGAAGGTCGAAACCTGTTCACGCTGCTGCTGCAGCTGATGAATCGCTACTGCCAGGGCGTGATTGTTGAAGGCGTTGAAACGCTGGAAGAGTGGCGTGATGTGCAAAACTCTCCTGCCGCCGCTGCGCAGGGCTACTTCCTCTCTCGTCCGGTGCCGATGGATACGCTCGAAACGGTGATAACAACGCTCTGAACTGCCCGCTTCCCTTTGTCTGGACTATAGTTTTACAGGACAGGTCATCAGGAAAGGGGACAAAAATGACAAAGACAACCAGGGTTATCGCCTGGATCTCAGGGATTTTCTTGTTGTTGATCGCGGTCACCTTCATCATTATTGCGACATTCGACTGGAACCGTCTTAAGCCGACCATCAACCAGAAAGTCTCAACTGAGCTGAACCGACCCTTTGCCATACGCGGCGATCTGGGTGTGGTATGGGAACGGCAGAAAGAGGAGACCGGCTGGCGAAGCTGGGTGCCCTGGCCGCACGTTCACGCCGATGACATTATTCTTGGCAACCCGCCGGACATCCCTGACGTGACAATGGTTCACCTGCCGCGCGTTGAAGCCACGCTGGCACCGCTCGCGCTGCTGACCAAAACGGTTTACCTGCCGTGGATCAAACTCCAGCAGCCCGACGCACGCCTGATCCGCCTTTCTGAAAAGAACAACAATTGGACGTTTAACCTTGCCAGCGACGGCGAGAAAGATCCCAATGCGCAGCCCTCTTCGTGGTCATTCCGCCTTGATAACATTCTTTTCGATCGCGGGCGGATCGCCATTGACGATAAGGTCAGCAAAGCAGACGTGGAGATCCTGGTCGATCCGCTCGGCAAGCCACTGCCGTTTAGCGAAGTCACGGGCAGCAAGGCCAAAGGCGACAGCGCAAAAGCGGGCGATTACGTTTTCGGTCTGACGGCAAAAGGGCGCTATAACGACCAGCCGCTGACCGGGAAAGGGAAGATTGGCGGCATGCTGGCGCTCAGGAGCGAGGGCACACCGTTCCCGGTGCAGGCGGATTTCCGTTCCGGTAACACCCGCGTGGCGTTCGTGGGCACGGTTAACGACCCGATGAACATGGGCGGTGTTGACCTGCAGCTGAAGTTTGCCGGTGATTCGCTGGGTGAGCTGTATGAACTGACCGGCGTGCTGCTGCCGGATACCCCACCGTTTGAAACGGACGGACATCTGGTGGCAAAAATCGACACCGAGAAATCGTCGGTCTTTGACTACAGGGATTTCAACGGCCGCATTGGCGACAGCGATATTCACGGCTCGCTGACCTACACCACCGGCAAACCGCGTCCGAAACTGGAAGGTGACGTCGAGTCCCGTCAGCTGCGTCTGGCCGATCTCGGCCCGCTGATTGGCGTGGATTCCGGCAAAGGCACCAAATCAAAAGAGGTGAAAAAGGACATCCAGCCTGCGGGAAAAGTACTGCCTTACGATCGCTTTGAGACCGATAAGTGGGACGTGATGGATGCGGACGTCCGCTTCAAAGGGCGCAAAATTGAGCATGGCAGCACGCTGCCGTTGAGCGATCTCTCGACGCATATCATCCTGAAAAACGCCGATCTGCGCCTGCAGCCGCTCAAGTTTGGCATGGCGGGCGGGACGATTTCCTCGAACATTCATCTGGAAGGCGACAAAAAGCCGATGCAGGGACGGGCAGAGATTCAGGCGCGCAGGCTTAAGCTAAAAGAGCTGATGCCTGACGTCGAACTGATGCAGAAAACCCTCGGTGAGATGAACGGCGATGCCGACATTCGCGGCGTGGGCAACTCCGTGGCGGCGCTGCTGGGCAGCGGTAATGGTAACCTGAAACTGCTGATGAACGACGGGCTGATCAGCCGCAACCTGATGGAAATTCTGGGGCTTAACGTCGGTAACTTTATCATCGGCCAGATTTTCGGCGACGATGAAGTCCGCGTGAACTGTGCGGCGGCAAACGTGGATCTGGTCAACGGCGTGGCGCACCCGCAGATCTTCGCCTTCGATACGGAGAATGCGGTGATCAACGTGACCGGGACGGCCAGTATGGCCTCTGAGCAACTTGATCTCACCATCGACCCGGAAAGTAAGGGGATACGTATCATCACCCTGCGCTCGCCGCTCTACGTGCGCGGCACCTTCAAAAATCCGCAGGCGGGCGTGAAGCCCGGGCCGCTGATTGCGCGCGGTGCGGTAGCGGCAGCGCTTGCCACGCTGGTGACGCCCGCTGCGGCGCTGCTGGCGCTGATTTCGCCGTCAGAAGGGGATGCCAATCAGTGCCGGAACATTTTGGCGCAGATGAAGAAGTAAGGTGCAGCCTGTTTTTGCCGGGTGGCGCTGCGCTTACCCGGCCTACATTTGAATCGTAGGCCGGGTAAGGCGTAGCCGCCACCCGGCATAAGCTTACAGTGACTGGTTCTTAGTTTCGTGCGTCAGCAGCAGCGCAATCAGCGTCAGTGCTGCCATGGCCGCCAGATAGACGCCCACGTAGAACAGACCATAGTTCGCCTGCAGCCAGGTAGCGATATACGGCGCAACGGACGCGCCCAGAATAGAGGCAACGTTGTAGGAGAACGACGCGCCTGTATAACGCACTTCCGTCGGGAACAGCTCCGGCAGCAGCGCACCCATCGGGCCGAAGGTCAGGCCCATCAGGCTCAGGCCAATCAGCAGATACGCCATCACCAGTGCAGGGCTACCGGAACCCAACAGCGGCGGGAAGACGAACAGCGCGAACAGAATAATCAGCGTGGTGATCACAATCATGCTTGAGCGGCGACCAAACTTATCCGCCAGCAGACCCGCAATCGGCACCATCACGCCAAAGCCAATCACCGCCATCATCAGCATCCACAGCACTTCGTTACGCGGCAGACCCAGACCCACCGGCGCGGCGGCGGTGCTGTACGTCATTGAGTAGACGGTCATGATGTAAAACAGCGTATACGTCGCCAGCATGATAAAGGTGCCCAGCACGGTCACGCGGACGTGTTTGGTCAACAGCGTTCCCAGCGGGACTTTTACCTGTTTTTTCGCTGCCGCGACTTTGGCAAAGACCGGCGTTTCGTGCAGAGAGACGCGCACATACAGACCAATCAGCACCAGTACGGCAGAGAAGACAAACGGAATACGCCAGCCCCAGCTCATGAACTGTTCATCCGTCAGCAGCCAGGAGAGCAGCAGGAAGGTGCCGTTCGCGAAGAAGAAGCCAATCGGTGCGCCCAGTTGCGGAAATGAGCCATACAGCGCACGCTTGCGCGCCGGGGCGTTCTCGGTGGCCAGCAGCGCCGCGCCACCCCATTCACCGCCCAGGCCCAAACCCTGACCAAAACGCGCCAGCGCCAGCAGAACCGGTGCCAGAATGCCGATGGTCTCATAGGTTGGCAGCAGACCGATGGCCACGGTGGAGATCCCCATCGTCAGCAGCGATGCCACAAGCGTCACTTTGCGGCCAACGCGATCGCCAAAGTGACCAAAGACCGCTGAACCAATTGGACGCGCCACGAAGGCGATAGCAAAGGTTGCCAGAGACTGTAGCGTTGCCGCCGTCGGATCGCCCTGCGGGAAGAAAATATGCGGGAAGACGATAACCGCTGCGGTGGCATAAATATAAAAGTCGAAGAACTCAATGGCGGTGCCAATCAGCGATGCGACGACAACTTTGTTACGCGAGTTGACCGGAACGTTTTCCGCCCCTTCGTTAAGTGTTGTGGCTGTTGCTTGCATAATATTTTCTTATTTTTGGACGAACGAAAGGCCATATTACGCATAGCAAAAGCGACATTTCAATCTGTAACAAAGTCGCGAGGCGGTGATAAAAGCAACAAAAAGCGGATAATTTTCAGACCAGCGAAATACCTTCCATGAAATGCTTCACACTTTTCAAATATTAGTGATTAAAACTGGTTTTTGGTTAAATAAAAGTTACGGTCTGGATTTATATGCTGAAATGATTGGTCGGGCTGAAATATCAGCCCGACAGGGGGGCTTAGCGGTGGGTTTTTCCCGGCATGCGCGGGTCATCTTTATACTCGGCAGTGGCGATCCACGCCGCGCAGAACAACGTCAGGCGAGCGAAGAAGTAGAAGAACGCCATCAGCCCCAGTACGGAGCCAAACGCCGCGCCGGACGGGGATTTCACCAGCGACGGCAGGGTGTAGGTCATTACGATTTTGATCACCTCAAAGCCAATCGCCGCAATGAGCGTCCCGCGAATGAGCGCTTTCTTACGCGGACGATGGCGCGGCAGGCGCCAGAAGATCCAGAAGAACAGCAGGTAGTTGGCAAAGATGGAGATAGCCAGGCCAATCCCGCGCCATGCGGGCTTCAGCCATTCGATGTAATCAAGATAGAGCGCGGAGATGATCATCTGCTGCGCCGAACCTGCAACGGAAGTGATGGAAAGCGTCACGATCAGCGCCACGAGCAGACCAATCAGCGAGACAAAATCACGAAAATACTTAACCCAAATCTTCTCCTGATCCTGCGGCGTGCGCTCCCACACGTCGCGCGACTGGGCGCGAATGGCTTCACGCAGGTTGCCCATCCAGTTAATGCCGGAATAGAGGGCAATCAGTAAACCGACGATACCAACGGTAGTACGCTGCTGTACGGCGGTATTGATGGTGCTTTTCAGCGTGGAGGCGAGCGTTGGGTCGCTGACGTTAATCAGGATCTTATTGAAAATGTCCTGCAGCAGCGTCGGGTGTGACGCCAGCACAAAACCGGCGGCAGCAAACGACACCATCAGGATCGGGATCATCGATAAGAAAGAAAAGTAAGTAATGGCCGCCCCAAACTGATTCCCCATGCGGTCGTTAAACCGTTCCGTGGCGCGTATCAGGTGCGCAATCATGGGAAGCTGCTGGATCTTTTCTGCCATGCTGGTCACCGTGCCCAGCGCTTTGCTGGCTGTCCCAGGCGTTGCGGGCGCTTCAGGCTCGGTTTCCATCTTCTTGATGGGTTCATACTCTAAATGTTGAGTCGGTCGTTGCGGATTGTTTTCCGGCGTCACGCGCATTTTCCTTTTCGTTGAGCTGGATGTGTTTTTGAATTATAGCTTGCGACTAGTCCACGTAAGCTTTCGTGAGTTCAGTTAGCCACTCCATAAACAGATGTACCCGGCGGGAGAGGTTACGGCGGTGAGGATAAATCAGCGAAACGGGCATCGGTTCCGCCCGGTACTGCGGGAGGATCTCAACCAGTTTCTTCGCGCGCAGTAAATCACGTACTCCAACCCGCGGAACCTGAATAATACCTAACCCCGCAAGGCAGGCAGCCTGGTAGGTCTCCGTGCTGTTGACCGTTAATACACCGCCCGTCTTGACCCACTGCGTCGTGCTGCCGTTATAAAACTCGAAGCCCTGCGGGCGTGTGCCCAGCGTGGCGGCATAGTGGATCACCGCATGTGAAGCCAGATCGTCCAGCGTCTCGGGATAACCGAAGCGCGTCAGATACGCCGGGCTGGCGCAGTTGATGACGGACAGCTTGCCTAGCGGTCGGGCTATCAGCCCTGAATCCTTCAGCGTGCCCACGCGCACCACGCAGTCAAACCCCTCGCGAACCACGTCCACCAGACGGTCGCTGCTGCTGAGTTCCAGTTCGATGCCGGGATACTGTTGCAGAAAGGCGGGCAGTTTGGGGATGACTAAATTTCGTGCAACGCCAACGGGCATATCGACACGCAACCGCCCGCTGATGCTGGAAGGGTCATGAAGGAACATGCTGTCCAGTTCGTCGAGGTTTGCCAGCAGATCTTTTGTGCGTTCGTAATAGACCATCCCATCCTGCGTCAGGCTGACGCGACGGGTGGTACGGTGCAATAGCTGGGTGCCCAGCTGGTTTTCCAGCGCCTGGATTTGCCGCGAAACGCTGCCCTTTGGCAGGCTCAGCGTCTCCGCCGCGCGGGAAAAACTCTCCAGTTCTGCGACACGGATGAACAATTGCATTGCGTGAATTTTATCCATAGGCGGCGCTCATTGTTGTTCTTAATGAAACAGTGAAGCGTTATCCACTGTCTTTATTGATTTTCTATCACCTAATAAGCTCTTTCTCAATCTCCATAACAGCCGAAACGAGGTTTCCCATGAGTGAACGTATTGCATTAGTGACAGGTGGTAGCCGTGGCCTGGGTAAAAACGCGGTTTTGAAGCTGGCGGCAGAAGGGACGGGGATCGTCCTGACCTATAACAGCAGCGAGCGGGAAGCGCAGAACGTCGTGCGTGAAATTGAGCAAAAAGGGGTTAAGGCGGTGGCATTACAGCTTAACGTCGGCGAAATCTCCACTTTCGGTGACTTTGCTAAAAAAGTGCAGGAAAGCCTGAAGACGGTCTGGCAACGTGACACCTTTGATTATTTATTAAACAACGCGGGCACGGGTTTATATGCACCCTTTACCGAGACGACGGAAGCTCAGTTTGATGACGCAATGAACATCCACTTTAAAGGACCGTTCTTCCTGACTCAGACCCTGCTGCCTCTGATAAAGGATGGTGGGCGCATTCTGAACGTCTCCAGTGGTCTGGCCCGTTTCACCCAGCCGGGCTCGGGTACCTATGCGGCGATGAAAGGGGCGATGGAAGTGCTGACCCGCTATCAGGCGAAAGAGCTGGGCGCGCGCGGGATCGCCGTCAACATTATTGCCCCCGGCGCGATCGAAACCGACTTTGGCGGCGGACGCGTGCGTGACAACGCCGAGCTTAATCAACTGCTGGCGTCGCAGACGGCGCTGGGTCGCGTGGGCCTGCCGGACGACATTGGCGATGCCATTGCCGCCCTGCTTAGCGACAAACTGGGCTGGATGAACGCGCAACGTATTGAAGTGTCAGGCGGTATGTTCCTCTAAGCCGCACGCTTAAGGGGAGGGAACCTCTTAAGGAAATCCTTAAGACAAATGTGTCCAGATACGGGTAGATATAAAGAAAACGGGTGGATTTGTAACCTCTCCATTCATTGAGTTTTTTCTCAAATAATGCCTCTGTAGAATCCCCCCTCGCTATTCTCAGAGGGAGAAAAACGATGCGAGTAATCATGTTTGACAGGCAGTCGATATTTATTCATGGAGCGATACAGAGTCTGCAAAAGTTAATTCCGGAAATAGATATGACGGGGATCAGTCAGGCTGATGAATTATGGGCGCAGTTGTCCGCGTCACCCGCCGCTATCGTGATGATTGACGGGGATTTAATTCAGAAAGAGGGCATCGCTTTCCTGGAGGAAATCATACATCGCTTCCCGGCACTCCGCGTGGTGATGGTTCTGGCGAAAAAAGAGAGCCGATGGATTGAACAGGTGAGGCAGCGAAACGTGATGGCGATTATTCCCCGCAATGCGAACCCGGAGCGATTCGCCGCCGTGCTGGATTCCGTGTCCAGAGGGATGATCTGTTTTCCCGGGGAGTGGCTCAGGCAGCAGGCTTCGCAGGAGGCTTTATTAACGCTAAGCGAGCGTCAGCGTGAAGTGTTGAAACGCCTGGCTGCCGGGGAGTCAAATAAGGAAATTAGCCGCAGCCTGAATATCAGCGCGGCAACGGTAAAAGCCCATCTGGAAGCGCTTTTCCGTCGGCTGGATGTCAAAAACAGAACGCAGGCGGCCATGTACTACACCCGTTCAACGGCCTGAAGCCATGCTTTTACCCGCGTCGGTATTTCACCGAAGCTGAATATCGTTAATATCAGCGCGTCATGCTGCTGTTGGGTTAAGGGGAGCGTCACATTTTCCCGCAGCAGCGCCTCGCATAATTGCAAATCGCCGTGGAGCAAATATTCTGCCTCGATGGGGGTGATAAGACGGCGAAAATCTTCCCGCGGGTGGATGACGTGACCATATCCGATAACCCATATTCCGTTTATGTCACGATATTTCTCCAGGGAAAGCCCCTGATTTTTTTTAATTAACGCAATCGCAGCAGACGATATCTTTAGCGTAGAACCTGGCATATTCGTTTCCTCTTAATGGCAACACTGTAGAGGAAACGACGCGGGAGAAATATCCGCCAAATGGCTATTGCTCAGGGATTATTATTCAGATATTCATGCTTCAATAAGCCAAATAGCCAGTCATTTTGCCACTGATCGCCAAGGTAATAATTCTCGCGCAGTTCGCCTTCCAGTTGAAAACCTGTTTTTTCCAGTACACGCTTTGACGCGATATTTCCCGCCGTGACGGTTGCGGTAAGCCGACGAATACCGCCCTGAAGAAAGGCATAATCGCAAAGCGCCCGCAGCGATTCGAAGCCGTAACCTTTACCGTGTGCCGCAGGGGCGAAAAGGAATCCGACTTCGGCACAATCTTCTTCCCGATGAATGTAACCCGTGACGCCCAGCGGAGCCTGCGAGGCTGTATCACGCACGGTGAGGCAAAGCCAGTGCGCGCTGCCCGGCGACCATGGGACGAGACGAGAATCGAACGCGGCGCGGATCTCTGCCAGAGGGCGGTTTTCCGCCACAAAGCGCATCACGTTGGGATCGTGCTGTAGCGCGAGAAAAAATGGCCAGTCCTGCTCGTGCAGCGGTGAACAGGTGAGACGCGCGGTCGTTAATACGGGCATTCAGATTCTCCTGAAACATTTTAAATGATTATAAGGTTGTCACTTTATTTCAACAGAAAGTCAGGTATGTTTAACGTCGTATAAATAAAAGAAAAAAAGGCTGTTTCATGCCTGGCCCAGGCGTTTTCATTGTCTCTGAAGGAATACAATGACTCTCAGCACATCACACCCCATTCGCGAACAGTTTGAACACTGTCTTGCGGTTATTCGTCAGGCGTCAGTCGAAATTCTGCTCCTGCTGAATGTACATGCTTCTGAAGGAAAAGATCCACGCTGGTTTCTGGAACAGCTGGACAGTGCCCGCTTAGGTCTGGGGGGATGGACTGCTGTTGCGAAGCAACTCAACCTGAACGACGCTGAAATGTCGACATTTACGCTACAGCTGCGCCTGCTGCAGCAGCGCGTGCCTCAGTATGAAAGCGGGCAGGATGTCACTGAAAATCAGCTGATTGCGGCGATGCGGTTTGTGACGACTCTGGAGCATCTTCGTCTCCAGCAGCCTCTTCTGACTTACAACACCGAGCTGGCGCACGGTAGCGAAATCCAACAGCAGCAGGCGCATAAGCAGGTCCGTGCTATCGAATTGATGATGAAGGGGCTGATCCAGCAGGCGTGGCCCGATCAGGTGCGGCTCAATAACCATCTCAAGACTCTGTTCAATGCCGATCGCGTTCGTCGCTGGCTGAAGCTGGGCGACATTAACGATGTGTTGAGCGGCATGATGTTCAGCGAGCTGGCGCAGCTGCTGGTGGATAAAAAAGAATTTAGCCGTTACTACGCGTCACTGTTTAGCGATCCCGCCATGCTGACGCTGCTGGTGGAGCCGCGCATAACCCTGCAAACCTTCCTTGATGACATCCGACAAATCCGCAACAGCATTACCGTGCAGCGGGCATTAAGTTCCGCGCAAATCCTGCTTCTCGATCGCTACTATACGCAAGTCACCCGACCCGTTCAGCGCGCGTTTGAAGAGGGAAGAACGCGCGTCAATCCGGCGGGATTACTGGCCGTGGATGCCAGCGAACTGCATTCATTCTGGGAAAAGGCGCAGAAAATGGACCGGGTCACGGGCGGCGATCTGTTCGAGGTGCGTGACAGCATTGAAAAGCCCACCCAGCGCGCGCCGCGAACGCCTGAACAGCGCGAGCAGCTCATTTCCGGCGTGCTGTGGGGCGCGGTTGGCGTCATGGTTATCGCGATTATTGCCGGGGGCGTCTGGCTTGTGACCAGCGGCAAACCGCAGCACGTCGCGGCGAATGCCGCAGCCACGCCTCCAGTAGAGGAGATGCGTGAAACGCCTTCCTCGCGTGAGACGCTGACGCGCATGGGCGTCACCTGGGACGAGAATAATTTCCGTTCAGCCATCAACCGCAATGACACCCGCGTGGCGCTGCTTTTCTTGCAGGGTGGCATGGACTGGAAGCTGTCCTGGACGGAAGAGGCGATGTCGTCAGACCATGACGACGTGCTTGAACTGATGCTGCGCTATCGGAAAAACATGGTGGAAGAGAAGCCGTGCCGTCGTTTTATCAACACGCTTAGCCACGCGATGGCGAACGGTGAGTCTCTGACGTCAACGCGTAAAGACTATTTAAAAGCGTTTTGCACCGTACCCGCTGTTGTGAAGCGCCAGCAGCACGACGCGGATATGGCGAAGCGCCGCGCGCAGGCACAGCCGGGCTCTGAAACGAAAAAATGGCAGTCTATTCAGACCGCCATTTATGAGGTGATTCGCTGATTGTGTCTCCCTCTCCCGCAGGGCTGAGGAATGCTCAGTAATGTTTAAACAGAAGCAATAAAGTTGTTTCAGAACGATTGAAGGCTTTCAGCGATGCTCTGGTCCGGCTGTAAATCGCTGAGGCGTTTCCTGCAGGCCGGGGCGAGGCGCAGGGATGCGCCGAGAGGGCGGGCTTTACAGGGATGTTACCTCCGCCCGTCCCCGATAAGCCGGAAGGAATAAGCCGAGGGGACCGCGAAGCGGCGATTTACCGCCGGGAGCCTGGGTCGCCAGGGTGGTGGCGACTGAGCCACCCTGGCACGTTCACCGGTCATGTCGTTACAGAGTAGCAAGGAACATAAAGTGAACGGAATGACCGCCAGAGTCGTATGTTCCCCCTCACCCCAGCCCTCTCCCTCAAGGGAGAGGGGGTCGTCCGTGCAGGCATTATTTTTTGGGGAACCCTCAGCCCACAGGGAGAGGGCCGGGGTGAGGGCACCTAACCGCACCCCGCTTAAGGCTCCCCATACAGCCCAATCAGCCTCCGCACTACGCCGTTCGTCCAGCCGAAGCCGTCCTGAAGCGGGTACTCCCCACCCCCGCCTTCACGCGGCGTGCTGCTGGCGATGTGGTACTTCTCAATCAGCTTGTGGTGCGTCTTATAGAAGTGGTTCACCGTGTGCAGCCAGCTCCAGGCGATCTCGTCGCCCAGCGAGTCGTTGCCATACTGCTTGAACCCCTGAATCGCCATCCACTGCAGCGGTGCCCAGCCGTTGGGTTTATCCCACTGCTCGCCGGTTTCGTACTCGGTCGCCAGAATTCCGCCCGGCGTCAGTAGCCGCGCTTTCACCGCATCAGACACGCGTTCAGCCTGCTCATGAGTCGCCATCCCGACATACAGCGGCACGATGCTCGCCGCGGAGAAGAGGGCCATGACTTCACGTCGCCAGTCATAATCCCGATAACAGCCGTTCTCTTCATCCCATAAATAGCGGTTAACCGCCGCGCGGCGATCGCTGGCTTTCTGGCGGAACAGGTCGGCCGTCTCTTTATCTCCTTTCGACGCCGAGATATTGGCGATCGCGCTTTCCAGCTTGAACAGGAAGGCGTTCAAATCGATAGGGATAAACTGCGTGGTGCGGATGCTGGCAAGCCTGCCCGGCTCGCGCAGCCAGCGGGAGGAGTAATCCCAGCCAGACGCCGCCCCGGCGCGTAAATCGCGGTAAACCTCATTCGGCGGACGGCCAGAGTGGCGCGCCGTCTCCACGTCCTCGATCCACGACTCGTCGCGCGGCGTATCGCGGTCATCCCAGTAACGGTTAAGCAGTGAGCCATCCGGCATACGCACCGCGCTGCGGTAGGCCTGGTTAAGCAGCAGCGACTCGGCCCCGTCCATCCAGAAGGCGTGCTCCATCTTCAGGTGTTCAAGATAACGCTTCGCGCCGCGCACCCCGTCCTCCTCGAACAGCTCCACCATCAGGGCAAATACGGGCGGCTGGGAGCGGCTGAGATAGTAGGTACGGTTACCGTTCGGGATATGGCCGTAGCGTTCAATCAGCCACGCAAAGTTATCCGCCATACATTTCAGCAGATCGTTACGGCCACTCTCCGCCAGCCCCAGCATGGAGAAGTACGAATCCCAGTAGTACGTCTCGCTGAATCGCCCGCCGGGGACGATATACGCCTGCGGCAGCGCCAGCAGGGACGACCAGGGAATATGATCCTGCGGTTCGCGCGTCAGCACGGGCCACAGGTTATCAATGTGTTCTTTCAGGGAAAGACCGGGGTCGGAAACGTATTCTGTCCCGTAGGTTTCCGGCATCCAGAAGTGGTTTTCCACAAAGCGTGCCAGGTCAAAATCACGATGGCGACGCACTTTGCGGTAGCGGATCAGGATATCCAGCGGATCCATCTTCGGGGCGCAGTCGGGGAAGGTTTTGCTGTCGGCAAACAGCCTTGATGACTGCACGTGTTCGAACAGTTCAAGGTAGCGGTCGGCAGGCGTCAGGGCGTCGGAGGCCGGCAGCCCCTCGATCATTTCCGGTTCCGGCTCCGCCTCAATCATCTCATCCAGTTTCAACTCGCAGGGATCGGTCTCGTAGCGCAGCTCTTCTTCGATCCCGAATTCGATGTTCTCGGTAGCCTGTATCTTCTGGTTGAACATGGTGATAAGGACCTCCGGTTGTGTGTTCTTAAAGACAGGTTTTTCCGGGCGTCCTATAAGCGTAGACACTCGCTTCGGTAGAAGGGTAGGGATATGTGCGGTAGATCACTCTTTTCGGAGCATTCGTTTTGCAACGATTTATGAATGTTAAAAAAATGCCCCTCAGGAGAGGGGCATCAGGATTAACGCATGGTCACAAACTCTTCCGCCGCCGTCGGGTGGATCGCCACGGTATTATCGAAGTCTTTCTTCGTTGCGCCCATCTTCAGCGCAACCGCAAAGCCCTGCAGGATCTCGTCCATGCCGAAGCCGATGCCGTGGATACCGACAATCTTCTCTTCCGGGCCTACACACACCAGCTTCATGCGGCACGGCTGACGGTGAGAGGTGACGGCGGTGTACATCGCGGTAAACGCCGATTTATACACTTTCACCTGGTCGTCGCCGTACTGCTCGCGCGCCTGCGGCTCGGTTAAGCCGACGGTGCCGATTGGGGGGTGGCTGAAGACCACGGTTGGGATAAGGTTGTAATCCAGATGCTCGTCCGGCTTGTTGTTAAACAGGCGCTCGGAGAGACGACGGCCCGCCGCAACGGCTACTGGGGTAAGCTCAACGGCTCCGGTGTTATCGCCGACCGCGTAAATGCCAGGCACGCTGGTGTTCTGGAACTTATCAACGACGATGTAACCTTTATCGTTAGTTTTCACGCCCGTTACAGCCAGGTTGAAGTTATCGTTCGCCGGTTCACGACCGATCGCCCAGATCAGGCAGTCGACGGTCTGGCTGCGGCCATCTTCCAGCTCCAGGGTCAGGCTGCCGTCCGCATTTTTCACCACCGCTTTTGGTACGGCATTAGTGTGCAGGGTCGGGCCTTCGGTGTTCATCACTTCGACCAGGGTATCGACAATCAGCGGGTCAAAGCTGCGCAGCGGCGCGTGTTTACGCACGAACAGGTGCGCCTCAGCGCCCAGGCCGTTAATCACCCCGGCCAGTTCCACCGCGATGTAACCCGCGCCCACGATGGCAACGCGTTTAGGCAGGGCAGGCAGCTCGAAGAAACCGTCGGAGTCGATGCCGTATTCTGCACCTGGAATATTCGGGTGGCTCGGACGGCCGCCGGTGGCGATCAGGATGTGATCGGCAGTGATCGTCTCACCGTTCACTTCGATCGTTTTCGCGTTCACAAAGCGGGCGAAACCGCGGATCACGTCGACGTTATTTTTGCCCAGCACGTTGTCGTACGAGGTGTGAATGCGGTCAATATAGGCGGTACGGCTGGCGATCAGCTTGTCCCAGTCGAAGTTATTGATGGTAGTGTCAAAGCCATAATCCGGACCGTACATATGGATAGCTTCACGGATTTGCGCCGCATGCCACATCACTTTTTTCGGTACACAACCCACGTTCACGCAGGTGCCGCCCAGCGCTTTGGCTTCAATCAGCGCACACTTCTGGCCGTACATGGCCGCACGGTTGATGGAGGCGATGCCGCCGCTGCCGCCGCCGATTGCGATGTAGTCATAATGCTTAGTCATAGCTTTTGTCCTTAATCGTGAATTGCCGCGATTGTATACCTGAAATCAATAGTTTCCACCGATGGCTGCGATTACTCTGGTACGATCCAACTGACGGTGGCGTGGCCCGTACCCGCTGGCACCAGCGTTTTGTGCAGCCACGGCAGCACGTTGTTCATCTGCGCTTCGAGCTTCCACGGCGGGTTGATCACAATCATGCCGGAAGCGGTCATGCCGCGCTGATCGCTGTCCGGGCGTACCGCCAGCTCAATCTGCAGGATTTTGCGGATACCGGTCGCTTCCAGGTCTTTGATCATGCGTTTGATTTGCGCGCGCAGCACCACCGGGTACCACAGGGCATAGGTGCCGGTAGCGAAGCGTTTGTAGCCTTCGTGGATGCCGGTCACCACCGCCTGATAGTCGGTTTTGATTTCGTAAGGTGGGTCGATCAGCACCAGGCCGCGACGGGAGACCGGCGGCAGCTTGGCTTTCAGCTGCTGGTAGCCGTCGGCTTTTTCCACGCGGGCGCGATTATCTTTCTGGAATTCAGAACGCAGCAGCGGGAAGTCGCTCGGGTGCAGCTCGGTTAACTGGATGCTGTCCTGCTCGCGCAGCAGCTGGCGGGCAATCAGCGGGGAGCCAGGGTAGTAGCGCAACTGGCCGTTGCGGTTGAAGTGATTCACCACGCCAATGTACGGCTCCAGCTCGGCAGGCAGGTCGTCCTGCTGCCAGATGCGGGCGATGCCCTCAAGGTATTCACCGGTACGCTCGGCATGCTCGCCGCTCAGCTGATAACGGCCGGCACCCGCATGGGTGTCGAGATAGAGAAACGGCTTCTCTTTCTCTTTGAGCGCTTCAATGATCAGGCTCTGAACGGTGTGTTTAAGGACGTCGGCGTGGTTGCCAGCGTGGAAGCTGTGGCGATAACTGAGCATGGGTGAACGTGTTCCAGGTTGTAAACGTAGGCCCGATAAGCGCAGCGCCATCGGGCAAAAATAGAGCGTATCGCCACAGTATACAGAAAAGTTTCCACTGCCGCGAAAGCGCAACGTCTGGCATTGAAATCCTCTACACTTAACCCCATTCTAGATCCCATATGCCCAGCGCCGGATGCGCGCTTCATTCACCTATTTCAACAGGACAGCGTTTATGACCAATCCATTACTGACGCCTTTTTCGTTGCCGCCGTTTTCTAAAATCCTCCCTGAGCATGTGGTTCCAGCCGTTACGCAATCGCTGGACAACTGCCGCGCGGCGGTAGAAAACGTGGTTGCGCAGGGCGCGCCGTACACGTGGGAAAATCTGTGTCAGAAGCTTTCCGAAGTGGACGACGTGCTGGGGCGTATCTTCTCCCCGGTGAGCCACCTGAACTCGGTCAAAAACAGCCCGGAACTGCGCGAAGCCTACGAACAGACCCTGCCGCTGCTCTCTGAGTACAGCACCTGGGTCGGCCAGCACGAAGGACTCTACAAAGCCTACCGCGACCTGCGCGACGGCGACCACTATGCCGAACTGAACACGGCGCAGAAAAAATCTGTCGATAACGCCCTGCGTGACTTTGAGCTGTCCGGGATTGGTCTGCCAAAAGAGAAGCAGGTTCGCTACGGTGAAATCGCCGCGCGCCTGTCCGAGCTGGGCAACCAGTACAGCAACAACGTGCTCGACGCCACCATGGGCTGGACGAAGCTGATTACCGACGAAGCGGAGCTGGCGGGTATGCCGGAAAGCGCGCTGGCGGCGGCAAAAGCCCAGGCCGAAGCGAAAGAGCAGGACGGTTTCCTGTTAACGCTGGATATCCCAAGCTATCTGCCGGTGATGACCTACTGCGACAACCAGGCGCTGCGCGAAGAGATGTACCGCGCCTACAGCACCCGCGCCTCCGATCAGGGGCCGAATGCCGGTAAGTGGGACAACAGCCCGGTGATGGCGGAAATTCTCGCGTTGCGCCACGAGCTGGCACAGCTGCTGGGCTTCGACAGCTACGCTGATAAATCCCTCGCCACTAAAATGGCCGAGAACCCGCAGCAGGTACTCGACTTCCTGACCGATCTGGCGAAACGCGCCCGTCCTCAGGGTGAGAAAGAGCTGGCCCAGCTGCGCGCCTTTGCGAAAGCGGAGTTCGGCGTGGACGAGCTGCAGCCGTGGGACATCGCTTACTACAGCGAAAAACAGAAACAGCACCTCTACAGCATCAGCGACGAGCAGCTGCGCCCGTACTTCCCGGAAAACAAAGCCGTTAACGGCCTGTTCGAAGTGGTGAAACGCATCTATGGCATCACCGCGAAAGAGCGTACCGATATCGACGTCTGGCATCCGGACGTGCGCTTCTTCGAACTCTATGACGAGAAAAACGAACTGCGCGGCAGCTTCTACCTTGACCTGTACGCGCGTGAGAACAAGCGCGGCGGGGCGTGGATGGACGACTGCGTGGGCCAGATGCGTAAAGCCGACGGCTCCCTGCAGAAGCCGGTCGCCTACCTGACCTGTAACTTCAACCGTCCGGTGAGCGGCAAGCCTGCGCTCTTCACCCACGATGAAGTGATTACCCTGTTCCACGAGTTCGGTCACGGTCTGCACCACATGCTGACCCGCATCGAAACCGCAGGCGTAGCCGGTATCAGCGGCGTGCCGTGGGATGCGGTCGAGCTGCCAAGCCAGTTTATGGAAAACTGGTGCTGGGAGCCGGACGCGCTGGCGTTTATCTCCGGCCACTATGAGACCGGCGAACCGCTGCCGAAAGAGCTGCTGGATAAAATGCTGGCGGCGAAAAACTACCAGGCGGCGATGTTCATCCTGCGTCAGTTGGAGTTCGGCCTGTTCGACTTCCGCCTGCACGCGGAGTTCAGCCCGGAGCAGGGGGCGAGAATCCTCGACACCCTGGCCGAGATCAAAAAGCAGGTTGCCGTTATTCCAGGGCCAACCTGGGGCCGCTTCCCGCATGCCTTCAGCCACATCTTTGCTGGCGGTTACGCGGCGGGCTACTACAGCTACCTGTGGGCCGACGTGCTGGCGGCAGATGCCTTCTCTCGCTTCGAAGAGGAGGGGATCTTCAACCGCGAAACTGGCCAGTCGTTCCTCGACAACATCCTGACCCGCGGCGGTTCTGAAGAGCCAATGGTGCTGTTCAAACGCTTCCGCGGACGCGAGCCGCAGCTGGATGCGATGCTTGAGCATTACGGGATCAAAGGCTGATTGTTACGTGAAGATCTGCTTAGTAGATGAAACGGGCGCCGGAGACGGCGCCTTATCTGTTCTGGCGGCCCGCTGGGGGCTGGAGCACGATGAAGAAAACCTGATGGCGCTGGTGATGACGCCGGGACACCTGGAGTTACGCAAGCGCGACGAGCCGAAGCTCGGCGGGATTTTTGTCGACTTTGTCGGCGGCGCGATGGCGCACCGGCGCAAGTTCGGCGGCGGTCGCGGCGAGGCGGTAGCTAAAGCGGTCGGCATCAAAGGGAGCTATCTTCCGGACGTGGTCGATGCCACGGCGGGGTTAGGGCGTGATGCCTTTGTGCTGGCGTCTGTCGGCTGTCACGTGCGGATGCTGGAGCGTAATCCGGTGGTCGCTGCGCTGCTCGACGACGGGCTGGCGCGAGGCTATGCGGACCCGGAAATCGGCTCGTGGCTGCAGGCGCGTTTGCAGCTGATTCACGCCTCCAGTCTGACGGCGCTGACCGATATCACCCCTCGCCCGCAGGTGGTCTATCTCGACCCGATGTTCCCGCATAAGCAGAAAAGCGCGCTGGTGAAGAAAGAGATGCGGGTGTTTCAGTCGCTGGTGGGGCCGGATTTAGATGCAGATGGCCTGCTGGAGCCTGCCCGTCAGCTTGCAACGAAGCGGGTGGTGGTGAAGCGCCCGGACTATGCGCCGCCGCTGGCGGACGTTGCCACGACCAATGCGGTGACCACCAAAGGGCACCGGTTTGATATTTATTCGGGAACGCCAGAATAAAAAAGCCGGGTGGCGGCTTCGCCTTACCCGGCCTACGTTCAGTGCCATTTGTAGGCCCGGTAAGCGTTAGCGCCAGCGGGCTTTTTTGCACTTACTCGTCTTCTTCGTCACGCAGCGGAACAATCAGCATATCCACGTGAACGGTGTTAATCAGCTGGCGTGCTGAAGACATCAGCTTGCTCCAGAAGTCCTGATGGTGACCGCAAACCACCAGGTCCATGTCGTATTTCTTGATCGCATCAACCAGCACCTGGCCCAGGTCGCCGCTGCCGCTCAGGGTTTCGGTGATTGGATAGCCCGCGTTGGTGGACAGCTCGCTCAGCGCATGGTGAGTCTCTTCGGAGATGCGTTTCTGCATATCGCCAAGATTTACGTCGATCAGACCGGTGTAAAGGTCGGAGTAGTTCACATCAACGTGAATCAGCGAAACTTTCGCGTTGTAGGGACGTGCCATGGATACCGCTTTATCAACCAGCACTTTGCTCTCTGGGGAGAGGTCTACCGCGATGAGAATGTGTTTGTAAGCCATAGTGTTACTCCTTCCTTAAGTTATCGATGACTAATGGGGAAAGCCGTCGTCTGATACTTTCATTACGGCCCAGTTAAACATATTTTTCAAGCTTTGGTGTTGATAACGATTAACCTTGTGGCAAAAAAATTAACGGATCTCCTACACTATTTAATGAACCGTTCGGATATTAAAACGCGAACCGGATCGACTTTTGGTCATTCTTTCACTGAACTGTCTGTCAGGGCATTGGAGTTCGGTAGCTCAGAAGCCTTGCTTCGTGGGCGGACGCCGGGGAGGATGTATGATTAGCACCGTCGCATTGTTTTGGGCGTTATGCGTAGTTTGCATAGTGAATATGGCGCGCTACTTCTCATCGTTACGTGCGCTGTTAGTAGTACTTCGTGGTTGCGATCCGTTGCTTTATCAGTATGTGGACGGTGGAGGGTTCTTCACCTCGCATGGACAGCCCAGCAAACAGATGCGTCTGGTGGGATACATCTACTACCAGCGTTACCGCGATCATCACGATGAAGAGTTTATCCGTCGTTGCGAGCGTCTGCGTCGTCAGTTCATTTTGACCAGTGCCCTGTGCGGGCTGGTCGTGGTCAGTATGATTGCATTGATGATTTGGCACTGAGCATAAAAAAAGCGGGTCAGTTTCCTGACCCGCTTTTTTATCGCCTTCAACCGATTAAATCAGCTTCAGCGAAATCCAGTACAAACCGCCAGACAGCAGGATGGATGCCGGGAGTGTAAACACCCAGGCCATCAGAATGTTGGTCACGGTTTTGCGCTGCAGACCGCCGCCGTCAACAATCATGGTACCTGCCACGGACGAGGAGAGTACGTGGGTGGTGGATACTGGCATACCGGTGTAGCTCGCCAGACCGATAGAAACCGCCGCCGTCATCTGCGCAGACATACCCTGCGCATAGGTCATGCCTTTCTTACCGATCTTCTCGCCGATGGTGGTCGCCACACGACGCCAGCCAATCATTGTACCGATACCCAGTGCCAGCGCGACGGCCATGATGATCCAGATTGGCGCGTACTCAATGGTGTTGAGCATATCGCTTTTCAGTTTCTTCAGCAGACGTTTGTCGTCAGCATTCACTTCTGGCAGCTTCGCGACTTTATCCGTCACGTCAGAGATGCAGAGCATGATGCGACGCAGCTGACCACGCTGTTCAACAGCCAGTTTGTCGTAGCTTTCGATGTCGCCCAGCATACCTTTGGCACGTTCCAGCGCGTTAATTGCGTTTGCCGGATGGCAGTGGAACTCGCCCGGCGCGGTGGTGGCACCCGCTTCAGGAGACGGAATCAACTGGTCAACGCCGGTCGCTTTCTTCAACAGGGCAGGATGCTGCTGGAAGTACACTTCGACGTTGTTAATTGCATCACGGGTACGGGTGATTTCGTAACCGGAGGCGTTCATGTTGACCACGAAACCCGCCGGTGCGACGCCAATCAGTACCAGCATCACCAGACCAATCCCTTTCTGACCATCGTTCGCGCCGTGAGAGAACGCCACGCCGATAGCGGAAATGATCAGGGCAATACGCGTCCAGAATGGCGGCTTTTTCTTGCCGTCTTTCTTCTCACGCTCTGCTGGCGTCAGGTGGATACGCGCACGTTTTTTCGTGTTGCTCCAGTAGCGACGCAGGATGAAAATTAATCCACCCGCAACCACCAGACCCACGATAGGAGAGATGATCAAAGAGCCGAAAATCCCCAACACTTTCGGGATGTTCAGCGCATCAACAACGGACGTCCCGGTCATCAGGGCATTGGTTAACCCGATACCGATAATCGCGCCGATGAGAGTGTGAGAACTGGATGCAGGCAGGCCGAAATACCAGGTACCGAGGTTCCAGATAATTGCAGCAAGCAGCATTGAGAACACCATAGCAAGGCCATGGCCAGAACTAACGTTGAGAAGCAGATCCGTTGGCAGCATATGCACGATCGCATACGCAACGCTCAGTCCGCCCAGGAGGACACCAAAAAAGTTAAATACCGCCGCCATAACAACCGCAAGCTGCGATCGCATTGCGCGAGTGTAGATAACCGTTGCTACTGCGTTTGCAGTGTCGTGGAAGCCGTTGATCGCTTCGTAAAACAGTACAAAAACCAGAGCAAGCAATAATAAAAGCCCGGTATGTAAATCCAGGCCGGCAAACAAATGTAGCATAGGACGTTACGCCATTTTGAGGACATGAACGCGGCGCATTATCCAGGACAAATGCACGGCGGGCAAAGTGAAATATAGACTTTTTTTGACATACCACCTGATTTGGGAAAAGTGCCTGAAAGGATAATCTTTAAATATCAATGAAATGGCTTTGTAATATCTTTTTACGCTGGTGTGACCACAGAGGAAACTTTACAATCCGCGGCAGTTAACGAAGAGGATTTTGACGTGGAAAGGTTTGATGCCGTGGTAATTGGCGCCGGTGCGGCGGGTATGTTTTGTGCGGCGATGGCCGGACAGGCGGGTCGTCGCGTGCTGCTGCTGGATAACGGTAAAAAGCCAGGCCGTAAGATCCTGATGTCCGGCGGCGGGCGCTGCAACTTTACTAATCTGTATGTTGAACCCGCGGCCTATTTGAGCCAAAACCGTCATTTTTGCAAATCTGCGCTGGCGCGTTACACCCAGTGGGATTTTATCGATCTGGTGGGTAAGCACGGCATAGCGTGGCATGAGAAGACGCTGGGCCAGCTGTTCTGCGACGACTCCGCGCAGCAGATTGTCGATATGCTGGTGGCCGAGTGCGAGAAGGGTGGCGTGACGATGCGCCTGCGCACCGAAGTGCTGGAAGTCGCCCGCGACGAGCAGGGTTACAGGCTACAGCTGAACGGTGAAACCGTCAGTGCCGACAGCCTGGTGATCGCCAGCGGCGGCCTGTCGATGCCGGGGCTGGGCGCGTCCCCGTTCGGCTATAAAATTGCCGAACAGTTTGGCCTGAAAGTCTTGCCGACGCGTGCCGGTCTGGTGCCGTTCACGCTGCATAAACCGCTTCTGGAACAGCTCCAGACGCTTTCCGGCGTGTCCGTTCCCTCGGTCATTACCGCCGAAGACGGCACGGTGTTCCGTGAAAACCTGCTCTTTACCCATCGCGGTCTCTCCGGTCCGGCGGTGCTGCAAATCTCCAGCTACTGGCAGCCGGGCGAATTTGTGACGGTAAACCTGGTGCCGGACTGCGATCTGGACGCATTCCTCAACGAACAGCGTACCGCGCACCCGAATCAGAGCCTGAAAAATACCCTGGCGATGCAGCTGCCGAAGCGTCTGGTGGAGTGCCTGCAGGTGCTGGGGCAGATCCCCGATGTGTCGCTTAAGCAGCTAAACAGCCGCGAACAGGACGCGCTGGTCGAGACGCTGACAGCCTGGCGCGTTCAGCCAAACGGCACCGAGGGCTACCGCACGGCGGAGGTCACGCTGGGCGGGGTCGATACGAATGAGCTCTCGTCCCGCACCATGGAAGCCCGCAACGTACCGGGGCTCTATTTTATTGGCGAAGTGATGGACGTCACCGGCTGGCTCGGCGGGTACAACTTCCAGTGGGCATGGGCAAGTGCCTGGGCGTGCGCGCAGGCGCTGGCAGAGAAACCGTGACGGAAGGGCGTTTCGGGTCGTCCATTTTCGGGCTAGCGGCTGACGGTAAGCGTTCTTTCATCAGCCGTATTCAACACGTCTACAATATTTCTGGCCGCAACGGTTCCCATTTTTATATATGACGCTGCGCTGACGCCGCCAATATGCGGGGAGATAATGATGTTATCGACGCCCTGCCAGATGTGCGGCGCGGTCAGCGGTTCGCTGGTAAAGCTGTCCAGCCCCGCGCTGTGCAGTGTTCCATCCTTTAACGCTGCGAACAATGACCTGTCGTGAATCAAGCCGCCGCGTGCCGTGTTCACCAGGATAGCGTTTCGCTTAACGTGCGCGAGCGTCTCCGTATTGATCATGCCCCGATTCTCGTCGGTGAGCGGACAATGCAAAGAAATCACATCGGAGCGGGAAAGAAGGTCAGTCAGGGTATCAGTGCGCTCGCAGACGGAAGGCATTGATTTGGCGTAGGGATCGTAAGCCAGAACCCGCATACCAAAGACGTGACCCATATTCGCCACTCGCGAGCCAATCGCCCCCAGCCCGATCAGCCCCAGCGTTAGCCCTTCCAGTTCGATAGATTTATGCGTGGCCTTGTCCCAGTGCCCTTCGCGCAGTCGCGTGTCCAGGGACACCACGGATTTGGCGCAGGCGAGAATCAACGCCCAGGTGTGTTCCGCCACCGCCGCTGCGTTTGCCCCCGGCGCGGATCGGACGGCAATGTTACGCTCGGCCGCCGCCGCCTGGTCTATCACATCGATCCCGCTTCCGTGTTTGGAAATAACCTTCAGGGCAGGCGCAGCATCCATGATTTTCGCGGTTATTTTGCCGTAACGTACCAGTATTGCCACCGGGTTATGCTGCTCGCACAGCGCAATAAGCCCATCCTCCGTGGGCTGGCGACCCGCAAACACCACCTCAAAACCCTGCAAAATTTCCATGGCCTGCTCCGCCAGGTCGCTTCCGGTAACAATGACTACCTTTTTGTTTGCCATTACAGCGTCTCCCCGTCCGCCAGCATGCCCGCCTTGCGCAGCGCGTCGTTAAGCCAGTGTGGACGTAAATCTCCCTCGCGGATGGCGGCAAGACGTTTAGTCTCCATCTCCAGCTTTCCTTTTGCCAGGGCGATAATCTGCTGAACCTCATCGCGCGGGATCACCACCACGCCGTCGATATCGGCTACCACTAAATCTCCTGCCTGTACCGTCGCGCCGGCAACGGAAATCGGATGGTTAACCCGGCCAGGAATAGACTTTGTCGGGCCGCAGGGATTCAGACCGGCAGAGAAAATGGGATAGTTACCCTTGCTCAGCGTGTCAGCGTCACGCACTGCTCCGTCGATGATGATCCCGGCAATCCCGCTCGCCTGGGCCTGGGTTGCCATAATTTCACCCAGTAGCGCACAGCTCAGATCGCCTTTTCCATCGACGACCAGAACATCCCCGGGTCGGGCAACCGCCATCGCGGCGTGAATGGCCAGATTATCTCCTGGCCGTACCTCAACGGTGACGGCCGGACCCGCAACGGCCATATGCGGTGCCAGCGGCTTGATGCGGCCATGGAGCGTGCCGCGGCGTCCGGCAACATCCGCGAGGATAGCTGCCTGATACTCTGCGGCCTGGCGCACCTCTTCAGCAGAAACGCGTTCGAAGTGGCGATTGATCGTTGGTTTTTCAGAAACGGACATGAATGCCTCCATATTGTTTTACTGTGTACAATGCAGGTGTACAATACGAAACAACTATAGCGGTGTTGCTTTCCTTTTAGCCAGACCCGAGAGGGGGTTTGTGATGTAAACACGAAGTGACTCACAAAATTTGAGGTACACTCACTGCCGGGCTGAAAAGGAGATAATGATGGGGAATGAAGGCGTTGTAGCGGTTGAAAAAGCGCTGGCTTTACTGGATTGCTTCCGTCCTGGCGATGAAAGCCTGACGCTGACCGCGCTGGCTCAGCTATCGGGTTATCATAAAACCACGGTTTACCGCTTGATGAATTCTCTTGAACGGATGAACTATGTCGTCAGGCATGATGACGGCAATTATGCGCTTGGCCCTCGTCTGCTTTACCTCGGTAAGCTGTATGAACAGTCTTTCCATCTTTCCAGGGTAGTTCAACCTGAGCTACAGGCTTTATCCCTGGCGTCTCAGGAGAGTGCCAGCTGGTATGTGTTAGAGGGCGGGCAACGTCTGTGCCTGTTTCGTGCTGAAGCCTCACATGGGCTTCGTCACAGCAATCTTCCCGGCACACAGTTCCCGCTGGACGATTCTGCCATCAGTCAGGTTCTGCGCCATTGGGGTCTCAATGAACGCCTGCCGGACGGTGAGCCTGCTGTTCCGCTCTACACCGCAGGTGCCCGCGATCCCCATACTGCTGCGTTTGCAATGCCGGTCTTCGGTGTTCACGACAAGTTGATTGCGGTGTTGGCGTTGACCGGGCCCATATCAAGATTGACAGAAGACCGCAGGGAGCAAGGTATCAGCCAGTTGATGCATGACACTGCCAGCCGCCTGTCACAGAAAATGGGGGCGAGTAAGCCCTTCTGCCAGCAGTTTTACGGTGAAACGAGCGATACAGCAGAAGAAAACCGTTAACGAAAAGCGGGACATGCGTCCCGCTTTTGTTATCGTTAATTTGTGACCTGCTTCTCGTGTAGCTGAGTATTGCGGGTCTGTCGGCCCATCATCAGCACCGCGATCCCCCCCGCCACACACAGCGCGGCCAGCGGAAGCATAGCCAGCGTATAACTGCCCGTCCGCTCATTGATAATGCCGTACGCATTGACCATTACTGCTCCGCCAATCAGGTTCGCGATGGCGCCAATCGCGGCGAGTCCTGCTGCCGCCGAGGTACTGCTCATCCAGCCGGACGCCAGCGCCCAGAAAGGCCCTTTCATTGAATAAGCGCCGATGAGCATGATGCTGAGAATAACGATGGTGGCAGCAAGGGAGGCGCTGACAAATGCGGCAAATACGCCTGCGGCAATCATGAAAAGCGTCAGCGCGGTATGCCAGCGGCGTTCGTTGGTTCGGTCAGAACTTCGTCCCCATACAATCATGAGTACGGATGCCAGACCGTACGGGATGGCGTTGAACAGGCCTGTCTCAAGATTATTGAGATGGAAGGATTTCAGCAGTTGAGGAGACCATACGCTGATAGTCGTGCCAGCAGACGATGCGCCAGCGTAAATCAGCGCCAGCAGCCAGATTTGGCGATGTTTCAATAACTGCCACGTCGTTTGATGTCCAATATTCTTTTGCTGGTTACGCTCGCTCTCCAGCGTGGTTTCCAGCCATTGCTTCTGCTCACTGCTGAGCCAGTTCGCCTGATGAGGGCGATCGCGGAGAATAAACCAGGCGGCAATGCCGAGCAGCACGGCGGGCAAACCTTCAATGATAAACAGCAGATGCCAGCCACGCAGACCCAGCCAGCCGTCCATGGACAGTATCAACCCGGAAAGCGGGGAGCCGATGAAGTTGGCGAGTGGGATGGCGACCATAAAGGAGGCAATAATGCGTGCGCGGTAACGGGAAGGGATCCACCAGGTCAGATAAAGCACGACGCCCGGGAAGAAGCCCGCCTCTGCGGCGCCGAGAAGGAAACGGACGATATAGAGCGACGTGGTGTTCTGGACCAGCGACATACACATGGACACAATGCCCCAGCTAATCATAATGCGCGGGATCCACAGCCGCGCGCCGACTTTTTGCATCGCCAGGTTGCTTGGCACTTCAAACAAAAAATAGGCCACAAAGTAAAGGCTGCTGGCGAAGCCAAATGCCGCTTTGCTGAGGCCAAGATCCTCATTCATCTGCAGCGAAGCCATGCCGATATTACCGCGATCGATAATGGAGATCAGATAGCTGACGATGAGAAACGGCAGGATACGCCAGATCACTTTCCGCATCGTCTCTTTTTCTATCTCCTCAGTGGCGGTTGCGCCATAACATGTTTGTTCTGTCATTGTGTCCTCGCAGGGTTTATTCTTGGTTTTATCAGGTACAACTCGGTTTTATTAAACAAAACCACTATAGCGACGATGCGTTATTTTTATCCAGTGAATGGAAGGTTTAAATTATGTAAATAAGAGGTGACTCACATATAAAGTTCTTAACGTAATGCGTCTAAACGGCAGATGCGCCACCCTACGTTGTGAGGTAAAGTACACACCTTGCGCAGCCACAGAGCTGCGGTTTTGAGGGTGGAGACGTTGATCAACAGTCCACCCTTTTTCTCGGCTGGTTTACGCCAGTCTGCATGGTGCTGTGTTTTGCCTCTATAAAAGGGTTGTGTATGTCTGCTGCTCATCTCGGTTTCCCGACGGAAACCGTTGTTGTCTTTGTCGTAATGGCCGTTGGGGCGATGTTTATCGACCTCTTCATGCACCGTCACGATAAACCTGTCTCGCTGAAAAGCGCGGCGATGTGGTCCGTTTTCTGGTTCTCGATGGCGATGGCGTTTGCCGGGTTCCTGTATATCCACCACGGTGCCGAAATGGCGAGCCTGTTCCTTACCGGCTACGCGCTGGAGGAAGTTCTCTCCATTGATAACCTGTTCGTGATGATGGCCATCTTCGCCTGGTTTGGCGTGCCGGATAAATACCGTCACCGTGTGCTCTACTGGGGCGTGCTGGGGGCGATTGTTTTCCGCGGTATCTTTGTGGCTATCGGCACCAGCCTGTTAAGTCTGGGACCGTACGTTGAGGTGGTTTTCGCGCTGGTCGTCGGCTGGACGGCGGTGATGATGCTCAAGCGCAATGAAGAGAGCGATGAAGTTGAAGATTACTCCGGTCATCTGGCTTATCGTCTGGTAAAACGCTTTTACCCGGTCTGGCCGAAAATCAGCAGCCACGCGTTTATCCTGACGCAAAAAGAGGTGGATGCTGAGCTGGAGAAGCCAGAAAACCAGGACGTCATGGTTGGCCGCGTGAAGAAAGCGAAGCGCTACGCGACGCCGTTACTGCTCTGTGTGGCGGTGGTGGAACTCTCTGACGTAATGTTCGCGTTTGACTCCGTACCGGCCATTATCGCGGTGAGCCGCGAACCGCTGATTATCTACAGCGCCATGATGTTCGCTATCCTTGGCCTGCGTACCCTTTACTTCGTGCTGGAAGCGCTGAAGCAGTACCTGGTACACCTCGAGAAAGCCGTGGTGCTGCTGCTGTTCTTTGTGGCGTTCAAGCTGGGTCTGAATGCCACCGATCACTTCTGGCATCACGGTTACAGCATTGGCGCGACGGCCAGTCTGTTTGTGGTATTGGGCGTGCTGGCGCTGGGGATTATTGCGAGCGTGATGTTCCCGGGGAAACGTGAGGCCTGATGTACCGTTTTTCTCCCTCTCCCTGTGGGAGAGGGCCGGGGTGAGGGCAAAAGACCGCACTTACCCCTTAATCGGTGAATTCCGCCGCTTGCGCGGATGATGGAAGTGACGCCAGTGTGGATCCTGCGCAGCCGCCAGCAGTTCGTGGTCACCACGGGTGTCACCCCAGGCGCGCAGGTGGTAGGTGTTGAGATCGCCGTAGACCTTTTCCAGCCTCGCCACTTTCTGTGCACAGCGGCAGTTATTGCCGGTGATACGCCCGGTCAGCTTGCCGTTTTTCACTTCCAGCTGCGTACCAATTAGCTTAATGCCGAGCTTATCCGCCCACGGTTGAAGCACCAGTGCCGGGGAGGCGGAGCAGATAGTCACTTCCGCACCGGAATTCACCTCAGCCGCCACGGCTAAAACCCCTTCAGGGCGCATCAGCTTGTTCCAGTATTTTTCACAAAAGGCTTCCGCCTGCTGACGTAGCCAGTGCTCGTCCACCCCTGTCAGGAACGTTTTGATCAATACCTCTTTCAGTTCATCACGCGTTAGCTTGCGGCGCACGCAGTGGAGCGTCGGTAACGCCATCCGTACCAGCCGTCCCGCAAAGTAACGCTTGCCAAAGGCAAAGCGCAGGAAAGGGATAAAGCTGTCGTGATGCGTCAATGTTCCATCAAAGTCAAAGACAGAGAGCACGTGGGATTTGGCCACGGCGTCGTCGGCAATCATATTGGTCATAAATACGTCTTAGCTGAAATACACATTCTGCTCATTAGTTTACCTGCTTTAACGCCACAGTCCTTATACCACGCGCGTTTTTTTCTCATTCTTGCGACAGGGCCGAAGAGTCCAAAATCAGACCCGATAAGAATTGGATGAAAAACGAACAGTCTATATTATCGCCACATTGCACGATTTTTGGGGAAACATTGGCCCCACCCGTAAGGAAAAACTCACTCACTGCTTCTTTTTGATATGACTCTTAGATCGCTTATTTCAATACTCTCGTTAAGTTTTGCCTCGTTTTCAGCATTTAGTTTTCAACTGCCTGCTTCCATGTTGTCAATGAACAGCGAGCTGTCGGCATCCCCGGCAAAGGCCGGGCTGATGCATCGGCAAACGGGTCCGCTACGTTCCCGCATTCTCGATCAATACCAGAAATGGAAAGGGACCCACTACCGGTGGGGAGGAACTACGCATCGCGGGGTGGATTGCTCTGCGCTGATGCAGCACTTCTTCAGTGATGCCGCACACCTGAAACTGCCGCGCACCACGAGCGAGCAGATCCATCGCGGTGTGCAGGTAGAGCAATACCGTTTGAAGGCCGGAGATTTGGTGTTTTTCCAGACGGGCCCGAACCGAAAGCATGTGGGCGTTTACATTGGTGATAGCCAGTTCATTCACGCTTCGAGCAGCCAGGGCGTAACGGTTTCAACCCTGACGGACAACTACTGGCAGGAACATTTCATCACCGCCCGCCGGGTGGCGGGCGCTGCAGCCTGACGGCTCAGATGATGTCATCCACTACGCCACCATCGACGCGCAGTGCCGCGCCGGAGGTGGCGGAGGCCTGCGTTGAACAGACATACACCACCATATTCGCCACTTCTTCCACCGTCGCGGCGCGCTGAATCACCGAGCTGGGGCGATTAGCCATCACAAACTCTTTCGCCAGTTGCTCCAGCGATTTCCCGGTTTTCTCGATCTCGTCCTTCATCATCTCGGCAAAACCGTCAGACATCGTCGGTCCTGGCAGGACGCTGTTAACCGTGACGCCGCTTCCGGCTACAAATTTCGCCAGCCCGCGCGCCAGCGAGAGCTGCGCCGTTTTGGTCACGCCATAGTGGATCATATCCGCCGGAATATTGCAGGCCGATTCGGACGAAATAAACACCACGCGCCCCCAGCCTTTCTGCACCATGCCGGGCAGCAGGGCGCGGGAGAGGCGCACGCCGGACATGACGTTGGTCTGCCAGTAACGCTCCCAGGTGTCATCGTCGGTGGAGTAGAAATCCTGCGGGCCGTAAATCCCCGCGTTGTTGA
Organism: Enterobacter sp. B79-1; assembly: GCF_057444735.1. Taxonomy (NCBI): domain Bacteria; kingdom Pseudomonadati; phylum Pseudomonadota; class Gammaproteobacteria; order Enterobacterales; family Enterobacteriaceae; genus Enterobacter; species Enterobacter sp. B79-1. The sequence goes on from NZ_JBYAZJ010000009.1 coordinate 53,910, forward strand.
CCAGAATGTCGACGTTCGTTGCCACGTTCAGCAGCGCGTCCACCCCTTCCGGTGTACTGAGATCGGCAATGGCCGCCCGCACCTGCACGCCGGGCACGACCTGCTGGAGTTGCTGAATACCCTTGTTCACCGAGTCCGTGCTGCGGCCATTCACAATCACTTCCGCACCACTTTCAGCCAGCCCTCGGGCGATAGCGAACCCAATCCCGCCGGTTGAGGCGGTCACCAGCGCCACTTTCCCCGTAAAATCGATTTTCATGCTCCGCTCCTTGTGGTTTTAACGTTCAGACCTTAAAGCGTAGCAGGTGAGGATGGCGGCTCCTGTTTAAAAAGGTGCAGCAAGGTGTCCACCTGTTCATCCAGCGGGCTGAGCGAGCGCTTAACGATGAGGTGCAGCGGCGTCGCGCGGCGCACGCCGTGGCTGAGCGGCAGCGCTTTCAGAACGCCTTGTTCCAGCTGCGTTTGAATACGCTCTTCCGGCAGCCAGCCGTATCCAACCTGGTTCATCACCGCTTCGATGGCGGCATCAATGGTGGAAAATGTCCAGGACCCGCCAGCAGGGCGGGCAGCAGGCTGGCTGTCCGCAATTTGGATCAGCGGCCACGGGCGCAGCAGTTCATCGTTCAGCGGGGCATCAAGTGCAAACAGAGGGTGCTCGTGATGGGCAACGGCGACAAAGTCGATATTCATCAGCCATTCGCCCAGTCCGGTAATGTCTTGGCGGCGGGTGAGGATCATCACGTCGGCTTCATCATTCAGCGCATCGTCGCGGCTGTTTTCCAGCACTTCGGTAAGCCGCACCTGCGTTTGCGGATAGCGCTGCTGGAACTGCCGCAAAATGGCGAACAGGCGGCGACGCGGGAAGATACTGTCAACCATGAGGTCGAGCCGGGTCCGCATGCCGCTCTGCAGCGTCGCGGCGCGCGTCTCGACGTAAGAGAACGCCTTCAGCAGCGGTTTGACCTGATTCAGTAATAATTCCCCTGCGGGAGTGAGCACGGCCCGTCTTCCCTCCGCCATCAGCAGCGCCACGCCCAGCCGCTCCTGCAGCAGCGACAGGTTATAGCTGACCGAAGACTGGCTGCGGTGGGTCTCTTCCGCTGCTTTAGCAAAGCTGCCAGCCTCCACCACTCTCTCCAGCAAGGCCCATTGTTCGAGCGTCGTCTTGTGCATAATTAATCTAAAATTTGGATGAATTTGATTCAAAGATAGCGTTATTCATTCGTTTTTTGAAGGAATAAGATCGTCTCATCAAAACAAAGGAGACATCTTATGAACACCTTCGACAAACATGATTTAAGCGGCTTCGTCGGCAAACATCTGGTTTATACCTACGATAATGGCTGGAACTATGAAATTTACGTCAAAAACGAAAACACCCTCGATTACCGTATTCACAGCGGCCTGGTCGGCAACCGCTGGGTGAAAGACCAGCAGGCGTACATCGTCCGCGTTGGGGAGAGCATCTATAAAATCTCCTGGACCGAGCCCACCGGCACCGACGTGAGCCTGATTGTGAACCTGGGCGATAGCCTGTTCCACGGCACGATCTTCTTCCCGCGCTGGGTAATGAACAATCCGGAAAAAACCGTCTGCTTCCAGAACGATCACATTCCGCTGATGAATAGCTATCGCGATGCGGGCCCGGCATATCCAACCGAAGTGATTGATGAATTTGCCACTATTACTTTTGTTCGCGACTGCGGTGCTAACGATGAAAGCGTTATTGCGTGCGCTGCCAGTGAACTTCCAAAAAACTTTCCTGATAATTTAAAATAAGCGCGACAATTAACTAAAAAGAAAAGTTCCCGGCTCATTTCATATTTATTCGAAATGGTCGGGAATTTTTTGTTTGTTGATGTTTGGTTTAGATAAAAAGCGCGTTAACGGTGAGCGTAATCACAAAATAAATAATTCATAATTTATTAACTCTTTGTTTATTAATTGATTTTAGTTGTTTGGCTATTCCTCTTTTTCGCTATCTTAATTTTTCCCTAAGAAATGAACGTTACCTTGAGATGAGTTTATGGTTCGTTGAAATAAACGCGTCGGCATTTGGTTAATATCAAAAAGTTGCCTTAAACATCTCAAGGAAATTAATAATGCGTGATTTTTTGCCGTTTTCTCGTCCTTCAATGGGCGCTGAGGAAATCGCCGCAGTGCAGGAGGTATTAACCTCCGGCTGGATCACCACCGGGCCGAAAAATCAGGCGCTGGAAGACGCGTTTTGTACGCTTACCGGAAACCGTCATGCGATTGCCGTCTCCTCCGCCACGGCGGGGATGCATGTCACTCTGATGGCGATGGATGTCGGTCCCGGCGATGAGGTGATTACCCCCTCCCTCACCTGGGTGTCGACGCTGAATATGATCGTGCTGCTGGGCGCCACGCCGGTGATGATCGACGTCGACAAAGAGACGCTGATGGTGACGCCTGAGGCGGTCGAGGCCGCCATTACGCCCCGCACGAAAGCCATTGTGCCGGTGCATTATGCGGGCGCGCCGTGCGATATCGACGCCATTCGCGCCGTCGGTGAACGCCACGGTATTCCCGTCATTGAAGATGCCGCCCATGCCGCCGGAACCTACTACAAAAACCGCCACGTGGGCTGGCAGGGGACGGCAATTTTCTCTTTCCACGCCATCAAAAACATGACCTGCGCCGAAGGGGGCCTGGTGGTGACGGATGACGCACAGCTGGCGCAAAAAATCCGCAGCCTGAAGTTCCACGGTCTGGGCGTAGATGCCTATGACCGCCAGACCCACGGCCGCGCGCCGCAGGCGGAGGTCATCACCCCCGGCTTCAAATACAACCTTGCGGATATCAACGCCGCGCTGGCGCTGGTGCAGCTCGGCAAGCTGGGCGAGGCCAATAAGCGCCGTCGCGACATTGCCGACCGCTACGGGCTTGAACTCGCGGATACCCCTTTCCAGCCGCTGCGCACCCCGGCCTGGCCACATCTGCACGCCTGGCACCTGTTTATTATTCGCGTGGATGAAGCCCGGTGCGGCATCTCGCGCGATGCCCTGATGGCCGCGCTGAAAGAGCAGGGCATCGGTACCGGCCTGCATTTCCGCGCGGCCCACACGCAAAAATACTATCGCGAGCATTTCCCGGAGGTGTCCCTGCCGAACACCGAATGGAACAGCGCGCGCATTTGTTCTCTCCCCCTTTTCCCGGACATGACCCATGACGACACAACCCGCGTCATTACCGCGCTCCATCAGCTTGCAGGACATTGATATGTTCAGCGCGCCGCCCGTTCAAAAAGTCTCCGTGGTGATCCCGGTCTACAACGAGCAGGAGAGCCTGCCGGAGCTGATCCGCCGCACAACCGCTGCCTGTGACACCCTGGGCAAGGCTTACGAAATTCTGTTGGTGGATGATGGCAGCAGCGATGACTCCGCGATGATGCTGACCGACGCCGCGCAGGCGGAGGGCAGCCATATCGTTGCCGTGCTGCTTAACCGTAACTACGGCCAGCACTCGGCGATCATGGCCGGGTTCAGCCACGTGACGGGCGATCTGGTGATTACGCTGGACGCTGACCTGCAAAACCCGCCGGAAGAGATCCCGCGCCTGGTTGCCAAAGCCGACGAGGGCTACGACGTGGTCGGCACCGTGCGGCAAAACCGTCAGGACAGCCTGTTCCGCAAGCTGGCGTCACGCACCATTAACCGGCTGATCCAGCGCACCACCGGCAAAGCGATGGGCGATTACGGCTGCATGCTGCGCGCCTATCGCCGCCACATCATCGACGCCATGCTGCACTGCCACGAACGCAGTACCTTCATTCCGATTCTGGCGAACACCTTTGCCCGCAAAGCGACGGAGATCCCGGTGCTGCACGCCGAGCGCGAGCACGGGGAGTCAAAGTACAGCTTTATGCGCCTGATCAACCTGATGTACGACCTCATCACCTGCCTGACCACCACGCCGCTGCGCCTGCTGAGCGTTTTCGGCAGCGTTATCGCGCTGGCCGGGTTTGCGCTTTCCGTTCTGCTGGTCGTGCTGCGGCTGGCATTTGGCCCACAGTGGGCGGCGGAAGGGGTCTTTATGCTGTTTGCCGTGCTGTTCATGTTCATCGGTGCCCAGTTCATTGGTATGGGCCTGCTCGGTGAATACATTGGCCGTATTTACAACGATGTTCGCGCGCGTCCGCGCTACTTTATTCAACGGGTTGTCCGTCAGGAACACACCGCATCTCAAGAGGAAAAACACCCATGAAAGCTGTCGTCTTCGCCTATCACGATATGGGGTGCTCGGGCACGCAAGCCTTGCTGGACGCGGGCTTCGACATTACGGCCATCTTCACGCATCCGGACGTTGCCGGAGAAAACCATTTCTTTGGCTCGGTGGCGCGTATTGCGGCTGAACACGGGATCCCGGTGTACGCCCCGGACGACGTGAACCACCCGCTGTGGGTGGATCGCATTCAGAAACTCGCGCCGGACGTGATTTTCTCGTTCTATTACCGCAACCTGCTCTGCGATGCGATCCTGAGCGTGGCAGACAAAGGGGCGTTCAACCTGCACGGCTCCCTGCTGCCAGCCTACCGTGGCCGCGCCCCGCTGAACTGGGCGCTGGTTAACGGTGAAACGGAAACCGGCGTAACGCTGCACAAAATGGTACGACGTGCCGATGCGGGCGGTATCGTGGCGCAGCAGAAAGTGAGCATTGACGCCGATGAGACGGCGCTGGAGCTGCACCGCAAGCTCTGCACCGCCGCGCAAAGCCTGCTGCGCGACGCGCTGCCGACGATCCTTCAGGGAACCTTTACCGAAACCGCGCAGGATGAAAGCAAGGCCAGCTGCTTCGGTCGCCGCACGCCGGAAGATGGCCGTCTGGACTGGAACCAACCGGCGCGTCAGCTGCACAACCTGGTACGCGCCGTGACCGACCCGTGGCCGGGCGCATACAGCTTTGCGGGTGTAAGTAAATTTATCGTCTGGAAATCCCGCGTGCGTGACGACATTCCTGCCGCCAAACCGGGCACCGTCGTCTCGGTCTCCCCGCTGATTGTGAGCTGCGGCGAGCAGGCGCTGGAGATCGTCACCGGACAAACCGACAGCGGCTTGTACGTTCAGGGGGCGCAGCTGGCGCAGTCTCTGGGGCTGGTGGCGGGGGCGCTGATCACCAGCGCGCCGGTGGTGGCGCTCAAACGGCGCACGCGCGTGTTGATCCTCGGGGTGAACGGGTTTATCGGTAACCACCTCACCGAGCGCCTGCTGAAAGACGACAACTACGAGATCTACGGTCTGGACATTGGATCCGATGCGATCGGCCGTTTCCTCGGTAATCCGCGCTTCCACTTCGTTGAAGGGGACATCAGCATCCACTCCGAATGGATCGAGTACCACATCAAGAAATGCGACGTGGTGCTGCCGCTGGTGGCGATTGCCACACCGATTGAGTACACCCGTAACCCGCTGCGCGTGTTCGAGCTGGATTTCGAAGAGAACCTGAAGATTATCCGCGACTGCGTGAAATACGATAAGCGCATCATCTTCCCGTCCACTTCTGAGGTGTACGGCATGTGTACCGATAAGAACTTCGACGAGGACACCTCCAGCCTGGTGGTCGGGCCGATCAACAAGCAGCGCTGGATCTACTCCGTTTCCAAGCAGCTGCTGGACCGCGTGATTTGGGCCTACGGCGAGAAAGAGGGGCTACGCTTTACCCTGTTCCGTCCGTTTAACTGGATGGGGCCGCGTCTGGATAACCTGAACGCCGCGCGTATCGGCAGCTCCCGCGCCATCACCCAGTTGATCCTGAACCTGGTGGAAGGGTCGCCCATTAAGCTTATCGAAGGCGGCAAACAGAAACGCTGCTTCACCGATATCAGCGACGGCATTGAAGCGCTGTTCCGCATCATCGAAAACAAAGACGGCCGCTGCAACGGGGAGATCATCAACATCGGCAACCCGGACAACGAAGCGAGCATCCGCGAGCTGGCTGAAATGCTGCTGGCAAGCTTTGAGCGCCATCCGCTGCGCAGCCAGTTCCCGCCGTTTGCCGGGTTCCGCGAAGTGGAGAGCAGCAGCTACTACGGCAAAGGCTATCAGGACGTAGAGCACCGCAAGCCGAGCATCCGCAACGCGAAGCGCTGCCTGAACTGGACGCCAACCGTGAAGATGGAGCAGACCATTGATGAAACGCTCGACTTCTTCCTGCGCACCGTGGAGCTGTCGGAACAGGCATCATGAAAAAGGTCGGTTTACGCATTGATGTCGACACCTTTCGCGGCACCCGCGACGGCGTCCCGCGGCTGCTGGAACTGCTGAGCAAGCACGACGTGCGTGCCAGCATTTTCTTCAGTGTCGGGCCAGACAACATGGGGCGTCATCTGTGGCGCCTGGTTAAACCGGCATTTCTGTTCAAAATGCTGCGCTCGCGCGCGGCATCCCTCTACGGCTGGGATATTTTGCTGGCGGGGACCGCCTGGCCCGGCAGGCGCATCGGGGCGGGGAATGAAGCGATTATCTGCGAAGCGGCGCATCAGCACGAAGTGGGGCTTCACGCCTGGGATCACCATGCCTGGCAGGCCTGGGCGGGCGTCTGGGATATTCCGCGCCTGGAACAAGACGTTGAGCGCGGCGTGCAGGAGCTGGAGGCGATTACCGGCCAGCCCGTGCGCTGTTCCGCCGCGGCGGGATGGCGTGCCGACCAGCGCGTGGTGAAAGCCAAGGAGACCTTTGCGTTTCGCTATAACAGCGATTGCCGCGGTACCACCCCGTTTTTACCGCTGTTAGGGAACGATCGCACCGGTACGGTTCAAATTCCTGTCACGCTCCCGACATGGGATGAAGTGGTCGGGCGCGACGTCAGCGCCGCAGGGTTTAACCGCTACATACTGGACTGCATGCATCGCGACGAGGGTACGCCGGTCTACACAATTCACGCCGAGGTGGAAGGGATCGCGTATCAGCATGATTTTGATGCGCTGTTGACGATGGCTGCCGCCGAGGGCATTCACTTCTGCCCGCTCGGCGACCTGCTGCCAGACGATCTCAGCACCTTGCCGGTCGGCAAAATTGTGCGCAATGAAATGGCCGGCCGGGAAGGCTGGCTTGGCTATCAACAAACCGTGAGCCCGGTATCATGAAAGCAGCCCGTTATGGCGTAGCGCTTCTCGCACTGTTTATTGTTTACTACGTTATCCCGGTCGATCTCCGCCTGTTGTGGCAGCCGGACGAGACGCGCTACGCGGAAATCAGCCGTGAAATGCTCGTCTCAGGCGACTGGATTGTGCCGCATTTTCTCGGCCTGCGTTACTTTGAAAAGCCGATTGCCGGTTACTGGGTTAACAGCATCGGGCAGCTGATCTTTGGTCACTCCAACTTTGCCGTGCGCGCCGGGGCGATCTTCTCCACCGGGTTGACGGCGCTGCTGGTCATCTGGCTCGCCTGGCGCCTCTGGCAGGATAAGCGGGTGGCGATTTTCTCCGGTCTTATCTTCTTAACGCTGTTCCTGGTCTACGGCATCGGCACTTACGCCGTGCTGGATCCGATTATCGCCCTGTGGCTGGCGGTGGCGATGTGCAGCTTCTGGCTGGCTGCCCAATCGAAAACCGTGGCCGGAAAAGCGGGGGGCTACATTCTGCTGGGGCTGGCCTGCGGCATGGGCGTCATGACCAAAGGCTTCCTGGCGCTGGCGGTTCCGGTGATAGGCGTGCTGCCCTGGGTGATTGCGCAGAAACGCTGGAAAGAGGTGCTTGTTTTCGGCTGGCTGGCGATCCTGAGCTGCGTGCTTATCGTCCTGCCCTGGGGGCTGGCAATCGCCCAGCGCGAACCGGATTTCTGGCGTTACTTCTTCTGGGTGGAGCATATCCAGCGTTTTGCGCAGAGCGATGCCCAGCATAAAGCGCCGTTCTGGTACTACCTGCCGTTCCTCGTCGCGGGGAGTCTGCCGTGGCTGGCGCTGCTGCCGGGCGCGCTGCGCCTCGGCTGGCGTGAGAGGCAAAATGAGGGGGCGGGGCTCTATCTGCTGGGCTGGGTGGTGATGCCGCTGCTGTTCTTCAGTATCGCCAAAGGCAAGCTGCCCACCTATATCCTGCCGTGCTTCGCGCCGCTGGCTATCCTGATGGCGCGCTACGCCTGCACGATGGCGGAAAATGGGGCCCGCGTGCTGCGCGTCAACGGCGGCATCAACCTCGCGTTTGGCGTTATCGGCGTGGTGGCGGCGCTGGTGGTGTCGCCGTGGGGACTCGCGAAACATCCGGTCTGGACATCGGTTGAACTGTACAAAGTCTTCTGTGCCGCGATCGCTTTTCTTATCTGGGCCGCGGTGGGCTGGTTTACGCTGAAGCAGAGCTCGCGGCGCTGGTGGATCGCGGCACTCTGTCCTGCCGGTCTTGCGCTGCTCATCGGGTTTGCCATCCCTAACCTGGTGGTGGATTCCAAGCAGCCGCAGTCGCTGGTGGATACCGTGCGCATGCCGCTGGAGGAGAGCCGGTTTGTGCTGGCAAACAACGTTGGCGTGGCGTCGGGGCTGGCGTGGGAACTGAATCGTCATGACATCATTCTTTTTGGGCAGACCGGGGAGCTGAAATATGGCCTCGGTTACCCGGATGTGAAAGGACGGTTTGTGAGCAATGGCGACATCGCACAATGGCTCGACACGCATCGTCAGCAGGGGCCGGTGTCACTGGTGATCCTGCTTTCAAAAAACGATGACATAGCCCGCGCCGGGCTGCCAAAACCGGACAGCCTGACGATTCAGGGGCGTCTGGCCTACCTGCAATATCTGCCGCAATGATGGCCTGGATCTGGCTGGTACTGGCAAGCCTGCTGAGCTGCGCAGGGCAGCTGTGTCAGAAACAGGCCACCCGGGCGAAGGGCGGTCAGCGAACTGTCCTGTGGCTTGGGCTGGCCTTGCTGGCGCTTGGCTGCGGGATGCTTGCCTGGCTGGTGGTGTTGCAGCTTTTGCCCGTCGGCGTGGCTTACCCCATGCTGAGCCTGAACGTTGTCTGGGTCACGCTGGCGGCGAAAATCGTCTGGCATGAGTCCGTCCCGTCACGCCACTGGCTGGGCGTCGGGTTGATTATCGTCGGGATTATCCTGCTGGGAGGAAGCCTGTGAAGGGGGCATGTTGGGCGTTATGCAGCGTGGTGTTGGTGAGCGTGGCGCAGCTGGTGCTGCGCCACGCCATGGTGACGCTGCCGCCGGTGAGTGACGCCTTTTTTGCTGCCCTTTGGCACGCCGCGCCCGGCACGGGAACCTTGATGCTGGGTCTAACTGGCTATGTGGCCTCGATGGGCTGCTGGTATCTGGCCCTGCAGCGCATGGCGCTCAGTAGAGCCTATGCCCTGCTGAGCCTCAGCTACATTCTGGTGTGGGGTGCCGCCGTTGTGCTGCCCGGCTGGGGAGAACACTTTTCCTGGCGCGGGCTGGCGGGCGTTGGCCTGATTATTCTCGGCGTGCTGACGATCTTTATGCCGCAGACGTATTGGGGTAAGAAATCGACTCGGCGGTCAAGGTAAAGGGCGTAGGGGTACACACCGCCAGGCTCAGCGTGCCGAAGCGCAGCTGGCTCACCGAATGCGTCTGCGCGGTGCTGTCGATGCTGACAATCTGCCAGGCGCTGCCGCCGCGCTGTTTTACAATCGCCTCTTTCCGCGTCCAGATACGCCAGAAAGCAGAAAGCTGTTCCTCGGGCGCTTCGCGCTCAAGCTCTTCATGCTCGGTGATGCTAAAGACGGCATTCGCCAGCGCCTGCCAGTTCTGTCGCGGGCGGATCACTTCGATATCGCAGCCGACTTCACCTTCGTCGCTCATCAATAAGGCAATGTCGTCGCCGCTATGGCTCAGGTTGAACCACAACGGGTGCCCCTTCGCAAAAGCCGGTTTTCCCTGTTCACCGTAAATGATGTCGGGCAGCGGCGAGGGGGATAATGTTCTGGCGAGCAGCGTCCGGCCTGCAAGCCAGGAGGCGTTTCGCGCACCCTGAGGTGCCCTGTCTGCGAGCGTTGACGCCAGCGGGTCCGCGCTAAGGGTGGAGATTTTTCCCAGTACAAACTGGTACATAGTTACGCCCAGCGTTTAATGATTATCGAAGTATTGATGCCGCCGAATGCGAAGTTATTGCTTTGCAGATACTCACAGTCAATCTGACGGGCTTCCCCCATAATATAATCTAAAGCGCCGCATTGCTCATCCGGTTGTCTTAAATTGAGCGTTGGAATGAACCAGCCTTCGCGCATCATCTCCAGGCTCAGCCAGGCTTCCAGCGCCCCGCACGCGCCCAGCGTGTGGCCAAAATAGCTTTTCAGGGATGAAATGGGCACGCTGTCGCCGAAAATGGCGGCGGTGGCCTGACTCTCGGCGATGTCCCCGCGATCGGTCGCCGTGCCGTGGGCGGAAATGTAGCCAATATCCTGAGGGCTCAGACCCGCCATCGCCAGCGACTGTTCCATACAAATCTGCATGGTTTCACGCTGGGGCTGGGTGATATGGGCCGCATCGCAGTTGGTGGCAAAGCCCACAATCTCGCCGTAAATTGTCGCACCGCGCGCTCTGGCGTGCTCCAGCTCTTCCAGAATGACGGTGCCTGCACCTTCGCCAATCACCAGGCCGTCGCGCTGGCTGTCGAAAGGCGACGGCGTGGTTTTGGGCGCGTCGTTACGCTGGCTGGTGGCGAAGAGGGTATCAAAAACGGCGGCTTCCGAGGGGCAAAGCTCTTCCGCACCGCCCGCCACCATCACGGTTTGATAACCATGACGAATGGCCTCCCACGCATAGCCAATCGCCTGGCTCCCGGAGGTACAGGCGCTCGAGGTGGGGATCACCCGTCCGCGCAGGCCAAAGAACAGTCCGGTGTTGACGGCGGTGGTGTGCGGCATCATCTGCACATAGGTCGTGCCGGTGATGTTATGGGTGTGCTTTTCCATAAGCATGGACGCGAATTCGCTCACCGGCCCGGTGCTGCCCGTCGACGAGCCGTAGGCGATGCCGGTTTGGCCGCTGGTCAGCACGGCGTCGTCGATCAGGCCCGCCTGCTCCAGCGCCAGCTCGGTGGCGCGGGTAGAGAGCAGCGACACGCGACCCATGGCCCGAATCCGCTTGCGGGTGTAGTGATCCGGCAGGGTGAAGTCCTCAATGGGCGCGGCCAGCAGGGTTTGCAGACCGTCATACGCCTGCCATTCAGACATGGTGCGCACCGCATTTTCATACCCGCGCAGGCGGCGTGAAATGGTCGGCCACGCTTCGCCAAACGCGGTGATGCCACCCATGCCGGTAATCACGACGCGGCGCGTCATAGCATACCTCCGTTAATCGAGATCACCTGGCGCGTCACATAGCCCGCCTTGTCTGACATCAGGTAGCTCGCCAGCCCGGCCACTTCGTCAGCGTGGCCCATACGCTGCATCGGGATCATCGACATTGTCGCGTTCAGCGCGGCCTCGTCCATCTCGATCATACCGGTATCAATCAGCCCCGGCGCGATGCAGTTCACGGTGATTTTGCGCTTCGCCAGCTCAACGGCCAGCGCCTTGGTGGCCCCGATAATCCCGGCTTTGGCGGCGCTGTAGTTCACCTGCCCGCGGTTGCCCATCAGGCCAGAAACCGACGACAGGGTGATAATCCGCCCGCCCTTGCGGGTGCCGATCATCGGCATAATGCAGGGATGGATAACGTTATAGAAACTGTCGAGATTGGTGTGGATCACGCTGTCCCAGTCATCCTCGCTGAGCGCCGGAAACGCGCCGTCGCGGGTGATGCCTGCGTTACTGACCACGCCATACCATGCGCCGTGGTCAGCCATTTCCTGTTCCAGCACCGCGCGGCACTGCTCGCGGTTGCCCACGTCGAAGGCAAGTAAACGGCCCGTGCCGCCCGCCTGAACAATCGCGTCGAGTGTCTCCTGTGCGCCAGCGGCATCGCGGTGGTAATGCACGCCCACGGTGAAACCGTCAGCCGCAAGCTGAAGGGCAATAGCGCGGCCAATGCCTTTGCTGGCACCGGTGACCAGTACGGATCTCATGATGGCGTTCCCTGATTGAAAAGTGATGTTAATTCTTCTTCGCTCGGCTGGAAGGTGTTCACCCGGCCCGTGGCGAGGGAGGCGTTATCCGCGTGGATGACGCACTCGAAGCTGCCAAAGCGTTCATCCTGCATCAGCCGTTCGATGGTGATAGTCAGCGTGGTGCCTGCGGTAAACAGCCCTGCAGCGCATACCAGTTCACGCGCGCCCAGTACCATGCCCAGCGGGCTGTGCGGCAGCCCTTTTTGCAGGCGATGCCACTCAGACCAGACGCCGACGGTCTGCGCCATCAGCTCCAGCGCAAACCAGCCCGGCAGGTCGCCGTCGGCGTTCAGAAACGGGGCGAGCACGCCGTGCCCGCTCACCGTGACGCTGCACGCTGCGCCATTGTCGGTGACGCTCTCGACGGTCTCCAGCAGCATCATGGGCGCGTCGTGAGGAAGGTACTCGGCGGGGGATAAATATTTCATCACACTCTCCCCAGCAGAAGGCTGGCGTTGTTGCCGCCAAACGCGAACGAGTTCGACAGGATCGCCGGTTTTTTCAGCGGGGCAGGCGCGTGCAGCAGTCCGCAGGCGGGCAGCGTGTCGTCCTGCGCGTAGCGGGAAAAATCCTGCGGCGGCAGCGGCAGGTTTCGGGTCAGGATCAGCCAGCTTAGCGCGGCCTCGGTGATCCCGGCGGCGCCCAGCGTGTGGCCGGTCAGATGTTTGGTGGAACTGCACGGCACGCGTTCGCCAAACAGATCGTGGATAACCTGCGCCTCAATGCGATCGTTAAGCGGCGTGGCGGTGCCGTGCAGGTTGATATAGCCGATATCATCCGCCGTCATGCCCGCCTCGTTCAGCGCCTGCGTGATGGCGCGGATGGCTCCTTCACCCTGCGGATGCGGCGCGGAAATATGATACGCATCGCTGGATTCACCCGCGCCCAGCAGCGCGATCTCTCCCGGCTCGCGGGTTAGCACCATCAGCGCCGCCGCTTCACCAATGGTGATCCCCCGGCGGTCACGGCCAAAGGGTTCGCACTGGGTTGGCGAGAGGGACTCCAGGCTGTTAAACCCGTTAACCGGCATGCGGCTCAGGCTGTCGGCGCCGCCCACAATGGCGACATCCACCAGCCCGGCGTTGATCAAACGACAGCCGCTGATGATTGCCCGCGCGCTGGAGGAGCAGGCGGTCGAAATGGTATACGCCGGGCCGTCCAGCTCAAGCCAGCTGGCGAGAAAGCGCGACGGATCGCCCAGCTCCTGCTGCGGGTATTGCCACTGCGGGCTGTCCTCGCCGCTCTGAGAGAGGCGCACGTACGCGTCACCTTCGTCCAGTCCGGACGTGCTGGTGCCAAGCACCACCGCCACGCGGTCGCGTCCCACGCGCGCGATGGCCGCATCGACGGCAGGCTGGATCTGCGCCAGCGCCGCCAGCAACAGCTGGTTGTTACGGCTGCGATGCGCCGACAGGTGGTCCGGTATTGACGGCAGCTCGCCTTCCACGCCGCCCAGCACCGCATCCGGCACGCCCTGCAGCCAGCCTGCGCGGTGACGCATCCCCGGCGCAACGCCTGCGGTCAGATTTGCCGCAATCTCATCAGCCGAGTTACCCAGGGCGTTGACCATGCCAACGGCAGAAAGGTAGATCATCTCAGTCACCCAGATATTGAATGGTGATGTGGTAGTTAAAAACATGTTGCTCGATGCTAATCGGCTCACGTTTGCCTTTGCGTTGCAGGTAGACAATCTCCGTGACCAGCTTGCCGTCGGGGTTGCGCAGCTCGCGTCTGCTGTCAGTATCGTTCAGCGTCCAGCCTTTCGGCAACTGCGGCTGCCAGGCGCTGAGCGGCCAGTGGCTGAGCATCACGTCCGCCAGTACCTGGCTGGCGGGCGGCAGCTCCGGCGCCACAACCGACTGTTCGGTATGGATACCGGTATTGTCATACGTCGCGAGGAACAGACGGATCCCCACGGAGGAGAGGCCGGCCAGCGTCACCTTTTGCTCGTCAGCATTCAGCATCACCAGCAGCGACTGGGTGTGTCCGTTGAACCTGCCGGTCAGCAGCTGTTGCGAGCTCATTGCCGGGGTGATACCCGGCGGCGGCAGCGTCACGCGGGTGCCCGGCTGGAGCCAGGCCTCGGGCCGCGCGTCATCGCGGTTCGGCGAATGGCTACACCCTGCCAGCAGCAGCGCCAGAAGACATATCGCCAGGCGGTAAAATCGGATCATCGTATTCTCTCTTTCGTCGTCGGCATCGCCAGCGGGGCGAGCAGGAAGGCGGTGAAGATACCGCTCACCAGCACTATGCCAAAGCTGCTGATGGCCTGGGTGGTGCTGAACACCAGCATGCCCAGCGTCAGCAGCGTGGTCATCATGGCAAGCGTAATCGCCAGCATCGCGGTCAGGGGCGTTCCGCGCGGGTTGCTGAAAAACAGCGTGTAGTTGATGCCAATTCCGAGCACCAGCACCAGCGCCAGCAGCGAAAACAGGTTCACCGGATGGCCCGCGACGGCCAGCGCCGCCAGCCCGCAGCTGAGCGAGAGCAGGGAGGGAACCAGGCTGATCGCCCCTTTGCGCCAGCCGAGGCGCACCATCGCGCCGCAGGCAATCACCGCCAGCGCCACGAACAGTAAGCCCGTCAGCAGCGAACGGTAGAGCGCAAACAGGCTGTCGAAGCTGGCTTTGCGGTCGACCCAGGCAACGCCCTCATGGCTGGCCGCCAGTTTGCCGAGCGCCGCGCTGTTTTTCACGCCATCCACCGGGACCAGTACGCCGCTTTCGCCGTTGGGCAACGTCAGCCACAGCAGCCGCCAGCCTTCGCTGACCGGGCTGGCGAGCCAGGCCTCAACGCTAACCGGCATCGCGTCCAGATTGGGTGTGACGCTGTTCAGCCCCGCGCTTTTCAACATTGTTGTCACCGCAGGCGCGGCGTTGTGCAGCAGCTGCAGATCGCTTTTCTGACGCGCCAGCGAGTTCAGCGGCAGGGTGCGCCAGTGGGCCATATCGCCCGCCTTTTGCGCCTGCGCCAGCGCCGGGGTAAAGGCCTCCAGCCGCTCCAGCGTTTGCTGAGCCGACGCGCCGTACACCACAAACCACTTTTGGTCGACGCTCTGCCCGGTCAGGGCGGTAATGGTTTTTTCCTGTGCCAGAATGTCTTTCGGCAGCGCCTGAAGCTGGGCGATATCGTCGTCGACCCGTAAGCTGCCTATCCCGATGGCGGAAATCAGCGCCAGCGCCAGCGGCAGCCCCACGGACAGGGTTTTGCTGCTACGCCAGGCGTTCAGCCAGCGCAGCATAAAACCTTTCGCGGGGATCGGGCGAACCGGCATTCTGTGGCACAACCACGGATGCCAGAAAATCACCGTCAGGCACGAGGCGCTCAGCCCCGCCGCGGCAAACACCGCCATCTGGCGGATGCCGGGGAAGGGGGCCAGCATCATCATCAGGTAGGCGACGACGGTGGTGAGCAACGCCAGCAGCAGCGCGTTACGTACCTTCGACAGGCTGTGCCAGGGCGAGTCGTCAGCGGCGTGCACCATCCGCTCCGTGAGGTAGTAAAGCGTATAGTCTGCCGAAATACCGATGATGCTCATGCTCATCACCAGCGTCATCAGGTGCAGCTCGCCAAACAGCAGCAGCGTAAACACCGTGCCCGCCAGCGCGCCGATGGCAATGGAGAGCATGCTCAACAGCAGCGGGCGCACGGAACGGAACACCGCCACAATCAGCAGGATCACCCCGAGCACCGTGGCGACGCCGAGCGTGGAAATATCCCGCCTGGCCTGCTGGCTGGCGTAATCGCTGTAAAACACCGTGCCGCGAGAGAGCAGCTGCGCCTGCGGGGAGTGCATTTTCAGCGTCTCTTCCAGCGCCTTAAGGGTGGTGACCAGCCGGTGGGTTTGCTGCATATCGAACGACGACCCCGCCAGTTCGCCGTGCAGCAGATACCAGTAGTTTCCGGCATCATCTTTGGTGACCAGCCAGCCGTCCATCAGCTGCATTTTCTGGCCGTTTTGAGCGAGGGCGAGCTGTGAGCCGCGCATCAGCATCAGCGGATCGTTTTGCAGCTCCTTGCCGCTCACGCCGGAAAAGGCGGAATAGAGCTGGGACAGGATCCACTGGGCCTGCATTTCCCCGCCGTGTTGCAGGCGCGCCCGGGTGGCGGGATCGATCAGGCCGTTACGGTGCTGCCAGAAGAAGTCACCCCAGGCTTTTTGCCCGGCGGCGTCCATTGGCCCTTTCACCTCATTCAGCGCCTGACTGCGCTGCAGCAGTTCCAGCCATTGCTGCGCCACGCGCGGGTCCGGCTTTTTGCCGGGGCTGACCAGCCAGACGAGCTGGCGGTCGAGACGCTGCATAAATCCGTCATTGAGCGCCGGGGGGATCGCCCCGAGCGTCTGTTTCGGCAACATCGCCAGCACGCTGCTGTTCAGCCGCGCGCCGGGCAGCAGCGTGAGCAGTACGCCCAACAGGATCAGGCATACCGTGGCCCACAGCAGCGCCGGGCGCAGGGATTTACGGTGCGGCAAAGCGTTGGCGTTCGGCATCGGTCAGGCTGGCGGGCGTCAGTTGGTGGCGGGACAGGGCGATATCGGTTGTGTCGCCCTGCTTATCGTTCAGTCGAATCGATTCCAGGTACGCGGCACCGCGCAAATCGAGGGTGGAGAAAATCTTGTCCAGCGGCGTGGTCACAGGCGTCAACACCAGCGACCACCGGCCCTCCCCCTGGTCTTTAAAATCGATGCGGAAGTTCTCTTCGAGCACCTTGCGGTCGGCCTGAAACAGCGCCCTCAGCAGGTGGTTGAACTGGAACATCTGCGGGTTAGTGTCGGCGGTAATGGTCTGCGGCGGTTGGCCGTTAACGATCTGCACCATCCGCTTGTCGTCCAGCAGCAGCGTCATCGGAAACGGCGCTTTTTGATCCCACAGCAGGCCGCTGTCGCGGGCAATCAGCATCTCCCCCTGCGAGCGCAGCGGCTGTGGCATGTCCTTGATGGTGCGGGTTTGCTCGAAGTGCGCGCGCACCACCGGCTGTTCCGCAAAGCGCTGTTGCAGTTCGTCCAGCGTGATCGCGCTGACCAGCGGGCTCATCAGCAGGGCGAGAAGCGGTATCCATTTCATGGCGCGATCCCCATACGTTCAAACAGAATGGCCGGGCTGACAAAGCACATCTCCCGGCTGGCTTCATCCACCGCCACCTGAATGGTGTAGCCGGAGGTGGTGCGTTTTCCGGTTTGCGCGTCGAAGATTTGATAGGCGATGCGCAGGCGGTTTTCATATTCTTCAATGTGGGCGCGCACGCGGATGCGCTGCTCGAAGGTCACCGCGTCGCGGTATTTCACGCGGGTGTCCACCACCGGCCAGACGTAGCCGGAGGCCTTCATCTGGCGGTAGCCGTAATTAAACTGGTTGAGCAGCGCCTCGCGGGCGATCTCAAAGTAGCGGAAATAGTTACCGTGCCAGACCACGCCCATCATATCGACGTCGTGGAACGGAACGGCGATCTCGACTTCAGCCGTAAAGCGGGGATCGGTCAGCACCCTTTACTCCTTCTCGTTGACCTCTGGCAGCTGCCAGAAATCGAAAAAATTAAACCAGTCGAGCGGCGACATGAGGGCGTAATGTTCCAGCCGCTGCGCATAGCGATCGACGGTCTGCTGCAGCGCCTGCTGGCGTTCGCCGCGCGGCAGCAGCAGCGGGTCGGCAAAGGGCTCGCAGTGCAGGGTCAGTTTCCCCTGCTGGCAGAGGGCAAAAATCAGCACCACCGGGCAGCGTAAAATAGACGCCAGGATAAACGGCCCCTGCGGGAACGGCGCGGGCTGGCCCATAAAGTCGCTCCATATCACGCGCCAGCTGCCGCCGCGCTGCGGCGTGACGGCGATGCGGTCGCCCACAATGGCGACCCATTCGCCGCGATCCAGCTTCTCTTTGATGAGGATGGCGGTATCCGGGCCGATGTCGGTCACGGGCATCAGGTGAATGCCCGCCTGCGGGGCCATCTCCTCCATCACCTGTTTGAAACGTTTGGCGTTATCGCTGAAGACCAGCGCGTTGATGGTTTTCCCGCCTTCGCGCTGCGCCAGCGCCCGGCAGGCTTCCACGTCGCCAAGATGCGAGGCGAGCAGCAGTTTGCCCTGCGGATCGTTCAGACCCAGCGCCGCCTGCGCACCCGGTGCAAAGACCAGATCGCGATGGAGCTTCATTTCGCCGCGCCAGCTGGCCACTTTGTTGAGCATGGCCTGACCAAAACGCAGGAAGTGGAAAAAGCTGTGCAGGCGGGGAGGCTGAGGCATCTGCCGCTGCGCCATCACCTGCTTTACGCGCGTCAGCCATTGCCGTGACGCCTGGCGCGCAGAGCGGGCGGTCAGCCAGTATACGGCGGTGACCGGCCACAGCAGGACGGTAAAGGCGTTACGCCCCAGCAGCTGCCAGACGCGCAGCATCAGACGCATTCCCCACAGCCCTTTCACCTCCTGCTGCTGCGCCCAGTGCCGCGTGCGGCGGCGCATTAGCAGAGCGGGAATGCGCGGCAGCATGCCGAAGAACAGGCGGGTATGCATCAGCGAGATGCGCAGGTTGTCTTTTAGCGCATCGAAATGGGATAGCCCGTCCGGCGGATAGGTCACGCGGGTGGGCAGAAAATAGCTGGTGTTGCCCTGCCAGTAGAGCCGCACCATCACTTCGGTATCAAAATCCATCCGTTTACCGAGCGGCGTGCGCGCGGCAAGCCGCAGCACCGGCGCGATGGGGTAGACCCGAAAACCGCACATGCTGTCTTTTAGCTGCAGCGACAGGGTTTCAATCCACACCCAGACGTGCGTTATCCAGCGTCCGTACAGGCGCGAACGGGGAATGGAGTCATCGTAAACGGGCCTGCCGGAAATTAACGCCTCAGGGTGGTGCTCCGCCAGCGCAAGCAGTTTGGGAATGTCTTCGATAGCGTGCTGACCGTCGGCGTCCACCTGAATCGCGTGGGTGAAGTCGCGCCCTGCGCAGGCTTGCAGACCCTGCATGACTGCCGCCCCTTTCCCGCTGTTTTCTGCCAGCCGCAGCAGCGTGACCTGCGGATGGCTTGCCGCCAGCGCTTCAAGCGTGCGGCGTGTGGCGTCATCGCTGCCGTCGTCCACCACCAGACAGGGGAGTTCGAAGGGCGCGAGGCGCGCCAGCACCGAGGCCATCATCGCCCCGTGGTTGTAGCACGGGATCAGCACGCAGGGGCGGAAGGTTACTGACATAGGCGAATCTTCCCGCTGCTGGCAGTATGGCGTTCGTCACCGGCATGGCGCTGGTAGCTGAAGGTCAGCATCTGGCGTTCGGGCTGCCAGGCCAGGAGCAGCGTCACCCTGTTCTCCGGCAGCAGCGGGGCCGCGAACTTCACGTTCTGAATGCTGTGAAAACGGTAGCCCGGTGCCAGCAGCGTGGTGGCGTAGTCCATGATCCAGTCGAGCTGCGCCACGCCGGGGAGCAAGGGCTGTACGGCGAAATGCCCCTTAAACCAGAGCAGGGCCGGATCCAGATAGAGGTCGATCTCCAGATGCGTCGCATCGGGCTGGCGGCGTTCGATTTCATGGATCTTCATGAAATAACTCCTGTAGCTGCGCAGTCACACGCTTGTTCATGCTGTTGACCGGAATTTCATCGACAATCCGCCAGTAGCGGGGCACGGCAACCGGTTCAAGGCAGGGGCGAAGGGCGCTGCGCCAGGCGGATTCCTGGGCATTTTTCCCCACGCTTTCTCTGTGCATTCGCGCGTCGTCACTGAGCACCAGCAGCACGCCAATGCCCTGACGTCCCCCGCGCGTCACCGCCAGCGCGGCGGCGTCGCAAATGCCGTCCAGCGCCAGCAGCCGCTGCTCAATTTCATCGAGCGAAATGCGTTTGTCTTCGATTTTGACCACCCGCCCACGGCGGCCAACGATGCTGAACTGCCCGTCGGCCGTGAAGTGTAAATTATCATCCAGCACGACGCCTTCCGGCTCGTGGATCAGCGGCGACGTGACGCGACCGTCGTGAAACGTCACGCCGGGAAACGGCTGCCAGCGCGTTGTCTCATCCTGACGGTGACGCCAGGCCATGACCCCCGTTTCGGTACTGCCGTAGATTTCATCGGGCCAGAGGTTGAGCCAACCCTGAAACGCGGTGATATCCCGCCAGGGCAATACGCCACCTGCGGAAATGAGCAGGGCAACGGGGGGCGGCGTCAGTGCTGTATCCAGGCGCTTGAGGAAGGCCGGGCTGCTGATAAAAAGATAGCGTTTGTCGTGGGGCAGGGCTGAGAGCTGCTCGGCATAGTTGAGCAGGTTGGTCCGTGACGGCAGGCCGAGCGCCATGGGTAAGACGACACGAAACGTCAGGCCATACAGGTGGTGCAGCACCACGGAGGCGACAACATGGCAGCCCGCAAGACGATCGCCAAACTGATCCGCCAGCAAGCGGGCTTCGCGATCCAGACTGATAATCGGCTTAACCACCCGCTGCGGCGCGCTGGTGGAGCCGGAGGTGAAAAGCTCGATGGCGCGCGTATCGTCTATGGCTGGCAGCGGGGAAAAGCCGTTGTCTGTGCGCGGGGTGGAGGCCACCAACCGCTGTCGCCCTGCAAAGGCAAGCGCTGTGTCACTCAGGACGCCGCTGAACAAGTCCCGCTGTTCGTTAAGCTGCGCGGCCCGGCTGTGCCCGGGTAGCACGGGCGTTTTACCCGCGTGCAGCGTCGCCAGCAGGGCGACCGTAAACAGATAGCCGTTTTCAACGCACAGCGCCCAGCGCTCGCCCTCTTCCTGACGCAGCGTGTTAACCAGCTGCGTCACGTCGTGACGCAGATCGCCGAGCGTCCAGACACCATCGTCGCGCCAGGCTATCGGCGTATCGTCAGGGCGGGGCGCACTGAGCCACTGGCTGAGCGGAAGCGGTTTATGCATCTTTTTTCATTACCCGTTGTCGCACCAGCCACTCGCAGGCCATCAGCGTGCCCATCAGGATGTAGGCAATCATGCCGTTCCACAGCGTCCACAGGTGTATGTCGGCGTGCAACACGGTAAACAGCGCCATCGTGCCGTTGCCGATAAAAAAGCCGCACCACACCCGGGTAACGATGCGAGTGTAGCGGATGCCGGTGGGCGAGAGAGTGGGCTCACGCAGCCGCGCAAATCGTTCTACCATCGGCATGGTTGTCCACAGCGACCCGCCAAACACCACCAGCATCACCAGATTAACGACGACCGGATAAAACAACACCCACTGGTGAGCGTGCAGCACATAGCTCGCCGCGCACAGCGCCACGCCTGTGAGGGCAACGCCCAGGATCATGTTGCGCAGAGGGCCGCTCTGACGGCGCACCTGCCAGACCCGCAACAGCAGCACAAGCGCTATCACGGGCAGTATCCCGTGCAAATTGTTGTTTGCCAGCCCGAAGCCAATCAGAAAAGGCCATGCCAGCAGCATCAACCCCGTCAGTATCGGGATGAATGGAATCGCAGGCACGTTACGCTTCGCGCTGAAGCTGTTCCACAACGTCGACCACGTCCTGGACGGTACGCACCGCTTTGAAGGTGTCAGGCTTGATTTTATGGCCGGTCTTCTTCTGCAGGTGAACCACCATGTCAACGGCATCAATGCTGTCGAGATCCAGATCGTCGTACAGGCGCGCTTCCGGGGTGATGTCCTCGGGGGCGACTTCAAACAGCGTAATAAGAAGCGCAGAGACTTCCTGATAAATCGTTTCCTGGTTAGTCATAGCGGGTAAATTCTCAGGCGCGTTGTTGATGGATAAAAGCCGCGAGCGTGGCAACGGAATAGAAGTGCTGACGCATCTCGTCGCTTTCGGCAGAAAGCACTACGCCATACTGATTTTTCACAGCCAGCCCCAGCTCCAGGGCATCTATCGAGTCCAGACCCAGCCCGTCGCCAAACAGCGGGGCGTCAGTATCGATATCCTCTGGCGTAAGTTCTTCCAGATTCAGCGTAGAGATAATGAGATTCTTAATTTCAAGATAGAGCGCTTGCATCTTTCGTTCCTGACAAAGATTGAAGACCGGTTGTTAACTGATGCTGCATATGCCGGTTTAACTGCCTTGCCGCCAGCGCAGGTTCGTGCTGGCTCGCATCGTAAAAATCATGAATGTTGATGCGTTCGCGAACATCCACGGTAAAAAAAGGTTTGTTGGGCGGAACGTTGTACCAGCTGCTTTGCTTATCCAGCATGCGTTCGCTGCAGTGGATCACCACCACACGCACAGCGCTATTGCAGCGAACGGCAATGTTAGCCGCCCCGCGCTGCAGCGTTATGGCTTCGCCAACGCGCGTGCGGGTCCCTTCCGGGAATATGAGCAACGTATCGCCCTGTGCCAGACGCTGCTGGCTGGCGGAGAGCAGGGTTTCAGCTTCGCTGTTGATCAGATAATCCGCAGCGCGGATCACCCCGCTGACAAACGGGTTACGCAGTAGGGCGCTTTTCACCAGGCAGTCGGTTTCGTTCATGACCGACGCCAGGAACACGTAGTCCAGTAGCGAAGGGTGGTTGGCTATCACCAGACAGCCGCGCTCCGCGCGCAGCACGTCGAGGTTGTTGAAGCGGTAATCCAGTACACCCACTCCCCGTACCACCGCGAGAAACAGGCGAAAACTGGCGGAAATGCTGCGGCGGGCCAGCTGGCGGCGCTTCGCGCGATCGCGCTGGACAAGCAGCAGCAGGTTAAACCACACCAGCGACAGCAGCAGCCCGCCGAGGCCGAACAGCGCGAAGCAGAATCCGGTCATCGCCATGCGCCATAACCGGTCGAGACGCGACGTCAGCCCGCTCATTTGCGCGTCCATTGCCACTGGAGGCGTTCGCCAGAGAGGGTAAATTGCGGCGCGTCGTTCAGGTAATGGCGCAGAAACTGGAGGCTTTGCGGCAGCGCGGGCTCTTCGCCTTCGCTTCCGCCACGCGTTTCGCAGCAGAGCCGATCGCCGGCTTCAATCACCAGCGCCAGGGCATACGGCCAGACGGGCATTTGCGGCGGCAGCCCAGCGTGATAAAACGCAGGCAGGACGCCGTCAAAATCGACCAGCAGCACGCGGGAATAGCCCGCATGGAGCAGGCTTAACACTTCGCACAAACCTTGCTGGAAGGTATCCATACCGGCGGAGACCGACGAGGAGACAATCGGCTGACGCGCGGCGATTGTGAGATTGCCGACGGCCGCATTGTGAACCGACATGGCAAAATCCGTGGGAGAAACAGGTTCTTCCGCCGCCAGCGCCTGCAGAATGCGGTAATTGCGCTCCAGTTCACCGTGGCGACTGCTGTAGACGACGGCGTCAATCTGGTGCTTTCGCAGCATCGCGAGGCCGATATCCACCGCCAGCCTGCTGCCAGAGTTGAGGCGGCGCGCGGTCATCATCGGCAGGTCGGTCAGTTTTGCCAGCGGCGCGGCGGGGTCGATAGCGTCAGACTGGCGTGACCAGTCCTGCCACGCAGCGGCATCGCCCAGTCCTGGCGCACGTGCCTGCCAGTCGATAATCGAGAGTGTAAATTTCATCTACGCGCGTCCGCGATAAACCTGTTTCTGTAACTTATTCTTCGCAAGCGCGATGAGCTGCGCACATCGTACAATGTTGTTGGCGCGCATGCGAATAAACGTCTCTTTTAGCCCTTTCCCTGCGATTAGCCCGGCAACCGGCTTTTTGGGCGACCTGGACCCAGCAGAATGGCGAGTTTACTGCCGCCTTTGGTGGTCTCCATCCAAATTTTACAGACGCTGGTGAGCGGTACCGACAGCAACATCCCGACGGGACCCAGCAGCCAGCCCCAGATCAGTAACGATAAAAACACCACCAGCGTCGACATGCCCAGGCGGTGGCCCATCATGCGCGGCTCGAGAATATTCCCCAGCACCATATGCACGACAAGGAAAAGCGCCCCGACCAGCATGCATTCGTAAAACCCGTTAAACAGGAAGGCCTGGATCATGGGCGGCACGGCGGAGAGCACCGCGCCAATGTTGGGCACGTAGTTTAACAGAAACGCCAGCACGCCCCACATCAGCGCGAACTGCACGCCCATTAGCATCAGCCCCAGCCAGACGATGATCCCGGTCCACAGGCTTAATAACGTTTTCAGCGCCAGATATTTGGTGACGCCCTTTAATGCGCGGTGCAAACCGGCAATGTGAATTTGCGGATTGTTCAGCGCAAAGCGCAGTTTGTAGGGCACGTGGCGGACTTCGAACAGCATAAACACCACCGTCATCACCAGCAGCAGAATGCTGGCCATCGCGCCGGAAAGGCCGGTCATCAGCGTGGTGGCGTAGGTCATCACCTTCTCTGAATCCATCCGGCGCAGCATCCGTTCTGGCGAAATATGCAGGTTGATAAACGGCATCATCTCCTGCAAATCAACCAGCTTGCGGGTGAGGGCTTTGTTGTATTGCGGCAGCATGGTCGAGAATTCACTCAGGGATGCGGCCAGTACGCCAAACAGCGCCGTCAGAACAATCAGCATGACGATGACGACGATAGTAATCGCCACCGGGCGGCTGACGCCGCGGCGTAAAAACCAGGTTACCAGCGGGTTGAGCACGATGGCAAAAAAGAGCGCCAGTAACAGCTGAACGATGATATCAGCCGCAGCGTGGATACCTGCCAGGATCACGACCAGACAGGCGAGTTTTAACAAAATGTGAAGTCCTGTTTTATCGGGCGGGCTGGCTGTCATACGAATTCCTTTTTCGGGGGGCTTGTTTATTGTAGTGCGCCGGATCCCCTTCGTCTGGGGTGTTACTCTGAAAGTCACTGCTGATTTTCATCTCTCTTCATGGTAATAGTGAAACACTGTTGCAAAAATCCAGGTTAAACCCATGCCCGAACCTTCCGCCGAACCGGCACTGAGCGGAGTGCGCCTCAATCTGCGCATTGTTTCTGTTGTGATTTTTAACTTCGCCAGCTATCTGACGATTGGCCTGCCGCTGGCGATCCTGCCGGGCTACGTTCACGACGTGATGGGCTTTAGCGCCTTCTGGGCGGGGCTGGTCATTAGCCTGCAATACTTTGCGACGCTGATAAGCCGCCCCCATGCGGGACGCTACGCCGATCTTTTTGGGCCGAAGAGCATTGTCGTCGTGGGGCTGTGTGGCTGCTTTCTGAGCGGGCTGGGGTACTTTCTGGCGGCCACCGCCAGCCAGTGGCCGCTGGTCAGTCTGGTGCTGCTGTGTCTGGGCCGCGTGATTCTGGGTATCGGGCAAAGCCTGGCGGGTACGGGTTCCACGCTCTGGGGCGTGGGCGTCGTCGGCGCATCGCACATCGGGCGGGTGATCTCCTGGAACGGGATTGTCACCTACGGCGCCATGGCGATTGGCGCGCCGCTTGGGGTGGTGTGTTACGCCTGGGGCGGTCTGTACGGCCTGTCCCTCACCATTATGGCGGTTGCGCTGCTGGCGATCCTGCTGGCGCTGCCGCGCCCGAAAGTGAAGGCCAGCAAGGGCAAGCCGCTGCCGTTTCGCGCGGTGCTGGGGCGCGTCTGGCCATACGGGATGGCGCTGGCGCTGGCGACCACCGGCTTTGGGGTGATCGCCACCTTCATCACCCTGTTTTACGACGCCAAAGGCTGGGACGGCGCGGCCTTTGCCTTAACCCTGTTTAGCTGTGCGTTTGTCGGCGCGCGACTGCTCTTCCCGAACGGCATTAACCGTCTGGGCGGGCTGAACGTGGCGATGATCTGCTTTGCGGTCGAAATCGTCGGGCTGCTGCTGACTGGGATCGCCACTGCGCCGTGGATGGCGAAAATCGGCGTCTTTCTTGCGGGGGCGGGCTTCTCTCTGGTCTTCCCGGCGCTGGGCGTGGTGGCGGTGAAGGCCGTGCCGCAGCAAAATCAGGGGGCCGCGCTCGCCACCTATACGGTGTTTATGGATATGTCGCTGGGGATCACCGGGCCGCTGGCAGGGCTGGTGATGGCCTGGGCTGGCGTGCCTGTTATCTATCTGGCGGCGGCAGGTTTAGTGGTGCTGGCGCTGATGCTGACGTGGCGGCTAAAAAAATGGCCCCCGGTGCACGCACCGGAGGCCACGTCATCCTCGTGAAAGATTACTGAATCACGAGGGTGTTAATGATGTTTTCTGCGGTAGTCTGCGCTTTCTGCTGGTCTTCCGCAGGCAGCGTGATTTGCAGGGTCAGCAGTTTGTTATCAACTTTACCCAGTACCACGGAAGAGTAAGCGGTCTGGCCTTTCGCAGAGATAATGCTGTCCAGCTGTTGCAGCGTGTGGCCTTTGAGTTCGATAGACTTATTGGTTACCACCTGCAGCTGCGGGTCGCGGCTACGCTGCTGATCTTCCAGACGTTTGGACAACACGCTTAGCTCTTCAGTGGTGTCGTCACCCACAATCACAATGACCGCTTTCTGACCGGTTGCGTCGGAATACACGTGCATGTTGTTCGCCTGGGTACCCAGCTTGCCGCTCTGATCGGTCATATCCGCTGGCAGAGAGAAACTGAGTTTACCGTCCAGCAGGCTTACCGGCTGCCCGGTCGCGTTGCTCTCTGCGGACGCGCCCTGTGCAGGCGTTTTCGTGTCGCTGTTATCACAGGCTGCAAGGCCAACAACCAGCAGGCCAATCCCGACATATTTAACCAGATTGCGCATTGACTTCTTCCTTTCGATAAACGGCCATAGCGGCTCATTCGCTCATCTTATCACAACTGATAGAGCGAACCTTTAACCTGCCTGCAATGCGGTGATTTCAGATTTATCTGCCAGCCTTTTCAGCAGCATATTCAGCAGCACGCCGTACATCGGCAGGAAGAACACAATGCTGATAAGCACCTTGAAGCAGTAGTCCACCAGGGCGATTTCCATCCAGTGTTCGGCCATGAACGCATCCGGGCTGCGCCAGAAGGCGATGAAGAAGAAGGCCAGCGTATCGCTCACGTTTCCGAACAGCGTGGAGGCGGTTGGCGCCATCCACCAGCGGTGATTTTGACGCAGGCGGTTAAACACGTGAACGTCAAGGATCTGCCCCAGCGCGTAGGCCATAAAGCTGGCGGCGGCGATACGGGCGACAAAGAGGTTGAAGTGCGTCAGCGCCTCAAAGCCCTGCCAGCTTCCCATGTAGAACAGGGAAGAGATCACATACGACACGAACAGCGCCGGGAGCATCACCGCGAAAATAATGCGACGCGCCAGCGGTGCGCCAAAGATTCGCACGGTCAGATCGGTGGCGAGGAAAATAAACGGAAAACTGAACGCGCCCCAGGTGGTATGGAAACCAAAAATGGAGATCGGGAGCTGCACCAGATAGTTGCTGGAGGTGATCACCAGCAGATGAAAAAGCGAAAGCCAGAACAACGCTTTTACGCGCTGCGATTGAGAAAACTGCGTCATATTGTGACCTTTTTATACGTTGGGGTGAGGGAACCCAATAAAAACCGCCGCATGATACTGCTTTGACGGGACTTTGCAATGGCTAATTTTCACGCAACCGTTAACCTGGTTTGCATTGGCGGCAACCGGGCGTAAACTACAGCCGTTTTATTTTGATCGAGAAGACCATGACCGACCTGTTTTCCAGCCCAGACCACACCCTTGACGCCCAGGGCCTCCGTTGCCCGGAGCCGGTAATGATGGTGCGCAAAACCGTGCGCACTATGCAGACCGGTGAAACGCTGCTGATCATCGCAGACGATCCGGCCACTACCCGCGACATTCCCGGCTTTTGTACCTTTATGGAGCACGAGCTGGTGGCGCAGCAGACCGAAACGCTGCCGTACCGGTATGTGATTCGTAAGGGGTAATTGCGGCAAGATGCCCTCACCCCGACCCTCTCCCACGGGGAGAGGGAGAAAACCTTTCTAAACCATCGTTTCAAATTTTCGCGCTTTTGTGAGGCGCTTCACCTCCGCTTTTCCAGCCGTAGTCTAATTTTTAAGCGTATAAAAATAAAACGCCGTTTTAACGCTTATCTCACTACCCTGGAGTTGACCCGATGAAAACGACCCTCAAGCCGTTACTGGCCGCGCTGTGTCTGTCTGCTTTTGCCTGCACCGCTTCTGCTCAAACCATCAAAGCTGCCGATGTACACCCCGAAGGCTACCCGAACGTGGTGGCGGTTCAGCACATGGGTGAAAAACTCAAGCAGCAAACCGACGGCAAGCTGGAGATCAAAGTCTTCCCCGGCGGCGTGCTCGGGGATGAAAAGCAGATGATTGAGCAGGCGCAGATGGGGGCCATCGACATGATCCGCGTCTCGATGGCGCCGGTTGCCGCCATCCTGCCGGATATCGAAGTCTTCACGCTGCCGTACGTCTTCCGCGATGAGGACCACATGCACAAGGTGATCGACGGCGATATCGGCAAGCAGATTGGCGACAAGCTGACCGCGAACCCGAAATCGAAGCTGGTGTTCCTCGGCTGGATGGATTCCGGCACCCGTAACCTGATCACCAAAGAGCCGATCGTTAAACCGGAAGATCTTAAAGGGAAAAAAATCCGCGTGCAGGGTAGCCCGGTGGCGCTCGCCACGCTGAAGGATATGGGGGCAAACTCGGTCGCGATGGGCGTGAGCGAAGTCTACAGCGGCATGCAGACCGGGGTGATCGACGGCGCGGAGAACAACCCGCCAACCTTTATCGCCCACAACTACATGCCGGTCGCCAAAAACTACACCCTCAGCGGCCACTTTATCACCCCGGAAATGCTCCTCTACTCAAAAGTGAAATGGGACAAGCTCAGCGCCGACGAGCAGCAAAAGGTCCTGACGCTGGCCCGCGAAGCGCAGTTCGAGCAGCGCAAGCTCTGGCAGGCCTATAACGACCAGGCGCTGGCGAAAATGAAGGCGGGTGGGGTGCAGTTCCACGACATCGACAAAACGGTGTTTATCAAAGCCACAGAGCCGGTGCGCGCCCAGTATGGCGACAAGCATCAGGATCTGATGAAAGCCATCGCTGACGTCCAGTAAAACGGAGTACGTATGTCCGAACTCTACCTGAAGTGGATGGACCGTCTGTACCTGCTCGCCATGACCGTGGCGGGCATCTCGCTGCTGGTGATGACGATCGTGATCCCGATTGGCATCTTCTCGCGCTACGTGCTTAACCGCGGAGAATCCTGGCCGGAGCCGATCGCCATTATCTGCATGGTGACCTTTACCTTTATTGGCGCAGCGGTAGGGTATCGCGCTGGGTCGCACATCGCGGTCAACATGCTCACCGACCGTCTGCCCGACATGCTGAAAAACCTCTGCGCCCGCGTGGTCGACCTGCTGATGCTGCTGATCTCCGCCCTGATGTTCTGGTACAGCCTCTGGCTGTGCGTCGACCTCTGGGAACAGCCCGTCGCGGAGTTCCCGCTCCTGACCTCTGGCGAAAGCTATCTGCCGCTGCCCGTCGGGTCGGCCATTCTGATCCTGTTTGTGATTGAACGCCTGCTGTTTGGCTCGCAGGAAAACCGTCCCGTCGTGCTTATCGGCAACCACAGTTAAGGGGTGAACAATGGATGCATTCGTTTTGTTATTCACCCTCGCCATTCTGCTGGCGCTGGGAATGCCGGTGGCTTTCGCCGTCGGGTTAAGCGCCGTGGCGGGGGCGTTGTGGATCGATCTGCCGCTGGAGGCGCTGATGATCCAAATCACCAGCGGGGTGAACAAGTTTACCCTGCTGGCGATCCCGTTCTTTATCCTTGCCGGGGCGATCATGGCGGAAGGGGGCATTGCCCGACGGCTGGTGAATTTCGCCTACGTGTTTGTCGGCTTTATTCGCGGCGGGCTGTCGCTGGTGAACATTGTCGCCTCAACGTTCTTCGGCGCAATTTCCGGCTCGTCTGTGGCGGATACGGCCTCTATCGGCAGCGTGATGATCCCGGAGATGGAGAAGAAGGGCTACCCGCGGGAATATGCGGCGGCGGTAACGGCCAGCGGTTCCGTGCAGGCGATTCTGATCCCGCCGAGCCACAACTCGGTCATTTACTCGCTGGCCGCGGGCGGGACGGTTTCTATTGCCACGCTGTTTATCGCGGGCGTGCTGCCGGGGCTGCTGTTAGGGTTATGTCTGATGATCCTCTGCCTCGGCTTCGCCCATAAGCGCGGCTACCCGAAAGGCGAGAAAATCCCGTTTAAGCAGGCGCTGAAGATATTGCTCGATGCTCTGTGGGGGCTGATGACGGTCGTGATCATCCTCGGCGGGATATTGTCCGGGATCTTCACGGCAACCGAATCCGCCGCCGTGGCCTGCCTGTGGGCGTTCTTCGTCACCATGTTCATCTACCGCGATTATAAGTGGAGCGAACTGCCGAAGCTGCTGTGCCGGACGGTGAAAACCGTCACCATCGTGATGATTTTGATTGGTTTTGCGGCGGCCTTTGGCGCGGTGATGACCTACATGCAGCTCCCGACCCGCATCACCGAGTTCTTCACCTCGCTCTCCGATAACAAGTACGTGATCCTGATGTACCTCAACGTCATGCTGCTGCTGATTGGCACGCTGATGGACATGGCGCCGATCATCCTGATCCTGACCCCGGTGCTGCTGCCGGTGACCAATTCGCTGGGGATCGACCCGGTGCATTTCGGGATGATCATGATGGTGAACCTGGGGATCGGGCTGATCACCCCGCCGGTTGGGTCGGTGCTGTTCGTAGCGAGCGCGGTGAGCAAGCAGAAGATCGAGCACGTTGTGCGGGCGATGCTGCCGTTTTACGGCATGCTGCTGGTGGTGCTGGGGATGGTGACGTACATCCCGGCGATTTCGTTATGGCTGCCGAGGATGTTAGGGATGCAGTGACGCCGTTTTATGCCGGGTGGCGGCTGCGCCTTACCCGGCCTCCGGTTCGGAGATGTTGTAGGCCCGGTAAGGCGCAGCCGCCACCGGGCGTTTTTACCGACGGCGCAGAAGCCGCAGCGCGTTTGCCGTCACCAGCACCGTTGCACCCGTATCCGCCAGCACCGCCAGCCACAGGCCGGTCATGCCGAGCAGGGTGGTGACGAGGAATATCCCCTTCAGCCCCAGCGCAATCCCGATGTTCTGGCGGATGTTGGCGCGCGTCGCCCGCGCCAGGCTAATCATTTGCGCCAGCCCGGTCAGGCGGTTGTGGGTCAGCGCCGCATCCGCCGTCTCCAGCGCCACGTCGGTGCCGCTGCCCATCGCAATGCCGATGGTTGCCGCCTTCATCGCAGGCGCATCGTTAATGCCGTCACCGACCATCGCCAGCGGGGCGAAGGCGTTCAGTTCCGTGACCGCGCGGACTTTATCCGCGGGCAGCAATCCGGCCTTGAATTCCAGCCCCAGCTCACCGGCAATTGCCGCCGCCGCGCGCGGATTATCGCCGGTCAGGATCACGCCCTGTACGCCAAGCTGATGCAGCGCCGCCACGGCCTCTTTGGCGTCATCGCGCAGGGTGTCGCGCAGCGCCAGCATCCCTTTCGCGACGCCGTCCTGCATGAGGGTCACGACAGTTTGTCCGGTCTGTTCTAACGCCTCAACCTCTGGATGAGAAGACTTGCCCGCCGCGACAATCAGCACCTTTTTACCGTCAACGGTGGCCTCAATCCCCGACCCGACCAGCGCCCGCTGTGCCGTTGCCGTCGGAATTGCCAGCCCGCGCGACTGCGCTTCACGCACAATCGCCTGCGCCAGCGGGTGAGTGGAACCCTGCTCAACGGCGGCGGCCAGCGTAAGCAGTTCATCTTCACCGATATCCTGCGTATACACGCCGGTGACCTGCGGCTTGCCGACGGTCAGCGTGCCGGTTTTATCGAACGCGATATGCTGAACCTGGCTCAGCTGCTCCAGCGCCGCGCCGCCCTTAATCAGCGCCCCGCGACGTGCCGCCGCTGCCAGCCCGGAGGTAATCGCCGCAGGCGTGGAGATCACCAGCGCGCACGGGCAGCCGATCAGCAGCAGCGTCAGCCCTTTATAGATCCAGCCCTCCCACGGTGCGCCGAAGAACAGCGGCGGCACGATAGTAACCAGCAGGGCAACCAGCATGATGGCAGGGGTATAAATCCGGCTAAAACGGTCGATGAAACGCTCGACGGGCGCGCGGCGCTCCTCGGCTTCTTCTATCAGCCTGAGGATGCGGTCGATGGCGCTGTCGCCCGGTTCGGAAAGGACCGTCAGCTGCACCAGACGGTCGACGCTGGTGGCGCCAGCAGGCACTTTTTCACCTGCCGCGCGTTCTACCGGAATGGATTCCCCGGTCAGGGCGCTCTCGTCGAAGCTGGCGGTGGCGGTAACCAGCGCACCATCGGCGGGTAGACGACCGCCCGCGGCGACTTCAATCACGTCTCCGGGACGCAGGGTATTAATCGCCACCGTTTCACGATTGCCGTTATTTACCCGTGTGGCGGTTTCAGGCTTCAGCGCCATCAGCGCGCTGACCCCTTTACGCGCCCGGCTCGCCGCCCAGCCTTCAAGCCGTTCGCCGATTAAGAACAGCAGCAGCACCATCGCCGCTTCCGCCGTCGCGCCGATGAACAGCGCGCCGATGGCCGCCACGCTCATCAGCGTTTCGATGGCAAACCAGCTGCCGCTTTTCATCAGGCGCAGCGCCTGGCGGGCAATCGGGAACAGCCCGACCAGCGTGGTGGCGATAAACGCCAGATTGCCGAACGGGTGGTTAATCTGCTCCAGCCCCCAGCTCAGGGCCATCATGATGACGAGGGTAATGAGCGGCAGGTTTTCTTTTAGGGAGGAGGTTTTTTCGACGGGGGCCGTTTCGCTACGCAGTGTATAGCCCGCCTTGCTGACGGCGGCTTCCACCTGTTTGCTGACGTCGCTTTCGGCGCTGACCAGCAGTTTTTCGGTGGCGAACAGCACCTGAACGTGACTCACGCCCGGCACTTGCATCACCGCGTTTTCCACTTTGCGCGCGCAGGCCGCGCAGTCCATGCCGTTGACGACCCAGCTGTAGCGGTTGCCGCTTTCAGGCAGCATTTCAGTTTGCGTTTCGCACGCGCCTTCGCAGCAGCAGTCGTCTTTCGGCGGAACCGGGCTGAGCTTAAGTGCCGAGAATTGTGGAACTTTTTTAGATGTTTCTGGAGTCGACATGGCAGTCTCCGGTAATGATAATTTTCTCATTAACCGCAGCATACACTCTGGAGTCGACTCCAGAGTCAAGACTTATTTAAATATACAGCGAACGCACGATCAGGAAGTGCCCGGCAAAGTAGCAGGCGGCGGCAATCGCGTTATCCGCGCGGAAGCGACGGCGATAGTGGCTGCCCAGCCAGACGATATTCCCGATCAGCAACAGCGCCGCGCCGAAGAACGCTGACATCGCCGGAGACGTCGGACGGAAGAACCACAGCTCGCCTGCAAGCCACACCATCACCAGCGTCATGGCGATAAAGGTACAGACCGGCAAACGCATCTCTTCCAGACGCGACCAAATCACCGCAATCAGCAGCGCGCCAATCACCAGCAGCACCAGCGGCAGCGGCCAGAAGAAGGAGAGCGTCATCTGGCTGGCAAAGTAGATGGTGTAAAGCAGATGCGACAGGAAGAACGCGCCGACGGCATAGAGCAGGCGCTGACGGGGGAGCAGAGTCAGCGCATCGCCTATCAGGGACGCACACAGCCCGGCGAGGACCAGATAGCTGACGGCGTTAAACATCGGCGCTTGCCAGGCCAGCAGCAGCAGGAGCAGCAGTGTGACGGGTTTGAACAGCCAGCGCTGCCAGGCAGGGCCACGATACGACGCATCGACAAAAAGCCATGCGGACAAACAGACGGCGATAAATGACCAAAGCATATTAACTCCCTGTATCTGTTGAGGCTGAATAATCAGTTTCTGATCCAGTGTAGTGACGCGGGCGGGCGTTTGGCAATGACGGGGAAGGCAAGGTATCCTGAATTCCGCAAAATCTGATGGGATTTATCAATGAGCAAGATGCCGCTTTTTTTCATTATCGTGGTGGCGATTATCGTCATTGCCGCCTCGTTCCGTTTCGTGCAGCAGCGCCGCGAGAAGGCGGATAACGACGCTGCACCGCTGATGCAAAAGCGCGTGGTGGTGACGAACAAGCGTGAGAAACCGCTCAACGACCGCCGCTCGCGCCAGCAGCAGGTGACGCCCGCTGGAACCAGCATGCGCTATGAAGCGAGCTTTAAGCCGGAAACGGGCGGGCTGGAGGTGACCTTCCGCCTGGAGGCGCAGCAGTACCATCAGCTGACTGTGGGGGAGAAAGGAACGTTGAGCTATAAAGGATCGCGGTTTGAAGGGTTTGAACCGGAGCGGTAATGCCGGGCGGCACTGCGTTTGCCCGGCCTACAGGGTTTCGTAGGCCCGGTAAGCGCAGCGCCACCGGGCGACTAAACGCACCTTACTTCTTCACCTGCGCCTTAAACTTCTTCATCCACACCAGCAGCTCAAACACGCCGAAAATAAACACGCGCAGCTGCTGCCATCCGGTCATCTGCGGGCCGTCTTTCGGAAGACCGTTTTTCAGCATCACCATCTGCAGGGCGTGCATAAACGACGTGAAAATCAGCGCTACGTTAACGAAAATGTTCATCGGGCGCGGGAACGGGTGCACCAGATTCAGAATCAAAAACGCCCAGACGCCCAGCATCAGCAAACGTCCCAGGTTAATCAGTACCGGCATCGGATCCTCCTTGTGCCTGACGGTGATACAGACGATAAGCAACCTGACCGGCGACCTTTTCGCGGTGCAGATCCCAGTGCGCGGGCACCGGCGGCAAACCGTTCTCCACTTCGCTTTCTACATAGATTAGCGCGTCATCCGCCAGCCAGCCGTTTTGCTCCAGCAGGGATAACGTCTCTTCCAGCAGCCCCTTGCGGAACGGTGGGTCGACGAACACCACGTTGTGCGGTGTGCCCTGTTGCGCGAGGAAGCTCAGCGTGTTGGTGTTGACCACTTTGGCGTTGCTCGCCTTCAGCGTCGCCAGATTTTGCTGCAGCGTCTGCGCCACGCCGCGCTCCATCTCCAGCAGCGTGGCGCTGGCGGCATAGCGCGACAGCGCTTCAAGCCCTAATGCGCCGCTTCCGGCGAAGCAGTCCAGGCAGCGGGCGTCTACCATTGACGGGGCGAGCCAGTTAAACAGCGTCTCGCGCACGCGGTCGGTAGTGGGGCGTAAACCGGGGCTGTCCGGCACCGGTAATTTCCGGCCTCGCCACTGACCGCCGATAATACGAATTTGACCGGCCGGGGCGCGGTTGGGTTTCTTCATCTCAGGAAAGCTCTGTTAACAATTGGCCTGCGATTGCGGGCGGTGATGTCAATTAAGTAAAGTGTTAGACTATTTCATCATTTTTTTAGCTTACATGTATATAGCGCCGCGAGGAGTGTAGTCGCAGATGGCAAAACAAAAAAAACGTGGCTTCTTTTCCTGGCTGGGCTTCGGTGAAAAAGAGCAAGAAACAGAACAGAAAACCGAAGAACAACAGGTAGTTGAAGAGCCGTCGCAGCCTGAAACGCCTGTAGAAACCGCCGCGGTTGTCGAAGCGGAAGAAACGGCGCACAGCAAAGAAGAGATTGAATCCTTTGCTGAAGAGGTGGTTGAGGTCACTGAACAGGTTCAGGAAAGCGAGAAGCCAGAGCCGGCTGTCGTCGAAGACATTACCCACGCGCCGCAGGCCGTTATTGAGCACGAAGAGCTGCCGCTGCCGGAAGAGGTAAAAGCCGAAGAGGTTTCTGCCGAAGAGTGGCAGGCCGAAGCGGAAACCGTTGAAATTGTTGAAGCGGTGGAAGAAGAAGCGGCGCTCGAGCCAGAACTGACCGACGAAGAGCTGGAAGCCCAGGCGCTGGCGGCGGAAGCCGCAGAAGAAGCGGTCATCGTTGTGCCGGTAGAAGAGCAAGCCGAAGAAGAGATCGTTCAGGAGCAGGAAAAACCGACCAAAGAAGGTTTCTTCGCGCGCCTGAAGCGTAGCCTGCTCAAAACCAAAGAAAACTTAGGTTCCGGATTTATCAGTCTGTTCCGCGGCAAGAAGATCGACGACGATCTCTTTGAGGAGCTGGAAGAACAGCTGCTGATTGCGGACGTCGGCGTGGAAACCACCCGTAAGATCATCGCCAACCTGACCGAAGGGGCGAGCCGCAAACAGCTGCGTGATGCCGAAGCGCTGTATGGCCTGCTGAAAGACGAGATGGGCGAAATTCTCGCAAAAGTTGACGAACCGCTTAATATTGAAGGCAAAACGCCATTTGTTATTCTGATGGTGGGCGTGAACGGCGTAGGTAAAACCACCACCATCGGCAAGCTGGCGCGTCAGTTCGAGCAGCAGGGCAAATCGGTGATGCTGGCGGCGGGCGATACCTTCCGTGCAGCGGCGGTTGAGCAGCTGCAGGTCTGGGGCCAGCGCAACAACATTCCGGTGATTGCCCAGCATACCGGCGCGGATTCCGCATCCGTGATCTTCGACGCCATCCAGGCGGCGAAGGCGCGTAACGTGGACGTGCTGATTGCCGATACCGCAGGGCGTTTGCAGAACAAATCGCACCTGATGGAAGAGTTGAAGAAAATCGTCCGCGTCATGAAGAAGCTGGACGAAGACGCACCGCATGAAATTATGCTGACCATTGACGCCAGCACCGGACAGAACGCCATCAGTCAGGCGAAGCTGTTCCATGAAGCGGTAGGACTGACGGGGATCGCGCTGACCAAGCTGGACGGCACCGCCAAAGGCGGGGTGATCTTCTCCGTGGCCGACCAGTTCGGTATTCCTATCCGTTACATCGGTGTGGGCGAGCGTATTGAGGATTTGCGTCCGTTTAAGGCGGACGACTTTATTGAGGCATTATTTGCCCGAGAGGACTAACAATGATTCGCTTTGAACACGTCAGCAAGGCCTATCTCGGTGGGAGACAAGCGCTGCAGGGGGTAACGTTCCATCTGCAGCCAGGCGAGATGGCATTCCTGACCGGCCATTCCGGCGCGGGGAAAAGTACCCTGCTCAAGCTTATCTGTGGGATCGAACGGCCCAGCGCCGGGAAAATCTTTTTCAGCGGCCACGAAATTAGCCGCCTGAAAAACCGCGAAGTGCCGTTCCTGCGTCGTCAGATCGGCATGATTTTCCAGGATCACCACCTGCTGATGGATCGCACCGTTTTTGATAACGTCGCTATCCCGCTGATTATTGCCGGTGCCAGCTATGACGATATCCGCCGTCGCGTCTCTGCGGCGCTGGATAAGGTCGGGCTGCTGGACAAAGCGAAGAACTTCCCGATCCAGCTGTCCGGCGGTGAGCAGCAGCGCGTGGGCATCGCCCGTGCGGTGGTGAATAAGCCTGCCGTACTGCTGGCGGATGAACCAACCGGTAACCTGGACGATGCCCTGTCCGAAGGGATTTTGCGTCTGTTTGAGGAATTCAACCGCGTAGGGGTCACGGTATTGATGGCGACGCACGACATTGGGCTCATTTCCCGTCGTTCGTACCGCATGCTGACCCTGAGCGACGGGCATTTGCACGGAGGCCACGGTGAACAAGCGTGATGCAATGAACCAGATTCGGCAGTTCGGAAACCGGTTTGACCGTTTCCGTAAGCCGCAGGGCGGCGGTGACGGCAATCGTAATACGCCAAAGCGCCAGAAAGCGGCGCCAAAACCGGCTTCCCGCAAGACCAACGTGTTCAACGAGCAGGTGCGTTATGCCTTCCAGGGGGCATTGCAGGATCTGAAAAGCAAGCCGCTGGCGACGTTCCTGACGGTGATGGTGATCGCCATCTCCCTGACGCTGCCAAGCGTCTGCTACATGGTCTATAAGAACGTTAACCAGGCAGCGTCGCAGTATTATCCGTCGCCGCAGATCACCGTTTATCTGGATAAAGCGCTCGACGATAACGCGGCGGCGCAGGTGGTCGGGCAAATCCAGGCCGAACAGGGCGTGGAGAAGGTTAACTATCTCTCGCGCGATGAAGCGCTGGGCGAGTTCCGCAACTGGTCAGGCTTTGGCGGCGCGCTGGATATGCTGGAAGAGAACCCGCTGCCCGCCGTGGCGGTGGTGATCCCGAAACTCGATTTCCAGGGTACCGATTCGCTTAACACCCTGCGCGACCGCATCACCCGTATCAACGGGATTGATGAAGTGCGCATGGACGACAGCTGGTTCGCCCGTCTTGCTGCCCTGACCGGGCTGGTGGGGCGCGTGTCGGCGATGATAGGCGTGCTGATGGTGGCGGCGGTGTTCCTCGTCATCGGTAACAGCGTGCGTCTGAGCATCTTCGCCCGCCGCGATACCATCAACGTGCAGAAACTGATTGGCGCAACGGATGGTTTCATCCTCCGTCCGTTCCTCTACGGCGGCGCGCTGCTCGGTTTTTCCGGCGCATTTCTTTCACTGATATTGTCAGAAATTTTGGTGATGCGGCTTTCGTCTGCCGTGACTGAAGTGGCGCAGGTTTTCGGAACCAAGTTTGATATCAGTGGCTTAGGGTTCGATGAGTGCCTGCTGTTGCTGCTGGTGTGCTCCATGATCGGCTGGGTAGCCGCATGGCTGGCGACGGTTCAACATTTACGCCACTTTACTCCCGACTAATAAAAGCGTGATATAATCTTTCCCTGCACCGAGATGTTCGCTCTGCAGGGAAAGCGTCCCTGTTGTCTCTTCCCCTGTTATCATCTTCATGTCACATTTTGTGCGTAATTTATTCACTGTTGCACCTGGAACTTGTGGATAAAATCACGGTCTGATAAAAGTGTGAATGCTAATCTCGCTGCTCAAACGCTTTGGCATGGTTGTTGCCTGATGGGGACAGCCTGGACCAGAAGAAACATTGAGAGGAATGAATGACCAAAGAAATGCAAACTTTAGCTTTAGCCCCTGTTGGTAACCTGGAATCTTACATCCGGGCTGCGAACACCTGGCCGATGTTAACGGCCGAGGAAGAAAAGGAGCTTGCTGAAAAGCTGCATTACCAGGGCGATCTGGAAGCAGCTAAGACGCTGATCCTGTCTCACCTGCGCTTTGTTGTTCACGTTGCTCGTAACTACTCGGGCTACGGCCTGCCGCAGGCGGACTTGATTCAGGAAGGTAACATCGGCCTGATGAAGGCTGTACGTCGCTTCAACCCGGAAGTGGGTGTGCGACTGGTCTCCTTCGCCGTGCACTGGATCAAAGCAGAAATTCACGAATACGTCCTGCGTAACTGGCGTATTGTGAAGGTCGCCACGACAAAAGCGCAGCGCAAACTGTTCTTCAATCTGCGTAAAACCAAGCAGCGTCTGGGCTGGTTTAACCAGGATGAAGTCGAAATGGTGGCGCGCGAGCTGGGCGTATCCAGCAAAGACGTCCGTGAGATGGAATCCCGCATGGCCGCGCAGGACATGACCTTTGACATGTCCTCCGACGACGACGCCTCTGACAGCCAGCCGATGGCCCCGGTCCTGTACCTGCAGGATAAAACCTCTAACTTTGCCGACGGCATTGAAGAGGACAACTGGGAAGACCAGGCGGCGAACAAGCTGACCTTCGCGATGGAAGGCCTCGACGAGCGTAGCCAGGATATCATCCGCGCCCGCTGGCTGGACGAGGACAACAAGTCCACGCTGCAGGAGCTGGCCGACCGCTACGGCGTTTCCGCGGAACGTGTCCGTCAGCTTGAAAAGAACGCCATGAAAAAACTTCGCGCTGCTATCGAAGCGTAATCTAAGCGAAGTACACCGATAACCCCTGGATGCGAGTCCGGGGGTTTTGTTTTTTTAGCGCCCGCTCTGGCGAATTCCCTCCCCCTGGCAAACACTTACTGATGCGCTAAGCAGGCGACTTTCTCAGGGGGACAGGGTGAAAAATAACGAACTTAACGACCGGCGTTTACAGGCGACGCCGCGCGGCATCGGCGTGATGTGTAACTTCTATGCCGATAAAGCTGAAAACGCCACGGTGTGGGACGTGGAAGGCAATGAGTACATCGACTTCGCCGCCGGGATCGCGGTGCTGAATACCGGCCATCGCCATCCAAAAGTCATTGCCGCCATCGAAAAACAACTCCACGCCTTCACCCACACGGCCTACCAGATTGTGCCGTATGAGGGCTATGTGGCGCTTGCCGAACGCATCAACCAGCGCGTGCCGATTGACGGTCCCGCCAAGACCGCCTTCTTCTCGACGGGCGCAGAAGCGGTTGAAAACGCGGTCAAAATTGCCCGCGCGTACACCAAACGCCCCGGTCTTATCACCTTTGGCGGCGCCTTCCATGGCCGCACCTTTATGACCATGGCGCTGACCGGCAAGGTCGCACCCTACAAGCTGGGCTTCGGCCCGTTCCCCGGCTCGGTGTACCACGCACAGTTCCCTAACGATCTGCACGGCATCAGCACGGCGGAAGCGTTAAAAAGCCTGGAGCGCATTTTCAAAGCGGATATCGCGCCAGACCAGGTGGCGGCCATTATCCTCGAACCGGTTCAGGGTGAGGGCGGGTTTAATGTCGCGCCCGCCGATTTTATGCAGGCGCTGCGTGCCCTGTGCGATACCCACGGGATTTTGCTGATTGCCGACGAAGTCCAGACCGGCTTCGCCCGCACCGGCAAGCTGTTCTCGATGGAAAACCACTGCGTGAAGCCGGACCTTATCACCATGGCGAAAAGCCTGGCGGGCGGGATGCCGCTTTCGGCGGTCTCTGGTCGGGCGGAGGTGATGGACGCCCCCGCGCCCGGCGGGCTGGGCGGCACCTACGCGGGTAACCCGCTGGCGATTGCCGCGGCCCATGCGGTGCTGGACGTGATTGACGAAGAAGATCTCTGCACCCGCGCGGCCCACCTTGGCCACCATCTGGTAGAGGTGCTAAATAAAGCGAAGGATGGCTGCCCGTATATTGCCGACATTCGTGCGCAAGGCTCTATGGTGGCGGTGGAGTTCAACGATCCGCAATCCGGGCAACCCTCGCCGGAATTCACCCGACAGGTGCAAGAACGCGCGTTGAACGAAGGGCTGCTGCTCCTGAGCTGCGGCGTGTACGGCAACGTGATTCGCTTCCTCTATCCGCTCACGATCCCCGAAGCGCAGTTCCGACAGGCGCTGGATATTATTTCCGCCTCGCTGACACGATAAAGCCAAATGCCCGGCGCAAAACGGTGCCGGCGTAGCATAGATACATTTCAAATTAGCTATTCCAAAATCATAAAAATCGGGTATGTTTTAGCAGAGTATGCTGAAAAAGCGCGAACAGCACACCTATAACTGACATAAAGCGCTGCACAACAACATCACAACAATCGTAATAACCATAATAATGGGGAATCTCAGGATGAACATGAAGGGTAAAGCGTTACTGGCAGGATGTATCGCGTTGGCATTCAGCACCATGGCACAGGCAGATATCAAAGTTGCTGTGGTTGGCGCGATGTCCGGTCCGGTAGCTCAGTACGGCGACCAGGAATTTACGGGCGCAGAACAGGCGGTTGCAGACATTAATGCTAAGGGCGGCATCAAGGGCGAAAAACTGCAGATCGTAAAATATGATGATGCCTGTGACCCGAAACAAGCGGTCGCGGTGGCGAACAAAGTGGTGAACGACGGGATCAAATACGTTATCGGTCACCTGTGCTCCTCCTCTACGCAGCCCGCGTCTGACATCTACGAAGACGAAGGCATTCTGATGATCACCCCGGCTGCAACCGCGCCGGAGCTGACCTCGCGCGGCTACAAGCTGACCCTGCGCACCACCGGCCTGGACTCTGACCAGGGCCCAACCGCAGCGAAATACATCGTTGAAAAAGTGAAGCCGAAGCGCATCGCTATCGTTCACGACAAGCAGCAGTACGGTGAAGGTCTGGCGCGTTCCGTCCAGGACAACCTGAAGAAAGCCAATGCTGACGTGGTGTTCTTCGACGGTATTACCGCCGGTGAGAAAGACTTCTCCACGCTGGTGGCGCGTCTGAAGAAAGAGAATATTGATTTCGTTTACTACGGTGGCTACCACCCGGAAATGGGCCAGATCCTGCGCCAGGCGCGCGCTGCCGGTCTGAAAACCCAGTTCATGGGGCCGGAAGGCGTGGCAAACGTCTCTCTGTCTAACATCGCGGGTGAATCAGCCGAAGGCCTGCTGGTGACCAAGCCGAAGAACTACGACCAGGTCCCTGCGAACAAACCAATCGTAGATGCGATCAAGGCGAAGAAACAGGATCCAAGCGGCGCGTTCGTCTGGACCACCTACGCGGCGCTGCAATCGCTGCAGGCGGGCCTGAACCAGTCAGCCGATCCGGCTGAGATTGCCACCTGGCTGAAAGCGAACTCCGTGGAAACCGTCATGGGGCCGCTGTCATGGGATGAGAAGGGCGATCTGAAGGGCTTCGAGTTCGGCGTGTTTGACTGGCATGCTAACGGGACTGCTACTGACGCAAAATAAAAGCAAAAGGCAACGTAAGTTGCCTTTTTTATGTTTTCTCCCTCTCCCTGTGGGAGAGGGCCGGGGTGAGGGCACCAGGCCGCACAGCCCCTCTTTTGCCCGGTGGCGCTTCGCTTACCGGGCCTACAATGAGCACCTCGTAGGCCGGGTAAGGCGCAGCCGCCACCCGGCTTTCTTTTAGCGCTTCTCCCACCCGTTCGCCTGCGCCGTAAACCCTAACGCCTGCATAAACGCCGCCATCACGCTGCGGTCTTCCACGCCCACGTCGGCCATCCACCAGGAGGTCACGCTCGGGTTTTCACGAATGACTTCTTCAATTAAATACTGTCCGACCCCGCGACGGCGGGTGACGTCGCGAACGCGCAGGGAATCCAGCGCCCCTTCCGTGCCGCTCAGCGTCACGCGAACGGCGGCCAGCAGACGCTCGTTAAAGCGCGCGGCATAGATACGGTGATTGTCGTCGACGGCCAGCGACGAAGGGGAATATTCCGGCCAGATCTTGCCCAGGTCGATATGATCCTGGTCGCTAAAGGTCACCAGACGCACGATAGTCAGTTTCATTAGCTACTTGTCCAAATCAGATTGAGTAGGGCCAGTGTACTCAATTTATTTGCTCGGGTGCTTTCTCTTTTTATTCCCATTTACCAGGTGATTAGTTTTTTGGCAACGCATTGCGCAGTTCGAAAACACATGGATCGAAAATTAAGCAGAATTTTAACCTGACAGGCAGTGATTTATTCGGCGCTTTGTACCGTTATTTTATGCTGCAAACTGCACTTTTATTTGTTTATCTCTGCCTGATTTCAGAATATTATCTTTGCTTAATCGCCTGAAAAATAGAGATATTAGTCTGGTTTTTGATAAAAAACCGCGCTAAACCATTAAAGACACTGGTAAAAATAGCGTTGTTCATTAAAAGTACAGAATGCTTTTTAACCATAATAAAACAAAATATATACACGACATCACGAATGGGGATTCAGAGATGAAAAGGAACGCGAAAGCAATAATCGCGGGAATGGTCGCACTGGCAATTTCGCAGGCGGCTATGGCGGACGACATAAAAGTGGCTGTGGTCGGCGCGATGTCCGGTCCTGTTGCCCAGTGGGGTGATATGGAGTTCAACGGCGCGCGCCAGGCCATTAAAGACATCAACGCCAAAGGCGGCATCAAAGGCGACAAGCTGGTGGGCGTAGAATATGACGACGCCTGCGATCCAAAACAGGCCGTCGCGGTCGCCAACAAAATCGTCAACGACGGTATCCAGTACGTCATCGGCCACCTGTGCTCATCGTCCACGCAGCCCGCATCTGATATTTACGAAGACGAAGGCATTCTGATGATCACCCCGGGCGCAACTAACCCGGAGCTGACCCAGCGCGGCTACCAGCACATTATGCGTACCGCCGGCCTGGACTCCTCCCAGGGGCCCACCGCCGCGAAATACATCCTCGACACCGTTAAGCCAACGCGTATTGCCATCATTCATGACAAACAGCAGTACGGCGAAGGCCTGGCACGCTCCGTGCAGGACGGCCTGAAAAAAGGCGGCGCGAACATCGTCTTCTTCGACGGCATTACCGCCGGTGAGAAAGACTTCTCCGCGCTGATCGCCCGTCTGCAAAAAGAGAATATCGACTTCGTTTACTACGGCGGCTACTACCCGGAAATGGGCCAGATGCTGCGCCAGGCGCGCGCCACCGGCCTGAAAACCCAGTTTATGGGGCCAGAGGGCG
Organism: Enterobacter sp. B79-1; assembly: GCF_057444735.1. Lineage (NCBI taxonomy): Bacteria > Pseudomonadati > Pseudomonadota > Gammaproteobacteria > Enterobacterales > Enterobacteriaceae > Enterobacter > Enterobacter sp. B79-1. The sequence goes on from NZ_JBYAZJ010000009.1 coordinate 97,877, forward strand.
TGGGCAACGCCTCCCTGTCGAATATCGCGGGGGATTCTGCCGAAGGCATGCTGGTGACGATGCCAAAACGCTATGACCAGGATCCGGCCAACAAGGCTATCGTAGAGGCGCTCAAGGCGCAGAAGAAAGATCCGAGCGGTCCGTACGTCTGGATCACCTACGCGGCCGTGCAGTCTCTGGCGACCGCGCTGGAGCGTACCGGCAGCAAAGAGCCGCTGGATCTGGTGAAAGATTTAAAAGCACACGGGGCGAACACCGTGATTGGGCCGCTGAACTGGGATGAGAAAGGCGATCTGAAGGGATTTGAATTTGGTGTCTTTAAGTGGCACGCCGACGGTTCGTCCTCGGCCGCCAAATAACTATCCCACCGCCCGGCTCGCCGGGCGGGTATAAAAAGGTTTGCATATGTCCGAGCAGTTTCTCTATTTCCTGCAGCAGATGTTTAACGGCGTTACGCTGGGAAGCACCTACGCGCTGATCGCCATCGGCTACACGATGGTTTACGGCATTATCGGCATGATCAACTTCGCCCACGGCGAGGTGTACATGATCGGTAGCTACGTCTCCTTTATGATCATTGCCGCCCTGATGATGATGGGCATCGACAGCAGCTGGCTGCTGGTCGCCGCCGGGTTTGTCGGCGCGATTGTGATTGCCAGCGCCTACGGCTGGAGCATCGAACGCGTGGCTTACCGGCCCGTGCGCAGTTCAAAACGCCTGATTGCGCTGATTTCCGCCATCGGAATGTCCATCTTCCTGCAAAACTACGTCAGCCTTACCGAAGGCTCGCGCGACGTGGCGCTGCCAAGCCTGTTTAACGGCCAGTGGATTGTGGGGGCCAGCGAAAACTTCTCTGCCTCTATCACCACCATGCAGCTGGTTATCTGGGTTGTAACCTTCCTGGCAATGCTGGCTCTGACTATTTTCATCCGTTACTCCCGCATGGGACGCGCCTGCCGCGCCTGCGCGGAAGACCTGAAGATGGCGAGCCTGCTCGGCATCAACACCGACCGCGTGATTGCCCTGACCTTCGTGATTGGCGCAGCGATGGCGGCGGTGGCGGGCGTCCTGCTCGGCCAGTTCTACGGCGTGATCAACCCGTACATCGGCTTTATGGCCGGGATGAAAGCCTTCACCGCCGCGGTACTGGGCGGTATCGGCAGTATTCCGGGCGCGATGATCGGCGGCCTGATCCTGGGCGTGGCAGAGGCGCTCTCCTCGGCGTACCTGAGCACAGAATATAAAGACGTGGTGTCGTTTGCCCTGCTGATTCTGGTTCTGCTGGTGATGCCTACCGGTATTCTGGGCCGTCCGGAGGTAGAGAAAGTATGAAACCGATGCATTTTGCAATGGCGCTGCTTTCTGCCGCCATGTTCTTCGTGCTGGCGGGCGTCTTTATGGGCGTCCAGTTAGAGCTGGACGGCACTAAGCTGGTGGTCGACACCGCCGCTGATATTCGCTGGCAGTGGGTGTTTATCGGCACGGCCGTAGTGTTCCTGTTCCAGCTGCTGCGCCCGGTCTTCCAGAAGACGCTGAAAAACGTCTCCGGGCCGAAGTTCGTGCTGCCCGCTATCGACGGTACGACCGTGAAGCAGAAGCTGTTCCTCGTGGCGCTGCTGGTCGCTGCCGTGGCATGGCCGTTTGTGGTATCGCGCGGGACCGTGGATATCGCCACCCTGACCATGATCTACGTGATTCTGGGTCTCGGTCTGAACGTGGTGGTGGGGCTCTCCGGCCTGCTGGTGCTGGGCTACGGCGGCTTCTACGCCATCGGTGCCTACACCTTCGCGCTGCTGAACCACTATTACGGCCTCGGCTTCTGGACCTGCCTGCCGCTGGCGGGGCTGGTCTCTGCCGCCGCGGGCTTCCTGCTCGGCTTCCCGGTGCTGCGCCTGCGCGGTGACTACCTGGCGATTGTGACCCTGGGCTTCGGCGAAATCGTCCGTATCCTGCTGCTCAACAATACCGAAGTGACCGGCGGCCCGAACGGCATCAGCCAGATCCCGAAACCGACCTTCTTCGGCCTGGAGTTCAGCCGTACCGCCCGCGAAGGCGGCTGGGATACCTTCAGCAACTTCTTTGGCATCAAGTACGATCCGTCCGACCGCGTGATCTGGCTCTATCTGGTGGCGCTGCTGCTGGTGGTGATTACCCTGTTCGTGATCAACCGTCTGCTGCGCATGCCGCTGGGCCGCGCGTGGGAAGCGCTGCGCGAAGATGAAATCGCCTGCCGCTCGCTGGGCCTGAACCCAACCCGCATCAAGCTGACCGCGTTCACCATCAGCGCCGCGTTTGCCGGTTTCGCCGGAACGCTGTTTGCCGCACGTCAGGGCTTCGTTAGCCCGGAATCCTTCACCTTTGCCGAATCGGCCTTCGTGCTGGCGATTGTGGTACTCGGCGGGATGGGCTCGCAGTTTGCCGTTATCCTCGCGGCCATCCTGCTGGTGGTCTCGCGCGAGCTGATGCGCGACTTTAACGAATACAGCATGCTGATGCTGGGTGGTTTGATGGTGCTGATGATGATCTGGCGTCCGCAGGGTCTGCTGCCGATGACCCGTCCACAGCTGAAGCTGAAGAACGGGCAAGCGAAAGGAGAGCAGGCATGAGCCAGCCATTATTATCCGTTAACGGTCTGATGATGCGTTTTGGCGGCCTGCTGGCGGTCAACAACGTGAATCTGGATCTGCACAAGAAAGAGATTGTCTCCCTGATTGGCCCGAACGGCGCGGGGAAAACCACGGTCTTCAACTGCCTGACCGGCTTCTACAAGCCGACGGGAGGCACCATCATGCTGCGCGACCAGCACCTGGAAGGTCTGCCGGGCCAGCAGATTGCCCGCATGGGCGTGGTGCGTACCTTCCAGCACGTGCGTCTGTTCCGCGAGATGACGGTAATTGAGAACCTGCTGGTGGCACAGCATCAGCAGCTGAAAACCGGGCTCTTCTCCGGCCTGCTGAAAACCCCGGCCTTCCGACGCGCACAGGATGAAGCGCTTGACCGCGCGGCCACTTGGCTTGACCGAATTGGCCTGCTGCAGCACGCCAACCGTCAGGCGAGCAACCTGGCCTACGGCGATCAGCGTCGCCTGGAGATTGTGCGCTGCATGGTGACGCAGCCGGAAATCCTGATGCTCGACGAACCGGCGGCAGGCCTCAACCCGAAAGAGACCAAAGAGCTGGACGAGCTGATTGCCGAGCTGCGCGATCATCACGACACCACCATTCTGCTGATTGAGCATGACATGAAGCTGGTGATGGGCATTTCGGACCGTATCTACGTGGTAAACCAGGGCACGCCGCTGGCGAACGGCACGCCGGAAGAGATCCGCAACAACCCGGACGTGATCCGCGCATACCTTGGTGAGGCATAAGATGGAAAAAGCGATGTTAACGTTCGACAAGGTCAACGCGCACTACGGCAAGATCCAGGCGCTGCACGACGTCAGCCTGCACATCAATCAGGGCGAAATCGTCACCCTGATCGGGGCCAACGGCGCGGGTAAAACCACGCTGCTCGGCACCCTGTGCGGCGACCCGCGCGCCACCAGCGGGCGGATTGTGTTCGATGGCAAAGACATTACCGACTGGCAGACCGCCAAAATAATGCGTGAAGCGGTGGCGATTGTCCCGGAAGGGCGTCGCGTGTTTTCCCGCATGACGGTGGAAGAGAACCTGGCGATGGGCGGCTTCTTTGCTCACCGCGATGAATACCAGACCCGCATCAAGTGGGTGTACGAACTCTTCCCACGCCTGTGGGAGCGCCGCATCCAGCGTGCGGGCACCATGTCCGGCGGCGAGCAGCAGATGCTGGCGATTGGCCGCGCGCTGATGAGCCAGCCGCGTCTGCTGCTGCTGGATGAACCGTCGCTCGGTCTGGCGCCGATCATCATTCAGCAGATCTTCGACACCATTGAGCAGCTGCGCAAAGAGGGGATGACCATCTTCCTCGTCGAGCAGAACGCCAACCAGGCGCTGAAGCTCGCCGACCGTGGCTACGTGCTGGAGAACGGTCGCGTGGTGCTGGAGGATACCGGCGACGCGCTGCTGGCAAACGAGGCGGTGCGGAGCGCGTACCTCGGAGGCTAAGCCGTCTGTATTGCCCGGTGGCGCTTACGCTTACCGGGCCTACGTGTTTTTCTCCCTCTCCCTGTGGGAGAGGGCCGGGGTGAGGGCACCAGACCGCACCCAACCACACACCCACCCCTTCACACAACCATCATCCCTCTGACGCCTGGCTGTCACTTATCTGTAAACAAACAGTTATTTTTCTGTAATTCGAGCATGTCATGTTACCTCGCGAGCATAAAACGCGTGATATCGCGCATCCGGCACAATAAGAGAGATGACAATGACATCGTTACGACACACAGCTTTGGGTCTGGCACTGGGTCTGGCTTTTGCGACGAACGCAATGGCTGTGACCACCATTCCGTTCTGGCATTCCATGGAAGGGGAGTTGGGTAAAGAGGTTGACTCCCTGGCGCAGCGTTTCAATGACACCCACCCGGATTACAAAATTGTGCCGGTGTACAAAGGCAACTACGAGCAGAGCCTGAGCGCGGGCATTGCCGCCTTCCGTACCGGCAACGCGCCGGCGCTGTTACAGGTTTATGAAGTGGGTACCGCCACCATGATGGCCTCCAAAGCCATCAAGCCGGTGTATGAAGTGTTCAAAGACGCAGGCATCAACTTCGATGAATCACAGTTTGTACCGACCGTTTCCGGTTACTACACCGATTCCAAAACGGGCCATCTCCTGTCCCAGCCGTTTAACAGCTCCACGCCGGTGCTGTATTACAACAAAGACGCCTTCAAAAAAGCTGGCTTAGACCCGGAGCAGCCGCCAAAAACCTGGCAGGATCTGGCGGCGTACACCGCGAAGCTGAAAGCGGCGGGGATGAAGTGCGGCTACGCCAGCGGCTGGCAGGGCTGGATCCAGATTGAAAACTTCAGCGCCTGGCACGGCCTGCCGGTTGCGACCAAAAACAACGGCTTCGACGGCACCGACGCGGTGCTGGAGTTCAACAAGCCGGAGCAGGTGAAGCACATCGCGCTGCTTGCTGATCTGAACAAGAAGGGCGACTTCAGCTACTTCGGACGTAAAGACGAATCCACCGAGAAGTTCTACAACGGCGATTGCGCCATTACCACCGCCTCGTCCGGCTCGCTGGCGGATATCCGTCACTACGCCAAATTTAACTACGGCGTGGGCATGATGCCGTACGACGCCGACGTGAAGGGCGCGCCGCAGAACGCCATCATCGGCGGGGCGAGCCTGTGGGTGATGCAGGGCAAAGACAACGGCACCTACAAAGGTGTAGCCGAGTTCCTCGACTTCCTGGCGAAGCCTGAAAATGCTGCCGAGTGGCACCAGAAGACCGGCTACCTGCCGATCACCAAAGCTGCGTACGACCTGACCCGCGAGCAGGGCTTCTACAGCAAAAACCCAGGGGCGGACATTGCGACGCGTCAGATGCTGAACAAGCCGCCGTTGCCGTTCACCAAGGGCCTGCGTCTGGGCAACATGCCGCAGATCCGTACCATCGTGGATGAAGAGCTGGAAAGCGTGTGGACCGGGAAGAAAACGCCACAGCAGGCGCTGGACTCTGCGGTAGAGCGCGGGAATCAGCTGCTGCGCCGCTTTGAGCAGTCCACCAAATCGTAATTCAAACCTGCCCCTCACCCTAACCCTCTCCCCATAGGGGAGAGGGGACTGCGCGGAGCCGTCTTTTCTCCCTCGCCCCTTTGGGGAGAGGGCCGGGGTGAGGGGGGAATACCTACAGAGCAAACCTATGTCATCATCCCGTCCGGTGTTCCGTTCCCGCTGGCTGCCGTACCTGCTGGTCGCGCCGCAGCTGGTCATCACCGTTATTTTCTTTATCTGGCCTGCGGGCGAAGCGCTGTGGTACTCGGTACAAAGCGTCGATCCGTTCGGGCTTTCCAGCCAGTTTGTCGGGCTGGACAACTTCACCGCGCTGTTCCATGACAGCTACTACCTGGATTCCTTCTGGACGACGATCAAGTTCAGCGCCCTGGTGACCGTCAGCGGCCTTCTGGCATCGCTGTTCTTCGCCGCGCTGGTGGACTACGTGGTGCGCGGCAGCCGTATTTATCAAACGCTGATGCTGCTGCCTTACGCCGTGGCTCCCGCCGTCGCCGCCGTGCTGTGGATCTTCCTGTTTAACCCGGGACGCGGGTTGATTACCCATTTCCTGGCCGAACTGGGCTACGACTGGAACCATGCCCAGAACAGCGGCCAGGCGATGTTCCTGGTGGTATTCGCCTCGGTGTGGAAGCAGATCAGCTACAACTTCCTGTTCTTCTTTGCCGCGCTGCAGTCCATTCCCCGTTCGCTGGTGGAAGCCGCCGCGATTGACGGCGCAGGGCCGATTCGTCGCTTCTTCAGGCTGTCGCTGCCGCTGATCGCCCCGGTGAGTTTCTTCCTGCTGGTAGTTAACCTCGTGTACGCCTTCTTCGACACCTTCCCGGTGATCGACGCGGCGACCGCAGGCGGACCGGTGCAGGCGACAACGACGCTGATCTACAAGATCTACCGCGAAGGTTTTGCGGGGTTGGATCTCTCCGCTTCTGCCGCGCAGTCGGTGGTGCTGATGTTCCTCGTCATCATCCTCACGGTGGTGCAGTTCCGCTATGTCGAAAGTAAGGTGCGCTACCAATGATTGAGAACCGTCGCGGGCTGACGATTTTCAGCCATACCATGCTGATTTTAGGGATTATCGTCATCCTCTTCCCGCTGTACGTGGCGTTTGTCGCCGCCACGCTGGACACCAAAGCGGTGTTCGACACGCCGATGACGCTGATCCCAGGTACACATCTTTTCGAGAACATGAAGACCATCTGGACCCAGGGCGTGGGCACCAACAGCGCGCCGTTCTGGCTGATGATGCTCAACAGCTTCATCATGGCGTTTGGCATCACCGTCGGCAAAATTACGGTGTCGATGCTCTCGGCCTTCGCCATCGTCTGGTTCCGCTTTCCGCTGCGTAACCTCTTCTTCTGGATGATCTTCATTACCCTGATGCTGCCGGTGGAGGTGCGTATCTTCCCGACGGTGGAGGTGATCGCCAACCTGAAAATGCTCGACAGCTACGCGGGCTTGACCCTGCCGCTGATGGCCTCGGCGACCGCGACCTTCCTGTTCCGCCAGTTCTTTATGACCCTGCCGGACGAGCTGATTGAAGCGGCGCGCATCGACGGCGCGTCGCCGATGCGCTTTTTCCGCGACATCGTGCTGCCGCTGTCGAAAACCAACCTCGCGGCGCTGTTTGTGATCACCTTTATCTACGGCTGGAACCAGTACCTGTGGCCGCTACTGATTATTCAGGACGTCAACCTCGGCACCGCCGTGGCGGGCATCAAAGGCATGATTGCCACCGGTGAAGGCACCACTCTCTGGAACCAGGTGATGGCGGCGATGCTGCTCACCCTTATCCCACCCGTAGTCATTGTTTTAGCCATGCAGCGTGCGTTTGTCCGCGGCCTGGTCGATAGCGAGAAATAAGATGGCAGGTTTAAAACTTCAGGCAGTAACCAAAAGCTGGGATGGTAAAACCCAGGTGATTCAGCCGCTGACGCTCGACGTGGCGGACGGGGAATTTATCGTGATGGTCGGCCCGTCCGGCTGCGGCAAATCCACGTTGCTGCGCATGGTGGCGGGGCTGGAGCGCGTGACGTCCGGGGATATCTGGATTGACCGCCAGCGCGTTACCGAGATGGAGCCCAAAGATCGCGGCATCGCGATGGTGTTCCAGAACTACGCCCTCTATCCGCACATGAGCGTGGAGGATAACATGGCCTGGGGGCTGAAAATCCGCGGCATGGGCAAAGGCCATATCGAGGAGCGCGTGAAAGAAGCGGCGCGCATTCTTGAGCTGGACGGCCTGCTGAAGCGCCGCCCGCGCGAGCTCTCCGGCGGCCAGCGCCAGCGCGTGGCGATGGGGCGCGCCATCGTGCGCGACCCGGCGGTATTCCTGTTCGACGAACCGCTTTCTAACCTCGACGCCAAGCTGCGCGTGCAGATGCGTCTTGAGCTGAAGCAGCTGCACCGTCGTCTGAAAACCACCTCCCTGTACGTGACCCACGATCAGGTCGAAGCCATGACCCTCGCCCAGCGCGTAATGGTGATGAACAAAGGCATCGCCGAGCAGATTGGCACCCCGGTGGAGGTGTATGAGAAACCGGCTACCCGCTTTGTGGCGAGCTTTATCGGCAGCCCGGCAATGAACCTGCTGGAAGGACGGATCAGCAGCGCGGGCACCCACTTTGAACTGGAAAGCGGGATGGCATTGCCGATCAACTGGTACTATCGTGGCTACGCCGGGCGTAAGATGACGCTCGGTATCCGCCCGGAGCATATCGGTTTAACCTCTCAGGCGGACGGCGGCGTGCCGCTGGTGATGGACACGCTGGAGATGTTGGGTGCAGATAACCTGGCGCACGGGCGCTGGGGCGAGCAAAAAATGGTGGTGCGCCTGGCGCATCAGGAGCGCCCGAAGGCTGGCAGCACGCTGTGGCTGCACCTGCCGGAAAACCATCTGCACCTGTTTGACGGTGAAACAGGACAACGAGTATGAGCAACTGGCCTTATCCCCATGTCGTCGCCCACCGCGGCGGCGGTAAGCTGGCGCCGGAAAACACGCTGGCGGCGATTGACGTTGGCGCGCGCTACGGTCACACGATGATCGAGTTCGACGCCAAGCTGTCGAAAGACGGCGAAATTTTCCTGCTGCATGACGATAACCTCGAACGCACCAGCAACGGCTGGGGCGTGGCGGGGGAACTGCCGTGGCGCGATCTGCTGAAGGTAGATGCCGGAAGCTGGTACAGCGGCGAGTTCAAAGGCGAACCGCTGCCGCTGCTGGCGGAAGTGGCGGATCGCTGCCGCCAGCACGGCATGATGGCCAATATCGAAATCAAACCGACCACCGGCACCGGCTCGCTGACGGGCAAAGTCATTGCGCTGGCCGCGCGTGAGCTGTGGGAAGGGATGACGGCACCGCTGCTGTCGTCGTTTGAAATCGACGCGCTGGAAGCGGCACAGGCGGCCGTGCCGGAGCTGCCGCGCGGGCTGCTGCTGGACGAGTGGCGCGAGGACTGGCACGAGCTGACGACACGCTTAGCGTGCGTCTCTATCCATCTCAATCACAAGCTGCTGGATGAGGCGCGGGTGAAGATGTTGAAAGCGGCGGGTCTGCATATTCTGGTGTATACCGTTAACAAACCCCAGCGTGCAGCCGAACTGCTGCGCTGGGGCGTTGACAGCATTTGTACCGATGCGATTGACCGGATCGGCCCGAACTTTAGTTCTGCGGATTAAGCATACTGCCGTTCGACTGCTGCGGCAGCATATGCTGCTGGCCGCTGTTCAGGGTTGAACCCCCGCCTAACATCCCGCCGTTTTTATTCGGCAGCGGCTGCTCGCGCACCTGACCCTGCTGGACGCGCTGGGTGTTGGCGTTCATCTGGTTTTGCAGGCTCTGCTGCTGCATCTGGGTTTGCGTTTTCAACTGTTGATTAAGCATCCCTTTCTGCTGCTGTTGCTGGCTCATCATTTCCGTTTGCATCCGCTGCTGGCTGGGAATGACGTAACCCTGCTGGTTAGGGTTGTTCATCGTATTGAGTGGCTGTGCGAGCGCGGCAAAGGGAAGCAGTGCCGTAAGAATCATCAAGCGTTTCATTGTCATCTCCTCCTTTTGAGGTTTCTCTTAAGTTTACCCCGATTTCACCATGACGATGATTTTTTAGGAGTTGTGAACCAGGCTTAAGCGGGGAGTATGAACCCCATCACCTGGAGAACAATAATGATGAAACCAACGTTTTTGCGCTGGGTAGCGATCGCCGCGCTGATGGCAGGCGGCACATTTAGCGTGGCGGCCAACCCGCCCGCGGCGCCTCCTGTCTCCTACGGCGTGGAGGAAGACGTTTTCCATCCCGTGCGGGCGACGCATGGCATGGTGGCCTCGGTTGACGCGCTGGCAACCCAGGTGGGCGTCGATATTCTGAAGCAGGGCGGTAACGCGGTGGATGCGGCGGTTGCGGTCGGGTACGCGCTGGCGGTCACGCATCCGCAGGCGGGTAACCTCGGCGGCGGCGGGTTTATGATGCTGCGTACCAAAGACGGGAAAACCACCGCCATCGACTTCCGTGAGATGGCACCGAATCAGGCCTCCCGCGACATGTTCCTTGACGAGCAGGGCAACCCGGACAGCAAGAAATCCCTGACCTCGCACCTCGCCTCCGGCACGCCGGGCACCGTTGCGGGCTTCTCGCTGGCGCTGGAGAAATACGGCACGCTGCCGCTGAACAAAGTGGTGCAGCCTGCCATCAAGCTGGCGCGCGACGGTTTTGTGGTGAATGACGCGCTCGCGGACGATCTCAAAACCTACGGCAGTGAAGTCATTCCGAATCATGAAAACAGTAAGGCCATCTTCTGGAAAGACGGCGAGCCGCTGAAGAAGGGCGATAAGCTGGTGCAGAAGAACCTGGCGACCAGCCTGGAGCGGATTGCGGAACACGGCCCGGATGCCTTCTATATAGGCGCGATTGCTGACCAGATTGCCGATGAAATGCAAAAGAACGGTGGGCTAATCACGAAAGCGGATCTGGCGGAGTACAAAGCGGTGGAGCGCGAGCCGATTAGCGGCACCTATCGTGGCTACGAGGTCTTCTCCATGCCGCCGCCGTCGTCCGGCGGGATCCACATCGTGCAGATCCTCAATATTCTGGAAAACTTCGATATGCACAAGTTTGGCTTCGGCAGCGCGGACGCCATGCAGGTGATGGCGGAAGCGGAAAAACGCGCCTACGCCGACCGCTCGGAGTACCTCGGCGACCCGGACTTCGTGAAGGTACCGTGGCAGGCGCTGACCAACAAAGCCTATGCCAAATCCCTGGCTGACCAGATCGACATCAACAAGGCGAAGCCGTCGAGCGAGATCCGCCCCGGCAAGCTGGCGCCTTATGAAAGCAATCAGACCACCCACTTCTCGGTGGTGGATAAAGACGGCAATGCGGTGGCGGTGACCTATACGCTGAATACCACCTTTGGTACCGGGATTGTGGCGGGCAACAGCGGCATTCTGCTGAACAACGAGATGGATGACTTTTCCGCCAAGCCGGGCGTGCCGAACGTTTACGGGCTGGTAGGCGGTGATGCAAACGCCGTCGGGCCGAAAAAGCGTCCGCTCTCGTCCATGTCGCCCACCATAGTGGTGAAAGACGGAAAAACCTGGCTGGTAACCGGCAGCCCGGGCGGGAGTCGAATTATTACCACCGTGCTGCAGATGGTGGTGAACAGCATCGACTTTGGGATGAACGTCGCCGAAGCGACTAACGCCCCGCGTTTCCATCACCAGTGGCTGCCGGACGAGCTGCGCGTTGAGAAGGGCTTTAGCCCGGACACCATTAAGCTGCTTGAACAGCGCGGGCAAAAAGTGGCGGTGAAAGAGGCGATGGGCAGCACCCAGAGCATTATGGTCGGGCCGGACGGGGCGCTGTTTGGCGCATCGGACCCGCGTTCGGTGGATGATTTGACGGCGGGATATTGATGTATTGCCGGGTGGCGGCTTCGCCTTACCCGGCCTACGTGTTTCATTCCCTCTCCCACGGGGAGAGGGTTAGGGTGAGGGCAACAAACTACTTCATCCTCGCCATATAATACGCATCCACATACTCGCCGTTGCGCAGGGCAAATTTCCTGCCGGTGCCTTCGATTTCAAAACCAAACTTCCGGTACAGCGCCAGTGCAGCAGGGTTATCGGCAAAAACCGTTAACTCGATACGTTCGATGCGCATCCAGTTATCGCACAGGTTGATCATCTCGCGCATGAGCGCGCTCCCCACGCCGCGCCCCTGGGCGTGCGCCGCAACGCTGATACCAAAGGTTGCCACATGGCTGCGTCGCGGGCTGGCTTCTACCTGCAGTGCCAGGTCACCGACGATGTTTTCATCGATGCAGGCGACCAGACGTTTTTGGCCAGGTTTTGGGAGAAGCCGCTCTTGCCAGTGTTCAAGGGAAGGATGAGGTAGCTGTAGCGTGTCGTGATACACCCCGGGATGCATATAGTTCTGGCGTAAAGCTTCGGCATCTTTCGGTTCTGCGTGGCGTATCACTATCTCACTCATTCCTTGTTCCTCAATCAGTTAAATGTCCCTTCCAACATCAATGACTTTAAAATTTGAGTCAACCGCTATTTTTTGCAAAAAGAAGTGGACAAGTGCGAATGAGAATGATTATTATTGCTCTGCATTCAGGAAGACCGCTACGGGAACCTGAAAGCACGACATTGCTCACATTGCTTCCAGTATTACTTTAGCCAGCGTTTCGCTGGCTTTTTTTTGCTTATTATTTGGCAAGCTCGCACGCTTCAGGAGCGTCAGCGGTGCTGTCCTTGATCAGGCCAACGACGTTGTTCTTTTCGATAGCGGCAGGCAGCATCTCTGCAATACCGGAAAACATCCCCCCTTTTTTGACGGCCAGCGCCCGGTAGGAAAGCGTTCCCGTTACCTCACCGTTTTCGCAGATTTCAATGGCATCGCTGTGGCATTCGCCGATCACGGCCCCGTCAATAATCAGCTCGCGGCAGGTGATGTTTCCCTCAACCCGTCCCCCGCGCATGATTTTGATCAGACTCTGTTCAGAGGCAATATTGCCGATGAGCTCACCGTGCACATAGACGTGGCCCGTCGAAACGATATTGCCTTCAACGCGGACGTCGTTGGCAATCACCGTGGTGCCGTGCTTCTCGGTGGCGGTAGGTTCTTTTTCCATGACAGGAGCCGGGGGAAGGGCAGTTGGCACCTTGATTTCATTAATTTTATTCTTTTTAAACATAACATTACCCAGGTTGATAAGCAGGGGAAGCGTGAAAGCCAATAAAGAGAATGCTGCGAAGAGCCATGCGAGTTGACGGGCGGCGAAGCACCAGGCGGCAAGCGAAAGCAACCAGAAGAGAAGCGCACTGTTTAAGGCGAGATATTTCCTTTCCATAGAAATGGGCGCGACTCCATTCGCGAGCATAGATTTGACCTTCACCTTATCGGGGTTTTTAGCGGCAGGGTCAAGGCAAGTGCCGCCATTTTAGGATTCTTTTGGGCAAGTTTATCGCTATAGTGAAAACAGAAACCTGATCAAAAAGGACGGAACCATGACCCTGAACTGTGCGTTTATCGGCTTTGGTAAAAGCACCACCCGCTATCACCTACCCTATGTCCTCAACCGTAAAGACAGCTGGCACGTCGCCCATATCTACCGACGCAGTGCGAAGCCGGAAGAGCAGTCTTCACAGTATTCCCACATTCATTTCACCAGCGATCTGAACGAGGTGCTTCACGATCCGCAGGTGAATCTGATCATTGTCTGCACCCACGCCGACAGCCACTTCGACTACGCGAAGCGCGCGCTGGAAGCAGGCAAAAACGTGCTGGTGGAAAAGCCATTCACCCCGACCATCGCAGAAGCGAAGGAACTGTTTGCGCTGGCGAAAAGCAAAGGGCTGACCGTGACGCCGTATCAGAACCGCCGTTTTGACAGCTGCTTCCTGACGGCGAAAAAGGCGATTGAGAGCGGCAAGCTCGGCGACATTGTGGAAATTGAAAGCCACTTCGACTACTACCGTCCGGTCGCGGAAATCCAGCCCGGCCTGCCGCAGGACGGCTCGTTCTATGGTCTGGGCGTGCACACCATGGACCAGATCATCTCCCTGTTTGGTCGCCCGGACCACGTAGCGTACGACATCCGCAGCCTGCGCAACAAAGCCAACCCGGACGACACCTTCGAGGCGCAGCTGTTCTACGGCGACCTGAAGGCCATCGTTAAAACCAGCCATCTGGTGAAAATCGACTATCCGAAATTTATCGTTCACGGCACCCGAGGCTCGTTTATCAAGTACGGTATTGATCAGCAGGAGACCAGCCTGAAGGCCAATATCATGCCGGGCGAACCGGGCTTTGCGGCGGATAATTCCGTGGGCGTGCTGGAGTATGTGAAGGCAGATGGCACAACAGTAAAAGAAGAACTCAAGCCGGAACCAGGCGACTATGGCCGCGTTTACGATGCGCTGTATGAAACGCTCACCACGGGTACGCCGAATTACGTCAAGGAATCTGACGTTCTGACCAACCTGGAAATCCTTGAACGGGCCTTTGAGCAGGCTTCTCCTGCCACGGTAACCCTCGCAAAATAAGCAAAAACGGCTCCTCTGCGCTTGTTCATAATTTTTGAACAGAGGAGTCAATTTTCACCCTCTATGATCCCAGGCGGTTTGCGTCCACACTTACTTCATCGAAACGAACTGAGGGTGAAAAAAATGATCTACTTACGCAAAGCAAACGAACGTGGTCACGCGAATCATGGCTGGCTGGACTCATGGCATTCATTCTCGTTTGCCGACTACTACGACCCGAATTTCATGGGCTTCTCCGCACTGCGCGTGATTAACGACGACGTGATTGATGCAGGCCAGGGCTTCGGCACCCACCCGCACAAAGACATGGAAATCCTGACCTATGTGCTCGAAGGTGCCGTGGCGCACAAAGACAGCATGGGTAACGAAGAGCAGGTTCCGGCGGGTGAGTTCCAGATTATGAGTGCGGGCACCGGGGTGCGTCACTCTGAGTACAACCCGAGCAAAACGGAAAAACTGCACCTGTATCAAATCTGGATCATTCCAGAAGAGACCGGCATCGCACCGCGCTACGAGCAGCGCCGCTTCGACGCTAAACAGGGCAAACAGCTGGTGCTGTCCCCGGATGCGCGTGAAGGTTCCCTGAAAGTGCATCAGGATATGGAGCTGTACCGCTGGGCGCTGGCAAAAGACGAACAGTCCGTGCATCAGATTGCCGCCAACCGCCGCGTCTGGATCCAGGTGGTGAAAGGTGACGTGTCCATCAACGGCACCAAAGCCACAACCGCCGATGGTCTGGCCATCTGGGATGAGCAGGCGCTCTCCGTGCATGCCGACAGCGAAAGCGAAATCCTGCTGTTTGACCTGCCGCCGGTATAAATAATTTCTCAACCTTCCCTTTAAACGGGGAAGGTTGAGCTTTGTCCGTGATAAACTGAGAAAATCTCTCACTTCAAGATTTCTCAGGACGATGAAAAAGAAACGCCCCGTACTTCAGGATGTCGCCGATCGCGTCGGTGTGACCAAAATGACGGTCAGCCGTTTTTTACGTAACCCGGAACAGGTTTCCGTGGCGTTACGTGGCAAGATTGCCGCTGCCCTTGATGAACTGGGTTATATTCCCAACCGCGCACCCGATATTCTCTCCAATGCGACCAGCCGTGCGGTGGGCGTCCTGCTTCCTTCCTTGACCAACCAGGTTTTCGCCGAAGTATTACGTGGAATCGAAAGCGTGACCGATGCCTTTGGCTATCAGACCATGCTCGCGCACTACGGGTACAAGCCGGAACTGGAAGAGGAACGTCTTGAATCGATGCTTTCCTGGAACATCGACGGCCTGATTTTAACGGAACGTACCCACACTGCCCGCACGCTCAAAATGATTGAAGTGGCCGGTATCCCGGTGGTGGAACTGATGGACAGCCAGTCGCCTTGCCTCGATATCGCCGTTGGGTTCGATAACTTTGAAGCGGCGCGTCAGATGACGGCGGCGATCATTGCGCGCGGTCATCGCCACATTGCCTATCTGGGTGCACGCCTTGATGAACGTACTATCATCAAACAGAAGGGATACGAGCAGGCGATGCTCGACGCCGGTTTAACCCCGTACAGCGTGATGGTGGAGCAATCCTCGTCCTACACCTCGGGTATTGAACTGATGCGTCAGGCGCGACGCGAGTATCCGCAACTGGACGGTATTTTCTGTACCAACGATGACCTTGCGGTCGGCGCGGCGTTTGAGTGCCAGCGTCTGGGGCTGAAGATCCCTGACGATATGGCGATTGCCGGTTTCCACGGCCACGACATCGGCCAGGTGATGGAGCCGCGTCTGGCGAGCGTCCTGACCCCGCGTGAACGTATGGGCCGCATTGGCGCAGAACGCCTGCTGGCGCGCATTCGTGGTGAGGCAGTTACCCCTAAAATGTTAGATTTAGGTTTCACCTTGTCACCGGGTGGATCTATTTAATCCGACAAATTTGAAGTAGCTCACACTTATTCACTTCGCGCACGTTTGGATATTGCTTCTCTTTTGCCCCGGCAGGACAATGTTACCGATAACTGTTACCCGTAACAATTGACTGAGGGACACCCTTTGAGCACGACTAATCACGATCACCACGTTTACGTCCTGATGGGCGTGTCCGGTAGCGGTAAATCTGCCGTGGCGAGCGAAGTGGCGCATCAACTTCAGGCTGCGTTTCTTGATGGCGACTTCCTCCATCCGCGCAGCAACATCATGAAAATGGCCTCCGGAGAGCCGCTGAACGACGACGACCGCAAACCGTGGCTGCAGGCGCTGAACGATGCCGCCTTTGCGATGCAGCGTACTAACAAAGTCTCCCTGATCGTCTGCTCCGCGCTGAAAAAAACCTACCGCGACCTGCTGCGCGACGGTAACCCGAACCTCTCCTTCATCTATCTGAAGGGCGATTTCGAGGTGATTGAAAGCCGTCTGAAGGCGCGTAAAGGTCACTTCTTCAAAACCCAGATGCTGGTCACGCAGTTCGAAGCGCTGCAGGAGCCGGGTGCGGATGAGCAGGACGTCTTAGTGGTTGATATCGATCAGTCACTGGAAGGTGTTGTCGCCAGCACCATCGAGGTCATTAATAAAAGGCAGTAAGTTTTGAGTACATTAACGCTTGTTTTGACAGCGGTGGGTTCCGTATTACTGCTGCTGTTTCTCGTGATGAAGGCGCGTATGCATGCCTTCGTTGCTTTGATGGTGGTTTCTATTGGTGCAGGTCTCTTTTCCGGTATGCCGCTCGACAAGATCGCCGCGACGATGGAAAAAGGGATGGGTGGCACGCTGGGCTTCCTGGCGATTGTGGTCGCGCTCGGCGCGATGTTTGGCAAGATTTTGCACGAGACGGGCGCGGTCGATCAGATTGCCGTCAAGATGCTGAAATCCTTCGGCCACAGCCGCGCGCACTACGCGATTGGTCTGGCTGGCCTGATTTGCGCGCTGCCGCTGTTTTTCGAAGTGGCGGTCGTGCTGCTGATTAGCGTCGCGTTCTCGATGGCACGCCATACCGGTACGAACCTCGTGAAGTTGGTCATTCCGCTGTTTGCGGGCGTGGCGGCGGCCGCGGCGTTCCTGCTGCCGGGGCCTGCGCCGATGCTGCTGGCCTCCCAGATGCACGCTGACTTCGGCTGGATGATCCTCATTGGCCTCTGCGCCGCGATCCCGGGGATGATTATCGCCGGCCCGCTGTGGGGTAACTTCATCAGCCGCTACGTTGAGCTGCACATTCCTGATGACATCACCGAGCCGCACCTGGGCGAAGGCAAAATGCCTTCCTTCGGCTTCAGCCTGTCGCTGATCCTGCTCCCGTTGGTGCTGGTGGGTCTGAAAACCATCGCCGCGCGCTTTGTGCCGGTCGGTTCCAGCGCTTACGAGTGGTTTGAGTTCATCGGCCACCCGTTCACGGCGATTCTGGTGGCGTGTCTGGTGGCGATTTACGGCCTGGCAATGCGTCAGGGGATGCCGAAAGACCGCGTGATGGAGATTTGCGGTGCCGCGCTGCAGCCGGCGGGTATCATCCTGCTGGTGATCGGTGCCGGTGGCGTGTTCAAGCAGGTGCTGGTGGATTCCGGCGTGGGCCCGGCTCTGGGTGAAGCGCTGACCGGAATGGGCCTGCCGATTGCGGTCACCTGCTTCGTGCTGGCGGCGGCGGTGCGTATCATCCAGGGTTCCGCAACCGTGGCATGCTTAACGGCGGTCGGTCTGGTGATGCCGGTGATTGAACAGCTGAACTACTCCGGTGCGCAGATGGCGGCGCTGTCTATCTGTATCGCGGGCGGTTCGATTGTGGTATCCCACGTGAACGACGCAGGCTTCTGGCTGTTCGGTAAATTTACCGGTGCCACCGAAGCGCAAACCCTGAAAACCTGGACGCTGATGGAAACCATCCTCGGCACGACGGGTGCGATTGTCGGGATGATTGCGTTTACGTTGTTGAGCTAACTCCGGTTTTCTCCCTCTCCCAGTGGGAGAGGGTCGGGGTGAGGGCAACAGGCCGCAGAGGCCGTATGTTAGTCGGGTGGCGGCTTCGCCTTACCCGACCTACAAAAAAATCAGGTCCCGTAGGCCGGGTAAGCGTAAGCGCCACCCGGCTTTTTTACATCCTCACCCTTTCATCCACGCCCGTATCCCGTCCAGGAACATCTGTGTCGCCATCATCACCAGAATCAGCCCCATCAGGCGCTCTAGGGCGTTCACCCCTTTCTCCCCCAGCAGGCGCAGGAACAGCGACGACTGCAGCAGGATGATAAATGTCCCGCCCCAGGCAATCAGCAGGGCAATCACCAGGTGGCTCATCTGATTCGGGTACTGGTGCGACAACAGCATCAGCGTCGCCAGAATCGTTGGCCCGGCAACCAGCGGGATCGCCAGCGGCACGATGAACGGCTCTTCACCCGCAGGCAGGCCGCTGCTGCTGCCTTCCGCACTCGGGAAAATCATTTTGATGGCAATCAGGAACAGAATAATCCCGCCGGAAATGGAGACCGTTTCGGCGCGCAGGTTCAGGAAAGCGAGAATTTTTTCCCCGGCAAACAGGAAGATAAACATCACCAGCAGGGCGATGAGCAGCTCGCGGATCATGATCGCCCGACGGCGCTTCGGCTCGGTGTGCTTTAACACCGACATGAAGATCGGCAGGTTTCCCAGTGGATCCATTATGAGGATCAATAAAACCGCCGCGGAAATGATTTCACTCATGTAAATTATCCCTGAAAATCTCTATGGTTATTATGATAATTAGCTGTATTTCTGATTGCCGGGCAATCATCGATTAATTTCGCTTGCGACTTTGGCTGCATTTTGTAATGTGAAGCATATCCCAGTTCAATACTGGCTTGCACAATCAGCACACACCCTCAGCAGGAAAAAAATGCTATGAAAAACGTTGGTTTTATCGGCTGGCGCGGTATGGTCGGCTCTGTACTCATGCAACGCATGGTTGAAGAGCGCGATTTCGACGCTATCCGCCCGGTCTTCTTCTCCACTTCCCAGCTCGGCCAGGCTGCTCCGTCCTTTGGTGGTACCACAGGCACGTTGCAGGATGCTTACGATCTGGAAGCGCTGAAGGCACTCGACATTATTGTGACGTGCCAGGGCGGCGATTATACCAACGAAATCTATCCAAAGCTGCGTGAAAGCGGCTGGCAGGGCTACTGGATTGACGCGGCCTCTTCGCTGCGCATGAAGGACGATGCCATCATCATTCTCGACCCGGTTAACCAGGGCGTGATCACCGACGGCCTGAACAACGGCGTGAAAACCTTTGTTGGCGGTAACTGTACTGTCAGCCTGATGCTGATGTCCCTCGGCGGCCTGTTCGCGCAGGATCTGGTGGAGTGGGTCTCCGTGGCGACCTACCAGGCCGCGTCCGGCGGCGGCGCGCGTCACATGCGCGAGCTGCTGACCCAGATGGGCCAGCTGCACCAGAGCGTCGCGACCGAGCTGGCAAACCCGGCGTCCGCGATTCTTGATATCGAGCGTAAGGTCACTCAGCTGACCCGCAGCGGCGAGATGCCCGTGGACAACTTCGGCGTACCGCTGGCCGGTGGTCTGATCCCGTGGATCGACAAACAGCTGGATAACGGCCAGACCCGAGAAGAGTGGAAGGGCCAGGCTGAGACCAACAAAATCCTCGCGACCGCGAACACCATTCCGGTTGACGGTCTGTGCGTGCGTATCGGCGCGCTGCGCTGCCACAGCCAGGCTTTCACTATTAAACTGAAAAAAGATGTGTCTATTCCGACCGTGGAAGAGCTGCTGGCCGCACACAACCCGTGGGCGAAAGTGGTGCCAAACGATCGCGATATCACCATGCGCGAACTGACCCCGGCAGCCGTCACCGGCACGCTGACCACGCCGGTTGGCCGTCTGCGCAAGCTGAACATGGGGCCGGAGTACCTTTCCGCGTTCACCGTCGGCGACCAGCTCCTGTGGGGTGCCGCCGAACCGCTGCGCCGCATGCTGCGCCAGCTGGCGTAATAATTTGTTAAATACCGGGGGTGATTTTCACCCCTTTTTTTTGCGTACTACATGGAGTAACACGCGGATGTCTTATTTTTTATCAGGAGTCATTTAGAGCGTTGGCTATGCTTTAAGGAAGAGTCATTTCTTACCTGAGGTTCGAACGGAGCAGAAAGGATGCACATATTTGTGCTGTCCCGTTCAGGTCACATTAAAAGTCGTCCCGGAGCGCGTAAAAAGGACGACATAAAAAACAGGATGAATACCATGTCCGATCGTGTGGATAGAGACGTGATTAATGCGCTTATTGCGGGTCATTTTGCTGACCCCTTTTCTGTGCTTGGGATGCACCGAACGGAGGCTGGACTGGAAGTTCGGGCGCTGTTGCCGGATGCCACAGAAGTTTGGGTGATAGAACCCAAAACCGGCCGCAAGGTCGGTAATCTGGAATGCCTCGATTCTCGTGGCTTCTTCTCGGGCGTGATGCCCCGTCGTAAAAACCCTTTTCGCTATCAGCTTGCCGTCATCTGGCACGGTCAGCAGAACCTGATTGACGACCCTTACAGCTTCGGCCCGCTCCTGAAAGAGATGGACGCCTGGCTGTTGTCCGAAGGGACTCACCTGCGGCCCTATGAAACGCTGGGCGCGCATGCCGATACCATGGACGGGATCACCGGCACACGTTTTTCCGTGTGGGCACCGAATGCCCGGCGGGTTTCCGTAGTCGGGCAGTTCAACTACTGGGATGGCCGTCGTCATCCGATGCGCCTGCGCCGTGAAACCGGCATCTGGGAGCTGTTTATCCCTGGCGCGCAAAACGGCCAGCTCTATAAGTTCGAGATGATCGATGCCAACGGCAAGCTGCGCATTAAAGCTGACCCGTATGCCTTTGAAGCGCAGATGCGCCCGGATACCGCGTCGCTGATTTGTGGGCTGCCGGAGAAGATCGTCCAGACGGAAGAACGCAAGCAGGCCAACCGCTTCGACGCGCCAATCTCCGTCTATGAGGTGCATCTCGGCTCCTGGCGTCGCCACACCGATAATAACTTCTGGCTCAGCTATCGTGAATTGGCCGATCAGCTGGTGCCGTACGCCAAATGGATGGGCTTTACTCACCTTGAGCTGCTGCCGATTAACGAACACCCGTTTGACGGAAGCTGGGGCTACCAGCCTACAGGGCTGTATGCGCCAACGCGCCGCTTCGGCACGCGCGATGATTTCCGCTATTTCATCAATGCCGCGCATGCCGCCGGGCTGAACGTGATCCTCGACTGGGTGCCCGGCCACTTCCCGTCCGATGATTTCAGTTTGTCGGAATTTGACGGCACGAAGCTGTACGAGCACAGCGACCCGCGCGAAGGCTATCACCAGGACTGGAACACGCTGATCTATAACTACGGTCGCCGTGAAGTGACAAACTTCCTGGTGGGCAACGCGCTGTACTGGATCGAGCGCTTCGGTATTGATGCCCTGCGCGTCGATGCGGTGGCGTCGATGATCTACCGCGACTACAGCCGTAAAGAGGGGGAGTGGATCCCGAACGAGTATGGCGGCCGTGAAAATCTGGAAGCCATTGAATTCCTGCGCAACACCAACCGCATTCTCGGCGAGCAGGTGGAAGGCGCGGTGACGATGGCGGAAGAGTCCACCGACTTCCCCGGCGTCTCTCGCCCTCCGTCAATGGGGGGGCTGGGCTTCTGGTACAAGTGGAACCTGGGCTGGATGCACGACACGCTCGACTACATGAAGCTCGACCCGGTTCACCGTCAGTATCACCACGACAAGCTCACGTTCGGGCTGCTCTACAACTACACCGAAAACTTCATGCTGCCGCTGTCGCATGATGAAGTGGTGCACGGCAAAAAATCCATTCTTGACCGCATGCCGGGCGACGCGTGGCAGAAGTTTGCCAACCTGCGCGCTTACTACGGCTGGATGTTCGCTTTCCCGGGCAAGAAACTGCTGTTTATGGGCAATGAATTCGCGCAGGGCCGCGAGTGGAACCACGATTCCAGCCTCGACTGGCACCTGCTGGAAGGCGGTGACAACTGGCACCACGGCGTACAGCGTCTGGTGCGTGACCTGAACCTGACCTATCGCCACCACAAAGCGCTGCACGAGCTGGATTTTGACCCGTACGGCTTCGAGTGGCTGGTGGTGGACGATCGTGAACGGTCGGTATTTGTCTTTGTGCGCCGCGATAAAGCGGGCAATGAAATTATCGTTGCCAGCAATTTCACGCCGGTGCCGCGCGAACATTACCGCTTCGGCATTAACCAGGCAGGGAAATGGCGCGAAATACTGAACACCGATTCTATGCATTATCACGGCAGCAACGCGGGTAACGGCGGGCTGGTACAGAGCGACGCACTCGAAAGCCACGGGCGACCAAACTCCCTGAGCCTGACGCTGCCGCCGCTTAGCACCATCTGGCTGGTGCGGGAGGGGGAATGACGCAGCTAACGGCAGGTAATCCCGAACCGCTCGGGGCGCGCTTTGACGGGAAGGGGGTGAACTTCACGCTCTTTTCTGCGCACGCGGAGCGGGTAGAACTCTGTGTGTTTGACGGGGAAGGTAACGAGCACCGTTACGATTTACCGTCCCGCACGGGGGATATCTGGCACGGTTACCTGTCCGGCGGGCGTCCGGGAATGCACTACGGTTTTCGCGTTCACGGCGCATGGGAACCTTCACAGGGACACTGGTTTAACCCGGCGAAGCTGTTGATTGACCCGTGTGCGCACCGTGTGGACGGCGAGTTTAAAGACGACCCGATATTCCACGTCGGCTACGGTGAACCCGACCACCGCGACAGTGCGCCGCTCGCGCCAAAAAGCGTGGTGGTGAACGACCTCTACGACTGGGAAGACGATGCCCCGCCGCGCACGCCGTGGGGCAATACCGTCATTTACGAAGCGCATGTGAAAGGGCTGACGTATCTGCACCCGTCGATTCCCAAAGAGATGCGCGGGACCTATAAAGCGCTCGGGCATCCGACCATGGTTGCCTACCTGAAGCACTTAGGGATCACCGCGCTGGAGCTGCTGCCCGTGGCGCATTTCGCCAGCGAGCCGCGGTTACAGCGCCTTGGGCTGAGCAACTACTGGGGTTACAACCCGCTGGCGATGTTCGCCCTTGAACCCCGCTATGCCGCCCATCCTGAAAAAGCCCGGGACGAGTTCCGCGATGCGGTGAAGGCACTCCACGCGGCGGGCATTGAGGTCATTCTGGATGTGGTGCTCAACCACAGTGCCGAAAGCGATCTCGATGGCCCGACGCTCTCGCAGCGCGGAATTGATAACCGTAGCTATTATTGGATCAGGGAAGATGGCGATTATGAGAACTGGACCGGCTGCGGTAACACGCTCAATCTCAGCCATCCGGCGGTGACGCATTATGCGTATGAGTGCCTGAAATATTGGGTGGAAACCTTCCATGTCGACGGTTTTCGTTTCGACCTGGCCCCCGTCATGGGGCGCACGCCGGCGTTCAGCCAGCAGGCACCGCTGTTTGAGGCAATCAAAAATTGCCCGGTGTTGTCGCAGGTGAAGCTGATTGCCGAGCCGTGGGACATTGGTGAGGGCGGCTATCAGGTGGGAAATTTCCCGCCGCTGTTTGCCGAGTGGAACGATCACTACCGCGATGCCATCCGCCGCTTCTGGCTGGCGCGCGATCTGTCGTTGGGGGAATTCGCAGGACGTTTTGCCGGTTCCAGCGATCTCTTTAAGCGCGACGGCAAACGTCCGTCGGCCACCATCAACCTGGTAACGGCGCACGACGGTTTCACGCTTCGCGACTGCGTTTGTTTCAATCAGAAACACAATGAGGCAAACGGTGAGGAGAATCGCGATGGGACTAACAATAACCATAGCTTTAACCATGGTATAGAAGGGTTAGGCGGAAGTCTGGACGTGATCGAGCGGCGACGCGCCAGCGTTCACGCGCTGCTCACGACGCTTTTGCTGTCGCAGGGCACGCCGATGCTGCTGGCGGGCGACGAGCATGGCCACAGCCAGCACGGCAACAACAACGCCTATTGCCAGGATAACACCTTAACCTGGCTCGACTGGGGAGAAGCAAACAGCGGGTTGAACCATTTCACCGCGGCGCTGATCCACCTTCGCCAGCAAATCCCGGCGCTTACCGCCGACAGCTGGTGGGAAGAGGGCGACGGCAACGTTCGCTGGCTGAATAAAGACGCGCAACCGCTGAGCGCGCAAGAGTGGCAACACGGCATAACCTGTCTGCAAATCCTGCTCTCGGATACGTGGCTGGTCACGCTGAACGCGACGGATGACGTCGCAGAGATTGTTTTACCTGACGGGGAGTGGCGAGCCGTTCCCCCCTTTGCCGGAGCGGATAATCCGGTTGTTATGGCTGTCTGGCACGGGCCTGCGCACGGAGTGTGCGTATTCCAAAGATGATAAAAAAGGAGTTAGTCATGGTTAGATTAGAGAAGAACGATCCGTTAATGTTGGCGCGCCAGCTACCATTAAAAACTGTTGCCCTGATACTCGCGGGCGGGCGTGGAACCCGTCTGAAAGATTTGACCATCAAGCGCGCCAAACCGGCCGTTCACTTTGGTGGTAAGTTCCGTATTATCGACTTTGCGCTCTCCAACTGCCTCAACTCTGGCATTCGCCGCATTGGCGTCATTACTCAGTATCAGTCGCACACGCTGGTGCAGCATATCCAGCGCGGCTGGTCGTTCTTTAGCGAAGAGATGAACGAGTTTGTCGATCTGCTCCCGGCGCAGCAGCGCGTTCACGGGGAAAACTGGTATCGCGGCACGGCGGATGCGGTGACCCAGAACCTCGACATTATTCGCCGCTACAGCGCGGAATATATCGTCATCCTCGCGGGTGACCACATCTACAAGCAAGACTACTCGCACATGCTCATCGACCACGTCGAAAAAGGGGCGCGCTGCACCGTGGCGTGTCTGCCGGTGCCCGTTGCTGAGGCGACGGCGTTTGGTGTGATGCACGTGGATGCCGACGACAAGATTATAGACTTTGTTGAAAAACCGGCGAACCCGCCGACCATGCCGGGAGATGACACCAAATCGCTCGCCAGCATGGGGATCTATATCTTTGATGCAGAATACCTTTATGAGCTGCTGGAAGAAGACGACAAAGACGAAAACTCCAGCCACGACTTCGGTAAAGACATCATCCCGAAAATCACCAAAGCTGGCATGGCGTATGCACATCCTTTCCCGCTGTCCTGCGTGCAGTCAGACCCGAATGCGGAACCTTACTGGCGCGACGTCGGTACGCTGGAAGCCTACTGGAAAGCGAACCTCGACCTGGCGTCTGTTACGCCTGAACTGGATATGTACGACCAGAACTGGCCGATTCGCACCCACATGGAATCGCTGCCGCCCGCGAAGTTCGTGCAGGACCGCTCCGGCAGCCACGGCATGACGCTGAACTCGCTGGTTTCCGGCGGGTGCATTATCTCCGGCTCCGTGGTGGTGCAGTCCGTGCTGTTCCCCCGCGTGCGTGTGAATTCATTCTGTAATATCGACTCGGCAGTCCTGCTGCCGGATGTCTGGGTAGGGCGCTCGTGTCGTCTTCGCCGTTGCGTGATCGACCGTGCCTGCGTCATCCCTGAAGGGATGGTGATTGGTGAAAACGCGGAAGAAGATGCGCGTCGCTTCTACCGTTCTGAAGAGGGGATCGTGTTAGTCACACGGGAAATGTTGCGGAAGCTGCAAATCAAACAGGAGCGATGATGCAGGTTTTACACGTATGTTCTGAGATGTTCCCGTTGCTGAAGACGGGCGGGCTGGCGGACGTTCTTGGCGCATTACCGGCGGCGCAGATCGCCGGTGGGGTGGATACCCGAGTCCTGTTGCCCGCCTTCCCGGATATCCGGCGTGGTATTCCTGATGCAAAGGTCGTTACCCGCCGTGAAACCTTCGCCGGACGCATCACCCTGCTATTTGGACATTACAATGGCGTAGGGATTTACCTGATCGACGCGCCTCACCTGTACGACCGACCGGGTAGTCCGTATCACGATACGAACCTGTTCGCCTATACCGACAACGTGCTGCGCTTTGCGCTGCTCGGCTGGGTGGGGGCGGAGATGGCCGTCGGGCTGGATCCGTTCTGGCGACCGGATGTTGTACACGCGCATGACTGGCATGCGGGCCTGGCGCCTGCGTATCTGGCGGCGAAAGGTCATCCGGCCAAATCGGTCTTTACGGTGCACAACCTGGCGTATCAGGGCATGTACTATGCCCATCATATGAATGACATCGATCTGCCATGGTCGTTCTATAACATGCACGGTCTGGAGTTTAACGGGCAGATCTCGTTCCTGAAGGCGGGGCTGTACTACGCCGATCACATCACGGCGGTGAGTCCAACCTACGCGCGTGAAATCACCCAGCCCGAGTTTGGCTACGGTCTGGAAGGGCTGTTACAACAGCGCCACCGTGAAGGCCGTCTGTCGGGCATTCTGAACGGCGTGGATGAAAAGATCTGGAGTCCGGATACCGATCTCCTTTTGGCTGCGCGCTATGGCCGCGATTCGGTGGAAGACAAAGCCGAAAACAAACGCCAGCTGCAAATTGCGATGGGGCTGAAGGTGAACGACAAAGTGCCGCTGTTCGCCGTGGTCAGCCGCCTGACCAGCCAGAAAGGGCTGGATTTGGTGCTCGAAGCGCTGCCGGGACTACTGGAGCAGGGCGGCCAGCTGGCGCTGCTCGGCGCGGGCGATCCGGTGCTGCAGGAAGGTTTTCTTGCCGCCGCCGCAGAACATCCGGGGCAGGTGGGCGTGCAGATTGGTTATCACGAAGCATTTTCGCACCGCATTATGGGTGGGGCAGACGTCATTCTGGTGCCGAGCCGCTTTGAACCCTGCGGCCTGACGCAGCTTTACGGCCTGAAATACGGCACCCTGCCGCTGGTACGCCGCACGGGCGGGCTGGCGGATACGGTGTCCGACAGCTCTCTGGAAAACCTGGCGGACGGTATCGCCAGCGGCTTTGTTTTTGAGGACAGTAATGCCTGGTCGCTGCTTCGCGCGATTCGGCGTGCGTTCGTCTTGTGGTCCCGTCCATCGCTGTGGCGTTACGTACAACGTCAGGCGATGTCCATGGACTTTAGCTGGCACGTTGCGGCGCAGTCCTACCGCGACCTTTATCAACGCTTGATGTAACGAGGCGAAGTTACTGATATGAACGCTCCATTTAGCTACTCTTCACCCACGCTCAGCGTTGAGGCGTTAAAGCACTCCATCGCCTACAAGCTGATGTTCACCATCGGGAAAGATCCGGTTATCGCCAACAAACACGAGTGGCTGAACGCCACCCTGTTTGCGGTGCGTGACCGTTTAGTCGAACGCTGGCTGCGCTCCAACCGCGCCCAGCTCTCGCAGGAAACGCGTCAGGTTTATTACCTGTCGATGGAATTTTTGATTGGCCGCACCCTCTCCAACGCGCTGCTGTCGCTCGGTATTTATGACGACGTCAAAACCGCGCTGGAAGAGATGGGGCTGGATTTAGAAGAGCTGATCGACGAAGAGAACGACCCCGGCCTCGGAAACGGTGGTCTGGGACGTCTTGCCGCCTGCTTCCTTGACTCGCTGGCAACGCTGGCGCTGCCGGGCCGCGGGTACGGCATCCGCTACGACTACGGCATGTTCAAGCAGAACATCGTTGATGGCCGCCAGAAAGAGTCCCCGGATTACTGGCTGGAATACGGTAACCCGTGGGAGTTCAAGCGTCACAACACGCGCTATAAAGTGCGCTTTGGCGGGCGTATTCAGCAGGAAGGCAAAAAATCCCGCTGGGTCGAAACCGAAGAGATCCTCGCCGTAGCCTATGACCAGATCATCCCCGGCTACGACACCGACGCCACCAACACGCTGCGCCTGTGGAATGCCCAGGCCAGTAGCGAGATCAACCTCGGTAAATTTAACCAGGGCGACTACTTTGCGGCAGTGGAAGATAAAAACCACTCCGAGAACGTGTCCCGCGTACTGTATCCGGACGATTCGACCTACTCGGGCCGCGAGCTGCGCCTGCGTCAGGAGTATTTCCTCGTCTCCTCGACGATTCAGGACATCCTCAGCCGCCACCATCAGCTGCACAAAACCTACGCCAATCTGGCGGAGAAAACGGCGATTCACCTCAACGACACGCATCCGGTGCTCTCCATTCCGGAACTGATGCGCCTGCTGATCGACGAACATAAGTTCAGCTGGGATGACGCCTTTGAAGTGACCTGTCAGGTGTTCTCGTACACCAACCACACGCTGATGAGCGAAGCGCTGGAAACCTGGCCGGTGGATATGCTCGGCAAAATTCTGCCGCGCCACCTGCAGATTATCTTTGAAATTAACGACTACTTCCTCAAGACCCTGCAGGAGCAGTACCCGAACGATACCGGCCTGCTGAGCCGTGCGTCGATCATCGATGAATCCAATGGTCGCCGCGTGCGCATGGCCTGGCTGGCGGTGGTGATCAGCCACAAGGTCAACGGGGTGTCGGAGCTGCACTCGAACCTGATGGTGCAGTCGCTGTTTGCGGATTTTGCGAAGATTTTCCCGACGCGTTTCTGCAACGTGACCAATGGCGTTACGCCGCGCCGCTGGCTGGCGCTGGCGAACCCGCCGCTGTCTGACGTGCTGGACGAGAATATCGGCCGCACCTGGCGCACCGATTTGAGCCAGCTGAGCGAACTGGAACAGCACATTGATTTCCCGACGGTGAATAAAGCCGTGCGTGAAGCCAAGCTCCTCAACAAAAAGCGTCTGGCGGTCTGGCTGGCGATGCATCTGAACGTGGTGGCGAACCCGAAAGCGCTGTTCGACGTGCAGATCAAGCGTATTCACGAGTACAAACGTCAGCTGATGAATGTGCTGCATGTGATCACGCACTACAACCGTATCAAGGCCGACCCTACGGCTGACTGGGTGCCGCGCGTGAAGATCTTTGCCGGTAAGGCGGCTTCCGCCTATTACATGGCGAAGCACATCATTCACCTGATTAACGACGTGGCGAAGGTGGTGAATACCGATCCGGACATCGGCGACAAGCTGAAGGTGGTATTCATCCCTAACTACAGCGTGAGCCTGGCGCAGCTGATCATCCCGGCGGCGGATCTCTCAGAGCAGATTTCCACGGCGGGGACGGAAGCGTCCGGCACCAGTAACATGAAGTTTGCCCTGAACGGCGCGCTGACCATCGGCACGCTGGACGGCGCGAACGTCGAGATGCTGGAGCATGTGGGGGAAGAGAATATCTTTATTTTCGGCAATACCACGGAGGAGGTGGAGGAACTGCGCAGGCAGGGCTACAAACCGCGTGAGTATTATGAAGAGGATGAAGAGCTCCGTCAGGTGCTGACCCAAATCGCGACCGGGCTGTTTAATCCTGAAGAGCCCGGACGCTACCGGGACCTGGTGGATTCGCTGATTAACTTTGGCGATCACTATCAGGTGCTGGCGGATTATCGCAGCTACGTGGATTGTCAGGACCGGGTGGACGAGCTGTATCGTCAGCAGGAGAAGTGGACCATCACCGCGATGCATAACATCGCCAATATGGGGTATTTCTCGTCTGACAGGACCATCAAGGAGTATGCCGAGACGATCTGGCATATTGATCCGGTGCGGTTATAAAAGCAAAACGGCAACCCGGTTGCCGTTTTTAGTAGAGTAGGCCGGGTAAGGCGGAGCCGCCACCCGGCTTTTTACATCAGGACGCGAGGGACAATTCACGCTTTCCCGCATGCTGTTGCAGCCACTGCGCCACGCGAGACTGCTGCTCGGCGTTGAGCCACATCCCCTCTTTGGTACGACGCCAGATGGCATCATCCAGACGGCGAACCCACTCGTGCTCCACCAGGTAACGCAGCTCGGCTTCATACAGCTCATGACCGAAATGCTCGCCCAGATCGGCTAGCGCTTTCGCGTCACCCAGGAATAGCTCGGTGTTGCTGCCGTAGGTGCGGGCATAGTGGCGCGCCATGCCTTCGGTGATAAACGGGAAACGACGGCGCAGCTTCGCGGCGTAATCATCGCGGTTATCGCCGATATCACCGCCAGGCAGGACCGCGCCTTTGGTCCATGCCGGGCCAATGCCTTTATAGTACGGTGCCAGTTTTTCCAGCGCGTGCTCGGCCAGCTTGCGGTAGGTGGTCAACTTGCCGCCAAACACCGACAGCAGCGGCGCCTGGCCGTCTACGTCGTGAATATCGAGCGTATAGTCGCGGGTGATGGCCTGCGGTGAGTCAGACTCGTCATCGCACAGCGGACGCACGCCGGAGTAGGTCCAGACCACGTCATTGCGCGCCAGCTGCTTCTTAAAGTGCGCGTTATACACTTTCAGCAGGTAGTTCACTTCGCTTTCGTCGATCTCGACGTTTTTCGGATCGCCTTTGTACTCCACGTCGGTGGTGCCGATGATCGAGAACTCGTCCATCCACGGGATGACAAACACGATGCGTTTATCTTCGTTCTGCAGAATGTAGGCCTGCTTCTGGGTATGCACGCGCGGCACCACAATGTGGCTGCCTTTGATCAGGCGGATGCCGTACGGAGAAGGCAGGTGCATGCCGTCATCGAAGAACTGCTTCACCCACGGGCCGGTGGCGTTCACCAGACCGCGCGCTTTCCAGCTGAACTTCTCGCCGGTATCCACGTCTTCCGCTTCCACAATCCACAGACCGTTTTCACGACGCGCGGCGGTGGCGCGGGTACGGGTTTTCACCTCGCCGCCTTTTTTCTCTACCATCTGCGCATTCGCCAGCACCAGACGCGCATCGTCCACCCAGCAGTCGGAATATTCGAAACCGCGCACGATTTCAGGCTTAAGGACCGATTCTGAGCCAAAACGCAAACCGTTCGAACCCGGCAGGCTGGTGCGCTTACCCAGATGATCGTACATAAACAGACCAATTCGGATCATCCACGCCGGACGCAGATGCGGGCGATGGGGCAGACGGAAGCGCATCGGAATAGCCAGATGCGGGGCCATTTTCAGCAGCACTTCGCGTTCGGCCAGTGCTTCACTGACCAGGCGGAATTCGTAGTGTTCCAGGTAGCGCAGGCCACCGTGGATCAGTTTGGAGCTGGCGGACGAGGTCGCGCAGGCGAGATCGTTAGCTTCCAGCATCAGCACGGATAAACCGCGTCCTGCGGCATCGACCGCAATACCGGCACCGTTGATGCCACCGCCTATCACAATCAGATCTTTGGTTTCCATAACACCCTCACGCACTTTCGTTAAAGCTCAGAAATGTTCGATATCGCTCATAATAGCAAAGGAACGCGCTTTTGGTAACATCAAAAAAACAATTTAGAGTGATATGGATAACATAATGGCGTTTACCCGCCGCCAGGACGTACACTACGGGGTAAAATCTTGTCGTTGACCACAGTAAAGAGAACACCATGGATCAGTTTGAATGTATTAACGTAGAAGAAGCCCACCAGAAGATGCACCAGGGAAAAGCGGTGCTGGTGGACATCCGCGATCCGCAAAGCTTTGCGATGGGCCACACGCCGGGCGCGTTCCATCTCACCAACGACACGCTGGGCGCGTTTATGCGCGATAACGACTTCGAGACGCCGGTAATGGTCATGTGCTACCACGGCAACAGCAGCAAAGGCGCGGCGCAGTATCTGCTTCAGCAGGGTTACGACGCGGTGTACAGCGTCGACGGCGGCTTCGATGCATGGCATCGTCATTTCCCGGCAGAAGTGGAATACGCTTTTGAGCGCTGATCCCGCTATACTGTCCCCTTTTGTGTGGAAATAAGCGACCGTCGCCCATGTTGATGATTACCTCCTTTACCAACCCGCGCGTCGCCCAGGCGTTTGTCGACTATATGGCGACGCAGGGCGTTATCCTGACCATTCAGCAACATAACCAGACCGACGTTTGGCTGGCCGACGAAAGCCAGGCCGCGCGCGTAAATGAAGAACTGGCGCGTTTCCTTGAGAACCCTGGCGATCCGCGCTATCTGGCGGCAAGCTGGCAATCCGGCCACACCGGCAGCGGGTTGCACTACAGTCGTTTTCCCTTCCTTGCCACCATCCGCGAACGCGCAGGGCCGTTTACGCTGCTGCTGATGGCGGCCTGCATTATCGTCTTCATTATCATGAACGTGGTGGGCGACCAGAGCGTAATGATTGCCCTGGCGTGGCCGTACGATCCGTCGCTGCAGTTTGACGTCTGGCGCTACTTTACCCACGCGCTGATGCACTTCTCGGTGATGCACATCCTCTTTAACCTGCTGTGGTGGTGGTATCTCGGCGGTATCGTGGAGAAGCGGCTCGGCAGCGGCAAGCTGATCGTTATCACCATTATTAGCGCCCTGCTGAGCGGCTATGTGCAGCATAAATTCAGCGGCCCGTGGTTTGGCGGATTGTCAGGCGTGGTGTACGCCCTGATGGGCTATGCCTGGCTCAGAGGTGAACGCGACCCTGAAAGCGGCATCTATCTGCAACGCGGTTTGATAACCTTTGCGTTAATATGGCTAATTGCCGGATGGTTTGATCTGTTTGGTATGTCTATCGCCAACGGTGCGCACGTCACCGGGCTGGCCGTGGGGCTGGCGATGGCCTTCGCCGACACGCTCCATGCGCGAAAACGAACATAATTTTCAGGGATAATTGATGAAACAAACACAACGTCATGACGCCATTATCGAACTGGTTAAAAAACAGGGATACGTCAGCACCGAAGAGCTGGTGGAGCAGTTTGCCGTCAGTCCACAAACCATCCGTCGTGACCTGAACGACCTGGCCGATCAGAACCGCATTCTGCGCCACCACGGCGGGGCGGCGCTACCGTCCAGCTCGGTCAATACCTCCTGGCATGACCGTAAAGCCACGCAGACGGCAGAGAAAGAGCGGATTGCCCGCAAGGTCGCCAGCCAGATCCCAAACGGGGCGACGCTGTTTATTGATATCGGCACCACGCCGGAAGCGGTAGCCCATGCGCTGCTGGATCACGAGAACCTGCGCGTGGTGACGAACAACCTGAACGTGGCCAATACCCTGATGCAGAAAGACGATTTCCGCATCATCCTCGCGGGCGGCGAACTGCGCAGCCGCGACGGCGGGATTATTGGCGAAGCGACGCTCGATTTTATCTCCCAGTTCCGCCTCGACTTTGGCATTCTGGGGATCAGCGGCATCGACAGCGACGGCTCGCTGCTGGAGTTTGATTATCACGAAGTGCGCACCAAGCGCGCGATTATTGAAAACTCACGCCACGTGATGCTGGTGGTAGACCATTCCAAGTTTGGCCGTAACGCGATGGTGAACATGGGCAGCATCAGCATGGTGGATGCGGTTTATACCGACGTGATGCCGCCAGCGGGCGTGATGCAGGTGATTAAAGATAATAATTTGCAGCTGGAACTGTGCTAGAAGTTGTGTCGGGTGGCGCTGCGCTTACCCGACCTACAAAACCCGTAGGCCCGTGCAAGCGTAGCGCCGCCGGGCAATGAATTACACGCCGTACCCCATCATCTTCAACAATTGCTGCGCATGCTGCACCGCATCCTGGCGATGCGCCACACCCAGCTTCTGATACAAATTGCGGATATGCGTTTTGATGGTGGTCGCCGCCACCGCCAGCTCGCCGGCAATCTGCTCGTTGCTGTAGCCGGAATAAATCAGTCCGAGAACCTGCCATTCACGCTGAGTGAGCGGGCTGGTGCGGATAAGTTCCGGGACTTCCGGGTGGTTCAGCAGACGTTCTACAAAGTTCTCATCGAAATGCGCGAACTTATGGCGATGGTGCTGGTTAATCTCGCGCAGAATACGCTGAGCGCGATGCTGATCCAGTTCCGGCAGCGTATTGAGCTGAATAAGCTGGCGCAGCTGCTGCGCCATGACTTCGCCTTCAATGACAAAGTGGCTGACAAACCCGGTGCGGTTAGCCAGCTGTAGCGCTTCCAGCAGCACGCGCTGGGCGTCATTTTTACGCCCGGCCTGCCAGTAGAGCTGGTTCAGCAGCAGCAGGTTGCGGTTCAGGTCGCTCATCAGCCGCAGGCTGCGCGCGTTTTCGTTTAACTCCTCCAGCACGATCTCAGCCGGTTCAAACTCACCCAGCAGGATCTGCGCGCGGGCAATATTCCGCCACTGGCTCTGCAGGAAGTGGTTGTTAGCAAATTCCGGTTTCGGCGTTTGACGCAGCCAGTTGGCGGCGGACTTTTTATCGCCGATCATCTGCCAGTAAATCACCCGAACCTTATCGGCGTTTGATACCCAGTCGCTGTGGTACTGACCGTTGCCGAGCAGGTTCTCCAGGCGGTTAAGGTGGTTGCGGGCATTATCCAGATCCCCACGCGCCAGCGAACACTGGACCAGCAGCGCCAGACACTGCAGCTGCTGCTGCGGCTGGAAGCTGGAGAGTACGTCTACACCCTGACGGGCGCAGCTTTCGGCCTCATCCAGACGTGACCATGCCCACAGCAGCTGAGCGCGAATACGCAACAGGAACTCATGCATCGGCAGCTGTTCCAGATGCTGTTCACGAATCAGCTGGAACGCTTTTTCCTGATTTTCCCAGGCGGCCTGCAGGAACCCCTGCGCAAATAAAATCTCGCTCTGTTGGATCAGGCTCCACAGCGCGTAGTGCCAGACGTCGTGCCGACGTGCCATCTGCTCGGTTTGCTGCATCAGTGAAAGCGAACGGGTGAGGTCGCCTTTGCAGTGCAGCACTTCGCCGTGCACCGAGGTCGCAACGATGCGGCTGTAGAAGTTAGCCAGCGGAAGTTCATCCAGCGCGACCATTGCCAGCCGTTCAGCTTCGTCCGGGTCGCCGTCGTTAATGGCCACCTGAGCGCGCAGGGCGTTGAACTCGCCGTGCAGGGTGGCATCCATTTCGCTTTCCATCTCCTGCTCGGCGCGCGCCAGCAGGGTGTTAACTTCGCTGTAGCGATGCTGGCTCTGCATCAGCCAGGCCTGAAGCAGCACCAGACGCGGGTTCTCCAGCAGGCTTTCCCACGGCAGCGCTTTTAACGACTCTTCAAGCAGCGTCAGCTCGCTGTGGTTGAACAGGCCCCATGCATGGTTGAGGAGGATATCGCGCAGCATGCTGGCATCACCGGCGGCCAGCGCGTGGTGGATGGCCTCGCTCGGGAAGCCTTGTGCCATCCAGCTTTCGGCTGCGGCGCGGTGAATTTCCGGCAGTTCAACCGCCAGTTCCCATTGGCAGCGCTGGCGCAGGAAGCTGCCAAACAGCGGGTGATAGCTAAACCACTCGCCGGGGTCGTCCATGCGCGTCAGAAACAGCCCCTGACGTTCAATCTCTTCAAGCTGTAGCTGGCCGTTCTCACAGCCGGTGACGCACACGATCAGCGCATCGTTCATGGAACGCAGCAGGGAGCTCTTCAGCAAAAAATTACGGGTGGAGGGATCGACGCTGTCCAGCACCTCATCCACCAGATAATCAGAAAGGTGGCTGGCGTTGATGCCCGCCAAACGCCGCGCAGACTGATGCGCCGGACTGTTGTTTTGCCGGGCAGAGAGCGCGATCAGCTGCAGCGCCGTGGCCCAGCCCGCGACATCATCACACAGGCGGCTGCTTTCGGCGGCCTCAATCGGTGAGGTCAGGCGGCAGTCAAAGAACTGTTTCGCTTCCTGGTGGGTGAAGGCCAGCTGCTGGCTGCCCACTTCGAGAAGCTGATCGCGCACGCGCAGGTTGGCAATACCCAACTGCGGCAGGTTACGCGACAAGACAACTAAGGTCAGGTTTTCCGGCTGATGGCGCAGGAAGAAGCGCATCGACTCGTGGATCACCGGGTTTGTGATCAGATGATAGTCATCAATCACCACATAAAGCGGACGATGCCATTCGGCCAGTTCGATAAACAGCTGTGAGAAAAGGGAAGACAGGCTGGCGTACTGGCGTTTTTGCACCATCACCTCACTGGCGACACAGTGTCCGTTAGTGGCCTGTTGAATGGCGGCAATCAAATAGCTGGCAAAACGCTCCTGCTGGTTATCGCCCTCATCAAGGGAGTACCAGCCGAGATCGCTCTTACCTGCGGCCCATTGCGAAATGAGCGTTGTTTTTCCATAACCTGCAGGACTCGTAACCAGCGCCAGTCGGAAATTATGCGCGCCGGAAAGTTTAGCCAGCAGACGCTCGCGGACCACTGTATGGTCAAGACGAACCGGGCGACTTAATTTAGACGGAATCAACATAGGTTTCACTTCACTGTGGGGAACGAGAGATTTTATTTTTTTTGCGCTTCGTAATTAATGGATATAAGGTCGGCCAATAAGTTAACTATTGCAAGTTATGTCTGGATTTGGTGGCTGTGAATTTGCACTCTGTCACAAAACATTCAGGCAGATGATGGAACTTTCTGGAAAGGTCTTTGATGCCCCGTCAATGCTGGCTTGTATGGTTGTGTTGCGGCTGCGCTGAAACTGGTTTCAGAAAGGGATAGTGACGTTAAATTTAATATACTGCTGGTAAAGTTAAGGGGAATTAATAATCGCCTTAGTTATTACCCGATTGCAGAAATATTATTGTACGTAAGTAATCATTTCCGCGAGGAATAATTTCTTACGAAACTGCATTTCATTTTTTTGACACTCTTCCAGGATATCTTTTCTCCCGCCGTGCACACTTACAGAGTGGCCTCGATCACACTTTTATGCTCATCCCCGCTACTCCTCCCTGTCTAATCCCCCACAGGAGGAGGAAGAGGCGGAATGAGCCAGGCACACTAGCGCCAACATGTGTTTTCTTTCTACAGGATGCCAATTCCCTATGTCACAGCCTACCTTCAACAAAGCTCAATTCCAGGCTGCCCTGACGCGTCAGTGGCAGCGTTTTGGCCTTCGTGCTGCAAACGAGATGACGCCTCACCAGTGGTGGCAGGCGGTGAGCGGTGCGCTCGCAGAGCAACTGGATGCTCAACCGGTGGCGAAGCCTGTTAAGGGCCAGCGTCACGTGAACTATATCTCGATGGAATTCCTGATTGGCCGCCTGACCGGCAACAACCTGCTGAACCTCGGCTGGTATCAGGACGTCGGCGATGTGCTGAAAGAACACGACATTAATCTGACCGACCTGCTGGAAGAAGAGACCGACCCGGCGCTGGGGAATGGTGGTCTGGGTCGCCTGGCGGCCTGCTTCCTTGACTCTATGGCAACCGTTGGTCAGTCCGCGATTGGCTATGGTCTGAACTATCAGTATGGCCTGTTCCGTCAGTCGTTTGCCGACGGGCATCAGATGGAAGCGCCGGACGACTGGCATCGCAACACCTATCCGTGGTTCCGCCACAACGCGCAGCTCGATGTGCAGGTCAGCATTGGCGGGAAAGTCACTAAGCAGGGACTCTGGGAACCGGCGTTCACCCTTACCGGTGAAGCCTGGGATCTGCCGGTGCTCGGCTACCGTAACGGCGTGGCGCAGCCGCTGCGTCTGTGGCAGGCGAAGCATGCGCATCCGTTTAACCTGACCAAATTCAACGACGGCGATTTCCTGCGCGCCGAGCAGCAGGGTATCGACGCCGAGAAGCTGACCAAAGTGCTCTACCCGAACGACAACCACCTGGCGGGTAAAAAGCTGCGCCTGATGCAGCAGTACTTCCAGTGCGCCTGCTCCGTGGCGGACATTCTGCGTCGCCATCACCTGGCGGGCCGCAAGCTGGCGCAGCTGCCGGACTTCGAAGTGATTCAGCTCAACGACACGCACCCGACCATTGCCATCCCGGAACTGCTGCGCGTGCTGATCGACGAACATCAGCTGAGCTGGGACGACGCCTGGGCCATCACCAGCCGTACCTTTGCTTACACCAACCACACCCTGATGCCGGAAGCGCTGGAGTGCTGGGATGAGAAGCTGGTGAAAACGCTGCTGCCGCGTCATATGCAGATCATCAACAAGATTAACGACCAGTTTAAAACGCTGGTTGATAAAACCTGGCCGGGCAACAAAGCGGTCTGGGCGAAGCTGGCGGTGGTGCACGATAAGCAGGTGCGCATGGCGAACATGTGCGTGGTAAGCGGCTTTGCCGTTAACGGCGTGGCCGCGCTGCACTCGGATCTGGTGGTCAAAGATCTGTTCCCGGAATACCACCAGCTGTGGCCGACCAAATTCCACAACGTGACCAACGGCATCACGCCGCGTCGCTGGATCAAGCAGTGCAACCCGCTGCTGGCTGGCCTGCTGGACAGGATCCTGAAGAAAGAGTGGGCCAACGATCTGGACCAGCTCATCAACCTGGAAAAATACGCCGACGATGCGAAGTTCCGCGAGCAGTACCGCGCGATCAAGCTGGAGAACAAGGTTCGCCTGGCGGAGTTTGTGAAAGTGCGTACCGGGATTGAGATCAACCCGAATGCGATTTTCGATATCCAGATCAAACGCCTGCACGAGTACAAGCGTCAGCACCTGAACCTGCTGCACATTCTGGCGCTGTACAAAGAGATCCGCGAGAACCCGCAGGCCGACCGCGTGCCGCGCGTGTTCCTGTTCGGTGCGAAAGCGGCACCGGGCTACTACCTGGCGAAAAACATTATCCTCGCCATCAACAAAGTGGCGGCGGCGATCAACAGCGATCCGAAAGTGGGCGACAAGCTGAAGGTGGTGTTCCTGCCGGATTACTGCGTCTCGGCGGCTGAAATGCTGATCCCAGCGGCGGATATCTCCGAGCAGATCTCTACCGCCGGTAAAGAAGCGTCCGGTACCGGCAACATGAAGCTGGCGCTGAACGGCGCGCTGACCGTCGGTACGCTCGACGGAGCAAACGTCGAAATCGCCGAGAAGGTCGGTGAAGAGAATATCTTCATCTTCGGCCATACCGTGGAAGAGGTGAAAGCCATCAAGGCCAAAGGCTACGACCCGGTGAAATGGCGTAAGAAAGACAAAGTGCTGGACGCGGTGCTGAAAGAGCTGGAGAGCGGCAAATACAGCGACGGCGACAAGCACGCGTTTGACCAGATGCTGCACAGCATGGACAAACACGGCGGTGACCCGTATCTGGTGATGGCGGACTTCACGGCCTACGTTGAAGCGCAAAAACAAGTCGACGTGCTGTATCGCGACCAGGAAGCGTGGACCCGCGCGTGCATCCTGAACACCGCCCGCTGCGGCATGTTCAGCTCTGACCGTTCAATCCGTGATTATCAGGCCCGTATCTGGCAGGCAAAACGCTAAGGAAGCGCGATGGAGAGTAAACGTCTGGACAGTGCCGCGCAGGCGGCGGGGATCAGCCTCAGTTACATCAATGCGCACGGCAAACCGCAGTCTATTGGCGCCGACACCAAAAGACGTTTGCTGGATGCCATGCACAAAGCCGACGCGAAAGCGTCGGTTGCGCCGGTGCCGAACGTGAAGGTATTCACCGCAGGCAAAAAGATGCCGCTGGCGGTGGAGGGGCGCGGCGAGTTTAGCTGGCTGCTTACCACCGAAGAGGGGCATCAGCACAAAGGCCACGCCACCGGCGGCAAAACGCTCAACCTTCCGGCGAAGTTGCCGGAGGGCTATCACACCTTAACGCTCACCCAGGATGACCTGCGTTTCCACTGCCGGGTGATCGTCGC
This sequence comes from Enterobacter sp. B79-1, assembly GCF_057444735.1. Classification (NCBI taxonomy): domain Bacteria; kingdom Pseudomonadati; phylum Pseudomonadota; class Gammaproteobacteria; order Enterobacterales; family Enterobacteriaceae; genus Enterobacter; species Enterobacter sp. B79-1. The sequence continues at coordinate 137,539 of NZ_JBYAZJ010000009.1, forward strand.
GCCAAAACGCTGCTACGAGCCGCAGGCGTTGCTCGAAGGCAAAAAGCTGTGGGGCGCCTGCGTGCAGCTCTACACCCTGCGTTCGGACAACAACTGGGGCATCGGTGATTTTGGCGACCTGAAAAAGATGCTGGTGGATGTGGGCGAGCGCGGCGGCGCGTTCATCGGCCTCAACCCGATCCATGCGCTTTATCCGGCGAACCCGGAAAGCGCCAGCCCGTATAGCCCGTCGTCCCGTCGCTGGCTGAACGTGATTTACATCGACGTTAACGCGTTAGATGACTTCAAAAACAGCAAAGAGGCGCAGGCTTGGTGGAACCTCAGTACCACGCAGCACGCGCTGAAGCAGGCGCGCGACGCAGACTGGGTGGACTACGCCACCGTCACCGCGTTGAAAATGGCGGCACTGCGTCTGGCATGGAAAGATTTTGCGAAGCGCGATGACGAGCAGATGACGGCCTTCCGTCAGTTTGTCACCCAGGAGGGCGAGAGCCTGTACTGGCAGGCGGCGTTTGATGCGCTGCACGCGTATCAGGTGAAAGAGGACGAAATGCGCTGGGGCTGGCCGGTCTGGCCGGAAGCGTATCAGACCGTCGACACGCCTGAAGTGAAAGCCTTCTGCAAAAAATACGCTGACGAGGTGGACTTCTATCTGTGGCTGCAGTGGCTGGCGTACAGCCAGTTTGCCGCCTGCTGGCAGGTGAGCCAGGGCTACAAGATGCCGATTGGCCTGTATCGTGACCTGGCCGTCGGCGTGGCGGAAGGCGGTGCGGAAACCTGGTGTGACCGCGAGCTTTACTGTCTGAAAGCCTCCGTCGGCGCGCCGCCGGATATCCTTGGCCCGCTCGGCCAGAACTGGGGCTTGCCGCCGATGGATCCGCACGTGATGGCGGCGCGCGCCTACGAGCCGTTTATCGACCTGCTGCGCGCGAACATGCAGAACTGCGGGGCGCTGCGTATCGACCACGTGATGTCCGTGCTGCGCCTGTGGTGGATCCCGTACGGTGAAACGGCCGATCACGGGGCGTACGTGCAGTACCCGGTTGACGATCTGCTGTCGATCCTGGCGCTGGAAAGTAAGCGACACCAGTGCATGGTGATCGGTGAAGATCTCGGTACCGTGCCGGTGGAAATTGTCAGTAAGCTCCGCGACAGCGGCGTCTACTCCTACAAAGTGCTCTATTTTGAAAACGACCATGAGAAAACCTTCCGCGCGCCGAAAGCGTACCCTGAACAGTCAATGGCAGTCGCGACGACGCATGACCTTCCTACGCTTCGTGGCTATTGGGAAAGCGGCGACCTGACGCTCGGCAAAACGCTGGGACTCTATCCTGATGAAGAGGTTCTGCGCGGCCTGTATCAGGATCGCGAACTTTCCAAACAGGGGCTGCTGGATGCGCTGCACAAGCATGGCTGTCTGCCGAAACGCGCCGGGCATAAGGCGTCGTTGATGTCGATGACCTCCACGCTTAACCGTGGTTTGCAGCGCTATATTGCCGACAGCAACAGCGCTCTGCTGGGCCTGCAGCCGGAAGACTGGATTGATATGGCGGAGCCGGTGAACATCCCGGGCACCAGCTATCAGTACAAGAACTGGCGTCGCAAGCTGTCCACAACGCTTGAGAAGATGTTTGCCGATGACGGGGTGAACAGGCTGATTAAGGATTTGGACAAGCGCAGAAGAGCGGTGGGTAAGAAGCGGTAGTTTCACCCTCACCCTAACCCTCTCCCAGAGGGAGAGGGAATAGAATGTAGGCCGGGTAAGCGTCAGCGCCACCCGGCTTTTTTACATCAAACCACCATATTCAACAGCAGCACCCCGACCAGACCGCACACCGAAATAATGGTTTCCAGCGCGGACCAGGACTTGATGGTTTCACCGATCGTCAGGTTGAAGTACTCCTTGAATAGCCAGAAGCCCGGATCGTTCACGTGAGAGAAAATCACGCTACCGGAACCGACCGCGATAACCATCAGCTCAGGACTTACGCCCGTGGTCGCAATCAGCGGGGCAACGATACCGCCTGCGGTGATCGCCGCAACGGTTGCAGAACCCAGCGCAATACGCAGCACGGCAGCAATAGACCAGGCCATCAGGAGCGGCGACACGTTGGTTTCATGCATCATGGCAGCGATGTATTTGTCCACGCCGCTGTCGACCAGAACCTGCTTGAATGCGCCGCCACCGCCGATGATCAGGAGCATCATGGCAATGATTTTGATGGAAGAGGTCAGCGTGTCGTTGATCTGATCCATTGAACGACCGCGGTTCAGACCGAAGGTGAACATCGCGATCAGCACCGCAATCAGCGTTGCCATCACCGGGTCACCGAGGAATTCCGCAACCGCCAGGAACGCGTGACCTTTTGGCAGGATCATCTCCGCCACGGCACGCATCGCCATCAGGATCACCGGTACCAGAGAAGTCCAGACGCTGACGCCAAAGCCAGGCATCTCTTCTTCGGTGAAGGTTTTGGCGCTGTACAGACCTTCAGGAATCGGCTTATCAATGCCTTTCAGGAAGCGCGCATAAACCGGGCCTGCCAGAATCACGGTTGGGATTGCCAGAATCGTACCGAACAGCAGGGTTTTACCCATATCCGCGTGGAAGATGGTGGCGATAGCGGTTGGACCCGGGTGCGGCGGCAGGAAGCCGTGGGTCACGGACAGCGCCGCAGCCATTGGCACACCGACATACAGCAGCGGGATGTTTGCCGCAGCCGCGATGGTGAACACCAGCGGCAGCATCAGCACGAAGCCCACTTCATAGAACAGTGCGAAACCGACGGTAAAACCGGTTAACACCACTGCCCACTGGATGTTTTTCTTGCCGAATTTGGCAATCAGCGTGGTGGCGATACGCTGCGCACCCCCGCAGTCCGCCAGCATTTTGCCGAGCATGGCGCCGAAGCCCATGATCAACGCCAGGCTGCCGAGCGTACCGCCGACACCGGCTTTGATCGAGCTGATGACTTTCACCAGCGGCATCCCTTGCATCAGACCGACTGCAAGTGCCACCAGAACCAAAGCGATAAATCCGTTCATTTTGAAACGGATCATCAAGAGCAGTAATAACACAACACCGATAGCGACGATGACTAATGGCATGATTTACCTGGCCTTTGAATTGTTATGGGTAACGTCATTGTTTCAACGACAAATTCCGATTGTCCCAACTGGGAACAGAGCGTTAACGGCACTCATACTGATGCCTGCGAAACCATTAAGTTTAGTCGGCTGTTATAAGGGTGTTGAGTGCCCACGAGAATGATACGGGTAACATGATGTGATTGAGAATCACCCTGGGAGGCTAAATTTGAATTATGAGACGCAGGTCAACATATAGAGGGGGGGCTGCGGGAAAACAAAAGCCGGGTGGCGGCTTCGCCTTACCCGGCCTACGATTCGGATGCAGTAACTGTTTTGTAGGCCCGGTAAGCGCAGCGCCACCGGGCAAGACAGACGGGTACTGAATTAGTAGTAAGAGTGCTCGCCGCGCTGGTGCTCGGTCAGATCGCGCACGCCTTTCAGTTCCGGGAATTCGTTCAGCAGCTGCTTCTCGATCCCTTCCTTCAGGGTCACATCGACCATAGAACAGCCGTTACAGCCGCCGCCGAACTGCAGGATCGCCAGACCGTCTTCCGTGATTTCCATCAGGGTTACACGGCCACCGTGTCCTGCCAGCTGTGGGTTGATCTGCGATTGCAGCAGATACTCAACGCGCTCCATCAGCGGGGCATCGTCAGACACTTTACGCATTTTCGCGTTCGGTGCTTTCAGGGTCAGCTGAGAGCCCAGCTGGTCGGTGACAAAGTCGATTTCCGCATCGTCAAGATACGGCGCGCTCAGTTCATCGACGTACGCGGTGAGCTGTTCAAATTTAAGGGCGGTGTCAGTTGCTTCCACAGCGTCCGGAGGACAATACGAGACACCACATTCTGCATTCGGAGTGCCTGGATTGATCACAAACACGCGGATCTGCGTCCCTTCTTCCTGATTTGCCAGCAATTTGGCAAAGTGCGCTTGTGCAGAATCGGAAATACGGATCATAGCTTTGGCCTAATAGTTGACTAAATTACCTGGGTATAATCATACGCCCATTGAAGAAGGGCTACAAGGTACGGCACAGACACCATACCTGAACCGACGCGGCGCCGCTTTGCAAAAGCAGTCGGGAAAGTTCAGCAACGGTACTGCCCGTGGTGACGACATCATCCACAAGCGCGATATGGAGGCCGTGAACCGGCAATTCAAGGCGAAAGGCATTTTTCAGGTTTCTTTTGCGAAGCCGGGCGCTGAGCTGATGCTGTATTGCGGTTGCCTGCACGCGCCTGAGCGCTGAGGCAGCGTAACGGCATCCGAGCCAGCGGGCGAGCGGACGACAGAGCAGGTCGCTTTGGTTATAGCCGCGCCGCCAGTGGCGACGGTGGTGCAGGGGGACATTCATCAGCATGTCGACCCGCGGCAGCGCGCGCGTTCGTCGTGCCTGCAACACGGCGAGAAGCAGCAAGCGGGCAAGAGGCGTCGCCAGTACGCTTTGGTGGGAAAACTTCAGTGCGTGGATAAGTGAACTGAGCGGCGGAACATAATTATCCACCGCCACAAGCGCTTGCCACGGCGGCGCTTTTTTTAGGCAGCGACCGCAGGGGATCGCCAGGCTGACCGCCGGTAACCCACACTGCGGACACCCGGCGATTCGTCCTTCCAGCGAGCGGGTACAGACGGAACACATCCCCCACGCGCTGAGCGCAAGCGGCATTCGGCATAGCCAGCACAAGCCGGGCACTGTTAGCATAGGCAACCTCCATGTAAAAAAAGAGAACGATAGCTGATGAAGACGCTGTGGTGGCAGACCGTCGGGACGGGAAATTGTCATCTTGTGCTGCTGCACGGATGGGGACTGAATGCGGAAGTGTGGCGTTGCGTAAGTGAGGAACTCGCCTCGCAATTTACGCTGCATCTGGTGGATTTGCCGGGCTATGGCCGCAGCCGTGGCTTTGGCGCGATGTCGCTTGATGAGATGGCGCAGCAGGTTCTGGATGCCGCGCCGCAAAACGCCGTCTGGCTGGGCTGGAGCCTGGGTGGGCTGGTGGCAAGCAAAATTGCGCTGGATAACCCCGGGCGCGTGAGCGCGCTGGTTACCGTGGCCTCGTCCCCGAGTTTTAGCGCGCAGGATGCGTGGCCGGGTATCAAGCCTGAAGTGCTGGCCGGGTTCCAGCAGCAGCTAAGCGAAGACTTCCAGCGGACGGTGGAACGTTTTCTCGCGCTGCAGACGATGGGAACAGAAACCGCGCGTCAGGATGCGCGCACGCTGAAGCAGACCGTGCTCTCGCTGCCGATGCCTGACGTTGAGGTGCTTAACGGGGGGCTTGAGATCCTGAAAACGGTCGATCTGCGTGAACCGCTGGCGTCGCTGGCGGTCCCGCATCTGCGTATTTATGGTTATCTGGACGGGCTGGTGCCGCGCAAGGTGGTTCCGCTGCTGGATGATCTGTGGCCGGAGAGCCAATCGCTGGTGGTCGCTAAAGCGGCACACGCGCCGTTTATCTCGCACCCTGGCGAGTTTTGTTCGGCGCTGTCCGGCTTTATTCGCGCAGTGCCCACCACTCCCTGAGGCAGGCTTTCCCTTCCGGGCAACGTTTACAGCTGCCGGACAAACAACCGTCCGGCTCTTCCTGAATGCGCACGGCTTTTCCCATCGCTTCGAGTCTTTCCAGCATGGCATCGATCATCGGCTGGGGCGTATGCAGGCTGAGGCTTAGCTGCGTTGCCTCCATGCGCCCCTGTAACGCCAGTAAATCACGAACCTGAATCAACGATGCCATCTGTTTGCCCCTTAGTGACAGTCGCCAGCCGGGCTGTTGCAGCAGGAGGTCGGCGTTTTACGCGTCGCCAGCAGGTTGATATCAACGCGGCTCCGCGCCCGGCGCAGCAGGCCCATCACCATCACGTTAAACAGGATCACCGCCAGGATGCAGACCAGGCTGTAACGCGGGTGCTGGCTGAAGTTAACGGTCTGATAGAACACCGTCGCCAGGGAGTAAGCGATATTCAGCCCCCACAGAATGGAGAAGCCCATCCAGCCGCGGCTGGACTCACGGGCAATCGCCCCCATTACCGAGATGCACGGAATGTACAGCAACACGAAGATGAGGTAGCTGTAGGCCGCTGACGCACTGCCGAATTTCTCGCTCATCACGCCCATGGCGCCGGTCGCCATTTCGCCGTCGCCTTTGCTGGCCTCAATCGGATTCGCCAGCACGCTCAGGCTGAAGGTGTCTTTCAGGCTCTGCCAGGTTTCCTCAACGGCACCCAGCAGTTCGTCGCCGAGGTGAAACTCTGCCGGATTGAACTCTTGCTCCTGAATGTTCTCTGCGGTGTAGAGCGTGTTCAGCGTCCCGACAACCACCTCTTTCGCCATTGCGCCGGTGAACAGGCCAACGGTCGCCTGCCAGTTATCCTCCTGCACGCCAATCGGTTTGAAGACCGGCGTGATGACGCGGCTGACGGAGGCGAGGGCAGAGTCGTTGATGTTATCTGCCGCCTGACCGCTCAACGTGAAGCTGTTCAGCGCGCTCAGGAAGATACTGACGATGACAATCACTTTACCGGCGCGCAGCACGAAGCCTTTCAGGCGCTGCCAGGTCTGGATCGCCAGGCTCTTCAAATGCGGTACGTGGTAAACCGGCAGCTCCATCACAAACGGTGACGCTTCACCGCGCATAATGGTGTGCTTCAGCATCAGACCGGTCAGGATTGCCATCACGATGCCGAGCACGTACAGCGAGAAGACCGCCAGCGCGCCCTGCTGACCAAAGAAAGCGGCGGCAAAGACCGCAAAGATGGCCAGGCGCGCGCCGCATGACATAAATGGCGCCATCATGATGGTCATCAGCCGCTCGCGCGGCGCATCAAGCGTACGTGCACCCATCACCGACGGCACGTTGCAGCCGAAGCCAACGATCAGCGGCACGAAGGATTTACCCGGCAGCCCCAGCGCCTGCATCAGGCGATCCATCACGAACGCCGCGCGAGCCATATAGCCGGAGTCTTCAAGGAAGGAGAGGAACAGATACATCATGCCGATCTGCGGCACCAGCGGCAGCACGGTGTTGATACCGCCGCCAATCCCCTGGGCGAGGAAGATAGTTAGCCATTCCGGGAAGTGCAGGGTGTAGCCCAGCCACTGGATACCGTGCACGAATATCGCGACGGAACCGGCGTCAAAGACAGGCTGGAGCGCGCCGCCGATGTTAATGGCAAGCAGGAACATCAGGTACATCACCAGCAGGAAGATGGGCAAACCGAGGAAGCGGTTGAGCACAATCTTATCTACGGCGGCGGTAAAGCGGCTGGGTTCCGCCGTCAGGGCGTTGCTGACCACGTCGCAAATCGCGGCGATGGCCTGATAGCGCGCGTCCGCGATGTGCAGCGCCGGGTCATCCAGCTCGTCGCTCAGGCGTGCCAGCGCCACGTCCAGTTTATCTGCTGCGTCACCGGCATAGGCGCGGCTGTAGATATCGCCTTCCAGCATCTGCAGGCCGAGCCATTGACGCTGTCTGGCAGGCATGGCGGTGTCCATCTCCTGCGCCAGCTGGCTGGCTTCGCGAAGCAGCGGCTGCGCGTAGTGCACCAGTTCAACGTCGGCGTTACCTGCGTGGCGGTCAACGGCCAGCTTCAGGGCGTCAATGCCGCGCCCGCGGGTAGAGACCAGCGGAACCACCGGGCAGCCCAGGCGGGCGGAGAGGGCATCGACGTCGATGCGTAATTTCTGCTTCTCTGCGATATCGAGCATGTTAAGCGCCACGATGCAGGGAATACCCAGCTCAAGCAGCTGCAGCGTCAAATAGAGATTGCGCTCAAGGTTGGACGCATCCACCACGTTGATGAGCAGATCCGCATCGCCGCTCAGAATATAGTGGCAGGCGATCTGCTCATCGAGCGAGGTCTGGGATGAAATCGTGGTGAGCGAATAGGTGCCCGGCAGGTCAACCAGCGTGACCTGATTGTCCGTCGTCGTGAACTGGCCTTCTTTGCGTTCAACCGTCACGCCTGCCCAGTTGCCGACGCGCTGGCGCGCACCGGTTAACTGATTAAATAAGGTTGTCTTGCCGGAATTAGGATTGCCAATTAAGCCAATAGTTAATTTTTTCATTGTAATATACTCACTGAACCGCTGGCTTGTTATTGAGATAACGCTTCGACTTCAATTAAGGCGAGGTCTTTCTTACGCAGTACCAGATTGACGCGTCGGGTTTCGATATGAACGGGGTCGCCCAGCGGGGCCACGCGTACTACCTGGAATGACGAGCCGGGTAGCATGCCGAGTGACAAGAGCTTTTGCCGATAGGCGGGGCTAATTTCACGAGTAAAACCGGTAATTTTCCATGCACTGTCTGGAGTGAATTGCATAGCGCCTGATTCCACGAGAGGTTAAATAATCTACACAATGATGATAATGAGAATAGTTTTTATCAGCAATATTAAAACTGTGACGGAATGTTGTTAATCGTATTAATTTGCGGTCTGATTGACCTTGCTCAATATTTGCAGAATTACCCGGGAAGGAATAAAAAGCTTATTTGTTAATGGAGTGATAAATAGTGGTTTAAATATGGGGTCACCATATTTATTTTAATTCCCTGCGGTCTGCTTGCCGGGCGGCACTGCGTTTGCCCGGCCTACAAAATCGTAGGCCCGGTAAGCGTAGCGCCACCGGGCATTGACAACCTTAGCGTTTCTTACCCATTGCCGCCGCTAGCGCATCCATCATCGCGCTGTTGCCCGCAGGCTGCGCGTCACGCCCGCGCGGTTTCGCGGCCTTCGCTGCCGGACGCTGCTGTTCGCGACCGCCGCCGTTGCCGCCGCGGCGCGCGTTGGTTTCGCCCGGCTGCTCGTCCAGACGCATGGTCAGGGCGATACGCTTGCGCTGCAGATCTACTTCCAGCACTTTCACCTTCACGATGTCGCCCGCTTTGACCACGGTATGCGGGTCTTCAACGAACTTGTCGGCGAGGGAAGAGATATGGACCAGACCGTCCTGATGCACGCCGATATCCACAAACGCGCCAAAGTTGGTGACGTTGGTGACCGCACCTTCCAGCACCATGCCCGGCAGCAGGTCGTTCATGGTCTCCACGCCGTCGGCAAAAGTCGCGGTTTTAAACTCAGGACGCGGATCGCGGCCCGGTTTTTCCAGCTCTTTGATGATGTCGCTAACCGTCGGCACGCCAAACTGCTCGTCGGTGAAATCCGATGCTTTCAGGTTACGCAGCGCGCTGCTGTCGCCCATCAGGTCTTTCAGCGCCTGCTGGGTCGCGGCCAGAATGCGCTCCACCACAGGGTAGGCTTCCGGGTGAACGGTAGAGGCATCGAGCGGGTTATCGCCGTGGTTGATACGCAGGAAGCCCGCGCACTGCTCAAAGGCTTTCGGCCCCAGACGGCTCACCTTCAGCAACTGCTGACGGTTCTGGAACTGGCCGTTCTCATCACGCCAGGCGACGATGTTCTGCGCCATCATGCGGGTTAAGCCCGCCACGCGGGTCAGCAGGGGAACGGAGGCGGTGTTCAGGTCAACGCCGACGGCGTTTACGCAGTCTTCCACCACTGCATCCAGCTTGCGCGCCAGCTGCGTCTGGCTCACGTCGTGCTGATACTGGCCCACGCCGATGGATTTCGGGTCGATCTTAACGAGTTCGGCCAGCGGATCCTGTAAACGGCGTGCGATAGAGACCGCGCCGCGCAGGGAAACGTCCAGGTCCGGGAACTCCAGCGCTGCCAGTTCAGACGCGGAATAGACGGATGCGCCCGCTTCGCTGACGATCACTTTCTGCGCCGTCACTTTCGGGAACTGTTTCTGCACGTCGAGGTAGAAACGCTCGGTTTCGCGTGAGGCCGTACCGTTGCCGATGGCGACCAGTTCCACGTTGTACTTCTCGCACAGCGCCGCCACCACGACGGCCGCTTTCGCTGCCTGACCGGTGTGCGGGTAAATAGTGTCGGTGGCGACAAGCTTGCCGGTGCCGTCAACGACGGCAACCTTCACGCCGGTACGCAGGCCCGGATCGAGACCCATGGTCGCGCGCAGGCCAGCAGGGGCGGCCATCAGCAGGTCGTGCAGGTTGCGGGCGAAAACGTTAATGGCTTCGTCTTCGGCGCGCTCGCGCACGGTGCCCATCAGCTCGGTTTCGAGGTGCATCAGCACCTTAATACGCCAGGTCCAGCTCACCACGCCTTTACGCCAGCTGTCCGCCGGGGCGTTGTTCAGGCGCAGGCCGAGGTGATCGATAATGATCTGCTCGCAGTGGCTCTCTTTCGGCGGCTCGTCAAACTGCGGGTCGGCGTTCAGGGAGAGCTGGAGCACGCCTTCGTTGCGGCCGCGGAACATCGCCAGCGCGCGGTGTGAAGGGGCGGTAGAGATCGGTTCGTGGTGATCGAAGTAGTCGCGGAATTTCGCACCTTCTTCCTCTTTACCCGTGACGACGGTAGAGACGATGTGGGCATTTTTCCACAGGTAATCACGCACTTTAGCGAGCAGGGCGGCGTCTTCAGAGAAACGCTCCATCAGAATGTAGCGCGCGCCGTCGAGGGCGGCTTTGGTGTCCGCTACGCCTTTGTCAGCGTCGATAAATTTCGCCGCTTCGGTATCAGGATCGTGGGACGGCTCGTTCCACAGCAGGTCGGCCAGCGGCTCCAGGCCCGCTTCAATCGCAATCTGCCCGCGCGTGCGGCGCTTCGGTTTATACGGCAGATAGAGATCTTCGAGTTCGGTTTTGCTCAGGGTACCGTTAATGGCGCTTTCCAGCTCGCTGGTCAGTTTGCCCTGTTCGCCGATGGATTTGAGGATCGCCTGACGACGTTCTTCCAGCTCGCGCAAATAACCCAGACGGGTCTCCAGGTTACGCAGCTGCGTGTCATCCAGACCGCCGGTGACTTCCTTACGATAGCGTGCAATAAACGGCACGGTGTTCCCTTCATCAAGCAGGCGAACGGCAGCTTCTACCTGTTCGGCTCTGGCCTGAATATCACCCGCAATAATGCGGCAGAGCGAATCTTTCATCATGGCTTTATCATCTGTTGAGTCGAAAAAATCAGGGGATAGTTATACGGGCTGACACGGCAAAATGCCAGCCGGGGAGGGCGCTCTCGGACTATTTAACGTACTCGATTTCGTTCACGTACCAGCTGGCTTCACCGGAAGGGGTCTGCACGACGGCCAGATCGCCCACTTCCTTTTTCAGCAGCGCGCGCGCCATGGGTGAGTCGATGGAGATGTAATCCTTACGACCAAAAATTTCATCGTAGCCAACAATGCGAAACCGCAGGGTGTTGCCGTCATCGTTTTCAATTTCTACCCACGCGCCGAAGAACACTTTGCCCTCCTGCTGCGGGGAGTAATCGACAATTTTCAGGTTCTCAAGGCACTTCGTCAGGTAGCGAACCCGGCGGTCGATCTCACGCAGTCGCTTTTTGTTGTACTGGTAATCCGCATTTTCGCTGCGATCGCCCAGGCTTGCGGCCCAGGTGACTTTTTTGGTCACCTCGGGACGCTCTTCGCGCCACAGGTAATCCATCTCTTTTTTGAGTTTCTCGTACCCTTCGCGGGTGATCAGGGGCGTTTTCATGGTGAAGCCTTTGCTGCCGGTTTACTGTCTTGCGCACAATACGTACCACACAGTGTAACAGACAGGATTAATAATGATTTATGTGATGAAATGAGCAGATAAGCTGCTGTTAAATATGCTTTGTAACAATTTCGACTAGAATTTATACCAGAATTAGCTGGTCGAATACGTGCACTTTTTTAGAATACGCTGTTACAAAGACTATCCGAACCTTTGGGAGTAGACACAATGCAAGAAAACTACAAAATTCTGGTCGTGGATGACGACATGCGCCTGCGCGCGCTGCTTGAGCGTTATCTGACCGAGCAGGGCTTCCAGGTTCGTAGCGTCGCGAACGCTGAGCAGATGGACCGTCTGCTGACCCGTGAATCTTTCCACCTGATGGTCCTTGACCTGATGCTACCGGGCGAAGACGGGCTTTCCATCTGCCGCCGTCTGCGCAGCCAGAGCAACCCGATGCCAATCATCATGGTGACGGCGAAGGGCGAAGAGGTTGACCGTATCGTGGGCCTCGAAATTGGCGCAGACGACTACATTCCAAAACCGTTTAACCCGCGCGAGCTGCTGGCGCGTATTCGCGCCGTGCTGCGCCGTCAGGCGAACGAACTGCCGGGCGCCCCGTCCCAGGAAGAAGCGGTGATTGCCTTCGGTAAGTTCAAGCTGAACCTCGGCACCCGTGAGATGTTCCGTGAAGACGAGCCAATGCCGCTCACCAGCGGCGAGTTTGCGGTACTGAAAGCGCTGGTCAGCCACCCGCGCGAGCCGCTCTCCCGTGACAAGCTGATGAACCTGGCGCGCGGTCGCGAATACTCCGCAATGGAACGCTCCATCGACGTGCAGATCTCCCGCCTGCGCCGCATGGTGGAAGAAGATCCTGCGCACCCTCGTTATATTCAGACCGTGTGGGGTCTGGGCTACGTGTTTGTCCCGGACGGCTCTAAAGCATGAGGCGAATGCGCTTCTCGCCGCGAAGCTCGTTTGCCCGCACCCTGTTATTGATCGTCACCCTGCTGTTCGTCAGCCTGGTGACGACCTATCTGGTGGTGCTGAACTTTGCGATCCTGCCGAGCCTCCAGCAGTTTAATAAGGTCCTTGCCTACGAAGTCCGTATGCTGATGACCGATAAGCTGCAGCTGGAGGACGGCACGCAGCTCGTCGTTCCCCCGGCGTTTCGCCGTGAAATCTACCGTGAGCTGGGCATTTCGCTCTACTCCAACGAAGCGGCGGAAGACGCTGGCCTGCGCTGGGCGCAGCACTACGAATTCCTCAGCCAGCAGATGGCGCAGCAGCTGGGCGGCCCAACGGAAGTACGCGTTGAGGTCAACAAAAGCTCGCCGGTCGTCTGGCTGAAAACCTGGCTCTCACCCAACATCTGGGTGCGCGTCCCGCTGACCGAAATCCATCAGGGCGACTTCTCGCCGCTGTTCCGCTACACCCTGGCCATCATGCTGCTGGCGATAGGCGGCGCGTGGCTATTTATCCGTATACAGAACCGACCGCTGGTCGACCTGGAGCACGCGGCGCTGCAGGTCGGTAAAGGGATAATTCCTCCACCGCTGCGCGAGTATGGCGCCTCAGAAGTGCGTTCGGTGACGCGTGCGTTTAACCATATGGCAGCAGGCGTGAAGCAGCTGGCGGATGACCGTACGCTGCTGATGGCGGGGGTCAGCCATGACCTGCGCACGCCGCTGACGCGTATTCGCCTGGCGACGGAGATGATGGGAGAAGAGGACGGTTACCTTGCCGAGTCCATCAATAAGGACATCGAAGAGTGTAACGCCATCATTGAGCAGTTCATCGATTACCTGCGCACCGGGCAGGAGATGCCGATGGAAATGGCTGACCTGAACGCGGTGCTGGGCGAGGTGGTGGCGGCGGAAAGCGGCTACGAGCGCGAGATTGATACCGACCTGCAGGCGGGGGAGATCCAGGTGCGCATGCATCCGCTCTCCATCAAACGTGCAGTGGCGAACATGGTGGTCAACGCGGCTCGCTACGGTAATGGCTGGATTAAAGTCAGCAGCGGGTCTGAACTCAACCGCGCCTGGTTCCAGGTGGAAGACGATGGCCCTGGCATTAAGCCTGAGCAGCGTAAGCATCTGTTCCAGCCGTTTGTGCGTGGCGACAGCGCGCGCAGCACCAGCGGAACCGGTTTAGGCCTGGCGATTGTGCAGCGTATTATCGATAACCATAACGGATTGCTGGAGATTGGCACCAGCGAGCGGGGTGGGCTGAGCATTCGCGCCTGGCTGCCGGTACCGGTGACGCGGGGGCAGGTGAAAGAGAGTTAAAAAAGGGTGGCACTCGCCACCCTTTTTTGTAGGTCGGGTAAGGCGAAGCCGCCACCCGACATGGACTACAGTTTTGGACCCGCATTCACCAGCGCAGCACCCGCCGGGGTATCGGTGTACTTCTCGAAGTTCTCGATAAACAGCTTCGCCAGCGATTCCGCTTTCTCACGCCACTGCTCCGGCGAACCGTACGTATTGCGCGGGTCGAGGATATGCGTATCCACACCCGGCAGCGACGTTGGGATCGCCAGGTCAAACATCGGCAGCGTGAAGGTTTCAGCGTCGTCCAGAGAACCATCCAGAATCGCGTCGATAATCGCGCGGGTATCCTTGATGGAGATACGTTTGCCCGTACCGTTCCAGCCGGTGTTCACCAGGTAGGCCTGTGCGCCGGATGCCTGCATGCGTTTTACCAGCACTTCAGCGTACTGCGTCGGGTGCAGCGACAGGAAGGCCGCGCCGAAGCAGGCGGAGAAGGTTGGGGTTGGCTCCGTCACACCGCGCTCGGTACCCGCCAGCTTGGCGGTAAAGCCCGAGAGGAAGTGGTACTGCGTCTGGCTGGCAGTCAGGCGAGAAACCGGTGGCAGCACGCCGAACGCATCCGCTGTCAGGAAAATCACCTTCGTGGCATGACCCGCTTTTGACACCGGCTTCACGATATTGTCGATGTGGTAGATCGGGTAAGAGACGCGGGTGTTTTCGGTTTTCGACGCATCGTCGAAGTCGATGGAGCCGTCGGCACGCACGGTGACGTTTTCGAGCAGCGCGTCGCGGCGGATCGCGTGGAAGATATCCGGTTCGGCCTCTTCAGACAGGCGAATGGTCTTCGCGTAGCAGCCGCCTTCAAAGTTGAATACGCCGTCGTCGTCCCAGCCGTGTTCGTCATCGCCAATCAGGCGACGTTTTGGATCGGTGGACAGGGTGGTTTTCCCGGTGCCGGACAGGCCGAAGAATACCGCCACGTCGCCTTTCTCGCCGACGTTCGCCGAGCAGTGCATAGAGGCGATACCGCGCAGCGGCAGCAGGTAGTTCATGACCGAGAACATCCCTTTCTTCATCTCGCCGCCGTACCAGGTACCGCCAATCAGCTGGATACGCTCGGTCAGGTTGAAGGCAACAAAGTTTTCGGAGTTCAGGCCCTGTTCTTTCCACTGTGGATTCGTGCATTTCGCACCGTTCATCACGATGAAATCTGGGGTAAAGTCCTGCAGCTCTTCGTCGGTAGGACGAATAAACATGTTTTTCACGAAATGCGCCTGCCAGGCCACTTCGGTAATGAAACGCACGGAAAGTCGGGTGTCGGCGTTAGCGCCGCAGAAAGCGTCGATAATGAACAGGCGCTTGCCGGAGAGTTGGTGAGTGACGAGCCCTTTCAGATGCTGCCAGGTCTCCGGGGAGAGCGGTTTGTTGTCGTTCTTCCCTTTGCCCTTATCAGCCCACCACAGCGTATCGCGGGTGGTTTCGTCTCGGACGATATACTTATCTTTCGGCGAACGACCGGTAAAAATACCGGTATCGACGGCGATAGCACCAAGGTTTGTCAACACACCTCGCTCGTATCCTTCCAGTGCTGGATTGAGCTCTTCCTGATACAGCGTATCGTAATCGGGGTTGTAGACGATTTCCTGGACGTCGTGAATACCATAAGCCATGAGATCTTGCGGGGTTAAACCAGTAACACGCATATCACTGCTCCTTAGCCAATATGTACTGCCTGAAATTGTAGGGTTTTTCTGAGGTTGTTAACCGCGACGGGGCTCATAGATTTACGTATCTGGACAAAACCCTTACTAACGGAAAACGCTGCGACTCCAGTCACAGCGCAGGCGGATTATCGCAGGAATCGCTTTTTGGTTGTGGAAAATGTTCCTAAAAGGTTAAGGGCTGGTGAATTTAACCGAAGGAATGTGAATGTAATCGTATACACGTAAGAAAATTACGTAAGAGTTACATAGGGAAAACGATTCAGCTTGGGGGGAGTTTTTTACTCCTCACCCCAGCCCACTCCCAAAGGGGAGAGGGTTAGGGTGAGGGGAAAGAGGTTTAGTGAACCTGCGGATCCGCCGGGGAGGCGTTATTGCGGATCTCGGCGATATCCATCGAATTGAACACGTAGTGCGTACCGCAGTAGTCACAGTGCATGTCGATTTCACCGTCTTCCGCCATGATGCTGTCGATCTCTTCGTCAGGCAGCGTTTTCAGGGCGCCCGCGCAGCGCTCGCGGGAGCAGGTGCACTTAAACTCCACCGCCTGCGGGTCGTATACCGTCACTTCTTCTTCGTGGTACAGACGCCACAGCACGTCGGTCGCCGACAGGTTGAAGAGCTCTTCTGCTTTGACGGTTTCGGTCAGCGTCGCCAGGTGCTCAAAATCATTGGTCTGCGCATCCTGTGCAGGCAGAACCTGCAGCAGCATACCGCCAGCAGCAGGCTGACCGTCAACTTCACCGGTGCGGATGAACAGACGGGTTGGCAGCTGTTCAGACCGCATGAAGTAGTCTTCCAGGCAGGCTGCCAGGGTATCGCCTTCCAGCCCGACCACGCCCTGATAGCGCTCGCCTTCCTCCGGGGAGATGGTGATCACCAGATAGCCATTGCCGACCAGCGTTTTCAGATCCGCATTTTCAGGGACTTCGCCCTGAACGCGCGCAACGCCGCGCATCTGCTGCTGGTTGTTGCCGTTGATCACCGCCAGCGTCATCGGGCCGTCACCCTGCAGCTGCACGGTGATATCGCCAGCGAATTTTAGCGTGGCGGTCAGCAGGCTGGTGGCAACCAGCAGTTCGCCCAACAGGGTTTTCACCGGCAGCGGGTAGTTGTGGTTTTCCAGAATCTGTTTCCAGGTTTCGGATACGGTGACCAGCTCGCCGCGCACGGCGAATTGTTCAAACAGATAGCGGTGTAATTGGTCGTGTTGGGCCATTTTCATCTCTCGTGCAGGTGAGGGTTACTCGGTCTCACCGTGTTTAAATTTCATCAGATCGCGGCGCTCTTTTTTATCCGGTCGCCGGTCCGGGTGAGGCATCGTCAGCGCGTTCATTTTGCGCGCCAGCGCGGTTTTCTCACGCTTTTCAATGCTTTCAGCTGTCTCTTCATAAAGCTGTGTGGCTTCGGTTGCGGGACGTCGCTGTTCGGTAATGGCTTTAATCACTACCGTTTTTTCATCATTACCCTGGCGCAGCGTTAAGGTGGCATTCAGCTCAACCATCTTGCTCGGCTTGCTGCGCTGACCGTTGTAATGCACTTTGCCACCATCAACCATTTCGCGGGCAAGGGCGCGCGTTTTATAAAACCGGGCCGCCCATAGCCATTTATCCAGTCTTACCCCATCAGAGGGTTTTTCTTTCATGGCGTCTCCTTCACGGTGAGTGAGGGGATCATCCGGCGATAGTCGTTCAGCCCCGGATGCCGCAGGTAGCTTTTTTCAGCCAGTCCGGAATCAGGATTGGTCACGCCCAGACAATAGCGAATGCCAAACGTCGCGGCGGCATCCAGAATCGGCTCGCTGTCGTCAATAAAAAGCGTACGTTCCGGCTGCAAACCGGTCTTTTCCGCCACCGCATGCCACAACCGCTGATCCTCTTTCGGATAACCAAATGTGTGGGTGGAAAGTAATAAATCAAGGTGTGACGCCAGACCGGTATGTTCCAGCTTCACGGCCAGATTATGAGGATGCGCGTTAGTCAGCAAAATGCGGCGCTTACCGCTGGCTTGCAGGGCATCCAGGAACGGCACCGTATCGTCGCGCAGTACCGCGCGTGGCCCTTGGGCGGTGGTCATGGCACAAATATCCAAACCGAGGCGCTCGCTCCAGTAGTCCAGACAGTACCAGTTTAGCGTATGCTGCACGGCGCTATATTGCGAACGAATGAATTCCTGCGCTTCTGCCGGAGAGATACCCTGCTGTTTACCGTATGTTTCGGGCACCAGTTGTTGCCAGAAAAAGTTATCAAAGGCGAGATCGAGCAGCGTGCCGTCCATATCCAGCAGGACGGTATCGACCTCCTGCCAGGCAATATCAAGATGCATTTAGGGGAACTCCAGCCAGAAGAAACGTGCGCGACAGGGTAGCACAACTTGCCGCGCAGTGACGTTATCCGATCAGGCTCTCAGAGGATGAGATGAGTTTAGGATTGAGGCAATTTTCGTAATACTGCTGAATCTCAGCAAGCCGGGTGCGCGAACGCTGATAGCGGCGCAAGGCCATAAAGCCGTTCCAGAAAATGCATGCCAGCATCGCCATCATCAGCAGAGAGGTGCCGATATAACGCCACAATCCTGCGCTATCCGGCATTCGGTGCAGGTCGACATGGCGCGTGCCATTGGCGTCTGTGAAGATACGTGTGACGATCCCTTCCGCGCTGAACGGCGTTTGCATCAGCATTTGAGCAAGGCGCTGGAACTCTCCCCACTGCTCCTGAGCCGGGTAGTCATATAACGCAACTTGCGGATAAGGCTGATCAACCAGATCGCTCCCCTCATCGCTGACAATCACAAAGCCGCCCGGAGCCGGGCTGTTTAACGCCTGGGCTGCTCGGGTGGTTTCGCGCATCACAAACGGCGCGGTGGAGGTGGCGACCAGGTTATCCAGAGATTCAGCGCTGACCGGACGCAGCAGCACGTTGACGCCGTCCAGGCGTCCTGCTTCCGCGCGTTTCACCAGTGCATCCCAGTCCTTGCTGTTCCCGAGATTCACCAGTGCATTTTTAAGCCGCACGCACTCGTCCTGAGCAGAACAGAGATCCTCTGTTTTCAGAACGATTTCACCAAAGTCATCCAGCAGTACCATGCCAGATTTCTGAATTGCCGAACGCAGGGCAGGGCTAACGCGGGAATCGTCATCCGGTTTCGGATGCAGCTGGCGGCTGACCGTCTCGGTGAGCGCCGTGGCTTTATTCACGACATCGGATTCAGGCAGCGGCAGCGGAGGCGCATCGTTCCAGATAATTTGCGAACAATCAAACGGCATAAACGGCGAATTCTGACGTGTGTTCCATGCGCCAGGCGCATGGATGTTACACATTCCGGTCCCTTGCAGACGCAGCGTATCACCCACGCGTATGCCGGCGTCTTCCAGTTGCTTCACGCTGGTGGCTTCAACCGTCTGCGCCCCTTTAATCCATGACAGGGTGAACTTAATGGGCATATCCAGCGGCACGAAAAGTAGCAGCATCAAAAAGACCAGCGCTGCGCCGCCAGCAATGACCGTGCTGCGAAGCCAGTGCTGAAGCGGGAAGTTTTTCACTTCATCGTGCAGGGACAGATAACGCCCCTGACGCACCACGTGGCGGTCGAGGTAGATATCGATATCGGTTTTATGCCCTAAATCCTGGGCGATCCACGGCTGCCAGTGGCGCGGATAGATAAGGTCGATAATACCGAGCGAGATATTATTGAGATGCTCCTGATCGTTCTCGCCGAAGAGACCCCAGCGCTTTGGCGTTCCACGCAGGCAGTGAATTTCACGCAGCGACGTTTTCGTCGGAGGGGCAAACAGACCCCACAATCCGGCCGCCAGGAGCAGAACTGCGCCGCCCGCAAGCCAGGGAACGAAAACATCTGGCGTGAGCAGGCAGAAGAAAAAGAGCAGAAATGCCGCAACAATCAGCACCGCTTCACGAATACCATCCGGACGGCTTAAGGCGTACTCTTCATGCGTCTCCTGACGAATGTTCAGCAGTTCAATCTGCTCTGTCTCTTCACCGCGAATGCTGGCCTGCGTTGAACTTGCCCGTTCCAGCGCGAAGCGCGGCGCTTCATGCACGTACTCATTGAGGTGATGGCCGTTTAGCGAGATAACCAGCGGCAGGGAGTCGGTATGAATCAGCTCTACGCTGTTTTCATCATTAATGTACTGTTCCCAGAATGGCGGGAGATGGACCTCGACAGAATCCAGGTAATAACGCCATTTGTTAGGGTCGTCAGTCGTAATGCCGTAACGGGTGATCGAGCGCGTCACGCAGAGCACGGTGTCGCTTTGTGCGTTAAGATTGAGGGAGACCGGCGCAGTACTGGCACCCGTTGGCCCTGGAGACTGCTGAGCGCGGTTCAGGTTATCGAGGTAGTGTTCAATGGCGCTGCGTTCTTCAGGCGCGAGCTTACGTGTCGTCGCACCCGCAAAAGCGTTTAAAAAGGGCAGTCGATATCGACGCTGTACGCGACGCCTGTACGCCCACCCTGCAACCAGCGCGGCGGCCAGCATAGCAGTGAGAACAATCAAAATGGTGCTCATGCTTTCCCCATCTTACTTATCTTACAGGTGTAGTCAGTAGCACCTTTAACATGAATGAGAGTCTGTGGTTGGCTATCGGCAAGTATGGAGTCGAACTTGAGCATTCTGAAGCGCATCCCAGTGACCGATGATAATAGCAAAGCCTGTGATGGCGCGATATCAGCAAATTCCTGGAAACATTTCAACCTCTTGACATTTGTTTTGAATTAAGGATTGATTCCAGTTACGTTGCATAAATGTAAATAAAGTACAATTGACATTGCCCAAACCGTGCGGCATATCGCACAATAACGCCAGTTCACACAGCAAAGACCCGTCAAGATGAGCAAACCACTACAAAAACCCACCATTCTGAGCGTTGAAACCGTCGCTAAATCGCGCCTGTTTAATGTGGAAAGTGTGGACCTGGAGTTCAGCAACGGTGTGCGTCGCGTTTACGAACGTATGCGCCCCTCTTCGCGTGAAGCAGTGATGATTGTCCCCATCGTTGACGATCACCTGATCTTGATCCGTGAATACGCGGTAGGAACTGAATCTTACGAACTTGGATTCTCCAAGGGCCTGATCGATCCGGGTGAGACCGTTTTCGAAGCCGCCAATCGTGAACTGAAAGAAGAGGTCGGTTTTGGCGCGAATGAGCTGTCGTTCCTGAAAAAACTGAGCATGGCACCGTCCTATTTTTCCAGCAAAATGAATATAGTGGTGGCGGAAGATCTCT
Source organism: Enterobacter sp. B79-1 (assembly GCF_057444735.1). Taxonomy (NCBI): domain Bacteria; kingdom Pseudomonadati; phylum Pseudomonadota; class Gammaproteobacteria; order Enterobacterales; family Enterobacteriaceae; genus Enterobacter; species Enterobacter sp. B79-1. Next base: position 158,403 of record NZ_JBYAZJ010000009.1, read on the forward strand.
ATCCAGAATCGCTGGAAGGAGACGAGCCGGAGCCGCTGCCGCAGGTTCGCTGGCCGCTGGCGCATCTGATGGATTTACTGGAAGATCCGGACTTTAACGAAGCGCGTAACGTGAGCGCCCTGTTCCTGGTACGCGAGTGGTTGAAAGGGCAGGGGCGGCTGTAGGTCATAAAAAAGCCGGGTGGCGGCTTCGCCTTACCCGGCCTGGAATTCTTTGCCCGGTTTTTACCGGGCATTTTTATGCTTAAAACAACTCGTGCGTTTCGCCGTTATCGATAATTTCTGTTCCCACCTCATGCACCGCCTGCCTGGTTGGCTGCGTGCCTTCGATGAAATACTCTTCACGGCTATTTCCGCCATTGGCGAGCTGCCCGGTGTTGCGGTCAATGTTGACCGTCACAATGCCCGGCGGAGGCGTTAGCGGCTGCTCCGGCACGCCTTCCAGAACGGATTTCATGTATGCATCCCACGCCGGTTGCGCACTCTTCGCGCCGCCTTCGTAACCGGAGATCTGATCTTTAATCGCGCCGGAGGCGGTGGTACGACCCAAATCGCGGCGGTGATCGTCAAAGCCGATCCAGACAGAAGTGACCACACCCGGCCCGTAACCGGAGAACCACGCATCTTTCGAGCTGTTGGTGGTCCCCGTTTTCCCGCCGATGTCGCGGCGCTGCAGATCACGTCCGGCACGCCAGCCGGTGCCTTGCCAGCCCGGTTCACCAAAGATATTGGTATTCAGCGCGCTCTTAATCAGGAACGACAGCGGCGTGTTGATCACGTGCGGGGCATACTCCTGCGCACCGGTCTGGGCAACCAGCGCCTGGTTAGCCTGCTCCAGCTGAGGCTGTGGTACCGCTGAGTTCTGCTGTTCCTGAGAAATGGCGACATCTTCCATGTCTTTGTTTTCAAGTACGTTAGACTTCTGCGTATCGCCGTAAATGACCGGAATATCGCACTCTGCACAGGCGATTTTTGGTTTCGCCTCGAACAGCACGCCGCCCTGGTCGTTCTCAATTTTACTGATGAAGTACGGATCGATCAGGAACCCGCCGTTCGTCATTACCGCATAACCGCGCGCGACCTGAAGCGGCGTAAAGGACGCGGAGCCCAGCGCCAGCGATTCGGTATGGACGATATTCTGCGCCGGGAAGCCGAAGCGCTGCAGATACTCTGCCGCATAGTCAACGCCCATGGCGCGCATGGCGCGAACCATCACCACGTTTTTCGACTGTCCCAGACCCTGACGAAGACGAATTGGGCCTGCATATTGCGGTGGAGAGTTCTTCGGCTGCCAGTCAGAACCCGCACCGGCATCCCAGCGGGAAATCGGTACGTCGTTGAGAATACTGGCGAGCGTCAGCCCTTTATCCATCGCGGCGGTGTAGAGGAACGGCTTGATGTTAGAGCCAACCTGACGCAGCGCCTGAGTGGCACGGTTAAATTTGCTCTGGTTGAAGTCAAACCCGCCGACCAGCGCCATCACCGCACCGTTTTGCGGATTAATGGAGACGAGCGCGGAGTTCACGTCTGGCACCTGTGCCAGCCACCACGCATCGCCCACCTGGCGAACCCAGATTTGCTGACCCGTCTGCACCGCGTCTGTCACTTTGCGCGGCGTCGGGCCTTGCAGCGTGTCAGAGCGGTACGGACGGGCCCAGCGGATCCCGTCCATTCGCAGCGAGACGGACGTGCCGTCAGCCAGCAGAGCGACGGCCTCCTGCGGATCGGCCTGTGTGACAACGGCTGGCAGCAGCGGGCCATAGGTTGGTAGTGTTTTCAGCGAGTCGGTGATTTTCTTGCTGTCCCACGCGCTTTCGCCCACTTTCCACAACACGTTCGACGGGCCGCGGTAGCCGTGGCGCATGTCGTAATCCATCACGTTGTTACGCACGGCCTGCTGTGCCGCCTGCTGAACTTTGCGGGTCACTGTGGTGTATACGCGATAGCCGTCTTCATAGGCCTTCTCGCCATAACGGCTCACCATCTCCTGACGAACCATCTCGGTGAGATACGGTGAGGAGAAGGCGATTTCCGGCGCATGGTAGTTGGCGTCGATAACATCGCTGCGTGCCTGGTCGTACTCGGTCTGGCTGATGTAGCCTTCGCTCAGCATACGCGACAGCACCACGTTACGACGCGCAGTCGCACGGTCCATGGAGTAGAGCGGGTTGAACGTGGATGGCGCTTTCGGCAGACCAGCGATGGTCGCCATTTCGCTCAGCGTGAGTTGTTCTACCGGCTTACCGAAGTACACCTGCGCAGCAGCGCCAACGCCATAGGCGCGGTAACCGAGATAGATTTTGTTGAGGTAAAGCTCAAGGATCTCGTCTTTGCTCAGCAACTGCTCGATGCGGATCGCGAGGAACACCTCTTTGATCTTACGCGTCAGCGTCTTTTCAGGGCTGAGGAAGAAGTTACGCGCCAGCTGCTGCGTAATGGTACTGGCCCCCTGAGAGGCATGACCGGAGAACAACGCTATGCTGGCGGCGCGGAAAATCCCCACCGGATCGACGCCGTGGTGCTCGTAAAAACGGCTGTCCTCGGTGGCGATAAAAGCGTTCACCATCACGGGAGGAATTTGCTTTAAGGTCAGCGGGATACGGCGTTTTTCGCCATATTGCGCCATAAGCTCGCCATCGGCGCTATAGACCTGCATTGGGATCTGGAGTCGCACATCACGAAGCGTGGCGACATCAGGTAGCTGCGGCTCAATATATTTGTACAAACCATAAATCGAGCCTGCTCCCAGCAGAATGCAACAGACTGCAAGGATCAATAAATACTTTACGAACTTCACCGGAGATTTCCCATCTGGTTTCACTTGGGCAGTTTCTAAACAATCGCGCGGTAGTATAAAGGCAAGCCTGATTCATTGATATAGCCGTCACTCTGACGGGCGATAAGGAGATCGTGAAGTATGGCTTTCAAAACCTGGCAAACGGGCATTCATATTCAACAAGATAGGGTGCTCATTGTAGCGCTGACCAAAGAGAAGTCAGGGTGGCGTTTACGGCGCTGGTGGGCTGTTTCCCTGGCAGACGGGATTATCCGCGACGGGAAAATTCTCAAGCCAGAACATCTGGTTGCCGCGTTACGCGACTGGCGGCGGGCGTTGCCCCATTACCACCGGGTATTCCTCTCATTTCCCGCTGCGCGCACGTTACAACGCTCGCTGCCGCGCCCGTCCATGGCCCTTCGTGACAGCGAGCAGGTTTCCTGGGTGGGTTCCACGCTGTCCCGGGAGCTGGAGATGTCCACAGACGGGCTGTGCTTTGACTATGTGGAGGACACGTTCAGCAACACATTTCATGTTACGGCGGCGCAAAACAACGAAGTCGATGCCCTTTTGTTGTTGGCAAAAACGCTGCGCTTGCGGTTAGCGGCTATCACGCCGGATGCAGGCGCGTTAGGGAATCTTCTGCCTGCCGTTGCCCCTGCTCAGTGCGTCGCCTGGCGGGATCGGCACCAGTGGCTGTGGGCGATGCGCCACCAGTGGGGACGGCGCTACGTCACAGACGCGAAAGATGTCATCGAGCTGGCGGCCCTGCTTGCGCTCTCTTCTGATGACATCGTTCAGTTCGATGCCACACGTGACCCCTGGAAACTGCTGGTCAGTTGCCAGCCTCCCTTACCCGAGTGCGGTGCTGATTTTACCGTCGCGCTGGCGTTGGCCATGAGTGAGGTGCCTGAATGAGCACGGCGAATTTTTTACCGTGGCGACAGCAGCGCCGGATGCGCTGCCTGCGCTTCTGGGGCGTGCTGTTTATCGCTTCATTGCTGGTGACGCTGACCCTCGGGCTTGGCCTGCGGATGAATCATGACGTGAAGCTGCGTGGGCTACAGAGTGAACTGGCGGGAATCAACGCGGTGCAGCAAATACTGAAAACACGTCAGCGCCCCTCTGCGCCCCTAGCAACGACTGAGGTGGAATCTCGTCCCGTCGCATGGCAACCGGCACTGGAGTCACTCTCTGCCGTGATGCCAGCGCAAGCCTGGCTTTCAGCGTTACGTTATCAACCGCCTGTGCTTACGGTGAGCGGGTATGCCTCCGCCCTCCCGGCGCTTGTGGCCATGACGGATGCGCTGAAACAGGTGGCAGGGTTTAGCTTCGGGTCTGCTGGTGAACTGCAGCAGGATAGCCAGGGCCGCTGGGTGTTCACTTTTCAGCTTAAGCGCCGGGGGTAGGCCGTGGAACAACGTCTGCAACGCTGGGTAGAAATCCGCTCTTCTGTGCGGGTGATCTGCTGGTGCGTGGTGTCCGGGGTTATTGCCATGGCCGTATGGGGGCTTCTGGTCCGGCCCGCTGGGTTGAAGTGTGCAGAACTCGAGGCGTTATCCATTCGCGCCAGGCAATTGAATGCCGCGTTGTGGCCTGGGGCCGGACGGCAACCCGTGGCGCCAGCCCGGCGCGAGATGCCGCCCGTTCAGCCCTTCTCGCCGCTGGATTTTCAGGACAAGAGAACCGCACTGGTGCACTGGAAACCGCAGCAGAACGGCGGGGAACTGGTGCTGGATGCGCTATGGTCAGATGTCCCAGCGCTGTTTTCCCGTCTGGCGCAGCAGGCGGTGAGCATCAGCGCATTTAACCTTGTCCCTGAAGGCGCAACGCTACGCCTGAGCCTGCAGCTGGAGAGCGATCATGCGCAGTAAGGTGCGCTACCTGATTCTCTTTTCGCTGCTGTTTCTGACTGGAATGCGCGATCCCTTCCAGCCCCCGGAGGATAGCTGCGCGGTTGGGCAGCTCGCCCGGTGGCGATATCAGGGAATGGTGAGTGGCAGCATGGAAACCGGCATTTTGCGCGACGGGCAACAGCGCTGGCACCGCGTGAAAAGGGATGAACGTTTACCGCCTGGCTGGCGAGTGAGCAAGATGGATCAACAACAGCTGACCGTGGATGTCGGGGACCTGTGTGAACCGACGCAATGGACATGGCAACGAGAAGGAACGAATAAAAGTGACGTTAAGGATACTGCTGTTACTGCTGGCGATCAGCCAGCCCCTGTGGGCCGCCGCGCCAAAACCCGTCACCCTCGTGGTGGATGATGTCCCTGTCGTACAGGTGCTGCAGGCGCTAGTGGCGCAGGAGAACCGTAATCTGGTGGTATCGCCGGATGTGACGGGCTCGCTTTCGTTGAATTTAACGCGCGTGCCCTGGCGACAGGCGCTACAGACGGTGGTGACCAGTGCCGGGCTGGTCCTTCAGGAAGATGGCGGCATCTTTTATGTCCATACTGCCGCCTGGCAGCGCGAGCAGCAGGCACGGCGGTTGCTTGAGGCACCGCTCGTCTCACAGAGCATTCCGTTCACCTGGGCGGATGCCGGAGACGTGCAAAAAAACGCCGAAAGGCTCCTGAGCCCGAAGGGCAGTTTATCCGTCGATAAGCGCACAAATCGACTGTGGGTGCGGGATAATCAGAGCGTCGTGGACGTGCTAAAGCGTTGGGCGGAGCAGATGGACCTGCCCGTTGAGCAAGTGGAGCTTTCGGCCCATATCGTCACCATTAACGAAAAAAGCCTGCGTGAACTGGGGGTTAAATGGAATCTCGCAGAGGCTACAGAGGCCGGTAAAGTGGGGCAGGTCACGACGCTCGGGGCAGATCTGTCGGTCGCCAGTGCAACCACGCACGTCGGGTTTAACATCGGGCGCATCAACGGCAGGCTGCTGGATCTGGAACTGTCTGCACTTGAGCAAAAACAGCAGGTGGATATTATCGCCAGTCCACGGTTGCTGGCGTCCCATATGCAACCGGCCAGCATCAAGCAGGGCAGCGAAATTCCGTATCAGGTCTCCAGCGGCGAGAGCGGCGCGACCTCCGTGGAATTTAAAGAGGCCGTGCTAGGGATGGAGGTCACGCCGGTGGTGCTGCCGGGAGGGCGCGTGCGTCTGAAGCTTCACATCAGCGAAAACATGCCGGGCCAGGTGCTTCAGCAGGCCGATGGCGAAACGCTGGCAATTGATAAACAAGAGATAGAAACGCAGGTGGAGGTAAAAAGCGGAGAAACGCTTGCGCTGGGCGGCATTTTCTCGCAAAAGAATAAAACCGGGAGTGATAGCGTGCCGGGGCTGGGGAAAATCCCCTGGATTGGGCAACTGTTCCGTCACGACGGCAAAGATAACGAGCGGCGCGAGCTGGTGGTGTTTATTACGCCACGCCTGGTCGGTATTCATTAATGGGTAACGATCCCCGCAATGATTTTGCATTCAGTTTGTTGCAGATGTTTGACGTGGGGCATGAATTAGCATACAAGGAGTACCGATTTGAGTTGGACTTACGTCTTATTACCTTATGCGTCTGGTGCGGTGATTTAATCAGTTGCCAAACAAGCCGGAGTATTGAGATAATTTTTAGTCTGACTCTCGCTCTATTGCATATGAGGTTTCAGTTCATGTCCTGCTACGCTGGGTGTCTGCGAAGCGGGGATTACCATTAACGAATAGTCTTAGTAGTACCGAAAAAATGGCAGAGAAACGCAATATCTTTCTGGTTGGGCCTATGGGTGCCGGCAAAAGCACTATTGGGCGTCAGTTAGCTCAACAACTCAATATGGAATTTTACGATTCTGATCAAGAGATTGAGAAACGAACCGGAGCGGATGTGGGCTGGGTCTTCGATGTAGAAGGCGAAGAAGGTTTCCGTGACCGAGAAGAAAAAGTGATCAACGAACTCACGGAAAAACAGGGCATTGTGCTGGCAACTGGCGGCGGCTCTGTTAAATCTCGCGAAACCCGCAACCGTCTCTCCGCCCGTGGTGTAGTGGTCTATCTTGAGACAACTATCGAAAAACAACTGGCACGTACGCAGCGCGATAAAAAGCGCCCGCTGCTGCAGGTTGAAACGCCACCACGTGAAGTTCTGGAAGCCCTGGCAGGCGAACGCAATCCTCTGTACGAAGAGATTGCTGATGTGACCATTCGTACTGACGATCAGAGCGCTAAAGTGGTTGCAAACCAGATTATTCATATGCTGGAAAGCAACTGATTCTGGCTTTATATACACTCGCCTGCGGGTAAAAGCATTTAAGGTGGATGTCGCGTCATGGAGAGGATTACAGTTACTCTCGGGGAACGTAGTTACCCTATCACCATCGCGGCTGGTTTGTTTAACGACCCAGCTTCCTTCTTACCACTGAAAGCGGGTGATCAGGCGATGCTGGTCACCAATGAGACACTGGCTCCGCTTTATCTTGACCGCGTGCGCCACCTGCTTGAGCAGGCGGGCGTGAAGGTCGACAGTGTGATTCTGCCCGATGGCGAGCAGTATAAAAGCCTGACGGTGCTTGATACCGTCTTTACCGCACTTCTGCAAAAACCGCACGGTCGCGATACGACACTGCTCGCCCTCGGCGGCGGTGTTGTAGGCGATCTTACAGGCTTTGCAGCCGCCAGCTATCAACGTGGCGTGCGCTTTATTCAGATCCCAACGACCTTGCTGTCACAGGTCGACTCTTCTGTTGGTGGCAAAACCGCCGTCAACCATCCGCTCGGTAAAAACATGGTTGGCGCATTCTACCAGCCGGCATCGGTGGTGGTGGATCTCGACTGTCTGAAAACCTTACCTGAGCGTGAGCTGGCGTCTGGTCTTGCAGAAGTGATCAAATACGGCATTATCCTTGACGGTGAGTTCTTCACCTGGCTGGAAGAGAATATGGATGCCCTGCTGCGCCTTGACGGGCCAGCGTTGGCGTACTGTATTCGTCATTGTTGTGAGCTGAAAGCAGAAGTCGTTGCAGCAGACGAGCGCGAAACGGGCTTACGTGCTTTACTGAATCTGGGGCATACGTTTGGTCACGCGATCGAAGCGGAAATGGGCTACGGCAACTGGCTTCATGGCGAAGCGGTCGCGGCCGGTATGGTCATGGCTGCGCGTGCGTCTGAGCGCCTGGCTCAGTTCAAACCGGAAGAGACAGCGCGCATTATTGCGCTGCTTGAACGTGCCGGGTTGCCAGTGACAGGGCCGCAGGAGATGTCTGCGCAGGCGTATCTACCCCACATGATGCGCGATAAAAAAGTATTGGCAGGTGAGATGCGTCTGGTACTCCCGCTTGCAATAGGGAAGAGTGAAATGCGCGGCGGAGTGCCGCACGATGTCGTTCTTGGCGCTATCGCTGATTGTCAGCAGGCGTAACAACTAGAAAGGTCAGGCCACTGTTACCGGTGGTCGTTTAGCTTCAGGTGAAATGCAAAGTCGTTGGCATAAGCCTTTGAGTGGGGTGTTAAATGGATGAATTCAAACCAGAAGACGAGCTGAAACCCGATCCCAGCGATCGTCGTACTGGTCGTTCTCGTCAATCTTCAGAACGTGATAACGAGCCGCAGATCAACTTTGACGATGTTGATCTGGATGCAGACGATCGTCGCCCTTCACGCAGCCGTAACGCGCGTGATGAGCGAGAAGAAGAGGATTATGAGTCCGAAGAAGATTCAATGGACGAAGAGCCTGTAGAGCGTCGCCCGCGTAAACGTAAAAAAGCGGTAGCGGCGAAACCGGCTTCCCGCCAGTACATCATGATGGGGCTGGGCGTTCTGGTACTGCTGCTGCTGATTGTCGGCATTGGTTCCGCGCTGAAAGCACCCTCAACGAATTCAGCCGATCAGACGGCTTCTACCGAGAAGAGCATCAACCTGTCAGGTAACGATGCGACCGACCAGGCAAACGGTGCGCAGCCTGCACCGGGTACCACGTCTGCAGAGCAGACTGCGGGTAATACAACGACTCCGCAGGATGTATCTTTGCCGCCAGTCTCTTCTACCCCGACCGAAGGGCAGGCACCTGCTACGCCAGAGGGCCAGCAGCGTGTAGAGGTTCAGGGCGATCTGAACAACGCACTGACGCAGCCTCAGAACCAGGATCAGATGAACAACGTGGTGGTCAACTCTACGCTGCCAACTGAACCTGCAACCGTCGCGCCGATTCGCGGTAGCAATGCACAACCGCAAGCAACGGCAACCGCGCCGACAACGGAAACCAAACCGCGCCAGACGCAGACTGCACCGCGTCAGGAACGCAAACAGGCCGTGATTGAGCCGAAGCGTGAAAGCAAGCCGCAGACTGTGGCTAAAGCGCCTGAAGTGAAAGCGCCAGTGCAGACCAAACCTGCAGTGAGCGAGCCGGTGAAAGCGCCAACGGCAACAGCAGCGCCAAAAGCGACAGCAACCACAACGGCACCTGCAGCGACGGCAGCACCAACGGCAACGGCAACCACTTCCAGCGCAGCAGCAGGTAAAACGGCAGGCAACGTGGGTTCTCTGAAATCTGCGCCATCCGGCAATTACACCCTGCAGCTGAGCAGTTCGTCTAACTATGACAACCTCAACGGTTGGGCGAAGAAATCAAATCTGAAAAACTACGTTGTTTATCAGACGACCCGCAACGGGCAGCCGTGGTATGTGCTGGTGAGCGGTGTGTATGCTTCTAAAGATGAAGCGAAACGCGCCGTTGCAACACTGCCCGCTGATGTCCAGGCGAAGAACCCGTGGGCGAAGCCGATTCATCAGGTGCAGGCCGATCTGAAGTAATGTTTAAAGCGCAGGATGCTGTCGGAGCTTTCTCCACAGCCGGAGAAGGTGTAATCAGTTAGTCAGCATGAAAAAAAATCGCGCTTTTCTGAAATGGGCAGGGGGGAAATACCCCCTGCTCGACGATATTAAAAAGCACCTGCCGAAAGGCGAGTGTCTTATCGAGCCCTTCGTGGGCGCTGGATCGGTATTCCTGAATACCGATTTTTCTCGTTATATCCTGGCGGATATCAACAGCGACCTTATCAGCCTCTATAACATTGTTAAGCTGCGTACCGATGAGTATGTGGAAGAGGCGCGGAAGCTGTTTACCCCTGAGAACAACCATCCTGACGTTTACTATCAGTTCCGCACTGAGTTTAATCAGAGCCAGGATCCGTTCCGTCGCGCACTGTTGTTCCTCTACCTCAACCGCCATGGCTACAACGGCCTGTGCCGGTATAATCTGCGCGGTGAATTTAACGTGCCGTTTGGTCGCTACAAGCGTCCTTACTTCCCGCAGGATGAGTTGTACCACTTTGCTGAAAAAGCGCAGAATGCAGAATTCCACTGTCTCTCCTATGAGGAGTGCATGGAGCTGGCTGGCGTAAACTCGGTCGTCTACTGCGACCCGCCTTACGCCCCGCTCTCTGCGACGGCGAATTTTACCGCTTATCACACCAACAGCTTCAGCCCTGCCGAGCAGGCGCGTCTGGCGGAGATGGCGGAAAAGCTGGTCAGCAAAAGAATTCCGGTGTTAATTTCGAATCACGATACCCCTGATACGCGCGAATGGTACAAAGCCGCGAAGCATTTTCAGGTCAAGGTGCGGCGTAGCATTAGCAGCAACGGCGGCACACGTAAAAAGGTGGACGAACTTCTGGCTCTTTATCGCCCCTGAGCCGTTTTGCCCGCCGGTAAATACATTTCAAGGAGATGCGGATGAAACAGTTTTTGATTGCTCCCTCAATTCTGTCGGCCGATTTTGCCCGCCTGGGTGAAGACACCGCCAACGCACTGGCGGCTGGCGCGGATGTCGTCCATTTTGACGTTATGGATAACCACTACGTTCCCAATCTGACCATCGGTCCTATGGTGCTTAAAGCGCTGCGTAGCTACGGCATTACCGCACCGATTGACGTGCACCTGATGGTAAAACCGGTTGATCGCATCGTGCCTGATTTCGCCGCGGCGGGTGCCAGTATCATCACTTTCCACCCGGAAGCCTCAGAACACGTTGACCGCACGCTGCAGCTGATCAAAGAGAACGGCTGTAAAGCGGGCCTGGTCTTTAACCCGGCTACGCCGCTGAGCTATCTCGACTACGTGATGGATAAGCTGGACGTGATCCTGCTGATGTCCGTTAACCCGGGCTTTGGCGGCCAGTCGTTCATTCCTCAGACGCTCGATAAACTGCGTGAAGTGCGCCGTCGTATTGACGAGTCAGGTTACGATATTCGTCTGGAAGTGGATGGCGGCGTGAAAGTGAATAACATTGGTGAAATTGCGGCTGCGGGCGCGGATATGTTCGTTGCAGGCTCAGCGATTTTCGACCAACCGGATTACAAAAAAGTCATTGATGAAATGCGCCGTGAACTGGCGAAGGTAAGTCATGGATAAATTGCAGGCAACCCGGGGTATCGCATTTGACCTCGACGGCACGCTGGTCGACAGCGCGCCTGGCTTAACGAGCGCCGTCGATCAGGCGCTGTATGCGCTCGAATTACCCGTTGCGGGCGAAGAGCGCGTGGTGACGTGGATTGGCAATGGCGCAGATGTGCTGATGGATCGCGCCCTGACCTGGGCTCGTCAGGAACGCGCATCGCAGCGTGCTGCGCAGGGTAAACCGAGCGTCGATCACGCCGACATTCCTAAAGATGAGCAGCTGCGTATTCTGCGTAAACTGTTCGATCGTTTCTACGAAGAGACCGTTGAAGAGGGCAGCTTCCTGTTCCCGGATGTTGAACAAACGCTGAGCGCACTTCACGCCAAAGGCATCCCGCTGGGTCTGGTGACGAACAAGCCGACGCCGTTTGTCGCACCGCTTCTGGAAGCGCTGGATATCGCGAAGTATTTCTCCGTGATTGTGGGCGGCGACGACGTGCAGAACAAAAAGCCGCACCCGGAACCGCTTCTGCTGGTGGCAGGAAAATTATCCTTAACGCCTGCGGAGCTGCTCTTTGTCGGTGATTCCCGTAATGATATTCTGGCTGCCAGAGCGGCAGGCTGTCCTTCCGTGGGATTAACCTATGGCTACAACTACGGTGAGGCCATCACGCTGAGTGAGCCGGATGTCGTGTTCGACCACTTCAAAGATTTGTTGCCCGCACTCGGGCTTTCGCACAGTGAACATCAGGAATTGAATAATGACTAAGCCCATCGTTTTTAGTGGCGCACAGCCGTCAGGTGAATTGACCATTGGTAACTACATGGGTGCGTTACGTCAGTGGGTCAGCATGCAGGATGACTACCATTGCATTTACTGCATCGTGGATCTCCATGCGATTACCGCGCGTCAGGATCCTGAGAAGCTGCGCAAAGCCACGCTGGATACCCTGGCTTTATATCTGGCCTGCGGTATCGATCCAGAGAAGAGCACCATCTTCGTTCAGTCTCACGTGCCAGAGCACGCACAGCTGGGCTGGGCGCTGAACTGCTACACCTATTTCGGCGAGCTGAGCCGCATGACCCAGTTCAAGGATAAATCCGCGCGCTACTCTGAAAACATCAACGCCGGTCTGTTTGACTATCCGGTGCTGATGGCGGCTGACATCCTGCTGTATCAAACCAACCAGGTGCCGGTGGGTGAAGACCAGAAGCAGCACCTTGAGCTGAGCCGTGATATCGCCCAGCGCTTCAACGCGATTTACGGCGATGTGTTTAAAGTGCCAGAGCCGTTCATTCCGAAATCCGGTGCGCGTGTAATGTCGCTGCTGGAGCCGACCAAGAAGATGTCCAAGTCTGACGATAACCGCAACAACGTTATCGGCCTGCTGGAAGACCCGAAATCGGTGGTGAAAAAGCTCAAGCGTGCGGTCACCGATTCCGACGAGCCGCCTGTTGTCCGCTACGACGTGCAGAACAAAGCGGGCGTCTCCAACCTGCTGGATATTCTCTCCGGTGTCACCGGCCAGAGCATTCCTGAGCTGGAGCAGCACTTCGAAGGTAAAATGTATGGCCACCTGAAAGGTGAAGTGGCAGACGCCGTTTCCGGCATGCTGACCGAGCTTCAGGAGCGCTATAACCGCTATCGCAACGACGAAGCCTTCCTGCAGAAGGTCATGAAAGACGGCGCGGAAAAAGCCAGCGCGCGCGCGTCCGAAACCCTGAAAGCGGTGTACGAAGCGATTGGATTTGTCGCGAAACCTTGAGTCTGCTTGCCGGGTGGCGCTGACGCTTACCCGGCCTATGGGATCGTGTAGGTCGGGTAAGGCGGAGCCGTCACCCGACTAAAAACCACACTCTCCAAAACTAAAAAACCGGGAAATCCCGGTTTTTTTACGCCTGAAAATCGCTTACTGCTGCGCCGCCGGGCCGCAACCGCCGATGATCTTCGAAATGGAGATCGCCGGGTGCAGCAGGTAATCATAGCTGCAGTTATTTTTGGTGTTTTGCACGTGACCGGTGCAGGCGGTCAGAGTCGATAACAGGCCAACCAGAACGGCGGCTTTTGCCAGTTTGAACATACGCATTCCTTGTCTTGAAACTTAAATTGGATGTAACACGAGGGAATAAATGGAAAAGTTCCATTTCAGGGCGGTATGTTATCGACAGCGGTAACAGGGGAGTAGTCCGGTTAAGGACTACTCGAAGTAGGGCGGATATGCGTTAGTGATTAGAGAACCAGTTGAGTTTTTCGCGCAGTTCAACCACGCGGCCAACAATAATCAGCGCCGGACTCTCTACCTGCTGCGCCAGTTCACCAAGCTGCGTCAACACACCATCCACCACGCGCTGCGTAATGGCGGTACCGTTTTCCACCAGCGCGACCGGCATATCTGCCTCCATGCCGTGTTCCAGCAGTTTCGCCTGAATAGTCGCGGCCTGATTAAGCCCCATATAGAACACCAGCGTCTGCTTTTCGGCGGCCAGGTTGTGCCAGTCCAGCTCGCTGCCGGTTTTCAGGTGCCCCGTCACCAGACGCACGCTCTGGGCATAATCGCGATGGGTCAGCGGAATGCCAGAGTACGCTGAACACCCGGACGCCGCCGTAATGCCCGGCACGACAGAGAACGGAATGCCCGCGTTGCACAGGGTTTCCAGCTCTTCGCCGCCGCGACCAAAGATAAACGGATCGCCGCCCTTAAGGCGCACCACGCGTTTACCTTTTTGCGCTTCACGCAGCAGGATCTGGTTAATCTCCTCCTGGGGCACGCAGTGGTAGCCCGCGCGTTTGCCGACGAACACGCGGTCGGCGTCGCGGCGCACCAGGTTCATGATGTCATCGGAGACCAGGCGATCGTAAACCACGATATCGGCCTGCTGGATCTGCTGCAGCCCTTTCAGCGTCAGCAAACCTGCATCGCCGGGACCTGCGCCCACCAGCACCACTTCACCGCGGTGATCCAGCGGTTCGCTCAGCAGCTGTTCGGTCGTCTCTTCAACGGCTTTCGCGTCCTGATTCGCCAGAGACTGTGCCAGCCTGTCGTTAACAAAGAATTTTTCCCAGAAGCGGCGACGCTCGCCCACGGTGGAGAAAGTTTGCTTCACGCGGGTACGAAGCTGCCCGGCGTAATGAGCTATCTGACCAAGATGCTGGGGCAGCACGGCCTCCAGCTTTTCCCGCAGCAGGCGGGCGAGAACCGGCGAGCGACCGCCGGACGACACTGCGATCATCAGCGGCGAACGGTCGATAATCGACGGCATGATGAAGCTGGCCTCTTTCGGCGCATCCACCACGTTACAGAAGATACGTCGCGCTTCGCAGGCGTCACTGACGCGCTGGTTCACTTCATCGTTATCCGTCGCAGCGATGGTCAGCCAGCAGGTATCCAGCAGGGATTCATTAAACTCACCCTGTTCCAGCGTGAGCATCCCTTCCTGAGCCCAGACCTCAAACTGTGGGGCGAAGTCGAGGGCGTTGACGGTGAGTTGGGCGCCAGCCTCTAACAGCAGGCGCGCTTTGCGTTCAGCCACGTCGCCGCCGCCCACGAGCAGGCAGTCGCGGTTGCGTAATTGACAAAAAATCGGCAGGTGATCCACGACGTTACCTCGCAGCATTCATGGAGGGGGTAATAATTGACGTCAGGATAACAGCAGGAATCGCACAGAACATACGGTTTTTCCTGCCGTTACCCATAAGGGGTCATAAGCTTTTCGTATTGAAAAGGCGGGGGATTAGCCTTTCAGCTGCACCTTGCCGTCCTTCACGCGGGCGTCGTAGTGCTTCACGGAGACATTTTCATCTTCCATGCAGCGTCCATCAGTTAAGCTGAAGCGCTGCTTTTTCAGCGGGCTGGCAACCCACAGTTCACCCTGATGCTCGGCAATCAATCCACGGGAGAGCACGCTGGCCTCGAAGAACGGGTCAATATTGCTGATGGCATAAACCTGTTCATCGTGGCGAGGGCGGAAAATCGCGACCTGCTCGCTGCCCAGCAGCGCACATACGCCGGTGGCGGGGATAATGTCGTTAATATCGCAAATGTTTATCCACTGGCTCATGCGTTTTCCTCCACCAGCGTCACTGGGATGCGTTCATACGGCGTTGCCGGGCGATGCTGTTCACGCTCCGGCACTACCTGCACGTTCGGGTCGCGCTGGGTGCTGTTGATAAAGTGTTTGAAGCGCGTCTGCGCCGCAGGCGTGTTCACGGTTTCAGTCCACTCGCAGATCACCGCCTCGCGCAGGCGAGCCATTTCGGCTTCCAGCTGTTCGTTCAGGCCCAGCTTATCGTCGATGATGACGGACTTCAGGTAGTCGATGCCGCCTTCCAGGTTATCCAGCCAGGAAGCGGTACGGGTCAGCTTATCGGCGGTGCGGATGTAGAACATCATGAAGCGGTCGAGATACTGAATCAGCGTGTCGCGGTCAAGATCCGCGGCCAGCAGGTCCGCGTGGCGTGGCTTCATCCCGCCGTTGCCGCAGACGTACAGGTTCCAGCCTTTCTCGGTGGCGATGATCCCCACGTCTTTACCCTGCGCTTCCGCACATTCACGGGTACAGCCGGAGACGCCAAACTTCATTTTGTGCGGGGTGCGGATGCCTTTGTAGCGGTTCTCCAGCTCCACGCCGAAGCCCACGCTGTCGCCCACGCCGTAGCGGCACCAGGTGCTGCCCACGCAGGTTTTCGCCATACGCAGCGCTTTGGCATACGCGTGGCCGGTTTCAAAGCCCGCTTCAATCAGCTGACGCCAGATTTCCGGCAGGTCGTCCTTCTGCGCGCCAAACAGGCCGATACGCTGGGAGCCGGTGATTTTGGTGTACAGGTTAAATTCACGGGCGATACGGCCCACGGCCACCAGCCCTCCCGGCGTGATTTCGCCACCGGCAGAACGTGGGATAACGGAATAGGTCCCGTCTTTCTGAATGTTCGCCAGGAAGTTGTCGTTGGTGTCCTGCAGCGGCGTGTGCTCCGGCTTGAGCACGTACTCGTTCCAGCAGGAGGCCAGCAGGGAGCCGACGGTCGGTTTACACACTTCACAGCCGTAGCCCTGGCCGTGCTTCGCCAGCAGTTCGTCGAAGGACTTGATGCCTTCCACGCGGATCAAGTGGTACAGCTCCTGGCGAGAATACGCGAAGTGCTCGCACAGGTTGTTGTTCACTTCGATGCCTTGTTTCGCCAGCTCAGCGTTCAGCACCTGAGTGACCAGCGGAATACAGCCGCCGCAGCCGGTACCGGCTTTGGTTTCCGCTTTCAGCGCCGCCACGGTGTGGCAACCCTTGTTGATGGCGGAAATCAGCATGCCTTTGGTGACGTCGAAGCAGGAGCAAATCTGTGCGCTGTCGGGCAGTTTATCCACCCCGATAGACGGCTTGCCGCTGGAGGCATGCGCCGGGAGGATCAGCGCGTCCGGGTTCTCCGGCAGCTCGATGGCGTTCAGCACCAGCTGGAGCAGGTTGCCGAAGTCGCTGGTATCGCCCACCAGTACCGCACCGAGCAGGGTTTTGTTGTCTTGGCTGACGATGAGGCGTTTGTAGACTTCTTTACTTTCGTCGAGGTAGACGTAGCTGCGGGAATTCGGGGTACGACCGTGCGCATCGCCAATACCGCCTACGTCCACACCCAGCAGCTTCAGCTTGGCGCTCATGTCTGCGCCGGTAAACGCGTTTTCGGTGCCGAGAATGTGGTCAACGGCGACCTGCGCCATTTTGTAGCCCGGCGCCACCAGACCGTAAACGCGATTGTTCCAGCTAGCGCATTCGCCGATGGCGTAAATATCCGGATCGGAGGTTTGGCAGGCATCGTTAATCATGATCCCGCCGCGCTGCGCCACGGCGAGACCGCACTGGGTCGCCAGCTTGTCGCGCGGACGAATACCGGTGGAGAAGACGATAAAGTCCACTTCCAGCTCGCTGCCGTCGGCAAAGCGCATGGTTTTGCGCGCTTCTGTGCCTTCCTGCACGATCTCTTTGGTGTTCTTGCTGGTGTGAACCTTCACGCCCATGCTTTCGATTTTACGCTTAAGCTGGTCACCACCCATGTGGTCCAGCTGTTCGGCCATCAGCATCGGGGCAAATTCGATGACGTGGGTTTCAACGCCGAGGTTTTTGAGCGCGCCAGCCGCTTCCAGACCCAGTAGTCCGCCGCCGACCACCGCGCCGCGTTTGCTTCGACGGGCGCAGGATTCGATGGCGTTGAGGTCTTCAATGGTACGATAAACGAAGCAATCCTGCGTTTCCGAGCCTTTGATAGGCGGGATCCACGGATAGGAGCCAGTCGCCATGATCAGCTTGTCGTAAAAAACCGTACGCCCGGCGCTGGAGTGGATCACTTTTTCCTGACGGTTGATGGTGATAGCGCGTTCGCCCACCAGCACTTTTACGCCATGCTTCTCGTAGAAACCTTCACGCACCAGAGAGAGCTCTTCGGCGGTATGATGGGAGAAGTAGGAAGACAAGTGCACGCGGTCGTACGCCTTGCGGGGTTCTTCACAGAACACGGTAATGTCGAAACGGTCGGCGTCGGCTTTATCGAGAAGATCCTCAATAAAGCGGTGGCCGACCATGCCGTTACCGATGATAGCGAGTCTGACTTTGCTCATTTTTGCCTCGATTTCTTTTCTATTACTGCCTACCTTAACGATTCAGCAGGGGCACTTATTGATGCAAATCAAATACGCCTTCACCTACCCACAAGGTGGTATATAACTGATTTGTCAGGATTTTTATAAGTTATGGAATTTGCAGGCTTTTCGTATTCGTCGATTTTGTGTACAAAATAGAGTGCGTTTTTTGAAAATGCGTACTCCTAAATATCAGCCGTGTTTTTCGGGAGAAAGGTATGTCTACAACACCGCTTTGGCTTGTCCAGAATGTTCGCTTACCGGGTCGGGAAGGGCTGTGGCAAATCGCCATCGAGAACGGTCGTTTTGGTGAAGTCACACCAATGGATGATACCCATGCCGAAAGTTACGAAATCCTGAATGCGCGCGGCGGGCTGGCGATCCCGCCGTTTATCGAGCCGCATATTCATCTCGATACCACCCAGACGGCGGGGGAGCCAAACTGGAACCAGTCCGGCACCCTGTTCGAAGGTATTGAGCGCTGGGCAGAGCGCAAGGCGCTGCTCAGCCATGAGGATGTGAAAGCGCGCGCCTGGAAAACGCTGAAGTGGCAAATCGCCAACGGCATCCAGTTTGTCCGCACCCATGTGGATGTCTCTGATCCGACGCTCACCGCCCTGAAGGCGATGCTGGAGGTGAAGCAGGAGGTAGCGCCGTGGGTGACGCTGCAAATCGTCGCATTCCCGCAGGAGGGGATCCTCTCCTATCCGAACGGCGCGGCGCTGCTGGAAGAGGCGTTAAAGCTGGGGGCCGACGTGGTGGGGGCGATCCCGCACTTCGAGTTCACCCGTGAGTATGGCGTCCAGTCGCTGCATATCGCTTTTGATCTGGCGAAGAAATATGACCGCCCGCTGGATATTCACTGCGATGAAATTGACGACGAACAGTCGCGGTTTATCGAGACGGTGGCGACGCTGGCATATGAAGCAGGCATCGGTCCGCGCGTGACGGCCAGCCATACTACCGCCATGCACTCCTACAACGGCGCGTACACCTCGCGGCTGTTCCGCCTGCTGAAAATGTCAGGGATTAACTTCGTCGCTAACCCGCTGGTGAACATCCACCTGCAGGGGCGCTTTGATGACTACCCGAAACGCCGCGGGATCACGCGCGTGAAAGAACTCCAGGACGCGGGCATTAACGTCTGCTTTGGTCACGATGATGTGTTTGACCCGTGGTATCCGCTCGGGACTGGCAATATGCTGCAGGTGCTGCATATGGGACTGCACGTCTGTCAGATGATGGGCTATCCGCAAATCGACAACGGCCTGAACCTGATCACCCATAACAGCGCCCGGACCTTTGGCCTGAGCGATTACGGTATTAAGACGGGGAACCCGGCAAACCTGATTATTCTGCCTGCGGAGAGCGGGTTTGAAGCGGTACGCTGCCAGGTGCCGGTACGCTGGTCGATTCGTCAGGGACGCGTGATTGCCACGACGCAGCTGGCGCAGACGTGGATCCAGATGGATGTCGGGGGAGAAGAGGTGAGCTTTGCCAGAAACAGCCCCTCTGCCGAGCGCAAAGGGGCGTAGACGTTAGTGAGACGCCGCTGCGACGTTGTGCTGGCGGTGGCGGGTCACGAAGCCCAGGATAAAGCACATGATGAACACCACGGCATACAGACCGTTCGCGGTGTGCAGCGCCGCCAGCGGACCGCTGTGGGCGACAATCGGACCCGTCACCACGAAGGTCAGCATGGTGCCGATGGTGCCGCAGGTCAGGACGAAGTTAACCAGCTTCGGCGAGGCCACTTTGGTCTGCAGGGAGCCCAGGGTGATGATCGAGGTATAAATGGCGCTGGAGAAGAAGCCCAGGGTCAGAATGAACCACGGCATATGTTCCGGTGAACCGTTGATGAACAGGTACATCAGCACGGTCGCCAGACCCGCCAGCACGGTCAGAATGCGCTGCAGATCGAAGAAGCGCAGGATGAAGCTAAACGCCCACATGCCGAACATGTAAGACATCCAGAAATCGCTCACCAGTTTACCCGCGTCGTTCAGGCTCATGCCCAGCCCTTTTGCGTATTCCGGTACCCAGGAGATAAAGCCCAGCTGGCCCAGGATGTAGCACAGGGCGGCAACGGAGAGGAACAGCACGCCGATGCCCCACTTTTCTTTCACAACGGGCTCTGCGGTAGTTTGCGCTTTCTTGCCCAGTACCGGGAACTCACAGCCGAAGGTCAGGATAAAGATCGCCACGTAGACCAGACCGATGCAGGCATAAACCCAGTACCACTCGATGCTGCGCGCCAGCAGAACGGCAGCCACCATCGGGAAGATCATACCGGCCATGCTGAAGAAGGAGTCGGTAAACAGCAGGCGCGCGCCGCGCTGGCGGCCTTCATACATATGGGTAATCAGGAACGTACCGATCGACATGGTGATCCCGCTGACCAGACCGAGCACGAACATGGCGGCGGAGAACAGCGCGATGCTGTGGCTCAGCATCAGGCCCGCCACGGCGGCGACCATCAGCACAAAACCAAAGCGCAGCTGGGTTTTCAGCGGCACAATTTCCATCAGCCAGGCATTCAGGAAGATAGAGATCAGGATCCCCGCGTTGAGGAAGGTAAAGGTGTTACTCATGCTGGAAACGGGCAGCTGGAAGTAGTCTGCGATATTTCCCATCACCATCCCGGTGACGATCACCAACGCGCCGGTCAGGGCGTAGGAGAAGAAGCTGATCCATGTGAGCTTGATGCGATTGCTGTTAGTCATGTCTGGCCTGTTCAGAAAAAGAAAAGCGCCGGGAAGGCGCTGAGAGCGGGCAGATTTTAGACTCGAAAGTGATCTAATTAAATCTTTTCAGAAAATATTGATCACATTTGCATATTTTTGTGTGATGCAGATCACGTAAAATGGCGCTATTACCAATCGTTTGCGCGGTAACAACTGTTTCAATTTCGTAAAATTAGGTAAAAGGCTGGTCTCCGTTCATACTGCTCTTTAGAATCAAGCCATTCGCTTTTTATACTGCGCTTTGTTAAGGAATTCTCATGCTCAAATCAACACTGGCGGCTGTTGCAGCTGTGTTTGCTCTTTCTGCCGTTTCCCCTGCTGCGCTGGCAGCCAAGGGTGACCCTCACGTCCTGCTGACCACCTCTGCCGGGAATATTGAGCTGGAACTGAACAGCCAGAAAGCCCCTGTTTCTGTGAAAAACTTCCTCGACTACGTGAACAGTGGGTTCTACAACAACACCACTTTCCACCGCGTGATCCCGGGCTTTATGGTGCAGGGCGGCGGCTTCAACGAGCAGATGCAGCAGAAGCAGCCTAACCCACCGATTAAAAACGAAGCGGACAACGGCCTGCTGAACAAGCGCGGCACTATCTCCATGGCGCGTACCGCAGATAAAGACAGCGCGACCAGCCAGTTCTTCCTCAACGTGGCGGATAACGCCTTCCTTGACCACGGCCAGCGCGACTTTGGCTATGCCGTCTTCGGTAAAATCGTGAAAGGGATGGACGTGGCCGACAAGATTTCTCAGGTGCCTACTCACGACGTCGGCCCGTATCAGAATGTCCCGTCAAAACCGATCGTTATCCTTTCCGCAAAAGTTCTGCCGTAACTCTTCTGAACGCGGGTTTCTTCTGCCCGCGTTATGTAGCCCTCCCTGCGAAAGCGCGTTTTGCTGCTTATACTTGTGGCAAACGGACTATTCAGGGAGGCGTTAAGTGAAAAAACTCACCGACAAGCAAAAATCCCGTCTCTGGGAACAGCAGCGTAGCGTCAATTTGCAGGCCAGTTGTCTCCTTGAAAAAGGTCATGGTCCTTCAGCGCCCCACATCGAAACGCTGGAGCTTGGGCCATCCGCGCCCGGGTTGCCCCATCTGTGCCTGATTCACCGCCATCTGTATCACAGCGAGATGAAGCGGGCAGGCGAATTCCGTACCGACGATATTTTTAAGGGTGACATTCCCTTCTGCCATTTCGAGTACATCGAGAAGATGGGCAACGAGCTGATGGCGGCGCTTGAAAGCGAAAAGTATCTTGTGGGCCTTGAGAAGGCGGCTTTTGTTGACAAGGTTAGTCATTACTACTGTGAAATCAATATGCTGCATCCTTTTATACGCGGCAACGGCATTGCCCAACGCGTCTTCTTCGAGCAGCTGGCGCTCCACGCGGGTTACGCGCTGGACTGGCGGAATATCGATCCCGAGCAGTGGGTGGCGGCTAACCGAAGCGGCGCGATGGGCGATTTGACCGCGCTGAGCGTTATCTTTGCCAAAGTAGTGAGCGAAGCGCGGGAATCTGAGTAGAATAGGGCGGCATTTTTTCGGGAGCCGCCATGATTCTGCTGATTGATAACTACGATTCCTTCACCTGGAACCTTTACCAGTATTTTTGTGAACTGGGTGCAGAGGTGGTTGTCCGCCGTAATGATGACCTCACCCTGGCCGATATCGACACGCTGGCCCCGCAGAAAATCGTGATTTCGCCGGGGCCGTGTACGCCCTCGGAATCAGGCATTTCTCTGGATGTTATCCGCCACTATGCAGGCAAACTGCCGATTCTGGGCGTCTGCCTGGGCCATCAGGCTATTGCCCAGGCGTTTGGTGCCACCATCGTGCGCGCTGCGAAAGTGATGCACGGGAAAACCTCTCCGGTCACCCACACCGGCACGGGCGTATTCGCAGGGTTAAATAATCCGTTAACCGTGACGCGCTACCATTCTCTGGTCATTGACCCGCCGACGCTACCCGCCTGCTTTGAGGTCACCGCCTGGAGCGAGACGCAGGAGATCATGGGTATCCGTCACCGCGAGTGGGATCTCGAAGGCGTGCAATTCCATCCGGAAAGCATCCTCAGCGAGCAGGGACACGCGCTGCTGGCAAATTTCCTCAATCGCTGAATATCTGTTGCCTTGCTGTGATTTTTTATGCATATTTTGTGATTATATTTTCACAATCACTGTGACATAAAAATGGATGGTCATGACATGGCAACTGAACAACCAGCAATTACCCGTGCAACATTTGATGAAGTGATCCTGCCGATTTATGCACCGGCTGAGTTTATCCCTGTGAAGGGGAAAGGCAGCCGCGTCTGGGATCAGCAGGGCAAAGAGTATGTTGATTTCGCGGGCGGGATTGCGGTGACGGCGCTGGGCCATTGCCATCCCGCGCTGGTGGAGGCGCTGAAAACCCAGGGCGAAACCCTGTGGCACACCAGCAACGTGTTCACCAACGAACCGGCGCTGCGTCTGGGGCGTAAGATCATCGATGCCACCTTCGCGGAACGCGTGCTGTTTATGAATTCCGGCACCGAAGCCAACGAAACCGCCTTTAAGCTGGCGCGCTACTACGCCACCACGCGCCACAGCCCGTACAAAACCAAAATCATCGCCTTCCACAATGCCTTCCACGGACGCTCCTTCTTTACCGTCTCCGTTGGCGGCCAGCCGAAGTATTCAGACGGCTTCGGCCCGAAACCGGCAGACATTGTCCACGTGCCGTTTAACGATCTGCATGCCGTGAAAGCGGTAATGGACGACCACACCTGCGCGGTGGTGGTCGAGCCTATTCAGGGCGAAGGCGGCGTGACCGCAGCGACGCCGGAATTCCTGAAAGGGCTGCGCGAACTGTGTGACGAGCATCAGGCGCTGCTGGTCTTTGATGAAGTGCAGTGCGGCATGGGGCGCACCGGGGATCTGTTTGCCTACATGCATTACGGCGTGACGCCGGACATCCTGACCAGCGCCAAAGCGCTCGGCGGCGGTTTCCCGGTGAGTGCGGTACTGACGACGCAGGAGATTGCCTCTGCGTTCCACGTCGGCTCTCACGGCTCTACCTACGGCGGCAACCCGCTGGCGAGCGCCGTGGCGGGTGCCGCGTTTGATATTATCAATACGCCTGAGGTGCTGAACGGCGTTAGCGCGAAGCGTGAGCTGTTCGTGAAGCATCTCCAGCAGATTAACGATGAATATGATGTTTTCAGCGAGATCCGCGGCATGGGGCTGCTGATTGGCGCCGAGCTGAAGCCGCAGTTCAAAGGCCGCGCGCGTGATTTCCTGCACGCCGCCGCGCACGAAGGGGTGATGGTGCTCAATGCCGGACCTGACGTGATGCGCTTTGCGCCGTCGCTGGTGGTGGAAGATATAGATATTGAAGATGGATTAACCCGCTTTGCCGCGGCGGTCGCGAAGATCGTTAAAGGCTAATACTCGGTTCGCTTTAACCGGCGCGTTAACCAAATCCCGTGATGCGGGCGCTGACGCCATGCCACCGATGAAATGGTGTGCATGGTGTTCAAATGCCCCAGAACGCGCTGCAGATGCTGCTCAAGGGTGCTCATCGGCCCGTGGGTCAGCGTTTCAGGCGCTTCCAGAATATTCGAATCACCCGATTCACCCGGCGAGTCATACTCCAGACGCTGCTGACACCTCTGCAACGCAATTTCACACGACTGCAAATAGCGCTGCGCCAGATCCGGCGTCAGCATCGTGTGCTCGCGCGCCAGCGTGGTCATGGCGTTAATGTGCTCGACGATAAACTGGCTGTGTGTCACCCACAGCTTCATGTCTGCAAGATAGTGCGAGTTAAACCCCGGCTCCTGCATCGCCTGATTGAGCGAGTTAAACAGCGCGTTGTGCGCCTGGTTGACCTTCATCCGCTGATACGCCAGCGGGGAGGGCTGCGGATCGTCGCTGAGGATCAGGCGAATGGCCTGCTGGTCAGCTTCCAGCGCGTCATGGGCGTTCTGCCTGAGCAATCCGCTCTGCCACTGCGGCCACAGCCAGACCATACCGCCGAAGGCAATCAGGCAGCCAATCAGTGTATCGACCAGACGAGCCACGATAAACTGCTCGCCGTTGAGCGTGAGCAGCTGCAGGGTGTACACCGCCGTGACCGTAAAGCCCACCATCGCCCAGCCGTAATTTTTACGGATGATCAGATAGCTCACCATGGTGATCGCCAGCATCCCGACCAGCGTATAGCCTTCCGGCACGTGGAAGTGAAGCGTCACGCCCGCAATAATCAGCCCGGCTAGCGTTCCGCCAGCCCGGTGGAAGATACGCACTCGCGTGGCCCCGTAGCCGTTCTGCGTGACAAACAGCACGGTCATTAAGATCCAGTAGGGTTTAGGCAGGTGCAGCGCCATGCCCATCAGGCTGGCAATGCTCAGCATCACGCTTATCCGCGCCGCGTTGCGCAGGGCGGCGGATTTCAGTGACAGATAGCTTTTGAGCGCAGGCAGCAGCGGCAGACGTTTCTGCTTATCCGCCATCAGGTCGCGGGGATAAAGCGGGCGCTGCGTACGCAACACGCGGGCGATACGGCTGAAGTGCCAGGCGGCAAACTGGCCTACCGGGTTATCCGGATGCTGACGGGCGATTTTCTCCAGCGCGCCGAGCTGTTTATCCATGTTAAAACGCGTGGGGTAGCGGTGATAGAGAATATCGTCAGCCAGTACCCTAAGCCGCGCGGCGACGGTCTGGGCGTTCCAGCGGATCACTGCTTCTGCATGGCTGCGCTCTACCAGCTTTTGTACCTCCTGCGGGTGGTGAAGGCTAACGGAGATATGCTCCTGCAGGTCCAGCCCCACCTGGAAAGTGCGCAGCAGCCGTTTGTATTCGTGGTTCTTGTTGGCGGCAAGCATGTGCAGCTGCTGGTAGCACTGGCTAATCAGGTCGACAACCTTTTGCTGACGCGTCAGCAGCGGCGGCAGGGATTTCTCCGGGTCGGTATGCTGGGTGAGCAGGGTGTATTTGGCTTCACAGTAATCCGCAAGCTGCACATAGAGCAGGCTCAGGGATTCACGCAGCGGCTGTTCCCGCCAGAGCCAAAACCAGAACCAGTTAAACACCCCGTACCAGAGCGTGCCAAGGGCGTAGATCAGCAGTGGCTCCCACACCGGCATATTCCCGGCGAGGCTCAGGGTGAAGATAGCCGCAATCAGCGAGGCGGGCAGCAGGCGCGCGTGCAGCGAACTGATTTCCGCCGTCACGCCAAGCGTCATCGCCAGCACGGTCAGGATCAGGGGCAGCGGGATATCACGGGCAAGCAGGAGCTGTACGGCGAGACTACAGCCCGCAAACAGACAGCCACCGATAATCAGGCGTTTGAAAAAGCGCTTATGCGGCGTGTCCAGACCGGCAATGTTGCAGCAGGCGGGCACGAGGGAAAACAGCAGACCTTGCTGGAGGTGTCCGAGGATCAGGCCCACGGCCACAGGAAGGCACAACACCAGCGTTTGTCGCAGTGCGTAGTTAACTTCCGGGTGATAGATCAGCCTGCGCCACATGGGGAGTAGAGACAAAAACGGCGTGACACCTTGCGATGGCACGCCGTTTGAGCGGAATTAACGCGTTCCGTAAACCACGATGGTTTTACCGTGGGCGGAGATCAGGTTCTGGTCTTCCAGCATTTTCAGGATACGGCCCACTGTTTCACGGGAGCAACCGACGATCTGACCAATTTCCTGGCGGGTAATTTTAATTTGCATGCCGTCAGGGTGGGTCATGGCGTCTGGCTGTTTCGCCAGGTTAAGCAGGGTCTGCGCGATACGGCCGGTCACGTCCAGGAAGGCGAGGTTACCCACTTTCTCAGACGTCACCTGCAGACGGCGCGCCATCTGGGAAGAAAGACGCATCAGGATGTCAGGATTAACCTGAATCAGCTGACGGAATTTCTTGTAAGAAATTTCAGCCACTTCACATGCTGTCTTTGCACGAACCCAGGCGCTACGTTCCTGGCCCTCTTCAAACAGGCCCAGTTCACCGATGAAATCGCCCTGGTTCAGATAAGAAAGGATCATCTCTTTCCCTTCTTCATCTTTGATCAGCACTGCCACCGAGCCTTTAACGATGTAATACAACGTTTCCGCTTTTTCACCCTGGTGAATCAGCGTGCTCTTCGATGGGTACTTATGAATGTGGCAATGAGACAAGAACCATTCGAGAGTCGGGTCTGTTTGCGGTTTGCCAAGCACCATGCGCTGTTATCCTCTGTTATAAGCTGTCACCAGAGTCATAAGATGCATCCGGACTCTGGGGTTGCAATCGAATTCTTACCCATACCCTGGGAAGTCGGCTGTCGTAACGTTTCGCAGCCAGTAAAGTTTGATGTCCTCTGCATACATGTGTAACGTCAATGTATTACTGTAGCATCCAGAGTGTTTTAGCATAGCTTTTGCCGCGTGTCTCCTGGTGTCTCGCTTCAGCATGATGCAGGTCGCCTTCCGTTGCGAGAAATGTAATGCACGCGTAATCTGTCACCAAAAATGCAACGTTGGAGTTAATGAATATGCAAGCGCGTGTGAAATGGGTTGAAGGTTTAACGTTCCTGGGCGAATCCGCTTCTGGACATCAGATTTTGATGGACGGTAACTCCGGCGACAAAGCCCCAAGCCCGATGGAGATGGTGCTGATGGCGGCGGGCGGATGCAGCGCAATTGACGTGGTGTCGATTTTGCAAAAAGGTCGTCATGATGTGTCCGATTGCGAAGTGAAGCTTACTTCCGAACGACGCGAAGAGGCGCCACGCCTGTTCACGCACATTAATCTGCACTTTATCGTGACCGGTAAAGAACTGAAAGATGCCGCAGTATCACGCGCCGTAGACCTTTCTGCGGAGAAATATTGCTCTGTGGCGTTAATGCTGGAGAAAGCGGTAAAAATCACGCATTCGTATGAAGTGATCGAGGCTTAATCTTTTGGCGGGTGGCGCTTCGCTGACCCGCCCTACAAAAGCACGACCGTAGGCCCGGTAAGCGCAGCGCCACCGGGCAAAACAACTCACGCGATCTGCTTCCCTTCCATCAGTCGCTGGACCAGCGGCGTCATAATTAACTCCATCGCCAGCCCCATTTTTCCGCCCGGCACTACCAACGTATTCATATGCGAAATAAACGAGCCCTGCAGCATCGCCAGCAGCCAGGGGTAATCAATGCCTTCTAGATTGCGGAAATGGATGACGACAAAGCTCTCATCCAGCGACGGGATCGTTTTGGCCGCAAACGGGTTGGAGGTATCCACCGTCGGCACGCGCTGAAAGTTGATGTGGGTGCGGGAGAACTGCGGCGTCAGGAAGTTGATGTAATCCTCCATGGAGCGCACGACGGAATCCATCACCGCTTCGCGAGAATGCCCGCGCTCGCTCATGTCACGCGTCAGCTTCTGGATCCATTCAAGGTTAACAATCGGCACCACGCCGACCAGCAGATCTACGTGACGCGCGACGTCGTGTTGAGGCGTGACCACGCCGCCGTGTAGCCCTTCGTAAAACAGCACGTCGGTCGGCTCCGGCAGCGGCTGCCACGGGGTGAACGTCCCCGGCACCTGATTCCAGGGAACCGCTTCGTCGTAGGTGTGCAGGTATTTGCGGGACTGCCCGGTCCCGCTCTGCCCGTATTCGCGGAAGGTTTGTTCCAGCAGGCTGAAATCGTTGGCTTCCGGCCCG
The DNA here is from genome assembly GCF_057444735.1 of Enterobacter sp. B79-1. Lineage (NCBI taxonomy): Bacteria > Pseudomonadati > Pseudomonadota > Gammaproteobacteria > Enterobacterales > Enterobacteriaceae > Enterobacter > Enterobacter sp. B79-1. The sequence continues at coordinate 186,530 of NZ_JBYAZJ010000009.1, forward strand.
AAATAGCTGATGTGTTTGCCCAGATCGCGCGCCTTGCGGATGGCCATGTCCATTTCCGGGCGCGTATAGCGGTGAAAGCTATCGCCCTCCACTTCTGCCGCCCGTAGATTCAGCTGTGCGAAAATCTTGCGAAAGGCGAGGCTGGTGGTGGTGGTACCCGCACCACTTGAGCCCGTTACGGCAATAACCGGATGTCTGGCAGACATAGCAACTCCCTGACTGGAAAGGTTTACAGATCAGCCGTGAAACGCGTTGCGGTGCATGATATTGACCGTCTCATGCAGTTCGGACCACACCAGCACCACGTCGCCACTTTTCAGCTGGCGCTTAACATCGCTGACCTTTTGTTCGAGCGAACGTTCTTGTTCACCATAATCGGTGCCTTCACGTAATACAAAGCTTTCAATCAGATTATCGAGCGTTTCGGGAGCGAGATCCTGCCAGGGGATAATCATTTTTTACCGTCCAGAAAAGAGGTGAGCCAGTCAGGGATGCGGGTTTCCAGCCACATTTTCGGCCTGCGTAGCGTGCCGCCAACAAAGCCGACGTGCCCGCCGTACTCGGTGAGCTGATACTGCACGTTAGCCGGTAAATGCTCCGGTGCCGGAATAGAGTGATGATCCATAAACGGATCGTCTTTGGCGTGGATAATCAGCGTCGGCGTGGTGATTTGATTCAACAGCGGCATGGCGCTGCACTGACGGTAATAGTCAATCGCATCGGCAAAACCGTGGATCTTCGAGGTAATCAGATCGTCAAACTCGCGCAGACGCTTCACGCGCTTGAGCTGCTGCAGGCTAACCGGCAGGGTATCAGGGTAGGCCTTCAGCTTGCGCGCGGCGTTTGCCTTCAGCAGGTTGAGCAGGTAGCGCTGATAGACGCGGGAAAACCCTTTCTCCATATGGTAGCTGCACTGCTCGAGCATAAAGGGAGCGGAGACAATAACAGCGGCATCCAGCGGGACTGCATCACCTTCTTTCGCCAGCAGGCAGGCCAGCATATTACCGCCCAGCGAATAGCCCACCGCCGCCGTTGGCACCGTGCCAAAATTTTCTCTCAGCCAGTGTAAGAACCAGGTGCCGTCTTCGGTTTCACCGGAGTGGTAAATACGCTTCTGGCGATTCGGCTCGCCGCTGCAGCCGCGAAAATGCATCACCACCGCCAGCCAGCCGCGGGCTTTCGCCGCCTCGATTAAACCGTGGGCGTAGGGACTGTGCAGGCTGCCTTCCAGACCATGAAACACCACCAGGCGAGGTTTGTGTCGGGCCTGCTCCGGCGCTTCGCTCCAGGCGAGATCTAAAAAGTCGCCGTCCGGCAAATCCAGGCGCTGCCAGTGCGGGGTGAACTGCACCTTGCGGCGGATCAGGCGCGGCAGCATGGTTTGCAGGTGGGGGTTAGCCACGCCGCGCATGGGCACGAACTCTGCGCTCTCTTCGGCTGCAATGTCGAAGTCTGATGGAATGATTTGGGTCATAAGGGCGATGCTGATTCTTGTCAGAAATTTACTATACCTTCCGAATTGTACCCCGTTTAGCCTGGATTTCCGAACCATGAACTGATCCCGATCACAAATCTTTACCTTGATTATTACTCTCAGGCTAATGATTCAGCTCTACGCTTAATTGATGCCTTTCTCGCCAGAGCGCAGACTTTACTCAACGTTAAGCAAATCAGAATGATGTGCTGAATCAGGAGGTTAATAATGTTATCTGGGCAAACACCCACCCGGCAATGGAACACACGACGCAGCGAGAAAGCGCGTCGTCTGGCGTCCGTACCGGTGCAGGGCAAGGTACTGCCAACCGGCGATCTTGTCGCCATGCTGGAAAAACTGATCGCCCCGGGCGATAAAGTCGTGCTGGAAGGCAACAACCAGAAGCAGGCGGATTTCCTTTCCCGCTCGCTGGCTGAAGTGAACCCGCAAATCATTCACGACCTGCATATGATCATGCCGAGCGTTGGCCGCAGCGAGCATCTGGATATCTTTGAAAAAGGCATCGCCCGCAAGCTGGACTTCTCCTTCTCCGGGACTCAGAGCCTGCGTATCTCGCAGCTGCTGGAAGACGGTCAGCTCGAAATCGGTGCAATTCACACCTACATCGAACTCTACTCGCGCCTCTACGTCGACCTGTCCCCCAACGTGGCGCTGATTGCCGGTTTTAAAGCCGACCGCAAAGGCAACCTCTACACCGGGGCGAGTACCGAAGATACCCCGGCGCTGGTGGAAGCCGCCGCGTTCCACGACGGCATCGTCATCGCGCAGGTGAACGAGCTGGTGGACGACGAGTGCGATCTGCCGCGCGTCGATATTCCTGGCTCCTGGATCGACTACGTGGTCGTTGCGGACAAGCCGTTCTTTATCGAACCGCTGTTCACCCGCGACCCGCGCCTGATCAAACAGGAACATATCCTGATGGCGATGATGGCGATCAAAGGCATCTATGCGGAACACCAGGTGCAGTCCCTGAACCACGGTATCGGCTTTAACACCGCAGCGATTGAGCTGCTGCTGCCCACCTACGGCGAACAGCTCGGCCTGAAGGGCAAAATCTGTAAACACTGGACGCTGAACCCGCATCCGACGCTGATCCCCGCCATTGAAAGCGGCTGGGTGGAAAGCGTGCACTGCTTCGGCGGCGAGCTGGGGATGGAAGAGTACATCCGCGCCCGTCCTGATGTCTTCTTTACCGGTGCCGATGGCTCCATGCGTTCCAACCGCGCCTTCTGCCAGCTGGCAGGCCAGTACGCGGTGGATATGTTCATCGGCTCTACGCTGCAGGTTGACGGCTACGCCAACTCCTCAACGGTGACGCGCGGTCGTCTTTCCGGCTTCGGCGGTGCGCCAAACATGGGCCATGACCCGCACGGTCGTCGTCATGCGACCCCGGCCTGGCTGAACATGATCACCGAGCCTGACCCAATGCAGCGCGGTAAAAAACTCGTCGTGCAGATGGTCGAAACCTTCCAGGCGGGCGTGAAGCCGACCTTCGTGGAAAAACTTGATGCCGTTGACGTGGCGAAAGCCTCCGGCATGCCGCTGGCACCGGTGATGATTTACGGCGATGACGTGACGCACGTGCTGACGGAAGAGGGGATTGCTTACCTCTACCGGGCGAAAGATCTGGAAGAGCGTCGTGCCATGGTTGCCGCCGTCGCGGGGATCACCGATATCGGCCTGGGCGTTGACGCTAAACGCGTGGCGGAACTGCGCCAGAGCGGCAAGGTGGTGTATCCGGAAGATATGGGGATCCGTCGCACCGACGCCACCCGCTCTCTTCTGGCAGCCGGGAGCGTGTCTGACCTCGTTGAGTGGTCCGGCGGTCTGTATAACCCACCTGCGAAATTCCGGAGCTGGTAATGAAACTTCTGCCCCAGATTCAGGTTGAAGGCGGTGCCGAATGGCTGGCGCGAACCGCCACGCAGTGTCTGATTGACGAAGCACGACTAAGCCCGAAACCCGGTCTGGTGGACAGTCGGGGGAACGGCGCGCACCACGATTTATCCCTTGCGCTGATGGAGCGCTCCGCGCGCAGCCTGACCCCCACGTTTCAGGCGCTGGCGCAGCAGAGCTGGCAGCGTCCGGCGGACATTGCGCTTCGGCAAACCGTTGGCCGTCTTGGCCGCGAAGGCGAGCAGCAGATGATGGCAGCCACCGACGGGGTTAATACCCACCGTGGTGCGATCTGGGCGCTGGGATTGCTGGTGAGCGCGGTGGCGATGCTGGGCGGGGGGGCGACTGCGCAGGCCGTCGCGAATACCGCCGCTCAGCTGGCGAAACTCCCGGACGATGCGGCGCCGAAAGTGTTCAGCAAAGGGCTGCGCGCCACGCACCGCTACCGCGTGCCGGGCGCGCGCGAAGAGGCGCAGCAGGCGTTCCCGCACGTTATGCAGCGCGCGCTGCCGCAGCTTCGCCTCAGCCGTCTCAACGGCAGCAGCGAAACGCATGCGAGGCTCGACGCGCTGATGGCGATCATGACGTCACTCACCGACACCTGCGTGCTGTCGCGCGCCGGAATGGAGGGGCTGGACGCCATGCAGAACGGTGCTCGTGCGGTACTGAACGCCGGAGGATGCGCAACGCTTTCAGGGCAGCAGGCGCTGGCGAGCTTAGACCGTCAGATGCTCTCGCTCAACGCGTCACCGGGCGGCGCTGCCGACCTGCTTGCCGCCACGCTGTTTCTCGACCGCGTCGAAACGCCTTATTCAAAGCATTAAGAGGATGTTATGGAAAAAATTACATTGACCGTGCCCGCCAGCCGCGAAGTAAGCGGCAGGGCGCTAGCGGGCGTCGTCGGCTCCGGGGATATGGAGGTGCTCTTCACCGCCGAACCGGGCCAGACGTTAACCATTGATATTACTACCTCAGTCGACAACAGCCGTGGTCGCTGGGAGGCGCTGTTCAACCGTCTGCACACCGTCAGCAGCCTGCCCGCAGGCAAACTGACCATCCACGACTTCGGCGCGACGCCGGGCGTGGCGCGCATTCGCATCGAACAGGTCTTTGAGGGGGTAAGCCATGCGTAACGACAGCAGCTTTATCGAACTAAAAGCGCGCCAGCGCGCGCAGGCGCTGCTGGATGACGGCAGCTACCGCGAACTGCTGGATCCGTTTGAAGGCATTATCTCTCCGTGGCTTGGGCCGCAGGGCATTGTCCCACAGGCCGATGACGGCATGGTCGTCGCAAAAGGCACCATCAACGGTCAGCCTGCGGTCGTCGTCGCGATTGAAGGCGCGTTCCAGGGCGGCAGCATGGGCGAAGTGTCCGGCGCCAAAATGGCGGCGGCGCTGGAGCTGGCGGCGGAAGATAACCGCAACGGCATTCCGACTCAGGCGGTGCTGTGCCTCGAAACCGGCGGCGTGCGCCTGCAGGAGGCGAACCTCGGCCTGGCGGCGATTGCCGATATCCACGCTGCGATTGTAGACCTGCGTCGCTACACGCCCGTCATCGGGATTGTGGCCGGGACCGTGGGCTGCTTCGGCGGGATGTCCATCGCGGCGGCGCTGTGCAGCTACCTGATTGTGACTCGCGAAGCGCGTCTTGGCCTCAACGGCCCGCAGGTTATCGAGCAGGAGGCGGGGATTGAAGAGTACGACTCCCGCGACCGTCCGTTTATCTGGAGCATGACCGGCGGCGAAGTGCGCTATCAAAGCGGTCTGGTGGATGCGCTGGTAGGCGACGGCGTAAACGCGGTGAAAGCGGCGATGAACGAGGCGATTGCGAAAGGCGTACCGGCGAAACACCGCACCGATAACTACGACGATTACCTGAACCGTCTGACGAATTTCGACACCCGCAAACAGGCCGATGCCGAACAGATTAACGCGCTTTTTGCCCGGGAGGTGAAATGATGACTAACTCAATGAGCCGTGGCGAGCTCTGGCTGGAAACCCTCGCCCCGAACGCCAAACGTATCGAAGGGCTCTGCCCGTCCGTGCAGGCGGCAGACGGCGAGCTGAACGGCGAAGCGGTGCGTTTTGTTGCCGTGGTGCCGGATGCCAACAACCACTTCCCGCGCGCGGCGAAAGGTGAAGTCGGTCTGCTGGAAGGCTGGACCCTGGCGAAAGTGGTCAGTGAAACCGTCGTGGCGGATGCCGATAAGGCCGTTAAGCGCCCGATTGTGGCGGTGATTGACGTCCCAAGCCAGGCCTATGGCCGTCGGGAAGAGGCGTTTGGTATTCACCAGGCGCTGGCGGGAGCCGCTGCCGCGTATGCGAACGCGCGCCTGGCCGGTCATCCGGTGATTGGGCTTATCGTCGGCAAGGCGATGTCCGGCGCGTTTCTGGCGCACGGCTACCAGGCCAACCGCCTGATTGCCTTTAACGACAAAGGTGTGCTGATCCACGCGATGGGCAAAGAGTCTGCGGCGCGCATTACGCTGCGTACCGTCGAGGCGCTGGAAAAACTGGCGGCAACCATTCCGCCAATGGCGTATGACATCAGCAACTACGCCACGCTGGGGCTGCTTTCTAACCTGCTGGACATCAGCAACCCAGATGCCCCATCCGATAACGATCTGGCGCAGGTGAAAACTACCCTGCAGCAGGCCATCAGTGACGCACGTCAGGATATCACCTTGAAAAACCGTCTGGGTGCTGACAACCGCCGCAGCTCGGCGCTCGTACGCGAACGTATGCGAGCCAGCTGGTAAGTAAAAAAGAGACCTGCCAGAGATGCAACCCCCCGTGGGCGCGAGCGCTGCGCCCGCGTGGGAGCCTGCATCCTGAAAAATAATAAACATCGCACCAGTGCTAAAACTTTTTTTACTACAGGTGATTTATGACTTACGTAATTGTTCATGCTCTTGCACCGATTTTCGTCATCATGCTGCTGGGATTCTGGGCCGGTAAGGCAAAGATGGTCGATAACAAAAACGTTTCCCTGCTCAATATCTTCGTGATGGATTTTGCACTGCCTGCCGCGCTGTTTAGCGCCACCGTGCAAACTCCGTGGACCGGCATCGTGGCGCAGTCGCCGCTGATCCTGGTGCTGACCCTGGCGATGTGGATCACCTATGCGGCCATCTACTTCCTTGCCACAAAAGTCTTTAAGAAATCCCCGCAGGACGCGGCGGTGCTGACGCTTACCGTTGCCCTGCCGAACTACGCGGCGCTGGGTCTGCCGATTCTGGGCAGCGTGCTGGGTGAAGGATCTTCCACGTCGCTTTCCGTTGCGGTCTCTATTGCCTGCGGTTCGGTGCTGATGACCCCGTTCTGCCTGCTGATCCTGGAGCGCGAGAAAGCGCGCGCCGAGGGGAATAATTCCGGCTCGACGCTCTCCATGCTGCCGGTGCTGATGTGGCGTTCCATTAAAAAACCGATCGTGATGGGTCCGCTGCTGGGCGTGATTCTCTCCGCCATCGGCATCAAAATGCCGGAACTGGTGCTTGCGGCGATTAAACCGCTGGGGCTGTCCGCCACCGCTGCGGCGCTGTTCCTGACCGGGGTGATCCTCTCTGCCCGCAAGCTGCAGATCAACACCATGGTGATTACCTCAACCATCGCCAAGCTGCTGATTCAGCCCGCGATTGCCTGGGGTATCGTGCTGATCTTCGGTCTGCACGGCTCGGTGGCGATTACCGCTATCCTGATGATTGCGCTCTCCGCGGGCTTCTTCGGCGTGGTGTTCGGTAACCGCTTTGGCGTGCAGTCGCCGGATGCTGAAGCCGTGCTGCTGTTAAGCTCCGTACTGTGTATTCTGTCGCTTCCGCTGTTTATCTCGCTGACTTCAGGAATGTAATCATGACCACAACATTACGTCCGCACGACCTCATCTGGCTTACCGCGCGCGACGCGCTGGAAGGCATCACCGAATCCTGGGTTGAGGCAGCCTGGCATATTGGCCTGCCGGTAGTGGTGCGGCGTGATGTTGATAATGAAGGCCGTATTCCCGTTGGCGTGCGCGGCCTGCGTCGCGACCAGCGGGCGGCTGGATGGGTGAAGCCCGAAAACGTGCAGCGCGTGGTGCGGCCTGAAGACCTGTGCGCCACCGCCGATCTGCTGCGCTCGCCCTTTGTGACCCAGCCGCCGGTTCAGGTGGCGCTGCAGCTGGCTCAGCAGGCGTGGCCGTGGACGTGGGGTATTACCGGCAGCACCGGCTACGCGCTGGCGACCGGTATTCCGGTGATCCATGCCGACAGCGATCTTGATCTGCTGATCCGCGCCCCTGAGCCGATTTCCCCGGATGCTTTTACTGCATGGCAGTCGCAGCTGAGCCGCGCACTGTGTCGGGCGGATACGCAGGTCGATACCCCCGAAGGGGGCTTTGCGCTGGCGGAGTGGCTGCGCGACGGCAAAACGCTGCTAAAAACTCAATGTGGACCGCGCCTGGTGGCGGATCCGTGGCGCAGGGAGGAGTGATGAAAATACTGTTTACCTTTCCGGGGCAGGGCACGCAGCACGAAGGCATGCTGCAAAACCTGCCGGGATCGGAACTGGCTCAGGCGCGTGAGGTGCTGGGCGCCGAAGTGGATACGCTGGACAGTGCAGCCTCACTCGCTCACACCCGCGCGGTTCAGCTTTCGCTGCTGATTTCCGGCGTGGCCTGGGCGCGCGAGCTGGAGCGTCGCGGCGTGACGCCGGATATTGTTAGCGGGCTGTCCATCGGCGCTTATCCGGCGGCGGTTATCGCGGGCGCGCTGGATTTTTCGGACGCGCTGAGGCTGGTGGCGCTGCGCGGTGACCTGATGGAGCAGGCGTATCCGCACGGCTACGGCCTGACGGCCATCATGGGCTTGACCCTGCCGCAGGTGGAAACGCTGATTGAAGGCACCGGAACCTACGTTGCTAACCTGAACGCCGAAACGCAGATCGTCATCGCCGGAACCGATGAGGGGATGGCGCAGGTGGCAGAACGCGCGCTGGCAAAAGGGGCGAGCAAGGCCAGGCGGCTGGCGGTTAGCGTGCCGTCGCACTGCGCGCTGCTGGCGGAACCGGCGAAAAAGCTGGCGTCGGCGTTTGAGCCCGTTACGCTGGCTCGTCCACGCTGCGCCTACCTGAGCGGCAGTACCGGTCGCGTGCTCTGGCAGCCGGAAAAGATTGCCGACGATCTGGCGATGAACATGGCGCGAACCGTGCGCTGGCAGGAGGCGGTGATCTCCGCTAACGAACGCGAAGCGCGGCTGGCGATTGAAATGCCGCCTGGCGGCATATTGACCTGCCTGACGCGCCAGGCCGCGTGGGAAGGGGAAACCCTTTCACTGGAGCGCAGCGGGGTGGACGTGGCGGTGCATCTGGCGGGTCGGCTTCGTGCGTGAGTTTTTTGCCCGGTGGCGCTACGCTTACCGGGCCTACAATCCAGGAGTAGGCCCGGTAAGGCGCAGCCGCCACCGGGCACTAACATCAGGCACCTTCCTGTAAGCTGCGCGCATACATCCGCCCTTCGGCGGCTAATGCCCGCAGGCTTGGGTCCTGCTCGCGGTTACGGGCAAAGACAATCGCGATCAGCTGCTGCATCTGGTACGGCTCCGCCAGCTTCAACAGCTGCACGGAATTCTCGTAGACCTTCTTCATCCTGCCCGGCATCAGCGTAAATCCAACGCCTGCCTGCACCAGGCTCAGCATCGAGAAAATGTCATTAACGCGCGTGACGATTTCCGGCTCGAACCCGGCGATATGAAACGCTTCCTGAAACCCGGCGTAGGTCGCAAAGCCTTCTGCAAGCGCGACAAATTTCTGATCTTTGTAATCACGCAGATCCGCGGGGCCGCTTGTATCCAGCGTGGCGGAAGCCGGTGCGGCAAGGAAGATGTCGTCATGGAACAGCGGCAGAACTTCAAGGCTGTTGCGATCGATATCGCTTTCAGAGATGGAGATAAGAATCGCGTCCAGCGAGCCGTCATCCAGCATGTGCAGCAGGGTGTCGTTGGAGCCCATCGTCAGATCCATCTCCAGATCCGGACGGCGCAGCTTCATGCCCATAATCAGACGCGGTACGGTTTCCAGGGTGAGCGAGTAGAGCGTGCCCACGCGCAGCCGCCCCTGGCCGATTCCGGCAATTTTGCGGGACTCTTCCAGCCCGCGCTCCATCACCTGCATCACCTCCTGGCAATACTCCAGCAGCGTCCACGCGGAGGGGAGCGCAATCAGGTTACGCCCCTTGTGGGTAAAGAGCGGGCAGCGCACGTTCTCTTCCAGCGTGTGCAGCGCACGGTGCACGCTGACGCCGCTCAGGCCCAGCGTTTCGGCGGTACGCGCGATATTCCCCTTCTCCATAAACGTCATGAAGATGCTGAGCTTGCGGAATGTAATATCGCTCGTGGTATCGAAACGCATAACCCTCCCGATGGTTTAGTCGGCCTGAAGCATGGCTTCCAGCTGTTCCTGCGCGTCCAGCCACGCCATTTCGCACTCTTCGAGGCTGGATTTGGTTTTCGCCTGGGTTTGCAGACAGTCGGTCAGTTCCGCTTTGCGGCTTTGGTCGTAAAGCTCGCTGTCGCCCAGCTTCTCTTCAACGGTAGCCAGCGTGGCGTTGAGCTTTTCCATCTCTTTTTCAAGACGGGCAATCTCTTTACGCAGCGGCTGCGTCTGGGTGCGCAGCTCCGCTTCACGGCGCTTCTGGTCTTTACGCGACTGCGCGCTGTTGGCGTTGTCTTTCGCTGACTCTTCCGGCTGGTTCTCCTGCTTCTGCACGTCCGTCAGCCACTGCTGGTAGTCCTCCAGATCGCCGTCGAACGGTTCAACTTTGCCGCCGTGCACCAGGTAGAGATCGTCCGTGGTAGAGCGGATCAGGTGGCGGTCGTGCGAAACCACAACCAGTGCGCCTTCGAACTCGATCAGCGCTTCGGTCAGCGCCTGACGCATGTCGAGATCCAGGTGGTTGGTCGGTTCATCGAGCAGCAGCAGGTTCGGGCGCTGCCAGACGATCAGCGCCAGCACCAGACGGGCTTTTTCACCCCCGGAGAAGCGCTCGGTGTTTTCCGTCACCTTATCGCCCTGGAAGCCGAAGCCGCCGAGATAGTCGCGTAGCTTCTGCTCCATCTCCTGCGGCGCCAGACGCGCCAGGTGTTGAATCGGCGATTCATCCGCGCGTAAAAATTCCAGCTGATGCTGGGCGAAGTAGCCCAGCTTGATGCCCTTCGCCAGGCCGATTTCACCGCTGACCGGGTTAAGCTCGCCCGCCAGCAGTTTGATCAGCGTCGATTTACCGGCGCCGTTACGCCCCAGCAGACCAATGCGCGAACCCGGCACCAGGTTGAGCTTGATGGAATCGAGAATAATGCGCTCGGCATAGCCCGCGCTGACCTTCTCCATCTTCAGCAGCGGGTTCGGCAGGCTTTCAGGCTCGCGGAAGCTGAAGTGGAATGGGTTATCCACGTGCGCCGGGGCAATCATCTCCATGCGCTCCAGCATCTTGATGCGGCTCTGGGCCTGCTTGGCTTTTGAGGCTTTGGCCTTAAAGCGATCCACAAAGCTCTGCAGGTGCGCCACGCGCTGCTGCTGGCTTTCGTACATGGACTGCTGCTGGGCAAGGCGCGTCGCGCGCTGGCGCTCGAAGGAGCTGTAGTTGCCGGTGTACTCGAACATCGTTTGCTGTTCGATGTGAATGATTTTATCCACCACCGGGTCGAGGAAGTCGCGGTCGTGGGAGATCAGAATCAGAGTGCCCTGATAGCTCTTCAGCCACTTCTCCAGCCAAATAACGGCATCAAGATCGAGGTGGTTGGTCGGTTCATCGAGCAGCAGCAGGTCAGAGCGGCAGATCAGCGCCTGCGCCAGGTTGAGGCGCATGCGCCAGCCGCCCGAGAAGTCGCTCACCGGGCGTTCCAGCTGTTCATTGCTGAAGCCCAGGCCGTGCAGCAGGCTGGAGGCGCGGGAGCGAATGGTCCAGGCGTCGATGGCGTCCAGCTTGCCGTGAACGGTGGCGATGGCGTGACCGTCGTTGCGCTCGTTCGCGGCGTTGAGTTCTGCCTCGAGCTTGCGGTATTCACGGTCGCCGTCGATAACATAGTCGAGCGCCGGCTCACTCAGCGCAGGCGTCTCCTGGTTTACCCAGGCAAGCTGCCAGTTCCCCGGGAAGGTAAAGTTACCGCCATCCGCGCTAATCTCGTTTTTCAGCAACGCCAGCAGGGTGGATTTACCGCAGCCGTTTTTGCCGACCAGACCCACTTTTTGGCCCGGGTTGATGGTAGCAGTGGCGTTATCCAGCAGGACGCGCACGCCGCGACGAATTTGTAACGAGGAGAAAACAATCATAGAAGCGCCGTATGTTCCGACTATGTTAATTTGTCATTATGATAATGTAAGGTGTGGGCCATTTTCCCCACCGGGCCGCCATGGTAGCCCAAAACAACGACGATACACAAAAACAGAAACAAGACCGGGAGGGGAATGATGTCTCAGACAGCAAAGGTGCTGCTGCTGTATGCCCATCCGGAATCTCAGGACTCGGTGGCGAACCGGGTGCTGCTTAAGCCGGCTACACAGCTCAGTAACGTAACGGTGCACGATCTCTACGCGCACTATCCTGATTTCTTTATTGATATTCCTTACGAGCAGGAACTGCTGCGTCAGCATGACGTCATTGTGTTCCAGCATCCGCTTTATACCTATAGCTGCCCGGCGTTGCTGAAAGAGTGGCTGGACCGCGTGCTGAGCCGGGGCTTCTCCAGCGGGGTGGGGGGAAACCAGCTGGCGGGAAAGTACTGGCGTAGCGTCATCACGACCGGTGAACCTGAAAGCGCTTACCGTCACGACGGGCTGAACCGTTATCCGATGAGCGATATCCTGCGTCCCTTCGAACTGACGGCGGCAATGTGCCGTATGCACTGGATGAGCCCGATTATTGTCTACTGGGCGCGACGCCAGCAGCCACAAGAGCTGGCGAGCCACGCCAGAGCCTACGGTGAATGGCTGGCCTCACCGATTCCGGCAGGAGGTCGTTGATGGAAGGATCGAATTTACTCCTCGCCGGGGTGCTGTTTTTATTTGCGGCGGTTGTTGCGGTGCCGCTTGCGGCACGTATCGGGATCGGTGCAGTGCTGGGGTATTTGTTGGCGGGGATCGCCATCGGCCCCTGGGGGCTGGGATTCATCAGCGATGTGGATGAGATCCTCCATTTCTCCGAGCTGGGCGTCGTGTTCCTGATGTTCATCATCGGCCTTGAACTGAACCCGTCTAAGCTGTGGCAGCTTCGCCGCTCCATCTTCGGCGTGGGGGCGGCACAGGTGCTGTTCAGCGCCGCGATTCTGGGCGGGCTGCTCATGTTGACGCAGTTTTCCTGGCAGGCGGCGGTGATCGGCGGGATTGGGCTCGCAATGTCCTCCACGGCGATGGCGCTGCAGTTGATGCGCGACAAAGGGATGAATCGCAACGAAGCCGGACAGCTGGGCTTTTCGGTGCTGTTGTTTCAGGATTTGGCCGTCATCCCGGCGCTGGCGCTGGTGCCGCTACTGGCAGGATCCGGTGACGATCATTTTGACTGGGTAAAAATCTCCATGAAGGTGCTGGCCTTCGCGGGGATGCTGATTGGCGGGCGTTTCTTACTGCGTCCGGTCTTCCGCTTTATTGCCGCCTCGGGCGTTCGTGAAGTGTTTACCGCCGCGACGCTGCTGCTGGTGCTTGGCTCTGCGCTGTTTATGGATGCGCTGGGGCTGTCGATGGCGCTGGGGACGTTCATCGCCGGGGTGCTGCTGGCGGAGAGCGAATATCGTCACGAACTGGAAATTGCCATCGATCCGTTTAAGGGGCTGCTGTTAGGGCTGTTCTTTATTTCGGTCGGCATGGCGCTGAACCTTGGCGTGCTTTATACCCATCTGCTGTGGGTGGCCGTGAGCGTGGCGGTGCTGGTGGCGGTGAAAACGCTGGTGCTCTACGTACTGGCCCGTATTTACGGGCTGCGTAGCTCGGAACGCATGCAGTTTGCAAGCGTGCTAAGCCAGGGAGGAGAGTTCGCGTTTGTGCTGTTCTCTACCGCATCTTCCCAAAAACTCTTCAAAGATGACCAGATGGCGCTGCTGCTGGTGACGGTCACGCTGTCGATGATGACCACGCCGCTGCTGATGAAGCTGGTGGATACACTGCTGTCGCGCCGGTTTAACCCAGCTGATGATGAAGATGAAGCGCCCTGGGTGGAGGATGATAAGCCACAGGTTATCGTCGTGGGTTTTGGCCGTTTCGGACAGGTGATTGGGCGTTTGCTGATGGCGAACAAAATGCGCATTACGGTACTGGAGCGGGATATCAGCGCGGTCAATCTGATGCGCAAATATGGCTATAAGGTTTACTACGGCGACGCGACCCAGCTCGAGCTGCTGCGCTCGGCGGGGGCGGAAGCGGCAGAGTCCATCGTGATTACCTGCAACGATCCGGAGGATACCATGAAGCTGGTGGAGCTGTGTCAGCAGCATTTCCCGCATCTGCATATTCTGGCGCGTGCGCGGGGACGTGTTGAAGCTCACGAATTGTTGCAGGCGGGTGTGAAACACTTCTCCCGTGAGACATTCTCCAGTGCGCTGGAGTTGGGCCGTAAGGCGCTGATCTCGCTCGGCATGCATCCGCATCAGGCGCAGCGCGCCCAGATGCACTTCCGCCGGCTGGATATGCGGATGCTGCGCGAGCTGATGCCGGTCCATACCGATACGGCGCAAATCTCCCGCGTGCGGGAAGCGCGTCGCGAGCTGGAGGAGATCTTCCAGAGAGAGATGCAACAGGAACGACGCCAACTGGACGGCTGGGACGAATTTGAATAAAGGGTAACGAAAGATGGCTGTACGTAAACGCTTTATCGCGGGGGCAAAATGCCCGACCTGCCAGGCGCAAGATACTTTGGCTATGTGGCGTGAGAATAATATTGATGTAGTTGAGTGTGTTAAGTGCGGTCACCAGATGCGTGAGGCTGATAAAGAGGCCCGCGATCACGTTCGCAAAGAAGAGCAAGTGATCGGCATTTTTCATCCGGACTAGCGATATGCCCTGAGTTTTTTTAAGCTAAAGGGTACACGGGTGCAGATTTCCGCTACAATCTGCGCCAGCAATTTTCCCACGCTCAGGAGATATCATGAAAGTAGCAAAAGACCTGGTGGTCAGCCTGGCCTATCAGGTACGTACAGAAGACGGTGTGTTGGTTGATGAGTCTCCGGTGAGTGCGCCGCTTGACTACCTGCATGGTCACGGCTCCCTGATTTCTGGCCTGGAAACAGCGCTGGAAGGTCATGACGTTGGCGACAAATTTGACGTTGCTGTAGGCGCGAACGACGCTTACGGTCAGTATGACGACAACCTGGTTCAGCGCGTTCCTAAAGACGTGTTCATGGGCGTTGACGAACTGCAGGTTGGCATGCGCTTCCTGGCGGAAACCGACCAGGGCCCGGTGCCGGTTGAAATCACTGAAGTTGAAGACGACCACGTTGTGGTTGACGGCAACCACATGCTGGCTGGCCAGAACCTGAAATTCAACGTAGAAGTTGTTGCGATCCGTGAAGCAACCGAAGAAGAACTGGCTCATGGCCACGTTCACGGTGCACACGGTCACGACCATGACCACGATCACGGCCACGATGGCTGCTGCGGTGGTCACGGCCACGATCACGACCATGGTCACGACCACGGTAAAGGTGGTTGCGGCAACGGCGGCTGCGGCTGCCACTAATACCCGTCGTCTTTCAAGCCGCTGGTGCGTTGGCTGCGCTTTCAAACCCCGGTCACATAGTTATCTATGCTCTCGGGGATTTTCAAGCTTGCCGCCTTCCTGCGACTCGAAATCCATAGGGTATTTGACATGTAGGCCCGGTAAGCTTCGCGCCACCGGGCACAAAAAAAGCGGGGATATCCCGCTTTTTTTACGCCTCAATAATGAGGTGGTGGCGTCTCTTCTGACTGAGAGGCGATGTGCGACGACTGCGTTGCCTTCACTTTTTCAGTGAGCAGGCGCATCAGATCGCGCAGCTTTGCCATTTCAAGTTCATGGGCGGTTACGGTCTGGTTAAGTTCTTCGATGGTGATGTCCTGAAAAGCCAGTCGGCTTTCCAGCTCAGCCAGTCTCGCTTCAATCAATGTGTCCTTCATGGTTCACCTCGTCAATTTCACACTCGCCATAATGGGCCTGCGGCGGCGAAGTTTAACTGAGTTTATCCTCAAGTGCAGTATCCATCCCTTTGGCAAGAAACTTATTTAAACAAAAATAGTCTGAAAAGAGACGAGAATCGGGAGAGTCTGTCTGTAGATTTCTTCCGCAACGATTTATAGTACGTCACTCATTTACGTTTAATGCTGGGGTGAGAGTCCCCAGGCCCTGGAGATATGGATGAAATCACTGTTCAAAGTAACGCTGCTGGCGACGACAATGGCTGTCGCACTGAATGCACCGCTGTCTTTCGCTGCTGACAGTGCAGCGAAGCCTGCTGCAACTGCAGACAGCAAAGCTGCGTTCAAAAATGACGACCAGAAATCCGCCTACGCACTTGGCGCATCTCTGGGTCGTTACATGGAAAACTCTCTGAAAGAGCAAGAGAAACTGGGCATCAAACTGGACAAAACTCAGCTGATCGCGGGTGTTCAGGATGCGTTTGCAGATAAGAGCAAACTGTCTGACCAGGAAATCGAACAGACTCTGCAGGCGTTTGAAGCGCGTGTGAAAGGTGCTGCTCAGACCAAAATGGAAGCAGATGCCAAAGACAACGAAGCGAAAGGCAAAGCCTACCGCGATACCTTTGCTAAAGAAAAAGGTGTAAAAACCTCCTCTACTGGCCTGGTGTACAAAGTTGAGAAAGAAGGTACCGGTGATGCGCCTAAAGACAGCGACACCGTTGTGGTTAACTACAAAGGTACGTTGATCGACGGTAAAGAGTTCGACAACTCTTACACCCGTGGTGAGCCTCTTTCCTTCCGTCTGGACGGTGTGATCCCGGGCTGGACCGAAGGCCTGAAGAACATCAAGAAAGGCGGCAAGATCAAGATGGTCATCCCACCGGATCTGGCTTACGGCAAAACCGGTGTTCCGGGTATCCCAGCGAACTCTACGCTGGTCTTTGACGTAGAACTGCTGGACATCAAACCGGCACCTAAAGCGGATGCCAAGGCAGATGCTCCGGCTGACGATAAAGCTGCTGCTGCTAAGAAGTAATGCTGAAAAAAAACCGCCGCCTTTGAGGCGGCGGTTTTTTTATTGTAGGGCAGATATAATTAACACTGGAAAGCGCTATACACGCTGTATTAATTTAGTTGTCCGTGTAGATAATGAGCCTGCCCTGAAAACCTAACGACAGGCTCCTGAAAAGGAGTGTTTTTTTCATGTCCAGGTCGCTTTTAACCAACGAAACCAGTGAACTCGATTTGCTGGATCAACGTCCTTTTGACCAGACCGACTTCGATATTCTGAAATCCTACGAGGCGGTGGTGGACGGGTTAGCGATGCTCATTGGCTCCCACTGCGAAATCGTATTGCACTCCCTGCAAGATCTGAAGTGTTCCGCCATCCGCATTGCGAATGGTGAACATACTGGCCGTAAAATTGGTTCGCCAATCACCGACCTTGCATTGCGTATGTTGCATGACATGACCGGCGCGGACAGCAGCGTCTCCAAATGTTACTTCACCCGCGCCAAAAGCGGTGTGTTGATGAAATCAGAAACTATCGCCATTCGAAACCGTGACCATCGTGTCATCGGTTTGCTGTGCATCAACATGAACCTTGATGTACCGTTCTCGCAAATCATGAGTACCTTTATCCCACCAGAAACCCCAGATGTGGGCTCTTCTGTGAATTTTGCCTCCTCTGTTGAGGATCTGGTGACCCAGACGCTGGAGTTCACCATTGAAGAGGTGAATGCCGACCGCAACGTATCGAACAACGCCAAGAACCGTCAGATCGTACTGAACCTCTACGAGAAAGGGATTTTTGACATCAAAGACGCCATTAACCAGGTGGCCGATCGTCTGAATATCTCCAAGCACACGGTTTACCTCTACATTCGCCAGTTCAAAAGCGGCGATTTCCTGGGGCAAGACAAGTAATGCGTTTTGCGTTAATGGTGACAGGCCCGGCGTATGGCACTCAGCAGGCCAGCAGTGCGCTGCAGTTTGCTCATGCGCTACTTGAGGCTGGACACGAACTGGCGAGCGTCTTCTTCTATCGGGAAGGGGTCTATAACGCGAACCAGTTTACGTCACCGGCGAGCGATGAATTTGACCTTGTCCGCGCCTGGCAGGCATTAAACGAAAAGCAGGGCGTTGAGCTGCATATCTGCGTGGCTGCGGCATTGCGTCGCGGCGTGACGGATGCGGCCGAAGCGGAGCGTCTCGGCTTGCCAGGGGCTAACCTGCAGCCCGGTTTTTCGTTGAGTGGCCTGGGGGCACTGGCCCAGGCCGCGCTAACCTGCGACAGAGTGGTGCAGTTTTAATGAAGCGTGTTGCGTTTGTTTTTTCGTCTGCTCCCCATGGGAGTGCGTCTGGCAGAGAAGGGCTGGACGCGTTGCTTGCAACCTCCGCATTAACCGAAGATATTGGCGTATTCTTTCTGGGAGACGGCGTATTCCAGCTGCTGGCGGGCCAGCAACCGCAGGCAATTCTGGCACGGGACTACATCGCTACCTTCAAAGTTTTACCGCTTTACGACATTGAAACCTTCTACGTGTGTGCTGACTCTTTGGCTGCGCGGGGTCTCAATGATAAGACGCCTTTCGTGTTGGATGTCACGCTCCTCCCCGCGGGTGCGCTGCGCGAACAACTCTCTCAATATGATACTGTTCTGACTTTCTGAGGCTGACATGCTGCACACCCTGAGCCATTCCCCGTGGCAATGTGATATCGACGCGTTACTGAGCATGTTGCGCGAAGGGGATGATTTGCTGCTGATTCAGGACGGTGTGCTTGCGGCGCTTGATGGTAGTCAGTTCGTTGAAATCCTCAGCAGTGCCCCCATATCCATCTCTGCGCTGAAAGACGATCTTGAAGCGCGAGGTCTTACTGGTCAAATTTCAGCCAAAATTGACGTGGTTGGCTATACTGATTTCGTCAATCTTACTGTGACACACCCCAGTCAAATGAACTGGTGATTTGAGATCGCTGTATATTTCTTGACACCTTTTCGACGTAGCCCTAAAATTTCGCGTCCTCATATTGTATGAGGTCGATTTATTACGTGTTTACGAAGCAAAAGCTAAAACCAGGAGCTATTTAATGGCAACAGTTAACCAGCTGGTACGCAAACCACGTGCACGCAAAGTTGCAAAAAGCAACGTGCCTGCACTGGAAGCCTGCCCGCAGAAACGTGGCGTATGTACTCGTGTATATACCACCACTCCTAAAAAACCAAACTCCGCACTGCGTAAAGTATGCCGTGTGCGTTTGACTAACGGTTTCGAAGTGACTTCCTACATCGGTGGTGAAGGTCACAACCTGCAGGAGCACTCCGTGATCCTGATCCGTGGCGGTCGTGTTAAAGACCTTCCGGGTGTTCGTTACCACACCGTTCGTGGTGCGCTCGACTGCTCAGGTGTTAAAGACCGTAAGCAGGCTCGCTCCAAGTACGGCGTGAAGCGTCCTAAGGCTTAATGGTTCTCCGTTAAGTAAGGCCAAACTGATTTATCTTAATGTCACACTAAACTCTTTGAGTTTTGGACAATCCTGAATTAACAACGGAGTATTCCCATGCCACGTCGTCGCGTCATTGGTCAGCGTAAAATCCTTCCAGATCCGAAATTCGGATCAGAACTGCTGGCAAAATTTGTAAATATCCTGATGGTAGATGGTAAAAAATCTACTGCAGAAGCAATCGTATACAGCGCGCTTGAGACCCTGGCTCAGCGTTCTGGTAAAAATGAACTGGAAGCTTTCGAAGTCGCTCTCGACAACGTTCGCCCAACTGTAGAAGTTAAGTCCCGCCGCGTTGGTGGTTCTACTTATCAGGTTCCAGTTGAAGTTCGTCCGGTTCGTCGTAATGCTCTGGCAATGCGTTGGATCGTTGAAGCTGCTCGTAAACGCGGTGATAAATCCATGGCTCTGCGTCTGGCGAACGAACTTTCTGATGCTGCAGAAAACAAAGGTACTGCAGTTAAGAAACGTGAAGACGTTCACCGTATGGCAGAAGCCAACAAGGCGTTCGCACACTACCGTTGGTAATCCCTTCGGAGTATTAGTCACCAGGCGGGCGCTTCAGAGAAGCCGCCCGCTCTGGGTAACTTAACTGAACGCCTAAAGAAACAAACGAGGAATCAAATGGCTCGTACAACACCCATCGCACGCTACCGTAACATCGGTATCAGTGCGCACATCGACGCCGGTAAGACCACTACTACCGAACGTATTCTGTTCTACACCGGTGTAAACCACAAAATCGGTGAAGTTCATGACGGCGCAGCCACCATGGACTGGATGGAACAGGAGCAGGAGCGTGGTATTACTATCACCTCCGCAGCGACTACTGCATTCTGGTCAGGTATGGCTAAGCAGTACGAACCGCATCGCGTAAACATCATCGACACCCCAGGCCACGTTGACTTCACCATCGAAGTAGAACGTTCCATGCGTGTTCTTGACGGCGCGGTAATGGTTTATTGCGCAGTTGGTGGTGTTCAGCCACAGTCTGAAACCGTATGGCGTCAGGCGAACAAATATAAAGTTCCACGCATCGCGTTCGTTAACAAAATGGACCGTATGGGTGCTAACTTCCTGAAAGTTGTTGGTCAGATCAAAACCCGTCTGGGCGCGAACCCTGTTCCGCTGCAGCTGGCAATTGGTGCTGAAGAAGGTTTCACCGGTGTTATCGACCTGGTGAAAATGAAAGCCATCAACTGGAACGAAGAAGACGCAGGCGTTACCTTCACTTACGAAGATATCCCAGCAGACATGCAGGACCTGGCTGACGAATGGCACCAGAACCTGATCGAGTCCGCTGCTGAAGCTTCTGAAGAGCTGATGGAGAAATACCTGGGTGGTGAAGAACTGACTGAAGAAGAGATCAAGAAAGCTCTGCGTCAGCGCGTTCTGAACAACGAAATCATCCTGGTAACCTGTGGTTCTGCGTTCAAGAACAAAGGTGTTCAGGCGATGCTGGATGCGGTAGTTGACTACCTGCCATCCCCAGTTGACGTACCTGCGATCAACGGCATCCTGGATGACGGTAAAGATACTCCGGCTGAGCGTCACGCAAGTGATGACGAGCCGTTCTCTGCACTGGCATTCAAAATTGCTACCGACCCATTCGTGGGTAACCTGACCTTCTTCCGCGTTTACTCTGGTGTGGTTAACTCCGGTGACACCATCCTGAACTCCGTGAAAGCGGCGCGTGAGCGTTTTGGCCGTATCGTACAGATGCACGCTAACAAACGTGAAGAGATCAAAGAAGTTCGTGCGGGCGACATCGCTGCAGCTATCGGTCTGAAAGACGTGACTACTGGTGACACCCTGTGTAACCCAGATCACCCGATCATTCTGGAGCGTATGGAATTCCCTGAGCCGGTAATCTCCATCGCGGTTGAACCAAAAACCAAAGCTGACCAGGAAAAAATGGGTCTGGCTCTGGGCCGTCTGGCGAAAGAAGACCCATCATTCCGCGTATGGACTGATGAAGAATCTAACCAGACCATCATCGCTGGTATGGGTGAGCTGCACCTGGACATCATCGTTGACCGTATGAAGCGTGAATTCAACGTTGAAGCGAACGTGGGTAAACCTCAGGTTGCTTACCGCGAAGCGATTCGTGCGAAAGTTACCGATGTTGAAGGTAAACACGCTAAGCAGTCTGGTGGTCGCGGTCAGTACGGTCACGTTGTGATCGACATGTACCCACTGGAGCCGGGCTCTAACCCTAAAGGTTACGAGTTCATCAACGACATCAAAGGTGGTGTAATTCCTGGCGAATACATCCCAGCCGTTGATAAAGGCATCCAGGAGCAGCTGAAAGCGGGCCCTCTGGCTGGCTATCCAGTTGTTGACATGGGTGTTCGTCTGCACTTCGGTTCTTACCATGACGTTGACTCCTCTGAACTGGCGTTTAAACTGGCTGCGTCTATTGCCTTTAAAGAAGGCTTTAAGAAAGCAAAACCAGTTCTGCTTGAGCCGATCATGAAGGTTGAAGTAGAAACTCCTGAAGAGAACACCGGTGACGTTATCGGTGACTTGAGCCGTCGTCGCGGTATGCTGCGTGGTCAGGAATCTGAAGTAACTGGCGTTAAGATCCACGCTGAAGTTCCGCTGTCTGAAATGTTCGGATATGCAACTCAGCTGCGTTCTCTGACCAAAGGTCGTGCATCATACACTATGGAATTCCTGAAGTATGATGATGCGCCTAACAACGTTGCTCAGGCCGTTATTGAAGCCCGTGGTAAGTAATCCACAGGATTAAAACCTAAGTCCCGTGCTCTCTCCAAAGGGGAGAGCACTATAGTAAGGAATATAGCCGTGTCTAAAGAAAAATTTGAACGTACAAAACCGCACGTCAACGTTGGTACTATCGGCCACGTTGACCATGGTAAAACTACCCTGACTGCTGCAATCACTACCGTTCTGGCTAAAACCTACGGTGGTTCTGCTCGTGCATTCGACCAGATCGATAACGCACCAGAAGAAAAAGCTCGTGGTATCACCATCAACACTTCCCACGTTGAATACGACACCCCGACTCGCCACTACGCACACGTAGACTGCCCAGGCCACGCCGA